>NZ_JBSGDW010000006.1:0-352841 GCF_053602575.1 Nocardia sp. NPDC004340
ACGAGTGGAAGACCATTCGCGGCGTGGACCGCAAGGTCGACGACGCGCTGTGGCGCCGCTTCTCGGACAACCCCGAACCGGGGGCGCCGGCGGACGACGGTTCCGAGACACCGTGTCCCGGAACACCGTTCACGCCGGCGGCGGTCGTGGCGCCGGACTTGTCGGCGGGCTGCGCGGACTGCGGCGTCGACGTACCCGTGGTGGCGGGCGCGCCATTGTTGGGCAGGGTGGTGTTCGCCGGAATGTGCGAAATCCCCTGTCCCAGTTGCTGGTTGTAGGCGTCGAGCTGGTTGCCGACCGCGCCGACACCCAGATCGGCCTTCAGATTGGAGTGGAACCACACGCCGTCGAGGCCGACGTGGGCGTCGAAGGCCCAGTCGGTGCCCAGGAAGACGCCGCCGCCCTGACCGGCGCCCGCGCCGATGCCGTCGAACGCGCCGGAGTGGTCGGCCAGGCCGGGCTGATGGTCGGGCACCAGGCCCGTCGCTCCCATGCCGGGCAGGTGCATGCCGTCGGAGCCGGGCAGCCCGAAACCGGGCAGGCCGGACGCGAAGCCCGGCAGGCCCGGCAGGTGTGACTGGTCGAGCGACGGCAGCTGCGGATTCTCTTGCGCCGGTTCCGATTCCGTCGGCTGCTCGCTCTCCATCGGCAGACCCCAGCCCGGGCGCGGCCCGTAGGTCGGGAAGGCGGTCATGGACGCGCCGGTGTCGGTGTCGGGCAGACCCATGCCGTGGAAGCCGGCGTGCGAGGGCTCGGTGGACGGGATGGCGTCGAGCGAGGGGAACAGTCCGGCGTCGGTGCCGTGGTATTCACCGAGCGGCCCGAAGACGCCGTTGACGGGCGCGACCACGGGACCGTGGTGCTGCGGCAGCGAGTCGGCGGTCAGGTCCGGGAAGGTGATGGTCGGGCTGGGCACGTTCGGCTGCGGGTCCTCGGCCTGCGACCAGCCGACGTTCTTGCTGTCGTGGTTGATCGCGGGCGATCCGCCGCGGCTGCCGCCGGCCGCGATGAGCGCGCCGCCGGTCACGTAGGCACCGCCCCGAGCCACGCGCGCGACACCGTTGGCAATGCGATAGGCGGCGTCACCGTCGTTCTCATCGGCGCCGGAAGCATCGTCGAAGGGCAGATCACGTGTCATGCTGGCTCCGCTCTCAGGGCTCCGGCGGCGCCGTACGCGGGCCACCGGACCAAACTCGTTTCACACCCTATTTCCGGATAACCGGTCTGTCACATCCGCCAGGTAGGGGATGGTGCGCTCAACGGTGTGCCACACAGCTTGTCACCCTGTGAATCCGGACGGAAGCCCCATTTTGGGCCTGCATACCGAACCTTGCGCTTGACCGGCCGACCGGAAGTTTCCCCACCCTATCCCCCCGGTGACGGCAGATGTCGCCACCCGCGGCCCCCAATTACTGTGCCCCCGTTCTCCGAGGGCATTACCGTGCCCGGATTCTCCGAGAGCCGGGCACGGGACCGAACACCAACCCACTCCCCCTAGTACTGTGCCCCGCTCCCGCAGGGAGCGGGGCACAGAAGCCCGGAGCGTCGGCTACTTCTTCTTGTCCGTGGCCGAGTCGGTCGACAGCGCCGCCACGAAGGCTTCCTGCGGCACCTCCACGCGACCGATGGTCTTCATGCGCTTCTTGCCTTCCTTCTGCTTCTCGAGCAGCTTGCGCTTACGGCTGATGTCACCGCCGTAGCACTTGGCGAGCACGTCCTTGCGGATCGCCCGGATGTTCTCGCGCGCAATGATCTTCGAGCCGATGGCCGCCTGGATCGGCACCTCGAACTGCTGGCGCGGGATGAGCTCGCGCAGCTTGGTGGTCATCTTGTGCCCGTACGCCTGCGCGGCGTCGCGGTGCAGGATGGCCGAGAACGCGTCCACAGCCTCACCCTGCAGCAGGATGTCCACCTTGACCAGGTCGGACTGCTGTTCGCCGACCTCCTCGTAGTCGAGTGAGGCGTAGCCGCGGGTGCGCGACTTCAGCGAGTCGAAGAAGTCGAAGATGATCTCCGCCATGGGCAGCGTGTAGCGCAGTTCCACGCGGGTCTCGGACAGGTAGTCCATGCCGAGCAGTTCGCCGCGCCGCGCCTGGCACAGTTCCATGATGGTGCCGATGAACTCGCTGGGCGCGATCACGGTGCACTTGGTCATCGGCTCGTGGGTCTCGCGCAGCTTGCCCTCGGGCCAGACCGACGGGTTGGTGACGATCTGTTCGGAGCCGTCCTCCATGACCACGCGGTAGATGACGTTGGGCGCGGTGGAGATCAGGTCGAGCCCGAACTCGCGCTCGAGCCGCTCGCGGGTGATCTCCATGTGCAGCAGACCGAGGAAGCCGCAGCGGAAACCGAAGCCCAGCGCCACCGAGGTTTCCGGCGAGTAGGTGAGCGCGGCATCATTGAGCTGCAGTTTGTCGAGTGCGTCGCGCAGGACCGGGTAGTCGGAGCCGTCGACCGGGTACAGGCCGGAATACACCATCGGCCGCGGTTCCTGATATCCGGCCAGCGCCTCGGTCGCACCGTCGCGGGCGGTGGTGACGGTGTCACCGACCTTCGACTGCCGCACGTCCTTCACGCCGGTGATCAGGTAGCCGACCTCGCCGACGCCCAGTCCCTGCGTGGGCTTGGGTTCCGGTGAGACGATGCCGATCTCGAGCAGTTCGTGCTGCGCGCCGGTGGACATCATCTTGATCTTCTGACGCGGGGTCAGCTTGCCGTCGACCACACGCACATAGGTGACGACGCCACGGTAGGTGTCGTAGACCGAGTCGAAGATGAGCGCGCGGGCGGGCGCGTCCGGGTCGCCGACCGGTGCGGGGATCTCCGCGATCACCTTGTTCAGCAGTTCCGCCACGCCGACACCGGTCTTGCCGGAGACCCGCAGCACGTCGTCGGGATCGCAACCCACGATGTGGGCGATCTCGGCGGCATAGCGGTCGGGGTCCGCGGCCGGAAGGTCGATCTTGTTCAGGACCGGAATGATGGTCAGGTCCTTCTCGAGCGCCAGGTACAGGTTGGCCAGCGTCTGCGCCTCGATGCCCTGGGCCGCGTCGACCAGCAGTACCGCGCCTTCACAGGCTTCCAGCGCACGTGACACCTCGTAGGTGAAGTCGACGTGGCCGGGGGTATCGATCAGGTGGATGACGTAGTCCTCGCCGTCGACCATCCACGGCAGCCGCACGTTCTGCGCCTTGATCGTGATGCCGCGTTCGCGCTCGATATCCATGCGGTCCAGGTACTGGGCGCGCATGGCGCGCTCCTCGACCACACCGGTGAGTTGCAGCATCCGGTCGGCCAGGGTCGATTTCCCGTGGTCGATGTGCGCGATGATGCAGAAGTTCCTGATCCGGCTGGGATCGGTGAACGTCTTGTCGGCGAAGCTGCTAATCGGAGTCACTCCTCGGCATGGCGAAACAGCGGCATGTCAACCGGCAAGTCTACGGGGTTGGACCCGATGACCTCGCCCCGGTCTTCCCCGGACGTGAACGACCCGTCGCCGCAGGCGAATCCACTGCGGATGAGAATCGGGGTCTCCGCCGTTAGGCTGCGGTGTCATGGCCGGCAGGTGGAACGCTCTGGGGAAGCAGTTGGGGATCGTGGCTAAGGAGCAGGGCACCCAGCTCGTCACGCAGCAGGCGCCGAAGTTGATCGGGCGGGTGCGGCAGTCGACGGTCTGGGACCGCGCGTTGAAGGCGGTGGGGACGCCCCGCAAGGGTCCGGGGGTGAACGTGCGGCCGACCTCCTCGGCGGGGGTGCCGTCGCACGAACGCGCGCGGATGATCGTCTACAGCCCGCAGCTGGACGGGCGCGCCGATCCGGGCGAGATCGTGTGGACCTGGGTGCCCTACGAGGAGGACCCGGACAACGGCAAGGACCGGCCGGTGCTGGTGGTGGGCCGCGAGGGCGGCACGCTGCTCGGGCTCATGCTGTCCTCCAATGCAGATCACGCGCACCACGACAACTGGGTGGGTATCGGCAACGGGCCGTGGGATCACGAGGGCCGCGACAGCTGGGTGCGGCTGGACCGGGTGCTCGATGTCCCCGAGATGGGCATTCGCCGCGAGGGCGCGATCGTGCCGCGCAAGACCTTCGACAAGGTCGCGCACCGACTGTGCGCCGAATACCACTGGCACTAGGGCTTTCCCGAACAAGCGATCGGTCCCCGCTCCGGAACGGAACGGGGGCCGATCGAGGATTCGCGACGCTCAGCTGATCATGTTGCGCGAGCGGCCGAACATCAGGCTGTACACCAGCGCGCCCAGCACGCCGCCGATCAGCGGGAACACGATGAACACCCACAGCTGCGCGGGCGCGCCGTCCTGGTAGAAGGCCACCGCCAGGCTGCGGGCCGGGTTCACCGAGGTGTTGTCGACCGGGATCGAGATCAGGTGGATGACGGCCAGGGTGAAGCCGATCGACAGACCCGCCAGCGGCACGTCCGACAGCTGGTCGGTGGAGGCCAGCACCACGAACACCAGCAGCGCGGTCAGGATCACCTCGACGGTGATGGCCGCCGCCAGGCCGTAGCCATTGGTGGTGACGTCACCGAGCACCAGCTTGGACGGGCTGTGCTCGCCCCAGCCGTTCGCCCCCAGACCGTCTTTCGCGCGGTCGTAGGACGGCAGGTTCTTGGCGACGGCGTAGATGACCGCGCCACCGATCAGACCGCCCACGATCTGCGCGACCCAGTAGCCCGCCGCGACCACGATGTTCACCCGGCCCAGCAGCAGCTGGCCGACGGTGACCGCCGGGTTCACGTGGCAGCCCGAGATCGGGCCGATCGCGTACACCAGGAACAGCAGGGTCAGGCCGAAGGCCAGTGCCACGCCGAGCGCGCCGACCCGGCTCCCGGCCAGCACCGCGGTGCCGACGCCGCCCAGGACCAGGACGAAGGTGCCGAGCGCCTCGGCGAACAGCTTGCGCCCCAGCGTGGGTGGTTGTAGGTCGGTGAGATCCTCGGCGACTTCCTGAGCTGTGGGAGACATCGGCTACCTTCCGCTTGCATGGACAACGCACCGGTGTAGAGCGAGCGGCGCGAGCCGGAAACCTCAGGCCAGGCGGGTTATTTCCACCACCACGTCGAGATCGGTCGAGCCGCTTCCGCTGAAGATACCTTTCAAGGGGGGCACATCCGCGTAATCACGACCCACACCGACCGAGACGTGTTGCTCGGTGACCGCAATGTTGTTGGTCGGGTCGTAGCCCCACCACTGCCCGGTCCAGGCCTCCACCCAGGCGTGCATCTGGCCCGCCACGGTGTGGCCCACCTCGGCGGCGGGATCGGGGTGCAGATAGCCGGAGACGTACCGGCTGGGAATCCCCATGCCGCGCAACAGCAGCAGCGTGAGGTGCGCGTAATCCTGGCATACGCCTTGCCGTTCGGCGTACGCCTGCACCGCGGAGGTGTGCACCGACGTGGTCCCGGCCAGGTAGTTCATCTCCCGATGCACCCATTCGGCCGCGCGGACAACCGCTTTGGCGGGCGGCACGCCGCGGGCCAGCTGCCGCGACACCGAGGCCAGCCGCCGCGCCCGGGGCACGAACTCGGTGGGTTCGAGCAGTTCGTCGAAGCGGTCGCCGATGGCGTCGTCGCGCAGCTCCTCCCAGGACAGTTCCTCGGGCGGGCCCGCGAACGGCTCGGTCTCGACCACCGACGCGCTGGTCACCTCCAGTTCGGTGTGCGGGGCGTGCAGATCGAAGGCGGTGACGGCGGTCCCCCAGTAGTCGGTGTACCGGTAGGACCGGGTGGAGGGCACGGTGTCGACGCGATTGAGGATCACGTTCTGCCGGCTGTCGGCGCGCGGCGTGAGCCGGGCCTCGTTGAACGACCGGGTGACCGGCGCGTCGTAGACGTATCCGGTGGTGTGCACCACCCGCATGCGCCAGCTCATGCTGTTTCCTCCTCGGCGCGAACGGGGCCCTGTGTGGTTACGCCGCGCTCCCGCCTCCGGGCCTGACCGTTCACGCCGGCTCCTCCATCCGCTCGGCATTGCGGCCGTGCAGTCCCGTCCACGCCACCCAGGACTCGGCGTGGAAGTACTGCAGCGCCACGGCCTCCCCGACCTCGCGGCAGGTCTGCTGCAACCACAGCAGCCGGCTGGGCAGGTCCTCCAGCAGCACCGTCGAGGGCAGGAACTCCAGCTCGCTGCGCGCCCGCCCGAGCAGGCGGTGCGCCTCGTGGCGGGCCGCGAACCGGCTGTTGGGCCGTTGATCCAGTTCCTGCAGGCAGGCCTCGGCCACCCGCAGCGAATGGAACACCGACCGCGGGAACAGCCGGTCCAGCAGGATGAATTCCGCGATCTGATTGGCGTCGAGCACACCGCGGTGGGTGCGCAGGTACGGGTCGTGGGCCCCGGCCGAACGCAGCACCGTCACCCAGGCCGGGGACGAGGTGCGGTCCCCGGCGCGCGAATGCAGCAGGCGCACGGTCATGTCCACGCGTTCGATGGAGCGGCCCAGCAGCAGGAAGCGGTAGCCGTCGTCGCGGCTGAGGGTGGAATCGGAGAGTCCGACGAACATGGCGGCGCGGTCGGTGATGTAGTGGCAGAACTCGTGCGGCCCCAGCGCCCGCGCCGCCCGTTCGGCCGCGGCCAGGCCGTTGAAGGTGGCATTGAGGCATTCCCACATTTCGGTGGAGGTGACTTCCCGTGCGCCGCGAGCATTCTCGCGCGCATGGCTGATGGAATCGACGATCGAGCCGCCGTCGCGGCCGAAAGCCACCAACTCCGTCACCGACCAGACATCCAATTCCTGTTCCGCCTCGGGCGGTTCGATACCGAGCACGCGCAGCAGGACCCGCGACGTCCGATCCGGATCGACGGTCGCCTCTTCCAGCAATTGGTGGACCGCGACATCCAGAATGCGCGCCGTATATTCGGCACGCTCCACATACCGACCGATCCAGAACAAGGATTCGGCATTGCGCGCCAACATGATCCGACCACCTAACGCTGTAACCACCCGCCGAGCGCCATTGCCGCCGATGTTCTCGATTTCCTGCTGTTTCTCTTACTGTTGCTGCTGATGGGTGCGCACGGAAGGGGCTTCCCGCGACTGGTCCCGTTCCAGGGCGAGATCCATTTCGCCGACCAGCTCCGAGCCCGCCAATTCCCGTTGCGCCACAGACGTTCTCGGGGACAACACCCAGGTGTCCTTGCTACCGCCCCCTTGACTGGAATTCACCACCAGCGAGTTCGCGGGCAGCGCCACCCGGGTCAGTCCGCCCGGCAGCACCCAGATGTCGTCGCCATCGTTGACCGCGAACGGGCGCAGGTCCACATGCCGGGGTGCGAGGCGGCCGTTGATCTTGCTGGGCACGGTGGACAGCTGCACCACCGGCTGCGCGATCCAGCCGCGCGGATTCGCCCGCACCTTGCGCCGGGTCGCCTCCAGTTCGCGCGGGCCCGCGGCCGGGCCGATCACGATGCCGTACCCGCCGGAGCCCTCCACCGGTTTGATCACCAGTTCCGCGACCCGGTCGAGCACCTCGTCGCGTTCGGCCGGTTCCCAGCAGCGGTAGGAGTCCACGTTCGGCAGGATCGGCTTCTCGCCCAGGTAGTACTCGATGAAGGCGGGCACGTAGGTGTAGACCAGCTTGTCGTCGCCGACGCCGTTGCCCACCGCGTTGGCCAGCACCACGGTGCCCGCGCGGGCCGCGTTCAGGATGCCCGCGACGCCCAGCATGGAATCGGGCCGGAACTGCATGGGATCGAGGAAGGTGTCGTCGATGCGGCGGTAGATGACGTCCACCTGCCGCTCCCCCGCGGTGGTCCGCATGTAGACGACATTGTCGCGGCAGAACAGGTCCCGGCCCTCGACCAGTTCCACACCCATCTGCCGGGCCAGCAGCGAATGCTCGAAGTAGGCGGAGTTGTGGACGCCCGGGGTCAGCACCACCACGGTCGGGTCGGCCTCGTTGGGGGCGGCCGCGGCCCGCAGCGCCCGCAGCAGGTGGGCCGGGTAGTCGCCGACCGCGCGCACCCGGTGCGAGGCGAACAGGTCCGGGAACACCCGGGCCATGGTGCGGCGGTTCTCCATCACATAGGAGACGCCCGACGGGGAGCGCAGATTGTCTTCCAGCACACGGAAATCGCCGTGCTCGTCGCGCACCAGGTCGATTCCGGCCACGTGGATGCGGACACCATTGGGCGGCACCAGGCCCGCGGCCTCCCGGTGGAAGTGGGCGCAGGAGGTGACCAGGCGCTTGGGGATGACGCCGTCACGCAGGATGGTCTGCTCGCCGTAGACGTCGGCGAGGAAGGCCTCCAGGGCGCGCACCCGCTGCTTGATGCCGCGCTCGAGTTTGGTCCACTCGGTGGCGGCGATCACCCGGGGCACCAGGTCGAGCGGGAAGGGCCGCTCCTGGCCCGAGAGAGAGAAGGTGATGCCCTGATCGACGAAGGCGCGGTCCAGCGCCTCGGCGCGAGCGGCCAGGTCCTCGGCGTCGATGGCGGCCAGGGCATTGAATATGCCCCGGTAGGGCGAGCGCGGGCGGCCCGCGGAATCGAACATCTCGTCGTAGGCGCGGTGATAGCGTCCGGGCTGATAGCCAGCGAATACCCCGGCGGGAGCAGTTGCGGCGGGAGTGAGCGCGGCCATGCAAAAATGGTCCATCACGCAGGGGCAACGCGCAGTTGGACGGGGATAAATTTCTGGTTTCGTCCATGTCGCGGACCAGGCCGATTTCGTGCCCCGACACCTTGCCTGGTAGCCTCGACGGTCGGTGCTGCGACTACCCATCTCGTAGTGCGCACGAAGACTTTGCATCCCGCATACACACCAAACGAAGGAACACGAGGAAACCGGCGTGGCCAACATCAAGTCCCAGATGAAGCGGATCCGCACCAACGAGCTTGCGCGCCAGCGTAACCAGTCGGTGAAGTCCGCGCTGCGCACCTCGATCCGCAAGTTCCGCGAGGCCGCGGCTGCGGGCGAGAAGGACAAGGCGCTCGAGCTGATGCATTCGGCGAGCAAGAGCCTGGACAAGGCCGCCTCGAAGGGCGTCATCCACGCCAACCAGGCCGCCAACAAGAAGTCGGCGATCTCGCTGGCCTTCAACAAGCTCGGCTGATCCGACTCCGGTAGCACTTACCGGATCAAAGCTTTAGAACAGCCGCCGTGGCCACGAAGACCACGGCGGCTTTTGCCGTACCGCCTCCCCGGGACTTCAGCGCACGGCTCGGTGCCGCTGACCGCCCTGCATGGGGACCGGCGGTTGAGAGCCAAGACAATTTTGGGCGTACCCGGCGAGTTACCCTCATCGGCACGAGATCAGTTGTGACGCCTGTAACGGGAACCGTTGTGTTGTCGACTGTGTCGGAGAGACTTGCTGACTTCGGCGGCACGCAGCAGGATGGCTGCGACACCGTCGGGGTGACATCGACACCTGTACTGGAGAGTTCTCTTGGCATCGCTGCGTGACAACCGTTCCTACTGGACCCGCGGCTCGCTGGCCGCCGGCGTGGCCGCGGTCGCGCTGACCACCGGAATGGGTGTCGCGACCGCGCGGCCCATCGGCCCGTTCGAGGTGGGCGGGGCCATCGAGGCCGAGTACGACCGGGCGGGCGGGCCGGAGTTCTTCGGCGACCCGACCACCCCGGAGGCCGACGCGGCCGGCGGCGGCAAGAAGCAGGACTTCGTCAACAACGCCTCCATCTACTGGACCCCGGCCACCGACGCGCACGCCATCGGCGGCGCCATCCGCGACAAGTGGCGCGGCACCGGCTCGGAGTCGGGCTCGCTGAAGTACCCCGTCACCGACGAGGGCCAGACCGCCAAGCCCGGTCGCTTCCAGCACTTCCAGGGCGGGTCCATCTACTGGTCGGTCGGCTCGGGCACCCACGTGCTCAGCGGCGTGATCCGCGACAAGTTCGCCTCCGTCGGCTGGGAGAACAGCCCGCTCGGCTTCCCCATCGCCGACGAGAACAAGACCAACAGCTCCTCGACCCACATCCAGCTGTTCGAGGGCGGGGCGATCTACTCCACCCAGAAGACGGGCACCCACATCGTGTGGGGCGCGATTCGCGACACCTGGGTGCGCAATGGCGCCGAGAACGGCCGCTACGGCTTCCCGAGCGGCGACGAGTACGACTACGAGGGCGGCAAGGCCCAGGACTTCCAGGGCGGCAAGATCATCTGGAAGCCGGAGGCCTAGTCCCCCGGGCGCGGCGCTGTCCGCCGCGCCTACGGGGCGCTCTCGCGCAGGTCCAGAATCCGCGAGAGCGCGTGCTCCAGCGCGTAATCCGCGTCGGCGGCCTGGCCCTTCACGTCGGCGTTGAGTCCGGCCACCACCTGCAGGGCCGCGCCGATGGTCGCGCCGGTCCAGCCGCGCGCCTGCCCCTGGGCCTTCTTCACCTTCCACGGCGGCATGCCCAGGTCGCCCGCCATCTTGAACGGGTCTCCGCGCCCGGCCGATCCGACGCGTGCGATGGTGTGCACCGAATCCGCGAGGGCGTCGGCGAGCAGCACCGCGGGCACGCCCCGGTCGATGGCCCAGCGCAGCGCCTCCATGGCGGCGGGGCGGTCCCCCGACACGGCTAGGTCCGCGACCTCGAATCCGGTCACCTCGGCCTTGCCGGAGTAGTACTGCCGCACCGCGGCGATGTCCACCTTGCCGCCGGTGTCGGCGGCCAACTGTGAACTGGCGGCGGCCAGTTCCCGCAGATCCGAGCCGACCGCCTCCAGCAGGGCCTGCACCACGTCCGCGGACACCTTCACATTGGCGGCCCGGAACTCGTTGCGCACGAACTCGACCCGCTCCCCCGCCTTGGTCAGCTTCGCGCAGTTGTGCACGACCGCGCCCAGCTTCTGCAGGGCCGGTGCGAGCGCCTTGGCCCGTCCACCACCGCTGTGCAGCACGACCAGCACCACGCCCTCGGGCGGTGACGACGCGGCGTCCTGGATGACCGCGACCGCGTCCTTGCCCGCCTCGGCCGCCGACTCCAGCACGATCACCCGGTCCTCCGCGAAGAGCGAGGGACTCAGCAGCTCCGCCAATTCCGGGGTGCTGGCATCGCCGGCCCGCCGCCGATCCACCGGCAGCGCCGAAGGATCCGTGGTGGTGGCCCGAGCCTGTGCGGTGATGGCCGCCACCGCCCGTTCGATCAGCAGTTCCTCTTCACCGAGCACGAGATGCAGGGGCGCGGGTCGCTGGTTCACGCAACGATCCTACGAGTCCGCCCCGACAACCCCGCGAGCACCAGCCCGCATACCACCGCCGCGACCAGACCCGACCGCACTCCGGTGGGCACGGTGACCGACGCGCCCAGCGCCGCCGCCCGGTCTGACACGGTCAGCAGCCACCACAGCGGCGGGGCGGTGCAGTGGATGACCACCGCGGCGGGTGGCGACCAGACCACCGCGAACACCGCACCCAGCGCCCCCAGGATGGTGATAGGCGCGATCACCGGCTCCACCAGCATGTTCACCGCGATGGCCACCAGGCTGAGGTGGCCGGTCATGGCGATCACCAGCGGGGTGGTGACCACGAAGGCCGCGGCGGCCACCGCGAACGAGTCCGCCGGAATCCGCCACCAGCCATGCGCCCGAAGCCATTCCGACCAACCCGGCGCGATCACGATCAGCCCGGCCGTGGCCTGCACCGACAGCGCGAACCCGGCATCCACCGCCAACCCCGGCGACCATGCCAGCAGCCCGATCACCGCGGCGCACAGCGCGGGTAGCGCCTGCTTCCGGCGCCCGGTGCACACCGCCAGCAGTGCGATCGCCCCCATGACGGCGGCCCGCAGCACGCTCGGCGATGGCCGGGCCAGGATCACGAACATGACCAGCGCGGCGCCCGCCGCCATCGCCCCGATCCGCGGATCCACCGTGAGCGCGCGCATCGAAACCAGCACGGCCCCTAGCAAGATCGTGATGTTCGCCCCGCTGACAGCGGTCAAGTGAGCCAGATCCACCTCGCGGAAGTTCTCCGCGACGTGCTCGGTCAGACCCGACGTATCGCCGATGACCAACCCGGGCAGCAGTCCCGCCGCGTCATCCGACAGTGCCCGACGCGCGGAGCTACCGAAATCCCCGCGCACCTGCCCGGCGGCCCGCTGCCACCACGGCGCCGCACGCACGGCGACCGGAGCGCCATCGGCCCGCAGCACGGCCACCGTCAGGTCGGCGCGCCACGGACGCCCCACGCGCGCCCCGAATTCCACCCGCTGCCCCGGCATCAATGTCCGCCACCCGCCCGCCGGAGCCAGCACGGTGACCGCACCGCCCGCCCGCACGATCCGCCCGCCCACCCGGTACTCGACCACTTCACCCCGCACCATCACCTTCGGACCACCGAAGGCCTTGCCCGACAATCGCTTCGGATCCTCGCCCAGCTCCACCACCGCGACGATCCGCTGCCCGGCCCGCACCGCCCCCAGCGGATGCTCCCGCACCCGATGCGCATGCCACGCCCCCGCCAGCCCGAACCCCGCCCCGATCAGCAAGGCCCCCAACACGACCCAGACCACCCCACCGACCCGACCCACCCGAGCCAGCCGAACAGCCAGGGCGGACACGCCCACCCCGGCCACCACACACCCGGCCGCGACCCCGACGCCCGCCTGCCACCCCACCACCACGGCGACAACCGTTGCGCCCCACCCGCACACCGCCGCAAGCACCAGCCGAGCATCCAGCACCTCCGGCACATCGGCCGGTCCGTGGTCCGCACCCACCGCCCCGTCGTCGGCCGTCATCGCCGCCACCCCGATTCGCGACTCCGCGGCACGGCAGCGCATCTCACGGCGCTCATGTGGTGACCCGGTCGCGGAGGCGGTTGAGCCGGGAGTGCCCGATCCCGTCGATTTCGGCGAGCTGGTCGACGGAGGTGAAGCGGCCGTGGCGGGCCCGCCAGGTGAGGATCGCTTTCGCGGTGACCGGTCCGACGCCGGGAAGGGTGTCGAGTTCGGATTCGGTGGCGGTGTTGAGGTTCACCTTCGCGGCCGCGGCGGTCGAACGGGGAGGTCCGGTAGCGACGGGCGAATCGGCGGTGGAGTGAACGGAATTCACGATCGTGCTCCCGACCCTGGTGGGGGTTGTGCGTGGTGTCGCACGAGCGACGACGATCTGGTCGCCGTCGGTGAGCTGCTGGGCGAGGTTGAGGGTCGACAGGTCCGCCTCGGGTCGCGGGACGGCGGCACGCAGGGCATCGGCCACCCGGGCTCCGGGCTGCAATCGACGGAGACCACCGTGCTCGACCAGACCGATGACGCTGACAACCAGCTCCGACGACGCGGCGGTCCCGCCCGGCGTCGGAACGGCGGTGGCGACGATCGGATTCCGACCCGATGGCGGGACGGCGGGACCTGACGCGACCGGTGCGGGAACGGCCGGCCGCGGCGCAGCGCCTGCTGACGCGACGGGTTCGGTCGCGGCGATGGCGGGCGGATCCTGGCCGGCCGGTGCGGTGTCACTGAGGGGCGCGATGGGTGGGACCGGTTGGGAGACAGGGGTTTCCCGCAGGGACACGTAGGCGGCGAGAAGGATGGCGAACACGGCCAGGGCGGCGAGGACGAGGACACCCCGCGGGCCCGGGTCCCAGCGGGTGCCGCGGAAGCGTTCGGGGACCAGGCGTTCGTGCCAGAGGGAGACAGGACCGCACGGCTCGGAGAGCCAGGCGGGAGGGGCGGAGTCGGGGTCTCGAAGGTCGTCGAGCGATTCCTCGTCCCAGCGGGACGGGTGCGGGCGGCCGGGGGTGAATTCCGTTGGGCTCGGACGGGGTTCGCTGTCCGGGCGATCGGTGAGGCGCTGAAGTGGAGTGCGTTCGTCGAGTTGCGGCATGGGGCTCACGGTAGGAGCCGGGGCCGCTCGAGCTGGGACCGCGACCTGGCGTTTTCGTCGGGCTGTGGATACAGAAATCCATTGTGGACAAGCAGATTTCCAGCACTGGCCGCCGCGTCATCCCACCCCAGCCGGTGACGCTGGCCGACCGGTAGTCCCCGCGGTGAGCGGGGACTCTGTCAGCCGCAGCCGCCCGGGACGACCAGCGCGCCGACGGCTCCCACGCCCAGGTGGACGCCCAGGGTCGGCCCGAACTCGGAGATGATCACCTCGCGGATGCCGGGGATGAGGGATTGGAGTTGAGTCGCGATGGTGGAGGCGGCGTCCTCCGCGCCGAGGTGCTGGACGGCGACCGCCGCGCCGTCCTCGCCGGCCGCGTCGACCGCGGCGGCGACGAGTTTGGTGAACGCCTTCGACCGGGTGCGGGCCTTCTCGCGGAGTTCCAGGCGGCCGTCGACGATCTGCAGGATCGGCTTGGTCACCAGTTCGGAGCCGAAGAAGGCGGCGGCGGAGGTCAATCGGCCGCCGCGGCGCAACTGCTCGGTCCGGTTGACCACGATGAACGCCCGCCCGCGGCTGGCGGCCGCGACCGCCGAGTCGTAGACCACGTCGAGGGGTTCGCCCGAGCGGGCGCGGCGGGCGGCCGCGAGCACGGGCAGGCCGGTGCCGAGCCCGGCGCTGAGCGAATCCACCAGCCGGATGCGGTGGGCGGCGTCCATATCGCGCACCGCCTGCCGTCCGGCTTCCCAGGTGCCCGACAGCTGCCGCGAGATGTGCACGGCCACGACGCCGTCGCCGTCGCTCAGTTCCAGCGCGCGCTCGTAGACCGCGCGCAGCTCACCCGGCGAGGCGGCGGAGGTGGTGACCTGCGAGGACCCGTAGTCGATCTCGCACTCGTCGACGCCCTCGCGCATCTCGCGGTCGTCGACCAGCACGTGCAACGGCACCGCCAGCACCCCCAGGTCGGCGGCGAGTTCGGCCGGGAGACTGGCCGACGAGTCGGTCACCACCACCACGGTCATGCAGGTTGTACCTCGTCGGTCGTCACCTCGGTCAGCACCTTGACCATGGCCCGCGCGACCGCGGTGTGGCCCTCCCAGCCCCAATGGATACCGTCGGGGTTGGCGGGGCCGTTGAACACGTTGTCGCGCACGGCTTCCCCGAGGTCCACCAGCGGTACGTCGTGTTCGGCGGCCCACTCGGTCACGGCCCGCACCATGGGTTCGCGGCCGGTGTGCACCTCGGCGTAGGCCTCACACTTGTGCACCGACGGCAGCACCGCCACGAACGGCAGCTCGGGCCGCAACTGCGCCAGCGAGTTCCGCGACTGCTCCAGGTAGTCCACGCTGACCTTGGGCGGCAACGCCACCGGCCAGCCCAGCGGGGACAGCCGCGGCTGCAGCCAGTTGTAGGCCTCGCGCACCCGGCGGCGCAGGCCCGCCGGACGCGTGTAGCGGATGAGCTCGCGCAGCGCGGTGGGTAGCGGCGAGGGCAGCGAATCCATACCGCCGGTGGCGAACACGACCGCCCCGGCGTTCGGCACGGCGGCCCACACGCGCGGATCGCCGATCAGCGCCCAGTAGGCGTCCCGGCAGGTCCACCCGATGCGCGCGACCAGTTCGACATCCCAGTCGAGTTCGGCGGCAACGAGATTGGGCCAGATGCGCGGATGATCCGCGGGCAGACCGCCTTTGGGGCCGAAGTAGGACAGCGAGTCCGCGACCACGACCAGCACCTTGCGCTGCGGCGCGGTCTCGATCACCGAATCGTCGGCTGCCGCGGCGCTCGTCGGCCGGTCGGCACCGTTGTCAGAGGCCATCGGGAGCCGCCTTGGCGACCGCGTTCCACACGTCCAGTCGCCAGCCGGGCCGGTCGATGCCGGGGCCGTGGCTGGTCAGCTGCACCCAGCTGGTGTTGGCGAGGCCGCCCAGGGCGGGCCAGCTGGACTCGGGCAGTTCCAGCAGGGCCGCGGTGAGGGCCGCGATGAGCCCGCCGTGCGCGACCAGCATGACGCTGCGGCCGGGCCAGTCCTCGCGGGTGGCGAAGAGTTCCTGCACCACGGGCAGCGAACGCGCGCCGACCTCGAGCTTGGATTCGCCGCCGGGCGGGGTGAAGCGGGCGTCGAGCCGCCACGCCTTGCGCGCGCCGGGGAACTGGGCGTCGACCTGGCGGTGGTCCATGCCCTCCCAGTCGCCGAGGTTGGTCTCGCGCAGGCGCGGGTCGGTGACGACCGGCATGGCGGCGCATTCGGCGACGGCCAGCGCGGTGTCGTGGGCGCGCTTGAGATCGGAGGAGACGATGGCGATCAGGTCGTTGGTCGCCATATCGGGGGCACAGTCCTTGGCCTGGCGCCGGCCGATGTCACTGAGTTCGGTATCGGTCTGGCCCTGCATGCGGTCGGTGGCATTCCATTCGGTCTGTCCGTGCCGCAGCAGAATCAACCGGCGGACGCCGGCCATCTTGCTCACTCGTCGTCCCCAGCCTTGTCTTCATCTGTCGTGGCGTCCCGGTCCGCTGCCGCGGTCCGCGGGTCGCCGATCCCCTCGACCGCCACCTGCGGGCAGTCCTTCCACAGTCGTTCCAGGCCGTAGAAGTCGCGCTCGTCCTCGTGCTGCACGTGCACCACGATCTCGACGTAGTCGAGCAGCGCCCAGCGGCCCTCGCGGGTGCCCTCGCGGCGCACCGGCTTGTATCCGGCGTCGCGCAGCTTGTCCTCGATATTGTCGACGATCGCGTTGACCTGGCGCTCGTTGGGCGCGGACGCGATGACGAAGCAGTCGGTGATGACCAGCTGCTCGGAGACATCCAGCACGACCACGTCGACGGCCAGCTTCTCGTCGGCGGCCAGTGCGGCCACCGTCGCCATCTTGACCGCTTCTGCCGATGCTGTCACCCTGCTACCTCTTCCCTGCGCACTTTCACAATGCACGCTCTTGCGACACGTACAGGTGCCGTTTCGATATGTATTGGACGACCCCGTCCGGGACGAGGTACCAGACCGGCCGGCCCTCCCCCGCCCGTCGCCGGCATTCGCTCGACGAGATGGCCAGGGCCGGGATCTCGATCATCGTGACCGTGCCCTCCGGGAAATCGCGGAGATGATCGGCGAGATGGTCGATATTCAATTCGTACCCCGGACGGGTCACGCCGACGAATTTCGCCAGCTCGAACAGTTCCGACCAATCCTGCCATGTGAGGATGCTGGCCAGCGCGTCCGCTCCGGTGATGAAGTACAGATCCGCGTCGGGGTGCTGTTCGGCCAGGTCACGCAGGGTGTCGACGGTGTAGGTCTCCTTGCCGCGGTCCACGTCCACGCGACTGACCGAGAACCGCGGGTTGGAGGCGGTGGCGATGACCGTCATCAGATAGCGGTCCTCGGCCGGACTGACCGGCCGGTCCCCCTTCTGCCAGGGCTGCCCGGTCGGGACGAAGATCACTTCGTCCAGGTCGAACCGGTTGGCGACCTCGCTGGCCGCGACCAGGTGCCCGTGGTGGATGGGGTCGAAGGTGCCACCCATCACGCCCAGCTTGCGGCGGCCGTTCGTATGCACGAAACGCGAGCTTACCGGGGGCTGAGCCGCCTACCGCGCAGCGGCGGCCCCCTGGAGGACGATGGTGGTCATGCAGAGCACCCTCATCGAAGTGAAAACCGGCCGCAGCGAAGTCGTCCACGACCTCACGCCGCAGTGCGCGGCCTTCCTCCACGAGGTGACCGCCGGCGGCGACGGCCTGCTGCACGTCTTCGTCCCCCACGCGACCGCGGGCATCGCACTGATCGAACTCGGCGCACACAGCGACGACGACCTGCTCGCCGCCCTGCGCGACCTGCTCCCCGCCGACGACCGCTGGCGCCACGCGCACGGCTCCCCCGGCCACGGCCGCTCCCACGTGATGCCCGCCCTGATCGCCCCCTACGCGACCGTCCCGGTCCTCCGCGGCGAACTGGCCCTGGGCACCTGGCAGTCCATCGCGATGGTCGACCTCAATGTCGACAACCCGATCCGCCAGGTGCGCCTGTCCTTCCTGGCCGGCTGAGCTCCTAGACGGGGAGGAGGCGGCCGACCAGGGCGGTGAGCTGACGGGCGGAGCGGCATTCGTGCATGTCGATGATGTCGGCGTAGCGGTTGGCCGCGGAATCGCCTGTGCCCCACATCTTTTCGGCCTCGGGGTTGAGCCAGTGCGCGTGTTTGGCGGTCTCGACGAGCTGCCGCAGGGTGTCGAGCGCGGGGTCGCGATAGTTGGTGCGGGCGTCGCCGAGGATGAGCAACGAGGTGCGGCTGGTGACGGCGTCGGGGAAGCGTTCGGCGAAACCCTCCAGGGCCGAGCCGTAGTCGGAGTGGCCCTCGATGCCGACGACCTCGGCCTCGGCGAAGATGCGGCGGGTCAGTTGGTCGAGCGGGGTGGCGGCGTCGAACAGGCCGGTCACCTCGTCCACGCGGTCCACGAAGGCGAAGATGCGGACCCGGGAGAACTGTTCGCGCAGGGCGTTCACCAGCAGCATGGTGAAGCTGGAGAATCCGGCCACCGAGCCCGAGATGTCGCACAGCAGCACCAGATCCGGGCGGCCGGGGCGCGGCTTGCGGGTGACCAGGTTGACGGGGACGCCGCCCGTGGACATGGATTTGCGCATGGTCTTGCGCAGGTCGATCTCGCCGCGCCGGGAGCGGCGGCGGCGAGCCGCCAAGCGGGAGGCCAGGACTCGGGCCAGGCGCTGGCTGCCGCGGCGCAGTTCGTCGAGTTCGTTCTGGGAGATGCGCAGGAAGTCGGCGTCCTCGGCCTGACGGGCCACGCCGTAGGTGGCGACGCGTTCGCGGCCGATGCGTTCGGCGACGCGGCGGCGGGTCTCGGCCTCCACGGTGCCGCGGAAGCCCTTGATGCGCTGGCGCGCCGCGCGGCGGGCGACCTCGGTGTCGAAGTCGGAGTTGTCCATGCCCTGGGCCAGACCGGCGAGGATCTTGCTCACCAGCAGTTCGGGCTGGAGATCCTTGAGGGTCTGATAGGCGGAGAAGGACGGTCCGCCCGCGGCCTGGTACTGGCCCATCTGGTCGACCATCTGCGCGGCCAGCGCCTGCAACTGCTGCGCCTGCTCGCCGGAGGGGTCCTGAACCAGCAGCTCCGCCAGCATCTTCCGCAGTTCGAGGATGTCGACCGAGCCGTCGGGCTTGACCGGCAACTCGATCCCCTCGGCCCCGATCCGCTCCCCGAGCGCGGCCGGGAACCACAGGTCGAACATGCCGTCGAAGGTGGCGCGCTGGGTGGTGCGGCGCAGCAGCGCGCACGCCAGGCCCTCGCGCAGGGCCTCGCGATCCATCAGGTCCAGGACGGTGAGAACCTGTCCGGCGTCCACGGTTTCGGACGGACCGACCGGAATTCCCCGGCGGCGCAACGCTTCCACGAAGCCGACCAGATGCCCCGGCAGGCCGTGCTCGGCCGTCGGCCCCGGGACCGTGGTCACCGGCATGGCCGGAGTGGCATTGCTGGTGAAGGCCCGCATGGCCGCCGACACCAGCCCGCGCGGCGTGTTCTCCCGGCCCGTGCCCGCCATGACGTCAGGCCAGCTTCAGCTCGGCCTGGGCGCGCACATGGTCGGCTTGATGCTTGAGCACCACGCCGAGGGTCGCGCGCACGGTCTTGTCGTCGAGGTCCTTGGCACCCAGGGCGAGCAGGGTGCGCGCCCAGTCGATGGATTCCGCGACCGAGGGCAGCTTCTTGAGCTGCATGCCGCGCAGCACGTGCACGATCCGCACCAGCTGCGCCGCGACGGCGGGCTTGAGCTCCGGCACCCGGCTGGCCAGGATGCGACGCTCGAGCTCCTCGTCGGGGAAGTCGATGTGCAGGTACAGGCAGCGCCGCTTGAGCGCCTCGGACAGCTCGCGGGTGGCATTGGAGGTGAGCACCACGAACGGCTTGCGGCTCGCCGCGATGGTGCCCAGTTCCGGCACGGTGACGGTGAAGTCGCTGAGCACCTCGAGCAGCAGGCCCTCGATCTCGACGTCGGCCTTGTCGGTCTCGTCGATGAGCAGCACCGTCGGCTCGTCGCGCCGGATGGCGGTGAGCAGCGGGCGTTCCAGCAGGAACTCCTCGGTGAAGACGTCGGCCTTGGTCTCGGCCCAGTCGTTCTCCGAGGACGCCTGGATGCGCAGGATCTGCTTGGCGTGGTTCCACTCGTAGAGCGCCCGCGCCTCGTCGACGCCCTCGTAGCACTGCAACCGCACCAGTTCCGCGCCCGCGACCTGGGCGACGGCCTTGGACAGCTCGGTCTTGCCGACACCCGCGGGGCCCTCGATGAGCAGTGGCTTGCCGAGCCGGTCGGCGAGGAAAACCGAGGTGGCGGTGGCCTTGTCGGCCAGGTAGCCGGTGCGGGCCAGCCGCTCGATCACATCGTCGACCGACGAGAAGATCGGCTCCTGGGTGGGCGCGGTGGTCGGAGCCACGGGCGGTCCTCCTACTTTCGGGGGTCCCGGGGGAAGCCCCCGGACCCCAATTCAGCCGGCGGAAGCCGGGTTTTCCTACACGGGGCGAATTTGCCCGTCGCCCCACACGATCCACTTGGTGGACGTCAGTTCGGGCAGGCCCATGGGTCCGCGGGCGTGCAGCTTCTGGGTCGAGATGCCGATCTCCGCGCCGAAGCCGAACTGCTCGCCGTCGGTGAACGCGGTGGAGGCGTTGACCATGACGGCGGCGGCGTCCACGCGGGCGCTGAACTCGCGCGCGGCCTTCAGGTCGGCGGTCACGATGGCCTCGGTGTGGCCGGTGCCCCACTCGTTGATGTGGTCGACCGCGGCGTCGAGATCGTCGACGACCTTCAAAGCGATGTCCAGGGACAGGTATTCGTCGGCCCAGTCGGTGTCGGTGGCGGGCACCAGGCCCGGCAGGTCACCGTGGATGGTGACGCCCTTGTCCTCGAGTGCCTGGATCATGCGCGGCACCGCGACCTCGGCGATGGCCCGGTCGATGAGGACCGTCTCGGCGGTGTTGCACACCGAGGGCCGCCGGGTCTTGGCATTGATCAGGATGGACTCGGCCATATCCAGATCCGCGTCCTTGTGGACGAAGACGTGGCAGTTGCCGGTGCCGGTCTCGATGGTCGGCACCAGCGCGTCGCGCACCACGGCGTTGATCAGGCCCGCGCCGCCGCGCGGGATCACCACGTCGACCAGGCCGCGGGCCTGGATCAGGTGGGTCACGCTGGAACGGTCCTCGGAGGGCAGCAGTTGCACGGCGTCGGCCGGAAGACCCTGCGCTTCAAGGGCTTCCCGCAGCACCTTCACCAGGGCGGCATTGGAGTTCGCGGCCGAGGACGATCCGCGCAGCAGCGCGGCGTTGCCCGACTTGAGCGCCAGCCCGAAGGCGTCGACCGTGACGTTCGGCCGCGCCTCGTACACCATGCCGACCACGCCGAGCGGCACCCGCACCTGGCGGATCTCGAGGCCGTTGGGCAGCGTTTTGCCGCGCACCACGTCGCCGATCGGGTCCGGCAGCGCGGCCACCTGCCGCAGCCCGGCCGCGATCCCGTCGACCCGGGCCTCGGTCAGCCGCAGCCGGTCCAGCTGGGATTCGGCGGTGCCGCCGGCCTTGGCGATCTCGATGTCCTCGGCATTGGCCGCGAGGACGGCGGCCGCGGCCGCGAGCAGCGCGTCGGCCGCGGCGTGCAGCGCGGCGTCCTTCTGCGCGGTGGTGAGCTGGGCCAGCGTCCGCGACGCCACCCGAGCCCGGCGCGCCGAGTTGTGCACCGCCTCGCGGACGGCGTCCCGGTCGGTGGTCGTGGGAGCAGTCATACCGACAGATTACTGACTGCGTTCCGCCGCCGGTCACGGGCAGGTTGTTACCTTGGACCCATGACCGCGAGCATCCGGTTGTCCTCGGGCACCGGCCGATGGGTTCTGCTGGCCACCGTCCTCGGTTCGGGGATGGCCATGCTGGACGCGACCGTCGTCAATGTCGCCCTGCCGCGGATCGGGGACGAGTTCGGCGCGTCCATGGCGGGCCTGCAGTGGACCGTCAACGCGTACACGCTGACCCTGGCCGGATTGATCCTGCTCGGCGGGTCGCTGGGCGACCGGTACGGGCGGCGGCGGGTGTTCCTGATCGGGGTGGTGTGGTTCGCCGTCGCCTCGGCATTGTGCGGTGCGGCGCAGGACATTTCGATGCTGATCGCGGCACGCGCGTTGCAGGGCGTCGGCGGTGCGCTGCTGACACCCGGATCGCTGGCCATCATCCAGGCCTCGTTCGCGCCCGGGGAACGGGCGCGGGCGGTCGGGGCCTGGTCAGGACTGGGCGGCGTGGCCGGAGCCATCGGGCCGTTCCTGGGCGGCTGGCTGGTGGAGGCGGCCGGATGGCGGTGGGTGTTCCTGCTCAACATTCCGTTGGCCGCCTTGGTGATCGCGGTGACGGTCAAGCACGTACCCGAGACGAGGGATGCCGGCGCGCACGGGCGGTTCGACGTCCTGGGCGCGGTGCTGGCCGCGCTGTGCCTGGCCGGGCTGACCTACGCGCTGACCATGGCGCCCGAACACGATGCGAGCCGAATACTGGTGTGGGGCAGCGCGATCGCAGGGGTCGCGGCCGGTGCGGCGTTCGTGATCGTCGAGCGGCGGCGCTCGCGCCCGGACGAGGATCCCGCGGCCATGCTGCCGGTGACCATCTTCTCCTCCAAGCAGTTCACCGCGATCAATGTGGTCACCTTCGTCATGTACGGGGCGATGAGCGTGGTGTTCTTCCTGCTGGTGCTGACCCTGCAGGTGGTGTCCGGGTTCAATCCGATCGCCGCGGGTACGGCCATGCTGCCGGTGACCGTGCTGATGCTGCTGTTCTCGGCCCGGGCCGGCGCGCTCGCCCAGCGCGTCGGCCCGCGCCTGCCCATCACCATAGGCGTGCTGCTGGCGGCGGCGGGCATGCTGCTCATGACCCGGGTCGGCCTGCACACCTCATATCTGCGCGATGTCCTGCCCGCCGCACTGGTTTTCGGCCTCGGCCTGACCCTGGCGGTGGCTCCGCTGACCGCGACCGTGCTGGCCACGGCCGACGAACGGCACGCGGGG
The DNA here is from genome assembly GCF_053602575.1 of Nocardia sp. NPDC004340. NCBI lineage: Bacteria > Bacillati > Actinomycetota > Actinomycetes > Mycobacteriales > Nocardiaceae > Nocardia > Nocardia sp. NPDC004340. The sequence goes on from NZ_JBSGDW010000006.1 coordinate 22,824, forward strand.
GTGGCCAGCGGCGTCAACAACGCGGTCGCCCGCGCGGCGGGGCTGCTCGGCGTCGCCGCCATCCCGCCGCTCGCGGGTCTCACCGGCGCGGCGTACACCAACCCGCCCGATTTCGCGCACGGCTTCCACCTGGCCATCGTGACCTGCTCCGTGCTCATGCTCGCGGCCGCCGCCCTGGCCTTCTTCACCGTCCGCGACGACGCCCTGCGCACCGCCCCGCCCGAGTGCGAGCCCGAATGCCGTACCTTCTCCGCGGTGGCGAGCCCACCTCTGGAACCCGATCACCACATCCCGACCACCGGAAGCGAGCGCGTATGACCACCACCGAACCGACCGTCACCCAGTCCACCGACACCGTCCCCCAGTTCTTCGGCATCAAGGTCGGTGAGACCCGCGCGGGTCTCACCGCCTATGTCGACCACGGCCGTCAGCGCATCTTCTTCCACACCGAGATCGATGACGCCTACGCCGGTCAGGGCCTGGCCTCCAAGCTGATCTCGGCCGCCCTCACCGCCACCCGCGCGGCGGGCCGCCGCATCGTCCCCGTCTGCCCGTTCGTGAAGGCGTACGTGGAGAAGCACCACGACTTCGACGACATCCTCGACCCGGTCACCCCCGAAGCCGTCACCACCGTCGAATCCGCCCTCGGCTGATCCGGCTGCACTAGGGTCCCGGCCATGGCGCGAATCGCGGTGGTGGGCAGCATCAATATGGATCTGGTGACGACCGTGGGGCGGCGGCCGGAGGCCGGGGAGACGGTGTCCGGGGACGGGTTCGCGCTGGTGCCGGGCGGGAAGGGGTCGAATCAGGCGATCGCGGCGCGCCGGGCCGGCGCGGAGGTCGAGTTCGTCGGCGCGGTCGGGTCGGATGTGTTCGCGGACGCGCTGCGAAAGGTGTTGCGGGAGGACGGGGTCGGGATCGCACGGCTGCGGGAGGTGGACGGACCGTGCGGGATCGCCACCATCGTGGTGGACGCGGGCGGCGAGAACACCATCATCGTGGTGGCGGGGGCCAACGGGCGGATGACGGAATTGCGCGCGGCGGATCTGGAGACGATCGCGGCCGCGGATGTGCTGCTGTGCCAGTTGGAGATTCCGGTGCCGACGGTGCTCGCGGCCGCCCGGCACGCGCGGGCCAACGGCACCGTGGCGCTGTTGAATCCCTCTCCGGTGCGCGACCTTCCGGACGAAGTCTGGGCCGAGGTCGATATCGCCGTGGTCAACGAGGGCGAGGCCGCGCGCCTGGAGTCCGCGTTGCGCGACGTCCCGCACGTGGTCACCACGCTCGGCGGTGCGGGCGCGTCCTATCGCGGCCCCGGCGGGCTTGCGCTCTCCCACCCAGGTTTTCCGGTGCGGGTGGTGGACACCACCGGTGCGGGCGACACCTTCACCGGAGCGCTCGCCGCGCACTGGCACGAGGGCCCGGCGGCCGCGCTCGCCTGGGCCTGCGCGGCCGGGGCCCTGGCCACCACGAAATTGGGCGCCAGCGCATCGGTTCCGGCGGCGGACGAGGTCGAGGCGGTACTCGCGGCGGCCGGCGCTCGATAGCCGAATGTGATGATGGGCTGAGGCTCGACGAAAGGGTGTGGCATGTCGCTGCGGCATGGGTTGCTGGGGTTGCTGGCGGAGGGCCCGGCCAGCGGGTACGACCTGGCCCAGCGGTTCCAGGAGGCGCTGGGCCCGGTGTGGCCCGCCCGGCATCCCAAGATCTACGCCGAACTGGGCAAGCTGGCCCAGGCCGGGATGATCGAGATCGACAGCGAGGGCGCGCGGGGCCGCAAGGCGTACCGGATCACCGAGTCGGGCCTGACCGAGGTGCGCCGCTGGCTGGTCGAGGAGGAGGTCGACCACACGCTGCGGGTGGAACCGCTGCTGCGGTCCTTCTTCTCCTGGCTGATGGACCCCGCCGATCTGGACGAGCATCTGGAGCGCGAGGCCAAGTTCTTCGGCGACACCGCGGCCATGTACCGGGAGCTCGCGCTGGCCAAGGACCGCGGCGATTTCGGCGACGACCCGCACGCCAAGTCCAAGCGGATCACCGTCGAGGCGGGGATCCGGCTCTACGAGGCGCTGGCCGAATGGGCGGAGTGGGCGCGCGACGAGATCGCCGAGGATCGGTAAACACCCGCACCACACCGGAATTCGCATCGACAGGGGTACTCGTATCCATTGACATGTCCCTTGGGACATGTACCCTTGTTCACGTACCCGGGTACATGCGAATCAACCGCGACTCGATCCGAGGCTTCCCATGACAGCACCCACCAACGTGCGCGCCATCCTGCTGACCGGCGCGAACGGCGGCATCGGCCGTGCCTGCGCACAGGCCCTGGCCGCCAAGGGATTTCACGTCTACGCCGGTGTCCGCACACCGGCGCCCCAGCTCGATGCCCCCGGCATCACCCAGATCACCCTCGACGTCACCGACCCCGGCAGCGTCGCCGCGGCCGCCGAGTACATCGACAAATCCCAGGACGGGCACGGCCTGCACGCCGTGATCAACAATGCGGGCGTACTCGTGCAGGGCCCCGTCGAACTGGTGCCCATCGAGGAATGGCATCGCCAGTTCGAGGTCAATGTGCACGGCCCCGTACGCGTCATCCAGGCGTTCCTGCCGCTGCTCCGCGCCGGCGGGGGCCGCATCGTCAATGTCAGCGCGGCCAGCGCCCGGGCCGCCTTCCCGTTCCTGGGCCCGATCGGCGCGAGCAAGTCCGCGCTGGAGTCGTATTCGGAGTCACTGCGGGTCGAGCTGGCCCCGTGGCGTATCCCGGTGTCGATCGTGCAGCCCGGGGCCATGCGCACCGAGATCTTCGCCAAGTCCACCGCCGCCGCCGAATCCGCACGGGCACAGGCCGATCCGCGGACTGTGAAACTCTACGAACGCCAGCTCGTCGCCTTCGACACGGCGGCCGCCGGACAGCGGTACGCCCCGCCGGAGGTCGCGGCCGCCGCCATCGTCCGCGCCGTCGCGGCCCGGCGGCCCAAAGCCGTCTATGTCGCGGGAACCGATGCGCGGCTGGCGGTGTGGCTTTCCCGCATCCCAGCCCGGCTGCGGGACAGCGTCTTCCAGCGTGCCCTCGGCCTGTCCGGCATCGAACCCGCCCCCGCCCACTGAATCAGGAATCGAGCACATGGATCTGGGACTCACCGGGCGGACCGCCCTCATCACCGGCGCGTCCGCCGGCATCGGCGCGGAGACCGCGCGCGTACTGGCCGCCGAAGGCTGCCATCTGCATCTCGCCGCCCGCGGCAAGGAACGCCTCGACGACCTCGCCGAGCGGCTGCGCGCCGTGCACGGCGTCGAGGTCCACACCCACCCGGCCGATCTGCGCGAGGCCACCGATATCGAGCGGCTCGCGGCTGTCGCCGGCGCGCCGGACATTCTGATCAACAATGCCGGGGACATGCCCGGCGGTTCCCTCGCCGCGGTCGACGAGCAGGCCTGGCGGCACGGGTGGGAGCTGAAGGTGTTCGGCTACATCAATCTGAGCCGCCTCGTCTACGCCCGCATGAAGGAACAGGGCCGGGGCGTGGTCGTGAATGTGATCGGCGCGGCGGGCGAACGCCCCGACGCCGAGTACATCGCGGGCAGCACCGCCAATGCCGCGCTCATGGCCTTCACCCGCGCCCTGGGCAGTCGCAGCTGGCGCGACGGCATCCGGGTGGTCGGCATCAATCCGGGTCCGGTGGCGACAGCGCGCATCGCCGCGCTCATCGAGCACAATGCCCGCTTCGCCGAGATGGCCGCGGACTTCCCCTTCGGCCGCCCGGCCCACCCGCGCGAGATCGCCGATATGGCAGCGTTTCTCGCTTCGGACCGGTCGGGTTACACCACCGGCACGGTCGTCACCATCGACGGTGGCCTGAGCCTGATCTGACGCTCAGACGGCCGTCGTCGTCGCCGTGTGCAGGGCGACGAGGTCGGCCATCTGCCGGCCGACGCGTTCCAGGGGTGCGGTCGATCGGGTCGCCAGCGACATGACGACCGCGCCCTCGACCGCGGCGATGATGGTGGTCGCCAGCGCGCGAGCGGTGGCCGGTTCCACCTGCTCGGCTTCCAGGCGGGTGGCGAGGATGGTCTCCCACTCCTGGAAGGTCTCCCCCGCCACGTCGGCGGCCTCGGGGGATTCCGAGCGGCCCAGAGCGGCGGCGGTGATCGGGCAGCCGGCGGCGAAATCGCTCGAGACCAGGACTTCTCGCCACATGGCCGGGAAGGCGGCGATGGCGCTGGCGAGGTCGGTGCTCGCGGTGACGGTGCGCATGAGGGCGCTGGTGGCCTTCCCGGCGGCGCGGGTGGCCTCGGCGATCAGTTCGGATTTGCCGCCGGGGAAGTTGAGGTAGATCGACCGCCGTGAGATGCCGCTGTGCTCGAGCAGCTGGGCGATGCCTGTTCCGGCGATGCCGTTGCAGCGCATCAGGGCGATGGCGCTGTCGATGAGGCGGTCGCGGGCACCCATGGTCGATTCCTCCTTGTTGTATACCGATCGGTGTACTACCGTCAGTGATATACCGATTGGTCTACCGAGTGTAGTCCGCCGATCAGCACTTCGACGAGAATCGGAGCACCTATGCCCCCGGCCGCCCCAGAGCCGACCCTGTCCGATCCCCTGCCCCTGGCCAGCGGGCAGGTGCTACCCAATCGCATTATGAAGTCGGCCCTGAGCGAGGGACTGGCGAATGGCGACAATGCCCCCGACGCGCGCCTGGAACGTCTCTACGGGCAGTGGAGTCGCGGCGGCTACGGCCTGATCGTCACGGGCAATGTCATGGTCGACCGGCGGCACTGCGGCGAGCCCGGCAATGTGGCCATGGAAGACGAACGCCACCTGGGCGCGCTCACCCGCTGGGCCAAGATCGCCAAGGAGGGCGGCGCGAAGGTCTGGGTGCAGCTGAATCATCCCGGACGGCAGGCCAATCCGATCGTCACCCGTACCCGCGCGGTCGCCCCCTCCGCCGTCGCGGTGGGCATTCCGGGCATCCCCGCCCCGCGCGCGTTGACCGAGGACGAGATCCTCGACATCATCGCCCGCTTCGGCGCCGCCGCCCGGGTCGCCGAGGCCGCCGGATTCGACGGCGTGCAGATCCACGGCGCGCACGGCTATCTCGTCTCCCAGTTCCTGTCGCCGCTGTCCAATCAGCGCACCGACGCCTGGGGCGGTGACGCCGAACGGCGGCGGCGCTTCGTGCTCGAGGTGGCGCGGAGCATTCGCGCGGCGGTGAGCCCCGGGTTCGGCGTGGGCATCAAGCTCAACTCCGCGGACTTCCAGCGCGGCGGATTCACCGAGGAGGAGTCGCGCGCGGTCATCGAACAGCTGTCCACCGAGCAGCTGGATCTGATCGAGATCAGCGGCGGCAGTTACGAATCCCCCGCCATGCTGAACCGTCCCAGCACCGTGTCGGCCAGCACCCGCACCCGCGAGGCGTACTTCCTGGACTACGCGGGCACCGCCCGCCAGGCCGCGGGCTCGGTGCCGATCGCGGTGACCGGCGGCTTCCGGTCCCGCTCGGCCATGTCCGAGGCGCTGTCCGAGGGGGCCTGCGACGTGATCGGCCTGGGCCGCCCGACCGCGGTGATCCCCACCGCCGCGGCCGACCTGATCACCGAGCGCACCGACACCCTGCGGTCCCCGCACATCACCTTGAGCCTGCCGCCGCGCCTGGCCGCCAATCGCGGGCTCAAGGCCATGGACGGCGCGGTCGACCTGCAGTGGCACACCGATCAGCTGCACCTGCTCGGCGCGGGCAGCGCCCCGGATCCGGACCGTTCGCCGTGGCGGACCGCGGTGATCATGCTGCGCCGCAATGGTTTCGACGCCTTCCGCAGCAAGCGGCCCGCCGCGCCGCGCAGCGCCGCCGACCGGGCCGCCCGCAAGTTCCGGATCGAGCGGGCCGTCGGCCGCGCGGTCATGAACCCGACCGTGCGCGCCCTCGACAAGGTCGGCATCCGCACCAGCTTCGCCAGCGAGATCGAGACCGTGGGCCGCAAGTCCGGTCAGCCGCGCCGGGTTCCGGTGTCGCTGCTGTTCGACGACGAGGGCGCGTGGGCCATCTGCCAGCACGGCATGCGCTCGGGCTGGGGCCTGAACATCGCGGCGAACCCGAATGTCCGGGTCCGCCAGGGCGATCGCTGGCGCACCGGCACCGCCGCCCTGCTCCCCGACGACGATGTGGTGGCCCGGACCCGCGGCTTCGCCCCGCACCCGCTGCTGGCTCCGCTGGCCCGCGGCATGTTCGCCGCCCTCGAGAGCGATCCCGTGACCGTCCGGATCACCTTCACGAATCGATGATCCGGTGACGATTCACCGTCACCAAGAGGTTATTTTCTTGTGATATGATGAAAGCGGAATCGAATTCTCCTGTCTACCATCGGATCTCGCGGCAATTGCCAAGTTTCGGACGATGGGAGAATTCGATGGACGACGGCTCACCGAGCGACAAGGGCCCGAGCCGGACCGCGATGATCGCGGCCGCGGCCCGAGCCGCGCATCTGGTCGTGGATCACCCGCCGCATCTGTTCCACGACACCGTGGCCGCGACGCTGCTGGGTGAGCGAGCCGCCGAACTCCTGGCCTACCATCGCGAATCCGGTGATCACCCGGTCCTCAGCGGCAGCCGGTCCCAGGTCAGCGCACGCGCTCACTACACCGAGGCACGGCTGGCGGCAGGCGTTTTCGAGCAGTACGTGATCCTCGGCGCGGGCTTGGACACCTTCGCCTGGCGCGCGGCGCCGGCCGGGCGGGTCTCGGTCTACGAGGTGGACCATCCGGCCACGCAGGCGTGGAAGCGGGAGCTGCTGACCGACGCCGGATTCGACACGGCGGCGGTGGAATTCGTCGGCGTCGACTTCGAGCGCGACGATCTGACCGCGCAGCTGAAGGCCCAGGGGTTCGACCCGGATCGCCCCGCCCTGGTGAGCTGGCTCGGCGTCACCATGTACCTGACCGGACCGGCGATCGCGGCCACCCTGGACACCCTGTCCGGTCTCGCGCCCGGCACCGAACTGGTCATGGAATACGCGCTCCCGGAGGAACTACAGGACGAATCCGGCCGGGTGTTCGCCCAATTCGCCCGCATGGCCACCGCGCAGCAGGGCGAGCCCATGCTCAGCTTCTTCTCCCCCGAGTCGGTGACGGCCCTGCTGAACGAGCACGGATTCACGGTCGCCGAGCACATCTCGCAACGCGAAGCCGTCGACGCCGCGCTCTGGCAGCGCACGGATGGTCTTGCGCCCGTGGACTTCTGCCGATTGGTGCGCGCTCACAACTGAGGGCGGACCAGGATCTGGATGTGGTCGTCGGGGTTGCGCAGGGCCTCGATGGCGTCCGCGACCCCGTCCAGTCCCACCTGATCGGTGATGAGCGAGGCGGCGTCGACGGTGCCGTCGGCAATGCGGCGCAAGGTCTTCGCGTACTCCTCCTGCGGGTAGACCATGCACATCTGCAGCGAGATGTCCTTGTAGATGCCGACGACGGGGCGGATGACGTCGTCGGTCATGACCGCGCCGATCTGCAGGATGGCGGTCTCGCGCGGGACCTTGTACATGAGGTCGTTGAGCAGGCCGGGCACCGAGGCGCAGACCCACACGTGCAGCTTCTGTCCGGGTGCGGCCGTTTCCTGCCACACCTCGACCGGGTCCTCGACGGCCGGGTCGACCACGCGGTGCGCGCCCATCCGCAGCGCGGCCTCGCGGCGCAGTTTCGACGGGTCGGAGGCGACGATGGGGGCGACGCCGCGTTCGGCCAGCGCGGCCACCGCGCCCAGACCGACGGGGCCGCAACCGATCACGATGCCGGTACCGTCCGGCCCGATGCCGGTGCGGGCCACATTGCCGAAGCCGACGGCGAGGGGTTCGGTGAGGGCGGCGACGTGCGGGGGCACGTGGTCGGGGATCGGTTCGAGCGCCATGGCCTGCAACACCATGCGCTCGCCGAAGCCGCCGGGGAATTCGTTGGAGTAGCCGATGCCGTGGATGCCGCCCGCGCGGTCCAGCGCCCAGGGCAGCGCGACCACGGCCTGCCCCTCGACGAACGGCGTGTCCGGTCCGGCGCCGATGACCCGGGCCGACAGCTCGTGGCCCAGCACCAGGTCCCGGCACGGATCGAACAGGAAGGTCGGCACCCCGCTGTCCCGGGAGGCCTGGAGGAACTCGTCGGTGTAGTCGAGGGCCTGTTTGTCGGACCCGCAGATCCCGCAGGCGATGGTCTCGACCAGCACCTGCCCCGGACCGGGCACCGGTTCCGGAATCTCGTCCACGACGAGCTTCCGGTTCCGCATGACTACCGCGCGCATGTTTCTTCCTACCTCGGGTCAGGGTGCCGACCGCGAATTCACTGTCCTAGCCGCGGGCCCATTCGTGGCCCCAGTAGCTGTCGGCGGTCATCTCCTCGGCCACGTAGTCGTCGCCGACGAGCATGCCCTCGCAACCGAATTCGAGATCCCAGTTGCCGGGGGTGCGCACGTAGAAGGAGATCATCTTGTCGTTGGTGTGGCGGCCCAGCGTCGAGGACAGGTGGTAGCCCGCCTTGTTGACGCGGTCCAGCGCGCGGCCGACATCGTCGAGCGAGTCGACCTCGACCATGACGTGCACGATGCCGGGGCCGTCCGGACGCGAGCCGGGGATCAGCGCCAGGCTGTGGTGGCGCGGGTTGACGCCCATGAAGCGGATCCAGATCGGGTGCTCGGGCGGGCCGACCCGGAACGAGCCGCGCGAGGCGAATCCCAGGACCTCGGTGTAGAACTCGCGGGCTTCCTCGATGTCGCGCACCGGCAGCACCACGTGGCCCAGGCCCAGGTCGCCGGTGACGAAGCGGTTGCCGAACTTGCCGACCACCGGGCTGTGGTCCAGCAGCGGGCCGTGGAAGACCTCGATGGTGAAGCCGGACGGGTCGACGAAGGAGATGGCTTCCTCGACGTGGCGGTTCACGGCCTCGGCGACCGAGAGGGTGGTGACCTCGATCTTGGCCTGCTCCAGGATCTCCCGCACCAGGTTCAGCGAGCGGCGGTCGGCGACCTGCCAGCCGACGGCGATGACCGCGTCCCGGTCGCCGGGCACCAGTTCCAAGCGGTAGGTGTGCTCGTCGACGCGCAGGTAGATGGAGTCCGGGTTGGGGCCGGTGCCCTCCGCGAAACCGATGGTGTCGAAGGCGAACGCGCGCCAGGCGTCCACATCGGCGATGTGGGCGCGCACGTAGCCGAGCGAGGCGAAGGCAGCCATGGTGATACTCCTCGGGGGTTCGGGATATCAGGAATAGGTGACGGTGACGTCGTCGGTGACCGGAACGGCCTGGCAGGCGAGCACATAGCCGTCGGCGATGTCCTCCTCCTCCAGAATCTCGTTGCGGCGCATGGTGACCTCGCCGGTCAGGACGCGGCACACGCAGGCGCTGCACGCGCCTTCCTTGCACGAGTACGGGGCGTCCAGTCCCTTGGCGAGCATGGTGTCGAGCAGCGTCTGCTGACGCGGCCAGGGCATTTCGTGGTTCTCGCCGTCGAGTTCGACCTGCACGGTCGCGGCGTCGCCGTCGTCGATCACGACCTCGCTCGCTGCGGTGTCGACCTCGAACGGATTGCCGGACAGCGACACGAACTTCTCGGCGTGCACGCGCTTGCGGTCCGCGCCCAGCTCGGTCATGGCGGCGGCGACCGCGTCCATGAACGGGCCGGGACCACAGACGAAGACCTCCCGGCCCGCCCACGGCCGCGCCAGCGCGGCCAGGGTGGCCACGCTGGGCAGGCCCTGCACGGACTGCAGCCAGTGCAGCACCAGCAGCCGATCCGGGTGCGCGGCAGCCAGTTCGGCGAGTTCCTCGGCGAAGATCACCGAGTTCTCGTGCTGGTTGGCGTAGATCAGCGTGCAGTGGCCGGTGCCCTGCGCGAGCACGGATTTCAGGATGGACAGCACCGGGGTGATGCCGCTGCCGCCGGCGAACAGCAGCAGGTCGGTGTCCAGCGAGTCGGGGGTGAAGATGCCGGCCGGCGGCAGCACGTCCAGGGCCAGGCCCTCGGCGGCGTTGTCGCACAGCCAGTTCGAGCCGTAGCCGTCGACGGTCCGCTTGACGGTGACCTTCAGCGGGCCGCCCTCGTGCGGGGCGCTCGACAGCGAGTAGCAGCGGCTGACCGAGCCGGTCAGGTCGCTGGGGATGCGCAGGGTGAGGAACTGGCCCGGACGGTAGGAGAACCGTTCGGTGTGCGCGGCGTCGGGAACGAGCTCGAGCGACACCGCGTCGGCGGTCTCGCGCACCACGCGCACGATCGTCGCCGATGTGATCCCGCTCACCTGAGCGGTCGCCACGGCCTCGTCTACCTCGAAGTCTGTGACCGTCATCCGTTCCACCAGTTCCATTCCTGTGCTGTTCGTTTCGAACCCGCCCAGGCGGGTATCAGTAAACCGGGGCCGACCGCCGACGATGTCGGAAGGCCCACCCGGAGGAGGCCGGCCCGCGGCGGGCCGGCACTCACTCAGGCCTGAGTTCGCCCGCGGGTCTGTACGTCCGTATCCCGCGTGCTGACCGTCAGCGCACCCGAGGCGACAGCCTCGTCGATGCTGGCCCGCAGCTCACGGCAGGTGTGCGAACGCAACCCGGTCTGCTCGAGTTCCGTGCACGCGGCCTGCGCGTCCTTGTTCCACTGCACGCTGGTGTGCTGGTCGCTGAACTTCTCCACCAGCACGCAGGTCCCGCAGGACCGGCACGAAACCTCGTCCATGGCAATGCCTCTCAGGCGCCGGTATGGGATACGTGGCCCGCCACGGCAGCGTCGCGCTTGGCCAGGTTGTCGGCGACCTCGGCCTCCCACGCGGTGACCGCGCGGGTGGTGTCCACCTCGAACTCGAAGCGGTCGGTCATCTCGTCCGCGACCTCGGCCGCGTCCACGTAGAACTGCTCGTACCAGCGACGCAGCTGGTAGACCGGGCCGTCCTCCTCGCACAGCAGCGGGTTGTTGATCCGCGACTTCCGCTTCCAGATGGCCGCGTCCTGCTCGAAGCCCTTGCCCAGGCCGCCGACGAACTTGGCGGCGATCTCCGCGGCCTGCTCGGCCGGGACGCCCTCGGGCTTCTTGGCGATCGCGCCGTACTGCAGCACGAACTGGTTCTCGTTGATCGGGTAGTGGCAGTTGATCAGGTAGCCCTCGACCACGAGACCGTTGGGGCTCTCGCTCTTGAGGTAGTCGATCATGTAGGACGGCCCGTAGTAGGAGGCCTCCGACTGCAGCACGTTCTTGCCGCCCAGCGCCTTGGCGGTCTCGCCCATCATGTCCTCGCGCGAGACGGAGGTCATGTACTGGCTGGCGGTGTGGCCCTCGAAGACGTTCTTGAAGAAGGTCGGGAAGCCGTAGTGCACGTAGAAGAAGTGCGCCATGTCGACCACGTTGTCCACCACCTCGCGGCAGTTGGCGTCGACGATCATGGAGTTCCAGGTCCAGTCGGTCCACTGGTCGTCGAAGGCGGCGTCGATGCGCGGGATGGCCAGCTCGGCGGGCGGCTGCTTGTTCTCCGGGTCGTGCCAGACGAACAGCTGCTTGTTCTCGACCATGGTCGGCCACGCCTTGGTGCGGGCCAGCGGGGGCACGCGGCGCGCGTAGGGGATGCCGGTGCACTTGCCCTTGCCGTTCCAGCGCCAGTCGTGGAACGGGCAGGCGATGGAGTCGCCCTTGACGGTGCCGTCGGCCAGGTTGCCGCCCATGTGGGGGCAGTAGGCGTTGAGCACGTTCAGCTCGCCGTTCTCGGTCGCGAACACCACGATCTCGGTGCCGAAAGCCTTGACGGTGTGCGGCTTTCCGTCGCGGAAGGAGTCGGCCAGGCCCAGGCAGTGCCAGCCGCGCGCGAATCGAGTCGGGGGCTTCCCGGCATCGATGACTCGCACCTCACTGTCCGTGGTGGTCATGTGAATTCCTCTCCCTTGCCTTGCTTCGATGGTTGCGGCCGGTGTGACGGTGACGACAGCGCAGTCTCACTGGCCGGGCGGTGACTACTGATAGTCGAGACGGGCCCGTTTACGGATGCTCGAGACGACCGAACGCGGCGCGGTAGAACAGCAGCGGCTTGGCTTCGGAATGTTCATTCAAGCAGGTCACGCGTCCGATGACGATGGTGTGGTCGCCGCCGTCGGCCTCGTCGTAGAGCTCGCAGTCGATCGACGCCATGGCGCCCGCGAGCAACGGCGAACCGTTCTCCGAGGGGGCCCACTCGACGCCCGCGAACTTGTCCGGGCCGGGGCGGCCCAGCTGCCGGCAGAGCTCGGCCTGGTCGTCGGCCAGAATGTTGACACAGAACCGCCCGATCTCGCGGATACGCGGCCACGTGCTCGAGCTGCGCGCCGGGAAGAAGCTCACCAGCGGCGGGTCGATGGACAGCGATGCGAACGACTGGCAGGCGAAGCCGAGCGGCTCATCCTCGTCGAGGGCGGTGATCACGGTGACCCCCGAGCAGAAACGCCCGAGGACGGTCTTGAAGGCCGTCGCGTCGATGGCCGGGGTCTGATCGAGCACCGGCTCCTCCTTATTTCGATCCGAAATATAGCTAGCAGTCATGACAGCAGGTCGTGAGCAGGAGGCGTCAACACGGTGGTTCGGTGATCGGGACACGGATCCGTAGGTTTTACGTAGTTCTCCCGATTCCGCAGGTTGTGGCGTGCGGCACTGTGATGGGTAGCACAAGGTCCGAGCTAGGTACATGCCTAATCGGAATAGCCCCATCCGATACACCCAGCCCGGATATGAACCAACGGAGGTACATATGACCATCGCCATGCTGCCGCCCGCGGATACTCGACACCCCCACAACCCCATGCGCGCCAAGGAATCTCGCGCGAGTGCCGAGGTCCCCGTCTCGATGATCGAGCGCATGACGCTGATCCTGGACGCCTTCGACGCCTCCACCCCGACCCTCACGCTGCTCGGACTGGTCGAGCGCACCGGGCTGCCGCGGTCCACCGTGCACCGGATCCTCGACCAGATGATCAAGCTGCGCTGGCTGGCCCACACCTCGGGCGGCTACCGGCTGGGCATGCGCGCCCTCGAATTGGGCGGCCTGACCGCCGACCACAACGAGATCCGCGACGCCGTCTCCCCGCTGCTGCACGAGCTGAGCCAGCGCACCGGCATGGTCGGCCACCTGGCGGTGCTCGACGGCCGCGACGTGGTCTACCTGGACAAGGCCGGCGGCCGCTTCGCCGCGAGCCTGCCCACCCGCCTGGGCGGCCGGATGCCCGCGCACGCAACCGCTCTCGGCAAGGCCATGCTGGCCTGTCTCGAGCCCAACATCGCCGAGGCCGCGCTGCGCACCCGCCTGCCGCGCCTGACCCCGCGCACCATCTGCGAGCCCGAGGCGCTGACCCGCGAGCTGCAGCAGATCCGCCTGCGCCAAGGCGTGGCCATCGACCGCGAGGAGGCCATCGCCGGCATCGCCTGCGTCGCCGCGCCGCTGCGGGGCCGGGGCACCGCGCCCGCCGCGCTGTCGCTGTCGGGTCGCGCCGAGGGCATGAGCTACGACCGGCTGGCCCGCGTCGTGCTCGAGGTCGCCCACGAGGCCGGCCGCACCCTGTTCCCGCGTCGCGCGCACTGGCGTTGATCGGAGCGGGCACATGCCGGGGCGATACAGTTCGATGATGATCGATGGCGTGCCGTCCGCGGAGGCGCGGGCGATTCCGGACCTGCCCACGACCGCGTGGGCGGTGCTCGGAATGCTCTCGCATGCCGAGGAACTCTCCGGATACGACCTCAAGAAGTGGGCCGACTGGAGTCTGCAGTTCTTCTACTGGAGCCCCTCGTTCTCCCAGATCTACGCCGAGCTCAAGCGTTTGGAGAAGCACGGGTACGCGGTGTCGCGGACCGTGGTCTCCGAGGACGGCATGCGCGGCAAGCGCATGTACGCCATCACCGAGGCCGGGCGTGAGGCCGCCTCGGAGTGGGTCAACCACTCCCCCGTCGAAGCGCCGGTGCTCAAACACAGTGTGATGCTGCGGGCTTGGCTCGGTCATCTGGCCGAGCCGGACCGGATGCGCGAGATCCTGCAGCAGCACATCGAATACACCGAGACCATGCGCCGCCGGGCACAGGCCGACGCCGAGGGCGCGGACGTGAATCCGGATTGGGCCTATCCGAGCGCGGTCTTGCGTTGGTGCGTCAAGCATTACGAGGCGGAGAAGGAATTCGCAGAGGACTTGCTGTCAGATTTGGACAAACTGGCGAGGCAGCGTAGCCGCCGGAAGACCACGAAGAAATAGAATTCCGGTAATTCCCACTGACCGGACTTTGTGATGGGCAGCACTCCCCGGGCGTGACACGGTTCACAGGATCGTGTTACTACCCACCCTGGAGGACGCACTATGTCCACCTCCGTCGACACCGCGGTGCCGCCCGGAACTGCGCCTGACGACTCGGGTCGTCTCGATGGCGCATCGAACCTGAGGATCTGGTCGGTCCTCGCAATCATCGTGCTGTTCACCGAGATCTCTCCGATGCAGTACGTCATGGTCGCCTCGGCCCTGCGCCAGATCGCGCCCACCTTCCCCGAGCAGGGCGCGAACATCAACTGGGCCATCATCGTCTTCGGCATCTTCGGTGCCGCGGTGTCCCCGCTGATCGGCAAGCTCAGTGACATCTACGGCAAGAAGCGGATGTTCCTGGTCTGCGCCGGGCTGTTCCTCATCGGCACGGTCATGTGCGCGCTGACCAGCACCTGGGCGATCTTCCTGGTGGGCCGCGCGCTGCAGGCTTCGGCTATCGCGACGACCGTGGTGTCCTACGGTCTGATCCGCGACCTGATGCCGCGCCGCATGGTTCCCATCGGCCTGGGCATCGCCTCCACGGGTCTGGGCGTCTCCGCGCTCGCGGGTCCGCTGATCGGCGGCTACATCACCGATCACACCAGCTGGCGCGGACTGTTCTGGTTCCTGTTCATCTTCACCCTGGTGATGACTCCGCTGCTGATCGTGTTCGTGCCGGAGTCGAAGCTGCGCACCCCGCAGCGCCTGGACATCATCGGCGCGGTGCTGCTCGGCGCGGGCGCCACCCTCACCCTGCTGTACCTGGACAAGGGCCAGGACTGGGGCTGGAGCAAGCCGTCCACGCTGGTGTGGCTGATCGGCGGCCTGGTGCTGCTGGCGCTGTTCCCGATCGTGGAGATGCGCGCCAAGAACCCCATCATGGATATGAAGCTGCTGTTCAACCCGCGCGTCAGCGTGGTGCTGTTCATCGGTCTGCTGGCCTCTTTCATGATCGGATACCAGTCCTACGCAACCGGTTACATGACCCAGTCGCCGCCGTCGTCGGCGGTGGTCTCGCAGGTCAAGGACGCCACCTGGGAGCAGGTGAAGTCCGGTGCGCTGGCCCAGGCCCAAGCCCAGGCGCTCACCCAGGCGCGGGCCCAGGGCCTCGCTCAGGCCGAGGCGCAGGCCAAGGCCGCCATGCCGCCGGGCATGGACCTGCCGCCGGATCTGGTCAAGCAGTTGACCGAGAAGGTGAATGCTCAGGTGACCCCGGAGGTCGTCAACGCTCAGGTGCCGCCGGAGATGGTGTACCAGCACCTGCCGCCGGACATGGTCAAGGTCGATCTGGAGCCGGGCTACTCCTACGGCGACAACTTCACCCTGATGAAGTACGCCACGCACGTCACGCTCGCCCAGTCCTTGATCGCCATGCTCTTCGGCTTCCTCGGCGGTCTGTGGATCCGGCGCTCCGGTGCCCGCTGGCCGCTCATCACGGCCCTGACCATCTCCGTCGGCTCCGCTCTGGCCTACGCGGCCATGTCGCACGGGTGGCAGACCATCACGCTGATCAGCGCGGTCTACGGTGTCGCGTTCGCGTTCTACTACGCGTCCACGCCGAACCTGATCGTGGAAGGTGTTCCGGCGCAACAGCAGGGCATCAGCGCGGGCATGCTGGGCGTCATGCAGGCCATGGGCGCGGCCATCGGTCTCGCGGTGGCCACCGCGTTCCTGACCGCCAACCCGGTCAAGGCCGTGGTGTCGGTGACGGGCGCGCCGCCGGTCACCCAGGAGATCCCGATGCTGTACGCCGACAAGGGTTATGAGCTGGGCTTCTACTTCGTGGCCGCCTCCGCGGCGGTGGCGCTGGTCGGGGCGCTCATCATGAAGCACGGCCGGACCCCGGCGACGGGTGGTGCCGCCCACTGACGTAGGACCTGATTGAAGGGAGAACGGCCCGGGAGCGATTGGCTTCCGGGCCGTTTTCGTGCCCATTGAGCGGGATCTGACCTCGATGTTCTCCGTCAGTCATATTTCTATTGGTAATAGGCCGCTAGCCCCAAGTTCTGCAAGCCATCGTTCGTGCGGCCGGAGAGGTTGGTCGACGATGACCGGTGCACTGGACTCCATCGAGAGCGCGGTGGCGGCGGTGGCCCGCGGCGGCCTGGTGCTGGTCGTGGACGACGAGAACCGCGAGAACGAGGGCGATCTGATCCTGGCCGCCGAGCACGCGACCGCGGCCAACATCGCGTTCCTGGTGCGGCACACCAGCGGCGTCATCTGCGTGCCCATGACCGGCGAGGACTGCGACCGGCTCGGACTGCCGCCCATGACCGCGGTCAACGAGGACCCCAAGGGCACCGCGTACACCGTCTCCGTGGACGCCGTCACCGGTGTCAGCACCGGCATCTCCGCGGCCGACCGCGCGCACACCATGCGCCTGCTGGCCGACCCGCGCACCACCGCCGAACAGCTCTCCCGCCCGGGGCACGTGTTCCCGTTGCGCGCCAACGACCGTGGCGTGCTGGGTCGTCCGGGCCACACCGAGGCCGCCGTGGATCTCATGCGCCTGGCCGGGCTGCGGCCCGCCGGCGTCATCGCCGAGGTGGTCAATGACGACGGCAGCATGGCCCGGCTCCCCGATCTGCTGATCCTGGCGAAGGAGTGGGACATCCCGCTGGTCTCCATCGCCGACCTGATCGAGTACCGGAAACGGTTGGAGCACGGCATCTCCCGCGAGGTCGAGACGCGGCTGCCCACCCGCTTCGGCGATTTCCGGGTCTACGGCTACGCCGACGCCCACACCGGTGACGAGCACCTGGCCCTGGTCCTGGGCGACCCGTCGGGCGAGAACGCCCTGGCGCGAGTGCATTCCGAATGCCTGACCGGCGACGCCTTCGGCTCGCTGCGCTGCGACTGCGGCGAACAGCTCGACGCCGCGCTGGCGGCGGTGGCCGCTGCGGGCCGCGGGGTCGTGGTCTACCTGCGCGGTCAGGAGGGCCGGGGCATCGGGCTGCTCAACAAGCTGCGCGCCTACGAACTGCAGGACGGCGGGGCCGACACCGTGGACGCCAATGTCCGGCTCGGCCTGCCCATCGACGCCCGCGACTATCGGGCGGCCGCCCACATCCTGCGTGATCTGGGCGTGAATTCGGTTCGGCTGCTGAGCAACAACCCGGCCAAGCAGACCGGGTTGCAGGCCCACGGGATCGCGGTGCACGCCCGGATCCCGCTGCAGACCCAGCCGACCGAGCACAATGTGCACTACCTGACCACCAAGCGGGATCGGATGAGCCACCTGCTGACCGACATTCCGGCGGTCGGCTAGTCGTCAAGCCTCGTCCGGCCGGTGCTCGTCCCACCGCAACCCGAGCCGGAACGCCTGCAACGCCGGTTTGGCCGGTGACACCCAGGCCTGAAATCGCAAGTCCGACGGGTACTTCGCGCCCGAGCGGCGGATCGCGGCCTTGGTCTCGGCCGCCATCCGCCGGGCCGCGCCGACGCCGTGGTTGTACATCTGCCCGCGCGCGTGGTCGTCCTCGCGGACCTCGAGCCGGGACTGGGAGTTGGCGGCGAAGAAACCCTGCGCGACCCAGTGCGGGCGTTCGGCCAGGGTGATCACCCAGATCACGTGCGGGACAAGGGGATGCAGCACCGGCAGGTCCACGGTCAGGGACTGGAACAAGTGGTCGATGTGGTCCTCGAGCTCCTCGAGGGTGGCCGCGTCGGGCTCCTTGTGGCTCCACGCCCCGGCATCCGTGGCCCGCGACTCGTCCGTCCAGGCCAGCCAGCATTCCCGGGGCCAGTGGTCCTCGTCGTACTCCCACGCGAATTCGCGTTCGGCCTCGGCCGGACCACGCTGCTCGATCCGCAGGCTCACCTCGAGGGGCCGGATCGAGCGGCCCAGGGTCAGGGTCTCGCGGCCGCGCCACCAGATGGCCATCGCGCCCGGGCCGCCAACCAGGTCGGGTTCGCCCAGGACGCTGACGCATTCGGCCAGGGCGGTGGTGAAGACATGATCGACGAGGGCCGATTCGCAGGGGTAGGACAGCCGCAGCTGTTCGACCTCGCCGTGGCCGAAGCCCGGCCCGGTGACCGAGCGGAGGGTGTCCACCGCGACGAACTCCGCGCCACCCGCGGTCGCCGACGTCAGCCCGCCGGAGTCGTCCCGGATGGACTCCCACGCCAATTTCTCGATGACGCCGTCGATCTCGCGCCGTGACCAATCGCCGAAGTCGAAGGCCAGCAGGACCGACAGCGCCTCACCGAAGGATCCGAGATCCACCGTTCGGCCGTAGTTGCGCCCCCACCACTCGTTCGCCTCCGCATCGCGTTGCCGCCGTTGCTCTTCCGACGGGTGCCGGAAGTCTTCCCCAAGGTCTTCACTCACGGGCGCAGCGTATTCGACCCGGTCGGCGACACCTACCGCCGCCGGGCGCGCCGCTCGCCCCGCACGCGAACGCGGCGACTACAGCCACCGGACCGGCGTCACCTCGCGAATGTGCACGAGGACGTCGAAGGCCTCCGGCAGATCGCGAATCGCCAAGTGCTCGTCGGCATCCCGGATCGGGTCGTACACGCCGCTGATCACCCGCAGCTTGGCCGGACCCGGCAGCGGATCGGTGCGCAGGTCGCGCCACAGCCCTTCCGGGCCCGCCTCACCGAGCTTCGCGTCCAGGAAATCTCCTGCCGGAGCAGGGATCCGAGCCACGCCGACATCACCGTGATGGAATCCGATCGCCACCGCGGCGTAGTCGCGGCCGAAATGCTCGCGCAGCACGCTACCCACGCTGGCGGTCGCCTCCTGCCCCGCGGCCAGACCGATCGCGGCGGCGCCGGCGGAGACGTGCGCGATGCCGTCCCAGTACACGGTGCGCGATCCGGTGCGCTGATGGTGGCCGATGATCGTGGCCGCCCACCGCTCACCGTCGCCGGCGAAACTCCCCCGGCCCGCGACGCTGTACCGATGGAACTCCTCGATCAAAGCCATTGGGGCGCGGACGGTCTCGCCGAGTTCGGGGATCGACGCCACCAGCGCCGACGCGTCGCGGGCGTGGTCGAGGAAGAGGCGGCCCGGGTGGACGCCGCGGGCGCGCTGGACGTGTTCGTCGAGGGTATGCGCGGTGCGGATGGGGTCCAGGTGCGTGGCCAGTTCGGCGGCGCGGTCCGGCGCGTGGGCCCGGACCGCGTCCAGGACGGTGTCGTAGTCCGCGGGCTTGGCCTGCACCGGCTTGACGCCGATGATGGCGACCTGATCGTCGGGGTGGGCCTGATTGAATTCCCGGATCCAGGTCAGGGCCTCCGCCATTTCCGCTGTGCGCCAAGGCCGCCAGGACAGGTCGAGGGCGGAGACGGCGGTACCCGCGCCGGTGCGGACGTAGGCGTCCAGGGTCGCGCCGACGTCGGCGCTGTCCTGCACGGCGAGGGTGCGGAAGCCGTGGCACTCGACCAGGTTTCGGAAGATCGCCGCGCGCACGGCGAAGGTCTGATGGGCGAAACGGGTGGACTCGCCGATGCCGACGACGACCGCGTGCGACAGCGAGCGCGCGAGGGTCTCGGCGGTCGTGTCATCGAAGGGCGTGACGGCGAGGGTGGTTTCGGTCGACATGACCCCACCCTCCAACCTCAACCAATCTTGATGTCAAGCAACTGGCTCACCCGGGCTCCCATCGCCCGTCCCGCCGCCAGCAACGGCTCGGTCGAGCGCAGGGTCCGGCTGAGCACGAACGCGCCTTCCAGGGCGCACAATACGGCGACCATCAGCTCCCGGGCATCGGCTTCACCGAGGCCGCGCCGCACGAAATAGCCTGTCCCCTCGTCGATCCAGGACCGCATGACGTCCGCGGCCACCTCGCGGATCCCGGGTTCGCTGTCGGCGACCTCCCCGGCCACGGTCCCGACCGGGCACATGTTCATCCACCCACTCTGCTCGATGGTCTCGGCGGCGGCGGTGAACGCGGCGGGCACGGCCTCGCGCAGATCCTCGTGCGCGTCCATGAGCAGCGGCAGCAGTTGAATGTAGGCCGCGCCCGAGGTGCGCAGCGCCTCCGCCGCGATGCCCGCCTTCCCGGCCGGGAAGTGGTGGTAGAGCGAGCCCATCGGGGCGCCCGAGGCCGCGGTGATCTGTTTGACGGTGATCGCGCTGTAGCCCTGGACACGCATGAGCTCGGCGACGGCGGTGACCAGGCGATCCCGGGTGGTGGTTGACAGCTTCTCGCTCACCCGTCCAGACTAGAGCAAACGCACTAGAGCGTGTGCTCTAGAGGGGAGAAGGCGATGCCGACAGTCGAGCTGAGTGTGGGACGGGTGCACTACGCCGAGCGGGGCGCGGGACCGGCGGTGGTGCTGCTGCACGGACTGCTCATGAATCACACGGTGTGGGACGAGGTGATCGGCAAGCTGCCCCCGGGCTTCCGGTACGTCCTGCCGGACCTGCCGCTGGGCGCGCATCCCGAACCGCTGCGCGCGGACGCCGACCTGAGCATGCGGGGGTTGAATCAGCTGCTCGCCGAATTCCTCACCGCGCTGGATCTGCGCGACGTCACCCTGGTGCACAGCGATTGGGGCGGCGGGCTGTTCCTCACCGCGTACGGCCTCGACGAGCGAGTCGGGCGACTGATCGTGCTGCCCTGCGAGGCGTTCGACAACTTCCCGCCCGGACTGCCCGGCAAGACCGCCGTCGTGGCGTGCGCGCTGCCCGGCGGAGTCACGCTGGCGCTCAGGCAGTTACGGGTGTCGTGGCTGCGCGCCACCCCGGTCATGTTCGGCTGGATGGCGCGCCGCCCGATCGACGACGACCTGGTCCGCGGCTGGACCGAACCGGGCCTGCGGGACAAGCGGATTCGACGGGACCTGCTCGGCTACGCGCGCTCGCCGCGGTCGAAGGCCGAGTACATCGCGAATACCGAAGCACTGCGCGACTTCCCCGGTGACGCGTTGATCCTGTGGTCGTCGGCGGGCAAGGTGATGCCGCGCGAGCACGGCCGCCGCCTGGCCGAGCTGATCCCCAAGGCCCGGCTGCTCGAACTCGACGACGCCTACGTCCTGTCGATGCTGGATCGCCCCGACGCCGTGGCCGAGGCCATGTCCGCCTTCCTGACCGGCGCCGTCGTCGAGAACGAATAGGCCGGGCCGGGGTTTCGGTATCGTCGGCGGAAGCGGCCACACGACGCGGTGTGGGCACCCGAGACACCCCGGAGGCGCGAATGCCCAGCCTGCTCAGCCGGATAGTGCCCTGGTATCTGCGGGTCACGCGCGCCAACCGCCCGTTCATCACCGCGGAGGGCGCGCGGGAACGCATCCGGGAGCGCACCCTGCGGCCGCTGCCCTACGGCCCGCCGCGCCGCCTGCGCTCGGACGTCGAGGTCTCGGTGCTCCAGGATTCGGTCCGGCCCGTCTACACGCTGACGCCGCGGTCCGGTCGCGCCCGCGGCAATGTCGTCTACGCGCACGGCGGGGGCTGGGTCAACGAGATCGCGCCGCAGCACTGGCGGCTGGCCGCGGAGATCGCGGCCCGCGCGGAAACCACTGTTACGCTTCCCATCTACCCGCTCATCCCTTTCGGCACCGCCGATCGGGTCATCCCGGCCTTCGCGGAGCTGGTACTGGCCAACCGGGCCCGATACGGCGAGGTGTGCCTGGCCGGTGATTCGGCGGGCGGGCAGATCTCGCTGTCCACCGCCCTGCTCCTGCGTGACGAGCACGAGGTGATCCTGCCGCGCACGGTGCTGATCTCCCCCGCCCTGGACCTCTCGATGAGCAATCCGGAGATCGCCGAGGTGCAGCCGAGCGACCCGTGGCTGGGCCGCCCCGGCGGCCTGGTGCTCGGCGAGCACTGGAGCGGATCGCTGCCCATCACCGACCCGCGGGTCAGCCCGTTGTTCGCGGACTTCACCGGGCTCGGGCCGCTGACCGTGTTCTGCGGCACCCGCGACATCCTGATGCCGGATGCGCGGCTGCTGGTCGGCAAGGCCCGGGCGGCGGGCGTGGCGGTCGACTATCACGAGGCGGCGGAGCTGGTGCACGTCTACCCGCTGACGCCGACCCCGGAAGGCCGTGCGGCACAGGCCGTCCTGATCGCCGGCCTGCGCGCGGCGCTCCGGCCGAACGGCGCGGAGCCGTCCGCTCACCCCTGAGCGGCGGGCCCGTTCTCGGCCAGCCACTTGCGGGCGCGAGTGGCCGAGGCGCGCGAAAGCCAGGCGTCCTGCACGACTTCGGCGAGTTCACCCAGGGTCAGTTCGGGAATTCGGCTGCCGCGCACCAGAACCGACAGGTGTCCCCGGAAGTGCGGCGTGGTGAAGAACGGTGAGCCGGGGTCCTGGGTCAGGGCGAGTTTGTCGTCCTCGGACGGCACCCAGATGATGATGACGTCGTCGTAGCGCTCCCCCGTCTCCAGGTCGGCGGCGTCGGGGCGCGGGGTGCGGAAGTAGACGAAGGACTTGCGGCCCACCTGATAGACCGGATTGCCCGCGGGCCCGTGCTCGACGGTGACGTGCGGCATGGCCCCGGCCAGGTCGTGGACGTCGGCGAGGCGGGCGCGGCGGCTGCTGCTCGGCACCTGGTCGAGTGTATCGCCGCACACACCGACGACGTCCGCGAGCTGGGTTTATGCGAGCCTGCTGGCCTTGAATGCGGCAAATCACATAGGTTGGACGCCATGGCGCGGCGTGTCAATGGAAACCTCCCCGAAGAGGTCACTTCATTCGTCGGCCGTCGCGAAGAACTGGCTACCGCGAAACGTCTACTGCCGACCACCCGGGTGCTAACCCTGCTGGGCCCCGGCGGCATGGGCAAGACCCGCCTGTCGCGGCAGATCGGGCACCTGGTGGCGCGGGCCTTCCCGGACGGTGTGTGGCTGGTGGAGCTGGCCGACGTGCAGGATCCTGCCCTGGTCACGCTGAGCGTCGCCGAGGCGCTGAATCTGCGCGACGAGTCCACCGCGCCATTGCCCCGGCTCACCGAATTCCTGGCCGACAAGCGGCTGCTGCTGATCCTGGACAACTGTGAGCATCTGATCGAGGCGTGCGCCGCGCTGGTCGGCCGGATCATCGCCACCACCCCCGATGTGCGGGTGCTGGCCACCAGCCGCGAGGTGCTCGGCATCCCCGGCGAACAGGTGATGCCGGTGCCGCCGCTGACCGTGCCCGACACCGCGGGCGAGGACGGCGACGCGCTGCAGCTGTTCATCGAGCGGGCCACCGCCGCCAACCCCGGCTTCGAGGCCACCCCCGCCAATCGGGCGGTGCTCGCCGAGATCTGCCGCCGCCTCGAGGGCATGCCGCTCGCACTGGAACTCGCGGCGCTGCGGCTGCGCATGTTCACCCCCGAACAGATCCGCGACCGCCTCGACGACACCATCGGGCTGCTCAGCGCCGGGCCGCGCACCGCGCCGCAACGGCAGCAGACCATCGAGGGCGCGATCCGCTGGAGCTACGACCTGTGCACCATCGCCGAACAGACACTGTGGGAACAGCTTTCGGTGTTCGCGGGCGGCTTCGACATCGACGCCGCGGAGGCGGTGTGCGAGCTGGCGCCGGGCGCGCTCATCGAGGCGCTCACCGGGCTGGTCGACAAATCGGTGGTGATGCTGCGCTTCGACGGCGACGTGGCCCGGTACTCGATGCTGGAGCCGATCCGCCAGTTCGCCGCCGACCGGCTCGCCGAACGCGGTACGGCGCAGGAGGTTCGGGCCCGGCATCGCGAGCACTACCGGGAACTGGCCATGCGCGGGCAGACCGCGTACTGGACCGCCGAGGACGTGGACTGGTTCCGCGAACTGAGCCGCGAGCACGCGAACCTGCGCGCGGCGCTGAAGTCGGGCCTGGAGGACGATCCCCTGCACACCATGGCCACGGTGACCGTGCTGCGGCCGTTCTGGGAGCACAACCGGTTCCTGTCCGAGGGCTACCGCTGGCTCACCGACTCACTGGCCCGCAACCCCGCGCGGACCGCCGAGCGCGCCCGGGCGCTGTCCTCGGCGGGCTCGCTGGCCGCGCTGCTGGGCGATCAGGAATCCGCGGCGCGGCTGGTCGCGGAGTGCGTGGAACTGGCCGCGAGCCTCGACGATCACGACATCCTCGCCGAGGTGGCGCTGGATCAGTCGCTGCTGGCCTTCGCCAACGACCGCGAACGCTCCCTGGAACTGGGCCGCAGCGCCATCTCCCTGGCGGCCGAGCACGAACAGCACGCCATCGAGATGGACTCGCACGCCTTCTCCTTCATGGCCGCCATGGTGCTGGAAGCGCCCGGCCGCACCGAATTGGCCGAGCGGTTCCTGGAACTCACCACCGAGAGCGGCTCGCATCTGCTGGGCGGGCTGGCGCTGTGGACGGTCGGCATCGACCACTGGCGGCGCGGCGACCTCGAGGCGGCCGCCGACTTCCACGGCCGCGCCATCGAAAGCCTGGCCCTGTTCGAGCGCTGCATCTGGCTGTCCTCGGCCTTCGAAGGCCTGGCCTGGACGGTGTCGGCGGGCGGTGACCACGAGCGGGCCGCCCGGCTGATGGGCGCGGCGGAGTCCTTGCAGCGCAGCACCATCCGGCTCGCGCACACCATCACGGTGGCGGTCGGCGAGAAGGAGCGGCTCAAGGTCCGCGAAGCGCTGGGCGAGGAGGCCTTCCGCAGCGCGTTCGGCGCGGGCGCGAGCCTGCCGCTGAGCGAGGCCATCGACTACGCGCTCGGCCACACCGCCGCACCGGAGCCGGAACCGGTCACCGCACCGCCCGCGCTCAAGCGACCCGCCCGCTCCGTCACGGCGACGCTGTCGGAGACCAATGTGCTGACCCGCCGGCAGAAGGACGTGGCCCGGCTGGTGGCGGCCGGACACAGCAACAAGAAGATCGCCGCCGACCTGGTCATCTCGGTGCGCACCGCCGAGACCCACGTCGAACACATCCTCACCAAGCTCGGCCTGACCTCCCGCACCCAGCTGGCGGCCTGGGCCCACGAACACGACCTGTAGCTCCCGATCAGCACCCCGGAGGACTTGCTCGCATGACTATCATCGACGACTACCACCGGACCCGTGAGAGCCTGCACGCGGTGGCCGAGCAACTGCTCGCCGGGCCGGAATACCTGCGCAGCAAGACGATTCGGCTGACCCCCGTGCCGGGCGGATTCGCCACGGTGTCGGAGCCGCGACTCGCGGTGCGCGCGGATGTGCTGCTGCTCGACGACGCGCCGATCGGGAAGCTGGACGGCGCGACCATCGCGGAGTTGGCCACCGCGGCGGGCGTCGAACCCGGGATGCCGGAGGGCGTGTACGCGAGCCGCACGACCTTCAACCCGCACGTGCCCCTGTTCGTCGACGCCCGGCAGTCCCGGATCCTCACCAGCGCTTACGGACTCGGCGATGCCGCCCTGCGCGCCCTGGCCCCCGACCACACGCCGGTGCTGTGGTCGGAGCATTTCGATCTCGGGATCGACCTCGACGAAGTCAACTACGGCGTCTCCCCCGGCGACGCCCTGATCGGCGAGCCCTACGCCTACGTCGGCCCGTGGCGGCCGCGCTCCGGCGACTTCTGGAACCAGTCCTTCGGCGCGGCTCGCACGATCGCCGAACTCGGCGACCTCGACGCGCTCACCGAGTTCTTCGCGGAGGGGCGCCGCCGCGCCGCGGAGTGACGACGCGTCACTGGTAGCCCGTCGCCCCGTCGATGCGTTCGCGGAGCAGGTCGGCGTGGCCGGCGTGGCGGCCGTACTCCTCGATCATGTGCAGGTACATCCAGCGCAGGCTCAGGTCCTTGCCGGTGTGGGGATGCCGGGTGGCGTGGTCGAGCGGCAGGTCGGCGATGGCCTTGTCGCACACCGCGATCTCCTCGAGGAAGCGACCGTAGTCGGCCTCGGCCCGCGCGGGGTCGATGTCGTCGAAGTCGCCGTCGCGGTTCACCTCGTCGGAGTAGATGTACCCAGGCTCCTCGCCGGCCGCGCGCATGCGGAACCAGCCGCGTTCCACCTCGGTCATGTGCCGGATCAGGCCCAGCAGAGACATGCTGGACGGCTCCACGCTGCGGGCCGCGAGCTGAGCGCCGGTGAGGCCCTGGCATTTCCACAGCAGGATCTCGCGGCCGCGGGTGAGCAGGGAGTGCAGCACGGCGCGCTCGTCGCCGACCAACACCTGCTGGGAACGGGTGACCTCGGGGGCAGTCCACGTCATGGTCGGACTCTAACGCCGGGCCGGAAGCCGGGAAAACGAATTCGGGGGGTGGGAAATCCCACCCCCCGAATCCCGGGAAACCGCTTGCTACAGACCGTTGTCCAGGAAGTCGATCACCGAACGCTCGAACGCGTCCTTGCGCTCCACCATGACCCAGTGGCCGCAGCGCGCGAAGGTGCGCAGGTCCGCGTTGGGGATCTGCCGGGCCGCGAAGAGCGAGCCCTCCACCGGGGTCACCCGGTCGTCACGGCCCCACAGGATCAGCACTTCCTGCTTGATGCCCTTGAGCCGCGCCCACAGCGGAACCGGCTCGGCCAGCTTCGGGTTGTAGAAGGTGGCGTAGGCGTCGCGCAGGGCGGCCTGACCCTTCGGGTCGGCGGCGGCCTTCAGGCGCTTGGCGACGAGTTCCTCGGTGAGGGTGGCCGGGTTGGAGACCATGGCCCGCAGGAAGCCCATGGCCTTCTCGTCGCTGGGGTTCATATTGAACTCCATGAGCCGGTTGATGCCCTCGGACGGTTCAGGTCCGAGGATGTTCACCCCGACCCCGCCGGGGGCCATCAGCACCACGCGGTCCACGCGGCCCGGATGCTCGAGCGCGAGCAGGGTCGCGACCGTGCCGCCCATGGAATTGCCGAGCACGTGCGCCTTCTCCAGGCCCAGCTCGTCGAGCAGGCCGATCACCGCGTCGGCGGCGATGCGCAGGTAGTTGCGCTCGTACACCTCCGGGCGGCCGCTCTCGCCGAAGCCCGGCTGATCCAGGATCAGGCAGCGGAAGTGCTGGGCCAGCACCGGCAGGTTCTCACCGAAGTTGGCCCAGCCGGAGACGCCCGCGCCGGAGCCGTGCAACAGCACCAGCGCCGGGCCCTCACCGGCCTCGTGATAGCGGAGCTTGTGACCGTCGACGGTCACCCACTTGGTGGTGCTCTCCGCGGTGAGGGTCATCAGAGCATCCGATCCGCGACCTCGAGGCCCATGGCGCCCTTGCCGTACATGGCCAGCGCGCGCTCCACGTCGTTGATCACGTGCACGCTGCCCGCGTGGGCGTCGCGCCAGTTGCGCTCGATGATGTTCGGCTGGCGGATGGCGTGGCCGCCGGAGTTCTTGAACAGCAGGTCGATCGCCTCGAGCGCGCGCTCGGTGCCGCGCACCTGGTCGCGGCGGGTGGCCAGCCGCAGCTCGAACGGGATCTCCTCACCGGCCTGCGCGTAGCGCAGCTGCTCGGACATGTTGCGTTCCATCTGGAGCACGGCGGCGTCGATTTCCGAAGCGGCGCGGGCGATCCGGACGTGGGCGAAGGGATCCTCGGAGACCTTCTGACCGCCGTAGGACAGCCGCACCCGCTCGCGCTGACGCTCGATGTGCGCGTCGTAGGCGCCCTGCGCCGCGCCGATGATCGGGGCGGTGATGGTGTTGGAGAACAGCGCGCCGAACGAGATCTTGTACAGCGGGTTGGTGTTCACCGCCTGGCCGGGGCCGATCAGGTTGGCCTGATCCGCGGCCGAGTAGGCGCGGTAGGCCGGGACGAAGGCCTTCTCGATGACGATGTCGTTGGAGCCGGTGCCCGCCAGGCCCGACACGTTCCAGGTGTCCTCGATGCGGTAATCGGTGCGCGGCACCAGGACCGTGTAGTAGTCCATGCCGGTCGCGGTCGGCACCAGCGCGCCCAGGAACACCCACTGGCCGTGGTCGCAGCCCGAGGAGAACTGCCAGCGGCCCGACAGCTCGTAGCCGCCGTCGACGACGGTCAGCTTGCCGGTCGGCGCGTAGGAGGAGGACACCAGGGTGTCGGGGTTCTCGGCCCACACGTCCTGCTGCGCCTGGTCCTCGAACAGGGCCAGCTGCCACGGGTGCGCGCCCAGCACCGAGGACACCCACGCGGTGGACGGGCACACGGTGCCGATCGCGCGGATCACCTCGTAGAAGGCGACCGGGGACTCCTCCATGCCGCCGAAACGGGCCGGCTGCAGCATGCGGAACACACCGGCCTCGGTGAGCTCGGCGATGCTGGCGTCGGGCACCCGCCGCTGCTCTTCGGCCTGAACCGCGCGTTCCCGGATCGCGGGCAGCAGATCGCGGACCCGATCGAGCACCTTGTTAGTCATGCGGGCGTTCCTCCTCGTGCAGAGTTTCCTGCCATCGAAGTTATGACCATCCAGGTGTTTCGAACCGAAATAGTCCCGATCATCGGAACGTCGGTCACTTGTGGGCGTACTCCCAGGTGATGTCCTCGTCGAGGGCCTCGCGGATGGCGGCGTCGAGGCCGGGGTTCCAGTCGGCCGGCTGGGCGACGGCGACCCAGCCGTCGAGGACCAGGTCGCCGTAGCGGTGGCCGTGGCCCGAGGGCACGCCCTGCGCGTTGGCGAGGTCGGCGCTGATCTGCCAGAAGGTGACGATGGGCCACCAGCGGATGGATTTGGAGACATCCGCGCCGCGCGGTTCCTTCAGCCAATCCGGTTGGGTGAACAGCAGATCCGGCGACCACCACACGATGGGGTCGGAGGCGTGTTGCAGGTAGACCACGCGTGGGTCGGTCCACTGGCGGGCGGGGCGGGCGAGATCCGGTGCGGTGGCGGCGAAGCGGACGATGAGGCCGTCGGCGTAGATCGGCAGGATCTCCGGCGTCCCCACGTCGCGGCGCTGCTCGATCTGACTCCAGATGCGGTTCGAGTTGGGCGGGCCCACCCACAGCACGCCGTCCACCATGCTGCGGATGTCGTCGAGTCCGGAGAACGCGCCCTCGGAGCCCTGTGAGCCCAGGCTCTCGCCGTAGACCAGCAGCTTGGGCCGGTGCTCCGGGGGCAGCTGGGCCCACCGTTCGTGGACGGCGTGGATGACCAGTCGCCCGGACTCGGTGGCCTTCTCACGGTCGGACAGGAACGACAGCACGCTGGGCAGGTACGAGTACTGGGTGGCGGCGATGGCGCTGTCGCCGCCGTACATGT
Organism: Nocardia sp. NPDC004340; assembly: GCF_053602575.1. NCBI lineage: Bacteria > Bacillati > Actinomycetota > Actinomycetes > Mycobacteriales > Nocardiaceae > Nocardia > Nocardia sp. NPDC004340. The sequence continues at coordinate 52,123 of NZ_JBSGDW010000006.1, forward strand.
ACTCGATCGAGGAGGCGGTGGTGGAGTCCACCCAGCCGGTGCCGGTGGTGGTCACCACCACCAGCACCTTGCGGTCGAAGGCCCGGGTGCGGTCGAGTTCGCGCACCACCAGGGCGGCGATGTCCTCGGGCTCCTTCGCCGAGTCCAGGCCCGCGTACACCCGAATCGGTTCGCGCGCGGGCTTTCCCGTGACCCGCGCGATCCGTTCGGCGGTCGGCGCGGTGGCCACGAACCAGCGGCCCTCCGAACCGAGGGTGTCCCATCCGGCCAGAGACTGTGGGCTGCCGGACCTTTCGGGCAGCTGCGGCTGGATCGCGCTCTCCGAGGTCTTGCCGTTGCGCAGGCTGAACGCCGAATTGGCCGTGGCGAAGAAGGCTTTCGCCAGCACGCCCTGGAACAGCAGCACCGCCAGCACGGCCACCACGACGACCGCGCCGGGGTAGGCCAGGCCGCGCGGAATGTGCCAGTCGATATTGAGCAGCCGCACGATCAGCCGGATCAGCCACCGCACCACGCGGTACGCGGCGATCACCAGGGCCAGGGTGGCCGCGGCCAGCAGTTCGGCGCGCAGGTAGCTCGACGTGGTGGTCGGTTCCATCCCCATCAGCGTTTCGAGGTCGCGCTGCCAGCGGGCCGACCGGGCCAGCACCAGCGCGGCGCCGACGATGGTGCCGACCAGGATCACGACTTTGCCGACGGCCCGGGTGGTTTCGCTCGGATTCCACAGTTTGGCCAGGCCCTCGGCGGAGTCGGGCAGCCGCGGCTGCACCCACTTCTCGAACGCCCACGCCAGCACGCAGCCCACGCCGTAGCCGATGGCCGCGCTGATCCCGCAGACCAGGCCCTCGAACAGCCAGGTGCGGGGCAGCAGGGAGGGCGACACCGCCCACAGGAAGAAGATCCACGCCACGATCAGGCCGGGATAGTTCGGGTTGATCGCGCGTTCCACGCGGGCGATGACCGCCCACACGCGGGACGGGAACGATCGGGTGTCCGGCTGCGCGTCGTCGGCGAGCATGTCGTCGGCGGGCTTGTCGAGGTCCTGACCGTCGGCCTTCATGTCTCGAGTCTGATCTCCAGGACTCGCCCGGACCGCAGCGACACGCGCGCACGACACCGGCGCCGCCGGACGCCGGGGGCTCAGGCCGGTGTCCGGCGGCGCCGGCTATCCGAGATTCCCTCATCGGGAAATGAGGGGTGCGCCTCATCGAGAAATGAGGCGGCCACGAACCGCAGGGAGGTTCGCGGTGGACGACGCAGCCCCCCGCGTTGTCCGCCCACGTCTGGCAACAGTAGGGCGTCCCCCCAGCAATGTGAAACAGCTATTCTTCGGTGATTGACAAGCCGCACTTGTCAATCAGAGGTGAGCCGGTAGTGTCCGATCCTCGAAATCGGGCCGTTCCAGCAGCTCGACCAGTTCCGGACGCGCGGCCCGGACCTCCCGCGCGATCTCGACGAACGAACGCACCAGCGGGGTCTCGTGTTCCGCGGGCCAGGCCACGGTTACCTCGTTGCGCGGGGCATCGACAATCGGCAGCAACCGGACCCGGGGAAACGGCATCCAGCGCGCCGACGCGACGGTCAGCACCACGCCGACGCCCGCCGACACCTTGTGCAGCTCCTCCAGCAGCGACTTCGACCGCGACACCACCGGCGCGGGCGTCCCGTCGCGGTGATCGTGCAACTCCCAGAACGCATTCCACACCGGATCGTCGTTGTCCGCGCCGAGCAGCGGCTGGTCCAGCAGGTCCCGCACCCGCACCTCGGGCAGTGCGGTCAGCGGATGCTCGGCGGGCACCAGCGCCACCAGCGGCTCGGCGAACAGCGGCTCCACCCGGATTCCGTCCGCGCGGAACGGAAGTCGCGCGAAGGCCACGTCCACGCTGCCGTCGGCCAGACCGGCGGCGGGCTCCTCGTAGGTGAACTGCCGCATGTCGACCGTCACGTCCGGATGCCGTTCCCGGAAGGCCGCCAGGATCGGCTCGGTGAGCGTCAGCGCCGCGCCCTCGAGGAACCCGAGCACCAGCCGGTCCGACTCGCGCCGCTGCGCCACCCGCGCCTGCTCCACGGCCAGGCCCAAGGTGGTCAGCGCGCCGCGGACCCCCTCGAGCAGCGCCTCCCCCGCCGCGGTGAGCTCCACACTGCGCGTGGTCCGGATGAACAGCACCAGGTCCAGGGCCTGCTCCAACTGCTTGATCTGCGCACTCAACCCCTGCTGCGCCACGTGCAGCCGCTGCGCGGCCCGCGTGAAACTCAGGTCCTCCGCCACCGCGACGAAATACCGCAACTGCCGCGAGTGCACATCCATAGCGAGCGAGTCTAGATCGAAACCGCCTGCCCGATTCGTGAGTTCACGCGCGCCGGGCGGCGGCGGTTCCGGCCCGGCGGCCGAAGAAAGTGCCGTCACCCAGCGAGGTTCCGGAAATGTAGCCGAACCCGTGCAGCCCGTTGGCGGCCCGGCCCGCGGCGTAGAGACCCGCGATCGGCTTGCCGTCGTGGTCGAGCACGTGCCCATCCAGATCGGTGTGCAGACCGCCCAGGGTGAACACCGAGGCGCCGGTGCCGCGCCGATCACCGGCCTCCGACGGCGGGCGGACCCCGGCCTTCACGTCGATGGCGGCCAGCGGCGGGGTGAGTTCCCGCAGCCAGCGCGCGGCCTTGTGGTGATCGAGATCCGCGCCCTGCCGGGCGAATTCGTTGTAGCGGCCGATGGCGGTGCTCAGCGACCCCGCGGGCAGGCCGGTGAGTTGCTCGAGCTCCTCGGGCGTCTCGGCGACGTGCGTGGGCCGCACACCCCAGCGCTGGGGTTCGGGGACGTCCTCGAAACCCTCCTCGTCGACGATGACCCACACCGCGGTGTCGTCGCCCGCCCAGCTGCCGCCCATGTTCTGGCGGTAGAGCGCGTGCTGGCCGATGCGGCCCGGGTAGGTGTCCTCGTTGACGAAGCGGCGGCCCAGGGCGTTGACCACCATGCCGCGCACGGCCAGCCCCGGGATCAGGGACATGCCGACCTGCCCGGCGGACATGTGGCGCACGGCCGCGCCCAGCGCCTGGGCCATCCGGATGCCGGAGCCGTCGTCGGTGCCCGCGCTGACCTTGGTGTGGCCGAGCAGCTGCGGGGCGTGGGCGGCGAGCATGGCGTCGTTGTCGACGAAACCTCCGGTGGTGAGCACGATTCCGCGCCGGGCGCGAATGGTGATCTCCTCGCCGTAGCGGCGCGCGACCGCGCCGACCACGACGCCGTCCTCGTCGACGACGAGCGTGCTGACGTAGGTGTCGAATCGCGTGGTGGCCCCGGCTGCCTCGGCCGCGGCGGCCAGGCACTCCATGAGCAGCTTGCCGCCGAAGTCGTTGGCGGTGGGCCGGTGCCCGCGCGGGGCGGGGTGGGCCAGTTCGGTGAAGGGCCAGCTGTTCTCGCCCAGCCACATCAGGCCGTCGTCGGTGGGCGGCACCCAGGTGGGGGCATTCCACATGGTCGGCTTGAACGGCACGCCGCGGTCGACCAGCCAGTGGAAGTGCTCGACGCTGCCCGCGCAGTACTCGTCGATCTTGGCGGTGTCCGCGCCCGCGCCGAGCGCGGCCTTCAGGAACGCGGCCATGGCCTCGGGGGTGTCGTCGAAGCCGCAGGCCACCTGGATCGGGGTGCCGCCGCCGAGGTAGATCTCGCCGCCGGAATTGGCCGACGCGCCGCCCGGACCGCCCGCCCGGTCCACGATCAGCACCTGCGCGCCCGCGTGCGCGGCCTCGAAGGCCGCCGCGGCCCCGGCCGCGCCGTAGCCGACGATCAGCACATCGGTCTCGATGTCGTAGGGGCCCACCTCGCCGGCCGCCCGCGGCGTGACCGAATTCCGCACTGTCATGCCTCGACGGTGCCCGCTCCGACCGCCATTCCTTAGCGGTCCATCTTGCTGACCGATTCGCCGATCCCGTTCAACGGGACTGCGACCCGTCACACCCTCGTGTAATAGGGATGGTGTGTGAACGGCGTCACTGTGGTTGGGGACGCCTGCACGAGGAGGAGAGTCAATGCGGATTCTGGTCACCGGAGTCACCGAGCCGAGCGGCCGCGCCGTCGCGCGCATGCTGCTGGCCGCCGGCCACGAGGTATCCGGTCTGGACCGGCAGCGGCACCGCTACGTGGACCCGCGGGTCGAGGTGACCGTCGGCGACCTGTCCGACGCGCAGGTGTGCGCGCGGGCCGCGGCCGGGGCCGACGTGATCGTGCACCTGGCGGGCCCGGCGGTCGCGGCGATCGCGAAGGCGGCCCAGGAATCCGGTGCGCGCCTCGTGGTTCCCGTTGCGGCGGGCGCTGATTCGAGTGTCGAGAAGATCGTGGCCGGCTCCGGCGCCGACGCGCTCATCGTGCGCACCGCGCTGGTGGCGGGCCGCCGCGTCGATCACGGCGGCTGGCGCGCCCTGGAGAGCCTGACCGGCGGCGGCAAGGGCAGCGTGCAGGTGCTGCACTACGACGACCTGGAGCGCTTCCTGGTGCTGGCGGCGCTGTCGCAGCGCGGCGGCGTGGTCGAGCTGGCCGCGCCCGGCGAGGTGTCCAGCGCCGAGGTCAAGCGCATCCTGTCCGAGGCGGGCGTGAAATACGGTGCGTGGCTGCCGAAGTCGTCGGCGACGCAGACCAAGGTCGACGCGAGCGCGGCCCGCGAGGAGTGGGGCTTCCGCTACGGCTGGAACGCCACCGAGGTCATCGCCGACACCGCGCGCGGCCTGCACGGCCGCAAGAGCGGCGGCTCCGGCTTCCGCAACCGCCGCGGCGCGATCCCGCTGCCGACCCACGTGGTGCCGCAGAACGCCCCGACCTCCGACGGCTACCAGCTGACCTCCGCCGCCCCCGAGGGACTGCAGGGCGAGTTCGACGATCTGGTCGACGACCGCATCCCGGTCTACACCGCCACCAACACCTCCGAGGCGCTGCCCGGTCCGCTCACCCCGCTCACCATCGACCTGCAGGCCGGGGCCATCCGCCTGGGCAACGAGGCGATGGGCCACATGATCGCCATCGAGGGCATCGCGCTCGAGCACTGGGTGTCCCGCGTGACCAGCGTGCTCGGCCACCACATGTACATCAACGCCTCCATCGGCGTCTTCTCCGCCGAGAACATGCCCGGCTGGGACGAGGAGAGCGTGCGCCGCGACGTCTACGGCACCATCGGCGACCTCGAGCTGCACCCGAAGGGCCGTCCCGCCATGCCGACCGGTATGGCCGCCCGCGCGGGCACTTTCAAGGCCATGGGCCGGGTCGCCTCGACCGCCCTGCAGTTCAGCAAGACCGCCGAGCTGATCAATGCCGCCTCGCACGCGGAGGCGCTGAACCGCGACCAGATCTCCGAGCTCACCGACGAGCAGCTGCACGCCCGCGCCCTGCTCTGGCGCGACCGCCTCAACCAGGCGTGGCAGGCGGCCTCCATCGGCGTCATGATGACCGGCGCGGCCACCGCCGCCCACAAGGGTGAGGTCAAGATCGACCTGAACCGCCTGGAGTCGGCCAAGACCATGCTGGCCGTGGAGCGGCTGGCGGGCCTGTGCCGCAAGGACGCCGGGCTGCAGGCGCTGGCCAAGACCGGTGACGTGGGCGCGGCCCGCGAGAAGTCGCCGGAGTTCTCCAAGGCCCTGGACCAGGAGCTGGCCAAGATCGGCCACCGCGGTCCGGGCGAGTGCGAGCTCATCAACAGCACCTTCGGCGACCGCCCCGAACTGCTGGTCACCGCCGCCGGGCGGGCCGCGGAAATGCCCGCGCCGCACCGCGAGCCGGTGCCGGAGCCGACCAGCCGCACCGCCAAGATGGCCGTCGGCGCGACCGTCTACCGCGAGCGTGCCCGCGACGCCGTCGTCCGGGTCACCAACTGCCTGCGCCTGGCCACCCAGGAGCGCGCCGCGCGCCTGGTGAAGGCGGGCAAGCTCACCGAGATCGAGGACTCGGTGTTCCTGAACCTGGACGAGATCCTGTGGGCCCCCGCCGATCTGCAGGAGCGGGTGGCGCGCCGCCGGGCCGAGCGCACCCGCTTCCAGGCCGTCCGCATGCCCGACGTGGTCAACGGCCCGTGGGAGCCGGAGGAGGTCTCCGGCGCGATCGCGGTGGGCGAGACCATCACCGGTCTGGGCGTCAGCCCGGGCGTGGTGGAGGGCACCGTCAAGCGCGTGCTGACCCTCGACGACGACATCGAGCCGGGCGACATCCTGGTCGCCTCGGTGACCGACACCGGCCACACCGCCATGTTCGCCTACGCGGGCGCGGTGGTCACCGATATCGGCGGCTCGGCCTCGCACGCCGCCATCGTGGCCCGCGAGTTCGGCGTCCCCTGCGTGGTGGACGCCAAGGTCGCGAGCACCGGCCTGCAGGACGGCCAGCGCGTCCGGGTGGACGGTGCGGCCGGGACCATCACGTTGCTGGCCGACGCCGAATAGGCGCGGCCCGCAACCGAATCCGCCTCGGGCGCGCCGCGCTCGCGCCCGAGGACGGTCGGTCCACCGGGGACCGGTCGGCCCAACTACAAACCAACCAGTCTCCACTTTGCGCATCTATACCCGGACCGGGACACACCCACGCCCCGGTCCGTCATCGAAAGGAATACCCCCAGTGACGATCTCGCGCGCCGTACGCGGCACTCTGACCGGTGTAGCCGCCGCGCTCATCGCAATCACCCCGATTGCCGTCACCCCCGCGGTGGCCGCGCCGGTGCCGGTCCTGCAGACCCCCAAGGGCGTCTCGCTGAACCTGCCCAGTGCCCCGAACGCGCGAGACCTGAGCGGCATCCCGCTCGGCGGCGGCGCCAAGACCAAGGCCGGTTCGGTCTACCGGGCCGACGCCCTCAACAAGCTGAGCGCGGCCGAGCAGCAGCAGCTGGTGTCGGCGGGCATCGTCGAGGTCATCGATTTCCGCAGCCCGACCGAGCGCGCCCAGAACCCGGACAAGCTGCCCGGCTCCATCCCGGCCAAGTCGATCCCGGTCTACGACCCGAACAACGACTTCTACCTGTTCTTCGCCAAGGCCGTGCAGGGTGGCCCCGAGGTCCAGCAGCAGCTGCTCGGCGACGGCAAGGGCCGGCAGTACATGATCGACTACTACAAGTGGCTGGTCACCGACGCCACCTCGCGCGGTCAGTTCTCGGCCGCGCTGAAGGAGATCGCCGACGCCAACGGCCCGGTGCTGTTCCACTGCACCGCCGGTAAGGACCGCACCGGCTGGATGTCGGCCATCCTGCTGACCGCCCTGGGCGCCAACAAGGGCCAGGTCTACAACGACTACCTGGACTCCAACGAGAACCTGGCCGCCGCCAACAAGGCGACCCTCGACGGCCTGGTCCACGCCGGTCTGGTCACGGACCCGTCGCTGTTCGAGCCGGTCCTCGGCGTCGACCGCGCCTTCCTCGATTCCGCCTTCGACGCCGTCCAGGCCAACTACGGCTCCTTCGACAACTTCCTGTCGCAGGGCCTGGGCATCGACGCCGCGACCGTCGCGACCCTGAAGTCCAAGCTGGCCTAGCAGTATCCTCCGCAATGCCGGCGCCGTGTGGGACGGCGTCGGCATTCGCGTGTCCGCCCCATGTCCGCTTCCCAATTTCGATCTACATGCGAAAATTCGCATAATGCACGAGATCTGGCAGCTGGACGGGCGGCGCACCCGCTCGGTGAGCGCGGAGAACCCGACCGGTGAGCCCGGTGGGGGCGGGCGCGCCATCTCCGGAACCGGTGCGTTCGCGGCGGCGGGGCTGGGGCGGGGCTGGAAGGTCTCGCCGTCCATCGACCTGCGGCCCGGCGAAACCGTCACGCTCGCCGACCTTTCCGGGCCCGGCGTGATCCGGCACCTGTGGCTCACCACCGATCGCGCGCTGCTGCGCGATTTCACGCTCCAGATGTACTGGGACGACGCGCCGGAACCGGCCGTCGCGGTGCCGCTGGGCGATTTCTTCTGCAATGGCTGGGATCAGCTGGCCCTCGTCGACTCCGCCATGATCGTGGTCGCGCCGGCGGGCGGTCTGAACAGCTACTGGGCCATGCCGTTCCACTCCCGCGCGCTGATCACCCTGCACAACGGGTCCGAACAGGCCGCGCCGGTGTACTACCAGATCACCTATCTGGAAGAGGACTTACCGGGCGCCGCCGGGTATCTGCACGCCCGGTGGCGCTGCTCCGATCCGCTGGGCACGCCCGCGGAACATCCGATCGTCGAGATCGACGGCGGCCCCGGCCGGTACGCCGGAACGTATCTGGCCGTGCAGCCGCGCGCCACCGGCTGGTGGGGCGAGGGCGAGCTCAAGTTCTATCTCGACGACGACACCGAATTCCCCACCCTCTGCGGCACCGGGACCGAGGACTATTTCGGCGGGGCCTGGAATTTCGACCTCGACGGCGCTTATCGCCCCTACTCCACCGCCTATCTGGGCATGCCGCAGGTGCTGCCGCCGCATCGAATCTACGAGCCGCATCAGCGATTCGGCATGTACCGCTGGCACATTCCCGACCCCATCTGTTTCGAGTCCGGGTTGCGCGCCACCGTCCAGGCGCTGGGCTGGCGCGAAGACGGCCACTACCTACCGCTGGACCGAGCCCACGTGGCGTCCACCGCCTTCTGGTATCAATCGCTCCCCTGATCCCCCGAACGTCCCGTAACGATTGTGGGACAGCAGAAAGAATGCGATTGCTATTGCGTAAAACGCGTCGAGCGCGTGGCATGCGGGTGCATGGTATTCGTATGCGAGCCTTGGTCGTCGAGAAGCCCGGACAGTTCTCGGTCGAATCGGTGCCGGATCCGCTACCCGGCGCCGGTGAGGTCGTGATCCGCGTGGACGCCGTCGGGATATGCGGGACGGATATCCATATCGTCGAGGGCGAATTCCCGCCCACCCCCTATCCGATCGTGCCCGGACACGAATTCGCCGGGGAAGTGGTGGCGCTCGGCGCGGACGCGGCCGGGGTGCGAATCGGCGACCGGGTGGCGGTGGATCCGTCGTTGTTCTGCGGCCGCTGCCACTATTGCGCGATCGGGCGCGGGAATCTGTGCGAGAACTGGGGCGCCATCGGCGACACCGTGGACGGCGCCATGGCCGAGTACGTGAAAGTGCCCGCCGCCAACTGTTATCGGCTGCCCGGGCACGTGTCGCCCGCGCACGGCGCACTGGTGGAACCGCTCTCGTGCGCGGTGCACGGATTCGACGGGCTGCCACGGCGACTCGGCTCGCACTATCTGATCTACGGCGCGGGGACCATGGGTCTGCTCATGCAGCAGCTGGCCGCGGCGGCGGGCGCGGCCTCGGTGTCGGTGGTGGACACCAATGCCGACCGGCTGGCCGTCGCCCGCACCCTGGGCGCGGACGCGGCCACCGTGTCGGCCGACGACATGGACCGGCCCGAGGGCTGGGAGATCGTGATCGATTGCAGCGGAGCGGTGGCCGCGATCGAGGACGGGCTCTCGCGGGTGCGGCGCGGCGGCACCTATCTGCAGTTCGGGGTGGCGCCGGCGGCGGCGCGGGCCAGCGTCTCGCCGTTCCGCATCTACAACGACGAGATCACCATCGTCGGATCCATGGCGGTACTGCACAGTTTCGGCCGGGCGGTGGACCTGCTCGGCGAGGGCGTGATCGACGCGGACACCGTGATCACCCATGATTTCGCCCTCGAGGAATTCGGCGATGCCCTGCGGACCTTCCGCGCGGGCACCGGACGCAAGATCCAGCTGCATCCCGGACGGGCGGCACGATAGAGGGTGGTGGCCAATGACGGTCGTTGCCGGAGTGGATTCCTCCACTCAGTCCTGCAAGATCGTGGTGTGCGACGCCGATACCGGAACGGTATTGCGGCAGCGCCAGATTCCGCACCACGACGGCACCGAGGTACCCCCGGCCATGTGGTGGGAGGCGCTGCGCGCGGCCTGTGACCGCATGATGCGTGATGTCGAGGCCATCGCGGTGGCCGGGCAGCAGCACGGGCTGGTGGCGCTCGACGCCGCCGGGCATCCGGTGCGGGACGCGCTGCTGTGGAACGACACTCGCTCGGCGGAGGCGGCCAGTCAGCTGGTGGGCGAGCTGGGCGGGCCGCAGGCGTGGGCGGACGCGGTGGGCAGTGTGCCGCTGGCCGCGCACACCGTGGCCAAGCTGCGCTGGTTCGCCGACCACGAACCCGAACTGGCCGACCGGACGGTCCGGGTGCTGCTCCCCCACGACTATCTGACCTGGCAGCTGCGCGGCGGTGATCCGGCGACCGAGCCCACCACCGATCGCGGTGACGCCTCCGGCACCGGGTACTGGTCCCCGGCCGCCGGCGCCTACCGGACCGACCTGCTGGCCATGGCCTTCCGCGGCCGCAGTCCGGCCCTGCCCCGGGTGCTCGCGCCGGCCGAGATCGCCGGGCACACGCCGGGCGGGCGGCTGGTGGCCGCGGGCACCGGCGACAACGCGGCCGCGGCCCTGGGACTGGGCATCGCGGACGGCGACGTGGTGGTGTCTCTGGGCACCAGCGGGACGGTGTTCACCCGGGCCGCGTCGCCCAGCGCCGATCCCTCCGGGGCGGTCAACGGGTTCGCCGACGCCACCGGCGCGTTCCTGCCGCTGGTCTGCACGCTCAATGCCGCCCGGGTCCTGGACGCGACGGCGGTCCTGCTGGGCACCGACGTGTCCGGTCTGGAAGTGCTGGCCGCGCAGTCCCCCGCGGGCGCGGACGGCCTCACCCTGCTGCCCTACATCGCGGGCGAGCGCACCCCGAATCTGCCGCACGCCACCGGCAGTCTGCACGGCCTGCGCCCGCACACCATGCGCCCGCACCATCTGGCCCGCGCCGCCATCGAGGGCATGCTCTGTAATATCGCCGAGGCCCTGGACCGCCTGCCGACGGTCCCGCATCGAATCCTGTTGATCGGCGGCGCATCCCGCTCCCGCCTCATCGCCCACGCGGCGGCCACCATCTTCGGCCGCACCGTCACGGTCCCCAACCCGAGCGAGTACGTCGCCCTGGGCGCGGCCCGCCAGGCCGCCTGGGCGCTGCGCGGCGGCCCCCGCCCGCCCCGCTGGCCCACCCCGCCGGGCACCGAATTCCACACCCTGGCAGCGGGAGTCGGCGCCGCGATCCGCCAGCGCTACGCCGAGATCAGAGACACGTACTATCCGTAGACGACCGGGCCGTCGGACAGGTAGTCATCCCACGTCTTGTGCCGGGTGATGTAGTTCCGGATGGCGTCGCGGGCGATCTCCTGTTTGGATCGCCCTTCCATCGCCGCCTGCGCACCCAGCGCAGCTTCTTCGTCCTCGCTGAGCCGCAAAGTCCATGCCACCGCGAATTCATACCACCCCGGTGTCACCGTGTCTGCCGAACGACCGTCCAGTTGGCAACCATCACATGACGAACAGGTAGCCGAGGCCCGGGATACGTACCGGCTATTGCGCTCACGGCGAGTTCAACCATCGTCAGCACCGGTCGCTGACTCGTAGCTTCACCGGGTATGACGACCGAGTTGAGCACCCCGTTGAACGATATCGTCGAGGCGACCGGACGTGCCGTGGCGGCGGACCCCGCCCAGGCCACCGTGGTCTTCCGGGCCGCGGGCACGCCGGAGGGCACGGTGGGCAGCGCAATCGCGCTGGGCCGGTACACGGTTCGGGTGGACGAGCCGCCCGCGCTGGGCGGCGAGGGATCCGCGCCCAATCCGGTGGAGGTGTACCTGGCCTCGCTGATCGCCTGCCAGGTGGTGACCTACCGGTTCTGGGCCCAGCGCCTCGGCATCACCATCGACGACCTGGCCATCGAGGCCGAGGGCGATCTCGACGTGCGCGGCTTCTTCGGCCTGGACGACACGGTCCGGCCCGGCTTCCAGGCGGTCCGCGTCACCGTCCGGGTCGGCGGCCCCGAATCCGCCGGGCGCTACGCCGAACTGCAGCGGGCCGTCGACGAGCACTGCCCGGTCCTGGACCTCACCACCGGCCGCACCCCGGTCGAGACCACCCTCGTCACCCAGTAGCAGCACCCCACCCACCGGAGGCCCCGATGACCGAGTCCGTCCTGCCCGAAGACCCCAGCGCCACCTGGAGTTTCGAGACCAAGCAGATCCACGCCGGGCAGCAGCCCGACGCCACGACCGGCGCCCGCGCCCTGCCGATCTACCAGACCACGTCGTACGCGTTCCGCGACACCGACCACGCGGCCGCGCTGTTCGGGCTCGCCGAGCCGGGCAATATCTACACGCGGATCATGAACCCCACCCAGGACGCGGTGGAGCAGCGGATCGCGGCGCTCGAGGGTGGCGTGGCCGCCCTGCTGCTGGCGTCGGGCCAGGCGGCGGAGACCTTCGCGATCCTGAACCTGGCGGGCGCCGGGGATCACATCGTGTCCAGCCCGCGGCTGTACGGCGGCACCTACAACCTGTTCCGGTACACGCTGCCGAAGCTGGGCATCGAGGTGAGCTTCGTCGAGGATCCGGACGATCTCGAGCAGTGGCGGGCGGCGATCCGGCCGAACACCAAGGCGTTCTTCGGGGAGACGGTGTCCAATCCGCAGAACCACCTGCTCGACATCCCCGGGATCGCGGAGGTCGCGCACGGGTCGGGGATTCCGCTCATCGTCGACAACACCGTCGCCACCCCGTACCTCATCCAGCCGTTCGCGCACGGCGCGGACATCGTCGTGCACTCGGCGACCAAGTACCTGGGCGGCCACGGTGCGGCCGTCGCGGGCGTGATCGTGGACGGCGGCGCCTTCGATTGGCGCGGTGGACGATTCGCGGGCTTCACCGAACCCGATCCCAGCTACCACGGCGTCGTCTACGCCGACCTGGGCGCGCCCGCCTACGCGCTCAAGGCGCGGGTGCAGCTGTTGCGCGATCTGGGTTCGGCGATCTCGCCGTTCAACGCCTTCCTCATCAGCCAGGGGCTGGAGACGCTGAGCCTGCGCCTCGAGCAGCACGTGGCCAACGCCACCGCGGTGGCCGAATTCCTCACCGGGCGACCCGAAGTCACGGCCGTCTCCTACGCGGGCCTGCCGTCCTCGCCGTGGTACGAGCGCGGAAAGCAGCTGGCCCCCAAGGGTGTCGGCGCGATCATCGGCTTCGAGCTGGCGGGCGGCGTGGACGCGGGCAAGCGTTTCGTCGACGCCCTGACCCTGCACAGCCATGTCGCCAATATCGGTGACGTGCGCTCACTGGTCATCCATCCGGCCTCCACCACGCATTCGCAGCTGACCCCGGAGCAGCAGCTCGCGGCGGGCGTCACGCCGGGCCTGATCCGCCTGGCGGTCGGGATCGAGGGGATCGACGACATCCTCGCCGACCTGCGCGCCGGATTCGCCGCGACCGCCTAGCCGGTCAGAAGCGGTCGAGGGGCCGGATCCGCGGGGACACCGCCGAATTCACCTGCAGGGCGATGATCAGGCCGATGCTGAGATAGGTGCTGATCGGGCACAATGCCACCGCCGCCGCGTACAGGAATTGCACGATTCCGATGCGGCGGCGGATGGCCGTCAGGTCCTCGGGGGCGGCGTCGGCGGTGAGCAGACCGGCGCGGCGGGCGTAGCGCAGGGCGGCGAGTTGCGCGAGTCCCAGGTACAGCAGGTCGGCCCAGTAGACCAGCAGGGCCAGGCGCGACTGCGGGAACGCGGCCAGCAGGGCGGTCGCGAAGGGCACCATGCAGACGCCGAACAGGAACATCAGATGGATCCAGGTCAGCGTGCGGTCCGCGCGATCCATCAGGCCGAGCTGGGTCTGCTGGCCGATCCAGAACATGCCCAGGGTGAGGAAACCCAGGAAGCAGATGAGGAATTGGGGGCCGACGTGGGTGAGGGCGTGCCAGACCGGCTCCTCGTCGGCGGCCGCGCCGGAGGTCCACAGGGCGCGCTGACGCCAGGTCTCGCTCGCGGGGACGTGCAGTTCCAGCACGAGCAAAGTCATTGCCACAGCGAAGATTCCGTCGCTGAGCGCACCCAGCCGACCCAGGTCCTGTGCCGCGATGCGGTGATATCTGGCCATCCGCCCCACCTCCGGGTCGGACCTTAGCCGAGATCAGGGTGCGGCGCGGTGTTGCTCCCGGGCGAGGAAGTGGGCGGTGGATTTCGTTGTCTCGTACAGGGATCGGTAGTGGCGGTAGTACGGGCCGTAGTGCGCGGTGGTGTCGGGATCCGGTTCGACGGTGGCGATGATCGGGTTCCAGGCCGAGGTGTCCAGGCCCACGGCCTCGGCGGCGAGCAGGGCGTCGCCGAGGGCCGCGCCGACGGTGTCGGCCGGAAGCTGTTGCGGCAGACCGGTGATGTCGGAGACGATGCGGGTCCAGAGGCCGCCCTTGGTGCCGCCGCCGACCGCGACCAGGCGGGTCGCGGGGGTGCCGGCCGCGGCCATCGCCTCCAGATTGTGGCGGACCCCGTAACCGATGCCCTCCAGGACGGCGCGGTAGAGGTCTGCGCGCTGGTGGGTGAGGGTGAGGCCCGCGATCAGGCCGCGGGCGTTCGGGTCGAACAGCGGGGTGCGTTCGCCCGCAAAGTAGGGCAGCACCAGCAGGCCACGGGAGCCCGGCGGGACATGGGCCGCCTCGTCGAGCAGTTCGGCGAAGTCGCTGCCGGTGAGGGCCCGCAACCAGTCGGTGACCGCGCCGGAAGTCGCCATCCCGGCGGCGGAGGTGAAGGTGCCGGGCCAGGTTCCGCAGGTGGTCCACAGTCCCGGTTGCGGGCGCGGGTCGGCCAGCACCTGGGTGAGGAACATGGTGGTGCCGTACATGATCATGCAGTCGCCGGGAGCGCGGACGCCGATCCCGGCCGCCTCGGCCCAGGCGTCGATGGTGCCGGTGGTGACGGGAAGGCCCACGGGCAGACCGGTGGCGGCCGCCGCCTCGGGGGTGACGCGGCCGACTATCTCGGTGGGCCAGGCCAATTCGGGCAGGCGCAGGCCGGGCGCGACGGATTCCGCCCAGTCGGTGGCCCAGTCGCGGGCCATCAGGTCGTACATGGGCACGCACTGACTGGCGGACTGGTGGTCGAGGACGTAGCGGCCGGTCAGGCGGTACACGAGAAACGAACTGGCCATCAACAACATTCGGGTGGCGGACCACACCCGCGGCTCGTGCCGGATGAGCCAGCGCAGTTTGGGGCCGACGGCCTGACTGGTGAGCGGCGACCCGCACCGCTCCAGCACGGTCAGCGGCCCCAATTCCGCGTCCAGTTCCTCGATTTCGACGCCCGCGCGGGTGTCGACCCCGTACAGGATGGCGGGCCGCAGTGGGCGGCCGTCCGCGGCGGCGGGCAGCAGGCACGGGCCGATGCCGCTCACCGCGAGCGCCTCGATGGGTTCGCCGTCCGCGGCCGCCACCAGGTCGCGGGCGATGCCCACGAAGTCGGCCCACCACACCGTCTCCGCGTCGTGCTCCACCCAGCCGGGCCGGGGCGTCGACACCCCGTGCGGTCGTTCGGCGCGCATGGCGACCACGCCGTCCCGGTCGGTGAGGACGCCCTTGGATCCGGAGGTGCCGATGTCGATGCCGAGGAGCATGTCAGGCCACCCGGGTGAACTCGTCGAGGGTGACGCCCAGCAGCTCGCAGGCCGCACGCACGGTGGCACGCTGATCACCGGGGACGGCGTGAATGTGATTGGCGCCGAAGCGGGACAGGAAATCCCCGGCGTCGGCGTCCAGGCTGGCGAAGGCGTGCGGCCATTCCCAGGTGGACTGCTTCATCAGCGATTCGTTGGTGGCGTCGTCGTAGGTCTCGAACGCGCCGAGCATGAGTTGCATGCGGTAGTCGCCGTCGCGGCGGGTGAGGCGGGCGAAGGTCATCTCGCCGGGCGCGGCCAGGTGGTGCACCGACGCGCCGCCCGCCGGGAAGAAGAACACCTCCGGGTACAGGTGCACCCGGGCCAGGTTCTCGGCCGGATCGTCGCTGCGCGCCGCGTACCAGGTGGCGTGCTGGCCGGAATTGCACAGATCCCAGATGTCGCGGTCGGCGTGATAATGGCGGACGTCGGCGAAAAGCACGGGGGTGCCGGAGATCTGCTTGAGCAGCTGCATGGTGAGCGCGCCGTCCATATCGGCCTCGGTGGCGCAGACGTGCGGCTGTTTGGGCCCGTTCCAGTCGTAGGGGTCGTTGAGGAAGGCCTCGGTGACGTCCATGGTGGCGAAGTACTGGGTCAGTTCGGGCTGGCCCTTGATGCCGGAGAAGTCCAGCCGCCATTCCGCGATCAGATCCCGCACCGCCAGGTACGAGCGCAGCTGCCGCTCCAGCAGGTCCGGCGTCAGTTTGACCCCGTCGTAGTGCACCCCGGCGGTATTGCGCTCCAGCCATTCTCGCGCCGCCCGCGCCTCACCGGCATCGGCCTGGTCGGCGCGGCGGACGATCTCCCACTGGTCGATCTCCTCCACGTCGATCCCGAACACCCGCTGCCATTGATCGGTATTGGCGACCGCCGTGTTCATCCCCATGGGCCGCCCGCCGAACCGCCCGAAGGTGCTGCCGCGCAGTCCCGCGACCGCCGCCGCGGCCCGCGACCGCACCCCGATCGCCGCGATCAGTTCCGGATCGGCCGGGTCGCCCCACAGCCGGGCGTGCTCGCGCCCGATCTGATCGAGGGCCCCGCCCGCGGCCAGCATCCCCACCATGCCCGGCTGCACCGGGTCGATGTTCGACAACAGGAGCAGCGGCCCCCGCAGCGCGCCCGCCGCCAGCATGGTGAAGTGCGGGAACGCCCACACCGCGTAGTGCAGCACGGTCAGATCCACCCCCGCGGCCTCCACCCGCCGGGCGACCTCGACCGCCCGGTCATTGCTCGCGACCGGTTCCCGGCCCCGAATCACGGTGTGTCCGGCGGCCGTCAGCTCGGCGACCAGCCGGTCTTCCGCCGTCTTGATGAATCCGACGATGCCGCCGTGCACATAGTCGCGGCCGTCGGAAAGACTGATCACGCCGATTCGGGCCATGGTGCCTGCCTCCCCGCAACGTTCTGATCGTCAGCACTGGGTGGGACTCTCGACTCACCGTCCAGAATCCCAGTTCAGACCGCCCGCCACGCCCGAAATCGGATTTTCGGGTCAGTCCGGGAAGATCAAGGGCGCCAGCGCGACTCCACCCTGCCCCCACCCGGCATGCGTCACCCACAGGCCGCCGTCATGGGTGATCACCTCCGCGGCGTGGGCCCGGATGTGGCCCACGCGGTCGGAGGTGTCGAAGTGAAAGGGATTGTCGCTACGAAAGATCTCGGTGCCGACGTAGTCCGGGCGCGGACCGATCAGCAGGTACCAGGCGTCCCCGTGCCGCACCACGAACGGTGACTCGGTATTGCCCGCCCCGGTCCCGGTCGTCGGATCGGTGTAGGCGATGCGGCGCTCGCTCCACCGCACCAGGTCCGGACTGGTCCGATAGGCGACGACATGATTTCCCCCGGCAGGGGCGCTGGTGGCGCAGTAGTACAGGACCCACTCGTCGCCGATCCGCAGCACCATGGGGTCGCGCGCGTCGTAGCCGTCCCGGAACACCGGGCTCGCCGGATGCCGCCGCCAGTGGAACAGGTCGGTGGAGGTGGCCAGGCCCATACC
The DNA here is from genome assembly GCF_053602575.1 of Nocardia sp. NPDC004340. Taxonomy (NCBI): domain Bacteria; kingdom Bacillati; phylum Actinomycetota; class Actinomycetes; order Mycobacteriales; family Nocardiaceae; genus Nocardia; species Nocardia sp. NPDC004340. The sequence goes on from NZ_JBSGDW010000006.1 coordinate 69,624, forward strand.
CGTTGCGGTGCGGTCGATTCCGCCGCCGTCGTAGAACATCCAGTACCGGTCCCCGGCGTGGACGACGAACGGCGCCCACAGATGCCGCTCCCCCCGCTCCCGGTCCACCGCCAGCACGGAGGGATGCTTGGTCCACGGCCCGCGCGGATCGTCCGCGGTGGCGTGCGCGAACTCGGTCTCGTCGAAGGGATCGGCCGGTTCCGGATGCGTGATCCCGAACAGATGCCACCGTCCCCCGGCATCCCTGATCAGCGAATGATCGTTGATATACCACCGCTGACCGGCCTCGGTCGGGTCGTAGACGTGCCGGAACTCCCCCGCCCGCACCGTGCCCATAACCCGTCCTCCATATAGGACAAGAACTGTCCTAGTCGCTGTCGACAATGGATTCATGCCGGAACTCTCGCTGCGAACCCTAAACCGCACCCTGCTGCTGCGTCAGCGGTTGCACGAACGAACCGCGATGCCCGTCGCCGACCTGATCCGGCACCTCGTCGCGGTGCAGGGGCAGGAGCCGAACTGGCCGTACGTGGGATTGTGGTCGCGGCTGAGCGGGTTCCGGCACGAGGAGCTGTCGGCGCTGCTGGAGCAGCGAACCGTGGTGCGCGCCACCTCGATTCGGCGCACCGTGCATCTGACCGACGCCCAGGACTATCGGTGGCTGTATCCGACCGTACGACCGGCCGTCGAGCCGACGTTGCGCTCGGTCTACCTGCGCGATGCGATGAATGGCCTCGACATCACCGAATTCGGCGCGGCCGGAGAGGAATTGCTGGACGGCAGGGCCGTCTCCCGGCGGGATCTGGGGAAGCTGCTGTCGGAGCGGTTCCCCGGACGCGGGGCACGCGACCTGGTCCACGGGCTCGGCGTCGTCCAGCCCCTGGTGCATCACCCCGGCGCGGGAGCGTGGGGCGCGTGGCGTGGGCGGTCGGTGTCGGTGTCGCTGGCCGAGCAGATCGTGGGCGGGCCGTTGGCGGCGGGGCCGGAGCCGCGGACTCTGGTCCGGCGCTATCTGGCGGCCTATGGTCCGGCGACCGTGGGCGATATCCAGGAGTTCGCGGGGGTCACGAAGCTCGCGGAGGTGGTCGAGGGGATGCGGGGCGAGCTCCGGGTGTTCCGCGATGACGCGGGACGCGAGCTGTTCGATGTGCCGGACGCTCCGATCGCGGCGGCGGATTCGCCTGCGCCGGTGCGGTTTCTGCCCGCCTTCGACAATTCCTGCCTCGGGCATCGGGATCGGCGGCGGATCATCCGCGACGAGGATCGGGCCCGGATCGCGAAGATCGCGTCGGGCGGCGTGCCGATGTACCTGATCGACGGATTCGTGCACGGCCGGTGGGATGTGGACGGGTCGACCATCCGGATCACGCCGTGGCACGCCCTGGCCGCGGACGACGAAGCCGCCCTGCGCGCCGAGGCGGAACGGCTGCTGCCGTTCATCACCCCGGGCGAGGGCGGCGACGTGGTGTTCGAGCAGCGGGCCGCTTAGGCGACGAGGACCTCGCGCAGGCGCTCGAGCTCGGACTCGGTGAGGCCGTTGGCGAGCAGCCACGCGGCCGCACCGCCGTGCTCGGCGTGCAGGTTCGCCAGGAAGCCGAGCATGACCTCCGGGGAGACCGCGAGGATGCCGGTGTTCGTCTGCGGCAGGCCCTCGTACGACGGGAGGGCGTCGAGACGGTCGCGGACCTTCTGGATGCGCTCGTTGGTGAGGGCGTAGTCGTGGGCGATCGCCTCGGCGGGAACGCCGACCGCGTCCAGCAGGACCGCGGCCAGCACGCCGGTGCGGTCCTTGCCCGCGGCGCAGTGGAACAGCACCGAGTGGCGGGCCGGATCGATGATGAGGCGCACCGACTCGACGATGTGCTCGCCGCTGCCGCCGAGCAGCTGACCGTAGAGCGCGGTCAGGTCGACGCGGGTCTTGTCGGGGACGAGATCCCGTGCGGCCAAGGAGGACTGGGGCGACTTGCGGATCGGCAGGTTCGCGATGTGCACCGCCGAATCGCCGATCAGGCCGTAGCCCTCGCGCTCCACCTCGTCGGGCAAGCGCAGGTCGATGACCGTGCGCAGGCCCAGCGTGTCGACCAGCTGCGACAGATCGCCGGAGGTGGCCTGCTGCAGGGTGGACGAACGCAGCACGATGCCGAAGCGGGTGGTGCCGCCGCCGGCGACCGGCAGGCCGCCCAGGTCACGGACATTGTCGATCTGGGCGAAGTCGATCCAGCGGCCGGTCACGGCGTCGGTGGTCACGGGCGCGTCGGTCGCTACGGGCTCAGTGGGCACGGCCGGCCGCCGCTTCTTCGGCGCGGGTCAGGCCGCACAGGCCGATCAGGTCTTCGTGCAGCTCGAACCACACGGTGTGGTAGCTGTCCATGATCGGACGCGCCACGTAGGTGTGGTCGCCCTCGCCGATGCGCTCGACGGCGCGGTCCAGGCGATCCAGGTAGCGGGACAGGCGCGGGGCCAGGCCGCCCAGGCGGGCGATCAGCGGACGCAGGGTCTGGTGGGTCCCGTTGAGGCGGGCCAGGACCGAGGCGTCGTAGTCGGCGTCGGCGTGGTCGTTGACCGTGGCCGAGTCCTTCATCTGCCAGTCGGTGATGATGACCTTGAGATCGGCGTTGAAGACGCAGAACTCGTCGTAGGCGGCGGTCATGGCGGCCGCGTCGACGGTGCCGCGCTCCTCGGCGAGCAGCTGCTCCAGGCGCGGGCGGCCCTCCGGGGTGATGCGGAAGCCGGCCGGGGTGGTGGCGCAGTAGCCCGCGGTCACCAGATCCTCACAGCGGGAGGCGATCTCGGCGGTGTCGGCGAACAGGCTGAGCGCCAGGTTGTCGGCGTTCACCCGACCCTTGATGCCGACCAGCCGCAGCACGGCCAGTTCGGTGACGGGAGCGTTCACGGCGGTCACTTCCTCCTGCTCGGCGTTCTCGCCTGCGGCGGAACGGTTTTCCAGGCGCTCGGCCAGCTGTTCGCCGTCCACGCCCGCCCACTGGGCGAGCTGGCGCACGTCGTCGAGCACGGACTGCTCGACCGGCTTGGCGACGACCTCGCCGGGCAGCACCAGACCGGCGCCGCCGTCGACGGTGACCGTCTTACCGGTCAGCGCGGCCACCACACCCGGGCCGCAGCCGACCACGCACGGGCGGCCGAGTTCGCGGCTCACCAGCGCGGCATGCGAGGTGGTGCCGCCCAGTTCGGTGACGATGGCGCGCGCGGCGATCATGCCGTGCAGATCGTCGGGGCTGGTGGTGGGACGGACCAGGATGACATCCTCGCCCGCCTCGGCGCGGGTCTCGGCCTCGTCGGGGTCGGTCACGACCACGCCGGAAGCCAGTCCGGGGCAGGCGGATTCGCCGCGGGCGAGGGGCTCCTGGCCGCCGGTGTCACCGGAGGCGGGACGCAGCACCTCGCGCACCTGGTCGGGGGTCACCCGGTCCAGGGCCTCGTCGGCGCTGATCAGGCCCTCTTCGACCATGGCGACGGCGGTGCGCACCGCGGCGCGGGCCGACCGCTTGGCCGGACGCGACTGCAGCAGCCACAGGGTGCCGGACTCGACGGTGAACTCGATGTCCTGCAGGTCGCGGCCGTCGTGCTCCAGCAGCTGCGCGGCGGCGATGAGCCGCTCGTGCACGGCGGGCTGGGTGACGGCCAGATCGTCGAGGGGGCGCGGGGTCAGGCGGCCGGACACGACATCCTCGCCCTGCCCGCCGACCAGCCACTCGCCGTAGACGGGGGTGTCGCCGGTATTGGGGTTGCGGCTGAAAAGCACGCCGGTGCCGGACGATTCGTCGAGGTTGCCGAACACCATGGCCTGCACGGTGACCGCGGTGCCCATGGTGTCGGCCAGGCCGCGGTGGGCGCGATAGGTCTTGGCGCGCGGGGAATCCCAGGATCGGAACACGGCCTCGATGGCGCCGCGCAGCTGATCCCACGGGTCGGCCGGGACGACGCCGTTCGGGTCACCGAGCACGGTCTCGCGGTACTGGTGCACGAAACGGGAGCGGGTGTCGTCCGCGTAGCCGGGGTTGCGGGTCTCGGCGGCCAGCGCCTGCTGCACCGCGTCGGTCATGCCCAGGTTGAGGACGGTGTCCATCATGCCGGGCATGGAGATCGCCGCGCCCGAACGCACCGACACCAGCAGCGGGCGATCGGCCGATCCGAAGCGGCGGCCGGTGCCGCGCTCGATCATGGCGATGCCCTCGAGCACCTGCGCCCAGATCTCCTCGGCGATCGCGCCGCGGGTGGTGTAGTCGGCCCAGCCGTCGGTGGTGATCACGAACGCGGGCGGCACCGGCAGCCCGAGCGCCCGCATGTGATCGATGCTCCACGCCTTGCCGCCGATCTTGTCCCGCGACAAGCCGCACGCGCCGTCGAGTTCGACAACGGTGGTCGCGCCCGCCGCGAGGTCCTGGCGCTGCGCAAGCTCCGTTCCGGCCGTCATGTCACTCCTTCGAGATTCTGGATTCATTCGCACTCCAGCGCTCCGCCGCTGCTCGAGCGGCCTGCCGGGCAATATCCGTCCCCCCGACGGTTCCACTACAACGAGGGTGCCGTGTGACGCCCCGCACCCCCAAGTCCCATCCCGATGACCGGAATCCCGCCCGGCACCCCGACGCCACGCGCGGGGAGGAGCACCCAAAGGTTCGCGGCGCGTCTCGTTCTGGACTGACGGAGCGGGGGAGCGAAGCGGAGGAGCGGAGGAGGGAAGAACGAGACCTCCAGCGCCGCGAACCAGCCCGGAGCGAAGCGGAGGGCAGTCCAGTACGGCACGCCCGGTCAGCGGGATGGCACGGCGAAAAAGGGCGATCGGGTGAGAGGGCTGGGGCAGGATGGGCGGATGGATCGGCGGCACTCGGGCGGCATCTCCGCGGTCGGAAGTGTGACGACCATTCCGGCGCTGGTGGCCGATCGGGCGCGGCGATATCCCGAAGCCGTCGCGATTGCCGGACCGGCCGGGCGGCTCACTTTCGCCGAGCTGGCCGAGGAGGCCGCAGCGGTGACGCGGGCCGCCATCGCCTCCGGGTTGGAGCCGGGCGATCGGGTCGGGCTGTGGGCTCCCAACAGTGTCCGATGGATCGTGACCGCCCTCGGCATGCTCGGCGCGGGCGCGACCCTGGTGCCGATCAGCACCCGGCTGCGCGGCCCGGAAACCGCCGAGGTGCTGGCCCGCAGCCACGCCAAAGCCGTGTGCACCGTGCAGGAATTCCTGGGCGCGGACTATCCGGCCATGCTCGCCGAATCCGGTGTCGAGCTACCGGATCTGGAGCACCTCATCCTGCTCGACGACGCCCGCGGCGAGAGCGCGGCGGACTGGGACATCAGCTCGTGGGCCGGGTTCCTGGCCCCCGGCGCGGTGATCGAGCCGCGGTCCGCGATCGAACGCACCGCCGCCGTCGACCCGGAGTCCATCTCCGACATCCTGTTCACCTCCGGCACCACCGGCACCCCGCGCGGCGTACTCGCCACGCACCGCCAGACGCTGGAGGTCTTCGCCCGGTGGTCCGAGGTCGTCACCCTGCGCCCGCGTGACCGATATTTGCTGGCGAACCCGTTCTCGCACACCTTCGGCTACAAGGCGGGCATCCTGGCATGCCTGCTACGCACCGCCACCATGGTCCCGATGGAACGCTTCGACGCGGCCGGCGCCCTCCACCTGATCGAGAGCGAACGCATCACCGTCCTGGCCGGGCCGCCAACGCTTTTCACCGACCTGCTCGCCGCCGGCCCCGACGACTACCTGCTCGGCTCGCTCCGCCTGGCGGGCACCGGCGGCTCCACCATCCCCGCCGAACTGGTCCGCCGTATTCACGAGGACCTGCGCATTCCCGCCGTCTTCACCGCCTACGGCCTGACCGAATCGATCGGCGTGGTGTCCATCTGCCCACCCGACTCCCCCGCCGAACTGGCCGCCGACACCGTCGGAAAACCCCTGCCCGGCAGTGAGATCCGCATCGTGGACCGGGAAGGCAAACCCCTCGAGACCGGCGAGACCGGCGAGGTCACCGTCCGCGGCCCCAATGTCATGCACGGCTACCTGGACGATCCGGCGGCCACCGCCGCCGCCATCGACCCCGACGGCTTCCTGCACACCGGCGACATCGGCACCCTCGACCCCGACGGCTACCTGCGCATCACCGACCGGCTCAAGGACATGTTCATCGTGGGCGGCTTCAATGCCTACCCGGCCGAGATCGAACGAGTCCTGCTGCGGCACCCCGATATCCGCGATGTCGCCGTGATCGGCATCCCCGACGAGCGGCTCGGCGAGGTGGGCCGCGCCTACGTGGTCCCCGTCGCCGGGGCCGCCGCCGATCCGGCCCCCATCATCGAATGGTCCCGCGCCCGGCTGGCGGGCTACAAGGTGCCGCGGGAGATCGTCTTCGCCGACGACCTCCCGCGCAATGCCGGCGGCAAGGTGCTCAAACAGCGCCTGCGCGACCCGGACTGATCAGTTCCCCAGCACCGGGCCGTCGGCCCAGCGGTACAGGTGGGCGATCGCCGGGTCCACGATGGAGCCCGGGATCTCGGCATCGAACCAGCGGTCGACATGCGTCCAGTGGTACGGGTGCAGCAGGTAGTCGCCATTGAGGCCGTCGGGGTCGGCGAACTCCTGCTCCCAGACGTGCGTCCAGCGGGCGTGGCCGGGGACCCGGCTCAACGACCAGGACCGGATGGCCGGGATGTGGGCGGGCATGGCCATCAGGTCGGATTCGAAGCGCGACACCGTATCCGGGGAGGTGCCTTCCCGGACGGTGAGCAGCAGGGTGCGCTTCACCCGGCGGGGCGTGTCGAGGCGGACCACGCGGGCGTGCACGGGGGCCAGCGGCACCAGGTCGGCCGCACCGGGCAGGCCCGGCAGGACCGCGCTGGGCGTCGACTCGGTGGTCAGGTCCCACAGCGCGCCCAGGCCGCCCGCGCTGCCCGGCAGATCGACCCCGGCCGAGCAGTGCGCCACAGCAGGATTCGCGGATGCCGCCGAGGCGAAGGCGGCCAGCCGGCCGTCGGCGTCGTCGGCGGGCGGGGCGGTGAGAATCACCCAGCGAGTCATGCCTGCACCTCCTGCACCGCCATGACGTGCCGCTCCCTGGTCAGGGCGACCGCGTCGGTGTCGGACCAGAAGGCCGCCACGCCCGGATCGGCGGCGGCCGCCGCTCGCATGCCGTAGAAGTCGTAGATACCCGGCAGCTCCCAGATGATCTGCACGGCCACCGAATCCGCGCCGGTGTGCTCACGCAGCACCTGCGGGGCGCGCAGGCCGCGCGCGGTGGCGCCGGGCAGGTAGTCGCCGCGCCACCGGGCGAGCCAGTCCTCGGCGCGATCGGCGGGCAGGACGACGCGGTCGAACACGCGGACGGGGGTCGCCGGGTTCACAGCTTCGACTCCACGTCGTTGCGGTACCGATCCACGTAGGCCGCAAGGTTTTCCACTCCGTTGAGCAGGGACTCCGGGCCGAACATGGGCGGGGTCAGCACGATGCGGCTCGCACCGGCGGTGACGTAGGGGCGCACGTAGTCGGCGTCGAACTCGCGGACGAAGTCGAACGAGCCGGGCCAGATCGTCATCTCGACGGCGTCCTCGGAACGTCCCGCCGCGGCGGACAGTTCGCGGATCTTGTCCGCGCCGCGCGCGAAATCCTCCGAGGAGATCGTGTACGGGAACCAGCCGTCACCGACCTTCGCCGCGCGCCGCACCGCGGGAGCGCTGTTGCCGCCCAGCACGATCGGGATCGACCGCTCGGGCCGCGGCTGGCAGAACAGATCGTCGAACGACACATGCTTGCCGTGATAGGTCGCCGGCTCCTGCGTCCACAGTGCCCGCATCGCCCCGATGGCGTCGTCGAGCCGGGTGCCGCGTTCCTCGAACGGCACGCCGATCGCCGCGTATTCCTCCTTCTGCCAGCCGATCCCGAGGCCGAGCAGCAGGCGGCCGTCCGAGATCCGGTCCAGCGTGGCCGCCCGCTTGGCCAGCACCACCGGGCTGTGCAGCGGGGCCACCACCATCGCGGTGCCCAGCCTCACCGTGCTCGACGCCGCCGCCACGAACGCCAGGGTCTCCAGCGGATCGGTCATCGGCACCCCGATACCGCCGCCGCCGGGCATCCGGCCGTCGGGCGAGTACGGGTACAGCGGCTCGTAATCCTGAGCCACCACAACGTGTTCCACGGTCCAGATCGACTCCAGCCCACATTCCTCGGCCGCCGCGGCGAACTCCCGTAGGAATCCGCCCGAGGTCACCAGGCCGTCGAGATATGGCATGAGCATGCCGATGCGCATCGGACGCCTCCGTCCTTCCGGGTACGGCCCAACCTGAGCCACCCGTCGATCGTGGCTGTTGCGGAGGTCACAATCAGGAGAGATCCCGTTCACTGAGATCGGATACATCCGCAGGTCATGGCATGTTTACCCGGCAACGTCCAGTAGCCCCGCACCGGATGGCGCGGGGCTGCTGCACACACTCTCCCCTCGGGCCGTGCCCCGGTGCGGAACGCACCGGGGCACGGGAGTTCCCGCGAGCTGGGTTAAATCTCCTTGCGCATCTGGGCGGTCAGGGGCTTCATGTAGCCCGAGCCGAGCAGGCGGCGCATGACGTTCATCGCCTTGGCGTCCTTGCCGATCAGGATGAGCGGCTTGTTCTTCCGGATGCCGTTGACGATCGTCTTGGCGCAGTCCTCCGGGCTGGTCTGGGCCAGGCGGTCGAAGTTGGCGGCCAGGTCGTCGCGGGAGCGGTTGGCGGCAGCCCGTGCCTTCCAGGCGATCTCGGTCTTGATCATGCCCGGGTGGACGCTCGAGACGCCCACATTGTGCCCGGCGATGATCATCTCCTGGCGCAGCGCGTCGCTGATCGCGTGCATGGCGTACTTCGACGAGCTGTAGCCGCCCTGGCTGGGGCAGGCCACCAGGCCGAACATGCTGGAGACATTGGCGACATGGCCGTCCCCGGAGGCGATCACGTGCGGCAGGAACGCCTTCACGCCGTGCAGGGTGCCCCAGTAGTTGATGCCGAAGATCCACTCCAGGTCTTCCCAGGAGACTTCCTCGATATTGGCGGTCAGCGAGACACCGGCGTTGTTGATGACGATGTTGACCTTGCCGAAATCGGCCACGACCTCGTCGGCGTGCGCGTAGACGGCGGCGCGGTCGGCCACGTCCAGCTTGTAGGCCCGCGCCTTGGCGCCGACCTTCTCGCACAGCGCCACGGTCTCGGCGACATTGTCGTAGTTGCGGCCGGACAGGGCCAGCTGGGCTCCGTTGCGCGCCAGCTCGAGCGCGAGCGCCCGGCCGATGCCCGCTCCCGCACCGGTGATCACAGCGACTTTGCCGTGGAAGTCCTTCATGGGTGTTTCCTTGTCTCGCTTCGCGAATAACCCCGGCGAATCCGGGGACCGGAGCCTTACTGGGTGGTGAAGCCGCCGTCGGCGATGAACTCGGCGCCGGTGCTGTAGGAGGAGTCGTCGGAGATGAGGAACAGCACCATGTTGGCGAGTTCCTCGGGGGTGGCCGGACGGGCGATGGGCTGATTGGCCGCGATGCTCGCCGACCGCTCGGACGCGGCCACCATCTCGGTGGCCACGATGCCCGGATGCACGGAGTTGACGCGGACATTGTCGGCCGCGAATTCCTGTGCGGCCGTTTTGCTCATGCCGCGCACGGCCCACTTGGAGGCCACGTAGCCGAGGATGTTCGAGTAGCCGATCAGGCCGCCGGTCGAGGAGATGTTCACGATGGAACCCACCCCGGCGCGGCGCATGGAGCCGATGACGGCCTTCATGCCCAGGAACACGCCGACCTGGTTGACGTCGATCACCTTGCGGTAGTCGGCCTCCGAGAGCTTCTCGATGGGGTCGACGTGCACGATGCCCGCGTTGTTGACCAGGCCCGAGACCGGCCCGAAGGCCGCCTCGGTCCGCGCGACCACGTCGTTCCAGGCCGCCTCGTCGGTGACGTCGAGCGGGAAGAACCGGGCGGCGCCACCGATCTCGGCGGCGACGGCCTCCCCGGCCTCGACGAGCACGTCGGTGATCACCACCTTCGCCCCCTCGGCCGCGAGCTTGCGGGCGAAGGCCGCCCCCATGCCGCGCGCGCCGCCGGTGACGATGACGACCTTCGAATCAACCCGTCCCATGTCAGTTCTCCTGCGCTGCCGCTGATTCCACGTCGGCCAGGTGGTTGGCCGCGATGTAGCCGAACACCATGGCGGGGCCGATGGTGGCGCCCGCGCCGGCGTAGTCGTTGCCCATGACGGCGGCGGAGTTGTTACCCGCCGCGTACAGGCCCGGGATGACGTCGCCCTGGTCGTTCAGGACGCGGGCGTGCTCGTCGGTGACCAGGCCGCCCTTGGTGCCCAGGTCGCCCGGCACCATCTCGACCGCGTAGAACGGGCCGCGCTCGAGCGGGGCCAGGGTCGGGTTGGGCTTGACGGTCGGGTCGCCGTAGTAGCGGTCGTAGGCCGAGTCGCCGCGCTGGTAGTCCTCGTCCCGGCCGTTGCGGGCGAAGACGTTGAAGCGCTCGACGGTGGCGGCCAGCTTGTTCGCCGGGATGCCCAGCTTGTCCGCCAGCTCGGCCAGGGTGTCGGCCTGCTTGATGATGCCCGCGTCGAAGTACTTCTGGGGCAGCGGCCGCTTGGGGAAGTTGCCCAGGAACAGGTACCGGTCACGGAAGTTCTGGTCGAAGATGAAGTGCGCGGGAATGCTGCCCGGCACCTTCTTCTCCTCCTCGTACATGGTGTGCACGACATTCACGTACGGCGCGGACTCGTTGACGAAGCGGTCGCCCTTGGCGTTGACCACGATCGCGCCCGGCTGCGAACGCTCGGCCAGCATGAAGAACGGCGGGCCGTCGGGGTTGCGCACCGAGGGACCCCACCAGGCGTCGTCCATCAGATCGACCGCCGCGCCGGCCTTCTGGCCCGCGACGATGCCCTCGCCGACGTTCTCCGTAGCGCCCACGGTCCAGCCGGTGTTCTGCGGGCCGTCGATGTACTGCTCACGCATCTCGAGGTTGTGCTCGAAACCGCCCGCGGCCAGCACCACGCCGCGGCGGGCCTTGATGGTGACGGTGCGGCCCTCGTGCTCGGCGCGCACGCCGACCACGGTGCCGCCCTCGATGACCAGGTCGGTGAGCGGGGTGTTCAGCCACACCGGCACGCCCGCGTCGCGCAGCGACAGCCACAGCCGGGCGGCGAGCGCCTTGCCCAGGCTGAGCGGCTTGGCGCCCTTGATCATGTTCAGCGCGGTCTGCGCGCCGACCTTCATGGCGGTCTTCTTGCCCGCCCAGGTGCGGGCGATCATGTTCAGGTCGTGGAAGTCCTTGACCGTGATCGCGATGCCCTTGGGGGCGGACATGGTCGGGCGGTTGATCTTGTCCAGATCCGCGCCGAGCAGGCGGCCGTCGATGATCTTGGGCTCGATGCTGCGACCCTGCGCCAGACCACCCGGGAACTCCGGGTGGTAGTCGGAGTAGCCGCGGTCGTAGGCGAACGCCCAGTGCTTGGAGCGGGCGCCGATGTAGCGGAACATCTCCGGGCCCTGCTCCAGGAACGCGCGCTGCTTGGCCTCCGGAACCCGGTCGCCGACAACGGCTTTCAGGTAGGTGCGGGCCATCTCCGGGCTGTCCGGCACGCCCGCGGCCTGCAGCACCGGGTTGTTCGGCACCCAGATGCCGCCGCCCGAGCGCGCGGTGGAGCCGCCGAACAGGCTGCTCTTCTCGATCAGGGTGACCGACAGGCCCCGGTAGGCGGCGGTCAGCGCGGCGGTCATGCCGGCCGCGCCGGAACCCACCACAACGACGTCGAATTCGAATTCCATGAATCTCGTTCCTTAGTAGCCGCAGCTGGTCAGCATGCCGCCGTCGACGACGAATTCGCCTCCGGTGCAATAGCTCGAGGCGTCCGAGGCCAGGAACAACGCCACCTCGGAGACCTCGACCGGCTGACCCCAGCGCGGAATGGGCAATTCGGAGAAGAAGGAGTTGCCGTCCACCCCGGACGCGCCCGCCACGGACGCGGTCATAGGGGTGGCGATGCCGCCGGGATGGATCGAGTTCACCCGGATACCCGAGTGCCCCAGTTCCCGGGCGGCGGACTTGGTGAGACCCCGCAGCGCGAACTTGCTCGCGCTGTAGGCCGACAGACCGGCCGCACCGACGAAGCCCTCGACCGAGGACACGTTCACGATGGACCCGCCACCGGCCTCGATCAGGGCGGGCGCGGCGGTCTTGATGCCGAGGAAAGCGCCCGTGACGTTGATGTTCATGATGGTCTGGAACTCGTCCAGGCTCATCTCCACGATGCGCTTGAACCGCAGGATGCCGGCATTGTTGACCAGCACGTCCAGCTTGCCGAACGTGGCGACGGCCGCGGAAACCGCTGCCTGCCAGTCGCTTTCGCTGGTGACGTCCTGGTGCACGAAATGGACGGCGTCGCCCAGCTCCGCGGCCAGGGCCTTGCCCTCGTCGTCGAGCACGTCGCCGAACACGACCTTGGCGCCCTCGGCCACGAAACGGCGCACATGCTCCGCTCCCATGCCCCGGGCGCCACCGGTCACCAGCGCTACCTTGCCGTCCAGCTGTCCCACCTGATCCCGTCCTTCCGCTGCTGTTCAACCGACGCTAAGTCCCGATGCGGAAGACCGGCACGGTGTGGTCCCGGCCACTGAGACAACCTCATGACCTGAGGCTATGGGTGCAGTTGTATTCCGTTTAGGCATAAACGCCCGGACGGGTGAGGCAGCGCCCACCGACGGGCCCCGACTGCGCGGCAAGGAGTCCTCGGATGAAGTTCTCGATGATCTTCGAAGCGCAGATGACCGATCCCACCGCCGCCCACGAAGCCCAGGTGCTGCGCGACTGCGTCGAGCAGGCCGTGCTGGCCGATCAGGTCGGCTTCGACACCGTCTGGGCCGTCGAACACCACGGGCTCAAGTGGTACGCCCACATGAGCGCGCCGGAGATCTTCCTGACCTGGGTGGCCGCGCAGACCCAGCGGATCCGGATCGGGCACGGCGTGGTCTGCATGCCGTTCAACTTCAATCACCCCGTCCGCGCGGCCGAACGCGCCGCCATGCTCGACGTGCTGTCGGGCGGCCGCCTGAACCTGGGCGCGGGCCGCGGCGCGACCGCCGTCGAGACCTCCATGTGCGGAGTCGATCCCGACCGCACCTACCAGGAGGTCGAGGAATCGCTGCGGATGATCGCCGCCGCCTGGCAAGACCCCGAGGGCGAATTCGAATACCACGGTGAACTGCTCGACATCGACCCGCACCACCTGCTGCCGCGGCCGGTGCAGCGCCCGCATCCCCCGCTGTTCATGGCCTGCACCAAGAAGGACACACTGAAACTGGCGGCCGAGTACGGAATCGGCGCGCTGGTCCTGGGTTTCGCGGGCATCGAGGAGATCGCCGAACTGCGCCGCATCTACGACGACGCCATCGCGGCCCGCACCGGCGAACGCCTGGTGTCCACCGTCGTCAACGACCACTTCGCGGCGCTGTGCCCGACAATCGTGCTCGACGACCGCGAACGGGCCCGCCAGATCGGCGCGCGCGGGCAGCGGTTCTTCGCCCAGTCCATCAAGTACTACTACGGCGCGGGCCCGGTGCCCGACGAGGCCGTGGACCCGGGCGTGGACGAACTCGCCAAGATGCGCGAGGTCGCCGACGAGCACGTCGCCTACCTGCACGAGGCCAAGATCCCGGTGAAGACCGGGGCCACGGCCATCTTCAACACCGAGCACGCCTACGGCACCGCCGAGGACGCCATCGCCTACGTCGAGCGGCTGCGCGACGCCGGGGCCGACGAGATCCTGTGCCTCATCCAGATGGGCACCGTGCCCCAGGAGGCGTGCCTGGAAACCATCCGGCAGTGGGGGGAGAAGGTCATCCCCCACTTCCGCACCCAGTAGCACCGTCGCAACCCAGACAGAGAAGGAAACCGAAATGGCTGATCTGACAGGCAAAGTCGCCCTGATCACCGGGGCCGCCCGCGGCCAGGGCGCGGCCGAGGCCACGCTGTTCGTCCGGCGCGGCGCGAAGGTGGTCATCACCGACGTGCTCGAGGCCGAGGGCAAGGAACTCGCCGAATCCCTCGGCGAGAACGCCCGTTTCGTGCGCCACGACGTCACCGACTCCGAGAGCTGGGACGCCGCGGTGGCGGTGGCCGTCGACACCTTCGGCAAGCTCGACGTGCTGGTGAACAATGCCGCCATCTACACCATGAAGCCGATCGCGGAGACCACTCCCGAAGAGCTGGAACGGATCCTGCACGTCAACCTGGTCGGCGCGTTCCGCGGCATCAAGGCGGTGCTGCCGGCCATGACCGCCAACGGCGGCGGCTCCATCGTGAACATCTCCTCGCAGTCCGGGCTCGAGGGCCTGATGAACCACTCCGCCTACGGCTCCTCCAAGTGGGGTCTGCGCGGCCTGTCCAAGGTCGCCGCCCTGGAGCTGGGCTTGTCCCAGATCCGGGTCAACTCGGTGTACCCCGGCCCCATCGCCACCCCGATGGTGCCCTACCTGACCACCGGCCCCGGCAGCTTCCCGACCCTGCCGCTCGAGCGCACCGGCCTGCCCGAGGAGGTCGCCGAACTGGTCGCCTTCCTCGCCTCCGACGCCTCGGCCTACATCACGGGTGCGGAGGTGGCCATCGACGGCGGCCTGGCCGCGGGCAAGTTCATCCCGCGCGGCATGTAGTTCCGCGAACCCCGCAGTGACACAGCGCGATCCAGGAAGGCCCGTAATGACCCTGTCCCCCGAATGGCAGACCTTCGTCGACGCCGCCACCGCGGCGTTCCCGGCATTGGGCACCGAGGTGTTCGACGCCGTCGAAGCACGGGCCTTCCTGGCCGCCCGTCGCCCCGCCCCCGTCGAGCCCATTCCCGTTGCGGGAGTGGAGGATCGCGCGGTACCGGGCCCGGCCGGCGCGCCCGAGGTGCCGGTGCGGGTGTACCGGCCGCTGGACGCCGAACCCGTTCCGGCCATCGTGGTCTTCTACCACGGCGGCGGATTCGTGCTGTGCGGCTTGGACTCCCACGACCGCTTCTGCCGCACCATGGCCAATGAGGCCGGGGTGATCGTGGTGTCGGTGGACTACCGCCGCGCCCCCGACGCCCGCTTCCCGGCCGCGGCCGACGACGCCTCCGCGGTGCTGCGCTGGGTCGCCGAGCACGCCGAGGACCTGGGCGGGGACGCCGGCCGGATCGCGGTGGCCGGGGACAGCGCGGGCGGCAATCTGGCCACCGTCGCCGCCCTCGCCGCGCGTGACAACGGCGGACCCGAGCTCGCGTTCCAGCTGCTCATGTACCCGATGCTGGATCCGGCCTGCGATCGGCCGTCGCACACCGAGAACGCGGAGGGGTACTTCACCACCGCGGCGCACATCCGGTGGTACTGGGAGCAGTATCTGTTCTCCGATGCCGAGAAGTCCGACCCCTACGCCAATCCCACCATCGCCGACCTCACCGGGCTGCCGCCCGCGCACATCGCCACCGCGGAATTCGATCCGCTGCGCGACGAGGGCGAGGCCTACGGGCAGCGGCTGCGCGAGGCCGGGGTGGAGACCGAGATCCACCGCTGGGACGGCACCGTGCACGGGTTCATGTCGATGGCCTTCCATCTGCGAGAAACCCAGCGCGCCAATGCGACCGCGTTCACCGCGCTGCGCCGGGCGCTGGCGCGCACGCCCGTCGTCTGAATTTCACCGCTCGTTCCCGGCCCGACCGGTTAGCATCACCTGCGTTCGCCCGTTTGAAACGTCAGGAACTCACTTGCCGGTTGCACGCCCCACCCCGGTCACCGGAGCGGCCACGCTCACCACGGCCCTGGCATTGGCCACCTCGACCCTGGCGCTCGCCACATCAGGCCTGGCCCTGGCGGGCAGCGCCGACGCCGCACCCCAGTACTACGGCACCCTCGCACTGTCCCGGCTGAAGAACACCGCGGTCACCGGCACCGACGCGAACCGGGTCGTCGCCGACGCCGCCGCGATCCGCGACTGCGCCAGCTACGACTGCGAGATCGTGCTGCGCTTCAGCGACGGCTGCGGCGCGGTCGCCCAGGGCGCGGACGGCGCCTGGGGCTGGGCCGTCGGACCCAGCCTCGCCGAGGCCGAACAGAACGCGGTCGCGGGGCTCGGCCAGAGCGCTCCCCCGTTCCCCGACCTGGGCAGCGCACAGCCCCGCGCCGCCCGGGTGGCCGCCAGCGCCTGCACCGAAAACGCTCGGTAGCAAGCGCTTTCGAGCAGCGGCGTCAGTGCGGGTACTGGGCCTCGTAGGCCGCGCGCTCGGCGGCCCGCCGCGCGGCCCGGGCCGGACTCTCCAGATCCTCCGGGAAACCGTGCTTCACCAATCGGTGGGCACGGTTCATCGGCATGTAGGCCACGATGTAGAACAGCGCCAGCAGCAGGCCGAGCAGGATCACCGAAAGCTGTAGCCACAGCTCGCCCGGCAGCAGGAAGGCGAGCGCGAACACCGGCAGCAACGGCACCAGCTGGCGCACGATGTGCCGGGGCACCGCCCACGCACCGGTGAGGTCGTTGCGCACCCACTCGCGCAAATCGTCCGGCAGCACACTGCCGAAGGTGTAGGCCAGCCACTGAGCAGGGTTGGGGCGCTTCATTTCCGGTGTCCCTTCGTCGATCCGGCGCGTACTGTCTCCGCCGAAACCGACTGCCGCGCCGCGGCATTCACCCGGTTCAGCACATCACGCAGTTCCTCGAGATCCGCCAGACTCACCCCCAGCCGCGCCACCACGGCCGGGGGGATCTTCTCCGCCTCGGTGCGCAGTTCGCGGCCCGCGTCGGTCAGATCCACGACCAGGTTGCGTTCGTCGTGGCTGTCCCGCCGCCGGGTGATGAGCCCCGCCGCCTCCAGCCGCTTGAGCAGCGGCGACAGCGTGGGCGAGTCGAGCTGAATGGCCTCGCCGATGTCCTTGACCGACATCGGCGCCTCACCCCACAACGCCAGCATCACCAGATACTGCGGATGCGTCAGGCCCATCGGTTCCAGCAGCGGCCGATACACCGCCAGGACCGACCGGTTCGCCACGGCCAGCGCGAAACACACCTGCCGGTCCAGCCGCAGCGGGTCGTCGACCTCCACCGTTCCGCCCTCCTCGCTCGTCTTCGTTAGGGCAATAATAGTTAATGCACTAACTGTTCGTCGACGACCCGGTGGGTAATTGGCGTCACATCACTCCCGCGACGCCCGCATGGCCACGATCCGGCCGGTGTCCATGTAGTCGCGGAACAGCGTGACCTGGCCGTTCTCGACCCGGATCACATTGACCGACGTCCGCGCCCACGCCCGGCCGGTCCCGGGGCGCGTGACGTCGACGTCGATCTCGGTGATGAGAGTGTTCGGATCGGCGGTCTCGTGGATGACCGGGCGAATGGCGTGAATCTCGATGCCGGACATGCCCGACCAGCGCTGCGCGAGGTACGCGCGGATCTGCTCGCGGCCCTCGATGCGGGACGGCTCGCCCGGAATGAGGAACGGCATCTCGAACACGACATCCGGGGCGAGCAAGGCCGCGAATCGATCCGCATCGCGCGCGGGCAGGGTGTCGAAGAGTCGAATCACGAGGTCACGAGGGGTTTCCACGGAAGTGGTCATGAGTATCTCCTAAACGGAACGTTGGACCCGCTTAATAATCGGGGCGTGCGCCCCGCTTGTCAACGGCTGAGTAGGCTGTCGGACGTGACGGACAGACCCCTGCGCGCCGACGCCCGCCGCAATCGCGAGCGGGTCCTGGCCGCGGCCCAGGAAGCCTTTGCCGCCGAGGGCATCTCGGTGCCGCTCGACGAGATCGCGCGGCGGGCGGGCGTCGGGGCGGGCACCGTGTACCGCCACTTCCCCACCAAGGAAGCGCTTTTCGAGGCCGCGATCCTGGATCAGGTCGAGAAGATCACCGCGCACGCGCGCGAACTGACCGCGGCCGAGGATCCCGGCACGGTGTTCTTCGAATTCCTCGCGATGATGGTGCTCGAGGGCGGGGTCAAACGAGATCTGGCCGACGCGCTGCGCTCCGGCGGCGCCGAGTATCCGCGCACGGTGTCCCACGATCTGAAAGAGGCGCTGGGGACGCTGCTTTCCCGCGCCCAGGACGCCGGGGCGGTGCGGCCCGAGATCAGCGTCGACGATCTGCTGACCATCATCAAGGGCGTGTTCCTCGCCGTCCACGAAGCCGGAGCCGCACCGGGACTGCGTGAGCGCACCTTCGCCGTGATCGCGGATGGCTTGCGCACGAACCGCTGACCTGCGCCTCCGGGGCGGACAACACTGTCCCACACTCCCTTCCGGACCGGTTCGGCGCGTGACCGCCCGCCCGCGTCCCCCGACCGTGCTCGCAAACGCGCAGCAATGGTCGCTGAAATATTGCGGAATTAACTGAAACATGGGCGAATCGCGCACATGGTTCCGTAATTCCGCGTGTTCTCCCGACTCTGATGCTTGGATGCTCCATGTGCTGACCAATTGCCGCCGGAGTTGACAACGGGAGATCAGATCCGATGAAGCGTGCGATCCGCGCCGTCGCCCTCACAGCCTGTCTAGCCCTGGCAGCCTGCGGCAATGGACCGAAACCCGACGACGCGCCGCCGCCACCGCCACCGCGGACGCTCACCATCGGCATCAAATTCGATCAACCCGGACTCTCGGTCAAGGGCACCGACGGCAGACCACGCGGGTTCGACGTCGACGTCGCGACCTATATCGCCGGGAAGCTGGGCGTCATGCCGGAGCACATCACCTGGCGCGAGGCCCGCACCGACCAACGCGAAACCCTCGTGAGCTCCGGCGCCGTCGACTTCGTCGTCGCCTCGTACTCCATCACCGCCGCCCGCCAGCAGCTGGTCTCCTTCGCCGGGCCCTATCTGCTGGCGGGCCAGGACCTGCTGGTGCGGCAGAGCGAACGCGCCATCGACCAGCCCGAGGACCTGGACGGGCGCACCGTCTGCACAGCCGAGGGCTCCACCTCCGCCGACAAGATCCGCCGCAGCTTCGCCCGATTCGTCCGCCTCACCACCCGGGACAGCTACCCGCAGTGCGTGGCCGACCTGATCACCGGCACCGTCGACGCCGTCACCACCGACGACGTCATCCTCGCCGGCTACGCCGACGAACACCCCGGCACGCTGCGACTGTCCGGCCACCGGTTCACCCGCGAACGCTACGGCGTCGGAGTCCGCAAGGGCGACATCGAATTGCAGGGGCGCATCACCTCGATCATCCGCATGATGATCGACGACGGCAGCTGGCGGCGCGCACTGGAAAAGCACCTCACCGCGACCAGTTACAAACCCCTGCCCGCGCCCGCGGTGTTCAATGCACCCGACCGCGCGGTCGAACCCGGCGACCCCACCACCCTCGACCCGGAATTGGTGAAAGCCGCCAAGGCGGTCGCCGCCACCTCCAATGCCCGCGACTGGGAAGGATTCCGCTCCCTGGTCTGCCCCGAGAACGCCGACGCCATCGACGAAATAGTTTTCCAATACACCCCCCAATACGACAAAACTCTGGGCCCGGAAATACGCAATGCCGGCTACACCAATACCGTCACCGGCGTCACCCAATCCGGCGCCGACTCCGCCACCTTCGCATTCCACGAGACGTTCACCAATGTGCCCGAGAAATACCGGCACTACTTCAAGGACGTCGACTACACCGGCACCATGGTCCGGCGCGAAGGCTCCTGGAAGCTGTGCAGCCTCACCGCCGACTTCGTCGAACCCTGACCGCGAAATAATGCGGTGCGCCGGGACGGGCGGTGGACCTACCGTGAAAGGCAGTCGAAGGAAAGGACTGTCCGATGTTTCCCGTCGAGCTGCGCGGTACCCGAGCGCAGACGCTCATGTGGGCCCACGAGCACGAGGTCGGCGCGGCCGCGCTCCAGCAGCTGCGCGATATCTCGCAACTGAAATGGGTGTACGGCGTCCGTGTGATGCCGGACGTGCACCTGGGCAAGGGCGCGACCGTGGGATCGGTCATCGCCATGCGGGACGCGGTCGCCCCCGCGGCCGTCGGCGTGGACATCGGGTGCGGCATGGAAGCGGTGCTCACCTCGCTCACCGCGTCCGACCTGCCCGACAACCTGCACTCGCTGCGCTCCCGCATCGAGGCGGCGCTGCCGGTCGGCTTCGCGGCGCACCGCGAACCCGTCGACGTGAACCGCCTGAACGCCGAGGTCTTCGGCCAGCGCACCGCGGGCACCACCATGCGCGCGGGCTGGGAGCGGTTCTGGAAGGGCTTCGACACCCTGGATCCGATCGTGCGGCCCCGGGAAGCCAAGGCCCACAACCAGATGGGAACCCTCGGCGGCGGCAACCACTTCCAGGAACTGTGCGTCGACACCGAGGACCGCGTGTGGATCCTGCTGCACTCCGGAAGCCGCAATATCGGCAACGAGATCGCGCAGCGGCACATGGCCGTCGCCCGCGAACTGCCGCACAACCAGGACCTGCCGCACCGCGACCTGTCCGTATTCCTCTCCGGCACGCCGGAAATGGACGCCTACCGGCGCGACCTGACCTGGGCCCAGGAGTACGCGGCCCGCAACCGGGCCGTCATCCTGGCGCTGGTCTGCAAGGCCGTGCGCGATGAATTCGACGGGCTGGCAGTACGTTTCGACGAGCCCATCTCCTGCCACCACAACTATGTGGCGGAGGAGATCATCGACGGACTGCCCATGCTGGTCACTCGCAAGGGCGCGGTCCGGGCCGGCGCGGGCGACCTCGCGCTGATTCCCGGCTCCATGGGGACGCGGTCGTATGTGGTTCGGGGCAAGGGGAATCCGGCCTCGTTCCAGTCCGCCTCGCACGGGGCGGGACGGCGGATGAGCCGCAACGCGGCCAAGAAGCAGTTCACCGTGGCCGACCTGGTGAAGCAGACCGAAGGCGTCGAGTCCCGTAAGGACGCCGGGGTGATCGACGAGATCCCCGCGGCGTACAAGGACATCGACCAGGTCATCGCGGCCCAGGCGGATCTGGTGGACGTGGTCGCCACGCTGCGGCAGGTGTTGTGCGTGAAGGGGTGAGAACGGGTCAGCGGCGGCGGAACGTCGCCGCTGCACCCGCGCCCACCAGCAGGATGCCCACGATGAGCGGGAATCCGGTCTGCAACCACTGGTACAGCGCGACATGCATCTCGTCCGACAGGGGTAGATCGCCGATCAGCCGGAAGGTGTCGTCCGGGAAGATGAAATGGATGATCCCGGGCAACACTCCCCACACCAGCCCGGCCACGACGGTGCCCGCCGGGGAGTAGGCGGCCAGCGCCGCCACCACCAGGAAAAGCGCTGCGGCCAGCAGGATCTGGAAAGTCGAGCCGACCCGGTCGGCGAAATCCCCCAGGATCGCCCACTGTCTGGTCCCGGCCGCGCCGCGGGCGGCCAGCGCGATCCCGACGGGGGTGATCAGCAACCCCGCCAGCGTGCCGGCCACCGTCCGCGACACCGTGCTGCTGCTACGGAATTGCGCCCCGGGCGGAGTCCACCCCGCGGGCGACGGAAACTTCTCCGGCATGTGCGTCTCCCTGCGCGCCCCCGGACGCCCTTCGTGCCCGGAACCCTATTGTCCGTCCGCGCAGCGGATTCCGCCCGATCTTGACGGCACCGCAATCAAGGCGGGTTCCGGCGGTGTCTCACACGAGCAAGGCCTGTCCGGTTGGGAGTATTTGCACCTTGGTCTCCGGGGCCAGATCGGCTGCGGCGGCGCGGAAGTGCTCCGCGCCCGCGCGGTCGCCCTTGGTCATGAGGCGATCGCCGACCGGGC
Organism: Nocardia sp. NPDC004340; assembly: GCF_053602575.1. Lineage (NCBI taxonomy): Bacteria > Bacillati > Actinomycetota > Actinomycetes > Mycobacteriales > Nocardiaceae > Nocardia > Nocardia sp. NPDC004340. Next base: position 91,373 of record NZ_JBSGDW010000006.1, read on the forward strand.
CGCTGGAGAAGGCGTAGTGAATCGGGACCGCCAGGCGCGGGCGCAGCACCCGGGCCAGGTCGGCGGCCTCGATCGCGTCCATCACCACCTGCTTGTCGAGCACCGGGCGGATGCGCAGGCCGTTCACCGGCAGCAGGGCCAGGTCCAGATCCGGGAAACGCCGGGCGATGTCGTCGAGTTCGGCGATGCGCAGGGTGTCCGCGCCGAAGAAGACGGTGTGGCCGTCGGCCCGCAGCACAAAGGTCACCTCGGGGACGCCGTGACTGGCCGGGGCGGCGGTCACCTCGACCGGGCCGAGACGCGTGCTCTGCCAAGGGGCCAACTCGACCACGTTCGGGAAACCCGCGGCGCGCACCTGTTTGGCGAGGCCGGGTACGACCGCGAACGGCACCGACTTGTCGGGATACCGGACCAGGGCGTCGAGATCGCAGTGGTCGTAGTGGCCGTGGCTGATCACGATGCCGGAGAGCTCGGGCAGGTCGGCCGCGGTCGCGAAGGCGCGCGGCTCGCCGGGGCGGTAGAAGCGGGTCTCCGACAGCCAGGGGTCGGTGAGGATGCGTGCGCCGCCGAAATCGAGCAGGGCGCTGGCGTGGACGACACGGGTCACGGTGAGCATGGCGGGTTCCTTAACAAGACAGCCGTCTACTTACGTTTTAAGTAGACGGCTGTCTTGTTATCCTGTCAAGGTGCCGGACCAACCCACCCGCAACCGCAACCGCCGCGGCCAAGGCGCCTTGCTGCGCGACGAACTCGTCACCGCCGCCAGCGGGCTCCTCGAAGACCTCGACGGCCAGGAAGCGCTGTCCCTGCGCGCCGTCGCCCGCGCCGCGGGAGTCGCCCCGCAGAGCGTCTACCTGCACTTCGCCGATAAACGCGCACTGCTCACCGCGGTGTACACACTGCGCTTCGGGGAACTGCGCGACGCCCTGCTCACCGCGCTGACGCCACTGCCCGAAACCGATGGCGCGGGCCGGCTTTCGGCGCTGTGCCACGCCTTCGTCGACTACGGCGTCACCCATCCCGGCCACTACCGGGTGCTGTTCGGCACCGCCGGGACGCCCGGGTGGGAGCCCACCACCGGCCAACTCCCGGGGCTCCCCACGATTCAGCTGCTGATCGACACCGCGGCCGCCGCCGGGGCGCCCGATCCCGAGGCCACCGCGCAATGCCTGTGGGCGGGGATGCACGGCCTCGTCACGCTGCGCCAGGACCGGCCGAGTTTCCCGTGGCTGCCGCTCGATCGCCTGGTCGACACCCTGGTCGCGGCCCACTCGGGCACCGGATAACCGACCGCGCGGGGGTCCGAAGTTCGCGGGACATCCGGGCGGCGGCGCCGGGGTGTCGGTGCGGTGAGGCACGATGGAGCGCGTGACCTCGACCGACCCCTCCCCCACCGCCCCCGCGTCCACCGATCTGCGTGAGGACGCGGAACGGCTGCTGCGGGAGCTGGCCGGGCCCGACGCGCGGCTCCGGGAGGACCAGTGGGTCGCGATCGAGGCGCTGGTGGTGCACCGGCGGCGGGCGCTGGTGGTGCAACGCACCGGTTGGGGTAAATCCGCCGTCTACTTCATCTCCGCGAAGCTGCTGCGCGCTCAGGGGCGGGGGCCGACGGTGATCGTGTCGCCGCTGCTGGCGCTGATGCGCAACCAGGTGTCGTCGGCCGAGCGCGCGGGAGTCGTCGCCGCGACCATCAATTCGGGCAATGTCACCGAATGGGACGAGATCCACGCGCGGGTGGCCGCCGGTGACGTCGACGTGCTGCTGGTCAGCCCGGAGCGGTTGAACAATCCGGACTTCCGGGATTCGGTGCTGCCCAAGCTGGCCGCCGACGCCGGACTGGTGGTGATCGACGAGGCGCACTGCGTATCGGACTGGGGGCACGACTTCCGGCCGGACTACCGCCGGATCCGCACGCTCATCGCCGATCTCGGCTCGGAGGTGCCGGTGCTGGCCACCACGGCCACCGCCAACGACCGGGTGGTCACCGATGTGGCCACCCAGATCGGCACCGACACCCTGGTGCTGCGCGGCAGCCTGGACCGGGAATCGCTGCACCTGTCGGTGGTGACGATTCCGGACGCGGTGCGGCGCACGGCCTGGCTCAGCAAACGGCTGCACGAGCTGCCCGGCTCGGGCATCGTCTACGCGCTCACCGTGGCCGCGGCCCACGACCTCGCCGACGTGCTCAACTCGCACGGGCACCACGTCGCCGCCTACACCGGGCAGACCGACCCCACCGAACGCGAGGCGCTCGAGGCCGCGCTGCTGAACAACGAGGTGAAGGCGCTCATCGCGACCTCCGCGCTCGGAATGGGTTTCGACAAGCCCGATCTCGGCTTCGTCGTGCACCTGGGCGCGCCCTCCTCCCCCATCTCCTACTACCAGCAGGTGGGCCGCGCGGGCCGCGGCACCGAACGCGCCGAGGTGGTGCTGCTGCCCGGTCACGAGGACCGCCAGATCTGGAGCTACTTCGCCTCGGTGGCGTTCCCGCGCGAGCACATCGTGCGCTCGGTGCTGGCCGCCCTCGACACCGAGCGGCCGCTGTCGACCGCGGCATTGGAACCGCTGGTGGAGCTCAATCGCTCACGCCTGGAAATGGTGCTCAAGGTGCTGGACGTGGACGGCGCGGTGCGCCGGGTGCGCGGCGGCTGGCTCGGCACCGGCGAACCCTGGGTCTACGACACCGAACGCTACGAGCGCCTCAGCGTCGCCCGCGAGGCCGAGCAGCAGGCCATGATCGACTACCAGTCCACCAGCCAGTGCCGGATGACGTTCCTGCGCAGCCAACTCGACGACCCGGGCCTGGTGCTCGGCACCCACTGCGGGCGCTGCGACAACTGCACCGGCGCCACCCAGGACACCGCGGTCGACGACTCCGACCTGGCCGACATCCGCACCCGCCTGGACCGCCCCGGCATCGACCTGGCGCCCCGCAAGCAGTGGCCCACCGGCCTGGCCAAACTCGGAATCCCCTTGTCCGGCAAGATCACCGACGGCCCCGAGACCGGCCGCGTCCTGGGCCGCCTCAGCAATCTCGGCTGGGGCCAGCGCCTGCGCCCGCTCCTCGACGGCCCCGACGCCCCGGTCCCCGACGAGGTCTTCCGCGCCTGCACCACCGTGCTGCGCGAATGGGATTGGGCCCAGCGCCCGACCGCCGTACTGGCCCTCGACTCGGGCGCCCGCCCCCTGCTGACCCGCTCTCTGGCCGCCCGCCTCGCCGAGATCGGCCGCCTCCAGGATCTGGGCGTCGTCCTACTGCGCCCCGACCTGCCCCCGGTCTCCGCCGCCAACTCCGCCCACCGGGTCACCGCCCTCCACAATGCCTGGGAGACACCGGACCTCACCGCCGTCGACGGCCCCATCCTGCTGGTCGACGCCCTCACCGACACCGGCTGGACCTTCACCATGGCCGCCCGCCAACTCCGCGCCGCCGGAGCCGACGCGATCCTGCCCTTCGCGTTGGCCACCCCTTCCTGACCTTCGGGCGTACCGTCGAACGGGGAAGGGAGAGAGCATGAGTACGGGGAACAGCGCGGACGAGGCCAACGATCCGCGGGCGCGCTGGCGCAAGTTGCCGCCCGAGCCGGCGCAGTGGATCGAGGAGGTCGACCGGGAGCATTCGGCCGTCGACTTCGGCCCGGGCCATGACCCGGACGGCAAGGCCGCCACCTACGGGGGCACCAGCGGGCCCTGACGCGCTCAGGCGTCGGGGGTGGGCCGCCGGTTCTCGAGGTTCTCGATGGCGTCGACGTAGCGCAGCATGAGGCGCGCGAAGTCGAGGCGGTCCTGTTCCGGCCACTCGGCCGTGATGTATTCGAAGGCGGCGCGCTGCTGTCCGCGGAAGCGGGTCATGAACTCCAGGCCCTCGGGGCTGAGCTCGAGGACGGCGCGTCGGCCGTCCAGCTGCGAGGGCACGCGCAGCAGGTAGCCCGCCTTGATGTTGTCAGTGACCATGCGACTCGCCACCGACGGGTCCACGCACATGGCCGCGGCGATACCGCCGACGGTCATCTCCCCCGGTTCGTCCTGCCCGCAGCCCAGGACCAGGCCCAGCACCAGGGCGCGGGTGGAGTCCTTGGCGCTGATCGGGTTCTCGACCTGCTGCAGAACACCGCGACGGAGCTTGCCGAAGGCCGGGCCGATGGCATCCAGCAGCTCGTCGGGGGTGCGGTCGTCCGTCGTCATCCCCACATCGTATCTGCATGCATGTCGGCATCTGCGTGCATCGAGGAACATACATGTTGACTCGCAACTGTGTGCATGACAGCATGCATTTCATGACCATTCTCGTCACCGGCGCTCGCGGCCAGATCGGCCGCGCCGTCCTCACCTCCCTGCACGCCCGCGGTCTCCCGGTCCGCGCGGCCAGCAAGGACCCCTCGGCTCTCGACCTCCCCGCGGGCATCGACGCTGTCACTTTGCCCGACGATCTCGAAAGCCTCACCGCCGCACTGAAAGACGTGCGCCAGGTCTTCCTCTACGCCAACCCCGCCGCCGCGGACACCTTCGCGCGGGCCGCCGCGGCCGCCGGGGTGGAGCACGTCGTGCTGCTGTCCTCCTCCGCGGTCAATGATCCGAACGCCGCCGACAACCCCATCGGCGCGAACCACCTCACCGTCGAGAACGCCCTCGCCGCAGCGGATCTCGCCACCACCGTGCTGCGCCCCGGCGGCTTCGACAGCAACGCCTTCGGCTGGATCGCCGCCGTCTCGTCCGGCACGCCGATCGAGCACGCGTATCCCGACGCCGCGCTGGCCATGATCCATCCCCTCGATATCGCCGACATCGCGGTCGCCGCCCTCACCGGCAGCGAATTGCGCGGCCGCACAGTCACTCTCACCGGACCGGAGGCGATCAGCTTCCGCGCGCAGATCGGTCACCTCGCCACGGCCCTCGGCCGCGACATCCCGATCACCACCATCACCCCGGCCGAGGCCGAGGCGCAGATGTCGCGCACCATGCCGCCCTACATCGTGAGCGCCCTGCTGAACATCTGGGCCATCACCACCGACACGCCCGAAGCCCCGGCCGACACCACCGAGACCCTGCTCGGCATCCCCGCCCGGACCTTCGAACAGTGGGCCCGGGAGAACTCGGCCGCCTTCGCCCCCGCCTGAACCGGACCCGAACCGCCCGTCCACGACGGGAGCCGGCCGCGCCACGCCGGTCCGATTCCGGCCATATCCGGCGGTTTGCCCGGGCGTCGCGGAAACCGACGCCCACCAGGAACGCGGCGCGTAGGATCGGACGAATCCCGCAGTCGCCGAACGATCCCGGGGAGTTCAGCATGGCGTCCGCACCATCCAAGATCCCACCGTTGCCGCTCCTGCGCGCCGTCACCTGGTTGCGGGACAGCCTGGCTGTCCTGCACCGGCGGCTGGCCCCCGGCCACATCGCGCTATTGGAGCTGGGGACGGCCGGGTACGTCTCCCAGGCCATCTGCGCGGCGGCGGAGCTGGGCATCGCCGACGCGCTGGCCGACGGCCCCAAACCCGTCGCCGACCTGGCCCGCACCCTGAACGTGGACGAGGACGCGCTGGGCCGAATGCTGCGCCTGCTGGTCAGTGCGGGCGTCTTCGACCAGCGCCGGGACGGCAGCTACCAGCTGACCGGTGTCTCACAGGCGCTGCGCACCGATACCGACGTCACGCTGCGCGATCTGTTCGTCTTCTTCGGCTCCGAACTGCATCGCAAGCATTGGACGCATCTGGCCAGCTCGGTCCGGACCGGCGGGTCGCTCTGGACCGAGCTGGAGGGCATGGAGTTCTTCGAGTTCACCGAGCAGCACCCCGAGGCCGGGGAGGTCTTCGACCGGGCCATGACCAGCATCAGCAGCCTGGCCACCGAACCGCTGCAGACCGCGTTCGACTTCGGGCGCTTCGGCTCGATCGTGGACGTCGGCGGCGGCCGGGGCAGCCTGCTCGTCGACATCCTGCAACGCCATCCGTCCATGCGCGGCACCGTGTTCGACCTGCCGCGGGTGGCCGAGGGCCTCGAGAAGCAGTTGCTGGGCCCCGGGCTCACCGGCCGCCTCACCGTCGAACCCGGCAGCTTCTTCGACGTCGTACCCAAGGGCGCGGACGCCTACCTGCTCAAGCACATCGTCCACGACTGGAACGACTCCGACGCCGAGCGCATCCTGCGCACCGTGCGCACCGCCATGGAATCCGATGCGCGGCTGCTGATCATCGAGATGGTGATGCCCGAGCACCACCGCCCGCATCCGGGCAAGGTCATCGACCTGGAGATGCTGATCCAGACCCGCGGCGGCCGGGAACGGACCCAGAACGAATTCGGAAACCTGCTGTCCCGCAGTGGTTTCGTGCTCACCGGGGTCACCACGACCGCCGCGCCGGACTGTGTCATCGAGGCCCGTCCGACGATCTGAACGAGGCGCCCGCGGGGCGTGTGCGGCGCAATCCACACGCCCACCGCGGGCTACCTCCTACCGCCCGGATCCGGTGGCGTTTCAGGCGGTACGGCGGATCCGCGGGCCGACAACCCCTGCGGCCCGATCGGTCCAGCCGTCCGCCATCTGCGCCAGCAGGAACCAGGCGGCGTGCACTTGTTCGTCCGACACGTTCTCGGCCGTCCTGAGCAGATGCACGGCGCGCACGTGCGCGGCCGCCATCGCATCCACCACGGCCCCCAGGGATTCGGCCCGCGCTGCACCCCTCCGCAGCGCTCGGCTCGCCACCCACTCGTCGATGAACGTCACCAGCTGAGCGCGTAGCTCGTCGATTCCGCCCACGTCGCCGGAGTGGACCCGGCGTCGCTGCAGATGCAGTTCGGCCAGCGCGCGGGACCAGCGGGTGACCGGGTGGTCCTCGGGCTGATCCCCGATGTGACCACAGAACGCGGCCAGCAGCTCGTGCCAGTCGGGCAGCGGCGGGTCGTATCTGATGTCACGACCGCTCGCCCGCCACAACTGGGTGCTATCAGGTTGGGGTACGTACATACCTATACCTCCACGGGCGCTGCGGGCGCACCCGGAGCCGCGGGCGGCCACCGGACCGCGAGCCCGGCGCGGCAAGGGCGGACCGCGCCGGATCCGGGCAACCGCTATCGGCGAAGGGCACATCTCGATGCGGCACCGGGTGCACCTCCAGCATGAACCGATCGCCGGTCCCGCCCACCGCCCTTCCCCCGCCCTCCCACTGCCCCTGCAGTAGGAGAACGACCGCCCAGTCTGTACGGTTACTTGCCCTCTCCCCCAGCGCGATTCGCCCGTAACCGACGCTCGACTAAACCTTCACCAGGTCGTCGGCGTGCACCACCGGACGCTGCATGCTGTCGGGCAGCACGGCCGTGGAACGGCCCTTCATCGTCTGCAACTCATCGCTGTCATAGGCCGCCACGCCACGAGCCACCAGCCCGCCGTCCGGCGCGATCAGATCGATCACGTCACCACCGAAGAAATGACCCGTCACCTCGGTGATCCCCGCGGCCAGCAGGGAATGGCGACGCTCGGCCACGGCCGCCACCGCGCCCGCGTCCAGATGCACCGCGCCCCGCGCGTCGGCGGCGTGCCGGACCCAGAACTTGCGGGCCGACAACCGAACCGGACGCGCCGCGAAGGCCGTGCCCACCGTCGCACCCGACAGCGCCGCCGCCGCGTCCGACGCGGCAGCCAGCAAGACCGGCACGCCGGCATCGGCGGCCAGCCGCGCGGCCGAGAGCTTCGACGCCATACCCCCGGTACCCAGCGCACCACCCGAACCGGCGATCACGCCGTCCAGATCCGCGCTGCTGCGCACCTCGGGAATGAAGTTCGCCGAACCCTTACGCGGATCACCGTCGTAGAGGCCGTCCACATCCGACAGCAGGATCAGCGCGTCCGCGCCCACCAGATGCGCGACCAGCGCCGCGAGCCGGTCGTTGTCGCCGAACCGGATCTCTTCGGTTGCGACGGTATCGTTCTCGTTCACCACGGCGATGGCGTGCAGCGACCGCAGCCGGTCCAGGGTCCGCTGCGCATTGCGGTGCGGCTCGCGGCGACCGAAGTCGCCCGCGCTCAACAACACCTGCCCGACCACCCGGTCGTAGCGGGCGAACGACGTCCCCCACGCGTGCGCCAGCGCCAGCTGACCGACACTCGCGGCGGCCTGCTTGGTGGCGAGATCCTTGGGCCGCTTGGACAATCCGAGCGGGGCCATGCCCGCGCCGATGGCGCCCGAGGACACCACCACCAGATCCGACCCCGCGCGCATGCGGCCCTCGACCGCGTCAGCCAGCTGATCCAGGCGACCGGTGTCCAGACCGCCTTCCAGGCTGGTCAGCGCCGACGACCCGATCTTCACCACGACGCTGCGCGCGGACGCGATGGCCCGCCGCGCGGCGCTGAGCCCGTCAGCGCCGAGCTCCGCCGCTCCCTTGGCCTGTGCGCCACTCGAACTCACTTGCACCACACCTCAATTCGCCCGCGATACCCACGCACCGTCGCACCCGAATTCATTGTCCGTCCGCACCGGCCGCTCGCCTCCTCGCGAACGGCCGCGCGACACTGTATTACTCGTCGTCGGTGACCAGACCACGGCGCACACGCGAGGCGTGCTTGCGCTCGGCCGCGCCGATGCGCTCGGTCTGATCCAGACGCGGGTCCACGCCGCGGCGGGTCATCAAGGTCTCCACGCCCGCGGAAATCGAAGGCTCCCAATCGAAGCAGTAGTCCGCGATGGTCACCGACGCGCCGGGCTCCGCACCCAGCTTGACCAGCTCTTCCTCGACGCCGAGGCGAGCCAGGCGGTCGGCCAGGTAACCCACGGCCTCGTCGTTGTCGAACTGGGTCTGGCGCACCCACCGCTCGGGGCGCTCGCCCACCACGATGAAGCCGCCCTCGACCTCGGGATCGCGAATCACGCGGAAACCGCTGTCGCCCTTGACGACCGGGCGGATGATCGCGCGCTTCGGCTCCGCCTTCGGATGCCCGGTGCGGTACTCGGCGACCATCTCGGCGAGCGCGAAGGTCAACGGCCGCAGGCCTTCCCGGCTCACCGCCGAGATCTTGAACACCGGCCAGCCGCGCTTCTCGAATTCCGGCAGCACGAACTCGGCCAGCTCGTCGGCGTCGGGGATGTCGGCCTTGTTGAGAATCACCACGCGCGGGCGATCGGCCAGATCACCCAGACCGGTGTCACCGACCAGCGCGGGCTGATACGCGGCCAGCTCGGCCTCGAGCGCGTCCACATCCGACACCGGATCGCGGCCGGGTTCCAGCGTGGCGCAGTCCACCACGTGGGCCAGCACCGCACAACGCTCCAGATGCCGCAGGAAGTCCAGGCCCAGACCGCGGCCCTCGCTCGCGCCCGGAATCAGACCGGGCACATCGGCCACGGTGAAGGTGGTGTCACCCGCCAGCACCACACCGAGGTTCGGCACGAGCGTGGTGAACGGGTAGTCCGCGATCTTCGGCTTGGCCGCCGAGAGCACCGACACCAGCGACGACTTGCCGGCCGACGGGAAGCCCACCAGACCGACATCGGCGACCGACTTCAGCTCCAGAACGACATCGCGCTCCTGACCGTCCTCGCCGAGCAGCGCGAAACCGGGCGCCTTGCGCGCCTTGGACACCAGCGCCGCGTTGCCCAGTCCGCCGCGACCGCCGCGCGCCGCCACGTACTGGGTGCCCGAACCGGTCAGGTCCGCGAGCACCTCGCCGTCGAGGCTCATCACCACGGTGCCGTCCGGCACCTTCAGCAGCAGTCCCTCGCCCTGCTTGCCATTGCGGTTGCTGCCCTCACCGGGCTTGCCGTTGCCGCCCTTGGCATGCGGGTGGAAATGGAAGTCCAGCAGCGTGTGCACGTTCGGGTCGACCTCGAGGATCACGTCCCCGCCATTGCCGCCGTTGCCGCCATCGGGACCACCCAACGGCATGAACTTCTCCCGGCGCACCGAGGCGCAGCCGTGCCCACCCTTGCCCGCGCGCACGTGCAGCTCGACACGGTCGATGAATTTGGACATATCGGTGATCATCCTCCTTCAGGACTTGTCGACTGGATGTGACGCCCCGGGCCTCGGCCAGGAATGCCGGAAGCGGGGCTGTGAACAGCAAAGCGGGCCAGGGTTACTACAAACCCTGACCCGCTTCGAAAAGCTGATGGAGCGAACTCCGGTGCGCCGGTCAGGCGTTCACCGGCTCCGGCACCACGATGTTGACGGTCTTGCGACCACGCTTGGTGCCGAACTGCACCGCGCCCGCCTCGAGAGCGAACAGCGTGTCGTCGCCGCCACGGCCGACGTTGACGCCGGGGTGGAAGTGCGTGCCGCGCTGGCGGACCAGGATCTCGCCGGCCTTGACGGTCTGACCGCCGAAGCGCTTCACACCGAGCCGCTGGGCATTCGAATCGCGACCATTGCGCGAGCTGGATGCACCCTTTTTATGTGCCATGACTAACTCCTCGTGCAGGGGTGACGAACCCCAAGTCGGATTACTTGATGCCGGTGACCTTCAGGACCGTCAGCTTCTGACGGTGGCCCTGACGCTTGTGGTAGCCGGTCTTGTTCTTGAACTTGTGGATACGGATCTTCGGGCCCTTGGTCTGTTCGACGACCTCGGCGGACACGGAAACCTTCGCCAGCTTGTCAGCATCGGAGGTCAGCTCGGAGCCGTCAACGACGAGCACCGGCGCCAGCGACACCGCAGTGCCCGGCTCACCCTCGATCTTCTCGACCTTCACCAGGTCACCGACCGCGACCTTGTACTGCTTTCCGCCGGTCTTGACGATTGCGTACGTTGCCATCGGTCGGCTGCCCTTCTTTCTTTACAAGTGCTCGGCACTATGCTCACACGGCCGGTCATCCGATTCGCACCGGGGACCGCCGCAGACTGGTCTGGGGTATTCACCGCCGCCTCGGGCCAGTGGTTCTGCGAACCGAACCGGGCCCACTCACAGCACTAGTCACAACAGAGTGCCGTCGCAGGGGGCAGCGACTGACCAAGACTACAGGACAGGCCTGACCCCGACCAAACCGGGCCGCCCCGGCCGGAAACACGAAAGCCCGCCGGGTGCGACCGGCGGGCCATCCTGACCGACAGCGCGATTACTTGGCGCTGACGCTGCTGCTGCCGGCGGAGAGCAGCTTGGTGATGGTCTGCACGAGCACATCGCTCAGGAAGTCGGCTGCGGAACCCATGGTATTTCCTTCTTCAGTCGTGATCGGACGCCCGGAGCCTGTGTGCTCGACATGGCCGGACCGTGAGCGATCCGTGAATGGCGTTCATCACCCCGGGGAAAAGCTGTGGCCCCGCCGGAATCCGGCGGGGCCACAGCTCGTCTCACGCTGACCGGCTAGTTCTCGCCCTCCGGCGCACCGGCCGGACGGCCCGCGGACCGGCGACGCGGGCGAGCCCGCGGCGGCACCACGGCCGGAGCCAGGTCGTCGAGGTTGAAGCCCGGCTTGTCGGCCTGATCACCGCTGGAGAGCACGAACACCGCACCCTTGCTGTCGGTGGCCGGAGCCGACGCCGTGCGCGCCACCCGGCGACGGGCGGGACGACGACCCGAGGCGACCGGCGCGGCCGCGGCGGCTTCCAGGGCGGCGACCGCCGCCACGGCCGCGTGCGCCTCGGCGATCGGCGATTCGATCCCCTCCGGCTCGGACTCGACCACCACGGTGTCCGCGGCGGGCGCGGACTCGGCGGCCTGCGCACCGGACGCGGCCTGTGCCTCCTCCACCAGCTCGGCGGCCTCCGCCGACGCGTCCAGGGCGGCGACCTCGGTCATCGCCGCAGCGGCGGCGCCGTTGGTGAGCGGCGCGCCCTCGGCGACGCCGTCCTCGTCGGGGTGGTCGGTATGCGCGGCCATGGCCAGTGCGACCGGGTGGGCCCGCTTGGTGGCGGCCTTCTCGGCCTTCTCCGCCTCGTCCTCGTGCTTCTCGGCCGGTTCCTCGGCCACCGGCTCGACGGCCGGGGCGGCCTCGGCGGCAGCCGCGTTGCGGTCCTTGCGACGACGACGCGACCCCTCGCGACGGCTCACGCCCTCGCCGCTGTCCCCCGCCGGAGCCGAGGACTCGACCGGGTAGTTGTGCACCAGGATGCCGCGGCCATGGCAGGACTCACAGGTGGTGGAGAACGCCTCGACCAGGCCGGTGCCCAGCTTCTTGCGGGTCATCTGGACCAGGCCCAGCGAGGTGACCTCGGAGACCTGGTGACGGGTGCGGTCGCGGCCCAGCGCCTCGGTGAGGCGGCGCAGCACCAGATCCCGGTTGGACTCCAGGACCATGTCGATGAAGTCGACCACGATCATGCCGCCGATGTCGCGCAACCGCATCTGGCGCACGATCTCCTCGGCCGCCTCCAGGTTGTTGCGGGTCACCGTCTCCTCGAGGTTGGACCCGCCCGCTCCGGTGAACTTGCCGGTGTTGACGTCGACCACGGTCATCGCCTCGGTGCGGTCGATCACCAGGGTGCCGCCCGAGGGCAGCCACACCTTGCGGTCGAGCGCCTTGGCCAGCTGCTCGTCGATGCGCAGGCTGCCGAAGACGTCCACCGCGCTGTTGTCGTAGCGCTCGACGCGGGCCAGCATGTCGGGAGCGACCGTGCGGACGTAGTTCTCGACCGTGGTCCAGGCGCGCTCGCCCTCGATGACCAGCTTCGAGAAGTCCTCGTTGAACAGGTCGCGGACCACCTTGACCAGCAGGTCCGGCTCCTCGTACAGGGTCTTCGGCGCGCCGGAGCCCTGCTTGGACTGCTCCTCGATGGTGCGCCAAGTCGCCTGCAGCCGCTCCACGTCGCGAGCCAGCTCCGGCTCGGAGACGCCCTCGGAGGCGGTGCGGATGATGACACCCGCGTCCTGCGGCACGATGTCGCGCAGGATCTCCTTGAGCCGCTTGCGCTCGGTGTCGGGCAGCTTGCGCGAGATTCCGGTCGACGAACCACCCGGCACGTACACCAGGAAGCGACCGGCCAGGCTGATCTGCGTGGTCAGGCGAGCGCCCTTGTGGCCCACCGGATCCTTCGAGACCTGCACCAGCACGGTGTCACCGGGCTTGAGCGCCTGCTCGATCTTGCGCTCCTTGCCGCCCAGACCGGCGGCCTCCCAGTTCACCTCGCCCGCGTACAGGACGCCGTTGCGGCCGCGGCCGATGTCGACGAAGGCGGCCTCCATCGACGGCAGCACGTTCTGCACCTTGCCCAGGTACACGTTGCCGACCATGGACGCCGAGCCCGTGGAGGTCACGAAGTGCTCGACCAGGATGTTGTCCTCGAGCACCGCCACCTGGGTGGTGGAGGTCGGGTGGTCGGCGAAGTGCTTCTCGCGCACCACCATCACCCGGTCCACCGCCTCGCGGCGAGCCAGGAACTCCGACTCGGTCAGGATCGGCGGGCGGCGGCGGCCGGCCTCGCGACCGTCACGACGGCGCTGGCGCTTGGCCTCCAGGCGGGTCGAACCGCTGATGCCCTGCACTTCGTCGACCTGGGCGCGGCGCTTGCTGCGCGGCTCGCGCTCGTGCACGACGGTGTTCGGCGGGTCGTCGTCGGAGACCTCGGGCTCGTTGTCGTCCCCGCCCTTGCGGCGGCGACGGCGACGGCGGCGACGGCTGCTCGAACCCTCGGGCACACCCGCGTCGTCGTCCTCGTCGGCGGTGTCGGTCTCGGCGGATTCGGCCGACTCGTCCTCGGTCTCGGACTCCTCGCCGTCCTCGCCGTCGGCGTCACCGTGCTGCTCGCCCCGGCCCCGGCCGCGGCCACGACGGCCCCGGCGACGGCGGCGGGAGGTGCCCTCACGCTGCTCACGATCCTGATCGCCGTCCCAGTCGCCCTCGTCCTCGGCGTCCTCGGCGGCGGTCTCCTCGGTGACCGCGGTGTCCTCGGTGACCTTCTCCTCGGCCACCGGCTCCTCGACGCGCGGCTTGCGCTCGCGGCGCTTGCGGCGGGTCTCCTCGACCGTGGTGGCGTCCGGCGACAGGAACAGCGGCGCCGCGACGACGGCGGACGGCTGGTACTGGACCTGTTCCTCGGCCTGCGCCTCGCTCAGGAAGGGGCTGGCGAACAGGGTGGACTGCGCGGTGCCGGCCGGGGCGGCGGCCTCGGCGGCCTCCACTTCCTCGGCGGCCAGTTCGTCGGCGGCCCGGTCGTCGTCCGCGGCGATGGCGGCGTCGACGGTGGTCTCGGCGATCGGCTCGGGCCCGGCGGGGGCGGCCTCGACATCACGCGGTCCGAAGGCGTCGCGCACGGTCTCGGCGACGGTCCGGTCCAGGCTGGATTGCGGGCTTCTCGCCTGCGCGCCCATCTCGGTCAGGTGGGCCAGAATACGTTTGCTGGTGGTGCCCAGCAGCTTCGCCAGTGCGTGCACTCGGATCCGTTCCGGCAATTGTCCGGCAGCCGGGGTGATCTGAGCGCCCCCTTCACCGTTCACCTGCGATGCGTCCTGCGGCTCTTGATCGGCCACGAAATCTCCTCGGGGCCCCCGGGCGCGTTCCTCCGAGGAGTGACGCGGCCGACGCGGGGGCGCTGTCTTGTTGGCCTCACGCCCGGAGGCGCGAGATCGTAAGTCTTCGCGCCGCGTGGCCCGTTATCACCGGTATCTCGTCGTTCGGGCTAACAGTTCACGTGGCGCCTGGTTGGTTGGCTCAACTCCGCGTCACGAGCGTTCATCCAGCGTGCCTGCCCGGCGGCCGAGTCTTGGAGCCGTCGGCGGCAGCGATGATCGTCCGTCGCTCCGCGGTGTCAATCGGAGGTGAACGATGCCTGCCGCAAACGGCCGGCGTCGGTCACTTCCAGAGCCAGTATCCCACACCGTGCCGGGGCGTCGTGCCCACGCGGCCCGGAGCGGCCTCGCGAGTCTCGCGAGCGGCCGCTGGGTGGCAGGTCCGGGGGCGTGGCCCCGGACCCGGCCGAGGAGGAAGCGGGAGCAAACGCTCCCGCAAGATCAGTGCGCGAACCCGGGGAACCAGATGTCGATCTCGCGCTTGGCGGACTCCGGCGAGTCCGAGCCGTGCACGAGGTTGAACTGGGTCTCGAGGGCGTAGTCGCCGCGGATGCTGCCCGGGACGGCCTTCTCGACCGGGTCGGTGCCGCCGGCGATCTGACGGAAGGCGGCGATGGCGCGCTCACCCTCGAGCACGGCCGCGACGACCGGACCGGAGGTGATGAACTCGATCAGGGAACCGAAGAACGGACGCTCGGCGTGCTCGGCGTAGTGGACGACAGCCACTTCCTCGGAGACGTTCACGAGCTTCATGGCCGCGAGCTTCAGGCCCTTGCGCTCGATGCGGGTGATGATCTCCCCGACGAGGCCACGGGCCACGCCATCGGGCTTGATGAGTACCAAGGTCTGCTCAGTCACCCGTGAAGCCTAACCGTCGCTTGCTCGGCAGGAAAAACGCAGGCCGGGGCGGATGCCCCGGGCTGCCCGATTCGGCGGCGCTACTCAGGCCCCCGACATGCGCTGGCTGGGCAGGGTTCCCGCCTCCATGCGCTTCTTCACGTCCGAGCGCAGGAACAGCACGAAGACCCACACGGCGACGAACACCACACCGATCACCAGGATCGAGATGTGGATGAAGCCGCCCAGCAGCAGAGCCACCTGCAGGGCGAGGTTGAACGGGATGGCCCAGGAGCGGCGCTGCACGCCCGCGCCCAGGAACATGACCACGGCCAGGCCCACCACGTAGAGCACCGACCACCAGCGCAGGCCGCCGCCGACCGCGCTGATCACCGGCAGCGCGAGCAGCACGGTGATGGCCTCCAGGACCAGGGTCCCGGCCATGACGCCGCGCAGGCCCTTCCACGGGTCGGTGGCGGGGGGCGGGACCTCGGGGGTGGCGTCGCTCATGCGGGATCCTTTCCGAACAGGCTGCGGGCGGACCCGGCGGTGACGACCGAGCCGGTGATGACTATGCCCGCGCCCGAGACCAGTTCGGCGTCCTCCCCGCCTTCGGCGAGGGCGATGGCGGTTTCGATGGCGTCGGCCAGGTCGTGGGCGACGGCCACGCGTTCGTCGCCGAAGCGCTGGACCGCGAGGTTGGCCAGGTCGTCGACGGGCAGGGCGCGCGGGGAGCCGTTCTCGGTGACGACGATCTCGTCGAAGACCGGTTCCAGGGCGTCGAGGATGCCGCCCGCGTCCTTGTCACCCAGCACCGCGATCACGCCGACCAGTTTGCGGAAGTCGAATTCGCTGGTGAGGGTCGCGGCCAGCGCCTTGGCGCCGTGCGGGTTGTGGGCGGCGTCGATGAAGATGGTGGGCGCGCTGCGCATGCGCTCCATCCGGCCGGGGCTGAGGCAGCTCGCGAATCCGGCTCGCACGGCGTCGATATCGAGCTGACGGGACGCGCCCGCGCCGAAGAACGCCTCGACCGCGGCCAGGGCCAGCACCGCGTTGCGGGCCTGGTGTTCGCCGTGCATGGGCAGGAAGATCTCGTCGTACACCCCGCCGAGGCCCTGCAATTCGAGCATCTGACCGCCGATGGCGATCCGGCGCGACAGCACCTGGAACTCCGAGCCTTCGCGCGCCACGGCGGCGTCGACCTCGACGGCCCGGCGCAGCAGGACGTCCATGACCTCGGGTTCCTGCTGGGCGATGACGGCGACGGTGTCGCGCGGCGACAGTTCGTCCTCGGGGGCCTTCTTGATGATCCCGGCCTTCTCTCCCGCGATGGAGGTGAGGTCGGGGCCGAGGTATTCGGTGTGGTCGAGCCCGATGGGGGTGATGACGGCGACCTGGCCGTCGATCACATTGGTGGCGTCCCAGCGGCCGCCCAGTCCGGTCTCCACCACGGCCACGTCCACGGGCGCTTCGGCGAAGGCCGCGTAGGCCATCCCGGTGAGCACCTCGAACTTCGACATGGCCGGGCCGCCGGCGGCTTTGGACTGCGCGTCGATCATCTCGATGTACGGCAGCAGCTCCCGGTACACCTCGACATACCGTCCCGGCGTGATGGGCGCGTTGTCGATGGCGATGCGCTCGGTGGCCAGCTGCAGGTGCGGGCTGGTGATCCGCCCGGTGCGCCGGTGCAGCGCGGTGAGCAGCGAGTCGATCATCCGGGTGACCGAGGTCTTGCCGTTGGTGCCCGCGATGTGGATGGCCGGATAGGACTGCTGGGGCGAGCCCAGCAGGTCCATCAGCGTCGCGATCCGGGACAGCGACGGCTCGATCTTGGTCTCCGGCCAGCGCTGGTCGAGTTCGGCCTCGACCAGCGCCATTTCGGCGAGATCCACCGGCGAGGTGCCGTGGGACAGCGAGCCCTCCGAGTACTGACGCTCCGGTTCGTCGTTCACTTGGCGGCCAGCTTGGCGATCTCGGCCAGGCGTGCGGTGACGCGCTCGACGTCGCCCTCGGCGATCTCCTTGCGCGCCTTGATCTTCGCGACCACCTCGTCGGGGGCCTTGGCCAGGAAGGCCTCGTTGCCGAGCTTGCCGTTGGTGCCGGCGAGCTCCTTCTGCGCGGCGGCGAGGTCCTTCTCCAGGCGGCGGCGCTCGGCGTCGAGGTCGACGGTGCCGGAGGTGTCGATCTCGACGGTCACGGTGGCGGCGGACAGCCGCACCTCCAGCGACGCGGTGGCGGCGAAGTCGTCACCGGCGGCGGTGAGCTTGGCCAGGTTGGCGATGCCAGCTTCCTGCGCGAACAGGTCGGCGGTGTCGATGCCGATCAGCTTCGCCGCCACCTTCTGGCTGTCGGCCAGGCCCTGGTCGGCGCGGAAGCGGCGGATCTCGGTGATCAGCTTCTGGGTGTCGGCGACGCGGCGGGCGGCCGCGGCGTCGGCGGTCGCGCCGGAGACGGTCGGCCAGGAGGAGATGACGATGGACTCGCCCTCCGCGCCCTCGGTGAGGGCCTGCCACAGGGTCTCGGTGACGAAGGGGACGGCCGGGTGCAGCAGGCGCAGCACGGCGTCGAGGACGGTGCCGAGCACGACGCGGGTGCTGGCGGCGCGCTCCTCGGAGCCGGCGAACTGGACCTTCGCCAATTCCAGGTACCAGCTGCAGAATTCGTCCCACGCGAAGTGGTAGAGCCCTTCGAGGGCCTTGCTGAACTCGTAGCGGTCCAGGGCGCCGTCGACCTCGGCGATGACCTCGTCGAGGCGGTCCAGGATCCACAGGTCGCTGTCGGTGAGGGTGTCGCGGGCGGGCAGTTCGCCCGGCTGCGCACCGTTCATGAGCGCGAACTTGGTGGCGTTGAACAGCTTGGTGATGAAGCTGCGCGAGGCGGTGACGTGCGCGGTGCCGACCGAGAGGTCGCCGCCGGGCTGGGCGCCGCGGGCCAGGGTGAAGCGGGTGGCGTCGGCGCCGTACTCCTCGATCCAGTCCAGCGGGTCGATGCCGTTGCCGCGCGACTTCGACATCTTCTTGCCGTGTTCGTCGCGAATCAGGCCGTGCAGGAACACATCCTGGAACGGGACCTGCTTGGCGTCCTTGCCCGCGGTGAGCACCGGGTCGTCGGAGACGAACATGCCGAACATCATCATCCTGGCGACCCAGAAGAAGAGGATGTCGTAGCCGGTGACCAGCACGCTGGTCGGGTAGAACTTGCGCAGTTCCTCGGTGGAGTCGGGCCAGCCCATGGTGGAGAAGGGCCACAGGCCCGAGGAGAACCAGGTGTCGAGCACGTCCGGGTCCTGGACGTAGCCCTCGGGGGCCTGCTCGTCGGGTCCGACGCAGACGATCTCACCTTCGGGGCCGTACCAGATCGGGATGCGGTGGCCCCACCATAGCTGACGGGAGATGTTCCAGTCGTGCATGTTGTCGACCCACTCGAACCAGCGCGGTTCCTGGCTGGCCGGGTGGATCTTCACGTCGCCGTTGCGGACCGCGTCGCCGGCGGCCTTGGCGATGCCCTCGACCTTGACCCACCACTGCATGGACAGGCGGGGTTCGATGGGTTCACCGGAGCGCTCGGAATGGCCGACCTGGTGGATGTAGGGGTACTTGCGGCCGACCACGCGGCCCTCCGACTCGAGCCGCTCGCGGATCTTGACCCGGGCCTCGAAGCGGTCCATGCCGTCGAATTCGGTTCCGCTGTCGGCGATCTTGCCGGTGATGTCCATGATGGTCGGCATGGGCAGGTTGTGGCGCAGGCCGAGCTCGAAGTCGTTGGGGTCGTGCGCCGGGGTGATCTTGACCGCGCCGGAGCCGAATTCGGGGTCCACGTAGTCGTCGGCCACGATCGGGATCTGGCGGCCGGTGATCGGGTGGTAGACGGTGGTGCCGATGAGGGCCTGGTAGCGCTCGTCGTCGGGGTGCACCGCGACGGCGGTGTCACCGAGCATGGTCTCCACGCGGGTGGTGGCGACGATCACGTGCGGCTCGTCGTCGTTCAGGGAGCCGTAGCGCAGCGAGACGAGCTCGCCCTCGACCTCCTTGTGGTCCACCTCGAGGTCGGAGATGCCGGTCTTGAGCACCGGCGACCAGTTCACCAGGCGTTCGGCGCGGTAGATGAGGCCCGCGTCGTAGAGGCGCTTGAAGATGGTCTGCACGGCGCGGGACAGCCCGTCGTCCATGGTGAAGCGGTCGCGGCTCCAGTCGACGCCGTCGCCGAGGCGGCGCATCTGGCCCTGGATCTGGCCGCCGGATTCGCGCTTCCAGTCCCAGACCTTGTCGACGAACAGTTCGCGGCCGAAGTCTTCCTTGGTCTTGCCGTCGACGGCGAGCTGCTTCTCCACCACGGTCTGGGTGGCGATGCCGGCGTGGTCCATGCCGGGCAGCCACAGCACCTCGAAGCCCTGCATGCGCTTGCGGCGGGTCAGCAGGTCCATGAGGGTGTGGTCGAGGGCGTGGCCCATGTGCAGGGTGCCGGTGACGTTCGGCGGGGGCAGCACGATCGAGTACGCGGGCTTGGCGCTGCCCGGGTCGGCGGTGAAGTAACCGGCGCCTACCCAGCGCTCGTACAGGTCGGCCTCGACGTCGCTGGGGTTCCAGCTCTTGGGGAGGGCATCGGCACGATTACGCGGGTTCTCAGAGGCTGCGCTGGTCACCGTGTGATTCTAAGGGCTGGGATTATCGCCCAACGACCGGGTTTTTCCCAGGGGCGATTTTGGATAGCCGAAGGGCGGGGCTCTCGGTGGATGAGGGACACCGAAAGCCCCGCCCTCGATGGCCAGCCTACCGCCGTTTCGGCGCATTCCTCCGGATCCTTGGCCAATTCTCAGGTTCTGAGCCAAATGGGCCAGGGTAGACCAGGTTTCGTTGCAATCACGTTGTGTCGGACACATTGTTCCCGCGTCGTGACCGGAGTCGTACCCGTGTCGTCACATGGCCCTTTCGAGGCAACCGAGCGGTAGCCTGAAATCCATGAATCCGATTGTCACACGGTTGATGTCGACGGTCGCCGGCCAGCTGGGCCACCCCAGCGGCACCCTCGGCAAGGTGGTCGCCCGCGTGCTCAACCGAGGCAACCGCCCCCTGATCGAGGCCGCGGTCACCGCCGCCGAGGTCACCCCCACCGACGCGGCCGCCGATATCGGCTTCGGCGGCGGCATCGGCCTCACGCTGCTGCTGGGCCGGGTCGGCACCACCGGCACCGTGACCGGAGTCGAGCTCTCCGCGGACATGCTGTCCCGGGCCCGCGCCGAGTACTCGGCCGATCTGTCCTCCAAGCGATTGCGCCTGGTCGAGGGATCGCTGACCCAACTCCCCCTGGCCGACGACTCGCTGGACGCCGTAATCACCTGCAACACCATCTATTTCGTGCCCGAGTTGGACGCGGCCTGCACCGAGCTGGCTCGCGTCCTGAAGCCCAAGGGCCGCTTGGTGATCGGCATCGGCGACCCGGACGGGATGGCGAAAATGCCTTTCACCTCTTACGGATTCACGCTGCGACCGGTCGCCGAGGTCCGTGCGGCGCTGGAGCGGGCCGGCCTCACGGTCGATCAGCGTGAGATCACCAACAGGCCGATGACCGGCTACCTGCTCATCGCCCGCCCAGCCTGAATACGACTGGTGCCCCACACCTTTCGACGTGGGGCACCAATGTGGACGACTCAGGGGACGAGGACGTCCAGTACGCCGGGGTGGGCGCGGAAGAGCGCCGGGAGGAGACCGGCCGGGTCGCCGTCCGCGGTGGCGGGTGCGCCGGGGGCGGTGAGACGGATCTCACGGGCCTGGTACTGGACCGCGGCCGGGTGGTCGATGCGCTTGCCGGAGGACAGGGTCGGGAGCAGGCGCAGCATTTCCAGGCGGGACATGGCGCCGACGACGGTGAGGTCGAGCAGGCCGTCGTCGATCCGCGCGTCGGGGGTGATGAGCATGCCGCCCCCGTAGGTGCGGGTGTTGCCGACCGCCACCATGACCGCGTCGAGTTCGAGGACCGTGCCGTCCGGGTGGTCGGGGGAACCGGTCAGTTCGATGCGGTAGGGCACCGCGAGCTTGCCCGCGAGTTCGAGCAGGGCGGCGACGGTGTAGCGCATCGGGCCGTTGGGCCAGCGCAAGGCGTTGGCGCGCAGGGTGACCCGCGCGTCGAGGCCGGTGCCGGTGACCGTGGCGAACCAGATGGCCCGGCCGGACTCCTCGGTCTCGACGGTGCCGAGATCGATGGCGCGGGTGCGCCCGTCCAGGATGGTGGCCACCGCGGCGGCGGTGTCGTCGGGGACGCCGAGTTCGCGGGCCAGGTCGTTGCCGGTGCCGCCCGGGATCAGGCCCAGCGGGATGCCGGTGCCGACCAGGGCCTGCAGCACGACGCCGACCAGGCCGTCGCCGCCCGCGGCGACGACGGCGTCGGGGCGGGCGTCCGGGTCGGCCAGGGCCTTGCGGACCAGCCGCTCGCTGTCGGCGGCGGAGTCGCCGAGGATCTCGGTGACCTGGACGCCGAACTCGGCGAACCGGTTGGCCGCCTCGACGGCGACCATGGCGCCCTTGCCGTGCCCGGACAGCGGGTTGGTCACCAGGGCGATGGAGCGGATGGTTCTCACGGAATCAGCTTCCCAGGGTTGAGGATTCCGGTGGGGTCGACGGCGTTCTTCACCGCGCGCAGCACCTGGACGCCCAGGTCACCGATCTCGTCGGTCATCCACGGGCGGTGATCCGCGCCGATGGCGTGATGGTGGGTGATGGTGCCGCCGGCGGCCACGATGGCGTCGCCCGCGGCCTTCTTGGCCACGGCCCAGCCCGCGATCGGGTCCTCGGCCTGCTTGGCGACGATGGTGAAGTACAGCGACGCGCCGGTCGGGTAGGTGTGCGAGATGTGGCACATGACCAGGGCCGGCTGGCCGAGCGCCTCGACCAGCGCCGCGGTCACCCGCTCCTTCAGGTTGGCGAGATTGCTCCAGGTGGTGGCGGTTTCCAGGGTCTCGCACAGCACGCCCACGTCCAGCAGCGCGTCCCGCAGATAGGGGGCGGCGAAGCGGCCGTGCTCCCATTCCTTGGCCGGGCCCTCGCCCAGCGCGGTGCCGCCGGCGGCGGCCAGCAGGGCGGCGGCCTCGGCGCTGCGGGCGGTCACGTGCGCGGCGGTGCCCTCGAAGGTGGTGACGGCGAGGCAGCCGCCGACGGCCGCGCCGCCGATGTCCCCGGCGCGAGCCAGGTTCAGGCCGGTCTCGGCCTCGTCGGACAGCCGCATGACGGTCGGGGCGGCCCCGCCCTGGATGACCGCGCGCAGGGCGTTGGCGCCGGTGGCGAAGTCGGGGAAGGACCAGGCCTGGTAGCCGGTGGTCTCGGGGACCGGGTGCACGCGCAGGGTGACCTCGGTGATGATGCCGAGCGCGCCCTCGGAGCCGGAGAACAGTTCGCG
The DNA here is from genome assembly GCF_053602575.1 of Nocardia sp. NPDC004340. Lineage (NCBI taxonomy): Bacteria > Bacillati > Actinomycetota > Actinomycetes > Mycobacteriales > Nocardiaceae > Nocardia > Nocardia sp. NPDC004340. Next base: position 114,028 of record NZ_JBSGDW010000006.1, read on the forward strand.
CAGATCGGGTCCGGCGGCGGAGGCGGGGGCGCGGCCCAGGTCGAGATCGCCCGCGGGGGTGGCGATCCGGAAGCGCTGGATCATGTCGTCGAAGCGCCCGTACCCGGCGGAGGCCTGGCCCGAGGACCGGGTGGCCGCGAAGCCGCCGATGGTGGCGTATTCGAAGCTCTGCGGGAAGTGGCCGAGCGACAGGCCGTGGCGGGCGAGCAGTTCCTCGGCCTGCGGACCTGACAGGCCCGCGCCGAGGGTGGCGGTGCCGCTGATCGGGTCGACATCGGTGAGGGTGTCGAGGCGGCGCAGGTCGAGCGCGAGGACGGCGCCGAAGCCGCCGCGCGCGGGGTCGAGGCCGCCGACGACGCTGGTGCCGCCGCCGAAGGGGACGACCGCGATGGCGTTGGCGGCGCAGTACTTCAGGACCGCGAGGACCTGGTCGTGATCGGCGGGGAAGACGACGGCGTCGGGCGCGTCCTGTTCCCCGTCGGCGCGGCGGCGCAGCAGGTCGGGGGTGGATTTGCCGCCGGCGCGGAGCAGCCGGTCGCGGTGGTCGATGGAGAGGTGCTCGGCTCCGACCACCGCGACGAGCCCGGCGTGCTGGTCCGGGGTGAGTGCGGAGGCGCGCAGCGGCACGTCGCCCTCATCGCGACGGGTCACCGGCTCGCCGGACACCCCGAAAACCTGCGTGAGCAGTCCCCGGATCTGCTCGGACAGTGGTTTGTGTCCGGCCGGGGAGCCCCAGGCGTCCCACACCATACTCGGGCGGACCTGCGGCTCGCCCGGGTTCGCAATGGATGCGGAAGCTGCTTGTGTGTCGACCATGCGTTACAGTGTGACATAGAATGTCAAGCAGTAACGGCAACTACTCTCCCATGGTGGCAACCATGAGCTCTACCGAACCATCTTCCGCCGTCGACCGGGCGATCCTGGACGCGGCGCGCGCCTGCGTGGCCGAATTCGGCGTCCGGCGCACCACCCTGACCGAGGTGGCCCGCCGCGCGGGCGTCAGCCGGCCCACCGTGTACCGGCGCTGGCCCGACACCGGTTCCCTGGTGGCCGACCTGCTGGTGCGGGAACTGCGCGAGATCGTCGCCGACACCGCCCCCAGCACCGGCACCGCCCGGGAACGCCTGGTCGGCGCGATCGTCGGCGGCGGCTCCATGATCCGGCGGAACCCGCTGTTCGCCAAGATCTTCCGCGCCGACGCCGACGTCATGCAGACCTACGTCTTCGAACGCCTGGGCCGCAACCAGCGCGCCCTCATCGACCTGTTCGCCGGAGGCATCCGGGAAGGCCAGGCCGACAACTCGATTCGCGACGGCGATCCGGCACACCTGGCCGCCATGCTCCTGCTCATCGCCCAATCCGCGGTCCAGTCCGCGTCCGCCTTCGCCGTGGTGGTCGACAGCGACCACCTCGACGCCGAACTGACCCACGCCCTGCACGGCTACCTCGCACCCGCCCCCGGCGACTCCGGACCGCGATAACGCGTCCGGCGATCGACACCGCACCGAAAGGCCCTGACATGACCAGCAATCCGGCTCCGTCCCATTCCGCGCTCAATCGCGAGCGGCGGCAGCGGGAGCTGACCGCGCTGGGCGACGGGTCCGCGATCGACATGCTGGTGATCGGCGGTGGCATCACCGGTGTCGGTGTGGCCCTGGACGCGGCCGCGCGCGGGCTGCGCACGGTCCTGGTGGAGAAGCACGACTTCGCGTTCGGCACCAGCCGCTGGAGCTCCAAGCTGGTGCACGGCGGGCTGCGGTACCTGGCCAGCGGCGGCGTCGGGATCGCGCACGAGAGCGCGGTCGAACGCGACATCCTGCTCACCCGCACCGCCCCGCACCTGACCCGCGCCCTGCCGCAGGTGGTGCCGCTGCTGCCGAGCATCGGCACGGCGCAGAAACTGCTGGTGCGCACCGGATTCCTGGCCGGTGACGTGCTGCGCCGGACCGCCGGGACCCCGGCCTCGGTGCTGCCGCGCTCGCGACGGGTGGCGGCCGCGGAGGCGCTGCGGCTGGCCCCGACGGTGCGGCGGTCCGGGCTGCGCGGCGGATTGCTGGCCTGGGACGGGCAACTGGTCGACGACGCGCGACTGGTGGTGGCCATCGCCCGCACCGCGGCACGGGAGGGCGCGACGGTGCTGACCCGGGTCGAGGCCGTCGACGTCACCGGCACCTCGGCCACGCTGCGGGACACGCTGACCGGTGAAACCCTGTCCGTGACAGCGCGTTCGGTGGTGAACGCCACCGGCGTGTGGGCCGATCAGGTGGATCCGAGCATCGAGTTGCGGCCCTCGCGCGGCACCCACCTGGTGTTCGACGCGGCCGCGTTCGGCGGCCTGACCGCCTCACTGACCGTGCCGATCCCCGGCAGCACCAGCCGTTTCATCTTCGCGTTCCCGGCCGCGCACAACCGCGTGTACCTGGGCCTCACCGACGAGGAGGCGCCCGGCCCGGTGCCGGACGTCCCGCACGCCACCGACGGCGAGATCGACTTCCTGCTCGACACCGTCAACACCGTGCTGCGGGAGCCGTTGCGCCGCAGCGATATCCGCGGCAGCTTCGCTGGCCTGCGGCCGCTGCTGCGCACCGGCGACGACAGCACCGCCGACATCTCCCGCGAGCACGCGGTGCTGACCTCCCCCACCGGCGTGATCACCGTGGTCGGCGGCAAGCTCACCACCTACCGGAAGATGGCCGAGGACGCGGTGGACGCGGCCGTCGGGCACGCGCGGCTCGCCGCCGCGCCGTGCCGCACTCGCGCGCTGCCGCTGGTGGGCGCGGTCTCCGGTGCGGAACGCGACGCCATCGAGGCCCCGCCGCGGCTGGTCGAGCGCTACGGCAGCGAGGCGGCCGCGGTGCTGGAATTGTCGCGCCGGCATCCGACGCTGGCGGCGGAGGTCGCCCCCGGCATGGATGTCACCGGGGCCGAATTCGCTTACGCGGTCAGCCATGAGGGCGCGCTGGACGAATCCGATCTGCTCGACCGCCGGACCCGGATCGGCCTGGTCGACACCGACCGCAAGGCCGCCGAACCGGCCGCGCTGGCCGCCTTCCTGTAATCCAGAGCCGCCGTCCGGCACGTCTCCGCTGTCCGCCCATACGAGGCGTTTCTCTTGGACGTGCCGCATGGGCGCGAGCAGCAGGCAGGCACAGCGCGGCGATCAGCCGGTGACAGCGCAGCCCGAGCCCGTCGGCAGTCCGGTGCCCACCTGGATGTCGACGTAGGGGAACACATCCGGGGAATCGGCATGGCGCTGCCAGATCTGGAGGCGGTGCGGTCCGGGCGTGGTGGGCGTCCAGCGGGCCTGTGCCAGCGAGCCGGAGGGGTTGGCGACGGCGAAGGGAACGCTGTTGTCGTAGAACACGACCGGGGTGACCGGGTCGTCGACGATCCCGTCGATGTCATAGGAGCAACCGGTCCCGTAGTTGGTGGCGGGGCCGAAGCTGATGCCCGGATCGATGCCGACCCGGGTGCCGGTGGCCTCGGCGGGAGCGGCCAGTGCGGCGAGCGCGGCGACGGTGGCGAGGGTGGCCGCCGAGGCGGTGGTGGTCCTGATGATCGAGCCCGTCATGGTTCGGTCCTCATCGGGTGCCGCCGGAGCCGAATGCCCCGGCACGATGCCTCGATCCTGGCCCCCGGATTGCCGCTTCGTGCCGCATTGTCGCAATCCGCCGATCACGTGTCGCCGCGATCGGCTTGTGGACCTGCCGGATACGCGGCTGTGGTCCGGCCATATGCACGAGTGTGGAACGGTCATATGCTTGGCTGCGATGTTCCGAGCGCGGGGAGAGGCGCGGGCAGAGGGAGGCGCGGATGGGTCGGATTCCGACGACGGTCGGGGTGATACCTGGGGCCGGGCTGGTCGCCCGGTTCGGAAACGTGGTGATCGTCCTGCACGGCGAGAGCCCGTCCACGGACCGCATCCTCGGCGCGGCCGAGACCGCCGCGAACGCGGCCGACCCCGGCATGGCCATCGCCCAGCGCCTGGCCGCCACCGTCTTCACCAGCAGCACCGCCCAGCCCCCGGCCTTCGGGGTGGTCGCCCCCACCGCGGGCGGCATCCTGATCCTGCTGCGCGGCTCGGTCAGCGCCACCGTCGACGGCCCCGAGGGCCACCGCGTCCTCTCCGGTCAACGGGCCATGACCTGGGCCGACGAGATCATTCAGGACCCGATCCGCCGTCTCACCCTGTCCGCCGACCGCGCGACCGGCGAGACCCCGCACAGCGACCTGCGCGCGGGCGTCGTGCCCGGCGGCGGCGTAGTCCTGCACGCGCCCATCTCCGGACTTCCTTCCCAGCGCGGCGGCGACTCACCCGCGAAGGCGGCGCACGCTCCCGCACAGGACTCCGCTCCCCCGCAGAACCGCGCCCCCGATCAGCGGCCCCTGGCCAAATCCGGCCCGGCGACACAACACCCGTCAGGTCCGGTCGTCGCGTCCGGTCCCGCCTCGGCGTCGAGCCCTGCCATCCAGCGCGGGTCCACACCGCCTCCCACCCAGCACGCCGCCGCGCCACCCACCCCGCACGCGCAGGGGCCAGGTTCCGAGGCGAATGCGGAGGTGACCCGACGGGTCACACCCACGCAGTCGCAGACCGGCTTCACCCCCGCCCCATCGGCGGGCGCGGAAGCCGATCGCGGACAGGCGGTTTCCCCGTCGGCGGCCGATTCGATGCCCAAGGCCGGGCCGGTGCATCCCCGGAACGCGGCGACGACTCCGCGGGCCGGTGGCCCGGATATGACGAAGAAGCCCGCGGCCCCGTCGCAGCCCGCCGAGCGGCGGGACGATCGGCCGGATCCGGAGGATCAGCCGCCGACGGCCGCCTATGTCTCGGAGCCCGAGGTCGCCGAGACGCGGGCGGCGGGCACTCCGCCGTCCACGTCCACGCTGGCGGGTCCGGGCGCGTCGCTCACGAGCGCGGAGGGTGAGACCTATCCGCTGGATCGCCCGTATGTGATCGGGCGCGACCCGATGATCGACGAGGCAGTGCGGCGGGCGGTGGCCTCGCCCATCGTGATCGCGCGCGATCGCCACGTGTCCCGGGTGCACGCGCGCGTGTTCGTCGAGAAGGGCCAGGTGTTCGTGCGGGACGCGGGCACACCGGGCGGCACCTACGTGGCGGCGCCGGGTGCGGCGGACTGGGTTCGGGTGGGTCAGCAGCCGATGGAGTTGAAGGCGGGCTGGAGCCTGCGGATCGGCGAGCGGGTGCTCACCTACCGCACGGCGTGAATCTCATTGCAGCGCTGACCAGTCCCCGCGTTGGAGGGCGTCGCGCGCGTTCGGCGGGATCGTGAGGCGGGCGCGGACGGCCTGCTGGGCGGCGGCCACATCGGTCGGGTGGTGGCCGAGGACGATCGCGCCGACCACCCGGCCCTGGGACAGGATCAGGCGCCGGTAGGAGGGCCGCGGCGACCCGTCGACGACGATCACCTCGTCGTGCTGCTCGGGTTCGACCCGGCCGATGCCGAACAGTTCCAAGCCGACGCCCTTGAGGATGGTGGCGGGTGTCTCCGCGGTGAGCACCTGCTGTCCGCCGAGCGCGTTGACGGCGGCGGCCTGCGCCTGTTCGGCCGCGATGGGCCACAGGCCGAGAACGCGGTCACGGTGTTCGGCGACGTCGCCGGCGGCGTACACGTTGGGCGCGGCGGTACGCATCCGGTCGTCCACGAGAATGCCACGACGGCAAGGGATTCCGGCGCGCACGGCCAGGTCGGTGTTGGGTTTGATGCCGGTGGCGGTGAGGAAGACCTCGCAGGGCAGCACGGTGCCGTCTTTCAGAACGACACCGCGAACCGGGTCCGCCCGGTGCCGGTCGGCCGCGGATCCACCCGGGCCGCCGGGACCGGAATCGCCTGTCAGCGCGGCTGTTTCGGCCCGGTACCGGACTTCGATCCGCGCCCGGGTGAGGTGGTCGGCGACCATGGCGGAGGCGCGCGCGTCGAGCTGCTTGCTCAGCAGCCGGGAACCGCGCTCCAGCACGGTGACCCGTAAACCCAGCTGATGCAGCGCGTACGCGGCCTCGAGCCCGAGCAGGCCGCCGCCCGCGACCACGGCACGGGTGCAGGACCGCTGCTGGGCATAGGCCCGAATGTCGAGCGCGTCCCCGGCTTCCCGAAGCACGAAGCTGCCCGGCCGGTGCAGGCCCTCGATCTCGGGCAGCGCGGCGGACGCGCCGGTGGCGAGGATCAGCCGGTCGTAGGGCAGCACATCGCCGGTGCCGAGGTGCACTCGTTGTGCACGCGGATCCAGGTGTGTGACAAGAGTATTCAGCCACGGCGTGATCCGGTGGTCCTCGTACCACTGCTCGGGTTGCAGATAAAGCCCCTGCATGGCGGAGCGGCCGGGGATGAGCCGGGAGATGCCCATGCGGTTGTAGAAGTCGTGGGATTCCCGCCCGATCAGGTGGATCTCGCAGTCGGGGTGGCCGCGGCGCAGGAAGTCGGCGGCGGTGACGCCCGCGATGCCGGTGCCGATGACGACCAGGCTCACCAGGGAGCGGTCGAAGTGGGCGGGCCGGTCGCCGGTGGCGCGACCGGGCTGCGGGGTGAGCGAGACGCGCACACCGCCTTCGTTGATCCGCGCGCAGCAGGCCATGCGGGTGTTGTCGGCGAATCCCAGTCGGCGCAGGGTGTTCTGCTCGTCGCCGGTCGGTGCGCACAGTTTCTCGCCGCCCTCGAGGATGGCGACCGGGTCCGCGCCGCAGACGCCCATGCGGCAGCCCGACTCCAGCGGCAGGTTCGCCTTCTCGGCCAGGTCGAGCAGGCTGACACCGATCTCGGCGGCCACGGTGCGGCCGTCGAACTCCACCGAAGCGCCGGGAGCCGTTGCCTTCTCGGCCTCGCGCGGGCGCGGGAACGGCAGCAGCACGGGTTCGGTGCGCGCCCCGGTGGTGAGCGCGTACTGGAGTTCGCTGACCCGGGTACGCGCCAGGAACAGCAACGTCGCCGCCAGGACGAACAGACTGATCGGCCACCGCAGCCAGGCCACTCCCCCGGCACCGGTGACGGTGGTGAACGCCCCGAGCAGCACCGGCCCCGCGAACCAGTAGAAGCCGTTCAACGCGATGGCCGCGTACACCGCCGACAGCACGGCCGCGCTCACCCCGGTCAGCGCCTCGACCGCGAAGTAGACGCCCACCGCGACCAGCACGGCCGCCCCCAGCGCCAGATACCGTTGCGGCACAGCGACACCCGGATACCCGGCCAGCACCATGAATCCGAGGACGAATCCGGGCAGCGCGGCGGCGAACAGTTTGCGCGGCGCGCTCCAGCCGGGATCCGGGTCGGCCATATCGGCTTGGTAGGCGGCGCGCGGTTTGAAGTCGAAGCAGTTCTTGGCGCAGCCCAGGCACGGCTGACAGTGATTGTTGGCGATGGTGACGAACGGCGTCTGCCCGTAGGCGCGCTGCAACGGGAACAGCGGGCAGATGCTGGAGCACCACCCGCTCTTGCCCTTGAACGCGATGCCACCGGTGAACGCGGCCAGCAGCACCGTGGAAAGCACTATGCCCGTGGCGATTCCGCTGCGATCGAGTCCGGCCACCCGGGATCCGGCGATGCCGAAGAACAGGGCGACCGCGATCAGATACCCGCGCTGCTGCAACCAGGCCGGTGCGGTGGCCCCGCGGGTGAAGCGCAGCAGCCGGGGCAGCTGATTGGTGGCCGCGAGCGGACAGGTGTTGCGCCACAACCCCGGTGCGATCAGGAACAGCCCGGGCAGCAGCGGCACCACGATCTTGAAGAAGACGAACAGCCCGCCCGCCGGCCGCACGAACAGCGTGACGATCAAGGCCAGGTACGCGGTGATGCTCAGCACGCGCACGCCCTGCCAGACCCGCAGCGGGATCCGGCTGGGCAGTTCGGTGAAGGCGGGGAACAGGTTCCGCTGTCCGGTCGGGTCGAGGCCGAGGACCCGGTTGGCGACCGCCACCCAGCCGGGCGGCGGGGTGGGTTCCGCGCCGGGTGGCCGGGGAATCACGCCGGAGGGCCCGAGTACGGTCTCGGATCCGTCGAAGCCGTCGGGTTCGGCGGTGGGCATGTGCAGCACCAGGATCTCGCAGCGTCCCAGCCGCACCACGTCGCCGGTCATCAGTTCGCGCCGCCCGGTCAACGCCACCCCGTTGACGGTGGTGCCGTTGCGGCTCCCCAGGTCGACCACGGACAGCGCGGTCGGTGTGGGCACCAGCCGCAGGTGCTGCCGGGACACCCCGCCGTCGGCGAGCACCTCGTGGCTGCCGTCGCGTCCGAACACGATGGGCCCGTCCAGCATGCGCCGCCGCGCGGGCCGTCCCCATTCACGGATCTCGATGACCGGCCGACCAGCCATGCTCCCACCCCTTCCCCTGCGCGGCCGCCGATCGCGCCGCGCTCGTGCTTATATCGCCGATTTCCAGGCTCACCATTACCGTCGAGGCGCGGTGTCCCGCATCCGAACCTGTTCGCGGCGAACCGCGATTTTCAGGCGCGCTCCCGTAGTCGCTGCACCCGCACGTAGCGGTACCGTTTCCCGACCCGTCTGCACCCGGTCGCGAGCGCCAGTCCCGTCACCGCACCGCCTGCGGCACAGGCGATCACGCCGAGCGGGGTGGGTTCCCGCCCGAGCAGCACCCACGCCGCGCCGACGGCGGTCACCCCCAGCAGTCCCATACTGATGGCCAGCCCGACGGTCGACGCGAACCGGGCGCTCCCGCGCCGCAGCGTCCGCGCGTTCGATTCGGCGTAGGCCGCCGCGAACAACAGCAGCAACGCCAGCCCGACCCCGGTGGCCGTGGTGGTCGCGGGCTGCTGTGTCCGCACCCCGAACCGATAGGCGGCCGTCTCGGACCCATTGCGGGACAATGACAATTCCCCGGTCAGCCGTCCGGCGAGGACATACCGGTTCACCGGCGCGGCCGCCTCCCCCGCGCCTCCGGCCAGCGTCGTCTCCTCGCCTCCGGCCCGCAGCCCGAGCACATTCACCGACAGCTTCGCGCCATCGGCCGACCCACCCGACACCGTGATCGGCACCGGCTTGGACAGATCCAGCACCACCGTCTCGGCTGCCGGATCGACCCCGCCGATCCGCACCATCCCCACCGGCGGCGCCTCCCGCCCGACGGCCCCGATCCCGAGCACCGCGGCCCCGCCGGTCACCACCGCCAGCAGCCCCGCCACCAGGAACGGAACCCGCGGCGACGGCAAGGTCACCACCTGCTGCACCGGCACCAGATCCGCCCGCGCCACCTCCACCAACCGCACCCCGCCGTGCTGAATCGGCTCCCGGGGCCGAACCCGCTCCATCGGCTGGGTCGGCCCGAACCCGAGACCCGCGTCCCCGCGTTCGTCTCTCCTTCCGCCACCTCCCGGCCCGGGAACCGGTCCCCCGGGCCTCGGCCCACCATGACCTGAGGGAGGAGCCCCGCCGGGCGCGGGTCCTGGGCCCTGCCCCGCCCGCATCGTCGGCGCCGAGCGTCGATCGGCGGGAGTTGCCGCGCGAGTGGCGTCGGGCGGCCGCTGCGATCGGACAGGTTGCGGCCCAGGGGTTATCGGACCGGATCCGGCATCCCGGGTGCGCGCGCCCGGCGGCATGGTTCCCGGCCCGGTTCGCGTCCCCGGGCCGGTGGGCATCCGGGGGCCTGGCTGCGGGGTGAACGGTCCCTGGGGGCCGCGCATCGGGGGTGGGGTGAAGGGGCCCGGGCCCGAGCGCGGGGTGCCCGTGGCCGCGGCGACGATCGTGTCGGCGCCGATGACCGGGATGCCCACGGGGGTGAGCCAATTCGTGCCCCAGAAGTGGGCGGCGGTTTCGGCGATGGCGATGCCGAAGGTCTCGGCGGTGTCGTAGCGTTTGGCCGGGTCGGAGGCGAGGCCGCGCATGACGGCCTCGGCGATGGGGTGAGGGACGAAGGGGGCGACCTCGGTGAGGGGGACGGGGTCGGAGTAGGCGTGGGCGAAGAGCAGGGCCAGCGCGTCGGATCCGGTCGAAAAGGGCAGGACGCCGGAGAGGAGCTGGTAGAGCATGGTGGCGAGGGCGTAGACGTCGGTGGCCGGGGAGAGCCCTTGGCCGCGAACCTGTTCGGGGGCGATGTAGGAGGGGGTCCCGATGATCTCGCCCGCCTTGGTGACCAGGGTGTCCTCGCCGCCGACGATCTTGGCGATGCCGAAGTCGGTGAGTTTGAGCGCCCCGTTGGCGGCGAACATCAGGTTGGAGGGTTTGACGTCGCGGTGCAGGATGCCGCTGCGGTGCGCGGCGTCCAACCCGGCCGCGCAGGACAGCGCGACCGCGACCGCGGCGGTGGCCTCGAATCCCGCTGTGATGAACCGGTTCTCGACGGTCCCGCCGGGTAGGTATTCGAGGACCAGCAGGCACAGGTCGTCGTGTTCGATGTAGTCGTAGACCGGCACCACGTGCGGATGGTCGAGCGCCGCCATCACCCGCGCCTCGTCGACGAAGCGCCGCCGCACCTGCATATCGTCGGCGAAGTGCGGCGGGATCTGTTTGATGGCGACCCGCCGGTGCAGTCCGCGATGCACCCCCGCCAGCACCACCCCGCATCCACCGCGCCCGATCTGCCCGCCGATCTCGTACCCGGGCAGCGCGGCCCGCACACGCGCCACATCGGCGCCGCTGAGATTCCCCGCGCTCATCTCCCCGGGCCCTCCGACCGGAATCCGGTCCCACCGGGATCACTGCGTAGCGTCGGCTCGTCGTCGGGATCGGACGTGCCCGGTCGTTGCACACCCGCCGGATACCCGGCGGTCTGCTCACCGGTTCCGGCCGGACTCGCCCCGCCACCGGGCTCGCCGACAGCGGGCGCCCCGCCCGAGGGCAGCAGCGTCTCGGCTCCGACCTCCGGTCGCCCACCCGACTGCGGGGAATGCACCGTGGTGGTGGCGTTTTCGCCGGTGTCGGGCAGCATGGCGGAGGCCAGTGGCCCGCCGCCCGGATACGCGCCGCCGAATCCTGACTTCGAGATGCGGGTCGTTTCACCGCTCTGGAACGCGGCGGGATCGGGCGTGGGCGCCGGGGTGGGTCCACCCGGGAAGACACGCATCGGCCCCTGCGAGGCACCCGGTCCGGGCTGCGCCGCCGTGCCTGACCCTGCGGGCCCATAGGGAACGAATTCCGTTGCCGCACTGGACGTCTGGTTCCTGATATCGAGGTCGGGATAGGTGCCGCCCGGCCCGACCGGCCGCAGGTCGCGGAACGTGCCGCCGTAGGGCGGATTCGGGCCCGCCTGCGCGGCCTGGTGCTCCGGCTCGGGCGGGCCGGGGAACGGCATCGGCGCGCCACTCGCCTGGGGCGCGCCCATCCCGTGCCGCCCGCCGCCGAACGGCACCCCCATTCCACGCGGCGGCGCACCGATCCCGACAGGCGCTCCGATACCGAGGGGCGAGCCGGACCCGGCGGGGAAGCCGCGGGCATCGAGTTCCTGTGCGGCGGCGAGATCTTCGGGATCCAGCCCGAGGTCATCGGATTGCCGCGGCGTGGGCGAGAGGTACCCGGCCAGGAAGAACACGGCCGCCAGCACCCCGGCCAGCGACAACCACAGCACGGTCCCCGGCACCCACCACCGGGCCACCGACCCGGTGAACCCGATCATCAGTCCGATGCCGATACCGGGCGCGAGCAGCCGCAACCCGCGCTGCCAGCGGTTGGCCGAGAGCCGGTGGCGCGCAACCGTCAAGGCCGCGTCGGCGATGGCGAGACCGGTCAGGACGGCGATGATGATCCCGAACAGTCCGTACACCGAGGCCAGGGACCCACGCACGTCGACGACGGTGTGCACGGCGGCCAACGGCTTGCCGTCCTGGCCGATGAGGGTCAGGTCGGAGCCGATCAAGCCGGTCGCCTGCCCGTCCAGTCCGGCCGGATCCAGCCGGTAGGTGAGTTTCTCGGTCTTGCCCGCGCCCACCGTCAATTCGACTGTCGTGGAATAGGAGTAGAAGTTCAGTCCCAGCACGTGCCCGGCGAGGTCGACCCGCCGGATCGACACCGAACCGGACGACTTGTTGGTCACCTCGACGACGACCAGGGACACCTTCTTGGGATCGAGGCGCACCGGATTCCCGGCGTCCGCGCCGCCGATGGCCCGCCCGTCCAGCGTGGCCGTCGCGCTGACCCCGCCCGCCGCGCTCGCGGGCGGGGCCGCGAACAGTAGTACGGCGAAGGCGAATACGACCGCGGCCAGCCCGGCGTACACCGCCCGGCCCGGTCCCCGCATGCTTCGGGCACCGCGCGCGGTGAGCGGCGGTGCGGTGCGTTCGTTCATCGGGGCCTCCGTGCGGGGAGATGGGAGATCATCCGGTGGCCGTAGAACCAGCCGCCGATGAGCAGGAAGAACACCAGCACCGTCATGGTCGCCGCGCCGCCGCCGACCTGACTGACCAGCACGATGTCCAGGGGCGCGGCCAGCTTCCTGCCGCACTCCGCGGTGACCTCGTGCTGACCGATCTCGGTCCCGCCGGTGGTGAGCGTGGCCTGGAACCCGCCGTCCGCGCCGGCGGTGGTGTCGGCCGCGGCGGCTCCGCCGATCGAAAGCCGCACCGCCGCACCGGGATCACATCCGCTGCCACTGGCCACCACGGGCGCGCCGGGCGGGACCGCGGGCGGATTGAGCTGCAGTCCGGAAACCTGCGGAGCGACAGGCGGCTTGGTCTCGGTGGTCGGCGGTGTGGTGGTGGTCGTGGGCGGCGGTGGCGGTACGGCGGTCGTCACCGAGGTGATGGGCGGCGGATTGCCGCCGCCGGTGGCGCATTGACCGTTCGGGGGCTTGACCGAACCGTCGGGACATCTCGGTGGCTGGGTGGTCGGGCAGTCGCCGTTCGCCGGTTTGACCGATCCGTCCGAGCACGTGATCGGAGGATTCGTGGTGGGACAGTCACGATTCGGGGGTTTGGTCGAACCGTCCTTGCATGTCACCGGTGGCGGACAGGTGCTCCCGGCGGGCTTCGTCGTGCCGTCCGAACATCTCTCGGTTGTCGGACACGACCCACCGGCGGGCTTCCAGGAACCGTCCGGGCACCTGGTCGGACACTCCCCGCCCGCGGGCTTCGTCGAACCGTCGGGACACTTCGTCGGGCAGTCCCCGGTCGAGGGCTTCTGGGTACCATCCGGGCAGGTCGGGTGTGCAGGGCACTGGCCACTCGGCGGCTGGACCGAACCGTCCCAGCAGTACGTGATTCTCTTCGACGGGCACACGCCCGACGGGGGTTTCGGAGTGCCGTCATCGCATAACACGGGCGTGTTGCAGTCGGTGCCGCAGCCGTCGCGGGTGCCCGTGTCGTCACAGCTGTGGCCGCACTGCTGCTTCTTGGTGTCGCCGCCGCAGTTCTCGGCGACGGCGCATCTCGGTGGATTCGTCGTGGTAGGTGCGACTTTCACCGGCGGGCCGCCCTGGGGTGCGGGCTGCGGGACGGTGGTGGTGATCGGCGCCGGGGCGCTGATTCCCGGGTTGGCCCAACCGATTCCGGCCGGGAGCCCGAGCGCCAGGAGCGCTGCGAGCAGGAGAACAAGGTGTAAGGTCCGGGGTGAAAATCTCACCGCGCGGGCCAGTTTCGCGTGCCGGTCCCCACCAGCACGCCGAGTGGAATTCAGTGAAGTATTCATTCGGCGTGACCTCGCTTGTTCGATGGTAAGGCCAACCGCGCCCCCGCCGCCCTTCTATCGCAGTGGCGATCACGCCCGTTCACACTCGGGACCGACCGGTCCGCTGGGTCTCGGGTACCGCGCCCTACGATGGCGATGACCGACTGGGACGCTCCATCGCGCCGAGAGGACAATCGTCACCATGCATCGAGCCGCGCCTGTGAGCGATATCGACGAGTCCGCGCTCCAGGTCACCGCTCCGAAGACCGAGGCCGCGGGAGTCAAGGCGGTCACCGTCGCACTGGAGCGCGCGGTCGAGGAGATGGGCGTGGTGCGCACGGCGCGCACGCTGGCCCGGGTGAATCAGCGCCACGGCTTCGACTGTCCGGGATGCGCCTGGCCGGAACCGACCGGTCGGCGTCGCCCCGCCGAGTTCTGCGAGAACGGCGCGAAGGCCGTCGCCGAGGAGGCGACCCTGCGCACGGTCACCCCCGAGTTCTTCGCCGCCCACTCCGTCGACGACCTGGCCGCCAAGTCCGGCTACTGGCTCGGCCAGCAGGGCCGCCTCACCCATCCGATGGTGCTGCGCGAGGGCGACACCCACTACTCCCCCATCGCCTGGGACGACGCCTACCGCCTGATCGCCGACGCCCTGCGCGGCCTGGACTCCCCCGACGAGGCCGTCTTCTACACCTCCGGCCGCACCGCCAACGAGACCGCGTTCCTCTACCAGCTGCTGGTCCGCGCCTACGGCACCAACAATCTGCCCGACTGCTCGAACATGTGTCACGAGTCCTCGGGCACCGCCCTGGTCAGCTCGATCGGCATCGGCAAGGGCTCGGTCACCATCGATGACTTCACCAAGGCCGACCTGATCATCGTGGCCGGCCAGAACCCGGGCACCAACCACCCGCGCATGCTGTCGGCGCTGGGTGAGGCGAAAGCGCACGGCGCGACCGTGATCGCGGTCAACCCGCTGCCCGAGACCGGCCTCATCGGTTTCAAGGATCCGCAGACCGTCAAGGGCTTCACCGGCGGCATCAGCATCGCCGACGACTTCCTGCAGATCCGCCTGGGCGGCGATATGGCCTTGTTCCAGGGCCTGGCCAAGCTGCTGTTCGACGCCGAGGACCGCGCGCCCGGCACCGTGGTGGACCGCGCCTTCGTGGACGCGCACACCGCGGGCTTCGCCGACTACGAGAAGCACATGCGCGCCGTCGATCTCGACACGGTCGTCGAAGCCACCGGGCTGACGCGCGAAGACCTCGACCGCACCGCGGCACTGCTGGCCGAGTCGCAGTCGACCATCATCTGCTGGGCCATGGGCCTGACCCAGCAGGTGCACGGCGTCGCCACCATCGAGGAGGCCACCAATCTCCTGCTGCTGCGCGGCATGATCGGCAAGCCCGGTGCGGGCGTGTGCCCGGTGCGCGGCCACTCCAATGTGCAGGGCGACCGCACCATGGGCATCTGGGAGAAGATGCCCGAACCCTTCCTGGCCGCCCTGGACCGCGAATTCGGCATCACCAGCCCCCGCACCCACGGCTTCGACACCGTGAACGCCATCCGCGCCATGCGCGACGGCCGCGGCAAGGTGTTCTTCGGCATGGGCGGCAATTTCGTCTCCGCCACCCCCGACACCGAGGTCACCGAGGCCGCGCTGCGCACGTGCGCTCTCACCGTGCAGGTTTCGACGAAACTCAACCGCAGCCACGTGGTGCACGGACACACCGCGCTGATCCTGCCGACGCTGGGCCGCACCGACGAGGACGTCCAGGACGGTGTGCGCCAACAGGTTTCGGTCGAGGACTCCATGTCCATGGTGCACCTTTCGACCGGCCGCCTGACCCCGGTCAGCGATCAGCTGCGCAGCGAGGTCGCCATCGTGTGCGAGCTCGCCCAGGAGCTGTTCGGACCCGAGCACGCGGTCCCGTGGGGCGCGTTCCGCCGCGACTACGACCGGATCCGCGACGCCATCGCGCAGGTCGTGCCCGGCTGCGCCGACTACAACGCGAAGGTGCGCGGCCGCAACGGATTCCAGCTGCCGCACCCGCCGCGCGACGCCCGCGAGTTCCGCACCGCCACCGGCAAGGCCAATTTCGCGGTCAACGACCTGCACTGGCTGCCCGTCCCCGCGGGCCGCCTCATCCTGCAGACCCTGCGCAGCCACGACCAGTACAACACCACCATCTACGGCCTCGACGACCGCTACCGCGGCATCCACAACGGCCGCCGGGTGGTGCTGGTCAACCCCGCCGACATCACCGCGCTCGGATTCGCCGAGGGCGACCTGGTGGACGTCGTCTCCGAGTTCGAGGACGGCAGCGAGCGCAGCGTCGCCGGGTTCCGGCTGGTCGGCTACCCGACCCCGCGCGGCAATGCCGCCGCCTACTATCCGGAGACCAACCCCCTGATCCCCCTGGACCACGTGGCGAAACGCTCCAACACGCCCGTCTCCAAGGCCGTCACCATCCGTTTCGAACCGCACACCCACGTCACCGCATGAACCGGGGCCCCGCATGAGCCGAGTCACCGCACGCCGCCGCACGCTGCGCATCTCCCCGCACGGCACCATCACGCGGCCGGACACCCTGGCCGTCGAGGAGCCCCTGGAGATCCGCACCGGCGGGCAGTCACTGACGGTCACCATGCGGACGCCGGGCGCGGACATCGATCTGGTGCACGGCTTCCTCTACGCCGAGGGTGTCATCGACACGGCCGAGGACATCGTCAGCGCCCGCTACTGCGCGGGCACCGACGAGAACGGGCAGAACACCTACAACGTCCTCGACGTCCAGCTGCGGAATCCGGTGCCGATCCAGCCCAGGCCGTTCCTGACCAACAGCTCGTGCGGCCTGTGCGGGAAGACGGCCCTGGACGAGGTCCGGACCCGTATCCGCCACGAGATCCCGGCGGGCGCGCCCCGCATCGATGTGCACACCCTCGCCAAGCTCCCGGCCGAACTCCGTTCCCGCCAGCAGGTTTTCGACGCCACCGGCGGCCTGCACGGCGCGGGCCTGTTCACCGCCGACGGCGAGGCCGTGGCGGTGCGCGAGGATATCGGCCGGCACAATGCCGTGGACAAGCTGGTCGGCTGGGCCTTGCGCGAGAATCGGCTCCCCGCAAGCGATCTCATCCTCATGGTGAGTGGCCGCGCCTCCTTCGAGCTGGTCCAGAAGGCCGTCATGGCGGGCATTCCGGTGCTGGGCGCGGTGTCGGCCCCCAGCTCGCTGGCGGTGGATCTGGCCGCCGATTCCGGCCTGTCCCTGGTCGGTTTCCTACGCGGTGAAACCATGAACATCTACACCGGCGAGGACCGCATCGCACTGTGATGCCCGCGGTGTTCCACAGGGTGAGGCAGCGGGGTCCTTTCCGCCGCTCCGGCTGCTAGTCTCCGCAATAGAACACGTTTCAATTCTGATGGGAGAACCCCTATGGCAGCGCAGCCCCGGGATGTCGTGGAGCAGTACGTGAAGCTGGTCGCGACCGGCCCGACCTCGGCGATCCTCGACCTGTACGCCGAGGACGCCGTGATCGAGGACCCGATCGGCAGCCCCGAACGTCGTGGCCACGAGGCCATCGGCGAGCTGTACAAGGCGCTGGAGAACCTCGAGCGCGAGACCGAGCTGCACACCGTCAAGGTGGCCGGCAACCACGTCGCGGCCCACTTCACCCTGGTCACCGTGTCCAACGGGCACCGCATGACCCTGGCGCCCATCGACGTGATGGAGCTGAACGACGAAGGCAAGATCATCAAGATGCGCGCCTACTGGGGTCAGGACGACCTGAAGATGGAGCAGATCTAGCCACAGGCTTGCCCCTCACCCCCGCCCGAATTACGGTGACAGCACAGTGATTCGGCGAGGGTGGGAGGGCCTGTGCGGATCTCGTTGCGCGGCACCGGTGACGGGGTGCGGATCAGTATGCGGCTGGAGATCAACCGGCGGCGCTGGATCGCCCTGCTCATCATGCTGGGGGTGCTCACCGCGACCGGCCTGGTCACCGGACTGTGGGCGGTGATCGCCCCGGAATCGTTCTACGACAGCTATCCGGGATTCGGGCTGCGCTGGGTGCGCGCCGACGGGCCCTACAACCATCACCTGGCCGCCGACGTGGGGGCCTTCTTCCTCGCGCTGGGCGCCGTCTCCGCCGCCGCGCTCTACTACCGCGACAGCGTCATCGCCCGGGTCTCCGGACTGGGCTGGCTGGTCTTCGGCCTCCCACATTTCCTGTACCACGCCTTCCACCGGCCGGACGCGCTCAGCGGCCTCAGCTACGGCCTGTCGCTCTTCGCGGCCCTGCTGCTCCCGGCGCTCGCCCTGGCCGTCCTGCTGGTAGCCCCGCGTGAGCGGTTCCCGGTCCCGGAACCGGCCCCCTTCACGTTCAAATTCCCCCGCCGCGGCAATACCGCCCAGCGATGAATTCTCCGTGGTCGCGTCGTCGTAACAGGTGACCCGAACGCACCGATTTTCGGAGTAGCGGAGTAAAGGTTCAACGGCGAACCACGGAGGATCAACGGCGATTCTCGACACGGGCACAGTCGGCTCACCCCGACCGTCACCGACTCCACGGCTATCCGGAAACGGACGGAGCCCACAGCAGAACACCAACGAACTGTCGGTCGGGTTCGCGCACGGCGGCTGGTCAGCGCCCGGCGCAGCGACCTACGACGACTTCTCCGCCGACCGAACCACAACGGCACAAAGGAACCGGCTCCGCGAGAGGAATCTCGCGGAGCCGGTGTCGTTCGGGTCGGGCTACGCCGACTTCTCGCGGCGCTCGGGGGCCGAGCGCTTGCGCGGCACGATGGTCGGCAGCACATTGTCGTTCACCGTGTCGGCGTTGACGACCACCTTGGCCACGTCATCCCGGCTGGGGATGTCGTACATGACCGGGAGGAGGACTTCCTCCATGATGGCGCGCAGACCGCGGGCGCCGGTGCCACGCAGGATCGCCTGATCCGCAACGGCTTCCAGGGCGTCCTGGGTGAACTCCAGATCCACGCCGTCCATCTCGAACAGGCGCACGTACTGCTTCACCAGGGCGTTCTTCGGCTCGGCCAGAATCCGGACCAGGGATTCCTTGTCCAGGTTGGTGACCGAGGCGACGACGGGCAGACGGCCGATGAACTCGGGGATCAGACCGAACTTGATCAGATCCTCGGGCATGACCTCGGCGAAGTGGTCGGCGGTGTCGATCTCGGCCTTGGACCGGACCTCCGCGCCGAAACCGATGCCGCGCTTGCCGACCCGGTCCTGCACGATGCGCTCCAGGCCGGCGAACGCGCCCGCCACGATGAACAGCACATTCGTGGTGTCGATCTGGATGAATTCCTGGTGCGGGTGCTTGCGGCCGCCCTGCGGCGGCACCGAGGCCTGGGTGCCTTCCAGGATCTTCAGCAGCGCCTGCTGCACGCCCTCACCGGAGACGTCGCGGGTGATGGACGGGTTCTCCGACTTGCGGGCGATCTTGTCGACCTCGTCGATGTAGATGATGCCCGTCTCGGCGCGCTTGACGTCGTAGTCGGCGGCCTGGATCAGCTTGAGCAGGATGTTCTCGACATCCTCACCGACGTAGCCGGCCTCGGTCAGCGCGGTGGCGTCGGCGATGGCGAACGGCACGTTCAGCATCTTCGCCAGCGTCTGTGCCAGGTAGGTCTTGCCACAGCCGGTGGGGCCGAGCATCAGGATGTTGGACTTGGCCAACTCGACCGGTTCACCCCGGGAGTCGCGGCCCTTGTCGCCCGCCTGAATGCGCTTGTAGTGGTTGTAGACCGCCACCGCGAGCGTCCGCTTCGCGGAATCCTGCCCGATCACGTACTGCTCCAGGAAGTCCCGGATTTCCGCGGGCTTGGGGAGTTCGTCGAGCTTGACCTCGCTGGATTCGGCGAGCTCTTCCTCGATGATCTCGTTGCACAGGTCGATGCACTCGTCGCAGATGTACACCCCCGGTCCCGCAATGAGCTTCTTGACCTGCTTCTGGCTCTTTCCGCAGAACGAGCACTTCAACAGATCGCCGCCATCACCGATGCGCGCCATCTCCTGGGTCCCTACTTCCTTGTCCGCGTGCAACCGTCTGTCCCCGGTTGTCGGCGAGCTGCCTTCTTCGAGCGTATGCCGCGACCCCTGATTTTGCGGATCCGGCGATTCGGCTGTCTATCCAAACCTGATTTCGAACGAAGAGCAGAGCCGACAACCACGAGCAAAGGTCCCTAGAGTGACCGTACCCGTTTCGCGTGACCGAGGTCGACAACTTGGGCACGTTTCTCGCCGGACATGTGCGTGGACTCACCTCTGCCCGGGTGGCGGGACGTTCGCGGCACGCCGCGACCCCGCCACCCGCCCAGCTCACTTCTGGGCGCTGAGCTTGCGGTACTCGAACACCGTGTCCACGATCCCGTAGCCCTTCGCCTCTTCGGCGGTGAGGATCTTGTCGCGGTCGGTGTCCTTGCGGATGACGTCCGAGTCCTTGCCGGTGTGGCGAGCCAGCGTGGTCTCCATGAGGCGACGCATGCGCTCGATCTCGGCGGCCTGGATCTCGAGGTCGGAGACCTGGCCCTGGATGCCGCCCGAGGTGGACGGCTGGTGGATCAGGATGCGGGCGTTGGGCAGCGCGGCGCGCTTGCCGGGGGCGCCGGCCGCGAGGATGACCGCGGCGGCCGAGGCGGCCTGGCCCAGGCAGACGGTGGCGACGTCGGCGCGCACGTACTGCATGGTGTCGTAGATGGCCATCAGCGCGGTGAACGAGCCGCCGGGCGAGTTGATGTACATGGTGATGTCGCGGTCCGGGTCCTGGGACTCGAGCACCAGCAGCTGCGCCATGATGTCGTTGGCGGAGACATCGTCGACCTGGTTGCCCAGGAAGATGATTCGCTCCTCGAACAGCTTGTTGTACGGGTCCGAGGTCTTGACGCCGAAGCTGGTCTGCTCGGTGAACTGCGGCAGGATGTAGCGCGACTGCGGCAGGTTACCGGCGGCGGCGAAAGTGATGCCCGCGGCCCGCGGATCGATCATGTTGGACATAAACGTCTCTCCAAAGTCTGTGTGGTGGGCTGCGGAACTACTTGCTGCTGCTGCCGTTCGCCTGGCTGGCGTGGGTGACCACATGGTCGATGAAGCCGTAGTCGAGCGCCTCTGCGGCGGTGAACCAGCGGTCGCGGTCGGCATCGGCGGTGACCTGCTCGATGGACTTGCCGGTGTGCTGGGACTGCAGCTCGTTCAGCTCACGCTTGGTGTAGGCGAACTGCTCGGCCTGGATGGCGATGTCGGCGGCCGAACCACCGAGACCGGCCGACGGCTGGTGCATCATGATCCGCGCGTGCGGCAGCGCGTAGCGCTTGCCCTTGGTGCCCGCGGCGAGCAGGAACTGGCCCATGGAGGCGGCCAGACCCATGCCGACGGTCCGGATGTCGCATTCGGCGAACTGCATGGTGTCGTAGATGGCCATGCCGGCGGTCACCGAACCACCCGGGGAGTTGATGTAGAGCGAGATGTCCTTGGTCGGGTCCTCGGCCGTCAGCAGCAGGATCTGCGCGCACAGCTTGTTGGCGATGTCGTCGTCGACCTGAGTGCCCAGGAAGATGATGCGCTCGCGCAGCAGGCGCTCGTACACCGAATCACTGAGGTTCAGACCAGCAGTCGCGGATGTCATGCGCACCCCTGCCTGATGAATTGTCACGGATACCTGCCCTCTCTCAACGGCTCGGTTAACAAGCCCCTACTGATTCGCTGACACAAACCCTAACGAAGCAGGGCGGCACCGAACTCCCGGTACCGCCCTGCTTCGCTCACAGCGCAAACTTACGTCAACGCTTCGCGTTCCGGTGTACGGGGGTTCTCGGGGGTGTCACCCCGAGAACCCCCGTACACAGGGGTGCGATGAAATTCTTACTTGGCCTCGGCCTCGGCCTCGGCGGCCTCGGTGGCGTCGGCGACGGTCGCCAGCTCCTCGGCGGAGACCTCCTCGGCCTCGTCGGCCGGGTTGCCGAACATCTCGGCGGTGTCCACGGTGTTGCCGGCGGTGTCGGTGACGGCGGCCTGGACCACGACACCGGCGAGGGCCTTGCCGCGACGCACGTCGGCGAAGACGGCGCCGAGCTGGCCGGCCTGCTGGATCTGCTGGATGAACTGGTCCGGGCTCATGCCGTAGCGCTGCGCCTGGAAGATGATCCGCTCGTACAGCTCGTCCTGGCCGACCTGGGTGTTCTCGGCCTCGGCGACGGCGTCCAGCAGCAGCTGGGTCTTGACCGACTTCTCGGCGGCCTGCTTGGTGTCGGCCTTGAACTCCTCGAGCGAGGAGCCCTGCGCCTCGAGCGCCTCGGCCAGTTTGGCCTCGTCGTGGTCGAAGCCGTGGACGGCGTCGTGCTCGACGGCGTCGATCTCGGCCTTGACGACGCCCTCGGGCAGCGGGATCTCGACGGTCTCGAGCAGCTGCTCGAGCACCTTGTCGCGGATCTCGCCGGCCTGGGTGACCTTCTTGACGCGCTCGACGCGGGTCTTGAGGTCTTCCTTCAGCTCGTCGATGGTGTCGAACTCGCTGGCCAGCTGGGCGAACTCGTCGTCGGCCTCGGGCAGCTCGCGCTCCTTGACCGACTGCACGGTCACGGTGATGACGGCTTCCTTGCCCGCGTGCTCACCGGCGACCAGCTTGGAGGTGAAGTCCTTGGACTCGCTCTCCTTGAGGCCGATCAGGGTCTCGTCCAGGCCCTCGATGAGCTGGCCGGAGCCGACCTCGTGGGACAGGCCGGTGGTGGAGGCCTCCTCGACGGCCTCGCCGTCGACGGTGGCGGACAGGTCGATGGAGACGAAGTCACCGTTCTCGATGGCCCGCTCGACCGCGGTCAGGGTGCCGAAGCGCTGACGCAGCGACTGCAGCTGCTCGTCGATGTCGGCGTCGGTGATCTCGATCGGGTCGACGGTGACGGCGACGGCCGAGAAGTCCGGCAGGGTGATCTCCGGGCGGATGTCGACCTCGGCGGTGAAGGCCAGCTCCTGGCCGTCCTCGATCTTGGTGATCTCGATCTCCGGCTGACCGATGACCTTCACCTCGGTCTCGATCACGGCTTCGCTGTAGCGCTTGGGCAGCACGTCGTTGACGACCTGCTCCAGCACGGCGCCACGGCCGACACGGGCCTCGAGAAGCTTGGCCGGCGCCTTGCCCGGACGGAAGCCGGGGATACGGATCTGCTGCGCGAGAGCCTTGTAGGCGCGGTCGAAGTCCGGCTTGAGCTCCTCGAAGGGCACCTCGACATTGATGCGGACCCGAGTCGGGCTCAGCTGCTCGACGGTGCTCTTCACGGACATGCTCCTTGTTCGTTGTTCATGGTTGACGTCTAGGTTCCCCCCGAACGCATCCCGACCAGGTTAGTTGACGGCCCGGGGGGCCGTGTAACCGGTCGTCGCGCAGGGGGCGCCCGAATGCCGCACAGGGCACCGGGGCGGCCGGTCGGTGGACCGGTCGCCCTGGTACTGGCGGTTTATCTCAGCTACCGACCTTGACGGCGTCGGTCACGAAGACCAGCGTCTCGCCCGGCTTCATGCCGCTCGGCGGGCGGTCGCCGTAGCCGAGGGCGGGCGGGATGATGAGCAGCCGGCGGCTGCCCTCCTGGATGCCGACCAGGCCCTGGTCCCAGCCCTTGATGACCTGGCCCGCGCCCAGCGTGAGGGGCAGCGGCTTGCCGCGGTCGAAGGAGCTGTCCAGCTTCTTCTGGTTGGACCAGGTGATCAGCGTGTAGTTGGTGCTCAGCTTGTCCCCGGCCTTGGCCTCGGGGCCACTGCCCACGACCAGGTCCTTGGTGATGAGCTCCTTGGGCGGATCGCAGTCGGCGGGCAGCGTGATGGTCGGCGCGGTGCCGAAGCCGCCGTCCACCTTGATGTCCTCGGCGGTGCACTCGCGGCCCTTGCTCGCGGCCGTGGTGGCGGCCGCGCTGGTCGAAGCGGCGGCGGTCGTCGTCGTGGTCGACGACGCCTTGTTGTCGCTGCTGCCACCGCAACCGGCCGCCAGCATCGTGGCGGCCGCGACCGCACCGATCACACCGACCTTGCCCACCAAGCGCATTCCCGCTCCTGTCCGTCGAGTCCGGTTGCCGCACAGATTGCGACGCCGCGCCGAACCTACACGGCTTCGGGCGGTCGAGCCGGTCGGGGCGCGCCCGCAAGGGTTTCGGCGGCGCGCCGGGTGTGGTCAGCGGGCGCTGACGAGGATGGCGTACTGGGCGGCGGCCATCTGGTGGACGGCCGATTCGGTGGGGCCGGATACCGAGGCCAGATAGCGACCGTCCAGTACAAGGCAGGTGTATTCGTTGTGCGCCGCGGCATCGGCATCGCGCAGGCAGACGGCTTCCGGGACGCCGTCGGGCGCGGGTACGACGGTTCGGGTGGCGGTCGGCTCCGAGAGCCGCCGCAGCGCGTGCCGTGCGCTGACGGCATCGGAAAAACGCAGCAGCCGTGTGGAATCCGTGACGGCCGCGGCCTGAACCGCGAGGCTGTCCTCACCAGGACGGTCGATCAGCAGCCCGGCGACGA
The DNA here is from genome assembly GCF_053602575.1 of Nocardia sp. NPDC004340. Lineage (NCBI taxonomy): Bacteria > Bacillati > Actinomycetota > Actinomycetes > Mycobacteriales > Nocardiaceae > Nocardia > Nocardia sp. NPDC004340. The sequence continues at coordinate 138,114 of NZ_JBSGDW010000006.1, forward strand.
CCGGACCGTAGACGACTCCGGTGGCGCGCCGCGGCCCGCCCCAGCCCGCGATGAGGCCGTATTCGTCCTGGAACAGCGTGGGATACGGCCAGTGTCCGGGCTGGGCGGGCAGCAGGCGCGACAGCATGCCGTCCGGGTCGAGGGTCAGCGCCGAGAGCGCCTCCGGCGCGGTGGCCGTGAAGGCCTCCAGCCGTGGGAGTTCCGCGTCGAAAGCGCGAGCGGCGAGGGTCTTCATGGCGGCGCGGTCGGTGGTCCGATCGACGATGAAGAGGCTCACGACGTAGGGGCCGTGGGCGAGCGTGACGGCCATGGTCGGAACCATCGGACGCCAATGCCCGTGTGTCGCAAAGTATTCGGCGAACTGGACCCTGACATTGTCGCGATTGACCGCGGCGTCGGCGGCGTCGATCTCGCGGGCGGTGTCGATGGCCGCCATGGGGTCACGCATGCGCAGCACCGTGATCCGCAGTCCGGTGGCCGCGCCCTCCGTCGGGGTGCCACTCGGGTCGTCGGTGCCGCCGATGCTGAATCCGGCCAGCATGCCGTGCGCGGTGAGGGTCGGCCGGGTCGCCTCGGCGAGGATGCCGACCGCGTCCGTCGGCGTCGGCACCGGGATGGCCGAGAGCCGGGACAGGGCGGGGTCGACGTCGCGCGGCGAGACGACGGCGTCGGCCATGCGGACCGATTCCAGCAGCCGCGTATAGGTTTCGCCGGTGTCCCCGGGGGCCGCGAGTGGCCGGCCGCTGTAGCCGCCCAGATCCAGGGAGCGCAGTTCCGGTGTGGCCGCGCGCGGTGCGCCCGCGATGGCGCAGGCGCTGACCAGCACCGCGACGGACACCAGTGGAAGTCGTCCGGCATTCCCCCGCCGGTTCATCGGATCACTTCGGCGCATACCGCCACCCCCGTAGCCGCTTGATTTCCGAGTGTGGGCGCACCGATTACCCGCGGCAACCGGTTATCGGGACATCGCGACCGGTCCGTGACAATTCGGGCCCGCCGCAACGGCTTCCGTAGACGGAAAATTGTTTGCGACCGCCCGTGGCCTACGGGAGCATCTCAGGATGCTGGTGACGATCTCTTGTACGCGCCCCGTGGGAGCCGAATGGCCCGCCACCGATCTGGGGTATCTGCTGCACAAGAATCCTTCGCGCAGACAGACTTTCGAGCAGTCCTACGGTGTCGCGCACGTCCTCTACCCGGAGGCGAGCGACGGCCGTTGCACCGTGGCGCTGCTGCTGGAGATCGACCCGGTGCGGCTGGTGCGTGGAAAGTCCAAGGGCACACCGGACTTCAGCCTCGGCCAGTACGTGAACGACCGGCCGTACGCGGCGTCGTCGCTGCTGTCCGTGGCGATCTCGACCGTGTTCGGCTCCGCGCTGCACGGCCGCTGCGCCCAGCGTCCGGAGCTGGCCGAGACGCCCCTGGACCTGCGCATCGAACTGCCGGCGGTCCCCTGTAAGAGCGGGCCCGAGTACGCCGAGCGTGTCTTCGCGCCGCTCGGCTGGACGGTCGTGGCCACTCCCCTGCCGTTGGATCCCGCTTTTCCCGAGTGGGGCGACTCCCACTACGTCCGTATCGAACTCACCGGCACGCTGCGCCTGGCCGACGCGCTGGCCCATCTGTACGTCCTGCTCCCCGTCCTCGACGGCAGCAAGCACTACTGGCTGGACGCCGCCGAGATCGACAAGCTCCTGCGCTTCGGCGAGGGCTGGCTCACCGGTCACCCGGAACGCGAGTGGATCACCCGCCGGTATCTGACGCGCCGCCACACCCTGGTCCGTACGGCGCTGGCCCGCTTGGCCGAGCTGGACGACGCGGCCCCGGAAGAGCTCGACGCGATCGAGGTGGATGCTGACGACGCGGCGGATACCGCTGCCGAAGCGACGGGCGATGCCGCTGCCGGAAGCGACGGCGATGCGGCCGAGTCGGCCGAAACCGAGGAGCACGCCCCGTCACTGGCGGTGCTGCGACGCGCCGCCGTGCATCGGGCCGTGCTGGCGACCGGGGCGAGCCGGGTGCTCGATCTCGGATGCGGTCAGGGCGCGCTGCTGCTGGAGCTGGCGACGGACCGGGCGTTCGGCGAGATCGTCGGCATCGATGTCTCGATGCGCGAGTTGAAGATCGCCGCGCGACGGGTCCGCCGACTGCCGGAGTGGCAGGCGCGGCGGGTCACGGTCCGGCAGGGCGCGCTGACCTACACCGACGCCGCGCTGAAGGGGTACGACGCGGCGGTGCTCATGGAGGTGATCGAGCACGTCGACGCCACCCGGTTGAAAGCGCTGGAGCAGGCCGTGTTCGGGGCGGCGGCCCCGGGCGCGGTGGTCGTGACCACGCCGAACAGCGAGTTCAACGTCCGCTACGACGGTCTGGCCGCGGGTGCGTTCCGGCATTCGGATCACCGATTCGAGTGGACCAGGGCAGAATTCGCGGACTGGGCACTCCGGGTCGGTGCGGCGTACGGGTATGCCGTGCGCTTCGAGCCGGTGGGGCCCGTGGATGTGGAAGTGGGGGCCTCGACACAGATGGCTGTGTTCACCAGGAACAACGGGTTCACCGAGAACCACGACGGCGACGAGAAGGGAGCCGCGTAATGGCAGAACTGTCCGTCCCGGCGCTGTCGCTGGTCGTCTTGATCGGCAGCAGCGGTTCGGGCAAGTCCACGTTCGCGCACAAGCATTTCCGGTCGACGGCGGTGCTGTCCTCGGACGCCTATCGCGGCCTGGTCAGCGATGACGAGGCCGATCAGTCGGCCACCGCGGCCGCGTTCGAGTTGCTGCACCACGTGGCGGGCGTACGGCTGCGGCGCGGCCTGCGCACGGTCATCGACGCCACCAATGTGCAGCCCAAGGCGCGGCAGTCGCTGGTGGAGCTGGCGCGCGCCCACGACGTGCTGCCGGTGGCGATCGTGCTGGACGTCCCCGAGAACGTCTGCGTGCAGCGCAATGCCCAGCGGGTGGACCGCGCGGATCTGGGCCCGCACGTGGTCGGCCGCCACCAGCGCGACCTGAAGCGCTCGCTGAAGTTCCTGGAGCGCGAGGGTTTCCGCACCGTGCACGTGCTGCGCGGCGTGGACGAGGTCGAGGCGGCGACCATCCGCGACGAACGGCTGTGGAACGACAGGACCGATCTCACCGGCCCGTTCGATGTGATCGGTGACGTGCACGGCTGCCGGAGCGAACTGGAGACGCTGCTGGGCGAGCTCGGCTACGTCCTGATCCGCGACGACGCGGATCGCCCGGTGGACGCCCGCCACCCCGACGGCCGCACCGCGGTGTTCGTCGGCGACCTGGTCGACCGCGGGCCCGACACCCCGGGCGTGCTGCGCCTGGTGATGGGCATGGTGGCGTCCGGGAACGCGCTGTGCGTCACCGGCAACCACGAGTTCAAACTGGTGCGCGCCCTCGACGGCCGCCGCGTCACGGTGAAGCACGGCCTGGCCGAGTCGCTGGCGCAGCTGGAGGCCGAGGACGCCGAATTCCGCAAGGCCGCACAGGAGTTCATGCGCGGTCTGGTCAGCCACTATGTGCTCGACGGCGGCGACCTGGTGGTCGCGCACGCCGGCCTGAAGGAGGAGTACCAGGGCCGCACCTCGGGCCGGGTGCGCGAGTTCGCCATGTACGGCGAATCCACCGGCGAGACCGACGAATACGGGCTGCCGGTGCGCTACCCGTGGGCCAACGACTACCGCGGCAAGGCGCTGGTGCTCTACGGCCACACGCCGATGACCGAACTGGTGTGGGTGAACAACACCCTGTGCCTGGACACCGGCGCGGTGTTCGGCGGCCGCCTGACCGCCCTGCGCTACCCGGAGCGGGAGCCGGTATCGGTTGCCGCCGAACAGGTCTGGTTCGAACCGGTGCGCCCGCTGCAAGCCGCCACCTTCGCCACGGGTGAGGCCGTGGTGCGGCGGGATCCGGGCGTCCTGGACCTCGACGACGTGCTGGGCCGCCGGGTGGTGGAGACCCGCCACCTGGGCCGGGTCACCGTGCGGGAGGACGCCGCGAGCGCCGCGCTCGAGGTGATGAGCCGCTTCGCCGTGGATCCGCGCTGGCTGGTGTACCTGCCGCCGACCATGTCCCCGTGCGCCACCTCCACCCTGGACGGCTATCTCGAGCACCCGGCCCAGGCCTTCGAGTACTACCGCTCCGAGGGCGTGGACACCGTGGTGTGCGAGGAGAAGCACATGGGTTCGCGTGCGGTGGTGGCGGTTTCGCGGTCGGCCGAGGCGGCCCGCGACCGGTTCGGCGTGGAGGACGGCAGCACGGGCGCGGTGTACACCCGCACCGGCCGTCCCTTCTTCGACGATCCGGAGCGCACCGAGGCCCTGCTCGCCCGGGTGCGCGCGGCGGCCGAAACTGCCGGGCTGTTCGAGGAATTGGGCACCGACTGGCTGCTGCTGGACACCGAGCTGCTGCCGTGGTCGGCGAAGGCGCTGGGGTTGTTGCGCTCCCAGTACGCGGCGGTCGGCGCGGCGGCTCGCGCCTCGCTCGCCGACGCCTCGGCCGTCCTGGCGGCCGCGGCCGAAAGAGGCGTGGAGGTAGGCGATCTCGCCGCGCGCACCACCGCGCGCCTCGAGGACGCCGACGCCTTCACCGCCGCCTACGGCCGCTACTGCTGGCCCACCGACGGCCTGGAGGGCGTGCGTCTGGCCCCGTTCCAGCTGCTGGCCGCCTCGGGCGCGAATTACGCCGGGCGCGACCACACCTGGCACCTGGAGCGCATCGACCGCCTGATCGCGGCCGACCCGGAGCTCTTCACCGCGACGGCCCGCCGCGTGGTGGACCTGTCCGCCCCGGAGACCGAGGCCGCCGCCACGGCCTGGTGGACCGAGATGACCGCGGCCGGCGGCGAGGGCATGGTGGTCAAGCCGCTGGGCTCGCTGGTGTCCGGCGCCGGCACCCGCAGTGGCAGGCCGGTGCAGCCGGGCGTGAAATGCCGTGGGCCGGAATACCTCCGGATCATCTACGGCCCGGAGTACCTGCGCCCGGATCAGCTGGACCGGCTGCGGCAGCGCGGGCTCGGCGGCAAACGGTCCATGGCCCTGCGCGAGTACGCGCTGGGGCTGGAGGCCCTGGACCGCTTCGTCGCCCGGGAGCCGCTGTGGCGGGTCCACGAGGCGGTGTTCGCGATCCTCACGCTCGAGACCGAGCCGGTGGACCCACGACTGTGAGTGGCGTCGCGTGGCACGCATCCGCGTGCCACGCGACGTGCTCAGCCCAGCTGGTCGCGGAGGAGGTCCAGGTAGGGCCGCTGCCCCTTGCCGAGCTTCTCGTGCGCGGTGTCGAGGTCGAACCAGTCGACGCGGTCGATCTCCGGGAATTCCGCCATGCGCCCGGAGCGCGGGGGCCATTCCATTTCGAAGGTCCCGGGCACGACTCGCGCCGGGTCGAGATCGGCTTCCACGGCCCAGACCGTGAGTTGTTTCCTGCCCCGGCCACTCCCGTATTCGACGTCGCCGAGGGCGATCCACTCGCCGTCGGGCACCGGTAATCCGAGTTCTTCGTCGAATTCGCGCCCGGCGGCCGCGCGCGCGGATTCCTCGTCGGGCTCGTATTCGCCCTTGGGGATGGACCAGGCGGAGGCGTCCTTCTTCGCCCACAGCGGGCCGCCCATGTGCCCGAGCAGCACTTCGAGGCCGGTGGTGCGGCGGAAGAGCAGGACGCCGGCGCTGTATCTGAGGCTCATGGAGAGGAGTTTGCCGAATCGGCGGCGCGGGGCACACTTCGGGCACTATGGTGAGCCACACTGCGGCAACCCGGACGTTAGGGATCATTTCCCGATAACGGACGAATAATTCCCAGCGTGGCCTCTTGCGCCCGAAACCTGTTCGGCACCATCGAATTCCATTAAGCTCCTGGGTTCGTATCGCCCCACACCTGTTGACGGATTGGATACCGCATGCAGTTCCGCAGCGCCGCCGCGGCTACCACCCTGGTGATCGGAGCTTTTGTCACCCCGGCAGTCCTACCGCCGGCAACCGTCCCGGCGAACGCCCAGCCCGCCGACGCCCCCGGCCTCGCCTACTCGACCAAGCTGGTGAACGGCGCGGTGGTCACCACCCTCAAGGGCGGCACCTTCGAGCTGACCCAGGGCCCGGACGTCGTGAACGTGAAGGACGGCGACGGCAAGGTGCTGCTGTCGCTGCCGCTGGCATTCCATCTGGGGCAGACCGACATCCCGGTCCAGCCGGAGGTGCAGAAGGACGGCACCGTCCTGTCCCTCACCCCCGCGAAGCCCGACGGAGTGTCGCTGTCGCAGCCGCTGGCCGTGAAACCCGTTGCCTCGCAACTGGAGAACGACCGCGCCACGAACAACTTCAGCAGCCAGTTCGGCCTGGCCACCACCATCGGCACCTTCGTCGGCACCGCCATCGGCGCGACCATCGGCTGTGTGGCCACGCTGGCGCTGGGCTGCCTGCCGGGCTTCATGACCGGCGCGACCGTCGGCGGCATCATCGGCTCGATCGCCGTGGGTGGACCCACCCTCATCGCGAATGGCATCGACCTGCTCACCACCATGCAGGCGGCCGACGGCACCACCAAGTGGGCCGACAAGACCACGACCGCGCCGATTCCGGCCGCCCCGGCGCAGCCCGCCAACTGATCCTCAGGCCCGCGGAATCGGAACCCACCACATCAGCGCGGTTCCGCGCCCGTCGAATCCCGGCCCGAGTTCGAGGGTGCCGCCGAGTTCGGCGGCGCTCCGGCGGCGGACCGGAGCGAGAAGATGGTGGCCGAATCCTGATGCCGCTGTACGGCATCGCGCCGCACCTGGTCGTGCATCCGGACATTGGTGATCTTCACGGCGGCGGTCACGGCGAGCGCCTCGATGATCCGCTCGTCCTCGTCGCTGAACGGCCCGCCGCGCTTATTGGTGAAATACAGGTTCCCGAGGACGGTATCGCGATAACGCACCGGCACCCCGAGGAAGCTGCGCATGCCCGGATGCCCGGCGGGCCAGCCCTCGAAGGCCGGGTGCTTGGTGAGATTGGCCAGCCGCACGGGGTGGTCCCCGGACAGCACGAGGCCGAGCAGCCCCCGCCCCCGCGGCCAGTGCCCGATGCGGCGAATCGTCTCCTCGTCCATGCCGACCGCGATGAAGCGCGCCGGCCGCTGCTCACCGCTCCCGTCATCGGCTTCCAGCAAACCCAGCGCACCGTATTCGGCGTCGACCAGCCGGGCCGCCGCCGTAACCAGCTGGTGCAGCACGAGTTCCACGTCGACGGCGGAGACCACGGTATACACGGCCTCGACGAGCGCGTGTAGCCGTTCCCGGGAGGCGTTCAGCTCACGCACCTCATCCGGGACGACACCCCACCGCTCTTCGGACATGCGCAAAGGCTACCTACGAGCAATGGCGGGATATGTATCTCTCGGACCGGGTGTCGCGGCGGAGAACCTCCGCCGCGACCACGGCGGCAACCGGGCCGACGGGTGCGCCGACTAGACCCGCAGGCCGTCGACCAGTGCCAGCACCGCGGGTTCGGTTCGGGCGCGGGCGGATTCGGGGTCGTCGGAGTTGGCGATGAACATGGCGGCCTCGCCGAGCGCGGACAGGATCATCAGCGACAGCGGCCGGATGTCGAGATCGGCGCGCAGCTGCCCGGTCTGGATTCCGGATTGCAGGCCCGCGACGATCAGGCCGAGGCCGTACTTCTCGTCGACCTCACGCCACTCCTGCCAGCCGAGCACCGCGGGGGCGTCGATGAGGGTGATGCGGACGCGTTCGGGGTCGACGCAGGAGAGCAGGAAGTTGTGCAGGCCCGCCTCCAGCACGGCCATGGCGTCGGTGGGCGGGGCCTCGGCCATGGTCTCGGCGACCTGCTGCAGGATCGCCTGCTGTTCCTGCTCGTAGACCGCGCGGAACAGGTCCTTCTTGTCCTTGAACTGGTGGTACAGCGCGCCGCGGGAGCTGCCCGCCCGCTCCACGATCTCGGGCGTGCTGACCGCGGCGTACCCGCGTTCGGCGAACAGTTCGCGCGCTGCGGCCATCAGATTCGCGCGGGTCGACTCGGATCGTTCGGCTTGCCTGATCATCGACGCCTTTCTGAGCGGGTAGGTGGATCGTAACGCCGAACCATTGAAAACAGGCAGCCTGTTTGTTAGTTTGAGAAGGTCTTCACCATCTCCACTCCAGAGGGAGTTCTACAGATGACGAACACCATCTCCCCCCAATCCCCCGCGGCCTGGCGCGATCCGGCACTGGGCGCCCGCCGCGAACTCGCGCTCCCGCAGGGCACGCTGCCCGTCTTCGACAGCGGCAGTGGCGATCCCATCGTTTTCGTGCACGGACTGCTGGTCAACGCCAACCTGTGGCGCAAGATCGTCCCCGCCTTCTCCGGCGAATACCGCTGCGTGGCAATCGACCTCCCGTTCGGATCGCACACCACGGCCATGCCCGACGCGGACCTGACCCCACCCGGCCTGGCCGAACTGGTCATCGCGGCCATCGAGGAGCTCGATCTGGGCCCGGTCACCCTGGTGGGCAACGACTCCGGCGGCGCGGTCAGCCAGCTGGTGCTCGCCGCCCGCCCCGATCTCGTCGCCCGGCTGGTGCTGACCTCCTGCGACGCGTACGAGAACTTCCCGCCGTCGTTCTTCGACTACCTGGGCCTGGCGGCCCGCACCCCGGGCGCGCTCACCTCGCTGGCCGCGACCATGCGGCTGCGCCCCGTCCGCCGCCTGCCCATCGCCTACGGCTGGCTGGCCCGCCGCCCCATCGACCGCGCGGCCAGCGACTCCTACGCGCTACCGGTCGGCGCGAAGGGCATCCGCGCGGACGTCCGGCGCGCGATCACCGGTCTCGATCGCCAGTACACCCTGTCCGCCGCACGGACTTTCGCGGACTTCAAGAACCCGGTGCTGCTGGCCTGGTCGGCGGGTGACCGCTTCTTCCCGGAGCGGTACGCCGAGCGATTGGCCGTCGACTTCCCGGACGCGCGCATCGAGTGGATCCACGATTCGGGCACCTTCTCACCCGAGGATCAGCCCGAACAGCTGATCCGGGCGATCCGGGTCTTCCTGAACGATCAGAAGTCGCCGCCGTCGAATCCGCCGAAATCGCCGAAATCGGTGCCGCCGCCGAAGTCCTGACCACCGAAGTCCTGGGTGCCGGGGTCGTAGCCGCCCTGGTCGTAGCCACCCTGGTCGTAGGAGCCCTGGTCCGAGCCGCCGTCGGCATATCCGCCGTCGGCGGCGTCGAGGCCGTCCTGATAGCCGTCGCCGTAACCGCTTTCGAAGGCGGACGCGTCATAACCGACGCCGGACATGCCGCTGAACAGGGAATTGAACAGCAGTGCGGACCCGACGCCCCAGGCCCCGGCGACCAGGGCGGTCTTCCACCACGGTTCGGAGTACCAACCGGCAGGTACCGGCCGGCCCGCGACCCGGCCACCCGGGTAGTAGTTCGGCGTGGCCGGCGACGGCATGGGCGAGGCCTCGACCCGGCGCCCCTCGAATTCGATGGCCCGATCCTCGGTCACCCGACCCGCGGTGCGCTGCCCGTCCAGTTCGGGCACGGCCGGGCCCGGATCCATTCCCATGGCGGTGCGGGCCGCGCGCACGTAGTAAAGCCCTTCGAGCGCCGTCTCTTTCGCGAGCCGCGCCTGTGCGGCGGTCCCGGCCTGCTCGATCTGCGCGCCCGCGGCGTTGAACCGCTCCCCCGCGTCGGCGAGCGCCTGCTTGGAGGCGTCGTCACCGCCGGTGAGGTTGTAGACCTGGCCGCCGAGACGCTCGATCACCCGGCGCGCGTCCGCCTTGGCGTCGGCCAGTTCGGTCCCGGCCCGCGAGCGTTGCCCGCGATTGACCGCGACCACGGCCAGCAGCACGACGACGATGATCAGCAGGAGAACGGCGACGGTAGACACGCGACCAGCCTACGCGGCGAAATTCGCCAGCCAGTTGCTACTCGCTCCGGGCTCGCTGAATCCTCGGCCTATCCGGCTACCGCCGCGAAACGGGTCGTATGACCGGCTGGATCAACCTCCTCTTCGTCCGGCTCCGACACCGCGAACTGTCGTTTGCCAGCGGTTTTCGCCGAGTACATGGCCCGATCCGCACTACGCAGCAGGTCCGAGAAATCGCACTCGCGACCGGGCGGGCAGAAAGCGGTCCCGACACTCGCCGACGCGGGCACGAATCCGGCAGCCGTGGGCACCGGCTCACACAGCGCCGCCAGCACCCGCATGGCCAGCTCACTGAGCGAATTGCGGCGCGCGGGCAGCGCCACCACGAACTCGTCGCCGCCGTAGCGGGAGATCACGGTCTCCGGCGGACAGGCCGCCCGCAGCCGCTGCGCGATGCTGACCAGCACCTCGTCACCGACGGTGTGGCCGTAGTTGTCGTTGATCGCCTTGAAATCGTCCAGGTCGATGAGCAGCAGCCCGACGCCGCGCGCCGGATCGGCGGCCATCACCCGCACCCGCTCCTGCAGCAGCGAGCGGTTGGCCAGATCGGTGAGCGCGTCGTGGGTGGCCTCGTGCCGCAGCCGGGTCTGCAGGGCCGCGATCTCCTGCACCCGCACCGACACCGCCTCGGACAGGCTGCGCTCCTGCTGGACCAGGGCGCGCTGCTGCAGCGCCTCGGCGTAGGCGTCGATGGCCTGGCTGGCGATGAACGACCAGCGGGTGGCGATCAGCGATCCGCGCACGCCCGGTGCGAGTCCGAGCAGCGCTCGGCTGGCGGGGGCGAGCATGCGGGTGCGCTCGAACGGAGCGTCGGCCAGGCTGCGGCCGATCCGGCGGGCCGAGCGCACCGGAAACGGTTCGGAGCCCGCCAATTCCAGCAGTTCGCCGATGACGCCGCCGAAGATGCGCTCGAGGTCAGCGGAGGGAACGCTGGGCGCCTGGCCCAGCGCGGCGCTGCTCGCGCCGGGGTGCACCGACCGCACCCATTCCCGGATGGTCGCCGCCACGATGGCGGAGGTTCGGGTATCGAGACGGATGGGCATGCGCGCTCACCCTGCGTACGTGATGCCAGGACCGGCGTGCGCGCCGGTCACGCCCTTCGGATCGAACTCACTACTACGCGGTCGGCCACACCAGTGGTGCATGCTCACCGCCCCCTTTCCAGATACCCCCGTCCGGACAAAAAGGATCCTAGCAAGCCACCCGACATCGAAAACCCCTGATTCAGAACAGGTTCCCACTGTCTCGCGAATGGCGATCGGATGTCTCATCGCTGGCCGAGCTCCGGTGTTACACCCGATTTCGGCATGTTTTCCGCGACGCGCCGGAGGCCGGTCCCGACCGGCCGCGACGTGCGGAGACGCGACCTGATTGGCATTCCGGGAGTGAGGTTCGGTACAGTGCTGACGCACACGGCATCCACGGATGCGGTGACTGCGGGTGTAGTTCAATGGTAGAACCTCAGCCTTCCAAGCTGATGGTGCGGGTTCGATTCCCGTCACCCGCTCTTTCCCGTTCTGCGGGAGCGTCGGTCCGACGCGCAACGGGGTGTAGCGCAGCTTGGTAGCGCATCCGCTTTGGGAGCGGAGGGTCGCAGGTTCAAATCCTGTCACCCCGACCATTTTTCGAGCCGCTCCACCCCGATTTCACTGGTAGAAGCGGACAATTCACTCCACTCGCACGGCGATCGTGGCGCGTCGCGCCGTCCGCCGTCGCGGCTGTGTCCTATCTCTCTCATCGCCCGGGTGTGTCGAGTCACCCGGAAGCCGGATTCCGGTAACCGGATGTTGTGCCTCCGTTTGCACTGTGTTATCGATTTACGGTGCTGGTCGACGACAAGATGAACGTTTCCGGCTCGGTGCTGTCCGGCCGCGAGACCCGTTCTCGACTCGTCCCGGCCGCCGGGCTGGGTGTCGCGGTGCTTTTGCTGGCCATCGCGCAGGCGTGGGCCTCCGCCCACGGCGTGATGGGACCGCTGCGCAGCCTGATCGACGACTACTTCGCCAATCCGCAGTCGGCGGCGGTGTCGTGGGCCGGACTCGGGCTCGCCTGCATCGGGGTGCCCGCGCGCACGCGCATGATCGCGCTGGTTGCCGCGGGAGTGCTGGACCTGCTGACTTTGGGGCTGCAGATGGCCTGCGGCTGGCATGTGTCGATCGGGACCGGGCCGACTCTCGCGCTCACCGCGCTGACGGTGGTCGTGCTCCGATGGGAGGGTGAGCGTCGCCGGACCGCCTTGCAGGCCATCGCGTTCGGCGTGTTGCTCGTCATGGCGTCCAAACTCGCCGACACCTGGCTGATGGTGAGCATCGTCGCCGGGCCGCGGGTGCTCGATCAGTATGTGCAGCTCGCGGATCGGGCGCTGGGGGAACCGGCGTGGGTGGTCGGGCGGCTGCTGGACACGCTCGGTCCGATCCCCTCGCATGTACTGCATGTCGTCTATATCCAATTGCCGGTGGCGGCGGTGGTCGTGGCCGTGTGGCAGTTGCGTCACGTGTCGACGAGTTCGTGGCCGCGGCACCACCTGGTGCGAACGTTCTTGCTGCTGGGCGTGATCGGGCCGCTCGGGTACGTGCTGTTCCCGGTGGTCGGCCCGGTGTTCGCGTACGGGCCACTCGGGCACGGGCTGGAGATCGGGGACTGGCCGCAGGTGTGGCCGGCGTTCACCACCGATCCGCAGCCGATGCTGTTCGACTCCGAGACGGCCCGCAACTGCATGCCGTCCATGCACACCGCGTGGGCGACCGCGCTGTTCATCCACTCCCGCCGCGGGCCGCGATGGCTGCGCTGGGCGGGCACGTTCTGGCTGGTGTGCACGCTGCTGGCGACGCTCGGATTCGGATACCACTACGGCAGCGATCTGGTCGCGGGCGCGGTGCTGTGCATGACCGTGGAGTCGGCGCTGCGCGATCCCCGACGCGGGTGGGAGCATCCGCGTGTCCGCATGGTGTCGCTCGGCGCGGCGGTACTCGCCGGATTGTTGCTGGCCTATCGGTTCCTGGCCAACACCATGGCCGCGTATCCGGTCGTCGCGGGGGCGATGGTGCTGGGCTCGCTGGCGGCCGTATCGTTCCTCTTCTACGCGACCTGGTTCGCGCGTCCGGGCAGCCGGTTGGCGCACTGGGGAGGCCGAACACCCGTCGACGGATTTGCCGTCGATTAACCACTCCCCCAACGCAATCCGGACATCTTTGCCCGAACCTTGAAAGGGTTACCCTCTCCCTGATGATCACAACGCGGGCGGGGCAACAGAGCTTGCTGCGCACTCTCAAGTCTGACGGCCGCGCGGGCCTGCCTCGCATTCCGATCGTGATCGGGATTCTGCTGACGCTGGCGATCACGGCGATCTTCTCCGCCATGCACGGCTTCCTCGACCTGCAGGTGTATCGCATCGACACCCGCGGCTGGCTCGAGCACGGCACCCTCTACGGCCCGACCCTTCCTGTCGCCGGCCACACCGACCTGCCGTTCACCTACCCGCCGTCGGCCGCGGTCCTGATGATCCCGCTGGCGATCGTCCCGCTCTGGCTGGCTGAACTCCTGGTGACCGCCAGCTCCCTGGCCTGCCTCGGCGTCACCCTGTGGCTGGTCATGTCCCGTGTCCGCCCCGACCTGGACTCCCGCCTCAAACTGACCCTCACGGTGTCCGCCGTGGTTCTCATGCTGGCCGTCGAACCGGTCCGAACCACCCTGTGGTTCGGCCAGATCAATCTGGTCCTGATGGCCGCGGTAGCCCTCGACTGTCTCACCGAGAAGCCCCGCTGGCCCCGAGGCGTCCTGGTCGGCATCGCCGCCGTCACCAAACTCACCCCCGCCGCCTTCATCCTCTACTTCCTCATCCGCCGCGACTGGAAGGCCGCCGCCACCGCGGCGGCCACCGCCCTCGGCGTCGTCGCCGCCGGGTTCGTCCTCCTCCCCGACGAATCCCGCGACTACTGGTTCCACGCCGTCATCGACACCAACCGCATCGGCTCCCCCGACTACGTGGGCAACCAGTCCATCAAAGGCATGTCCTTCCGCCTCTTCGGCTTCTCCTCCTCCACCGCCACTGTCGTCTGGCTGGGCCTCGCCCTCGTGGTAGCGGCAGCGGGCGCGTACCTGATGCACCACCTGACCCGCCTCGAGCGCAAGGACGCCGCCGAAGCAGGCGTCCCCGCCCCCGCCCCCATGACGGTCCTCACCGTCGCCACCCTCCTGGTGAACGCGGCCGTCCTCCTCCTCGTCTCCCCGGTGTCCTGGACCCACCACTGGGTCTGGGCAGCCCCGGCCCTGGTAGCCGCCATCGCCTGGGCCACCACCCGCCCGGCCCCCGCCACCTACGCCCTCATAGCGACGGTCGCCCTCTTCTTCCTGATCGGCCCCGGCATCGTCCCCAACGGCAGACACCAAGAGCTCCACTGGCACTGGTGGCAACACCTCCCCGGCGACATCTACATCCTCGCCACCGCCGCCCTCCTCACCCTGGCCCTGGCCCGGCTCCTCAAGCGCCGCACCCCGGCCGTTTCCTAGGATCGGGCCTGGACGCGGCGCAGGCCGAGGCGATCCGGCTCGGGCGTCAGTCGCGAACGAATTCGTAGGTGTGGAACACCAGGCCGGCACCCATCTTTCGAGTGTTGGTCAGGTGTAGCGGCTTCTTGTCGCTGATCTCGTCGAAGAGCCGCAGGCCGCTGCCCAGGACGACCGGGAAAACTACCAGGCGCAGTTCATCGGCCAGGTTCTGTTCCATCAGGGTTCGGACGAGCTGGTAGCTGCCATAGACCAGGATGTCACCGGCGACGGCGCGCTCGAGCTCCGAAATCTCCTTTGCCGCGTCGCCGTCGAGGATCGTGGTGTTGGTCCATCGGGGCGGTTCGAGGGTCGACGACACCACGTACTTGGGGATGCTGTGCATTCGGTCCGCCCACTCGGGGCTCACGCGGTCGGCCGCCCCGCCGCCCGGTTGTATCCGGGACTCGAACCACTCGCTGGTCCGCCTGCCCAGCAGGAGCGCATCGACGCTCCGCAACTCCTCCGTCTCGCGGGCGGCCCAGTCTCGGAGGTCCTCGGTTTCGACGAACCGGTGGAACCAGCCGCCGAGTTCGAAGCCCTCCGCGCCGTCCGGGTCCTGGACCACTCCATCGAGGGTGATGTTCGAGCTGATGACGATCTTTCCCATTTCCTGCTCCTTGGACGTTGTTGTCGGCTGTCACAGGTGTGGACGGTGCGGCATTGTCGAAGGGGGCGCTCCGCGACCGACCCTTTCGCGCCGCCGCCGACGTCCATACCGGATGGGACTGCACACAGGGAATGAGGTGGCGAGAGTGGAGTCGGTGCGAACGGACCTGCTGTCGAGGGCGCGGGGCGGGGACGGCGAGGCGTTCCGGGCGCTGACCGAGCCGCATCGTCGCGAGCTACAGGTGCACTGCTACCGGATGCTCGGATCGTTCCAGGACGCCGAGGACGCGCTGCAGGACACGATGCTCGCCGCGTGGCGAGGTCTCGAACGGTTCAACGGCCGCGCCTCGCTGCGCACCTGGCTGTACCGCATCGCCACCAACCGGTGCCTCGACGCGCTGCGCTCCGCTCGCCGACGCCCCGCGCGGCAGTGGGACGTCCCCGGAATCGACCTGCCGGAACCCACCGGACTCGGCGAAATCCACTGGCTCGAGCCCTATCCCGACGCCCTGCTGGACGGTGCGATCAGTGTCCCGCTCGGCCCGGAAGCCCGCTACGAGCAAACCGAATCCATCTCCCTGGCCTTCGTGACCGCCCTGCAGATCCTGCCGCCCCGCCAGCTCGCCGCCCTCATCCTGCGCGACGTCCTCGGCTTCCACGCCACCGAGGTAGCCGACATGCTCGACACCACCGTCGAATCGGTCAAGAGCGCCCTCAAACGCGCACGCGCCGGAATGCAGGACCGGCTGCCGGTGACCACCGCCCCGCGGCCGCCCGCCGACTCACCCGCCGAGGACGCGATCGTGGCGAAGTTCGTCACCGCCTACGAATCCGCCGACATCGAAGCCTTGGTCGCACTCCTGACCGACGACGTCTTCATGTCGATGCCACCGATCCCGCTGGAATACCGAGGCCGAGACCTGGTGGCTCGCTTCCTCACCCTCGTCTTCGACTCGGCACACCGATTCGAACTGCTCCCGACACGAGCCAACGGTCAACCCGCCTTCGCCGTCTACCGGCACCCCTCCCTCGGCACCCACGGATCCGGCCTCTTCGTCCTCACCCTCACCGGCGACCGCATCAGCGCCATGACCCGATTCGAGAACACCGTCCTCCCCGCATTCGGCCTACCGCAATCCCTCCCCGGCGCATGAGCGCCG
Source organism: Nocardia sp. NPDC004340 (assembly GCF_053602575.1). NCBI lineage: Bacteria > Bacillati > Actinomycetota > Actinomycetes > Mycobacteriales > Nocardiaceae > Nocardia > Nocardia sp. NPDC004340. The sequence goes on from NZ_JBSGDW010000006.1 coordinate 154,332, forward strand.
TCGCCGATCACGACGTGTAGGCGACAAGCACCAGCACATTGCCCGAAACTTGCAGGTAGGCACGGGGTTTGAACTCGGGAGTGACGAACTCCGCATCAAGCTCACGACTCGTCCGGAATTCGCCGCCGGGCAGCGACGACGCGAGCTCCGCGCGGAGCTTGGGACCCGAATCCGAGGCCACGGCAGCGGGTTCGTTGCCGATGGTCCGCGTGCGCAGCGCTTCGGCCACCGCGGGGTCGAGCGAAATGATGGCCTGCAGCCAGTAGTCCGACGGACCGGGGACATCGATGCGGGAGGGCGTGGTCTCCATACCCTGAACGCCCGCGGCCCAGATCGCGGACACAGGTTGCGTGATGGCGGGCCACCGCGATGTCAGCGGCTCGAGATCGTGCCGGAGCGCTTCGGCGGGCGCGGGTGCCTCCGGCGGGTTCGCGCATGCCGACACCGCGGCCACCAAGGTCGCGCCGGCCACCAGCCCCAGCAGCTGCCGTCTCGTTCTGAGCATGCCGCCCAACCTAATTCACTGGCCGGAGCCGAAAGGCACTCGATACGTGGCGTTTCGCGCGACGAGAGTCGAGACGCAACGCTCAGTCGGCCTGGCAGGCGGGGCACCAGAAGAGGTTTCGGCCGTCCATCACCGTGCGGACGACGGTGGCGCCGCAGGGACGGCAGGGTTCGCAGCGGCGCTCTCAGCTGGTCTTCTTGACGGGAGGAAGGTACTTGCCGAGGGTTGCGGGATCCTTGGCGTCGCCGGCGGGTAGGTAGATGCGGTAGTTCAGTCGGAACAGTCCGCTGGGCGGCGAGGGCAACCAGTTGCTCGCGTGGTCCGCCGGTTGCTGGTTCTGGATGTGGATATCCAGTGAGCCGTCGGGGTTCTTGGTCAGGCCCGGGGTTCGGTCACCGATGGAGAACCGGTTGATCGGATTCTTCACCAGCTGAAAGTCGGAGCCGTACATGGTGATCGACCAGAATCCGTTGGGCAGTGTGGGTGGGAGCTGGTCGGCGTTGAAGTGCAGCACATACTGCTGTGATCCGTCGAGTAGAGTCGCGTCTCCGTCCTCGTACGTACTGAAGTACTCGGCCTCGTCACGGTCGTGAACGAACAATCCCTCCAGTGCCCCGGCGGCACGGTCGAAGTAGTTGACCCCGTAGGTTCCCGGCTCGAGGTTGTTCCAGCGCGTGGGGTACGGGGTGCCGCGGTACTTCACCTTCCACGACATGACATTCGGACCGTCGACTGCCGCGCGCGCCAAGCCTTTTCGCATCGGTTCGCTGAGTGTATTGATGTCCATGGGCTTGCCGAGGGTGACCCCACCCCGGCGTAGTAGTTCGATGGCCGCGTCGTTCCCCGGTGCCGGTGGGTTCTCGGCCGCCAGATCAGCGACCGTCTGGAAGAACGCCAGATCGCCTTGGTAGTTCGGGCGCGGGCTCAGATCCGGCACGGTGACCTGGCCGTGCTTGGCCGGGTCGTTCCAGTTGGACAACGCGGTGGTGGTGAACTTCTCTTGCAGCGCATTGACTTCGGCGAGATCGGCGGCGTTGTCGGGCAGCACGCCGATGCGGATCGCCACCATCGCGCTGTTGTTCGGTAGCCGATGCTCGATCACTCCGGGCGGCAGTTCGCCGTGCCAGTTCGGTCCCACGAATGCGTGGTCACCGCCCTTGCCGCCGGTCGCCCGGGTGCCGAGGTAGAACACATTGTTGGTGTAGGCGTCGGCGACCTCGACCGACCAGTATCGGTCCGTGATGTCAGGGGCGGTCAGGATCATCGGCTCATCGCGAAGCTCCATCCCCACGCCGCTGTACACGGTGTCATTGTTCGGCGTGTACGGCATGACATCGTCTGCCGTGGCCAGGGTCTTCATGTGGCCGATCTGGTTGAGCGGAGCGGCCGGCGCGTACGCCTTGGCCTTCTCCAACGCGACCGGATCCAGCCGCAGCTTGCGCTCCCGCTCGGTGATCGTCAGCGGGAGTCCGAACACGTAGTTCTGAATGCCGACCGAATAGGCCCACTGTTCCTCGGACTGTGCATCCGCGGCACGAGTGTCGGAACCTTGCGGCGAGGCATTCTCCTTCGTACCGGTCGCACATCCGAGCAATAGGGCAGAGACCCCCAAGAACAGCACGGGTACCCGAACATAACCCGGTAGCCGTCGTAGCGAGCGGGGAAGATTGACATGGCGGCTCATGAGGCAATGGTGACACCCAATAGCTAACTTATGGCAACTATCAGTGGGGGGTGTTGGCCGCCGACTCCTCGTCGTGGCGGTCGGCGAGCTGTAGTAACAACAACACGGCCACACCGGCCACCACGATCCCGATCAGGTTGACGCCGAGCTGAACGAGCGAGCTCAGTGCCGCATGCCATTTGCCCGCGAAAGCCGCGACAGCCGCCAATCCGGCGGCCGGCACCGTCGTCACCGAAATGAACACACCCACCAGCACGGCGGAGCTGGAGGTGACCACGGCCAGCATCCCCGCTACCCCTGCCAGCAGGGCGACCACCAGTGAGAACGGCCCAACTTGGTAGATGAAGTCGAAGGCATGGGCGCTCTCGACATTGCCGACCCCGATCCAGCCGAGGCGGACCCACACCAGCGTGGCCAGCACGGTGATCGCCATCGCGGCCGTAAACGAAATGGCCAGGGTGCGCACCGAAGCCCGCACCAGCCGCGGATCGCGGCGCACCAACCCCACCGAAAGCGCTGCCAGCGGCCGGAATTCGGGCCCGACCACCATCGCGCCGACCAAGGTCAGCGGCGATGCCGTCGTCACCCCTACCGCCGACAGCAGAATCGCGATCGTCAGAAACGCGAGAAAGGTGGGCGTGAAGCGGGCCCCTTCGCGCGCCTGCCCGAGCAACTGCGCCCATACCACCACTCTATCGGCAGGTGTCGGCGCCGCGGCGTCGGCGCGTTCCCCTGCACTGGAGAGCATGGTTCCCGACGACGCGAACGAAATACTGCCCGTCCGAACAAGATCCAGAGCACTCAGCGCGGAGATCGCGGCATTGACGGAGGCCCGCGCCAGATCGGCTTCGATCACATCGCCGGGCGGATCCACGGACCCACCGCATGCAAGGGTCACATTGGTGGCACCGGGTTCCGCGACCAGGATTTGTACTACTTCGCCGCTCCGCTCACTCGGAGAAACGACGCGTAGATGTAGCACAGCACGGCCTCCTTCAGCCCGGCGGTGGGCTGAGTTCAAGCGGTGGCAGCAGCCCAGTTCATCATCAGCAACCATAACGGCAGCGGGACCGGATGCGTCGCGGCCTGCCCCGGTGGGATCGGGGCAGGCCGTCGGGGTCGTTGCGTGGGGCTACTTGACGATCTTGGCGCGGAAGGGTCCGCCGATGCTGTTGAACAGCAGGTCGCCGTTGCGGAGTGCTTCGATGACGGCGTAAGCGCCGTTGCCGAGGTTGGATTGGCCGAAGATGGTGCGGTGCACGGTCTCTCCTGTCTTCCAGTCCAGGCCGGTGACCTCCCAGCCGTCGGCTTTGCTGTAGCCGTTGACGAACACGATCCCGGTGGCGGTGGAGACGGCCGGGACCATGGAGGTCGAGGCGACATCGCCGCGTGCCCACACCGAGTTCCAGCGGTGTCCGGCGGGGTCCCATTCGAAGCGTTGCATGCCGTGGGGCGGGGTATCGACCGGGCCGTTGGCGAGTACGTCGATGAGCCGGTCGGGTTGGCCGCCACTACCGATATTCTGGACCACGAACGCACCGTTCCCGCTGACCACGACCGACTGTTCGGATTGCACGAATTCCGGGAGCGGGTCGGGCAGCCCCGCGGTCACCTGGACCTGATCGGCGATGCGATTGGACTTGGTGCCGGGCTTCTGCTGAAAACCTTCGGGAATCTTGTTGCGCCAGAACGCGACCAGATGCATCTGGTCCGCGCCGTCGGTGATCACGACCAGCTCGTCGGACTCGCCGTCGAATCCCATCAGGGTGGGGGTGGACCCGGTGCCGGTGCCGAACTTCACCGCCGGGGGGCGACGACCGGTGTCATAGGGTGAGGACCAAGCGCCGTCGGCTTCGTCGGTCGAGAGTTTCGAGCCGGTCCACACGATCTTGCGCATGACCTTGTTCGAGGCGATATAGATACCGTTGTGCTCGTCGACCGACATCGAGTTCGACACGGTCTCGTCGTCACCGAAACGCACCCGCTGCGGGGCGGCGTCGAGGTTGGTGCGGTCGAAGGCCAGCAACTCACGCGTGGAGCCCACGAGCAGATGCCCGTCGTAGGTCAGGTTCACCCCGACCACGTTCTCCGGCAGGCCCGTGGCGGTCGTGCCGGCACCCAGGAACGGCTTCAGGTCGAGGTGTTTGATGACCTTGACGCCGTCTTCGGGCTTGTCGTTGTTCTCGAGCCCGAAGACGTACAGCTGGGAGTCGTTTGTGGTGTAGTAGACGCGATTGTCCTTGTCCACCAGGCTGTAGACGCCGTTGGCGATACGCGTCCAGTTGATCCCGCCCCAGTCCTGATCCACCGCGTTCTGGATCTGGGCGACGTCGGTGAAGTTCTGATTCAGCACCGCGTCCAGCGCCGGTGCGGGGATCGACGCGATGCCGGGGGCGTCCATTCCCGCGACTTCCTTGAAACCGCCGCCGGAGACATCCACATAACGCACGCCCGCGGACGAGGAGATCCACCGATACTTCGGGTCGGTGCCGGCCAGGGTGATGATGCTGACCGGACCCACCGCGACGCGCGGCATCTGCGCCGGATCGATGTGGAAGGTGCCGCGCGGCACCGGATCACCGAAGCTGTCGGACTGGCCCGAGTCCAGATGGGTGACCGCGTACTTGTCCGCGGCCAGATAGGGATTGCGCGCCGGGCCCTTCCCGGCGGCGGCCGTCGGCGACGAGGTACCCGACGAGCCGCTGTCCGAAGAGTTGCTACTGCAGGCCGAGCCCACCAGTACCATGGCCAAAGCCAATGCGGCGGCAGCGGTTCCCGTGCGCAGATATCGAGGCGTACTCACCCGTGCATCACTCCTGTCCCTCGCGGCCGAAAGAACGCGAACTCACAGCTGGAAAGCCAGAAGCCGCTGCCGCTCGCCCGTCGAGGGCAGCGATCACAACCGGGCAGAACGAACAGAAGGCTCCAAAGCCCAGCGAAGGTAACACGCCTGTTCAGCGGGCCGGGAAATTAGTAGCCAGCGTGTTGCCATCGATGTTCGAGTACTCGAGGCAAGTCTGGCCGACGTCTGAATGACGGCTCAGGCAGGCTGACAGGTCGGGCACCAGAAGAGGTTTCGGGCTTCCATCACCGCGTGCAGAACGGGAGTTCCGCACACACGGCAGGGCTCGCCCACACGACGGTAGACATAGGTTCGAGGGCGGTCGGCCGCGTAAGAAGGGGCGCCGTGATCGTGTTCGGGCCGGACCACATGCATCTTTCCGCGGCGGACGCCGATGGGCATCAACTCGGTCAGGTCGGTCCACATGGCATCCCATTCGATGCGGGACAACGACTTTCCGGCGAGATGCGGTGAAATGCCCTGGCGGAAGAGGACTTCGGCACGATATACGTTGCCCACTCCGGCCAGGACCTTCTGGTCCATGAGCAGGGCGCCGATGGGGCGCTGGGAGCGCTGGATTCGCGCGAAGGCCCGGTCGGGGTCGGCGTCGCGACGCAGCGGGTCGGGGCCGAGGCGAGCGGTGAGGGCGGCCACCTCCGGGTCGTGGAGGATTTCGCAGGCTGCCGGTCCGCGCAGGTCGGTGCCGTGTGCTTCACCGGTACGACCCGCGCCGATCAGGCGCATGCGGACCTCGCCGACGGGGGCGTCCATGGGGACGGCGGATTCGGTGAACTTGCCGTACAGACCGAGGTGAATGTGCAGCGTGACGCCCGAATCGTAGTGGTGGAGCAGGTGTTTACCCCACGCTTCGGCGCGGGTCAGGACGCGGCCGTCGATGAGGGCCGCGCCGTCGGCGAAGCGGCCCTGGGGGCTCGAGACTCGGACCTGACCGCCGGCGAAGCGCTTGTCGTGCAGCTTCGCCAGGCGGTGCAGCGTATGGCCTTCCGGCACAGGTCAGTTCGGCAGCGCGGGGGCGACGCCGGTCTTCTCGTACTCGGCGAGGATGTCGATGCGGCGCTGGTGGCGCGGCTCGTCCGACCACTGGGTGGTCATGAAGGCGTCGACGATGGCGAGGGCTTCCTCGGTGGAGTGCATGCGGCCGCCGATGCCGAGCAGCTGGGCGTTGTTGTGCTGGCGGGCGAGCTGCGCGGTCTCCACGCTCCAGCCGAGGGCGCAACGCGCGCCGGGCACCTTGTTGGCGGCGATCTGCTCGCCGTTGCCGGAGCCACCGAAGACGAAGCCCAGCGAGCCGGGCTCGGCGACGACGCGGCGGGCCGCCTCGATGCAGAAGGCCGGATAGTCGTCGAGGGCATCGTATTCCAGCGCGCCGCAGTCGACGACGTCGTGGCCCTGGCCCTCCAGGTGAGCCTTGACGTGGTTCTTCAGTTCGAAGCCGGCATGGTCGGCACCCAGGTATACGCGCATGGCTGCGATTCTGTCAGCCCGCGCGCGACCGCCCGCGCAGGGGGCTGTCACCACCGGAATACGAGGTGTGAGCCACTCGCGGCGAGGCCGACCCGCCGACGCGCGCGAACGTACTATCCAGGCATGACGTCCGACGACAGTTCATCCACGCCGAACGCCTACGGGGGGCAATCCGCTGGAGGAGATCAAGGGCAGCCGCCGAGCGGCGAACAGCCCACCGCCGTCCATCCCAGCCAGCCGACCGGCGGGTACGCCCAGCCGACGACTTCCTACCCCGCCGCGCAGCCCACCGGCGCCCAGCCCGCGTGGAATCCCGTCACCGGCATGTCCGGCTGGGATCCGCGGGTGGGCCCGCCGGGATGGGCTCCGCAGCAACCGTATTCGCCGCCGCCCCCGCCCGTGGTGCAGACCGGCATCCGCGGCCTGTCCCCGTTCGGGATGCCCGCGCGGCACAGCTGGGAGATCCCGCTGCTGGTGATCGTGATCATCGCCACCGTGCTGGCGTACCTGCTGGCGCTGCTCGCACTGGTGTCGGGTAGCTCCAACCAGATCGTGCTGGTCCTGGCGTTCGCGCCGCTGCTGGTCTACCTCGGCCGCGGTATGAACTACGCCGCGCAGCGGGTGAACGGCGTGAGGATGTCGCCGACCCAGTTCCCCGACGGCTTCCGCATGGTGCAGGAGGCGGCGGCCCGCTTCGGCATGACCAAGGTGCCGGACGCCTACGTGGTCACCGGCAACGGCCAGATCAACGCCTTCGCCTCCGGGCACGGCTTCCGCCGCTACGTGGTCGTCTACAGCGACCTGTTCGAAGTCAGCGGCGCGGCACGCAATCCCGAGGCGCTGGCCTTCATCATCGGCCACGAGGTCGGGCACATCGCGGCGGGCCACGTCTCGTACTGGCGGCAGCTGGGCATGTTCCTCGCCCCGTTCCTGCCGATCCTGGGCAGTTCGCTGATCCGCTCGCAGGAGTACACGGCCGACAATCACGGCTTCTGCAACCGCCCGCAGGGCGCGCCGACGGCCATGCAGACGCTGGCGGCGGGCAAGTACCTGAACAATCTGGTCAGTTTCGACGAGATGGCGGACCGCGCGCCGCAGGAGAAGGGCTTCTTCGTCTGGATGGCGAATGCCACGGCCAGCCACCCGGTGCTGACCTGGCGCATGTGGGCGCTGCGCGACCGCAGCCGCCACGGCAAGCTGTTCTGGCGTCCCGACGCCCCGCCGCGTCCGCCGGTGGCCGGGCCCTACGGCGCTCCGCAGCCGTACGGCGGCCCGCCACCCCAGTACGGCCAGACCACCACGTATCACGAGTACCGGCCGCAGTGATCACCCGATCGGGTGGGGTCTGTTCCCACGGACCCCGCCCGATCTGCGTCTACAGCGCCGAAAACCCTGTGCCTCAGTCGAAGGCGGGGTCCTCGGTGCGGGTCCGCTTCAGCTCGAAGAAGTGGGGGTAGGAGGCGAGCGCGACGGCGCCGTCCCACACCTTGCCCGCCACCTCACCGCGCGGGATCCGCGAGAGCACCGGACCGAAGAAGGCCACGCCGTTGATGTGGATGGTCGGCGTGCCGACATCCTGGCCGACCTTGTCCATGCCGGCGTGATGCGAGGCCTTCAGCTCTTCGTCGTATTCGACGGAGGTGGCCGCGGCGGCCAGCTCGGCCGGCAGCCCGACCTCGGCCAGCGACTCGGCGATGATGACCTCGATCAGGTCGGCGCGGGGCCCGTCCTGCTCGTATTCGGCGCGACGGTTGTGGAAGCGCGTGCCCATGGCGGTGTACAGCGGCGCCAGCACCTTGTCGCCGTGGTCGCGGGCGGCGGCGATGGCGACCCGGACCGGGCCCCAGGCGGTGCGCAGCAGCTCCACGTACTCGGGCGGCAGGCCCTCGCGGCCGTCGTTGAGCACGCCCAGGCTCATGACATGGAAGTTGACGTCGATATCGCGGACCTGCTCGACCTCGAGGATCCAGCGGGAGGTGATCCAGCACCAGGGGCACATCGGATCGAACCAGAAGTCGACCCGGTCCTTTTTGGTGTCGCTCACAAGGAAGTCCTTTCACAGTCGACGGCCGACACACGGCCGTTCTCCTAACGCAACGCCCGGGATCGTTGCCGATATTTCCGCTCCGCCCGACTCGCCCGGGTCTAGGGTCGAAAGATCGGCCTCGCCGGGAGGACGGCCACATCCGGTGCAGCGATCCCGGCCGCGTGAGCAGGGAGGTTTCGTATGACCAGTTCCAGGTTCGTCATCGCGGGAGGTGGGCTCGCCGCGGCGAAGCTCGCGGAAGCCTTGCGGGCCAATGACTTCGACGGCGCGGTGACCCTGGTCAGCGCCGAGGAGCATCTGCCGTACGAGCGTCCGCCGCTGTCCAAGGAGCATCTGCTGGGCAAGAAGTCGCTGTCCGACTTCACCGTGGACCCGTCGCAGTGGTATCGCGACCATCACATCGAATTGATGCCCGGCACCACCGTGACCGGACTGGACCGCGGCGCCAAAACCGTTGCGCTGCCGGATGGTACGACGCTGCCCTACGACAAACTGGCGCTGGCCACCGGCTCGCGCCCGCGCATGCTGCGCATGCCCGGGGTGGACGCGCGGGGCGTGCACGTGCTGCGCACCATCGAGGATTCCGACGCCCTGCTGGCCATGTTCGGCGAGGTCCAGCGGCTGGCGGTGATCGGCGCGGGCTGGATCGGACTCGAGGTGACGGCGGCGGCGCGGGCGGCGGGCGTGGAAGTGACTGTGCTGGAAGCGGACTCGGTCCCGTTGCGGGCCGCGCTCGGCACCGAGATGGGCGAGGTGTTCGCGGGCCTGCACCGCGCGCACGGCGTGGACCTGCGCACGGACGTGAAGGTCAGCGAGATCACCACCGCCGACGGCCGCGCGACCGGTGTGCTCCTGGACGACGGCACCCGCATCGAGGCGGACGCGGTGCTGGTCGCGGTGGGTGCGCGCCCCAATATCGAGCTGGCCGCCGATGCCGGGCTGGCCGTCGACGGCGGTGTCCTCGTCGACGAGAGTCTGGCCACCTCGGACCCCGATATCGTCGCGGTCGGCGATATCGCCGATCAGCAGCATCCGGTGCTGGGTCGGCGAATCCGGGTGGAGCACTGGGCGAACGCGCTCAATCAGCCCGCCGTGGCGGCCCTGACCATGCTCGGCAAGCCCGCGGTGTACGACCGGCTGCCCTACTTCTTCACCGATCAGTACGACCTGGGGATGGAGTACACCGGCTACGTCTCCCCCGAGCAGCGGGCGCGCGTGGTGGTGCGCGGTGATCTGGCCGGACGCGAGTTCGTGGCGTACTGGCTCGATCCGAACAATCGGGTGCTGGCCGGGATGAACGTGAACGTATGGGATGTCACTGACAAGATCAAGGAACTGATCCTGAGCGGCCGGGCCGTGGACCCGGACGCCCTGTGACCACCGTCACACCTGATGGGCTGCGCGATACGTCGATCCGGCGTGCGGGGCTCCGACCTGTATGCGAGAGCGCCACCGCGGCGCGCCGACGAAGGAGCCGACCATGAAGTACATGCTGATCAAGTCCTACACCCCGGCCGCTTTCTGCGACACCCCGATCCACCAGTGGGCGCCCGAGGAGATCCGGGCGCACATCGACTTCCAGCGCACCCTGGGCGAGCAGCTGGCCAAGTCCGGCGAACTGGTCGAAGCCCAGGGCCTCGCCGACCCGGGTCAGGCGATCACCGTCAGTTCCGACGGCCGGTCCGCGCCGGTGGTCACCGACGGCCCGTTCCCCGAGACCAAGGAGCTCCTGGCCGGCTACTGGATCATCGATGTCGACACCCCCGACCGGGCCGTCGAGATCGCCGCGCAGGCCTCGGCCGCACCCGGCCCCGGCGGCAAGCCGATCGGCGAGTACATCGAGGTCCGCCAGATCATGTGCGCCCCCGCCCCCGAACTCTGATGCCGCACACCGCGATCGAGGACCTGCTGCGCGAACTCGCCCCGCAGGTCCTCGGCGCGCTCGTCCGCCGCTACGGCGATTTCGACGCCGCCGAGGACGCCCTCCAGGAAGCCCTGCTCGCCGCCGCCACCCAGTGGCCCGCCGAGGGCCTGCCCGACAATCCGCGCGGCTGGCTCATCCAGGTCGGCGCGCGCCGCATGGTCGACGCCATCCGCGCCGATTCCGCCCGCCGCAACCGCGAGACCGCCGACGCGATCCGCGACCCGGAACGCCTGGGCACGGCGACGCCCGACCCGGCCGACGCGGTGATCACGGCATTGTCGGAGACGGGGCTCGACCAGCTGGCCGCCGCACCCGGTGCGCACAGCGCGCCCGCGACACACGGGGTGTCCGGCATTCGCGGCACGGCCGATCCGGGCGGCGCGGTCACCGGCCGCACCGCCCGCGATACCGGGACCGAGGACCGGGACGACACGCTCACCTTGTTCTTCCTGTGCTGTCACCCCGCCCTGTCGCCCGCGAGCGCGATCGCGCTGACCCTGCGTGCGGTCGGCGGGCTCACCACCGAGGAGATCGCCCGGGCCTTCCTGCTGCCGGAACGCACCATGGCGCAACGGATCACCCGCGCCAAGAAGCGCGTCGCGGAGGAGGACCGCCCCTTCGCCATGCCCGCGGAGTCGAACGGTCAACGCGGGGAATGGAATACGCGCCTCGACAGCGTGCTGCGGGTGCTGTACCTGATCTTCACCGAGGGCCACACCAGCGGCGGTGAGCGACTGCGCCGCGGCGACCTGTCGAGCGAGGCCATTCGCCTGGCGCGGGCGCTGAACCGCGTGCTGCCGGACAATCCCGAGGTCACCGGCCTGCTGGCGCTCATGCTGCTCACCGATGCCCGGCGCGCCGCCCGGACCGGGGAACACGGCGAACTGGTCCCGCTCGCCGACCAGGATCGCGGGTTGTGGGACCGCGAAATGCTCATCGAGGGCGTGCGATTGGCGACCGCCGCGGTGCGGAGCGGGCTGATCGGCCCGTATCAGATCCAGGCCGCCATCGCCGCCCTGCACGCCCAGGCGCTGCGGCCCGAGGACACCGACTGGCCGCGAATCCTCCTGCTGTACAACGCCCTCGAACGCCAGTCCCCCAACCCCATGGTCACCCTCAACCGGGCCGTCGCCACCGCCATGGTGCACGGTCCGCAGGCCGGGCTGGACCTGACCGACACCCTCACGGAGTCGCTGGCGGGCCATCATCGTCTCGACGCCGTACGCGGCCATCTGTACGAAATGGCCGGGGAACCCGAGGAAGCCATCGCGGCCTACACCGCCGCCGCGCGCCGGACCACCAGCCTGCCCGAGCGCGACTACCTCACGATTCGGGCCGCCGGCCTGCGCCGCGGCTGACGCGCCACCTCAGGCGGCGGCGGTCCGGAAGGCGGTCGGGCTGACGCCGCGGTGACGTTTGAAGGCGGCCGAGAACCCGAACGGATCGGCGTAGCCGACGGATCGGGCGATGGTGGCGATCGTCAGGTCGGTGTCGGTGAGCAGTTCCTCGGCCTCGTCCATCCGTGACTCGGTGAGGTAGGCCAGCGGCGGTTGCCCCATGACAGCGGTGAACCGTTTGGCGAAGAGCGCCCGGGAGACACCGGCTTCGGCGGCCAGCGAGGCCACGGTCCACGACGTGCCGGGCACGGTGTGGATGGCTTGCAGCGCGGGCGCGATGACCGGATCGGCCAGGCCGTGGAACCAGGTGGGGGCCTCGGATCCGGCCTGATCGAACCAGGTGCGTAGGGTGCAGACCAGGCTCCAGTCGAGCAGGCGGTCCATCATGGCCTGCGAGCCCGCGCTCTGCGCGACGGCGGACACGGCGGCCGATTCGAGCCAGTCGCAGGAGTCGGCGTCCTCGCGGACCACCAATACCGGTGGGAGCGTGCGCAACAGGCGCTCGTGGCGACGGAAGGAGGTGCGGTAGGCCCCGACCATCAGCGCGGTGGCGTCGGCGTCACTGCCCCAGTGGATTCCGCCGAGTTCCTCGACCGAGCATTCGGAATCGCTGGTGAAGCAGGAGATCTCGTATTCGGTCGGCGCGAGGGCACGATTCGATCCCCGGGCCGCTTCGGCATCGAGATCACCTGATACGAGCCGGAATTCGCCCGGACCGCGCACCAGCGCCGTGTCCCCGGCGTCGAGCTGCCAGGTGCTGCCGCCGGGCAGCAGGAGCGTGCCGCCGCCCCGCATCACGGTGACCATGGTCAACGGCGCGCGGTCGGCGAATCGAATCGTCCACGGCGCGGGCATGACCGCGTGCGTGACCACGGAGCCTTCGGCTCGAATGCCGCTCAGCAGTTTGCTCAGAGGATCCACTCCACCGAGGGTAGACGAATTCCTATCGAAGGGAGCGTTCCACCCATGGATCGTCTACGCCGAGGCGGGTGTACTGGGTTCACAGCATGAACAACCGCCCCGATCCAGGAGGAACCCCTTGTCGCACGACACGCTCGACCGGCACACCCGCACCGCCCTGGTCGTGGTCGCCCACCACCGATCCGATTCCCTCACCGCCCATCTGGCCGCCCGCGCGGTCGCCCGGCTGGAGACCGACGGCTACCGCGTCGACCTGCTGGATCTGCGGGCCGAGGGCTTCGATCCCCGCATGATCGAGGCCGACCAACCGGATTGGGGCAATCGCGAGAAGCTCTACTCCCCCGAGGTCCACGAGCACATGGACCGCATCCTCGCCGCCGACGTGGTGATCGCGGTCTTCCCGGTCTACTGGGCGAGCGTGCCCGCGCTGCTCAAGGGCTGGATCGACCGCGTGTGGAACTACGGATTCGCCTACGGCCGCAGCAAACCTCGCCTGGCCGGCAAGCGCATCCTGTGGCTCGGCCTGGCCGGGATGGCCGGGGGCGACCCGCTGGTGGACTTCCTCCAGCAGTCGCTGGAGGGCCAGCTCAATATGGGAATCGCCTACTACTGCGGCTTCTCCCACTCCGCCGTCGGCCTGCTGCCCGACGCCGAGGAACGCCGTCAGCGGCTCGACGCCGACGGGCGACTGCTCTTCGACCCGGTCACCGTCGGCGCCGAACGCGTGGCCCAGTACGCCGGACTGGAGCGCCGGGCCGACGAGTTCGTCACGAACTTCCTTGCCGCCGAGGCGGTTCCGGTCTAGACTCCGGTCCAGGCGTTGCCGGTGATGAGTTCGTAGGCCTGCTTGTACTTCTGGCGGGTCACGTCGATGATGTCGGCCGGGATCTCGGGGCCCGGGTACTCCTTGTTCCACCCGGTGGAGGTGGACCAGTCGCGCACGAACTGCTTGTCGAACGACTTCTGCGGGCGGCCCGGCTCGTAGTCGTCGGCGGGCCAGAAGCGCGAGGAGTCCGAGGTCAGCACCTCGTCGCCGACGGTGAGAACGTCACCGTCCCAGCCGAGTTCGATCTTCGTGTCGGCGATGATGACACCGTTGGCGGCGGCGTGGTCCGCGCCGCGCGAGTACATCTCGAGGGTCAGGTCGCGCAGCTTCTCCGCGACCTCCTTGCCCTCCTGGTTCACCACGTCGGCGAAGCTGATCGGCTCGTCGTGGCCCTCGTCGGCCTTGGTGGTGGGGGTGAAGATGGGTTCGGGCAGCTTGTCGCCGTCGCGCAGGCCCGGCGGCAGCGCGATGCCGGACACGGTGCCGGTGCGGTTGTACTCGGCCAGGCCGCCGCCGGTCAGGTAGCCGCGCGCGATGCACTCCACCTTCACCATCTTCAGCGGCTTGACCCGTACGCCGCGGCCCGCGAACTCGGCGGGCACGTCGGTGGTGGACAGAATGTGGTTGGGCACATCGGAGAAGAAGCCGAACCACCAGTTCGACAACTGGGTGAGCAGCGCGCCCTTGTCCGGGATCGGGGTCGGCAGCACCACGTCGTACACCGACACCCGGTCGGATGCGACCAGGATCAGCGAATCGCCGTCCTCGTACAGGTCGCGCACCTTACCGGCGTGGATGTGCTTCAACGGTCCTCCTCATGCTGGGCGATAGCTGCCGTCGCCCAGCCTAGTGGGTGGCCGTCCTCGCATCGGACACGCCCAACCGCCCGACCCCGGGCATGGCAAGCTGGCTACTGCCGCACAGTTCTCCGAGAGCTAAGGAGCCTCCTTGTCCGCACCGAATCTCACCCGCGAGCAGGCCATCGAACGCGCCGCCACGGTCCAGGTGGAGAACTACAAGGTCGAGCTGGACCTCACCGGCCAGCCCACCAGCGCCGACGCGCCTCGCAGTGAGACGTTCCACTCGAAGGCGACGGTGACCTTCACCGCGACGCCGGGTGGGCAGACCTTCATCGACTTCGTGGGCGCGGGCCTGCGCTCGGCCGTGCTCAACGGCGTCGACCTGGACGTGAGCGGCTACGACGAGGAGCAGGGCCTCACCCTGCCCGACCTGGCCGCGAACAACGAGCTGGTGATCGAGGCCGACGGCGAGTACTCCAACACCGGTGAGGGCCTGCACCGTTTCGTCGACCCCACCGACGACAAGATCTACCTGTACTCGCAGTTCGAGACCGCCGACTGCAAGCGCATGTTCGCCTGCTTCGACCAGCCCGACCTCAAGGCCACCTACGACATGGTCGTGACCGCGCCCGAGGACTGGGAGGTCATCTCCAACGGGGCCGTCACCGGCACCCACCGGCTCGGCGCCGTCGTCCGCCACACCTTCGCCACCACCCCGCGCATGAGCACCTACCTGGTCGCCCTCATCGCCGGACCGTACGCGAAATGGACCGACTCCTACCAGGATTCGCACGGCGAGATCCCGCTCGGCATCTACTGCCGCGCCTCGCTGGCCGCGTTCATGGACCATGAGCGGCTCTTCACCGAGACCAAGCAGGGCTTCGGCTTCTACCACGCCAATTTCGGTGTGCCCTACGCCTTCGGCAAGTACGACCAGCTGTTCGTGCCCGAATTCAACGCGGGCGCCATGGAGAACGCCGGCGCCGTCACCTTCCTCGAGGACTACGTCTTCCGGTCCAAGGTGACCCGCGCGTCCTACGAGCGCCGCTGCGAGACCGTGCTGCACGAGATGGCGCACATGTGGTTCGGCGACCTGGTCACCATGAAGTGGTGGGACGACCTGTGGCTGAACGAGTCGTTCGCCACCTTCGCGTCGGTGCTGTGCCAGGTCGGCGCGACCGAATACACCAACGCCTGGACCACTTTCGCCAATGTCGAGAAGTCGTGGGCGTACCGGCAGGACCAGCTCCCGTCGACCCACCCGATCGCCGCGGACATCCCGGACCTGGCCGCCGTCGAGGTCAACTTCGACGGAATCACCTACGCCAAGGGCGCTTCCGTGCTCAAGCAGCTGGTGGCCTACGTCGGCGAGGAGCCGTTCCTGGCCGGTCTGCGCGACTACTTCACCGAACACGCCTACGGCAACGCCACTTTCGACGATCTGGTGGGCGCGCTGGAGAAGGCGTCGGGCCGCGACCTGTCCGACTGGGGCGCGCAGTGGCTCAAGACCACCGGCCTCAACATTCTGCGTCCCGACTTCACTGTGGACGCGGACGGCGCCTTCACCTCCTTCGCGGTCGTGCAGGACGGCGCGGAGCCCGGCGCGGGTGAACGGCGTGTGCACCGGCTCGCCATCGGCATCTACGACGACCAGGACGGAAAGCTGGTGCGCACCAAGCGCGTCGAGCTCGACGTGGACGCCGCCGCGCGCACCGACGTGCCCGAGCTGATCGGTGTCGGCCGCGGCAAGCTGGTGCTGGTCAACGACGACGACCTCACCTACTGCTCGGTCCGCCTCGACGCCGACTCGCTCGACACCGTGGTGGCGCGCATCGCAGACATCGCCGAACCGCTGCCCCGCACCCTGGCCTGGTCCGCGGCCTGGGAGATGACCCGCCAGGCCGAGATGAAGGCCCGCGACTTCGTGGCGCTGGTGCAGCGCGGCGTCGGCGCGGAAACCGAGATCGGCGTCGTGCAGCGGCTTCTCATGCAGGCGAGCACCGCGCTCAGCGCCTACGCCGACCCGGAGTGGGCGCGCACCGAGGGCTGGCCCGCCTACGCCGACCGGCTGCTGGAACTGGCCCGCGCCGCCGGTGCGGGCTCGGACCACCAGCTGGCGTTCGTCAACGCGCTCACCGGCGCGCTGCTGTCCGAACAGCACATCCAGGTGCTGCGCCAGCTGCGCGCGGGTGACCCGGAAGGCGTGGACCTGCCAGGTCTGACCGTCGACACCGACTTGCGCTGGCGGATCACCCAGGCGCTGGCCGCCGCCGGAGCCATCGACTCCGACGGCATCGAAACCCCGGTCATCGACTCCGAACTCGCCCGCGACGACACCGCCGCGGGCCGTCGGCAGGCCGCCGCCGCCTCCACCGCCCGCCCGCAGGCGGCGGTCAAGGAATCGGCGTGGGACACCGTCATGGGTGACGACACGGTCGCCAATATCACCGCGCGCGCCATCGTCGCGGGCTTCGCGCCCGCGGGCCAGTCCGAACTGCTGCACCCGTATGTGGAGCGGTACTTCGCCGATATCGCCGGGGTGTGGGACCGCCGGTCCAGCGAGGTCGCCCAGACCGTCGTGGTCGGCCTCTACCCGCACTGGGCCGTCAGCGAGGAAGCCGTCGCCGTGGCCGACAAGTTCCTCGGCGGCGACCACCCGCCGGCGCTGCGCCGCCTGGTGGTCGAGGGCAAGGCGGGCATCGAACGCTCGCTGCGCGCCCGAGCCTTCGATCGCGGCTAGAAAGCACTGTCAGCAATACATTTCGCCAGCGGCCCCCTTCCGGAAATTCCGGAAGGGGGCCGCTTCCCGTTGTCGTCGCTCGGCGAACGCTGCTGTGAGCGGATCTGCTCACGGCAGCGTGGCGGGACTTCCCGGGCCGGGCTGCGGCACCGTGAAGGCATGGCAGACAACAAGACTCCGATGTTCAACTGGAGCACCAGGGAACAGCTCTTCGCCCGGCGGGTCCTGGTGCTGGACGGCGGGCTCGACGACGACAACGGCACGCTGCTCATGACCCAGCTGCTGACGCTGGCCGCGGAGGACCCGGAGGCGCCGATCTCGCTGTGGATCCACTCGCCCGGCGGTTCGGTGCCCGCCATGCTCGCCATCCGCGACGTGATGCGGCTGGTGCCGTGCCCGGTCTCCACCCTCGCGCTCGGATTGTCCTGCAGCGCCGGGCAATTCCTGCTCTCCGCCGGCACCCCCGGCCACCGCTACGCCCTGCCGCACGCCCGCATCCTCATGCACCAGGGCTCGGCGGGCATCGGCGGCAGCGCCGTCGAGGTGGAAGTCCAGGCCGACGACCTGCGCTACACGGTGCAGACCGTGCTCGGCCTGATCGCCCAGGACACCGGCCAGCCCTACGACCAGATCTTCGAGGACTCGCTCCACGACCGCTGGTTCACCGCGGAACAGGCCCGCGACTACGGCTTCATCGACCACATCGTGGACTCGTTCCACCAGGTGGTCCCCGCGCGACAGAAACTGGGGATCTCGGCATGAGCACCTACACGATTCCGAACGTCATCACTCGCGACCCGCGCGGCGAACGGATCATGGACGTCTACTCGCACCTGCTCAGCGAGCGCATCGTCTACCTCGGCACCCCCATCGACTCCGGCGTCGCCAACGCCCTCATCGCCCAACTCCTGCACCTGGACGCGGAAAGCCCCGGGCAGGACATCAACCTCTACATCAATTGCGAGGGCGGCGAACTGCCCGCCATGCTCGCCATCTACGACACCATGCAGCACATCTCGTCGCCCGTCGTCACCACCTGCGTCGGCCAGGCCATCGCCGTCGGCGCGGTCCTGCTCGCCGGTGGCGCGAAAGGCCGCCGCAACGTGCTCCCCCATTCCCGAATCGTCCTGCACCAGCCCGCGATCCGAGGCCAGGGCACCATCCCCGACCTCATCCTCCAAGCCGACGAAATCGTCCGCATGCGCGCCCAGATCGAAGCCATCCTCACCACCCACACCGGCCAAACCCCGGAAACGCTCCGCCGCGACACCGACCGCGACCGCGTCTTCACCGCCGAAACCGCCATCGACTACGGCCTCGCCGACCAACTCCTCGGCCCGCGCTGAATTCCGGAACGCCCGCGCCGGCAGTGTCGGCGCGGGCGTAGCGCGAATCAGCGTGTCGCGGCGCGGGTCAGGCGGCCAGCGACAGCATGACCTGGCCGGCGTAGCGGTGCGGCACGGCGGGCGGCGCGGTGGGGGTCAGGCCGGTGCGCAGGAGCTCTTCGGCGACCTGGCGGGTGAGTCCGCCGACACTGATGCCGAGGGCTCCGGCCAGGGCGGCGATCATCTCGCTGGAGGGTTCCTTGCGGCCACGTTCGATCTCGGAGAGGTACTGCGGCGAGATACCGGCTCGCCCAGCGGTTTCGGTGAGCTTCTCGCCGAGATCCAGCCGCATCGAGCGCAATCGGTCGCCGAGCGCCTCGCGCAACAGGGGTTCCCGGTCCGCGCGCTCGCGGGCAGGCGCGGGCGATGCCGTGGGGCGTACCGACCGGCCCGCTCGATCCAGACCACCGGGAAGCGCCTTCAGGCGCGGATGCTCGGACATACACCGAGCGTAAAGTGCCTGGCCCGGCCGTCGCGCCTCGATCTGCTGAGAGCGAACTCCTCGGCGAACTTTCGAAGCGCCATACACACGAAAGGACGCCCGGGGCTCGAGCCCCGGGCGTCCCTCGTCAGATCGGAACCGGCTAGACGCGGCCGATGGCGGCGGCCATCACGCGCACCGCGGAGACCAGGCCGTCGATCAGCTCACCCTGACGGAAGGAGCTGGTGGCGGCGGTCGCGCCGAGCTGGCAGACGCGGTCGTTGGCGCGCTCGGCGATCTCGTGGCCGGAGCGGACCTCGACGGAGCTGGTGTTCGGGTCCACCGCGATCAGGACCGAACGGGCGGCCTCCGGGGTGGCCGGGAACAGCGCGTCCACGCCGGCGGCGGAGTCGGCGCCCAGGTCGCCGATGTAGACGTTGAAGCGCACCTTGGTGGCGCGGGTGGCGTCGGTGAGGGCATTGTCCATGAGCAGCCGCTCACGGTCGTTGAACGGCGCTTCCTTGAAGACGTCGCCGGCCTCGTGCACGCCGGAGACGCGTCCGCTGGAGGTGAGGGCGTAACCGTGCGGAAGGTCGGCCTCGTTCACCGCGGGCCAATTAGAACTTGCCACTTGCCCGGCCTCCGATCAGCTCCGCGTTCGCGGTCTCGATAGCCGCATGGTGTCCATGCGAATCAGCAGTGTCGTGGTGGCCGGATCCGGTCACCTCGTCGGTCGCGCTCCACAGCACCGGCGGCTGGGTCCACTTCGCACCGAGTTCGTAGTGTTCCGGCTTCTCGCCGGGCAGCGGCTTGCCGAGGAACGACAATCCGGCGATCGCCAGATAGATCGCGACCGGGATGCCGACGTAGATCAGCACTGTCTGGAGAATGCTCACGGGCCAACGGTAGTCGATCGCGCCATGACTACTACGACCGGTAAGGGTTAGTGCGGCCGTGTCGTGACATTCACCTTTCGGACCGGCCGGAACCTCACCGATCAGACCAACCAGGCCGTCGAGTTCGCCGGAAGTTTGCGATCGGCCAGCGGCGCGCTGGTCAGCAACACCTCCCCCGTCGGCAACAGAATCGGCGAGTCGGTGGCATTGAGCACGCACAACAGTCCACCCTCGCGCCGGAACGCCAGACAACCCGGCGGGCTCCCGTACCACTCGACGCCCGACCCGGCGAATTCCGGACAGACAGCCCGCAATTCGATCGCCATTCGGTACAGCGACAGCATGGAATCCAGCCGTTCCAGCTGCCGCTCCACGCTCATCCCCGCCCACTCCCGCGGCATCGGCAACCACGGCTCACCCGTCGTGAACCCGAACGGGGGCCACGGGCCCTCCCACGGCAGCGGCACCCGGCAGCCGTCGCGGCCGCGCACGGTGTGACCGGACCGCTCCCAGGTGGGGTCGCGCAGCGCCGACTCCGGCAGATCGTCCACATTGGCCAGGCCCAATTCGGCTCCGTTGTAGACGAATACCGCACCCGGCAGCGCCAGCTCCAGCATGATCATGGCCCGCGCCCGGGCCTGCCCGACCGGGCCGTCACCGTAGCGGGTGACCTCGCGTTCGATGTCGTGATTGGACAGCGTCCAGGTCGGCGTCGCGCCGACGCCCGCCACCGCGTGCAGCGAATTGTCCACGGCCGTGCGGATGCGGTCCGGGTCGAACGGCGTCTGGGCGAGGCGGAAGTTGAAGGCCAGGTGCAGTTCGTCGGCGCGCACGTACTCGCCGAAGCGGGTGTTGTCGTTGACCCACACCTCGCCGATGGCGACCGCGTGCGGATACTCGTCCATCACCTTGCGCACACGCCGGTGGATCTCGTGCACCCCGGCGTTGTTGAAGCGCGGATCATCGTCCTCGAGGTGCAGCATGCGGGTGTCGATGCGCGCCATGTCCGGCAGGCCCGGGGGTTTGGCCATGCCGTGCGCGACATCCAGGCGGAAACCGTCCACGCCGCGATCCAGCCAGAACCGCAAAGTCTGTTCGAAATCGATTGCGACCTCCTGGTTCTCCCAGTTCAGGTCCGGCTGCTCGGGCGCGAAGATGTGCAGGTACCACTGCCCGGGCCTGCCGTCGGGTTCACGCACCCGGGTCCAGGCCGGGCCGCCGAAGATGCTCGGCCAATTGTTCGGCGGCAGTGCGCCATCCGGGCCGCGGCCGTCCCGGAACCAGTAGCGCGCCCGCTCCGGACTGCCCCGCCCGGCCGCCAGCGCCTCCTGGAACCACCGGTGCTGATCGCTGGTGTGATTCGGGACCAGGTCCATGGTCACCCGCATGCCCCGATCGTGCGCCTCGGCGATGACCTCGTCCAGGGCGGCCCGACCGCCGAACAGCGGGTCGATGTCGCGCGGGTCGGACACGTCGTAGCCGCCGTCGGCCATGGGCGAGCGCATCACCGGGCAGATCCACAGGGCGTCCACGCCGAGCAGCTCCAAATAGCCCAGCTTGTCCCGCAATCCGCCTAGATCGCCCACACCGTCGCCGTCGGAGTCCGCGAAGGAACGGGGATACACCTGGTAGAACACGGCCGACCGCCACCAGGGGTTTTCGGCGAGATTGTCCGTCACAGCGGTAATGGTGCCAAAGCACAGCGGCTTTCGCGGGTCCGTCGGAAGGACTTGTCCAGTTTCAGCAAATGATCAGCGGACAGCCACGACCGACCGGAATCCCCGTGGGAAGCTGCGACTTCTGGGTGCGAAATCAGAAGGGCGAGTTCATGAGCGAATTGGCGGCCATCTCGAAGTAGTCGAGCAACTGCTTGCGATGCGCGTCGTCGAGCACCTCCGGCTCGATCTCCGCCACCGCGATGCGCATGGCCCGCAGCCAGGCATCCCGCTCGATCGGACCGACCTTGAACGGGTGGTGCCGCATCCGCAGCCGCGGGTGGCCACGCTCGTCGGAGTAGGTGCGCGGGCCACCCCAGTACTGCTCCAGGAACATCCGCAACCGACGCTCGGCCGGGCCGAGGTCCTCCTCCGGGTACAACGGCCGCAGCACCTCGTCCTCCGCCACCTCGCGGTAGAAGGCGGCCACGATCCGATGGAACGTCGCCTGGCCGCCCACGGCCTCGAAGAAGGAGATTTGAGTCTGCTCGCCAGAAGTCACGCCCCCATTCTGCCGTGTCCGGTCCGGCCCGCACCCCGTCCGGGTCGGATCCAGCGCCGCCCAGGACACCGGTGAGCTACCGAAAAATGCCCTGTCAACGCCCGGAAACCCCGGTCCCAGCGATTGTCACGCGGTGTTCATCCGAATGTGTCTGACAATGTGTCGAAAGAGATGGCATTGTGCGCCGTTCCATGGTCAACTGGGTGGCAGTCTGCCGAGATACCACACAATCGGACGAATACGAAACCGGGGTATGGCCCATGAAGCAGCGGCACGGCGCCCGTGAGGCGCGGACGCATCGACAACTCCAGCCCGCCGATGTCCACAATCGTGGGTCGGGGGCTACTCCGCTGCACTTACTGTCCGAACATTCTCATGCCGAGCATCATCCGGGCGCTCATCCCGAGCCCGCCCATCCGGGCGACCACCGCGAACACTCGCATCACCCTCCCACCGCAGCACCCGTCCCCGCCTGGGCCAAACGCCGCGTGCTGCTGCTCAACGCCACGTACGAGCCACTCACCGCCCTGTCCGCGCGCCGCGCCATCGTGCTGCTGATCTGCGACAAGGCCGATACGGTGCACGACAATCCGGAAGGTCCGGTCGTGCATTCCGCCGGGACCTCGGTGTCGCTCCCCTCGGTCATCCGACTACGCAACTACGTGCGCGTTCCGTACCGGGCACGGGTACCCATGACCCGAGCCGCGCTCATGCATCGCGACCGCTACCGCTGCGCCTATTGCGGCGGCAAGGCCGAAACCATCGATCACGTCATTCCGCGCAGCCGCGGCGGAGCCCATTCGTGGGAGAACTGTGTGGCGTCCTGCGCGCCCTGCAATCACCGCAAAGCGGACAAGCTGCTGAGTGAACTGGGCTGGGCTCTGCACCATCCGATGGTCGCGCCCAAGGGCCCGCACTGGCGGTTGCTGTCGGCCAGTTCCGAGCTGGACCCGACGTGGTTGCAGTATCTGGGCGAGGGCGCGGCCTAGCCGTCACTCGCCCGTCGGCAGCCCGGCGTCGGCGGCCAGTACGCCGAGCGCACGCTGTAAGGCCGTGCGCTCGTCTGGCCGCAATCCGGCGGTGAGTTCCGTGTCGAGCTCCCGCGCGGCCTTCTCACACGCCGCGAGCAGGGCATGTCCCTGTTCGGTGAGCGTGAGCACCTGCCGTCGGCGATCCGCGGGGTCCCGCACGCGTTCGATCGCGCCCAGCCGTTCCAGGTGATCGGCCAGCGCCACCACCAGACTCGGCGCGACGCCGAGCCGGCCCGCCAACTCCTGCTGCGAGGCGGCTTCGCCGTGGCTCAGCGCGGTCATCAGACCCGCGTGCTTGGGCTTGAGGTCGAGCGGTTCGATGCGCGCGGCGAAGCGGTCGGCGACCACCGCGCCGACGGTGCCCAGGCGGAACGCGACGGTCTTCGGGAGCCCGGTCGACTTCTTGACATCGTTCACGGGTCCGATGATACTTCTGCTCGAACCATTCAGAGTGTGAATGATTATTGGAGTGAACGATATGGACGCGTACACGGGAATCGCCATCGCCAATGGAGCGGTCGCCTTGATCTCCGGAATCTCCAGCGTGGTGGGCATGGCGCGGCCCGCCCTCGCGGTGCCGGACGGCGGCCAGATCAACGCGGGGACAAGGTTTTTCGCCTACGGATACGGGGCGCGGGCGGTGCCGCTGAGCATCGTGGTGCTGATCCTGCTCGCGGTCGGTGCGCGCTCAGGGCTCGCGCCGGTCCTCATCGTGGCCGGGCTGGCTCAGATCGGGGACGCGATCATCGGTGCCGGGCGGCGCAATTGGCCGATGGCCGCCACCTGCGTCGGACTGGCGGCGGTGCATCTGCTGTCCGCCTGGTGGCTCACGATGCAGTGAAAACCCCTCGGCGACAAGGTTGTTCGAGGATCAGCTGTATTCGCTGACGAGCAGCGCCCAGGTGCCCGGTTCAAGGGCTTCGAAGACGTGCGGCATATCGCCGGGGTAGCAGATGTAGTCGCCGGGTTCGAGCTCGACCGGATCCTCGGCGAGACCGACCTTGGCGCGACCGGCGCACAGCACGATGTGTTCGACGACGCCGCGCGAGTGCGGGACCGAGTCACGGGGATGGCCGGGCTCGGCGGTGACGCGATACACGTCACGGCGCGCGGCGGGCGGGGAGGCCGCGAGCAGCGTGGTCCGATACTCCGATTCGGCCGAGGCGAGCACCGGGCCCTCGCCCGCGCGAATCACCTGCACCTGCGGCGTCGGCGGATCCAGTAGCCGCGAGAACTGGATGTCGAGCGCGATGCACAGCGCCCACAGGGTTTCGATGCTGGGATTGCCCGCACCCGATTCCAGCTGGGACAGCGTGGATTTCGCGATCCCGGCCCGCTTGGCGACCTCGGTCAGCGAGAGCCCGGAACGGGCGCGCTCCCGGCGCAGCGCGGCGGCGATCGCCTCCTGCGGAGACGGCGGGATCGCGTCCGGCGGGGACGCCGCGGCCCCCGCGGGAGACGCCGGTGCGGAGCGGTCGGGCTGCTGGGTCATGGTGGCGTTCACAGTACCGGCCCGGGCGGCCGCACCCTTTCCTCCGGCACGCCCCTTTGACGAACCCGGCCGGGTGTGTTCATTATAGAAAACATGCGTTCGGCATGGCGAACACTCGATCGGGGTGTGCTCACAGGAATCGCGGCGATCTGCCTGGCAGTCGCCATGATCGGCGTACCCTACGGCGCTACCGCCGTGACCTCGGGACTGCCCGGCTGGCTGCCGGTTCTCCTGAGCGTGGCCGTGGTGGCCGGGGGCTCGGAATTCGTCTTCATCGGCATCCTCACCGCCGGCGGCGGGCTGGTCGCGGCCGTGCTGGCCGGACTGCTGGTCAATGCGCGGCATGTGCCCTACGGGCTGTCCCTGCCCGATGTGGTCGGCACCGGCTGGCGGCGACTGCTCGGGACCCACGTCATGAACGACGAATCGGTCGCCATGGCCTTGGCCCAGCCCGACCGCGACCGCCGTCGCGCCGCCTACTGGCTGTGCGGGCTGGCCGTTCTGGCCGCTTGGCCGCTCGGCGCGGCCGTCGGCTCGATCCTCGGCTCGGTCGTGCCCGACCCGAACATCTTCGGACTGGACGCCGTCTTCCCGGCGGTGCTGTTCTCCCTCGTCCTTCCGGCCCTGCGCGACTCCCTCACGCGCACCGCCGCATTGGCCGGTGCGGCGGTGGCGGCCGCGACCACGCCGTTCCTCGGCGCGGGCCTGCCCGTGCTGCTGGCGCTGGGCGCGGTGCTGCTGGTCGCCCGCCGTGCGGGGACCGACGACGCCACCGCGGATTCGACCGTGAGCGCAGCCGGATGACCAAGACCCTGTTGATGGCCACCATGGCACTGGCCCTGGGCACCTTCGCGTTCCGGTTCGCCGGGCCGCTCCTGCGGAGCCGCATCCGGATCTCGCCGCGCACCGTCCGGCTGCTCGAGATCGCCTCGGTCGTGCTGCTCACGGCGCTGGCCGTGACCACGCTGATGCCTTCGGGCGGAAGTCAATTCGGGTGGGCGATGCCCGCCGGTGTCCTTGTCGCTGCCGTGCTGGCCTGGCGGCGAGCGCCGCTGATCGTGGTGATCCTGTCGGCCGCGGTCGTCACCGCCGGGCTACGGATGCTCGGCGTGCACTGATCTCCACTCGGGAATTCAGCGCTCCGCTCGGGAACCTCAGCGGCCGAGCAGGTCCGCGATGCGGGTCCAGGAATCCTCGGCGAGTTCGGCGCGGTACCAGTCCCGGCCCGGGTAGACGTAGCCGTGCGGGGCGTCCTCGTAGACCACGATCTCGTGCGGAATGTCATTGACCGTCAAGGCTTCTTCGAGCTCGTCACGCGCCTCGGCGTCGATCAGCGGGTCCAGGCCGCCGAAGAACAGCAGGATGCGGCCGGTGATGCCGGGGGTGGCCTCGATGGTCGGCTCGGGGGTGGACAGCGGGATATCGGTATTGGTGAGCCAGCCGGGATAGAAGGCGGCGGTAGCGGCCAGCGGGAGTTGCGTCGCGGCGTAATAGGCGACGTGGCCGCCCGCGCTGAAGCCGACCATGTTCAGGGAGGTGGCCTCCCGGCCGCGCAGTTCGTCGAGGCACGCGGAGATGTCCGAGAGCACGTCGGGGCGGCTCAGCGTGCGCAGCAGTGCCAGGCCGCGCTCGCGACCCTCTCCCCCGAACTCCAGGTCGGCGCGCGGCGCCTCGCGATGGAACAGGTCCGGCAGGATGGCGATCGCGCCGAGGGCCGCGATGCGCTCGGTGGCCTGCTTCGCGGTGGCGTGCAGGCCGTAGATCTCGTGTCCGACAACGACTCCCGGGTAAGCGCCGGGCTCGGCGGGGTGAGCCACGTAGGCGCTCATCACGGTGTCTCCGACCTTCAGGTCGACCCACCCGGTCTCGATCGCGACAGCTGTCATATGCCAAACGTAGTGCGGCTGGCGGGGTCACGGGCCGTCGAACCGGCGATGTGTCCCATCGAACAGCCGATGGGACACATCATCTTTCGAAACTAGCCGTGGAGCTCAGTGCGTCAGCAGCGGCAGAGCGGGTCCGCGGCGGCGGGCCACCGACCCGTAGCGGGCGTCCAAGCGCAGCCAGGTGCGGGCCGCGCGGACCCGCACGATCTCGTCGACGGAGATGCGCCGGGAGTCGGTCTTCTCGCCGCCGTGCGGAATGAAATCCATGGCGGCCAGCGCGAACACCACCCGCATCGGCACCTCGACCCGCTCACCGGCATTGGAGACGGTGAGCACGGTCTGATCCAGCAGTGCGGCGGGCGGGCCGTGTTTCCCGCCGTGCTCCTGGGCGACCTCCGCGCCGCGCTCGGCCAATTCCACGAGCATGCGTGCGGGCACATCCTCCACGTGGACGAACCCGTTCTCCGGCGGCAGGGCCCCGTGCCAGGCGGAATCCATGGCGAAGCCCAGTCCGAACGCGGCGCTCGCATCGGGCCCGTGCAGCCCGGCGAGGACGGTGTCCGCGCTGACGGTCACGTCGTCCATCCCGAGTTCGGCGACCACGGTGCGTACGGCCAGCGCCTCGAATCCGGTGGCGGCCCAGGCGGAGACGAAGCGGTCCCCGCGCCGGCGCAGGCGGATGACCGCGGCCGGGTCGAGCCGGACGGCGTGGGTGAGGAAGGTGGCCAGGTTCTCGCGTTCCGCGGGATCCGGAACGTACAGGGTCAGTTGTCCCGACAAGACGGTTCTCGGGTCAGTCGGCCAGCCACAGCGACAGGTAGTCGCGTTCCTCGGTGGTGAGGCGGCGTAGGCGCTGGGTGTCGATGTCGAAGGCGGCCAGCTGGGTGGAGGCGACCACCGCCGGCGGGGAGTCCGGGGACGCGCCCGCGGCCCGCACCTCGTAGCCGACGGTGAAGTCCACCGCGCGCAGCCGCTCGACCCACATGGAGACGTCCAGCGGCGAATCCTCGTGGCGCAGCTGACCCTTGTACTGCACCCGCAGGTCGGCCAGCACACAGCCGGCCCGCAGCTTGACGGTCGGTCGCTCGTCCAGGAACAGCCACGGGATCCGGGCTTCCTCCAGCAGGGTCACCATGCGGGCATGGTTGATGTGCTGGAAGGCGTCCATATCCGACCAGCGCACCTCCACCGGGGTGTGGAAGCGGCCGGGTGTGGCCGTGTCCGTCACACCCGGGCCTGCTGCCAGGTCGTTCAGCGAACCGATCGTCAACGCGGTACCTCCGATTGCGCACCCACCCCGCTCACCATGCTGCGCACCTGCCGCGCCGCAACCGACAGCGTGGCCAGGTCGTGGGTTCCGGACTCGAAAAGTTCCGACAGGGCCGAGCGTGCGCGGCCCAATCGGGACTGATTCTTCGACTCCCAGTATGCAATCTTCTCCTCGGCGGTCTCCTCCGGGTCGCCGGCGGAGAGCACGTCGAGGGTGAGCGAGCGCAGCGACCCGTACATGTCGTCGCGCAGCGCGAGCCGGGCCAGCGCGTGCCAGCGGTCGCCGCGTTCCAGGTGACTGACCGCCTGCAACAGCCAATCGATCTTCAGGTGGTCGTTGAGCGCGTAGTACAGCGCGCCCACCTCCTCACCACTGCGATCGGTGATGTCGGCGATGTCGAGCACGTCCAGCAGTGGGAACTGGTTCAGCAGCCCGAACACCGTGATGGCCAGCTCGGCGGGCACGCCCTGCTCGGCGATGGCCTGCGACTGCTCGTTGAGCGTGTCGATGTGGTGCCCCCGCAGCCAGCTCGGCACCTTCGGCGCGAGCGTGCGCACGCCCTGCGAGTAGCGGTGGATCTCCGCGCCCACCGCGACCGGCTGCGGACGGTTGTTGAGCAGCCAGCGCGAGGCCCGGTCCAGCGTGCGCTTGGTCTCCAGCTCCAGCGCGTCCTTCATGCCCGTGGAGACGTCCGCGTCGCGGATGGTCTTCCACACCGTGTGCAGATCGAAGATCTGGGTGGCGGCGGTGAAGGCGCGCACCGCGTCCGAGGCCGACGCTCCGATCTCCTCACCCAGCCGGAAGGCGTAGGTGATGCCGCCCAGATCGACCACCTCGTTCACCAGCATGGTGCTGGTGATCTCGCGGCGCAGGCGGTGCCGCTTGATGGCCGTGCCGAACCGGGTGCGCAGCGGGGTCGGGAAGTACTGCGACACCCGCGCCGCGAAGTACGCGGTATCGGGCAGGTCGCTGGCGAGCAGGTCGGCCTTGAGCGAAAGCTTCACGTGCGCCATCAGATTCGACAGCTCCGGCGAGGTCAGGCCCGCACCCTCCTCGATGCGCTGCTTCAGTTCCGTGTCCGCGGGCAGCGCCTCGAGCTCGCGGTCCAGGCCGCGGCGGTCCTCGAGATCCTCGATGAGCCGCTGGTGCACATTCAGCATGCGCGGGGCCTCGGCGCGGGACATGCCCATCAGATAGTTCTGGGACACGTTGTCCTGCAATACGAGCGCCGACACCTCGTCGGTCATCGACGCCAGCAGCGGATTGCGCTCGGCCTGGGACAGTTCGCCCGCCGAGACCACGCCATCGAGCAGGACCTTGATATTGACCTCGTGGTCGGAGCAGTCCACACCGGCGGAGTTGTCGAGCGCGTCGGTGTTCATCTTGCCGCCGTGCTTGCAGAACTCGATGCGACCGTGCGCGGTGACGCCCAGGTTGCCGCCCTCGCCGATCACATTGACGCGCAGGGCGTTCGCGTTCACCCGGACCGCGTCATTGGACTTGTCGCCCACCTCGGCATTGGTCTCCGTGGAGGCCTTGATGTAGGTGCCGATGCCGCCGTTCCACAGCAGCTGGGCCGGGGACATCAGGATGGCGCGGATCATCTCCGGCGGGGACAGCGAGGTGACGTCGGCGGCCAGGCCCAGAGCCTCACGCACCTGCTCGCTGACCGGAATCGACTTGACCGTGCGGTCGTAGACGCCGCCGCCGGTGCTGATCAGCAACCTGTCGTAGTCGGCCCACGACGAGCGCGGCAGGGCGAACATGCGCTCGCGCTCGGCGAACGAGGTGGCGGCGTCGGGATTCGGGTCCAGGAAGATGTGCCGGTGGTCGAAGGCCGCGAGCAGGCGGATGTGCCGCGAGAGCAGCATGCCGTTGCCGAACACGTCCCCGGACATGTCGCCGACGCCGACCACCGTGAAGTCCTCGGACTGGGTGTCGATGTCCATCTCGGCGAAATGCCGTTTCACGCTCTCCCACGCGCCCTTGGCGGTGATGCCCATGGCCTTGTGGTCGTAGCCCACCGAACCGCCCGAGGCGAAGGCGTCGCCGAGCCAGAAACCGTACTGCTGGGCAACGTCATTGGCGATATCGGAGAAGGTGGCGGTGCCCTTGTCGGCGGCGACCACCAGGTAGGTGTCGTCGGCGTCGCGGCGCAGCACCCGGGCCGGGGGCAGCACCGCGCCGGTGGCGCGATCGACATTGTCGGTGACGTCGAGCAGGCCGGAGATGAAGGTGCGGTAGCAGGCGATGCCCTCGGCCTGCAGCGCCTGGCGGTCGGCGACCGGGTCGGCGGTCGCGGCGGGCGGCTGCTTCACCACGAATCCGCCCTTCGCGCCGACCGGCACGATCACGGCGTTCTTCACCGCCTGCGCCTTGACCAGGCCCAGGATCTCGGTGCGGAAGTCCTCCAGGCGGTCCGACCAGCGCAGACCGCCGCGCGCCACCGGGCCGAAGCGCAGATGCACGCCCTCGACCCGCGGCGAGTAGACGAAGATCTCGAATTGCGGACGGGGCTTGGGCAATTCGGTGATCTCGCGCGGTTCCACCTTGAACGACAGGTAGTCCCGCGACCGGCCCTCGGCGTCGAGGACGTAGTAGTTGGTGCGCAGGGTGGCCCTGATCAGGCCGAGGATGGCGCGCAGGATGCGGTCGGCGTCCAGACTCACCACGTCGTCGATCCGGCGGCGGACCGCGGCCTCCAGCTCCGCGGCATGCTCGGCATTGGCCGAATCGGGATCGAAGAGCGCGGAGAACAGGTCGGCGAACATGCTCGCCGCCTCCGGGTACGCCAGCAGCACGCGGGTGATGGCGGCCTGGCTGTACGGGAATCCGGCCTGCTGCAAGTACTTCGAGTAGGCGCGCAGGATGGAGACGGCGCGCCAGTTCAGGCCGCCGCGCAGCACCAGCTCATTGAGACCGTCGGCCTCGGCGCGGCCGTACCAGAGCGCCTCGAACGCCTCGGTGAAGCGTTGGCGCATCCCGCGGACCTGGGCGTCGAGCACATCGAGGCGGCCCACGGACTCCACCAGTTCGGCGTCCATGTTCCGGTCCAGGGCGCTGCGCAGCAGTTCCGGGCGAGCCAGCAGGCCGAAGTCGTAGATCCACTGTTCCGGGCCGTGGTCACCGTCGACCTGGTGCGGGCGCTCGTCGATCACCTCGACGCCGAGGCTCTGCAGCAGCGGCAATACCTGGCTCAGCGAGATGCCGCCGCCGCCGACATAGAGCGTGAAACGCCAAGAGCCCGGGGCGGAATCGGGCCAGCGGTACAGGTGCTGATCGATGCCGCCCTCGGCCAGACCCTGCAGGCGCAGGATGTCGGCCATGGCGCGGGTGGGATCGAAGTCCTCCTTGTAGCTCTCCGGCAGGGACTCCGCGTAGCGCTGCGCCACGGCCGGATCCAGCACCGACGAGGTGGCCACCTCGTCGCGCAGGTGGTCGTCCCAGGTGCGGCTGGCCTCGGACAGCAGGTGCTGGATGCGCAGCCGATTGGTCTCGGTGGTGTCGACCGCGGTGCCCTCATCGGGCAGCCGGACGGTGAAATACACACTGGCGAGGTCGCTTTCGGAGACCCGCGCCGAGTAGTCGATGGAGACGCCGCCCAGTTCGCGCACCAGGATGTCCTGCATCTCGAGGCGCACGCGGGTGGTGTAGCGGTCACGGGGCAGATACACCATGCAGGCCACGAAGCGGCCGTAGCCGTCCAGGCGCATGAACAAGCGGACCTGGCGGCGCATGCCGACATTCAGCACCGCGCTGGCGGTGCGGCGCAGCGCGTCGCCGTGCGAGGAGAACAGCTCGGTGCGAGGGAAGGACTGGATGACCTCGAGCATCTCCTGGCCCGAGAACGAGTCCAAGTCGAAGCCGCTGGACTCGATGATGGATTTCACCCGGCGGCGGATGATCGGGATGTCGAGCACGTTCTCGTGCAGGGCGGTGACGGTGAAGACACCGATGAACAGGTGTTCACCGATGACCGCACCCGATTCGTCCATCTCGGCGACGCCGACGAAGTACGGGTAGACCGCGCGGTGCACGGTGGCCGGGACCAGGCCCTGGGTCAGCATGAGCAGCGATTGGTCACCGCTGTTGTCCGGGACGCGGAAGTCGGTGCCGACATTGGGGCGCAGCACGCCCAGACTGGTCTCCGGGACGATGATCGACTTGGCCTGGCCGTCCACGGTGCTGCGTTCGTACCGGGCGTAGCCGAGCACGGTGAAATGACCGTCGGCCAGCCAACGCAGCAGGTCGGCGCACTCGGTGAGATCGGTTGCCGGGAAGCCCGATCTACCGGCGGCCGCGGCGCTGTCGAGTTCACCGGCGACCCGCTCGTGGGCCTGGCGCATGGCCTCGGTGTCCTCGATGACGCGGCGCACGTCGGTGAGCACGTCGGGCAGCGCGGACTCGATGCGCTCGAGCTGCGCGCGGCTGGTCGCCGGATGCAGCTGCACGTGCATCCAGGATTCGCGCAGACCGGTCGCGCCATTGCCGTCGACCTCGTGCGGCAACGCCGTCTCCAGGCTACCCGTGGCGTCTCGGGTGACCTCGAAGATGGGGTGCACGACCTCGCTGACACTGACGCCGATGCGACTCAGGAAAGCGGTGACGGACTCGACGAGCAGTGGCATGTCGTCGGTGACCAACTGGATGGCGACGCCGAGCCCGGCCTCGTCATCCGCCTGGTACACATGGACATTCGCGGTGCCGGGGGTGCGCTGCACGGCCAGATCGACGTGGCAGCGGAAGATGTGGGTGGAGGTCGCGGGAATGGCGCAGTCCGCGTCGCCGGCGTCGACGTGACGGAAATATGCCTCCTCGAGGGACACGAGGTTGCCGCCCAGCGACTTGGGCAAACTCGCAGCCCAGGCCTTGCTGGACAATTCGGACGAGACCGTCATTTCGCCAACTCCTCGGATTCGGTTCCGTAACAAAGTGACGCCGATGCGAGAGTAGCTGGACACAACAGGTACCGGGTCGAATTCCTGTCAATGCCACGCCGCGTCTCATAATACCGACAAACCGGACGGTTCGATGAGTGAGATGTTCGCCCGATATCGCCAGGTCGTCTCCGACAAACCTTGCACCAAAACAGTTTTCACGCACTAGTGCGAATGCGAAACCGCTGAGTTCGCTGTTCGATAACCGTTCACTTCCGCGGCCACCGCCCGCCATCCAGCGAACCGTAAACCGTCCAGCAAACATCGTCGAGCCAGGCAAAAGTGGTCAACCGACCGCTCGCCCACGGGCCGGATCGGGACCCGAGCCCGCGGTAGCCGGCCGATGACGGCACGGTCCGGCTACCCCACCCGGATCTCCGAGTGGGGGCGAGCGGCGAATTCGGTTGGGGTGGTGCGCTATCCGCGGGTGAGCTTGCGGTGGGTCACCCGGTGCGGACGGGCCGCTTCCGGGCCGAGGCGCTCGATCTTGTTGGCCTCGTAGGCCTCGAAGTTGCCCTCGAACCAGAACCACGCGGCCGGGTTGTCCTCGGTGCCCTCCCACGCCAGGATGTGCGTGCAGGTGCGGTCCAGGAACCAGCGGTCGTGGGAGATGACCACCGAGCAGCCCGCGAAGTTCTCCAGCGCGTTCTCGAGCGAGCTCAGGGTCTCGACGTCGAGGTCGTTGGTGGGCTCGTCGAGCAGGATCAGGTTGCCACCCTGCTTGAGGGTCAGCGCGAGGTTCAGGCGGTTGCGCTCACCACCGGAGAGCACGCCGGCCGGCTTCTGCTGGTCCGGGCCCTTGAACCCGAAGGCCGAAACATAAGCGCGGGAAGGCATTTCCACCTGGCCGACCTGGATGTGGTCCAGGCCGTCGGAAACGACCTGCCAGACCGTCTTCTTCGGGTCGATGCCGCCGCGGTTCTGGTCGACGTAGCTCAGCTTGACCGTGTCACCGACGCGCACATTGCCGCTGTCCGCGTTCTCCAGGCCGACGATGGTCTTGAACAGCGTCGACTTACCGACACCGTTCGGGCCGATGACGCCGACGATGCCGTTGCGCGGCAGGGTGAAGGACAGATCCTTGATGAGCTGGCGGTCGCCGAAGCCCTTGTCCAGGTTGTCGACCTCCACGACCACGCTGCCCAGGCGCGGACCCGCGGGGATCTGGATCTCCTCGAAGTCCAACTTGCGCATCTTCTCGGCCTCGGCGGCCATTTCCTCGTAGCGGCCCAGACGCGCCTTGTTCTTGGCCTGACGCGCCTTGGCGCCGGAGCGGACCCACGCCAGCTCCTCCTTGAGGCGCTTCTGCAGCTTCTGGTCCTTCTTGCCCTGCACCTCGAGGCGCTCGGCCTTCTTCTCCAGGTAGGTGGAGTAGTTGCCCTCGTAGGGGAAGGTCCGGCCGCGGTCCAGCTCGAGGATCCACTCCGCGACATTGTCGAGGAAGTACCGGTCGTGGGTGACGGCCAGCACGGCGCCCGGGTAGTTGGCCAGGAACTGCTCGAGCCACAGCACCGACTCGGCGTCGAGGTGGTTGGTGGGCTCGTCGAGCAGCAGCAGGTCGGGCTTGCTCAGCAGCAGCTTGCACAGCGCGACACGACGGCGCTCACCACCGGAGAGGTTGGTGACCGGCTCGTCCGGCGGCGGGCAGCGCAGCGCGTCCATGGCCTGCTCGAGCTGGGAGTCGACATCCCACGCGTCGGCGTGGTCCAGCTCCTCCTGGAGCTTGCCCATCTCCTCCATCAGCTCATCGGAGTAGTCGGTCGCCATGAGCTCGGCGATCTCGTTGAAGCGGTCCAGCTTCACCTTGATCTCGCCGAGGCCCTCCTCGACGTTCCCACGCACGGTCTTCTCTTCGTTGAGCGGCGGCTCCTGCATGAGGATGCCGACCGTCGCGCCCGGCGCGAGCCAGGCATCACCGTTGTTCGGCTGGTCCAGTCCCGCCATGATCTTCAGCACACTGGACTTACCCGCGCCGTTCGGGCCGACGACACCGATCTTCGCGCCGGGAAGGAAGTTCAAGGTCACATTGTCGAGCACGACCTTGTCGCCATGCGCCTTTCGCACCTTCACCATCTGGTAAATGAACTCAGCCATATCGGCAAGCCTAACTGTGTGTAGTAGCGGGTTCTCCGGCAGTGTCCGCATCGGCGGACGGCCGTTCCACGGGGTCGGTCCGGTCGGGTCGACCGAAGGTTTTGCGCACCACCGGGGCGGTGCAACGACCCAGGTCGGGACCCACTGCCAGGGCCCGCATCTCGAGATCGGTGCGCTCCGCGCCGTCTCGGGTGGTGTACTCGTTCGAGCGCAGCTGCCCGTACGCGATGACCGGGTCACCTCGCTGCAGCGACGCTTCGACTCCCTCGATGATCCCCCGTCGCCAACAGCTTACGGTGAGGTACAACGTGCCACCGTCCACCCAGTCCCCGGCGGCCTGATCGTAGCGACGGGCGGTGCTGGCCATCCGGAAGCTCAGCAGCTGATCGCCGTTCTGCAGCGCGCGCAGCACCGGTTGGGTGACGACCCGGCCGATCACCGCGGTATTCGCCTCGTACATCGCGCTCCCCCTTGTCGATTCGAGCCCGTCGCCGCGGGCCCTGCGTTCGGTCCGGGTTCCAGCTTCGCCGGGGAGCGCGCACGAGGGCAGACCCCACCTCGGCGAGTGTGGACAACTCGCGGGGTGGGGATGAATTTCGCGATGGACTACAGGGTCGCCAGATCGGTGTTGGCCCCGCACAAGACGATTACCGGCCGTTCCCCCGGGCCCGGCACATACGCCCCGCACTGGATCGCGGCCACCGCGGTCGCGCCCGCGGGCTCCACCACGATCCGGAACTCGCGCCACAGGTACTCCCGGGCCATCACGATCGCGTCATCGGTGACCAGCGCCGATCGCACGGCGTAGCGCTGCGCCACCTCCATGGCGATCTCGCCGATCCGGTTCGCGCCCAAGGAATCCGAGGTCACGCTGGACACGTCGACGTCTACCGGGTGCCCGGCCGCCAGCGCCGCGTGCAGGGTCGGCGCGCCCACCGGCTCGACCCCGACCACCCGGCCGCGCAGCCCCAGCGACACCGCGACCCCGGCCACCAGGCCACCGCCGCCGACCGCGGCCAGCACTGTCGGTCTGCCGCGCACCTGCTCCTCGATCTCGAGCCCGACCACACCCGCACCGGCCACGATCTCGGGCAGGTCGTAGGCGTGCAGCGGCATGGCGCCGCGCTCGGCGGCGAGCTGACGGGCGTACTTGTGCGCTTCGGCGTAAGTGGTTCCGTGCCACAGCACTTCGGCCCCGTGCGACCACATGGCCGCCACCTTGGTGTGCGAGGCCGACTCCGGAACCACCACCGTGCACGACATTCCGCGCACCGCGCTGGCCAGCGCCGCCGCGATCCCGGCATTGCCGGCCGAGGCCAGCACCACCTGGGTCTGATCGCCGCGCGCCTGCAAGAGCGCGTTGAGGCAGCCGCGCACCTTGAAGGTGCCGCCGTGCTGGAGATGCTCGAGTTTCAGCGTCACCGGGACCGGGCCGTGCGGGCCCAGGATCTCGGTGTGGAAGACCGGCGTCTTGCGGGTGTGTCCGCGCAGCAGCCGGCGGGCCTGGCGCACGTCGGATCTGTACAGCCGCTTCACTTTCCGGGTCGCCATGGCGACATCCTTCACTTGCGCACCTCTCCGTCGCGCCGAGCGAGCTCGGCGAACATGGCGTTGTGCGCGGTCAGGTCCGCGTTGTCGTCACGCTCGGCCTTGCGGTCGAGGCGGTTCGCCAGCCGTTGGTCGCTGCGCGACCACTGGATGAGCAGCGCCAGCATCACCACGACCAGCGGCACCTCACCGCTGGCCCAGGCGAGGCTACCGCCGGTGTGCTGATCGCCGAGCAGGTCCTTGTTCCAGGACAGGCCCAGGCCGCGGTAGAACCAGCCGCCCATCACGGTGTTCATGCTCATCAGCGCGATGCCGAAGAAGGCGTGGAACGGCAGCGAGCCGAAGACCATGCCCAGCTTGGTGAGCGGCTCCACCGGGCGCGGCTTGGGATCGATGCCGATGACCACCCAGTAGAAGAGGTATCCGCTGAGCAGGAAGTGCACATTCATCAGAATGTGGGCGCCGTGCGTGCCGACGTACTTGTCGAAGATGCCGCCCAGGTAGAGGGCGTAGAAGCCGCCGACGAACAGCACCGAGGCGACGACCGGCTGGGTCAGGAAGCGCGACACCGGGTTGTGCACGGCCGCCAGGATCCATTCGCGCGCGCCGGGCGGCTGATTCCGACCGGCCGGTTGGATCGCGCGTAGCGCCAGCAGCACCGGACCGCCCAGCGCGAACAGGATCGGGGCCAGCATCGACAGCATCATGTGCTGGGCCATGTGCACGCTGAACATGGCCGGCGCGTACCGGCCCACACCCGAGCTGGTGGCGAGCAGCAGCGTCAGGCAGCCCGCGAGCCAGGCGATGGTCCGGCCGATCGGCCAGTCGTCGCCGCGCTTGCGCAGCCGCAGCACGCCGCGCAGGTACAGCCCGGCCATGACCAGGGCGAGGGTGCCGAAGATCAGGTCGAAACGCCAGTCGAACAGCAGCCGCGCCACGGTCGGCGGGCCGGCCAGGTTGTAGCCGATCTCGACCTCGGTCGGCGTCGGCACGGTCCGCTGGTCCGGCGGCGGGGTGCGGCCCAGGCCGACGGCGAGGCCGACGGTGGCCGCGAAGATGAGCGCCTCGACACCGGCGAGGCGGATGAGCGCGCCGCGATCCTGCGGGTCCTTCTCCAGGTCCGGGATGGCGTTGCGGCGCTGCAGGTAGCCCATGACGCCGAGCAGGATCAGCGCCGCGGTCTTGGCGAGCACGAGCTTGCCGTAGGTGGTTCCGAGCAGTTCCGACACGGGCAGCCGGACCAGGGCGTTGATCACACCGCTGATCGCGATCACCACGAACGAGACGGTCGCCACGATCGAGAACCGGCGCACGGCCAGTGCCGTGTATTTGCCGTCACGCAGCGCGTAGGCCAGCACCGCGAACAGTCCGCCGACCCAGAAGCAGGCCGACAGCAGGTGCAGGATCAGGCTGTTGGTGGCCAGGTCGTGGGCGCCGCCCGAGGACGAATGCCCGGTCAGCGCCACCGGCAGCAGTGAGAGCACCGACAGCAGGAGCAGCACGGGCGTCCAGCCCCAGCGCAGCGCCACCCGGCACGCGACGGCCAGCGCCAGCACCATGAACACGGTGAACCGCCAGGACCCCGCGACCTCGACCTGATCGGCGGCGCGCCACACCTGCTCGGGCCGCAGCGAGTTCAGCAGCGGTTGCCCGGTGGTGTCCGACAGCGTCAACGGCACCAGCAGCGCCGCCGATCCGGCCCACACCACCGCCGCGTTCCCGGCCCGCCGCAGCGCCCGATATCCCCCGACGTCCAGTACTCCGTTCTCCTGCGGCGGCACGAAGAACGCCGCGAACAGCAGCGAACCGATGGTCAGCGCCGCCGAGAAGTCCGCCACCGCGCGCACCGCGGGCAGCCCGTACGTGGTCAGCGGACCAGGATCGGGAATCCCCAGCAAGGTCAGGGCCTGCGCCGCCGACAACGCCACGACCAGCGCCGCCACCAACGCGGCCGCCGCCCCACCCAGTGCCGTGACCGCAGCGAACGTCACCCCCGAACCCGACCGATTCGCCGAAACATCCGATCCTGCGGGCGGGTCCTGCACTGACGACATACGCCCAGCGTAGTTCGGAGCGCCCATCCAGACTCCCCTGGGGTTTCCGGTCCTCCGGTCTGCACAACCGCCCCGACGCGCCGAACGGTTGCTAAGCGAGGAAGCATTACTAACCTGGACGCTCGCTATACTCAACCCGCTGGACACCGAGATCGATTTGGGTCAAGGTGTTTGGAGCCCGCATCACCGCCGATGCCCGCACTGCCTCCGTAGCTCAGTTGGATAGAGCAAGGGCCTTCTAATCCCTAGGTCGCAGGTTCGATTCCTGCCGGGGGCGCACAAGGGTGACTGACCAGCGACAACGCTGGCAGTACCACCAATACCCGAGCTGGGCGGGGCTCAAACACCCCGGAAACTCGCACGGCGAGGACGAACGGCCGGTGACCTCCGAGGGCACCGGCCGTTGTGCTGCGAATGTGTCTTCGAGTCAGTAGACGCTGTCCTGTTGGTCGGGGATGACGGTTCCGTTGGTTTGGGTGAGGGGTTTGTGGTCACCGGAGGCGGTGGTGAAACCCGTTGTCGCGCAGGGGTAGGGCTGGTCCTTGTGCTTCTTGGGGTTGATGAACATCGGGTTGATCAGCCATTTGCCGTCGGGGTTGGCGTAGGCGTGGCACATGAGTTCGGTCTTGTTGCGGTTGATGACCAGGTGGAGGGCGGTGGCGTCGGCGACGAAGACTACGTCGGTGTCGGAGTCGCCCGCTGCCAGGGCTGGGCGTTTGTCGGGTGGTTGTCGGTCGAAGGCGGCCGGGCCGGCGATGCCGAAGATGCGTTCGTTGATTGCGCAGCGTTTGCCCTCCATATAGGTGATGACCTGGTCGGGGGCGAGGCCGCCGCAGGATGCCAGGTGGCCGGTGTAGGTGCCGTGGTCGGTCAGGGGGACGATGCCGATCACGTGGTCCGTGGGGACACCGAGTTCGGGTGACCAGACCTTGATCACAGGCTCGGCCGAGGCGGTGACGATGCGGACGTCGAATCCGTTGGCCTGCAATGTTGTGACCAGGTCCTGTTGCTGCGGGTAGTAGCGGACCCAGCCGTCGACCTTGGTGGTGCCAATCACTTGTTCGGTGCCTTCCGGGGCGGTGAGGTTCTGGGTGCGGGCCTGGCCGGCGTAGTCGGTCAGTTCGGCGGGGGTGTGTCCGGCCAGGAGCTGGACCTGCCAGGCATAGGCGGGTTCGAGTCGGCGGTGGTCGTAGCCGTCGAAGGCGGAGGCTCCGGACTTGGTTTTGCCGTTGTCGCCGATGGCGAGGATCTCGTCGGCGCAGGCGGTGTTGGTGGAGGTGGGCAGGAGGGTTCCCGGTGCGCTGGTGCCGCAGGCGGAGTGCAGGGCGGCGCTCGCGGCCGGGGTCAGGTACGGGCTGGTGGCCGACCAGTCGACGGGTTGGAGGATCTTGTCGTGGGCGAGCAGCCAATAGAAGGTGGCCTCGCCGGCGTCGTTCTTGACCAGGGTGTTGTCCCAGTCGAAAAGGGCCAGGGGCTTCGCGTCGGTGTTCTTGCCACAGGTTCCGGTGGCGGCGATGAAGGTCGACAGGGTGTCCTTGTTGGTGCCGTACCACGCCTGGCTGGCGTCCAAGGTTCGGCACGGGGACGCGACGGCGCCGCCGGGGTCGGAGCCGCAGGCGGTCAGTGACAGCAGCGCGCCGACTGCCCCGATCGCGGCCACGAGTGATCGTGTCTTCATAGGTGCGCCTTCCGTAATCGGCCGGGCTTCTTCAGCGTTCGTGAGATTCTTCGAGCACGGTCCGGCCGAGCAGGGCGTAGCGGGCGGGATCGCGCAGCCTGAGATAGAGGGCGTAGCCGATGCCGGCGGCGCCGACCAGCCCGACCAGCCACGGCGTGGCCCGCAACACCAGGGATCCGGATTCCGCACCGGCCGCGGTGCTCATGTTGGTCACCAGCAGCGCCACCACCCCCAGCATCGCCAGCCCACCGGTCAGCGGTGCGACGAGGGTCTTGAACCAGTGCCTGGTCTCCGGGTGGTTGTTGCGGAAGTAGGCCAGGACGGCGAAGGAGCACAGCGATTGCACGACCAGGATCGCCATGGTGCCCAGAATCGCGAGCAGCGTGTAGGTGCCGGTGTAGGGATCCTTCCCCGCGATGCCGAAGCCCGCGATCAGCAGTCCGGCGATGATCGTCTGCACCAGACCGGCGATGTGCGGCGATCCGTGCCGCGGGTGGGTGCGGCCGAGTGTGCGCTGCAGCACCGGCAGGACGCCTTCGCGGCCGAGCGCGTACAGGTAGCGGGCGGCGCAGTTGTGGAAGGCCATGCCGCAGGCCAGCGAACCGGTCATCATCAGCCATTGCATGGCGGTGACCGCCCAGTGGCCTACGTAGGTGGTGGTCGGGTTGAAGAACACAGCCATCGGGTTGTCCGAGCCGGCCAGCGCCACCGATTCGTCGATACCGTTGCCGGACATCGCCATCCACGACACCAGCACGTAGAAGACGCCGACGCCGAGGACGGCGATCATCGTGGCCTTGGGGATGATCTTCTTGGGGTTCTTGGACTCCTCGCCGTACATGGCGGTCGACTCGAAACCGACCCAGGACCAGAATGCGAAGAACAGACCCAGCCCCGCCGAAGGCCCCGTGAACGCGTTGACCGGGTTGAGCGGCGTCAGCGAGAAACCGTGCGGCCCGCCACCGTGGATCGCCACCGAGACGGCCATCACCGCGAGCACGGTGATCTCGGTGAAAAGCAGGATCACCAGCAGCTTTTCGGCCACCGCGACTCCGAACCAGGTGCCGACCGCGTTGATCGCCAGCATCACGATCGCGAACACCCACCAGGGAATGTGCGTATCGAACTGCGCGAGCACGGTATTGGTGCCGAAGCTGGCGAAGATCCCGATCAGCGAGGGCTCGAACACCATGTAGGCGAAAGCCGCCAGCAAGCCCGAGGCCAGACCGATGGTGCGGCCGAGGCCGTGGGAGATGAAGCCGTAGAACGCGCCGGTGGCGGTGATGTGCTTGCTCATCGTGGTGAAGCCCACCGAGAACACGGCCAGCACGACCATGGCGATCAGGAAGGCCGCGGGTGTCCCCTTGCCGGTGCCGGCGGAGATCATGAACGGGACGTTGCCGGTCATGGCGGTGATCGGCGCGGCGGTGGCGATGGCCATGAACACCACGCCGAGCAGTCCGATGGCATTGGGCTTGAGCCGGTGGACGACCGTATCCGACGTGGTCGGCGCGCCGTCCACGATCGCACGGGTTATCTGCTGCGTCATCGAAATACTCTCTCTACTAAACAATTTCGCTGTCGGACGGGATGCCGAGCGGCCGACCCGGGAGCGGGATGGAAGAGGCTCGGGGTTTGATCGAGACGCCGGAGCGACCGGCGCGGAACATCTGGTCGACCAGGTCTCGGGCGACGGCGGCGGCATCGGTATAGCTCAGACCGTGCGGCGGCCGGATATTGGAGATGCAGTTGCGCTCGGAGTCGGCGCGGCCGGGCCGCGGCGCGAAGGTCAGATAGATGCCCAGGCTGTCGGTGACCGACAATCCGGGCCGCTCGCCGATCACCACCAATACCGCTCGCGCACCGAGGTTTCGGCCGATGTGGTCGCCGAGTGCCACCCGCGCCTGGGTGGCGATCACCGGCGGCGCCAGGGAATAGTCCGGCGCGAACGCCTCGGCCAGCGCGGCACACAGCCCCGCGGCATGCGCGGCGACCGCGGTGGCAGACAGCCCGTCACACACCACCAGCGCCAGATCGGCTCCGAAGGAGGAGAATTCGAGCGGTCCGGACGGAATCCGGCCCAGATCGGGGCGGCGCAGGTACTCGTCGCGGTCGCCCGCGGCGCTGGTCACGTGAACGGGGGCGCCCAGTTCCAGCTCGCTCAGGGCGGTGTGCACGGCGGCCACGTCCAGTGGCGTCCGCACCGCGTCCCGGGCGAGCGCGTGGGATGCGTGGAGCGCCAGTACTTCCGGCGTGGCGAGGGTATCGCCGGCCCGGCGCAGCCCGATCCGGGCGAGGGTGTGTGCCCGCATCCGATCCCAGGGATCGCGACTGTCGACGGTCTCGTCGTCCTGGGTGCCGGGTTGCGCGGATCGCGGCGCGTCGATGCGCCGGTGGGTCATCGGTTCGCCGCCAGCGCGCGCAAGGGAGATCCGGCCGGTCCGGCGGGGAGCACGCGACCACGGTCGTCGGCCATGTCCATCCGTTGCAGCCACGCCTCGAATTCGGGTGCGGGCCGCAGCCCGCAGACGCGACGCAGGTACAGCGCGTCATGGAAGGACAGGCTCTGATACCCGAGCATGGTGTCGTCGGAGCCCGGGACGGTGATCATGAACGCGGTCCCGGCCACCGCCAGCGCGGTCGCGAGCAGGTCCATGTCGTCGCCGTCGGCCTCGGCGTGGTTGGTGTAGCAGACGTCGACCCCCATCGGCAGGCCGAGCAGTTTGCCGCAGAAGTTGTCCTCCAGGCCCGCACGGGTGATCTGCTTGCCGTTGTAGAGATATTCCGGGCCGATGAATCCGACGACGGTGTTGACCAGCAGCGGATCGAAAGCCCGCGCCACGCCGTATGCCCGGGCCTCCAGGGTCTGCTGATCGACCGCCTGCCCGCCCATGCCCCGGTGCGCGTCCGCTGACAACGCCGAGCCCTGGCCGGTCTCGAAGTACATGACGTTGCGCCCGACCGTTCCGCGCCCCAATTCGCCTGCCGCCGCGGCGGTTTCCGCCAGCAGGTCCAGGGTTATCCCGAAGCCGGTGTTGGCCGCCTGGGTACCGGCGATGGACTGGAACACCAGATCGACCGGCACCCCTTGCTCGATCAGCTCCAGCGTCGTCGTCGCGTGGGTGAGCACACAGGACTGCATCGGAATGTCGAAGCGCAACCGGACGTCGTCGAGCAGGTGCAGCAGCCGGGCGATCGCGACCGGATCGTCGGAGGCGGGGTTGATGCCGACCACCGCGTCGCCGCAACCGAGCAGCAGGCCGTCGAGTATGCCCGCCGCGATGCCGCGCGGATCGTCGGTGGGATGGTTCGGCTGCAGTCGGGTCGCCAACCGGCCCGTCGCGCCGATGGTGGTGCGGAATGCCGCCTGCGGCGACAGCACCCGGGCGACCGTGATCAGGTCCTGGTTGCGCATGAGCTTCGACACCGCCGCCGCCATCTCCGGAGTGAGGCCGCGCGCGAGGGCCGGGATCGTGAACTCGGCTGTCCCCGAAGCCACTTCGGTGAGC
The DNA here is from genome assembly GCF_053602575.1 of Nocardia sp. NPDC004340. Lineage (NCBI taxonomy): Bacteria > Bacillati > Actinomycetota > Actinomycetes > Mycobacteriales > Nocardiaceae > Nocardia > Nocardia sp. NPDC004340. Next base: position 197,921 of record NZ_JBSGDW010000006.1, read on the forward strand.
AGCCAGTCCCGGAACTCGCCGACGGTCATCCGGGCGATGGGAGCGAAGGCGGCTCGATCGTGGGTGTCGATGATGAGCCGGGTGACGTCGTCGGTTTCATAGGGCACCACCGGTTCGTTCAGGAACACCGCCAGCGGAATATCGGCGAGCACCCATTTCGCGGCGGCGCGCTCGGCATCCGATTCCGCCGCACACCCGGCCAATTCGTCTCCGGACCGGGCCGGGCCGGCCTTCGCCAGAACGTCGATCAGGCTCTCGAACACGTATGTCCGTCCACCGATCTGCTGACGGTAAGTCATTGCGGGAAACGCCCTCTCACGCCCGGCTCGAAAGCCGTTGAATTCCAATGGCGACAGACGCTAATCGGGTTCTGTTACGGCAGCGCCGTTCCCGGATAACCGGCGATGAGAATTCCGGCGGAGAATTTTCTCACGCGCGGAAATACGAAAGTAACTGAACGTAACAGCCTCGCTACAACCACCTGGCTACTCTGAGGCTCTTTCGCGGACGAGGCCCGGTCCGCGGCGGCAGTAGAAAGGCTGTTTCCGTTTGACCGTACCCACGCCGACGCCACCGCTGGTGGTCGAACGGTCGTCGATCAGCGGACTCCGGCGGCGGCGGCTCGCCTTCGCCCCCGTGTTCGCGCAATCGGTGGCGGCCATCGCGCCCGCCGGGACTGCCGCGGTCACGCCGCCGTTCGTGATCGCCGCGGTCGGCGGTGGACCGAGCGTGCTGGCCTTCCTCGGCGCGGCCCTGCTGACCTGGTGTGTCGCCCTGGTCGTGCGGCCGATGGCACAGCGGATCGCGGTCACCGGTGGGCTGTACACCTACGCGGCCAAGAGTGTGGGGCCGACCTGCGCGATCCCGGTCGGCTGGTCCGCGATCGTCGGGTACGCCGCGGTGAGTGTGGCGGGATTGGTGGCGGTCGGCACCTATCTCGGCCGGGTCGCGATGCTCGCCGGGATCGATGTCCCGGTCACGGTGACGATGCTGCTGTCGGTCGCCGCGGCGGTAACCGCGATGGTGCTGATGACCCGGGGCATCCGGCCGTCGGCGGTCGCCACCCTGCTCATCGAATGCGTTTCGGTGGTGGCGATTCTGACGGCCCTGGGCTATCTGCTCGTCGCCGAGCGGCACGGCATCGATCCGGTCCAGGCCATGTCCTGGCACGGCGACGCCGGGGACCTCGCCATGAGCGCGGTGGTGGCGATCAGCGCGTTCGTCGGCTTCGAGAGCGCGACCACGCTGTCCGCCGAGTCCTTCCGCCCGTTCCGCTCGGTGCCGAGAACTGTGCTGTGGACACCGCTGGCGGCGGGCGTCATCTACCTGCTCGCCGTCGGCGCCGAGGCGGTGGCGCTGTCGGCGGATCCCGCGGCGGGCAGCGGCACCCCATTGTCCGATCTACTCCTGCACCATGATTCGCGGCTGCTCGCGGTCGCCCTGGATCTCGGCGTCGCGGCCTCGTTCTTCGCCTGCACCGTGGCATCGATCAATGCCCTGGTGCGCGTGCTGTTCACGATGGGCCGGGAGGGCATCGCGCCTCGTGTGGCCGGGCACGCGCATCCGCGTTTCCACACCCCGGCCGCCGCCATCGCCGCGTCCATGACGGTGGTGACCGGGTGCGCGATCGCGGTGCTGTGGGCGGGCGTGGCGCCGCAGGACGCCATCCGTTCGTTCCTCACCCTCAGCGCCTTCGGTTACCTGGGCTCGTATCTCCTGGCCTGCCTGGCCGGTCCGATACTGCTGCGGCGCATCGGGGAATCGAGCCGGGCGCTGACGATTCTCGGTGGCACCGCCGCGACGATGATCGGGCTGTTGATGGTCACGGCCGCGTTCTCGGGGCAACCGGGCAATGTCGCGGTGGTGGCGATGTACGTCGCGGTCATGGTGGCGGGCATCGCGTTCGCTGTCGCGCTGCGCCGATTCGCGCCGGACCGGCTGCGCGGTGTCGGGATATTCGATGAACCACAGCGCGACGACCTGTTGCTGACCTCATTGTTCCGGTAGCCCATGAGCACACGCGGCACTTCGGTCACCAATACGCTCGCGATTATCGAGATCGTGGCGGAATGCGGTGTGGGAATCACCGCCAAGGAAATCGCGCAACGCCTCGGACTCCCGCCCGCGACAGCGTATCGGCTGCTCAATTCTTTGGTCGCCGACGAATACCTGGTACGGACGGCCGATCTGCGCGGTTTCGGTCTCGGTGCGCGGCTGCGCGGGCTGGCGACCGCCTTGAACACACCGACCGTATCCCGGGCGGCACGACAATGCCTCGCCGAATTCCGCGCATCCACCCGGTTCGCGGTGAACTTGATCGGCTTCGGCGCCAGCACAGTTCAGGTGATCAATCAGGACCCGGACCATCCGGTGCCGGCCGAACGAGAACTGACCCGGAACCTGCATGCCTCCGCCGCGGGGAAACTGCTGCTGTCGACCCGAAACGACTGGCCGACCCTGGTTCCGGCCCCCACCCGCTTGACCGCCGGCACCCGGGTCACCCCCGCAGCCCTCGCTGCCGACATCGCCGCCATCCGATCCACCGGCCACGCCCGCGCCGTCGACGAACTGCTCCCGGGCCTGACCTGCTTCGCCTATCCCATCCACAACGAATCCGGCACTCCCGAGGCCGCCCTCTGCATGGCGGGATCGACCACCCGCTTGGACGCCATGACCACCTTCGACGAGGCTGCACGGACATGTGCCGCGCAGCTGGAATCACTGCTGTTCTGAGCAAGACGAACCACTATCCGTATGAGGCACACGGAGGCATGCGCGTCGGGTGGCCAAATACCGCTGGTAGAGGGGGTGGCGGGGCAGAATGTGGCGCCATGCAGACATTTGCCCGAGTGTTGCAAGCTGTGGTTGTCGGTGCTGTGGTGGTGGCGGGGAGTCAGGGGGTGGGGGCTGCGCCGGTGCGGGCCGCGCCGCAGATTCAGTTGCCGTTTCTGAATGGGGAGCCGGAGGGGGTGCAGGCTCAGGGGGCGGCGGTGGCGGATGGGTTCACCGGGACGTTGTTGTGGTCTCGGGAGGCCAATACGCCGGTGCCGATCGCCAGTATCGCGAAGGTGATGACGGCGATGGTGGTGATCAATGCGAACAGTTTGGATCGGGCCGTCACCGTTCCCGCCGAGGCGATTTCGTATTGCTCGCGGAATGACGGGAGTACGGCGGGTCTGGCGGCGGGAGAGGTGCTCAGTACTCGGCAGTTGCTGTATGCGCTGATGTTGCCGTCGGGGTGCGATGCGGCGTATACGCTCGCCGAGGCTTATGGGCCGGGTCAGGATGTGTTTCTGGGGAGGATGAACGATACGGCTCGGCAGATGGGGTTGGGGGCAACGTATTTCGCCGATCCGAGCGGGTTGCCGGTGCCGGAGGACGGTTCGACGTTCTCGACGCCGGCCGATCTGATCGCGCTCGGGCTGCGGGCCATGGGGCACCCGGTGTTCCGGGAAGTCGCGGGGACGCGGAGTTTTCACGTGCCCGCGGCGGCGGGGAATCGGGATCACGTGTGGGAGACCACGAATCAGCTGCTCAAGGAGTACCCGGGCGCGATCGGGATCAAGACCGGGTCGACCGACGCCGCGGGGGCGTGCCTGCTGTTCGAGACGGTGCGGGCGGGGATTCCGATGATCGGTGTGGTGCTGCACAGCTCGGCGTGGAGCGGGGCGGTCGCCAAGGATGACGCCTCACGCATGCTGAACTGGGCTTACCGGCCGATCACGGCCATCATGCCGGGTAGCTAACGCTGGGCCGGGTCCCGGCCCTCGATCACGATCGGGGCGTCGGGACCGAAGGCCATGCCGAAGCGGGGGCGGCCGTCGGGGCCGAAGTTCATGGGCTGGACGCGGACACTGCGGCCCTCCCAGCCGGTGCCGGGTTCCAGGCGGGCGTGGTAGGTGATCCACGGGTGGCCGTCGATGGTGAGGAATCCATTGTGGCCCGGCGCGATCGCTCCCGGGCCGCCCGGCAGGAGGGGGCCGCCGGATTTGGTCCAGGCCGCCGGGTTCATGGGATCGCCGCCCTTCGCCAGTTCGAGCAGGCCGATCCGGTAGGTGTCGTCGAAACTGGCGTTGGCGGAGAAGGTTACGAACAGTCGGCCGTCGGGGCCGATGAGCGCCTCGGGCGCCTCGTTGATCTTCAGATCGGCGTCGTTCGGCACGGTCTCCCACTCCGCGGTCGGCGTCGCGATACTCACCCGCTCACCGACCGGCGTCATCGGATCCGACATCCGCACCGCGCAAATGTCCTGCACCCGTGTGTCTTCCGGGTCGCGCAGACACGACCACAGGTAGTACCCGGCGTTCTGATACTGCATGTAGGTGCCGTCGATCGCCCATCCCCCAGGCAGATTCATCTTCCCGAGGTACTCGTAGGGCCCGGCCGGATCATCCCCCACCGACCGCAACGCATACATCCGATGCGTCTCGTTGCGGTCGTCCTCCTGCCCCGCGAAATAGATCCACCACCGATCCCCGATGTGCTGCAACTCCGGCGCCCAGATCTTCGTGCACGCCTCCCCCGGGCACTCCCCGTGCTCCCACACCACCTTCGGCTCGCTCTTCCCCAGCCCGCCGAGCGTGTCCGAAGTCCGGATGACGACATTGTCGCCGTTGTAGAAGTCCCCCTGCACCAGAGAGAACCGGCCTTGGTAGTAGGCCATGCTCGGGTCGGCTCCCGCGGCGACCACTGGGTTGGCGAATTCCTCGCTATGCGGTCCGGACCCGCGCTGCTCGGCCGTTCCCACCCCCGCGACCGCGGTTCCGAGTCCCACGGTCAGGATGCTCACCAGCCCGAGCGCTCTCCGCCAACCCACCAGCCTCACCTCCAGCGACAGTCGAGAGTCAAGTTTCGACGCCGCCGCCCCCGAGTTCAATCAACACCCGCGAAACCCCAGCACCGCACAGCGATTCGCGGGGCGTCAGGCGGCGGCCCAGGCGAAGCCGTCGGGGTCGGCGAAGGCGCCGAGGGGGCCGGTGACGACGAGGCCGTGCGAGCCGGAGCCGGTGACGGGGACGCCGGCCTCCTTGGCGGCGGCCTTGCGGGGGTAGAGGGCGAGCTTGATCGGGGACTCGGGGAGGTCGAATTCGGCGTACTTGCCGCCGAAGCTCTTGGAGACGGTCAGGCCGCGATCGACGTAGAACTGCTTGCTGGCCTTCACGTCGTCGACGCCGAGGAGCAGGACGACGCTGTCGACCTCGCGGGTCACGGGGGCGGTGTTCTTCTTCTCGGAGGTGGTGACCTTCCAGATGGTGCCGTCGGGGCCCTGGATCACGCCGCCGTAGCCCCAGAAGCTCTTCTTGGCGGGCTTGATCACGGTGAAGCCGTGCTGGAGGGCGCTGGCGATGAGGCTGTCGGCATTGCCGGGCTGGGCGACGACCAGCGACATGATGAATCCGCGGAAGCCCTCCGACGGGGCCGACACGGGAGCGAAGGAGAGCTGGTCGCCGAGACCGAAAGCGGCCTCGTAGGCGGCGGCGACAGCGGTGGGGTCGGTGGCCTCGAGGGTCACGTCGAGGGCGGTGGAAGCGGCGGCGGAAGCGGTGTTCGTCATGGCTATAACGCTAAATTTCGGACCGGCCGGCGACATCCGTGGTGACCACGGAACCGACCACGGAGAACACCCACGGACCCCTACCGACCACCGCCCGGCAGCCGGGCGACCACGAGGCGGTAGACGAGACAGGCCGGGACGATGACCAGCACGATCACGCGCAACGCCATCAGGATCGCGGCCACGGCGAGGTAGCCGAGACCCATGCCGTCGGGCGAACCGAATCCGTGCCGCGCCGACATCAGCGCCATGACCGGGCACAACACGAGGTACATAACGACCGGGATCAGCGGGATGCGGACGAGCCGCCCACCTCGAGCAGCCACGCGGGGGTTCTCATCGCGCCAGCTCCGGCCAAGAGGTGAGGAACCAACAGCGCTGGATTCCCGAGCGAATGGTGCGAGGCGCACGCCAGATGCCCTGCGCGGCGGGCGCTTTCATTTTCCCGAAAAGGGGGCTGACAATTGTCTCCCGCGCGGAGTTCGAGTTTTCCGGCAATTGCTCTCGCGTAGCCCCGTCGGCAGGTGCATTCTGGAGAGAAGACAGGAATTTCCGCTGCTCGAGGGAGGTAGGGACATGGTCAGGGTGACGGCGGTCGAAGCCAACGGCGAACACTGGCATCCGCATCCCGGCGACGCTATCGAGGATCCGCGGGAAGGGCCGGCGCTGATTATGTGCCTGCTCGGAATCGCGGTGCTCGGGATGACGATCGTGGCGGCCGCGTCCAAGTTCTACGGCTGGACCATAATCGGGGCGATTGTCGCTGCGGTGCTTATCGTTTCGGGTCTGCTGTGGATTCGGTTCGAGTACTTCCGCGAATTCCGGCGGGAACAGAAGAGCGGACGGCACGGGCACAATCCCCTGGTCCACGGTGAGTGGCGGGGACGCCAGCTCAGCTCGTGGCAGGTCCGCAAGGGCGAGGGCCTCGAGAGCCTGGAGTCGTGACCGGCTGACCGGCCACGACCCCACGGTCCTCGGGTCCCGGGCTACTTCGCCGGGGCCGGAGCCGGGGTGAACGGCTGGTTGATGGTGGTGAAGTACTGGATCGCGGCGGCGATGGCCACCGGGGCGGTCACCAGGATCAAACCGCCGACAGCGCCGAGCGCGCCCATGGCCGCGGCGCCCGCGAGGCAGCCCACGACCGCACCCGGCAGGAACGAGAACAGGCCGCCGATGATGCCGGTGGCCAGCGTGGCGCCGCCGCCGACCGCGATGCCGCCCAGGGCGCAGCCCACGGCCGCGCCGCCGATGCCGCCGACCAGGGTGCCGATGGTGGCGCCGACGGAGATGGTGTCCTTCATGCGGTTCCACGCCGCCTGCTCGCGGTCGTAGGGGGTCTTCCAGGGCGCGGTGTCCTCGAACGGGAGCGCGACCGGGTGATAGGCCGCGTGGCCCAGATCGAATTGCGGCGTCAGCGTGACCGTGCGGTTCCGGATTTCGGCCGCGATCGGGAACACGAAATCGTCCACCCGGAAAGTCAGTTCGGTTCCGGCTACCACCGTGCCATCGGCGGCTTTGATCTTGAAGACGCCGTTCTCGACATTCATCGTGCCGATATCGGTGGAAATGATGGCCGATCGGTCGGTGGCGGACGCCGAGTAGTGAATGGCGCCCACGTCACCCGTTTCGGGCTGGGCATTTGCCGTACCTGCGGTGATTGCCGTGACGGTGGCCACCAATGCGGTGACCGCCGCGATTCCGCTCTTGCGCATGTGATTTACCTCGATTGAGTATGCCCGCGGAAAAAGAACTCATCGCAGGATCAGTTACTGACAAGCAGACTCTAAGTTGGTTCTCAGCGCATCGGCAATGCATATTTGCCATAAGTGACTCGTAACACAAACGAGATGTCTTCTAGGTGTCTCGTTGTGCGCCAAGGTATTCCGCTATTCACCTGAATGGATTGAAAGTGTCCAGAAGGTGAACACAACGCGATCGGGCCATCGGCAGCCGGACCGGACAGGCCGTCGAACAGCCCGCACAGCGGCCGGCGCGGGACCTCCGCGACCGGCCGGCTTCCGTCAGAGCTCGTCGAGCTCCGGGATCGGAGGCAGGACCGGCTCGGGCCACTCCTCGAGGGTCGCCACCTGCAGGTGGATGAAGGCCGCGATGCGGTGGCGGGCCGAGGACGGGAGTCGCTCGATATCGGCCGCGCTGAGGACGTGTGCGCCGAAGGAGTGGGTCTGTGACGCTTCGGAGTCGGGCGTTTCGGGAACAACCTCTAGCTTTGGCCGCGCAGCAGTAGCCGGGATGACAGGCTCATCCGGGTCTGCGGCAGCGGCGGTGGTTCGCACCATTCCGTGACCATAACCCTTTGGTAACACGCGCGGGAGCCGTTGGCGCACTTGTGTCTTCGCGCTGCGAATTCAGCGAAGCCATTGTAAAGAGAGTTTGAATGTGCAGGCAGACATGGCCATCCGGAAATCGGGTTCGCCTGCGCCGGAACATTAAGGTGATCGGCGTCACTCTGTCAACACTTCGGACAAATCTCCCCGAAGTGACAGGGAAACTCCCCTGAATGCCTCAGATCGGTCGGCTCGCAATGACATACAAGTCACGCGCCGGGCCCGTCGGCTTCTGGCCGATCGGCCATACCGCTCGCAACTGGCGTTCCAAATCCAGACCGGCGACCCCGGGCGACACCAGAATGCCGTCGGCCAATTCGGTCGCCACCGCGAGTGAACTGAGCACCGCGGGCGCGAGGCCGTCGGCGACCGCGGTCTTGATGGCGGTGGTGGAGGACAACTCCAGCGCGATCTCCGGCCACCACCCCGGAACACCCGCGGTCATGGCGCGCTCGAACGACGTGCGGGTGCCCGAGCCGGGCTCGCGGTAGATGAGCGGGGTGCGGGCCAGTTCGGCGGCGTCGATCTCCGGCCGCCGCGCCCACGGGTGGCCGGGCGCGACCACTACGACCAGCCGATCCCGCGCTACCACATGGCTTTCCAGCTCGCGGGGCAGGTGCGGGCTCTCGACGAATCCGATCCCGGCCCGGCCGTCGAGCACCGCCTTGGCCACCTCGGTCGAATTGCCCGATTCCAGGGCGATGGAAGTGTCCGGCATCCGCGTGCGCAGGGCCATCAGCCATTTGGGGAACAGGTACTCCGCCACGGTCTGACTGGCCGCGACCCGCAACCGCGAATCACGTTGCGCGCGCAGGCTGTCGATTCCGGCGTCCAGGCGCGCGGCCGCGTCCACCACGTCCCGCGCCCATTCCGCGATCAGCGCCCCCGCCGCGGTGGGCCGCGATCCGAGCGTGGTCCGTTCCAGCACCGGAACGCCGACCAGCTGCTCGAGGTAGCGGATGCGCGAGCTGGCCGACGGTTGACTGATCCCGTGCGCTTTGGCCGCCCGCCCGAGACTGCCCAGCTCGATCACCGAGAGCAGCAGGTCGAGCGCGGACAGATCCGGGACGCGGGGGGACAACGGCATAGATCGAGTCTATGCACAGACCTCACAGGGGCCCGACGAGCGGGGAGAGGTCGGACGAACGGGTCAGCGAGCGGCGGCGACGCGCTCGATGACCGGCAGCCAGAAGTCGAGCGGCCGCACGGTCAGCCCGACGACCTTGCCCGCGTCGTCCGCGCGGCGCAATGCGATGGCCGCCGCGAAATCGGGGTCGTGCTCGAAGGCGGCTGTCTCGGCTGCGGTCATCGGGCCACCCTGCGCGACCAACGTGCGCCGACTGGACTCCGACAAGCCCGCGGCGTGCGCCGAATCCGTCGCTGCCAGATACCGTTTCGCGACCACGTGCAGCTCGACCAACCGTGCGACGCGTTCACCCAGCAGGCCGCGGACGGCAGCGGCGCCATGCTCCCCGTGGCCCGCGTCGTCGCCGGGCACCAGCTTGTGCCCGATGTCGTGCACCAGCCCGGCGACCTGAAGTTCCGCATCGGCGGGATGGTCGCGGCGCAGCAGTTCGGCGCACTGCCGGTCGTGGTCGAGGATGTCGACCGGATCCCCGCTGCGGTCTGGCATGTCCCAGGCGTCGTGGCAGTCGGCGAGCAGTGCCATGAGGTCGGCGACGGTGTCGAGCGGGGCGGCGGGCGCGCGGTTCACGCCCGCACCCTACGGCGGGGTGCCGGGGCTCGCCACCGCACCGCCGCCACGAGCTGTGCGGCGTTCTTCACCTGCGCATGTTGTCGGCCACCGCGATGGTGCCGAGGTCCGGTCCACCTCCGTCGGGGAATACCCGAACCAGACCCCCGGTTGAATTGGTTGACATATCCACAATATGGATTCGGGTGCGACTCCGGACCAATCCGGAACGCATTGGACAATATTCAGCAAACCAACTGTGTGTGACCGGTGAGCGGGTCACCGTGCCTGCGCGCCGGATCCTTCGGAAGGAGCCTCCCATGCACGACCTGTCCGGCAAGACGATCCTGATCACCGGCGCGGCCCGCGGCATCGGCGCCGAGACCGCGCGGCAGGCGATCGGGGCCGGGGCCAATGTCGTGATCGCGGACGTCCTCGACGACGACGGCGAGGCCCTCGCGGCCGAGCTCGGCGCGCAGGCCGTCTACCAGCACCTCGACGTCACCTCCGAGCCCGATTGGGTGGCCGCGCCGGCCGCCGCCCGCGACGCCTTCGGCGGGACCGTGAACGGCCTGGTCAACAATGCCGGGATCTCCACCGGCGAGCTGCTGGCGAACGAGTCGGTCGAGCATTTCCGCAAGGTCATCGACATCAACCTGGTCGGCGTCTTCCTCGGCATGCGGACCTTCATTCCGGCGCTGAAGGAGGCGGGCGGCGGGTCGATCGTCAATATCTCCTCCGCGGCCGGGCTCATGGGTCTCGCGCTCACCGGCAGCTACGGCGCGTCCAAGTGGGCGGTGCGCGGCATGTCCAAGGTGGCCGCCATCGAGAACGGCGTCGATCGCATTCGAGTGAACTCGGTGCACCCGGGCATGACCTACACGCCGATGACCGCGCAGGTCGGCATCCAGCAGGGTGAGGGCGGCTACCCGAACACTCCGATGGGCCGGGTCGGCGAGGCCGACGAGATCGCGGCGGCCATCGTCTTCCTGCTCTCGGACGCGGCCTCCTACGTCACCGGCGCGGAACTGGCCGTGGACGGCGGCTGGACGGCCGGACCGACCGTGAAATACGTGATGGGCCAATAAGTCCGGGCGTCAGCGCTTCTCGATCCGGCCCCCCGGCGGGGCGACGGCGCCGCGGGTCCGCAGGTATGCCTCCAGGGCGTCGAGATCGATGGGCCCGACCAGGGTTTCGGTGTTCTGCGTGAACACCGAGAAGCCGTCGCCGCCGGCGGCGAGGAAGCTGTTGGTCGACACCCGGTAGACCGCCACCGGATTCACCGGCTCCCCCGCCACCCGGACGCTGCCGTCGATCACCTTGTGCCCCTTGGGCGCGGCGTCGGAATACGAGTAGGTGATGCCCGCGACCGACAGCACGCCGGGCTTGCTCACATTGTCCCATTGCTGTTCCAGCAGATTCAGGATCTGCTGTCCGGTCAGCGTCACGGCCACCACCTGATTGCCGAACGGCTGCACCGTATATGCCTGCGCGTAGGTGATGTTCCCGCCGGACAGGCCCGCGCGGACGCCGCCGGGGTTCATGAACGCGGCCACCGCCCGCACCGAGGCCATGGCGTCGAGCATGGAGTCGGCGATGACGTCGCCGAGCGGGGAGTCCCCAGCGGGCGCGGGTTCGGCGGGCAGGGGCGCGGCCGCCGAGCCGATGACGCGTTCGGCGCGCGGTTTCGATTGCGCGGCGAAGAAGTCCACCAGTTTCGCGGTGGCCGGGTCGGGGGTGATGTCGCGGGTGACGACCCGGTTGACGGCCGAGGCCTCCACCTTGCCGTCATGGAAGCGCAGCGTCACATCGGTGACGAGGCGCCCGTAGGAGGCGGCCTGGGTGACCACTTTGCCGTCGAGGGTGCAGTTGTAGGCCTGGTGACTGTGCGCGGTGAGCATCACCGAGACAGCGGCATCGGCCTTGTGCGCCAGGGCTTTCACGCCCGCCGAGATGCCGTCGCAGCCGTTGTAGTCCAGCGGTCGGCCCTGGGTCTGCTGGGTCCCGCCATCGTGCAGCAGCGCCACCACGGTTTCCGCGCCCGCGGCCTTCATGGCGGGCACGTATTTGTTGATGGCGTCGGCCTCGTCGCCGAAGCGGTAGCCGCGAATGCCTTCCGGCATGACGATGTTCGCGGTGTCGGGGGTGACGACGCCGACCACACCGATCTTGTGTCCGCCCAGTTCCAGCATGGTCCACGGCTTCAAGCCCTGCGGCTGTTGTCCGTCGGCGTCGGTGACATTGGCGGCCAGGTACGCGAACTTCGCTCCGGGGAACGGCTCGCCCGGGCCGCACCTGTCCGGCGCGCAGCCGCCGTGCTGTAGTCGGCGCAATTCGACGACGCCGTGGTCGAATTCGTGATTCCCGACCGAGGAGGCCGCGACGCCGACCGAATTGAGGAACTCGATGGTCGGCTCGTCGTGGAACAGCGCCGAGATGAGCGGGCTCGCTCCCACGTCGTCCCCGGACGCGAGGACCGCGCTGTCCGGATAGGCCGCCTTCAACCGGGCCAGGTGCGCGGCCAGATACACCGCTCCCCCGGCCTGATACGCGCCCACCTTGCCATTGGATCCGTCGGGCGGCTGGAGGTTGCCGTGCAGGTCGTTGAGGCCGAACAGGTGCACCTCACCGGGTTTCGCCTGCGGCAGGTCCGACGTCGAGACCAGGGGCACGGCGCTCGGAGTCGCGGGCGCGGTGTCCTCCGCTCCCCCGCACCCCGCCACCAGGGCCAGGCTCAGCACCGTCGCGCACACACCGAGAACACGCCGACCGCTCATGGTTGTCGACTGTGTCAGACGCCGTCGACGCACGCACGACGGTGGGGTGAATTCCGCCGTCACCGCCCAGCGCGCACACGCCGACGACCGCCCACCGCTCGGGCGGGGCCGTCGAGACGAACGGTCTAGCTGCTGGACGCGCTCGCGAACGGGGTCACGGCGGGGACGGACGGACGCCGGATCGGGTGCTGCCACAGGCCCTTTCGCTCCAGGATGGGCAGCACGCCCTCACCGAACCAGTACGCCTCCTCCAGGTGCGGGTAGCCCGAGAGCACGAAGTGGGAGATGCCCGCCTTCGAGTACTCGACGAGCCGCTCGGCCACCTCTTCGTGCGAGCCGACCAGGGCGGTGCCCGCGCCGCCGCGGACCAGGCCGACGCCCGCCCACAGGTTGGGGGCGATCTCGAGCCGGTCGGTGCTGCCGTTGTGCAGTTCCGACATGCGGCGCTGCCCCTCGGATTCGCTCTGCGCCAGGGCGGCCTGGACGCGTTCGATATCGGCGGGGTCGATGCCGGCGAGCAGCTTGTCGGCGACCGCCCACGCCTCCTCGGAGGTGTCACGGGTGATGACGTGGATGCGCAGCCCGTAGTCGAGCTTGCGGCCCGCGTCGACGGCCAGCCCGCGGATCCAGTCCAGTTTGCGGCTCACCGCGAGGACCGGTTCACCCCAGGTCAGGTAGGTGTCGGCGTAGCGGGCCGCGACCGGTCCGGCCGGGCCCGAGGACCCGCCGAAGAAGATCGGCGGCACCGGGTCGGGCCGGTTGCTCAGCAGCGCGTTCTCGACGCGAATGTGCTCGCCGTGGAAGGTGACGGGCTCATGCGAATTCCACAGCGCCCGCACCACATCCAGGAATTCGCCGGTCCGCGCGTAGCGGGACTCCTTGTCGGCGAAGTCGCCGTAGGCGGCCTGCTCACGCGGTTCGCCGCCGGTCACCACATTGAGGAACAGTCGTCCGGCCGAATGCCGTTGGAAGGTGCCCGCCATCTGCGCGGCCAGGGTCGGGCTCATCAGGCCGGGCCGCAGCGCGACCAGGAACTTCAGCGTCTCGGTGGTCTCGACCAGCATGGCGGTGGTCAGCCAGGCGTCCTCGCACCAGGAGCCGGTGGGGGTGAGCACGGCCTCGAAGCCATTGCTCTCGGCGGCCGCGGCGATCTGGTTGAGGTAGTGCAGCGAGGCGGGCCGGTCCCCGGACATGGGGGTGCCGTGCCCGCCGACCACCAGGCCGCGGGAGTCGCCGGAGGTGGGCAGGAACCAATGGAACGACAAGCTCATGCGGGGACTCCTAGGAGGTGAATCGGTCGTTGAAACGGGTGTCGATGAAGTCGGCGATCCGGACCTTGCCGGGGATCAGCTTGGCGTCGGCGAAGCCGTCGGCCACTTGCTGTTCCGCGGCGATCGTCGCCTCATCGAGCGGATGGTCCTGGTAGTTGGCGCGATTCACGGCCAGTAGGGTGACGTCGTAGGGCACGCCGGTGATGCCGGAGGACTGCTTGGCCCACTCCTCGCGGTGCCCGGTGATCCACACGTGCGCCCGCCGCAGCCGTTCCAGCAGATCCCGTACGGCGGCGGCATTCGCCTTGTTCTGCAACGTCTTCGAGCCGGCGACGTAGAAGCTGTCCGGCTTCACGTAGCCGGTGCCGTCGACCAGCACGCGGGCCCCGCCGATCTCGGCCTGCGCGGCATACGGGTCCCACACCGCCCAGGCGTCGACACGGCCGGTGGACAGGGCCGCGAGCGCGTCGGCGGGCTGCAGGTACTGCGGCTCGATATCGCTGAAGCCGAGCCCGTTCTTGGTCAGCACCGACAGCAGGTGGTAGTGCGCGGAGCTGCCCTTGGTGACCGCGATCTTCTTGCCGCGCAGGTCCTTCGGGTCCTTGATGGCCGAATCCTTGGGCACGATCACGGCGTTCGCGGCGACGCCGGAGTCGTAGGAGCCCACGATCTTGATCTGCGATTTGGCGGCCGCCGCGAACACCGGCGGCGCGTCACCGACGCCACCGAAGTCGACCGATCCGGAGTTGATGCCCTCCAGCAGCGGCGGTCCGGCGGTGAAGGTGGACCATTCGATCTTGTACGGCAGATTCTTACTCTCCCCCGACACCTCCAGCTGGGCTTGCAGCGCCAGGCCCTTCTGGTCGCCGACGTGCAGGGTCACCTGGGACAGATCCACCGAACCGTCCGCGTTCACGCCCTTGGTGTCGTCATTGCCCGAGGAGCACGCCGCGCCCGCGAGGGTCGCGGCGACCGCCAGGGCGGCGAACAGGCGCTTGGTCTTCATTCGGTGGTTCCTTCCGGGGTGACGCCCAGCTCGGCGAGCAGTTCCGCTCGCAGCGCCTGGAATTCGGAGTGGTCGCGCCGCCGGGGGCGCGGCAGGTCGATGGGCAGCTCGCGGCCGATGCGCCCGCCGTCGAGCACCAGGGCGCGGTCGGCCAGCAGCAGCGCCTCGTCCACATCGTGGGTGACCAGCAGAACACCGGGCCGGTGCCGGGCCCACAGGTCCAGTACCAGGCCGTGAATCGTGATGCGGGTCAAGGCGTCCAGAGCGCTGAAGGGCTCGTCGAGCAGCAGCAGGTCCGGTTCCCGGACCAGGGCGCGGGCCAGCGAGGCGCGCTGGGCCTCGCCGCCGGAGAGGGTCAGCGGCCAGGCCTCGCCACGCTCGGCGAGTCCGACCTCGGCCAGCGCGGCCGCGGCCGCCGCCTTGGAGTCGGCGCGGCGCAGGCCGAGGACCACGTTGTCGCGCACCCGTTTCCACGGGACCAGCCGCGGTTCCTGGAAGGCGACCGCGACCTCGCCGGTGACGGAGAGCTCGCCCTCGGTCTCCCGATCGAGGCCGGCCAGCGCGCGCAGCAGGGTGGATTTTCCGGAGCCGCTGCGGCCCAGCAGGGCCACGAACTCGCCGGGGCGGATGTCGAGATCCAGGCCGTGCAGGACTCGGCGTGCGCCGAAGTCCTTGACCAGACCGCGAATTCGCACGACCGGGGTGGTGGTCGCCGGGGTCCGGACGACCGCGGGAGCCTCCGCGCGGACGGTCTCCTCCAGTCCGGCCAGGGTCTCCGCGATGACCGAATCGGTCAGGGTGCCAGGAAGCCGCGTCGCCATGACAGCGCTCTCCTCTCGATCGAACGGACGAGTGCGTCGGTGAGCAGCCCGAGCACGCTGTAGACGAGCAGCCCGACCACGATCACGTCGGTGCGCAGGAATTCGCGGGCGTCGTTGATCATGAAGCCCAGGCCCGCATCGGCATTCACCTGTTCGGCCACGATCAGCGCCAGCCAGGCCACGCCCAGCGACTGCCGCAACCCGACCAGGGTCTGGGGCAGCGCGCCCGGCAGCACGATGTGCCGGATCAGTCCCGCGCGGCTGAGCCGCTGCACCTGCGCGAGCTCGGCCAGTTTGCCGTCCACGCTGCGGATGCCCGCGAAGGTGTTGAGGTACAGGGGAATCGCGACGCCGAAGGCGACCAGCACGATCTTGGGCAGCTCACCGATGCCGAACCACAGGATGAACAGCGGGATCAGGCCGTAGAACGGCAGCGTCCGCAGCATCTGCATGAGCGGGTCGACGAGGTACTCCCCCGCTCGGCTCAGTCCGGCCACCAGCGCCAGCGCGATACCGGCGGCCGCGCCGATGGCGAAGCCCAGCGCCGCACGACTCGAGGACACCGACACGGCCTTGGTCAGCGTGCCGTCCTTGATCAAGTCCACCGCCGTCTCGACGACCGTCACCGGGGAGGCGAGCAGTCGCTCGGGCAGCACCCCGGTCGCACTGGTCAGCTGCCAGGCCACGACCACCAGCAGCGGCGCGACGAAGCGGGCCAGGACGGAAACGTTCGGCAGGCGTGGCCGGCCCACGACGGGCTGGACCTGCACGGCAATGGAGGACACGAAGCACCCCTCGGGCGAACGGGACGGGGACCGTGGCGGCCGAGGGCCTTTCGAGCGCCACCTGTCCGACTGTGCCGTTCCCGGCCCGGCCGGTCACCGGTTGGAATCCCCGTGATTCTGGGATCCCGAGGGCCTGGGAGCTGTGCGTCAGATGCTGCGGGTCAAGGAAAAAGGGGTGGTGCCGGGTTCCCTCCGCAGCTGGGAACCCGGCACCGGGTCGGCACCGGTGTGGGCGGTGGCCGACGTCTTAGTGGCCGTCGCGGACGATCTCCACGGCGCGGGCGAGAATGCCCAGGCCGTGGGTGATCTCGTCATCGCTGACGGTCAAGGGCGGGAGCAGCTTCACGACCTGCTCGGTGGCTCCGGAGGTCTCGACCAGCAGGCCGAGTTCGAAGGCGACCTGGCAGACCTTCTCGGCCTGCGAGGCGTCCTCGAAGACCAGGCCGTGGACCAGACCGCGGCCGCGGGTGGTGATGCCGCCGAAGGACTCGGTGAGGGTGACCAGCTGGTCGTGGATGCGGGCGCCCTTGGCCAGGGTGGACTGCTCGAGGGCGTCGTCGGACCAGTACTCGCGCAGCGCGACCTCGGCGGTCACGAAGGCGGTGTTGTGGCCACGGAAGGTGCCGTTGTGTTCACCGGGCGCCCACTGGTCCAGTTCCCGGCGCATGAGCACCAGCGCCATGGGCAGGCCGTAGCCGCTGATGGACTTGGACACCGCGACGATGTCGGGGGTGATGCCGGCGATCTCGAAGGAGAAGAACGGGCCGGTGCGGCCGCAGCCCATCTGCACGTCGTCGACGATGAGCAGAATGCCGCGGGCCGAGCACAATTCGGACAGGGTGCGCAGCCATTCGGCGCGGGCCACATTGACCCCGCCCTCGCCCTGCACGGTCTCGACGATGACGGCGGCGGGCTTGTCGAGTCCCGACGAGGTGTCGTCGAGCGCGCGGCGCATCCACGAGAAGTCCTCGGGCTCATCCAGATAGCCGTCGAAGGGCATCGGCGTGGTGTGCACCAGGGGGACGCCCGCGGCGGCGCGCTTGGCGGCGTTGCCGGTGACCGACAGCGCGCCGAGCGTCATGCCGTGGAAGGCGTTGGTGAAGTTCAGGACGGTGGTGCGACCGGTGACCTTGCGGGCCAGCTTGAGCGCGGCCTCCACGGCATTGGCGCCGGTCGGGCCGGGGAACTGGACCTTGTAGTCGAGGCCGCGCGGGGTGAACACCAGATCGCGCATGGTCTCGAGCAGGCGGCGCTTGGCGACGGTGGACATGTCCAGGGCATGGGTGATGCCGTCGGCCATGATGTAGTCGACCAGGGCCTTCTTGAAGACCGGATTGTTGTGACCGTAGTTGAGGGTGCCGGCGCCGGCGAAGAAGTCCAGGAACTCCTTGCCGTTCTCGTCGGTCAGCCACGCGCCGCGGGCGGTGTCGAAAACGGTCGGCCAGGAACGGCAGTAGCCACGCACATTGGATTCGAGCGCCTCGAAAACGGTCGTCTCTGCAATGGTCATCGTGTGGTTCCTAGCGTCGCAACTAAGTGAAACGCTGTTGTTTCTATCACATGGGCGCCGAAGCGAAATCATTTTCTTTCGAATCGGGCGGCCATACCCGCTGCCTATGACCACGTGACGCACACCGCAACAGACCGGCACACAGCATAACTCGTTGCGGGACACCGGCCGCATCCGTAGGGTCACACCCTTGTGCGCGGCGACGTGGGGGTCTACTGGCAGCTGGTCAAAGCAGGGTTTCGCAGACAATCGCACTATCGGCTGGCGATGGCGGCGGGCCTGCTCACCAATCTCGTGTTCGGCTTCGTCCGCGCGGCCGTACTGATGACGGCCGTCCGCGAGAACAATGGCTTCGGCGGCTACGACCGCGGCACCATCGGTGCCTACATCTGGCTCTCCCAGGGACTGCTGGGGGCCATCGCCTTCTGGATGCTGCCCGACATCGTGGAACGCATCCGCACCGGCGACGTCGCCGTCGACTTCCTGCGACCAGTCGACATCCAGTTCGCGCACCTCGCGGAATACCTGGGCCGCGCGGGGTTCTCACTGCTGCCGCGCGGGCTGCCCAGCATCCTGGCCGGGGCGCTCACCTTCGGACTCGCCTTCCCTGCCACGCCCGGCCCCTACGCGCTGGGCGCGATCAGCCTGCTGCTGGCCATGGTCCTGTCGTTCCTGTCCATGTTCGCGGTCAGCCTGGCCGGGTTCTGGCTCATCGAGACGCGCGGACTGCGGTCCCTGCACATGATCTGCGGGACCTTCCTGGCCGGACTGTTCGCGCCGGTCCACCTGTTCCCGGGCTGGCTGCGCGCCGTCGCCTACTCCACCCCGTTCCCGTCCATGCTGCAATGGCCGGTCGATCTGCTGTCCGGCCGCACCACCGGGTGGGCTGCGGTGGAAATCCTTGCCGTGCAATGCTTCTGGTTGGTGGTTCTGGTCGGGCTCGGGCAACTGCTGCTGCGGGCCGGACGCCGCAAGCTGGAGGTGCAGGGTGGGTGAGGCGATCCCCTCACGTCTGGCGCCCTACCGCGCGGTCCTCGGATCCCGGCTGCGCGCACAACGCGCGTACCCGCTGTCCTTCGCCACGGATGTGCTGAGCGCCTTCCTGATCGGACTGATGGAATTCGCCGAAATGTGGGTGGTCTTCCATAATGTGCGGCAACTGGGCGGGCTCGATCTGAACGGCATGCTGCTGCTGTTCGGCATGAGCAATACCTGTTTCGCCATCGCCGACATGGTGGTCGGGCACGCCGACACGCTGCCCACCTATATCCGGATGGGCACCCTCGACGCGTACTACCTGCGGCCGCAACCGCTGCTGCTCCAGCTCATGACCAGTGATGTGCAATTGCGGCGGCTGGCGCGCATCGCGGTGGCCGCTACCGTGCTCGCGTTCGGCCTGGTGCGCAACGACATCGACTGGTCCGCAGCGCATCTGGTGCTGTTCGTGGTCACCGTGGCCGCCGGAATCGCCATCTTCGCCGGGCTTTTCGTGTGCGCGGCCGGGGTGCAGTTCTTTCTGATCGACGGTGCGGAGCTGACGAATTCCTTCACCTACGGCGGCTCCTACGCCTCGATGCAACCGACCTCGGTGTTTCCCACCCCGATGAAACTCGTGTTCGGATTTCTGATTCCGGTCGCCTTCACCTCCTATCTGCCCGCCATCGCGTTGCTCGGATTGCCCGGGCCCGCGCCGCTGCCGGGCTGGCTGGCGTGGGCGGCCCCGGTGGCGGCGGCCTGGGTGTGGGCGGTGGCGCTGTTCCTGTGGCGGCTCGGGACCAGGCACTATCAAGGAGGCGGCGGATGAGCGGGACCCGGACCGGCGAGCGGGCCATCATCGAGATCGAGGGCCTGACACGGACTTTCACGGTCAGCAAGAAGGAGGGCCGCCGGCGACGGCGGCGCGAGGTGCTGACCGCGGTGGACGACATGAGCTTCCGGGTGGAGCCCGGCGCGGCGGTCGGATATATCGGCGCGAACGGCGCGGGCAAGTCCACCACCATCAAGATGATCACCGGCATCCTGGTGCCCTCGGCCGGACGGTTGCGGACCTGTGGCCTGGACCCGGTGCGGCAGCGCCGCGAACTGGCCTCACGGATCGGGGTGGTGTTCGGACAGCGTTCACAGCTGTGGTGGGATCTGCCGCTGCGCGAATCGTTCTCGATCCTGGCGGCCATCCACCGGCTCGAACCGGCCGCCGCGCGGGCCCGCACCGCCGAGCTCATCACGCAGCTGGAGATGGGCGGCACCCTCGACACCCCGGTGCGACAGCTGTCGCTGGGGCAGCGCATGCGCGCGGAAGTCGCGGCGGCGCTGCTGCATTCGCCGGAACTGGTCATCCTCGACGAGCCGACCATCGGCCTGGACGTGTTGTCCAAGCAGCGATTACGCGAATTCCTGCGGCACGAGCGCACCCAGCGCGGCACCACCCTGCTGCTCACCACCCACGACATGGGCGATATCGAGCGGCTGTGCGAGCGGGTGCTGGTCGTCGATCACGGGCGGCTGATCTACGACGGCACCCTGGCCGGGCTCGGCGCGACCGTCGGCGCGCAACGCGTGCTCACCGTCGACCTCGCCGAGCCGACCGCGGACCTCGACGACCTGCCCGGGGCGAAACTGCTCGACAGCGCGGGCGCGGGCATGCGGCAGCGGCTGGCCTTCGATACCGAGACCACCACCGCCGCGCAGTTGCTCGCGGCCGTGTCGGCGCGCGCCGAGGTCCGCGACCTGTCCATCGAGGAACCCGATATCGAGGACGTGGTGCGGCGGCTCTACGAGGCCGCGGCGTCGGGCTCCCTCGCACCCTGATCGAGCCGGAACGGCGGGTAGACGTCGGTCATGAGCGAGGCGTAGGCGCGCACCCGCAACGACCAGCGGTTGATGCCCATCAGGAAGTCGTACAGGCCCTGTGGGTAGACGCCGGTGAACAGCAGCGCGATCACGGCGACCAACACGAGAATCGCCATGGGCGCGAACGAGTTCCGGCCGCCGTACACCAGCGCCGCCACGATCAGATACTGCGGAATTGCGAGCAGCCACCATTTGATCAGGACCAAGCCGCGGCTGAACCGCTCGGGATAGTCGACCTCCAGGTCCGCCGGATATGCCGGATCGGGTTCCAAACTGAACGGTGGGTATTTATCGGTGCCCAGCTGCGAGAGGGCATAGAAACGCACCCGCCAACTCCAGCGCAGCACGCCGACATTGAAATCGAACAGCACTCTCGGATACTGCTCGGTAATGAGGATGGCGAAGAAGGCGACGATACTGACCGCGAGATAGGCGATGCTCAGAAAGAGCAGGACGATCAGGTGTGGAATAGCAAGTATCCACTTGACTATCCACAGCCAGCGGGAGACCACGGGATCGAGATCCCCCCGTACACGAACCGGATAAACAGGACTTGGCTGCATGGCCGTCACTCCTCTCGAGCGGCGGCGCACACCTGGCGACCACCGCGCGAACAGCGGTGAGCCGTTGTTCACCCCATTGTTTCCCCTGCGACGCGAAGATCACATCTGCTTCTCACACATTGTGACCAGATTCGTAATAGCGCGCGCGACGGCGAGTTCCGCACACCACATCGGCGTCGTTCGAATTGCGGACCAGGGTCGGGTGTGCGACGTTGCTGACTATTCTCCATGTGCTCGGCCCGGGTCGGCACGCCAGCTGATAATCGGGAGACGGAGTGAAGGTGGGTTCGGCAAGAATGTTGCCGCCGGGTAACGCGAAGCTCACGCCGCCACGGGAATTGATCCGGCCGCGCACCATCGCGGCGCGCCTGCGCCGCATCCTGATCTTCTCCGTCGCGCTGGTGCTGGCCCTGCTGGCCGTCATCATCACCCACCAGGTCAACAGTTTCCGCGACACCGGCGAGACCGCTCGGGCGGTGCGCCTCGCCCTGGACGTCCAGGACCTGGTGCACGAGATCCAGCGCGAACGCGGCCTCACCAACGGCATGCTCGGCGGCGACGCCGCGGCCCGGCCCGCCATCGGCAACCAGCGCCTGGCCACCGATACCGCACTGCAGCAACTGAATCAGACCCTGAGCGATCAGCCGCCGGGCGCCGATCAGGTCCGCTCGGGGCTGTCCCAGTTCTCCGGCGTCACCGTCAACCGGTCCGACGTCGACGCCGGGCGCATCGACCGCGCCGCGTCGTTCACCTTCTACACCAATGCCATCGCCGCGCTGAACCAGGCGCGGCCGGGCTTCGACCACGCGCCCGACCCGCAGCTGTGGCGGGGCCTGCAATCGCTGCACGACCTCGGCGACGTCAAGGAGTTCACCGCCCAGGAGCGCGGCTTCCTCGCGGGCGTCTTCGCCGCGGGCGAGTTCGGCCCCGGCGAGTACGTGAAGTTCCTCGACATCCGCGCCGCCAAGCAGGCCGCCATCACCGGATTCGAACGCGACGCCACCCCCGCGCAGCGGTCGAAGCTGTACGCCGCCATGCAGACCGACGAGTCCATCCGGGTGAACACCGCCGAGGCCGTCGCCATCGCCTCCACCCGCGGCCCCCTCACCGAACCGGTGAACCCGGCCGACTGGTGGCGCGAGATGAGCTCGGTCATCGACGGCGAACGCACCGTGCAGCGCAGCATCGGCGGCGAGATCACCGGCCGGGCGAGCGACCTGCGCCGCGACGCCACCGTGGTGCTCGCGCTGTACCTGCTGGCCGCCGCGCTCGCCATCGCCGCCCAGGTGTGGCTGGTGGTGGCCACCGTGCGCGCCATCGTGCGTCCGCTCGCCGACCTCGCCGAGGAAGCCGACGTGGTGGCCGGGCGGCGACTGCCGCAGCTCATCGAGGCCTGGCAGAACTCCGACGACGCCGACCCGGAACCGCCCGAACCGGTCCGCGCCGACGAGAGCGCCGGCGCCGAGATCGCGTCCGTGGCCACCGCCCTGGACCGGGTGCAGACCACCGCCTACGAACTCGCCTCCGCCCAGGCCCGGCTGCGCCGCAATTCCACCGAATCCATGGCCAACCTGGCCCGGCGCAATCAGAACCTGGTGCGCCGCCAGCTCGGCCTGATCAGCGAGTTCGAGCGCGAGGAACTCGACCCCAA
Organism: Nocardia sp. NPDC004340; assembly: GCF_053602575.1. NCBI lineage: Bacteria > Bacillati > Actinomycetota > Actinomycetes > Mycobacteriales > Nocardiaceae > Nocardia > Nocardia sp. NPDC004340. The sequence goes on from NZ_JBSGDW010000006.1 coordinate 220,747, forward strand.
CGCGCTGTCCAACCTCTTCGAACTCGACCACCTGGCCACCCGCATGCGCCGCAATGCCGAGAGCCTGCTGGTGCTGGTCGGCGAATCCAGCCCGCGCCGCTGGTCCAAGCCCATCCCGCTGACCGACGTCATCCGGGCCGGACTGTCCGAGGTCGACGACTACCGGCGGGTGGTGCTGCGCCGGGTGGACGACACCGCCATCGCGGGCGCGCACGTCAGCGAGGTCGCGCACATGCTCGCCGAACTCATCGAGAACGGGCTGTCGTTCTCCCCGCCCGACCTCGAGGTGGAGATCTACGGCCGCCGCCTGGGGTCGCGGTACATGATCGCGGTCGTCGACCACGGCGTCGGCATGCCGCCCGACCAGCTCGCCACCGCCAATGCCCGGCTGCGCGGCGAGGCCGACTTCCTGGTCGCGCCCACCCGGTTCCTCGGGCACTACGTGGTGGGCCGGCTGGCGCGGCGGCTCGGCGTCGAGGTCGAGCTCACGGTGTCGCCGACCAGCGGTGTGGTGGCCCGCATGCTGCTGCCGACCGAGCTGCTCGGCGACCCCACCGCCGGCCGGCCCGCCGCGCCGCAGGACTCGAAACACGCGGCGGGAGCGCAGCTTCCGACCGTGGTGGACACCATGCCGGAGTCCAAGCCCGGTCGTCACAGCTCCACGCCTGCGGTGACACCGGCTGCCCCCGCCGAGACACCGGTGGACGAGTCGGAGCCCCCGGCCCCCGCCGCCACCGACCCCGTCTACGACACGGCCGCCGCGTTCGCGGCCCTCACCGAGATCATCGGCGACATGGGCTCCGCGGCCCCGAGCGAACCCACCGGCGGCAATGGTTCGCCGGTGCGCCCCACCACGATCAAGCTCGTTCCGCTGCCGGACAAGGATCAGCAGGCCCCGACGCCGACGCCCACGGTCTCACGGCCCGCGCCGACCGGCCCGGCCACCGATCCCGCCGCGCTGCCGCCTGTTCCGGCACCGCCGATCACGACATCCGGATCGGCTGTCGCACCCGGCGTTCCGCAGGCAACCGCCCCCGCGGGCACGACGGCCGCGACCGAGAACCCCGGCACGGTTTCGGCAACCGCCGTCAAGCCCGCCGGGACGACGGGCGGCGGCACCGCGGCCGCCGCGCCGAAGACCGCTGCCGTGGAGCCGGTTTCGCCGGGCTCACCGGCGGCGGGGCCGGACGTTTCGGGAGCCGTCCCGGAGGTGCAACGTACGCGAAACGGTCTCGTCAAGCGCAACCGGAAGACTCGCGGGCACACGGGCGCCACTCCGGGTGGTGCTCAACCGGCAGCCGGGCGGCCAACCCCGACGCCGGTCGCGGACCGTTCACCCGACGAGATACGCAGCATATTGGCCGGATTCCGATCCGGGCATCAGCGCGGGCAGGGCGGCGAACCGCCCCGACCCGGAACGCGAGCATAGGAGGACACCGGGTGACCACCCATTACACCGATACCGATCCGCACACCTTCAACTGGCTGCTGGCGGATTTCGTGCGCACCACCGACGGCGTCCGTGACGCCGTGGCGGTGTCCTCCGACGGGCTACTCATGGCCATGTCCCAGGGCTTGGACCGCAATGGCGCCGACCGGCTGGCCGCCATCGTCTCCGGTCTCACCAGCCTGGGCCGAAGCGCTTCCCGCAGTTACGATTTCGACGGCCTGCGGCTGGTCATGATCGAGATGGGACGCGGGTTCCTGCTGGTGTCGGCCATGGCCAACGGCAGCTGCATCGGCGTCATCGCCGACCACAACGCCGATGTCGGGCTGGTCGGCTACCAGATGGCGGTGCTGGCCGACCGGGCCGGCGCGCTGCTCACCCCGGCGCTGATCAGTGAACTGCGAGAATCGTTGAGCCGATGAATGATTCGCATCGGCTGCCGGACGCGCGCATGATCGCACCGACCCGCCCCAGCGGCTGGTCCGGCGCGACCGCGCCCGCGCCCGGCGCCCGGCCGACAGGATTTCACGACTCCGACGAACCGGTGGTTCGGCCCTTCATGATCACCTCCGGACGCACCACCCCCGTGGTCGACGGGCTGCGCATCGAGGCCTTGGTACGCGCCACCCCGGCGGCATTGTCCGCACCGCTACGCTTCGAACTCGAACGGGTGGCCCGACTGTGCCAGCGCCCGCATTCCATCGCCGAAATCGGTGCGGCCCTACGGGTACCGATCGGGGTGGCGCGCGTGCTGGTCAGTGATCTGGTGTCGGCCGGGCACGTGTCGGTGGGACGCACCGACGAACTCTCCACCGCTGCTCTGGAAAGGATCCGGGACCTTGTTCGGAACCTCTGATATATCCGGCGATCCGCTGCCGCTGGCCTCCTCGGTGAAGGTGGTGACCAGCGGCGGATTCGGGGTCGGGAAGACCACCTTCATCGGGGCGATCTCCGAGATCGAACCGCTGTCCACCGAGGCCGCCATGACCGAAGTGTCTGTGGGACTGGATGATCCGGGCCTGGCCACCGGCAAGACCACCACCACGGTCGCGCTGGACTTCGGGCGCATCACCCTCGACGCCGGCCTGGTGCTCTACCTGTTCGGCACGCCCGGCCAGGAGCGCTTCGAATTCCTCTGGGACGATCTGCTCGACGGTGCGCTGGGCGGCATCGTGCTGGTCGACACCGGCCGAGTCGAGGACTGCTACCCGGTGCTGGACTTCTTCGAACAGCGTGGGACGCCGTTCGTGGTGGCGGTCAACCGATTCGAGTCCGGATCACGCTTCGAGCTGAGCGAGGTCCGCGAGGCGCTGGACCTGTCCCCCGCCATCCACCTCATGGACTGCGACGCCCGCGATCGGGAGTCGGTGAAGCTGGTGCTGGTGGCGCTGCTGGAGCAGATCCTGCAAACGCGCCGCGCCCCGGCGCTGGCCGGCTGAACCGGCCGCGGGACCGGAACAAAAATCGCCCCGGGTGCGAACGCACCCGGGGCGATTGCCCGAAAACCCTTCGCGGAAATGCGAATTAACGGCCGAACGAACCCGTCCACAGCGTGTTCAGCAGACCACCCAGGGCGGCGCTGCCGGTGTCCAGAACGCCGTTCAGAGCAGCGGAACCAGTGTTGATGATAACCGGGATCATTTTTCAGCCTCTCTACTGTTGTCGCCGCCGTCCGGGATTTCCGGCCGGCGACGGGACCCACACTGCCGAGGGAGACTTAGGCGAACCTTGCCTATCGCTGAGAGGTAGCTGAGACGGCCTGTGTCACCCATCACAGAGAGAGGACCGTCCAGTTCCTACTGCGGCGGTGCGACACCCGCCGAGTAGAGGCTGATCTCACCATCCTCGCCGAGAAACGCGTTGACCAGCATCGTTCCGCTGGAATGCAATTCGTCCGGCTCCGGCGCGGCGGTCGTGATGGCGATCTGCGGCAGGGCGGACCAGTTCACGACAAACCGATCGGGCGGTCCGTTGTCGTCGGACAGATGCGCGAGCCGGAACACCGACACCGTTCGGCGAACGATCAGGTTCCGGACGACTTCGGCAATTCGCTCCGGATCTTCCAGCGCGAACATGAAACCGAACCGCAGCTCCGGCGAAGAGGCATAGGCGGGCATGAATATCGAGGCTAACCGACTTCGGCGCGTCGCACCCTCGGCGCGCCGCAAAGATAGCTATTCATAAGCTTCGGTAACCGAACCGGCCCCGGACAACCTCGACCCGGCGGCGAAGCACCCCCGGAGCCGTCCCACACACCGCCCGCGCAGGTGTCGATCAGCCTTCAACCGCAGCGCCCATGTGACCGTCTTGTAATGCTGTATAACGATTTTCAGGCAGCTTCGCCGATCACGCGCCGGATGGTTGCGCCCCTCCGACTATCGCGCTTTCCTGAATATGTCCCGCATTATCGGACAGTCTTCTCATCGCATCGTCGCGGATTTCCCGGTTACTTCACCGTGTCGCTGGTGGTGGGCTGTTGCGTTCCGGGTGCGGGGCTGCGCCGGAGCCGAGGGGAGCCCCTCCCCGAATCCCCCTCGGCCCTGGCGTATCCACACGCATGCGCGGCCGAGGGTGGGAAACATGTCAATCGACTACACGGGAGCGGGTTTCGGCGCCGAACTTCCCTCGCCGGACACGCTCCTGCGTGCCTTCCGAGAACCGATAGACACCGCCCGCCGCGACCGCGACGTCCTGGAATCGGCCCATGAGCTGGTGCGATGCCACGAACGCCGGCAACGCGCCCTGGACTCCGCCCACGCCGCCGACGCCACCCCCGACGATGTCGCCGCCAGCGCCCACCACATCGACCGGATCGACACCCGCCGCGCCGAGTTGGTCTCCCGCATCGACGACTGGGTCGCGATCAATATCCCGCACCGTGCCGGGGCCTCCCTGCACACCGAGACCCTCGGCGCCGTCATCGACCGCATGGCCGCGAAATGGGTTGCCGCACAACAGGCCCTGGGCAACGGTGGGCCTCCGGCCCCGGCCAACGGCGTTCCGAAAGCCACCGACGGACGAGCCCGGCGCCGCGCCAAGGCGCACCGGGTGAGCGAGGACCGGCCCCACCGCGGGGTGGACACCGAGGCCCACCTGCAGTGGTACCGGCTGGCCGAGCTCGCCGACGGCTATCGGGATCTGATCACGGAAGTCGCCCAGCACCGGCGGCGACTCCCCACCTGGTAGAAACCCCGGCTAGCGGGGGTCGACGACCTCGGCGTCGATGACGTCCGACTGCGTCACACGCTCGCTCGGAACCGGCTTGGTCGCCGAATCCTCCTGTGCGCGTGGCTGTTCCGGGGCCTCGTCGAGATCGTCGTCGAGGTCGTCGGACAGGTCCGCGGCGCGCTGCGCGGCGGCGTCCTTCTCGGCGGCGGCCGCGGCTTCACGCATCTCGATGGCGTCGGTGATCCAGTCACCGATCTCCCGGGTCACCTCGGCGACCGTGCCGGTGATGATCGATGCGATATTGCCGACGTGCCGTGCTCCCGACGACGTCAATTCCTGGATCAGATCCTTGTTGCTCTCGAATTTGGAAATCATCTATACGCCCACCTCACTCGCCTGCCCCCGGCGCATCACGATAACACCGGCCTGCCCTGAATTCTTGACCAGGAACGGCGGCAGCGCCAGCTTGAAGAGTTTCGCCCACACCGAACCGATCTGCTTCGAGAAGCGGCCGGTGTTGTACGGCAGACCGTGCTTTTCGCACAGCGCCCGCACCTCGGGCGCCATTTCCGGGTAGCGGTTGGCCGGAATGTCCGGGAACAGGTGGTGCTCGATCTGATGCGACAGGTTGCCCGACATCACATGGAACAGCTTGGAGCCCTTGATGTTCGCCGAACCCAGCATCTGGCGCACGTACCACTCGCCCTGGGTCTCCTCGGCGGTCTCATCCTTGGTGAACGTCTGTACGCCGGAGGGGAAGTGCCCGCAGAAGATGATGGAGAACGTCCACAGGTTGCGCACGATATTGGCGGTGAAGTTGGCCGCCAGCGTGGACAGGAACAGCGGACCGGTCAGCGCCGGGAACACCACGTAGTCCTTGAGGACCTGCCGACCGGCCTTACGCCCCTGCCCCTGGAGCAGGGCCTTCACATCCGACCACTTGCGCTTGCCGGTCAGGATGTTCTCGACCTCGAGGTCGTGCAGCATCACGCCCCACTCGAACAGCACCATGAGCGCGAACGCGTAGGCCGGATTCCCCAGGTAGTAGGGGTTCCACTTCTGGCCCTCGTCGATCCGCAGGATGCCGTAACCGATGTCGCGGTCCATGTCGTGGATATTGGTGTAGGTGTGGTGCATGTAGTTGTGCGAGTGCCGCCATTGGTCGGCGGGGCACACCGTATCCCATTCGAAGACACGGGAATTCAGGGTCGGCTCACGCATCCAGTCCCACTGGCCGTGCATGACGTTGTGGCCGATCTCCATATTGTCGAGGATCTTCGACACGCTCAGCGCGGCCACGCCCGCCAGCCAGAACGGGGGCAGGAAGCCCAGGTAGAGCAGGCCGCGGCCGGCGATCTCGAAGCCGCGCTGGGCCTTGATCACCTTGTAGATGTAGTCGCGGTCGCGCTCGCCCAGGTCGGCGGTGACGCGGGCGCGCAGCGCGTCGAGTTCGCGGCCGATCTCCTCGACCTGTTCGACGCTGAGGACCAGCGGGCCCTCGGGGGTTTCGGTAAGAATCGCCATGATCTCTCCGTTCACAGAGCGAGGTCGACGTCCCCGACGGGGGCGTTGATGCAGATCTGGATGGGCTGATCCGGGTCGCTGTCGAGCTCCCCGGTGCGCAGATTGCGGGTGCAGCCGCTGCGCTTGACGGCGGTGCAGGAGAAGCAGATGCCCATGCGGCACCCGTACTCCGGGTTCAGGCCCGCGGCTTCGGCCTGTTCGAGCAGGGTTTCACCGGTGTTCTCGGCGACCACACCGCTGCCGGAGAAGGTCACCTTGCCCTCGGCGTCGGACGGGTCGACGACCGCCGTGGTGAGGGTGAACTCCTCACTGTGCAGGCGCGGGCCGAGCTGTTCGGCCTCGTAGACGGTGCGCACGGCGTTCATCAGGCCGGGCGGGCCGCACAGGTAGGTCTGCGCGGTCGGGAACCAGGGCGCCAGCGCCTCCAGCTCGTCGTAGCCGAAATTGGCGTGACGCTGGGTCTCCGGGTAGCGGAACTCGACCCGCACATTGCCGTGCTGCATGGCGATCGCCTCCAGCTCCTCGCGGTGCGGGACGAATTCCGGAGAACGGTTGTAATGCAGGAACAGGATCCGGCCGCGGTAGCCCTCGTTGGCGAGGGTGCGCAGCATGGACAGCACCGGGGTGATGCCGCTGCCGCCGCTGATCAGCACGACCGCCTCCGGGCGGGTGGCGGGCAGATGGAACACGCCCGCGGCGGGCTCCAGATCCACCACCATGCCCGGGATCGCGTTGTCGTGCAGGTAGTTCGAGACCAGCCCCTGAGGGTGGGCTTTGACGGTGAGTTCGATGTGCCGGTCCCGACGTCCGTCGGCATTGACCGGGGAATAGCAGCGGGTGTGGCGCACGCCGTCGATCACGACGCCGATCTGCACGTATTGCCCCGCCACGTGCCCGGTCCACTGCCGGGCGGGCTTGAGGGTGAGAGTGACCGAACCGACCGCGCTGCGCCGCACATGGGTGATCTCCGCGCGCATCGAGCGCCGGGTCAGGGTCGGGCGCACCAGCTCGAGGTAACGATCCAGCGGGTGCGGGGTGGTCATTGTCTTCTGCACCAGGTCGAGTAGTCCGACCATGTGAGCCTCCTGTCGCGTCGCCGGGCTCAGCGACGCCTCTCCACGTTCGACGCGCTGTCCGAGCCGGCGTCGCAGTCCACGCTGACTTCGACGCCATTTCGGTGCACATCTGTACACTGAGATAGTGTGCCCGGTGAAGCCACTCCAGTTCAACCGGCAGTTCGTGTGACCCACACGACATCTCTCGAATGGAACGAATGTGAACGCATGTATGCTCATCGAGATGAGCGAGCAGGCAGCTACCCGAGTCGAGCGCAAGGAACGCACCCGCACGGCCCTGCTCGACGGCACCCTCGCCCTGGCCGCCGACCGCGGTTTCGCCGCGCTCTCCCTGCGTGAGATCGCCCGCTCGGCCGGCATCGTGCCCACCGCCTTCTACCGGCATTTCGCCTCGCTCGACGAACTCGGCACCACACTGGTCGAGGAAGGCGTGCGGCAATTGCGGCTGGCGCTGCGCGAAATGCGGCGCACCCCCAATCCGACGCTCGCCCACACCGTACGATTCGTTTTCGAACAGGTCGACGGCAAGCGCGATCTGTGGGGCTTCCTGATTCGCGAACGGCACGGCGGCTCGGCGCCCCTGCGCGGGGCCATCTCGGTCGAGATGCAACTCATCGAACGGGAACTGGTGGTCGACCTGTCCCGGGTGCGGGCCCTCGACGACTGGTCGCCCGACGATCTCGAACTGGCGGCCGACCTCATCGTGTCCACCGTCGCCGACCGGATCGCCGACTACCTGATGGCCGAACCCCGCGAGAGCGCGCGCACCGTCGACCGCGCCGTGCTCCAGGTGCGGCTCATCGCGCTCGGCATGGGCGCCTGGCGACCCTGAGACCGGACCGTTACGGCGAATTCACTTGTCGTGCAGGTCATCCCCGCGTACCGGCAGCAACAGCATGAGGCCGACGATCAACACCAGTAGCAGTCCGACGATGCCCGCGCGCTCGGCGTCGAACGCCCACACGAAGAATCCGAAAAGGGTTGGGGCGAGGAAGGATACGGCGCGACCCGTGGTCGCGTAGAGACCGAACATCTGCCCCTCGCGCCCCGGCGGGGACACCCGGGCCAGGAACGAACGGGCCGAAGCCTGTGCGGGACCGACGAATACGGTCAGCAGCAGGCCGAAGATCCAGAACATCAGCGGACCCGACAACACCAGCAGGAACGCGCCGCACACGATCATGCCCAGCAGCGAGGCGACGATCACCGCCTTCGGGCCGGTGCGGTCGTCGAACCGGCCGCCGACCAGCGCGCCCAGCGCCGCAACCACATTCGCGGCGATGCCGAACAGCAGCACGTCGGCATCGGCGATGCCGTACACCTTCACCGCCAGGATCGCGCCGAAGGTGAACACGCCAGCCAAGCCATCCCGGAAGATGGCGCTCGCCAACAGGAAACCCACCGTGCGGCGATCGGTGCGCCAGAGCTCCCGCACATCCCGGAACAGCACCCGGTACGACGACAGGAACGCCCGGCCGCGTACCGCCGCACCGGGATCCGCGTCGGTGCGCGGCACCTCCGGGACGAACAGGAACAGCGGCACTGCGAAACCGGCGAACCACACCGCCGCCAGCACCGCGACCAAGCGGATGTTCAGACCGTCCTCGATCGGGACGCCGAGCAGGCCGCGATTGTCGCCCTTGCCGGCGATGAACCCGACATAGCTGATCAGCAGCAGGATGATGCCGCCGAAATAGCCCATGGACCAGCCGAATCCGGACACCCGGCCGACGTTCGCGGGCGTGGACACCTGCCGCAGCATGGCGAAATACGGGACGTGCGACAGCTCGAACGACGCCGAGCCCACAGCCAGCAGCACCAGACCGACCCAGAGGTAGTGGTAGTCGTCCTTCACGAAGAACATGGCCGCCATCAGCAGCACCGTCACCGAGGTCAGAATGCCCAGGGCCAGTTTGCGTCTCGCGGTGGCGTCGAACCACTGGCCCGCCACCGGCGCGGTGAGCGCGACCACCAGGCCCGCCGCGCCCAGCGCCCACCCCAGCCAGGCGCTGGCCGAGATCCCGCCCGGCAGATCCGCACCCACCTTGTCGGTCAGGTACACCGAGAACACGAAGGTCAGGATGACCGCGTTGAACGACGCGCCCGCCCAGTCCCAGAATCCCCACGCCAGTACGGTTCCCCGCCCGGTCGCCTGCCCGACGGTGACTTCACCCGACGCCTCGGTCATCAGCGCAGACTAAGCGACCGAACGCGACTCGCGTGCGACATCCACGCCGGGTGGCGGGTCAGGCCAGAGTGCGGCCGTGCACCTGCTCGACGTGCTCGGCCCACGGGCGGCGGTATTCCTCGGCGGTCATGGCGAGCAGGGCGTGCAGCTGGTCCCAGGCCTCCGGCGTGGACGGAGTCCAGACCTGCATCCACGCGCCCGCGATCGACGGCAGGGACATGCTGGTCATGTACATATCCAGCATGCCGACCGCCAGATTGCGGACGACCCGGGTGCGGCCGATCGGGAGCGCGACATCATTGCGGGCCCACAGTTCCGCGAATTGCGGGCTGTCGGCCACCATGCCGTCGATGAACTCCGTCCATTCCGGGTCACCCAGATTGCGGGCGTACGCGGCCCGCAGGTAGCCGACCATGCGGGCCAGGTGATCCGGCTCCGAGTCCGCCGGGTACGGGGTGCAGCACTCGTCGGCCAGGAAGACCTTGCGCAGCGCATTGCGGTTGCCGATCACGAACAGTGGAAACATCGCCGCGTACGCCGCATTGTGGGCCAGCACATCGTATTTGGAGCTGAACAGGGTGGCCGGCAGCGGATACAGGTGATCGAGAATGGTCTGCACCTCCTCGGGCACCGGCTCCTCGACCACCATGGCCGGCGCCGTCGGCACATTCGCCAACCGGTACAGGTGCGCGTGCTCCGCCCCGTCCAGGCACAACGCCCGGGCGATCGCATCCAGCACCTGCACACTGCAATTGATGTCCCGGCCCTGTTCGAGCCAGGTGTACCAGGTGATCCCCACCCCGGCCAGCTGCGCCACCTCCTCACGCCGCAAACCGGGCGTGCGCCGCCGCACCCCCACCGGCAACCCCACATCCTCCGGCCGAATCCGAGCCCGCCGCGACTTCAGGAACGTCGACAACTCCCCCCGCCGGACCTTGCGCACCGACCGCGGATCACCGGCGCGCGCAACCGCTCCGGCGGTCCGCTCGACGAGGACGTTGTATCCCGCTGCTGACACCATTCCTCCATGGTGGCGGTTTTCGCTAGGGGTATCCAGGTGGTGCCAGTACCCGTATAAGCGGACTCCTGTCAGTGGGATCGGTCGCGGCGCAGGCTGAATCTCATGTCTCAGAGCCTCACCCACACCCCACCCGCGGCTGCCGCGCCGCCGACTGCGCCTTCTCTCGGCGGCGTTCGACGTCCGATCGCGGTCCTCACCGTCATCCTGCTCGGCCAGTTCATGGCGGTCCTGGACGCGTCCATCGTGAACGTCGCCATCCCGTCGATCCGAACCTCTTTGCACGCCACGGGTTCCGGGCTGCAACTCATCGTCTCCGGATACGTCATCGCCTACGCGGTGCTGCTGGTGACCGGCGCACGGCTCGGTGATCGGTTCGGGCAGCGGAGGATGTTCGTCGCGGGGCTCACGCTGTTCACCCTCGCCTCCCTCATCTGCGGGCTGGCGTGGAATCCGGCCTCGCTCATCGCGTTCCGCTTCCTCCAAGGCGTCGGGGCGGCGGCCATGGTGCCGCAGGTCATGAGCCTGATCCAGATCACCGCCACCGGGAACACGCGGGCTCGGGCGCTGTCGGTGTACGCGGCCGTCATCTCCGGGGGCATGGTCGTGGGCCAGATCCTCGGCGGGGTCATCGTGAGCAGCGATATCGCCGGAACCGGCTGGCGCGGAGTGTTTCTCGTGAACGTCCCCATCGGGGTCGCCCTGCTCGCGGTCGCGCCGCGCGTACTGCCCGCCGCCACCCCGCGCGGTGAACGCCGGCTCGATCTGCCCGGGCTGGCGGTCCTCACCGCCTCGGTCCTCGCGCTGTCGGTGCCGCTCGTGCTCGGCCACGAACAGCAGTGGCCCGCCTGGACCCGGATCGCGCTGGGCGCGTCCGCCTTCGGCTTCGCCGCCTTCGCCCTGGTGGAGCGCTGGGTGCACCGCCGCGGCGGGGAACCGCTCTTCGCCGATCGCGTGGTCCGCGCCCCCGGCCTGCTCGCCGCCGCGGCCACCCTCTTCCTGATCATGTGCACCTTCGGCGGCTGGGTCTTCATCCTCACCATCCACCTGCAATCCACCCTCGGCTACTCCCCCGTCCACGCCGGACTCCTGTTCGTCCCCAACGGCATCACCTTCGGCCTGGTCAGCCTGAACTGGACCCGCATCCCCGCCCGCTTGCACCGCGCGATGATCCCCGGCGGCCTGCTCCTCGCCGCCGCCACAACCATCGCCATGGCCCTGTCCCTCCGCGACGGTCACTCCGTCAACCCCCTCGACCTGACGATCCTGGCCGTCATGGGCATCGGCTACGGCCTCGCCTTCAGTCCCCTCATGGCCCGCGCCACCAGCAAGATCCCCGTCACCCTCGCCGCCGACGCCAGCGGCATCCTCGTCACCTGCGTCCAACTCGGCGTAGTCATCGGCGTCGCCACCTTCGGCACCCTCTTCCTCACCCTCGCCACCAGCCCCACCGCCGCCGCCCACGCCGTAGGCACCACCGCCATCGCGGAAGGAGCCACCCTCGCCCTCGCCGCCGCACTCGCCGTCCGTGCCGCCCGGTGAGGGCCCGGCCCCGCACGACTAGGCAGATCTACTCAGGAGGGCGCGTAGCAGGGCTCATCCCGGCTACGCCCGCGATCAGCAGGATCGAGGTGTCGGTTGATTCGTCTATCCGGAGGTCCTGGTCATGAAGCGAGTGCTGCTCGCCACCAGTCAATGCGCGGTCGTCCTCGGCGCGCTGGCGGTGCGACTGGTCGCGCCCGGCTGGTGGGCGGCCATCGTCATCATGACCTTCGGTATGGCGGCGGCTGTAGTGCTCGCGCCTCTGCTGCTCGCGGGACTGATGGGTGTGGTGCTCGCACCCTCACTGCGGCCGCGCACGCTCATCGCGCTCGGCGTGGCTGATCTCGCGGTGCTGGCCTTCGCGCTGACCCTGCCGGACTTCACCGATCAGGCCGATGATCACCTGGTTCCGCTGGCGGCCTTGGTCACCGGGGATGGGAACGTGTCCGGCAGTGCCGCAACCATTTTCGAATCGATCTGCGGGTGGTCGGCTATGGCCTACGTGGTCGCGGCGCTCGGGGTGATCGTCCTCGCGGCGCTGGACCATCGGGGGCGAGTGGCCGTCCATTGCAACCAGCGGGTCGGGGCGTCGAACTGGCCGGATCCGAACCTGTCTCGCAATGCCGCGGCGGCGATCGCGGTCGCGGACTCGACATTCAGGGTCGGGTGACGGTCGATCTCGCCGCGCAGCGGGGTGCCCTGGCAGAATGCCACCGCACCCGTCTCCGCGGTCTGACGGCTCGAACCGTCGATGTACTCGCCGCTGATGTGGTCGAACCCGGCCGCCTCGAGTTCGCTTCGGATGCGGTCGAAGTCGAAGTAGCCGTGCGGGGTTCGGCGGAGGAACTCGAGCGGCTCGTCCGGTGTTGCGGCGCACAGGGCGTCGGTGACGGTCTGGGTGACCGCGCTCGTCTCGATCCGATCCCAGACGGTGAACGCGAACATGCCGCCCGGGCGGAGCACTCGCAGAGCCTCGGCGTAACCGCGCACCTTGTCGGGTAGGAACATCACACCGAACTGACAGACCACGACATCGAACGAGCAATCGGGGAACGGCAGATCCGCGGCATCCGCCACCTGCCATCGGACCCGCTCGGACGGCAGCCGCGCCGCGGCGGCCGCCAGCATGGGTTCGTTCAGATCGGTCGCCACGATGCGGTGACTCCCCAGCTGTGCCAGCGCCCTGGTCAGCACGCCGGTCCCGGCAGCGGTTTCGAGCACGTCGACCCCGTCGGAGGCGGCCACCGTCCGCGCGAGCAGCCGAGCCGGTTCCGCGAAGATCATCGGAACCAGCAGCGAGTCGTACACCTCGGGAATCGACCCGGTGAAACCCGTATCCCCGCGCCCGGCCGTGGTCACCGGTCCGGCCTCGGAACGTCCGACATAGCCGCTGATGCTACCGGCGCCGACCGCATCCCTGTGACGGCCACCACATCGACTCGATGTCACGATCGGGCACGCGGGCGGTGTCCACAAGGATGTCCGGAATCATCGGGGAAGCAGGGAGCGATGTGATGAAGACTCTGATCGTGTGCGTTTCGGTGTCGCACGGCAATACGCGGCGAGTGGCCGAGGCCATGGGTGAAGTCCTCGGAGCCCGGGTCGTTGAGCCCGAAGAGGTTTCACCCGCCGACCTCGCGGAGTACGACCTGGTGGGGTTCGGATCAGGAATCTTCTCCATGGCCTTCCATCCCCGGCTGTGGGAATTCACACGTTCACTGCCCGAGGGGCGGCAGGGGCGCGCATTCGTGTTCGCCACCAGTGGATTTCCCGCCGTCATGGCTCCGATGACGCGCCTGCTCGGACGGAAAGGGTTCGAGGTGGTGGATACCTTCTCGGTGCGGGCGTTCGACACCTTCGCGCCATTGAAGCTGGTCGGGGGAATCCATAAGGGGCGGCCCGACGCCGCGGATCTGGCTGCGGCGCGGGCCTTCGCGGCTGGGCTCGACTGAGGGCCGTCGGTCGCTTCGCCCGTGGCCTGACCCGAACTAGCCGATGGCACCAAGCCGGGCCCGCCACCGACTTCTCAGTTCAGCCGACGCCGGACTTCGGCGGCGAACGCCGGTACCCCGGATCGAATTACCTGCGGCGGGCTACAGGACACAGATATCGAGGAGTATCCGCCGCATCGATTCAGTTCCGTCTCAATGGATTCGGTGGAATATCTTCGTAAAGACCCATGTCCTCGGAGATCCTGGTCAGCTCCGATAGACCCGCCGAGCGCTCGGCTCGTCGGTACTCGCGGTACGCGAGCACGTCGGTGAGGCGGACGCGTCGATGGCGACCGGGGCGCGTGAAGGGGATCGCACCCGAATCGAGCAACTTCGCAAAGGTCGGCCTGCTCATGCCGAGCAGCTCAGCGGCTTCCTGAGTGGTGAGGGTGGTGTGGAGCGGCGCGACAGTGACGGCCTTCCCCTCCGACAGCGCCCGCGCCACCAGTCGCAGAGCCTCGACAACCTCTGCGGGCAACGCGACCACCTCACCATCGGCGGACCTCAGAATGGCGGCTTCGACCGTGGCCGGTACCGAGTCCAGAAATCGGCGCAACTCGGCGATCTGATCCGGGTGTTCTGGTAGCAGCGTGCGCTCGTCCAATGTCTCGGTCATTCGCCCTCCTCGCGTTCACCCCATTGTGCTCGTTTTCGAATAATTCGAAGGGAGATCAGGTCGAGCGAGGGATCCGAAGGGGTTACCCGTACACCTTCTGGAACCAAGCGAGCAACGCTGGTTCGGTGGTGATCGAAACCTCGGGTGCTCCGGCGGAGCTGGCGCAGAACTCGCGCAGGATGTGCGGGTCGTCGAGGATCGAGATCAGACAGGGGTGGTGATCGTCGGGGTGGACCGCATCGCCGGGGGACGCGGCACAGGTGAACCGACCGACCATGACGCTCTTCTGGAACAGGGGACTGTCCTGCCCTGGCCGACCATCACAGGCATGAGTCGCATTCAGGCTCAGTACATTCTGGTACACCACGTTCGCGGCGGCAGCGGTCGGAAATTCCAGGAACGAGGCTCCCGGATAGCTGACCGGTGTGCTACACCCGATTTGCGCGTCCGCGGGTTGCGATGGGTCTTCGTGCCGACAGTTCGAGCGGGTGAAAGCACTGCCGAGATGAGACAGCAGGTTTTTGTCCGCGGCCGTGAACTGGTCCGGGTCCCTCGCCTCGTCCGCTGCCAGGAACTGTCGATTACCCCTAGCCGCCTTGTAGTTTCGCATTTGTTCCGCGACCGGCGAAGTCCAGTCGGCCGGCTGATAGAAGAACTCGGCAATTGCGAGGTCGGGTTCATCGGTCACGATCAGCGCGGGTGCGGCCGTGTCGGTCGTGGTATCGAGGTAACACGTCCGTCGGCCGACAACTCTGTCGAGATTGTCGTAGACGGGCGCATCCGGTCCCGGCGGAGCGCCAGGGCAGCCGTAGGTGTGCTTGATCCGCATGCTGGTTTGGTAGAAGTCGGTGAGTTTGTCGATATTGGCGAACCGGAAGAACACCGCCAGGGGCACTCCGGCCGCCTTGTTGGTTCTACAGACGAATTGCGCGGTCTGGCCCGGGTCCGGGTCCATGTGGAAGCAGGTGTCGCGGTGGTAGCCCGCCGACCCGATCATCCCGAGCAATTCGATGTCGGGACCCCGCAGGGCCTTCTCGTCGCCGATGGCATGCCCGGCAACGCCGTTCGGGGCGAGATACCAGCCCCCCACCACGGCTACGCAGGCCGCCGCCATGGCGGCGGCCGCCATCGGTACCGCCCATTTCCGATCGCGGAGTCTGCGGCGGAGCCGGCCATCGGGGTTTTCGATTGTCTGGTGCTCCGACAGGAGCGGCGACGGTATCGGGTCCGAGGCCGGGTCCGGGGTCGGTGATTCCTGTTGCTGCGCAGCATCATCGGTGCGCTCCGGCGCCGTTGCCGGGAGGGGTTCATCGACGGGGTTGGACTCGAGGTTCGGGGGTGTCGAGTCACCGCTGCCGGGCGGCGTCGTTGCCGGGCCGGTGGGGTGGGTGTCGAGCCAGTGGGCGGCCGCGGCGGCGATGGCGCGGCTGTCGTCGTTCACGAGGTGGGTGACGGCGTCGCGGACTCGGGTCCGGACGATGGCGCCGCCGGTGCGGTAGAGCTGGTCGAGGTCCTCGAGGGCGTTGCGGCGGTCTCGGACCGCGGGGCTGTCGAGGTCGGAGCGGATGTGTTGCGGCACCTGCCAATTGCGGTTGCGGGCCAGGATGGTGCGGCCTTCGACGTTGTCCTGCCTCTTGGGGCGCTGGCGGGGGCGTTCGGCGACGACGTGGTCGTGGACGTAGCTGTAGAGCTCGTCGACGGTGATGTCGCCGTCCTGGTCGAGGTCGGCGCCGCCGTCGCGCAGGCCCGTGACCAGGTGGCGGGTGAACACCGATTGCGGGGCCTGGCCGTGCGGGGTGTCGCCCTCGAAGGCGAACTGGGTGGCGTCGGAGGCGGTGAGCACGGTGCGGCCGCGGCCGCTGAAACTCTCCAGGGCGTGGACCTGGTCGTCGGCCTTGGCGATGGCGCCGACCGGGAACGCGCCGCTGTAGCAGCAGTCCAGGATCAGCACCTGGTGATTGGAGTGGCAGCCGGTCATGGCGTAGTCGACCTGATCCGCGGCCACCGAGGTGAACAGCGGGTTGAGGGTGCGGGTGTCGGTCATCGCGAGGTAGAGCTTGCCCGCGTCGTCCTTGAGACCGTGGCCGCTGAAGTACAGCAGGGTCAGGTCGTCGCGCCGGCGATCGGTGAAGAAGTCACCGACCGCCGCACCGACCACGTGATGCGGCTGGTTGATCAGGGTGGTGACCTCGAACCCGCCGATGGCCGGATCGGCCAGCACCTCGGCGAGCGCCTCGGCATCGTGGGCGGGCGCGGTCAGCTGCCGCAGTCCGGGATCGGAGAAGGTGTAGGTCGCCACTACCAGGGCGAATCGGCCGGCCATGACAACTCACCCCGCCACCGCGCCGTGTCGTCGCAGGAAGGCCTCGAGCAGCGCGTGCTGCTCGGCGTCACTGGCGGCATCGATTTCGATGCTCTCGCCGTCGATGGTGACCGCCACCCGGCGGGAGCCCGGATCGCGCCGCAGCCAGTCGTGCACCGTCTCGATCAGGGTGGTGAACACCCCGCCGGAGGTGCTCAAGGCCAGCACGATCGCGCCGAGGGTGACCGGGTCGGCCACCTTCGAACCCGGTGCGGCCCCGGCGGTGTCGCGCGCCAGGACCGCCGATTCGACGCCGTCCATGGCGGCCAGTTCCGTCCGCAGCATGCGGGTCTGCCGGTCCATGTGCTCGTCGTCGATCCCCGCGGCGGATATCGATACTCGAACTGTCACGCCGCTGTGGTCGTTCTGTGTGGTAGCCATCGGAGCCTCTTTCCCGAATCGACAAGACCGATTCTCATCGCTCGGATCCGAGGTCTCACGGGTACAGAACTACCCGAACCAGGCAAAACGGCCGATGGAGCGCACGCAGGGCCACCCGGGAGGTGAACTCCGCACCGTGGCGTGCGGGTAGTCGACTACCCGCACGCGGCTACCGCGGAGCAATGAGGACGGGCGGCTCAGCTGACGGTGAAGCTCAGGGTGCCCGCCGGCTTCTCGCCCTTGGCGGCGTCGAAGGAGAGGGTGTACGGGCCGGTGCCCGGCGACGGGACCAGGAAGACGATGACGTTGCCGGCCTTGTCGATCGTCTGGTTGCGGCCCAGCAGTTCGATGACGGCGCCGCGGAAGTCGGCCACCTCGGTGGACCCGGCCGGGGTCTTGGCGCTGAAGTCGGTATAGGAGATGTTGGTGCCGCCCGCGGCGATGCCCGCGCCGCCGATGAACTTGACCCGCAGCGCCAGCTCCATCTTCCCGGCCTCGTTCTTGGTGTAGCTGGGAGTCAGTGTGGCGCCGGTGATTTCGACCGTCGTCTGATCCTGGGTGAGCTTGCCGGTGATGTTCAGCGTGCGCGGGGCGACGCTCTCGACCTTGGCGTCGGTCTTTAGCGGGAACTTGGTCTGATTCTCCGCGGCGCTGCCGTAGAGGATGGTGATGGTGTCGAGCAGGTGCTCGGGGGTGTCGTACGACTTCACCGAAGCCGTGATATCGCCGGTGGCGGAACCCTTTCCGGGGACCTCGGGGCTGTTCCACCCGGCGCCGCCGTCGATCGCGCCGCCGATCTGGACGGCGGGCACGACGGCGAGCGTCTTGTTGGCGGTGGTGGTGTTCTTGTAGGTGATGTCGACGCGGATCTTCGCGCCGCCGAATCCGTCGGCGGTGACGGTGGCCTGGTCGATGGTGATTTCGAAGCCCTCGTACCAACCGGTCTTGCCGATGCTGCGCAGGAACGCCCGGGTGTCGACGCCACCGGGCTTGGTGGCGCCCGGCTGCCCGGCCCCCTGCGGCGCGGCGCTGACCGACGTCACCGGGACCGGAGTGCCCGTCTTGTCATTGCACGCGGTCATCAGAACCGCGGATGTCGCGATGAGGACTGCCGCCCCCACCGTGGCGAATGTCGAACGCATATCGGCTCCCCTGAGGTTCATCCCCGCCCGAGCATCTCCCCAGGGGCGAGTGGTTCGCTCAGAAATCAGCCCCGCTACCGGCCGCGTTAACCGACACGCCGACGTCTGCGCGCCACACGCGGGCTCTATGCACTGAATTGCATAGTACGTCTCGTAGCAGTTACCCTGGCGGCATGGCCCTCGAACACGCGCTGCTGGTATCGCTGACCGAACGCGCCAGTTCGGGCTACGACCTGGCCCAGCGGTTCGACAAATCCATCGGCTTCTTCTGGCACGCCACCCACCAGCAGATCTATCGCGTCCTCAAGCGCATGGACGAGCAGGGCTGGGTGATCGCCGAGACCGTGCCGCAGGACGGCCGCCCGGACAAGAAGGTCTACACCGTCTCCGACGCCGGCCGCGACGAATTGATCCGCTGGATCGCCGAGCCCGCCGACCTGGAACCGCTGCGCAGCGACCTCGGCGTCAAGCTGCGCGCCGCCTCCCTCGGCGAACCGAGCGTGATCGTCGGCGAGGTGCAGCGCCACCGCGACCAGCACGCCCACCGCCTCGACCTGTACCGCGCCTTCGAGAAGAAGGACTACCCGGCGCCGGATCAACTCACCGGCCCGAAACTGCACCAGTACCTCGTCCTGCGCGGCGGCATCCGCGTCGAGGAGGGGTTCATCGACTGGTGCGACGAAGTACTCGACGCCCTGAAACGCGACACAGCCCGGTCGCAGGCGTCCGACCCGAAAGGCACTCGCCGATGAGCGCGTACCCGCACCTGTTCGAACCCCTGGACCTCGGCTTCACCACCCTGCGCAACCGGGTGGTCATGGGTTCCATGCACACCGGCCTCGAGGATCGCGCCTGGCATACCAACCGGCTGGCCGCCTACTTCGCCGAACGCGCGAAAGGCGGTGTGGGCCTGATCATCACCGGCGGCTACGCCCCCAACCGCACCGGCTGGCTGCTGCCCTTCGGCGCGAAGCTGACCAACAAGACCGAGGCCTACCGGCACCGCGCCATCACCAAGGCGGTGCACGCCGAGGGCGGCAAGATCGCGCTGCAGATCCTGCACGCCGGCCGCTACTCCTACATGCCGACCAGCGTCTCCGCCTCGGCGATCAAGGCCCCGATCAACCCGTTCAAGCCGCGCGCGCTGTCCGGCAAGGGCGTCGAGAACACCATCGACGATTACGCGCGCACCGCCGCCCTGGCCAAGTTCGCGGGGTACGACGGCGTCGAGATCATGGGCGGTGAAGGCTATTTCATCAACCAGTTCCTCGCCGAGCGCACCAACAAGCGCAAGGACAAGTGGGGCGGCTCGCCGGAGAACCGCCGCCGCATCGCCGGGGAGATCGTGCGCCGGGTCCGCAAGGCGGTAGGCCCGGACTTCATCATCGTGTTCCGGCTCTCCATGGCCGATTTCGTGGAGAAGGGCCAGACCTGGGACGAGATCGCCGCCGTCGCCAAGGATGTGGAGGCCGCCGGCGCCACCATCATCAATACCGATATCGGCTGGCACGAGGCCCGGGTGCCCACCATCGTCACCTCGGTGCCGCGCGCCGCGTTCGTGGAGTGGACCGCGAAGGTCAAAGACCTCGTGGACATTCCGGTGTGCGCGTCCAACCGCATCAATATGCCCGAGACCGCCGAGGAGATCCTCACCCGCGGCGACTCCGACCTGATCTCGCTGGCCCGCCCGCTGCTCGCCGACCCCGACTGGGCCCGCAAGGCGCAGGACGCGCGCACCGACGAGATCAACACCTGCATCGCCTGCAACCAGGCCTGCCTGGATCACGCCTTCCAGGCCAAAACCGTGTCCTGCCTGCTGAATCCGCGCGCCGGGCACGAGACCGAGCTGAAGCTGCTGCCCACCCGCCGCACCCGCAAGTTCGCCGTCGTCGGCGCGGGCCCGGCCGGGCTGTCGGCCGCGGTCAGCCTGGCCCAGCGCGGGCACCACGTGGACCTGTTCGAGGCCGACGACAAGGTCGGCGGGCAGTTCGACATCGCCCGCCGCATCCCGGGCAAGGAAGAGTTCAACGAGACCATCCGCTACTTCACCCGGCAGCTCGAACTCACCGGCGTGCGTGTGCATCTGGAGACCCGCGCCACCGCCGAGCAGCTCATCGCGGGCGGCTACGACGAGGTCATCCTGGCAACCGGCGTGAAGCCGCGCATCCCCAATATCCCCGGCATCGACCACCCGAAGGTGCTCACCTACGCCGAACTGGTGCGCGAGGGCAAGCCGGTCGGCAAGAAGGTGGCCGTGATCGGCGCGGGCGGCATCGGCTTCGACGTCAGCGAATTCCTCACCGTCGAAGGGCATCCCAGCCTCAAGCTCGACGAGTGGAAGGAGGAGTGGGGCGTCTCCGACGACCCGACCGTCCCCGGCTTCGTCACCACCCCCGAGCCCTCCCCCGCCGCCCGGGAAGTGGTGCTGCTGCAGCGTAAGTCGTCCGCCTTCGGCAAGGACCTGGGCAAGACCTCCGGCTGGGTGCACCGGGCCGCGGTCAAGGCCAAGGGCGTCGAGCAGATCGGCGGCGTCAACTACGAGCGCATCGACGACCGCGGCCTGCACGTCAGCTACGGCGAGAAGCGGCAGCGCCCGCAGGTCATCGAATGCGACAACGTGATTCTGTGCGCCGGCCAGGAATCCGTGCGCGACCTGCACGAGCCGCTGCAGAACGCGGGCGTGAAGGTGCACCTCATCGGCGGCGCCGACCTGGCCGCCGAACTCGACGCCAAGCGCGCCATCAACCAGGGCACCCGCCTGGCGGCGAGCCTGTAATGCCGAACCTCACCCGCCTGGGTCTGCCCGGCGACGAGCAGTCCTGGGCGGCACTGGGTTTCACCGTCACCGACGGCCGCTTCCGCGTCGGGCAGGTCGAATGCGTTCTGGGCGAAGCGGCCTGGGGCTTCGACGAAACCCACGCCGACCCCGCGACCCTCGGTGTGCCCTGCCTGGAATCGGCGGAGACCCAGTCCGGTGCGGGACACCCCAACGGCGTGACGATCATCGACCACGTCGTCTACTGGGTTCCCGAATTGGACTCCGCCGTCACCGATCTGACCGCCGTCCTGGGGGTCCCACCGCGCCGCCGCTTCTTCCCCCGCGGCCCGGAGGGGCCCGAGATGGCCTTCTACCGCGTCGGCGAACCCTTCATCGAAGCGGTCACCTCCGGCCGGCCGCCCGCCCTGGTCGGCGTCGCCTTCATGACCGCCGATCTGGACGCCGCCGTCGCCGCCATCCGCGCGGCGGGCGGCTCGATCGGCGACCCCAAACCCGCCGTCCAGGGCGGCCGCATCGCGGGGGTGTGGCGCGGCCACGTGAATTGGGGCATCGCGTTCATGGAGCCGAAACCGCGGAATTGACCTATCCACCAACCGATTCAGATGGTCGGCGGTGTCGGACCTTCCTGACATGATCACGAGGCATTTGCTTCAACGATCTTGGGGGAGAGAAATCTCTATGGCTCTGACTCGCAAGGCCGCCCTCGGCCTGGTGGCTTCGACGACCGCGGCGATGTTCGTCGGCGGTATGGGCACCGCGCACGCCGCGGGCGATCTCTACGGCTCGATGGCGGTCGGCATCGACGGCAACTACTACAGCATCGGCACCACCTGGAACTACGAGGATCAGGGCAGCGCGGACGCCGCCGCACTGGAACAGTGCGGCGTCTCCAACTGCTACGTGAAGATCCGCTGGGTGAACGGCTGCGCCGCTCTCGCCAACCGCGACGGCAACCTCTACACCGGCCTCGGCCGCACCAAGGCCATGGCCGAGGCCAATGCCATCGCCGCCAGCGGCCCGGACCCGAGCCCGCTGCTGGTGAGCCTCGGCAGCTCCGAGCCGAGCAGCGTGCACATCACCGATTCGCAGTGCACCGGGAACGCGGGCTGACCAAGCACCGCCGACGCGAACCGCTGCCCGCGCGTTCGCGCTGAGCCCGCGGCGTCGGGCATCCACCCCGCACGGATGCCCGGCGCTCGCACCGGGCTGTCCGCCACCCGACTCCGTGGGTAGGCTGCCATGTCGTGAGCCTGCCTGCACCCACCGCCGACAATCGTGCCGTCGTGACCGGATCCTCCTCCGGGATCGGGGTCGCCCTCGCCGAAGAGCTTGCCTCGCGGGGCTACTCGCTGATCCTCGTCGCCCGGCGCGGCGATCTGCTGGCCGACCTGGCGCAGCGGCTGACCGAGCGGTACGGCATCACCGCCGAGGTGCGCGCGGTGGATCTGTCCGACCGGGACCAGCGGGCCCCGCTGGCCAAGGAGCTGGCCGCCCGCGATATCGCGATCCTGTGCAACAACGCCGGTGTCGCCACCTTCGGCGCGCTCGCCAAGCTGGATCTGGACTACGAGCGCGACATCATGGAACTGAACGCGGTGGCCGTGCACGACCTCACGCTGGCCGTGCTGCCGGGCATGCTGGAGCGCCGCGCGGGCGGCATCCTGATCACCGGTTCCGCGGCCGGCAATATGCCGATTCCGCACAACACCACCTACTCGGCGAGCAAGGCGTTCACCAACACCTTCTCCGAGTCGCTGCGCGGCGAGCTCAAGGGCTCCGGCGTCAATGTCACCCTGCTGGCCCCCGGCCCGGTCCGCACCGACAACCCGGACCAGGAGGAGATGGGCAGCAAGATCCCGGAGTTCATCTGGGTCACCGCCGCCCACACCGCCAAGATCACCATCGACGCGCTCGCCCGCAACAAGATGCGAGTGGTCCCGGGCCTGATCAGCAAGGGTATGAGCATCGCCGGGCAGTTCGGGCCGCGGTCCATCACCTCGGTGGTGGCGGGCGCCGCCTACAAGAAGCTCGGCGGCTGATCAGCAAAACGTCAAGATCGGACCGGGGCTCGTAAAGGGCACGTACCGGACCGGTTCGACCCCCTCGATCAGGCGTAGTCCTGGTGACGGCCCCGCAGAAGAGAAAGCGGGGAGCTCTCACCAGGAGACGCCTTGACGCTGCTCGAGATCTTCCCGTCGCTGCGGGACGGGGGCCTGGTCCCCCGTCTCGACCCGGCCGTCTGGCCGCGCGACACGCACTACGACGCCGACGGGCGCATCACCGTCGGCGGGGTGGCGCTGGCCGATATCGCCGACCAGTACGGCACCCCCACCTACGTCCTCGACGAGGCCGAGGTGCGGGACCGCTGCCGCGCCTACCGCACCCGATTCCCGGACGCCGAGATCATCTACGCGGGCAAGGCCCTGCTCACCCGCGCGGTCGCCGAATGGATCACCGAGGAGGGCCTGTCCCTGGACGTGTGCTCGGCCGGGGAACTGGCGGTCGCGCTGTCCGGCTGGACCGATCCGGAGCGAATCGTGCTGCACGGCAACGGGAAACCGTTCGCCGAACTGGAGACCGCCGTGGGCTGCGGGGTCGGGCGCATCGTGGTCGACTCGCTTACCGAGATCACCCTGCTGTCCGCGCTGGCCGTGAAACCGCAACGGGTGCTGGTGCGCGTCACCCCCGATATCGACATCGACGGGCATCCGGCGGTCCGGACCGGCGTCACCGATCAGAAGTTCGGCTTCCCGATCGGCGGCACGGCGATCAAGGAGGTGGTGGATCGCATTGTGCGGCAACCTAATCTGGAACTCACCGGCCTGCACTGCCACATCGGTTCACAGATCTACAACACCTTCCCCTACGGCGAGGCGGTGCGGCGGATGGTCGCCGAGATGGCCCGCATCCGCGACGAATTCGGCGTCACCCTCACCGAATTGGATCTCGGCGGCGGGCACGCGGTCGCCTACCGCGGCGGGGACGCGGAACTGAACCTGGCCGAACTGGCCGACATCATCGAGGACGCCCTGGACGCGGCGTGCGCCCGGCACGGCTTCCCGCGCCCGCGCATCGCCCTGGAACCGGGTCGCGCCATCGTCGCGCGGGCGGGCGTCACGCTGTACCGGGTGCTGTCGATCAAGCACGTCGAGAACGGCCACACCTATGTGACCGTGGACGGCGGCATGAGCGACAACCCGCGCGTCGCCCTCTACGGCGCGCGCTACGACGCCGTGGTCGCCAACCGGCATCCCACCGGCCCCCAGATGACCGCCACCATCGCGGGCCGCCACTGCGAGGCCGGCGACATCCTGGCCCGCGACATCCGGCTGCCCGTCGATCTGCGCCCCGGCGAGGTGCTGGCGGTGCCGTGCACCGGCGCGTACCACCACAGCCTGGCCTCGTCCTACAACGGCATCGGGCGGCCGCCGATCGTCGCGGTCCGCGACGGCCGCTCCCGGGAACTGGTCCGCCGCGAAACCATCGACGATCTGCTCAGCCGCGATATCGGGCACTGAGCCCGACCGGCCTACCGCCGCCGGGTGCCGAAGATGCTGCGGCTGATCTCGCGCCCGGCCACGGTGGCCGCCGACCGCAGGAAGTTCTTGAACGCCGGATTGTTGACGATCTTCTCCGCCATCGAATCCTCCTCCGGCGCCGGCTTGGCCGAGCGCGAGCTCTTGGCCGCCGCCTCCTGATCGGCCTGCGCGGCGGCGGCCTGGATCTTCGCGGTCAGGATCTCGTACGCCGATTCCGCGTCGATGGTCTGGCCGTACTTGCCGTACAGCGTGGACTGCTGTGCGCGGGAACGGATCGCGTCGTCGCCGATGGTGTCCATGAGCGAGCGCGGCGGCTGCATGCGCGCCCAGGCGACCGGGGTCGGCGCGCCCTTCTCCGACAGCACCGTCACCACCGCCTCGCCGATGCCCAGCGAGGTGAGCGCCTTCTCCAGGTCGTAGGTGGCGGTCTTCGGGTAGGTGCGCACCGTCTTCGACAGCGCCGCCTGATCCTCGGGCGTGAAGGCGCGCAGCGCGTGCTGGACGCGCGCACCCAGCTGGGAGAGCACCGCATTGGGGATGTCGGTGGGCAGCTGGGTGCAGAAGAAGACGCCGACGCCCTTGGAGCGGATCAGCTTCACCGTCTGCTCGACCTGGTTCAGGAACGCCTTGGACGCGCCGTTGAACAGCAGGTGCGCCTCGTCGAAGATGAACACCAGCTTGGGTTTGTCCATATCGCCGACCTCGGGCAGGGTCTGGAACAGATCGGCCAGCACCCACATCAGGAACGTCGAGAACATCTGCGGCCGCGCGGCCTGCGCGCCCAGCTCGAACAGGGTGATCACGCCCTGCCCGCCCGCGCTGCGCATGAGGTCGGCCGGATTCAGTTCCGGCTCACCGAAGAAGGTGTCGCCGCCGTCGGCCTCCAGGTTCACCAGCGCGCGCAGGATCACGCCCGCGGTCTGCGCGGAGACGCCGCCGATGCCCTTGAGATCCTCCTTGCCCTCCGGGCTGGTGAGGTACTGGATGACCGAGCGCAGGTCCTTGAGGTCCAGCAGCGCCAGGCCCTGCTGGTCCGACCAGTGGAAGATCAGACCGAGGGTCGACTCCTGAGTCTCGTTGAGCCCCAGCGCCTTACTGAGCAGGATCGGCCCGAACGAGGTGATCGTCGCCCGGATGGGCACCCCGATCCCGCCGGTGCCGAGCGAGACGAATTCACACGGGAACCCCTGCGGCTTCCAGTCCGCGTCGCCGGTCTCCTGGGCTCGGGTCAGCAGCTTCTCGTTGGACTGGCCGGGCTGCGCCAGCCCGGACAGGTCGCCCTTGATGTCGGCCACCACGACCGGCACACCGGCCGCCGAGAGCTGCTCGGCGATGCCCTGCACGGTCTTGGTCTTACCGGTACCGGTGGCCCCCGCGATGAGTCCGTGCCGGTTCATGGTCTTCATCGGGATCCGCACCCGCGCGTCGGGATGCACGGTGCCGCCGACGATCACGGTGCCCAGCTCCAGCGCCACCCCCTCCATGGCGTACCCGGCGGCGATCTCCCGGGCGGCGACCTCGTCCTTGCTCGTCGGATCGGCATCGGCGGCAGCCACTTTCGCCGTGCCCGCGGCCTTGCCGTCCGCATCCGCCGCAGGCGCAGCCGCAGCCGCGGTGGCGGCCTCCTGCGCGGCGGCCTCCTGTTCGGCGGCTTCGGCCGCGGCCGCCGCTTCGGCCGCGATCCGCGCCGCCTCCTCGGCGGCCTTCCGAGCCGCCGCTGCCTTCTCCTGCGGGGTGGTCATCGCGCTTCCTCCGTCTGCCGTGCCGACCGCTCAGAAACTGCCCGACCCACACGCCATCCGCTCGCCGCGCGTGAGATTCGACCGCAACGATACTGCTCGATCGCACGTCCGAGCGGCCTCGACGCGGGTTGCCCACGGTTAACCAATCGGGTTCGGGCCGCGCGGACGGTCCGACGCAAACCGGGTGGGGGTCGGGCGAAGAGTTAGTGTTTGGCGGTGACCGACAAGTACGTGGTGTGGATGGACTGCGAGATGACCGGGCTGCGGCTCGACAGCGACAAGCTGATCGAGGTGGCCGCGCTCGTCACGGACAGTGACCTCAATATTCTCGGCGAGGGTGTGGACATCGTGATCCACGCCGACGACGCCGCGCTGGCCGCCATGCCGCCGGTGGTGACCGAGATGCACGCCAAGTCGGGGCTCACCGAGGAGGTGCGGCGGTCGGCCGTCACCCTCGAGGAGGCCGAGCAGCAGGTGCTCGACTACATCAAGCAGTACGTGCCGACGCCGCGGACCGTTCCGCTGGCGGGCAATTCGATCGCCACCGATCGCGGGTTCATCGCGCGCGACATGCCCGCGCTGGACGCGCACCTGCACTACCGCATGATCGATGTCAGCTCGATCAAGGAACTGGCCCGGCGCTGGTACCCGCGGATCTACTTCGGTCAGCCCGAGAAGGGGCTCGCGCACCGCGCGCTGGCCGATATCCAGGAGTCCATCCGTGAGCTCCAGTACTACCGCCGCACCGCGTTCGTTCCGGCTCCCGGCCCCTCCACGGCCGAGATCGCCGCTGTCGCCGCCGAATTGACGCCCCCCGCGCAGCCGCCCGTAAACCCCTCCTGAACAGCCGATTAGGTACTCGCAGCGGCGACACGTTAAGCTCTAGCGCGCCGGAAGTTACCGGCAATGGTGGCTGTAGTTCAGCTGGTAGAGCACCAGGTTGTGATCCTGGGTGTCGCGGGTTCGAGTCCCGTCAGCCACCCTTATCGGCCCAGGCCAGAGAATATTCTCTCGCCTGGGCCGAACTGCGTTGTGGGGTAGATGACGCCCCTTCGCCAGGTGCGAATCGCTTGCTTGCCAACCAAGTGAAATGCAGTTACTTTGCTTTATCTGTCAGTTGCTGTGGGCTGCATCATAATCGTGCCCCGTTCGGCATGGCTGTGGCTCGATGAGGATTTTGCACTTGACCAGTTCCTGGACAACCGGCCGGGCCGTACTCCTACCCCGGCTGGCCGTCGCCATGGGCGTCCTGGCCGCCGCGGTATCCGCCGGCACGGCCGAGGCCGAACCCGCCCCGGCACCCGGCCGCCCGCTCGTGGTGCTCGGCGACTCCTACAGCGCGAACCCGTCCTGTGACGTGGTGCTGACCAAATGCGACAACCCGGACAGCACCGGGCTGCGGGCCTGCCTGCACGGACCCTCCTCATGGCCCGTCCAGCTGAGCGCCCTGATGGGCGTCGAGGCCGCGGACGTCGTGAACAACTCGTGCTCGAGCGCGTCCATCGACACCGGCCCGGTCACCTCCACCGGCGAGCAGGTGCCCGGTCGCGGCGGCTACACGCTGGCGCAGCTGGCCCTCGACGCCGCGCAGAACGGCGCGTTCGGGCCGCGGACCCGGGTGGTGACCATCCAGCTCGGGTTCAACGACTCCTGGCCCAAGGACGCGACCCTCTCCGCGGATGTGAACAGGGTGTTCACCTGTGTGACCGACCTCGTGCACGGCTGTGACGACGCCGCCGTGGCCGAGGGCCGGTGGCCGGACTACACGGCCATCACCGGGACGGCCTACGCCGACCGCGTCCGCAAGGTCGTCGACTACGTGAAGTACTACGCCCCGAACGCGAAGATCGAACTGATCGGTTACCCCGAGATCGCCCCCGAGGGCGCGACCGAGTGGTGCGCGGACATCCTCGGCTTCGTGCACTGGGTCCAGCCGCGGGCCGGAGCCATGGTCGCGTACTGGAACCGGCTGCAGACCGCGCAGCGCGAGGCCGCCGGAATCCTGGGCGTCGACTTCATCGACCTGAAGCCCGCGACCGCGGGACACGGCCTGTGCGCCGCCGACCCGTGGTTCAGCAACTTCCTCGATCCCCGGCAGAGCCCGTCCGCCTTGCCTTTCCACCCGTCGCCGCGCGGCGACACGGCCGTGGCCGCCACCATCCACAGCCACCTCGCGTCGCACTGACCCGGAGAAGCAATGACGCTCACCATCACCCCTGAATCCGAGGCGACGACCGCGCCGCCGCAATTCGCGTGGCGCGGTGTCCTGTTGGTCTCCGGCCTGATCACGCTGGTCTGGTCGGTCTCGGCGTTCCGGTTCCAGCTGGCGGGCGACGAGCTGTACTACCTGGCGTGCGGTCGCCGCCTGGCGGTCAGCTATGTCGACAACGGCCCGCTGATCCCGGTGATCGCGCGGCTGGCCGACGTGCTCGCGCCCGGATCGGTGATCGCGCTGCGGATCCCCGGATTGCTGCTGCTGCTCGCGGTGTCGGTGCTGACCGCCGCGGTCGCCTACGAATGCGGTGCGCGGGAACGGTTCCAGCTCCTCGCCGCCGCGGGCTACGCCGCCTCGCCGTTCATCTTCGCCTACACCGTGCTCGACAGCGTCGCCATCGATGTGGCGTTCCAGGCGTTGATCATCTGGCTGCTGGTCCGCTGGGTGCGCACCCGCCGCGACCGCCTGCTCGTCGCCGCGGGCGTGGCGGCGGCGATCGACGTGCAGGACAAGTGGCTGGTGCTGATGCTCGGCGCCTGCGTCGGCGCCGCGATGCTGGTGGCGGGTCCGCGGGAGATCCTGCGCCGCCCGGCCCTGTGGCTGGGCCTGCTGATCATGGCGGCGGCCATGACCCCCGCCCTGCTGTGGCAGGCCTCCCACGACTGGCCGCAGCTGGCCACCAATGCCGCGATCGCGCACGAGACCGCGCAGAGCGACGGCGGCCAGTGGGGCACGGTGATCGCGATCCTGGTGGTCACCGGCTTCCTCGGCGGCGGTCTGGGCGTGCTGGGCCTGTACGGCCTGGCCCGGGATCCGAAGCTGCGGCCGTACCGCTTCGTGCTGGTCGCGGCGCTGCTGATGGTGGTGCTGGTGGTCGCGAGCCACGGCCGGTCTTATTACGTCGCCGGGATCATTCCCGCGATCTTCGGCGCTGGCGCGATGGTCCTGTCGGGCTTGTTCGACACCGCGGGTCCGCGTCCGGCGGCCGTACTGCGGCGTGTCTTCACCGGATTGACCGTTCTCACAGCGATTTTGATGGCCGCCCTGGCCACGCTCCCCTACCCGAAGAGCTGGATCGACGTCCCCAACACCAGCAAACTGGGCTTCCTGCAGCACTACGGCAACGACGACTGGGCGGACCTGGCCGACGCCGTGGAGAAGGTGGCGGCGGGTCTGCCGCCCGAGGAGCGGGCCGCGACCGCGGTGGTCGCGGAGGCCTACAACGAGGCCGGCGCGCTCGACCACTACGGCAAGTTCCAGTCGATCCCGCCGACCTACAGCCCCAATCGCGGTTTCGCCGTGTGGGGTCCGCCGCCGGACTCGGCCACCACCATCCTGTGGGTCGGCTACAACGACAGTCCGGAGCAGCGGGCGTTCCTCGCGAACTTCGGGCAGAAAACCCAAGCGCTGCACATGGTCGACGAGCTCGGCATCGCGGGCCAGAACCATCACGTGAACATCTGGATCCTGCGCGAGCCGCTGGTCCCGCTGTCGGTGGCCTGGCCGAAGCTGACCTACATGATCGTCCCTCCGGCCTCGTGAGCACTCTGTCGGCCTGGTGAGAACACTGTCGGTCTCATGAGCAACACTGTCGGTCTAGCGCAACGTTTCCGCTGGGGAGGATTTGCATGTTGAGTTTCACGACCAAGGGCGCGTCGCTGCGGCTGGCCGCCGTCGCCGCGGTGCTCGCCGCCGCGGGTTCGGTGGGCATCGCCGGGGCCGACGAACCGGCCCCCGCGCAGGGTCGCACCCTTGTCGTACTCGGTGATTCGTTCGCCGCGAACCCGGCCTGCGACGGGGTCCTGGTCAAATGCGACGGCAACAACGACGCCGCGGCGCACGAGTGCCTGCACCGCGCCACCTCGTGGCCGGTCCAGCTCAGCGCGCTGATGGGCGTCCCCGCAGCCGATTTCGAGAACGCGACCTGCACCAACGCCTCCATCGACAGCGGCCCGGTCACCTCGACCGGCAAGGAGATCCCCGGCCGTGACGGCTACACCCTGTCGCAGCTGGCGATCAAGGCGAGCAAGAACGGCGCGTTCGGCCCGCGCACTCAGGTGGTCGCGATCCAGCTGGGCGCCAACGACTCCTGGCCGCGCGACTCGACCAATGTCGCCGACGCCCCCAGCCAGTTGCGCTGCGCGCTGAACATGAGCCAGGGCTGCGACGCCGACGCCATCGACAAGGAGCACTGGCCCGAGCTCGACACCATCACCGGTGCCGCCTACGCCGACCGCATCCGCAAGGTCGTCGAGTACGTGAAGTACTACGCGCCCAACGCGAAGATCCAGCTCGTCGGCTATCCCGAACTGGCCCCGGCCAATTCGAACACCTGGTGCCTCGACGTCCTCGGGACCTTCCGCTACATCCAGCCCCGCGGCGGCGCCGTCAACGCCTTCTGGAACCGCCTCGACGACGCCGAACGCGATGCGGCCCAGCTCCTCTCGATCGACTTCGTCGATGCCCGCGTCCCCACCGCCGGACACGGCCTGTGCGCCCCCGACCCGTGGGTGCTGGCCGCCCTCGACCCGAAGGTCAACCTGGTCGGCCTCCCCTTCCACCCGACGCCGCGCGGCGACACCGCCGTGGCCGCCGAGGTCTACAGCCACCTCGGCCGCTGACCCGGTAGCGGACGGTTCAGCCCGCCACGACCGATCGTGGCGGGACGCCGACGTATTCGCTCAGCGGCCGGATCAGGGCGTTGGATTCGCTCTGCTCGATGATGTGGGCGGCCCAGCCGGTGACGCGGCTCATCACGAAGATCGGGGTGAACGCCTCGATGTCGAAGCCCAGCAGGTAGTAGGCGGGGCCGGTGGGGAAATCGAGGTTGGGCCGGATGCCGGTGGCCTCGGCCATGGCGTGTTCGAGGGCGTCGTACACGCGGATCCAGGTGTCCCCGCCGGTGGCGGCGGCGATGTCCAGCAGCGCGGCCCGCATGGTCGGCACCCGGGAGTCACCGTTCTTGTAGACGCGGTGGCCGAAGCCCATGACCTTCTCCTTGCCCGCCAGCTTGTTCCGGAGCCAGGTCTCGGCTCGGGCGGGATCGCCGATCTCGAGCATGTCGTGCATGACGGCCTCGTTCGCGCCGCCGTGCAGCGGGCCCTTGAGCGCGCCGATGGCGGCGGTGACCGCGCTGTAGATGTCGGAGCGGGTGGAGGTGACCACGCGGGCGGCGAAGGTGGAGGCGTTGAAGCTGTGCTCGGCGTAGAGGATCAGCGATATCTCGAAGGCCCGCACCAGTTTCGGCGCGGGCGCCGCGCCGAAGCACATGGTCAGGAAGTTCTCGGCGAAGCCCAGGTGCGAGTGCGGCGCGATGGGATCCAGGCCGTGCCGGCGGCGGTGGTCGGCGGCGATGATGGTGGGCAGCACCGCCATCATGCGTAATGCCTTGGCGCGGTTGGCCTTCGGCGAGTTGTCGTCCTCGGCCGGATCCTCCGCGCCGAGGTAGCTGATCGCGGTGCGCACCACGTCCATCGGGTGGCAGTTCTCGGGCAGTTTGTGCACCAGCGCCAGCAGCGACCGGTCCGCCCGGCGGGCCGCGCGCTCCTGTTGCAGGAACCGCTCCAGCTGGGCGTCGGTGGGCAGTTCGCCGTACCACAGCAGGTAGGCGACCTGTTCGAAACCGCAGTGGGCCGCCAGGTCCTGGACCGCGTAGCCGCGGTAGGTCAGCGAGTTGGTTTCCGGCACCACCTTGGAGATCGCGGTGGTGTCGACGACGACGCCGGTGAGCCCCTTGTGGACGGCGCGTATCGCGGTCTCCGTCATCACTGGTTCCTTCCCAAGGTGAAATTGAAGATGTCGGAATCGAATTCGTTGTAGCGCTCGTAGTCGAGGAGCTCGTAGAGGCGGCCGCGGTGCTGCATGCGATCCAGCAGCCCGGACTGGGTGCCGGTGGCGGCGATCTCCCGCAGCCCGGTCTCGGCGGCGAACATGGCCAGCCGCAGCGTGGTCACCGGGTAGATGACGGCGTTGTAGCCGATCGATTCCAGCGTGGACGCCGCGATCAGTTCGGACTTGCCGAACTCGGTCATATTGGCCAGCAAGGGAATCGAGACGGCGGCCCGGAACTTCTCGAAGTCGGCCGGGGTGTGCAGCGCCTCGGTGAAGATCAGGTCCGCGCCGGCCTCGGTGTAGGCCCGGGCCCGGTCGACGGCGGCGTCGAGGCCCTCGATCCCGGCCGCGTCGGTGCGCGCGCAGATCACGAAATTCGGGTCCCGCCGGGCGGATACGGCCGCGCGCAGGCGGCGCACCATCTCCTCGACCGGGACCACCGCCTTGCCGTCGAGGTGGCCGCAGCGCTTCGGATTGACCTGGTCCTCGAGGTGCAGCCCGGCGATTCCGGCGTCCTCCATGACGGTGACGGTGCGGGCGGCGCTCATCGGCTCACCGAATCCGGTGTCGGCGTCGATGAGGACGGGCAGGTCGGTGACCCGAGCGATCTGCTGCCCGCGCCCGGACACCTCGGTCAGGGTGGTCAGCCCGATATCGGGCAGGCCCAGATCGGCGGACAGCACCGCGCCCGAGACGTAGACCCCTTCGAAGCCGATCTCCTGGATCAGCTTGGCCACCAAGGGATTGAACGCCCCGGGGAACCGCTGGATCGTGCCCGATGTCAGGCCCGCCCGGAACGCGGCGCGCTTGTCGGCGGCCGAGGCGGCCGCGGCGATCAGGCCGGTCATCGGAACAGACCCCGCGGCGAGCGGGGCGCGCGGGCCAGCACGTCCGGCGAGACGGTGAAGGTGAGTTCCGGCAGCTCACCGGCGGACAGCTCGCCCGCCCGCTGGACCACCTCGAGGAAGCGGTCCTGCTCGGCGGGTTCCACGACGCCCTCGGCGAGGGTGCGGAATTTCGCGATGTACTGGTCGCGGTCGAAGGGCCGCGCGCCCAGGGGATGCGCGTCGGCGACCGCCAGTTCGTCCACGATGACTTCGCCGCTCTTCAAGGTGATCTCGGCACGCGCCCCGAATGCCTTCTCGCTCGGGTCGGTGGAGTGGTAGCGCCGCGTCCACTCCGGATCCTCGGCGGTGGAGATCTTGTTCCACAGCGCGATGGTGTCCGGGCGTTGCGCGCGCTCGGGCGCGTACGAGCGCTCGTGATGCCAGGCGCCGTCCTGGAGGGCGACCGCGAAGATGTACATGATCGAGTGGTCGAGGGTTTCGCGAGAAGCCCCGGGATCGAACTTCTGCGGATCGCCCGACCCGGTGCCGATCACGTAGTGGGTGTGGTGGCTGGTGTGCAGCACGATCGTGGCGATCCGGTCCAGGTCGCCGATCCGCTCGCGCATCCGGCAGGCCAGGTCGATGGGGGCCTGGCTCTGGTACTCGGCCGAGTGCTCCTTGGTGTAGGTGTCGAGGATGCCGCGCTTGGGTTCGCCGGGTCCGGGCAGCGGCACCGAGTACTCCGCGTCCGGACCGCCCAGCAGCCAGGCGATCACGCCGTCCTCGCCCTCCCAGATCGGCGCCGGCGCGCCCTCGCCGCGCATCGCGCGATCCACCGCTTCCACGGCCATCTTCCCGGCGAAGGCGGGGGCGTAGGCCTTCCAGCTGGAGATCTCGCCCTTGCGGGACTGCCGGGTGGCGGTCGTGGTGTGCAGGGCCTGGCCGACGGCCTGGTAGATGATCTCGGCATCGAGGCCGAGCAGCGTGCCGATCCCGGCGGCGGCAGACGGGCCCAGGTGTGCGACGTGGTCGATCTTGTGCTCGTGCAGGCAGATCGCGCGGACCAGGTCCACCTGGATCTCGTAACCCGTTGCCAGACCGCGGATCAGGTCGCGGCCGCCGCGGCCGGTGTGCTGGGCGACGGCGAGGATCGGCGGGATGTTGTCGCCCGGGTGCGAGTACTCCGCGGCCAGGAAGGTGTCGTGGAAGTCCAGCTCGCGCACCGCGACTCCATTGGCCCAGGCCGCCCATTCCGGCGAGTAGGAACCGGGCGCGCCGAAGACGGTCGCGCCCGGTGTGTACGGATGGGCCAGGGCCTGGGCGCGAGC
This sequence comes from Nocardia sp. NPDC004340, assembly GCF_053602575.1. Lineage (NCBI taxonomy): Bacteria > Bacillati > Actinomycetota > Actinomycetes > Mycobacteriales > Nocardiaceae > Nocardia > Nocardia sp. NPDC004340. The sequence goes on from NZ_JBSGDW010000006.1 coordinate 255,463, forward strand.
ATTGGCGACGGGTCGCCGGGTGAGGGATGCCGCCGCGACCGCCGCGTTGTCGATGAGCCGATTGACGATCATCCGTTCGACGTCGGGGATGACCTCCACCGGATCGGCGGCGACCTCGGCGATCCGCCAGGCGAGGTGTCCCGCGCGGGGGAAATGCTCCGCGGAGCGGTGGGTGCGGACGGGATGGTTCTTCATATTTCGCACGGTACACAGCGGCTACGGGCCGGGAAATCCCTTGCAAAAGCCTATTTTTGCGGAACAGGAACCCTGAATCGGTGAAAGTTGTGAAAGCTCGGATTGCTAGATTGAGCGCATGCAGAAGATGTACGCGGGCGCGCGCCTGCGCGCCTTGCGGGAGCGCCGGGGCCTGTCGCAGTCCGCGCTGGCCAAGACGCTCGAGCTCTCGGTGAGCTACATCAATCAGCTCGAGCACGACCAGCGCCCGCTGACGGTCCCGGTGCTGCTGCGCCTGAACGCCCGCTTCGACCTGGACATGGGCTTCTTCGCCGCCGACACCGACGCCCGGCTGATCGCCGACCTGCAGGACGTGTTCGCCGAGGATCCCGAGGGCGCCGACATCACCACCGCCGAGATCGACGACCTGGTGGCCCGGGTGCCGGCGGCCGCGCGGGTTCTGGTCGGCCTGCACCGCCGCCTGCGCGGCGCCACCGAGCAGATGGAACGCGTCTCCGCCGGAATCGACGGCGACGCGGGCGAATCCGCCGCGGCCATGCCCTACGAGGACGTCCGCGACTACTTCTACGATCGGCGCAACCACATCCCCGAGCTCGACACCGCGGCCGAGCAGCTGTTCGACCGCAATGGCCTGAGCCTGGGCGGACTCGACCTCCAGCTGACCCGGCTGCTGCGCGAGCAGCACGGCATCGCGGTGCTCATCCGCACCGACGATCCCAGCGATCCGGGCCCCAAACGGGTCTTCGACCCCGACAGCCGCGTGCTGACCCTGGCGCGGCGGCTCACCGCCGGTCAGCGCGCCTTCCAATTGGCCACGCAGCTGGCCTTTCTCACCCAGGCCGAGGTGATCGCCGACCTGATCGACGCGACCGACACCATGCCCGAGAACTCGCGCGGCCTGCTGCGCACCGGGCTCGCCAACTACTTCGCCGGAGCCTTGATCCTGCCCTACACCCGCTTCTGGGACGCGGCCGAATCCCTGCGCTACGACATCGAACTGCTCGCCGCCACCTTCGAGGTCGGCTTCGAGACCGTCTGCCACCGCCTGTCGACCCTGCAGCGGCCCGGCAAGCGCGGGGTGCCGTTCTTCTTCGTCCGCACCGATCGCGCCGGAAACATCTCGAAACGCCAGTCCGCCACCGCCTTCCACTTCTCCCGGGTGGGCGGCAGCTGCCCGCTGTGGGTGGTGCACGACGCCTTCTCCACGCCGGGCAGCATCCGCACCCAGATCGCCCGCATGCCCGACGGCCGCAACTATCTGTGGCTGGCGCGCACCACCGACGAGAAGACGCCCGGATACCTGTCCCCCACCCGGGATTTCGCCATCGGGCTGGGCTGCGACCTGACCTACGCGGACAAGCTGGTGTACTCGCACGGCCTGCCCGTCGACGACCCGCGCACGGCGGTGCCGATCGGCGCGGGCTGCAAGGTCTGCGAGCGGACCGACTGCGCGCAGCGCGCGTTCCCGCAGTTGGGCCGGCCGATCCGGGTGGACGACAACAGTTCCCGGACCATCCCGTACGCGCCGATCACCTGACCGGACGGCCGGGGCGCACCGCGTTCGTTCGCAGCGCATGCGGCACGCCCCGGCCTTCGACTACCGCAGTGCGTGCGCCGCGGCCACGAGATTGCGCAGCGACTCCGTCACCTCGGCGGTGCCGCGCGTCTTGAGCCCGCAGTCCGGGTTGACCCAGAGCCGTTCGGCCGGAACCGCTTTCAGTGCCCGGGCCAGCGCCGCCTCGATCTCCCGGACGCCGGGCACCCGCGGCGAGTGGATGTCGTACACGCCCGGTCCCACGCCCAGGTCGAAGCCCGCCGCGTTGAGGTCGTCGAGCACCTCCATGTGCGAGCGCGCCGCCTCGATCGAGGTGACGTCGGCGTCCAATCCCGCTATCGCGCCGATGATCTCACCGAACTCCGAATAGCAGAGGTGGGTGTGGATCTGGGTGCTGTCGGCGACCCCGGAGGTCGCCAGCCGGAACGCCACCACCGCCCATTCCAGGTATTCGGGCTGGTCGGCGCGGCGCAGGGGCAGCAGCTCCCGCAAGGCCGGTTCGTCCACCTGGATGATGGCGGTCCCGGCGGCCTCCAGGTCCACGGTCTCGTCCCGGATCGCCAGGGCGAGCTGGCGCGCGGTGTCGGCGAGCGGCTGGTCGTCGCGGACGTAGGACCAGGCCAGGATGGTGACCGGCCCGGTGAGCATGCCCTTGACCGGTTTGCCGGTCAGCGACTGCGCGTAGGAGATCCAGTCGACGGTCATGGCCGCCGGTCGGGTCACGTCGCCGAACAGGATCGGCGGGCGCACGCACCGGGTGCCGTAGGACTGCACCCACCCGTGCGCGGTGGCCGCGAAGCCGTCCAGTTGCTCGGCGAAGTACTGCACCATGTCATTGCGCTCGGGCTCGCCGTGCACCAGCACGTCCAGGCCGATCTCCTCCTGCAGCGCGATGACCTCGGCGATCTCGGCGCGCATGCGGGTGTCGTACTCGGCCCGGTCGATCTCGCCGCGGCGCAGGGCGGCGCGTGCCACCCGGATGCGGCCGGTCTGCGGGTAGGAACCGATGGTCGTGGTCGGCAGCGGCGGCAGGTCCAGCCGCTCCCGCTGTGACCGCCGTCGCTCCGCCGCGGGCGCCCGGTGCGCGGCCGTCGCGTCCAGTGCGGCCAGCCGGTCGCGGACCGCCGTGTCGTGCAGTCGCGCGTCGGATCGCCGGTCCAGCACGGCCGTTCGCGCGATCTCCAGCTGCTCGGCGGCCGCGTCCTGCCCCTCATGCAGGACGGTGGCCAGCAGCCGGATCTCGGCGATCTTCTCGGTCCCGAATGCCAGCCAGGACCGCAGGCGCGGCTCCAGGTCAGGCTCGGCGGCGAGGCTGTACGGAACGTGCAGCAGCGAGCAGGAACTCGACACCGCCACCGGCGCACCGGCTGCGGCGAGCGCGGCCAGCCCGGTCAGCGCCCGATCGGGATCGGTGCGCCACACGTTGTAGCCGTCGACGACGCCCGCGACCAGCAGGGTCCCGGAAAGACGCTGCGCCGCGGCGATATCCGCGTCACCGCCCGACACCAGGTCGATGGCGAGGCCCTCGATCCCGGTGTCCGCCAGCGCGGGCAGCGCCGCACCCAATCGTCCGAAGTACGAGGCCACCAGCAGGTCGGGCCGCGCGGAGACCGCGGCCAGCCGCTGATAGGCCGAACGTGCCAGCGCCAGTTCGGTATCCGTCAGATCGGTGACCAGCACCGGCTCGTCGAGCTGCACCCAGCGCGCCCCCGCGGCCGCCAGCAGGCCCAGCAGCCGCTCGTACAGCGGCAGCAGATCGGGCAGCCGATCGAGCAGCGCGCTGCCGTCCACCGACTTGGCCAATTTCAGGAAGGTGACCGGTCCGATGATGACCGGCCGGGCCGGAATGCCCAGCGCCAGTGCCTCTTCCAGTTCCGCGAGCGGTTTGTCCGGGTGCAGGGTGAACCTCGTCGAGGCCGAGAGCTCCGGCACCAGATAGTGGTAGTTGGTGTCGAACCACTTGGTCATCTCGAGCGGCGCGATGTCGGCGGTGCCGCGCGCGGCCGCGAAGTAGCGGTCCAGCTCGTCGGCGACGCCGTGCACCCGTTCGGGCAGCGCACCCAGTAGCACCGCGGTGTCGAGCATCTGGTCGTAGTAGGAGAAGGTGCCCACCGGAACCGAATCGAGTCCGGCGGCGTGCACCGCGAGGAGTTGCGCGGCGCGCAGTCCGCCCGCGAGACCGTGCAGCGCGGCGGCGTCGATGCGCCCCGCCCAGTACGCCTCGATCGCGCGTTTCAGTTCCCGGTTCGGGCCGATGCGCGGCAGGCCCAGCACCGTGGCGGTGAAGGTGTTGTCAGGGTTCAGCATTGATGAACTCCATGGTCAGCAGTCGATGACCGCCGCCCAAACGAGCGTACGCTGACGGAGCCCATGCGGCATGTTTCCGTGCCCGGATCCGATCGGCGTAACGCCCAATCCACGAGGCGACGACCGCCGGATACGGCGTATCCGGCACGACGGGCAGGTCTTCGGACTCATGGGCATCGACCCGACAATCGGGTCGGCCCCGGCACGAGGCCGAGGCCGGACCTACCGGCCGTCGCTTCCCAGGCATGCGCCCAGTGCTTCTGACGGCGTTCGTTCCCATTCACCGCTGCGGGACAGTCCCGGATTCCCACCGGGTTCCCTCTCACCCGGCCGGCGCGCGAGCGCGGGCAGCGGGCTTCGACGCCGTCGAATGGGTCAGGGGCTCCTCGACTCCACCTCCGGCGAACCAGTTGCGTTGGCGAATATAGCCCAGCGCCAGCGCGATCCCCGCACGCGCGGCGGCGTCCCATCAGGTGGTCGACCCGGGCAGGCGGATTGACCAGCGGCGATGCGCTTTCGTATGGTTGATCGACGATGTCATGAGGAATCCGGTGCAATGCCGGAACGGTCGCGCCACTGTGAGCAGCCCGGTCTCCCCGCGAGACGGATGCGAGTCAGACCCTCACATCGTCGGTTCGATCGGCAACGGGGACGCGGAATCCCCCTGACTCAAAGGAGTCCTTCGTGGCTACCTCTTTCGCTCCTCGCTCCGGTGTCGGCAGCGGCGCGCTCTCCATCCCCACCACCGCGCTGTGGCTGGTCGGCACCACCCTGATGGCGCTGCTGGCGATCTACTTCATCGGTATCGATCAGGGTGCGGTGTCGGTGTTCGGCAGCGACATGCACGTGCACGAGTTCGTGCACGACGGCCGGCATTTCCTCGGGTTCCCCTGCCACTAGCACCGGGAATCGAGTAACCACAATGGAAAAGCGAATCATCGGCCGAGGGGTCCTGCTGGGAGCCCTCGGCGGATCGCTGGCGTTCGTGTTCGCCCGGATCCTGTCCGAGCCGATCATCGATCGCGCCATCGACTTCGAAGAGGGCCGCGACCACGCGCAGATGGCGCTGGACAAGGCCGCCGGGAAGCCCATGGACATGGACCACGGGGCCGAGCTGTTCACCCGCGCGCAGCAGCAGAATGTCGGACTGGGCTTCGGGATGATCGTGTTCGGCGCCGCGCTGGGCGCGCTGTTCGCGGTCGTGTACTTCCTGGCGCTGCGCAAGGCGGGCAAGATCTCGCCGCGCAATCTGGCGCTGCTGGTGTCGGGCGGCATGTTCCTGGCGCTGTACGCGGTGCCGTTCCTGAAGTACCCGGCCAACCCGCCGTCCGTCGGGAACCCGGACACGATCGAGGAGCGCACGGCCCTGTACCTGGGCCTGATCGCGATCAGCGCGATCGCGTTGGTCGCGGCGATCTGGTTCGGCCGCAGGCTGACCGCGCGCCTGGACACCTGGACCGCGGGGGTCGCCGCCGCGGCCGGCTTCGTCGTCGTGATGGGCGCGCTGCTGGCGCTGCTGCCGTCGTTCCACGAAGCGCCGGAACCGCTGCGGGACGCGTCGGGCACGATCGTGTTCCCGGGCTTCCCCGCCGACGACCTGTACCACTTCCGGCTGTACGCGTTCGCCGCCCAGCTGCTGGTGTGGGCGGTCATCGGGGTCGGATTCGCCTGGCTGGCGCCACGCCTGCTCGGCGACCGCTCCCCGGCCGCGCCCGCCGTGGCGGCATGAGCGCGGTCACCCGTCTCACCCTGGTGACGCACGCGATCACCGAGGCCGTGCGGTCCGCCCGCTTCCCGGTCGACGAACCGCTCGACCCGCTCGGGTCGCGGTCGGTCGAGCAGGCGGGCGGGCTGCCCGGCCCGGAGCCCGCGATGGTGCTGTTCGCGCCCGAGCTGCGGGCCGAACAGACCTGCCGGGCACTGGGATTCACCGGGACCCCGGAGCCCGAGCTGCGCGACCTGGACCACGGCGACTGGGCCGGTCGGGCGATGGACGATCTCGCGCCCGAGCAGCTGATGGGCTGGCTCACCGACCCGGGCTTCCACGAGCACGGCGGCGAATCGATCACCGGGTTGATCGATCGCGTCGGCGTCTGGCTGCACGGCCTGGCCGGGCGCGGCGACCGGATCGTCGCGGTGACGCATCCCGCGATCGTGCGGGCCGCGGTCCTGCGCACCCTCGACGCTCCCCCGGAGTCGTTCTGGCGCATCGACATTCCACCGTTGAGCGCCACCACCCTGCACCACCGCGGCCCGGCGTGGACGCTGCGCGCGACCGCGCACGAGCTCGCGGACTGACTTCGCTGGCAGAATCCGGGGAATGGCGCAATCCTCGGGTTCGACCACCTCTCCGGCCGTCGGCCGGGCGCTCGACATCCTCGTCCGGCTGGCGCACGGCCCGGGACCGGTCCGGGCGGCGGTGCTGGCCCGCGATCTGGGGCTGCCGCGCTCGTCGGTGTACCACATCCTGTCGGTGCTGGTGGACCGCGGATTCGTGGTCTATGTACCGGGTGACCAGGCCTACGGGCTGGGCGTGACGTCCTTCGAGATCGGCTCGGCCTATCTGCGGCACGAGCCGCTGGAACGGCTGGCGCAGCCGATCCTGCACCAGCTGGCCCGGCAGCTCGGGCAGGCGGTGCATCTGGGCATTCTGCACGGCAACGAGACGGTCTACCTCCTGAAGGAACGTCCCGGCTCGGGTCCCGCGGCGGAGGTCTCGCTGATCACCGATATCGGGGTCCGGCTGCCGTCGCACCTGACCGCGAACGGGCGCGCGATCCTCGCCTCGCTGCCGGACGCGCAGGTGAAGGCGTTGTACGCCAAGCGTTCCGACTTCCTCACCCGCACCGGACGCGGACCGCGGTCGCTGACCGAGCTGCGGCGCGATCTGGACGAGGTGCGTGCCCGCGGCTGGGCCGAGGAGGTGGAGCTGGTGACGGCGGGCCTGCGATCGGTGGGCGCGGCGGTCTTCGATCACAACAGCCGTCCGGTGGCGGCCCTGAGCACCACCTGGCGGACGCTGTCCAACCCCGAGCCGGAGGTGGTGGGGCAGGCGGTGCGGTGGGGCGCCGAGCGCCTGACCTCGCGCATCGCCGGTCAGGTGCCCGTCACGCCCTGACTCGGCGGCACCCTTGTGAGACCACTCACAGGGGTTGTATGTTGTTGTATAGACAACCGCCGCACCGGGGAGATTTCCGACGATGACGCAGGACTGGGACGACGCCCTCCACGCCCGAATGGCAGCCGAAGCACCGGCCACGGCCTACTCCCACGCCCTGCCCGAGTGGTACAAACACGACTTCGGCCCCGACCGCGCCGCCGCCGACATCGCCCGCATCGAAGCGCTGCGACCGGAGTCGTTCGACGTCGCCCTGCACGCGCCCACCGGACGAGCACGCGGACGATTGCGGCTCACCCTCTACATCGCGGGGGCGGCCGTCTCGCTCAGCCGCATCCTGCCGGTCATCCAATCCCTCGGCGTGGAAGTCCTCGACGAACGGACCTACCCGCTCGACGATTCCACCGGGAACCAGTGCTGGATCTACGACTTCGGGCTGGCCTTCGACGGCGAGCCGCCGGCGGGCGCGGAACCGAACGCCCGCTTCACCGCGGCCTTCGCCGCCACCTGGCGCGGCGACGCCGAGAGCGACGCCTTCAACCGCCTGGTCCTGAGCGCGGGCCTGGCCTGGCGTCCGGTGTCCATTCTGCGCGCCTACGCGAAATACCTGCGCCAGAGCGGATTCCCCTACAGCCCGGAACGGATCGCGGAAGTCCTCGCCGCACACCCCGATTCCGCGCGACTGCTGGTCGAGCTGTTCCACGCTCGGTTCGCGCCGGACACGCGCAGCGCAGCCGCCGAAGCCGAACTGACCGATCGCCTGAACGAGGTCATCGGCCGCGTCGTCGGGCTCGAAGCCGACCGCATTCTGCGCGCCCTCACCACCCTCGTCCGAAACACCCTGCGCACCAACTACTTCGTGCGTGACGGCCGTGCTGAGGTGCTGTCGTTCAAACTGGACCCGCAGCACATCGGCGAACTCCCGCAGCCCAGGCCACGATTCGAGATCTTCGTCTACTCACCCCGGGTCGAAGGCGTGCACCTGCGGTTCGGCGCGGTGGCGCGCGGCGGCCTGCGCTGGTCGGACCGCAAGGAGGACCTGCGCACCGAGGTGCTCGGGCTGGTCAAGGCCCAGGCGGTAAAGAACGCCGTCATCGTGCCGGTCGGCGCCAAGGGCGGATTCGTCGTCAAACAGGCCCCGCGCCCCACCTGCGACGACGCGGCCGACCGCGCCGCGCAGCTGGCCGAGGGTATCGCCTGCTACCGGCAGTTCATCGCCGGACTGCTCGACGTCACCGACAATATCGACGCGGCGACGGGTTCGGTTCTCCCGGCCCGCGACGTCGTCCGCCACGACAGCGACGACACCTACCTGGTGGTGGCCGCGGACAAGGGCACCGCGACCTTCTCCGATATCGCCAACGAGGTCGCGGCCGGCTACGGCTTCTGGCTCGGCGACGCGTTCGCCTCGGGCGGGTCGGTCGGCTACGACCACAAGGCGATGGGCATCACCGCCCGCGGCGCGTGGGAGAGCGTCGAGCGCCACTTTCACGAAATGGGCCGCGACACCGGGACCGCCGATTTCACGGTGGCCGGCATCGGCGACATGAGCGGTGACGTCTTCGGCAACGGGATGCTGCTCAGCGAGCACATCCGGCTGGTGGCAGCGTTCGACCACCGGCACATCTTCCTCGACCCGCGACCGGAGGCCGGAGTCTCCCACGCCGAACGCAAGCGCCTGTTCCAGCTGCCCCGCTCGTCCTGGGCGGACTACGACCGCGACCTCATCAGCACCGGCGGCGGGGTCTGGCCACGCACCGCGAAGTCCGTGCCGCTCGGCCCGGCAATCCGTGCGGCACTGGGACTTCCGGATTCGGTCAACGCGGCCGCACCGGACGAGGTGATCCGGGCGATCCTGCGCGCACCGGTCGACCTGCTGTGGAACGGCGGCGTGGGCACCTATGTCAAGGCGACCGCCGAGTCCCAGGCCGACGTCGGCGACAAGGCCAATGACGGCGTGCGGGTGAACGCCGCCGACATGCGGGCCACCGTGGTCGGCGAGGGCGGCAACCTCGGATTCACCGCCCTGGCCCGCGTCGAATTCGCCCGTGGCGGAGGCAGAATCAATACCGATGCCCTGGACAACTCGGCCGGCGTCGACTGCTCCGACCACGAGGTCAATATCAAGATCCTGCTCGACGGCATGATGTCGGCCGGGCGCCTCGACCGCGGCGGACGCGACCGGCTACTGGCGGACATGACCGGCGAGGTCGCCCGGATGGTGCTGCGGGACAACCGTTCCCAGAACCACGTCCTGGGCGTGAGCCGCGCCGACGCGGCCGCCCGGATCGCGGTGCACGCCCGCATGATCGCGCGACTGGAGGCCCGGCGCGGACTGGTCCGCTCCCTGGAGGCGCTGCCCGACGAGACCGAACTCGCCCGGCGCGCCGACAGCGGGCACGGCCTGACCTCCCCGGAATTGGCGACCCTGTTGGCGCACGCGAAACTCGCGATCAAGGAGGAACTGCTCGCGGGCGACCTGCCCGACGACCCCGCCCTGCACGATCACCTGCTCGACTACTTCCCCGAAACCTTGCGAGAACGCTTCGGGGACAGCGTGTCCGAGCATCCGCTGCACCGTGAGATCGTGGCGACCCAGCTCGCCAACGACGTCGTCGACCACGGCGGAATCAGTTTCGTGTTCCGGTTGGGCGAGGACTCGGCGGCCGTGGGCACGGATGTGGTGCGCGCCTACCTGATCGCCACCCGAGCGTTCGGGCTGCACCGCCTCTGGGCCGATATCGCCGACGCCGGTCTCCAGGCGGCAGTGACCAACGGTCTCGTCCGAACCACTCAGCGAGTACTCGACAGAGCAGTGCGGTGGCTGCTGGCCCACCGCCCGCAACCGCTCGACATCGCTTCCGAGACAGCCAGATTCGCACCGCGACTGGCGGCACACGCGCGCCTGGTCCCGGACTGGCTGCGCGACCGCGAACTGGCCGACCTGCACGACCGGATCGCCGGGTCGGTCGATGCCGGGGTGCCCCGCGAATTGGCCACCCGGGCGCACCTGCTGCTCGATCAGTTCGGTCTGCTCGACATCATCGAGGTCGCCGACGCCGGTGGTCACGACCCGGCCGACGTGGCCGGGCTGTACTACGCACTGAGCCAGGACCTGGGCACGGTGCGCCTGCTGCAATCGGTGTCGCGGCTGTCCACCGGGGACCGCTGGAATTCGATGGCCCGGCTGGCCCTGCGCGACGACCTGTACGGGTCCTTGCGCGGTTTGTGCCTGGCGCTCTTGTCCGACCGGACCGATCCCACCGAGCCCGCGGCCGACACCATCGCGCGGTGGGCGGCCCGCAACGCCAACCGGATCGCACGCACCCGATCCACCCTCACCGAGATCTTCCGGAGTCCCACGGCCGATGTCGCCGCCATGTCGGTGGCGGTGCGTCAGATCCGCGGCCTGGTCCACACGGCCTGATCCCGCGCGGACTTCGAAGTAGTCCCTTACGAACCTTGCACGTCGAAGGTTCCCGCGAGCCGGTAGCGGGAACCGGGGTGCAGCAGCCGAGCCGCGCTGACCAGCCGGTCTTCGGACCAGGTCCGGCGGCGGATCAGCAGGCACGGCTCCGTCTCGTCGAGCCCGAGCAGCGCGCACTCGTCGGCGGTCGGCAGCACCGCTTCCACGACATGCTCGCCCCGGCCGAGCGGGGCCACCGTCACCAGATACGTGTTGGGCGTCGTGGTGGTGAAGTCCTGTTCGAGATAGCGGGGCGCGAGTTCGGGATTCACGAAGCGGTCCTCGAGCTGGATGGCCAGGCCGTCCTCGAAATGCACCAGCTTCGAATGGAATACGGTGCTGCCCTCTTCGACCCCGAGCTCCTGAGCGATCGCCGGGTCCGCCGCGCGCTGCTCCAGTGACACCACCTCGGCCCGGTGCCCGTGTCCGCGGTCGTGGATCTCGTCGGCGATATTGCGCACTTCGACCAGCGCCGAGCTGACCTTGCGCCCGGCCACGAAGGTGCCGACGCCGATCAGCCGATCCACCAGCCCGTCGGCGCTCAGTTCACGCAGCGCGCGATTGATCGTCATGCGCGACAGCCCCAGCGCACCGACCAGCTGATTCTCCGAGGGCAGCAGCTCGCCCTCACGCCAGCGGCCCGCCACGATCTGTTCCGCGATCATGTCCTTGACGCGCTGATACGCCGGGGCCGCGCCGTGGCTGCGAGCCGCGTACAGCGCCGCGATATCCACCTCGTCCATGGCCACATTCGTCACCTGTCCCACATCCTGCCCATCGGTGGACACCCGCACGTTCGGGACCGAGTGTATCGGCGCGGATCCGGGCAGCCGCGACCGTCACGTGTCTGAGATCCGAGAATTCTGGCCGCCGACGCTGTTCCAGGCCTCGAATCCGGACTGTTATGGGCATCACCACCAGTCAGTACACAGGAGTCCCGATGACCACCAACACCCCGTCCGGCCCCCGCCCGGTCCGCGCGCCGCGCGGCACCGAACTGAACTGCCTCGGCTGGCAGCAGGAGGGCGCCCTGCGGATGCTGATGAACAACCTCGACCCCGAGGTCGCCGAGCGCCCCGACGATCTGGTCGTCTACGGCGGCACCGGGCGCGCGGCCCGCAGCTGGGACGCCTACGACGCCATCGTGCGGACCCTGAAGACGCTGCGGGACGATGAGACCCTGCTGGTCCAGTCCGGCAAGCCGGTCGGCGTCATGCGGACCAGCGAATGGGCGCCGCGGGTGCTGCTGGCCAACTCCAACCTGGTCGGCGACTGGGCCAACTGGGAGCAGTTCCGCAAGCTCGAGGCCGAGGGCCTGATGATGTACGGCCAGATGACCGCGGGCTCGTGGATCTACATCGGCAGCCAGGGCATCCTGCAGGGCACCTACGAGACCTTCGGCGCGGTGGCGCGCAAGCGTTTCGGCGGCACCCTGGCCGGCACCATCACCCTGACCGCCGGCGTCGGCGGCATGGGCGGCGCGCAGCCGCTCGCGGTGACCATGAACGACGGCGTCGCGATCTGCGTCGACGTCGACGTGACCCGCATCGACCGCCGCATCGCGCACGGCTACCTCGACGTCAAGGCCGAAAGCCTGGAAGCCGCACTGGAATTGGCGATCCAGAAGCGCGACGCGCGGGAACCGCTGTCCATCGGCGTGGTCGGCAATGCCGCGGAGATCTTCCCGCGCCTGCTCGCCATGGGCGCGCCGATCGACATCGTCACCGACCAGACCTCCGCCCACGACCCGCTGTCCTACCTGCCGCTGGGCGTCGACGTCACCGACTGGCACCGGCGCGCCGCCGAGGACCCAGAGTGGTTCACCACCGAGGCCCGCAAGTCCATGGCCGCCCACGTCGAGGCGATGGTCGGGTTCATGGACGCCGGCGCCGAGGTGTTCGACTACGGCAACTCCATCCGCGACGAGGCCCGCAAGGGCGGCTACGACCGCGCCTTCGAATTCCCCGGCTTCGTGCCCGCCTACATCCGGCCGCTGTTCGAGGAGGGCCTGGGCCCGTTCCGCTGGGCCGCGCTGTCGGGCGACCCGAAGGACATCGCCGCCACCGATCAGGCCATTCTCGACCTGTTCCCGGAGAACGAGCACCTCGAGCGCTGGATCACCATGGCGCAGGAGAAGGTGCACTTCGAGGGCCTGCCCGCGCGCATCTGCTGGCTCGGCTACGGCGAACGCCACCGCGCCGGACTGAAGTTCAACGAGATGGTCGCCTCCGGCGAGCTGTCCGCGCCGCTCGCCATCGGCCGCGATCACCTGGACTCCGGTTCGGTGGCCTCCCCCTATCGCGAGACCGAGGCCATGGCCGACGGCTCCGACGCCATCGCCGACTGGCCGCTGCTCAACGCGCTGGTCAACACCGCGTCCGGGGCCTCGTGGGTGTCGATCCACCACGGCGGCGGCGTCGGCATGGGCCGGTCCATCCACGCCGGTCAGGTGTGTATCGCCGATGGCACCGAGCTGGCCGCCCGCAAGCTCGAGCGGGTGCTGAGCAACGACCCCGCCATGGGCGTGATCCGCCACGTCGACGCCGGCTACCAGCACGCCGCCGAGGTGGCCGCGACCCGCGGCGTTCGAATCCCGATGCAGGAGAGCTGAACCCACATGCGACACGAATCCGGGCAGTGGACGGTCGTCGACAATATCGGCGCGCTGGTCACCAATGATCCCGAGCTCGGCGCAGGACCGCTCGGCGTGCTCCGCGATGCCGCGGTGGTGCTCGGCGACGGCCTGATCCAGTGGGTCGGCCCGCGGGCCCGCCTGCCCGAAGGCAGCGCCGGAACGCGGGTGGACCTGGAAGGCCGCGCCGCCCTGCCCGGATTCGTCGACAGTCACGCCCATCTGGTGTTCGGCGGGGAACGGTCGGAGGAGTTCGCGGCCCGCATGACGGGCGCGCCCTACGGCGCGGGCGGCATCCGCACCACCATCGCCGCCACCCGCGCCGCGACCGACGCGACCCTGGACGCGAACATGGCCCGGCTGGTCGCCGAGGCCGCGCGGACCGGCACCACCACGATCGAGTCCAAGTCCGGCTACGGGCAGACCGTTGCCGACGAGTTGCGGAGCCTCGAGGTCATCGCCCGGCACACGCCGGAGACGACCCTGCTGGCCGCGCACGTCACCCCGCCGGAGTTCGCCGGGCGCAGCGACGATTACGTGCGGCTGGTCATCGACGAGATGATCCCGGCGTGCGCGCCGCACGCCAAATGGATCGACGTCTTCTGCGAGGAGGGCGCCTTCGACGCCGACCAGTCCCGGGCGGTGCTCGAGGCGGGCATCGCCGCCGGGCTCACCCCGCGGGTGCACGGCAACCAGCTCAGCTACGGCGCCGGCGTCCGGCTGGCCGCCGAGCTGGGCGCGGCCTCGGTCGATCACGTCACCTACACCACCGACGAGGATGTCGAGGCGCTGGCGGCGAGCAGCACGGTCGCGACCCTGCTGCCGGGAGCCGACTTCTCCACGCGCAACAAGTATCCCGACGCCCGCGCCCTGCTCGACGCGGGCGTGACCGTCGCATTGGCCGCCGACTGCAACCCGGGAACCTGCTACACCACGAGCATTCCGTTCTGTATCGCACTGGCCGTGCGCGAAATGCACATGAGCCCGGACGAAGCCGTGTGGGCGGCCACCGCGGGCGGCGCGGCCGCGTTGCGGCGCAACGACATCGGGCATATCCGGGTCGGTGCGCGCGCCGATCTAATCGCACTGGACGCACCCTCGCACCTGTATCTGGCCTACCGGCCCGGTGTGGCGCTGGTGCGCGAGATCTGGAAGGACGGTCACCGGCTATGACCGCTGTCGATCACCCGCCCGCCCCCTGGTCGGGGCGCGACGACGGCCCGGGTGCCGCCCATCTGCGCTGGCACAGCGCGATCACTCCCTACTCCCCCGAAACCCCTTCCGGAGCAAGCGTTCTGGTCGGCTTCAGCAGCGATGAGGGGGTCCGCCGCAACAAGGGGCGGACCGGAGCTGCCGCCGGACCAGCCGCGCTGCGGCAGGCACTGTCGTCCATGGCGCTCCCCTGCCCGGCAAGCGCCATGGACGCCGGTGACGTGGCGGTCGAGGACGGGGATCTGGAATCCGGCCAGCGGCGCCTGGGCGCGGTGGTGACCGAACTGCTCGACGCCGGGCACTTCGTGACGGTCCTCGGCGGCGGCCACGAAGTCGCCTACGGCAGCTATCTCGGCATCGCCGCCTCGCAGGCCGTCGCATCGGGAGCGCGCCTGGGCGTACTCAACCTCGACGCCCATTTCGACCTGCGCGGCGACTCGACACCCAGCTCGGGCACGCCGTTCCGGCAGATGGCCGAGCGCGAGGCCGAGGCCGGGCGGACGCTGAACTACGCGGTGCTGGGCATCTCCCAGCCGAGCAATACCGTGGCCCTGTTCGAGACCGCCGCGGCCCTGGGCGTGCGATATCGGCTCGATGAGGACTGCACCGCCATGGATCTCCCCGGCGCGCGCGGTTTCATCGAGGAGTTCCTGGCCTCCGTCGATGTCCTGTATATGACCATTGACCTGGATGTCCTGCCCGCGGCGGCCGCCCCGGGTGTCAGCGCGCCCGCCGCGTACGGCGTGCCACTGGAGGTCATCGAACGGGTATGTGACCTGGTCGCGCACAGCGGGAAGCTCGCCTTGCTGGATGTGGCGGAACTGAATCCCGACCTCGATATCGACCATCGAACCGCGCGTACGGCCGCTCGACTGATCCACCGGATCGTGACTCGGCGTGGCAGCACTCTAGATTAGTTGCCGTCGTGTAACTGCACACTCTTGACACAGTTGTATAGACAGCCCTATACATGTGTGAACGCACTCACAATCCCTGTCGAACTGCGTCGTGAACAACATCAGGGAGTCCGATCCGTGAAAGACATCTCCTCGACCCTGACCCGGGGTCTCACCGCCCGCCACATCCGATTCATCGCACTCGGATCCGCGATCGGCACCGGCCTGTTCTACGGCTCGGCCGAAGCGATCAAGAAGGCCGGCCCCTCGGTCCTGCTGGCCTACCTGATCGGCGGCGCGGTCATCTTCATCGTGCTGCGGGCGCTCGGCGAAATGGCCGTCCGCAACCCGGTGTCCGGGTCGTTCGGCGAGTACGCCAGCCAGCACATCGGTCCGCTGGCCGGGTTCCTGACCGGCTGGACCTACGTCTTCGAAATGGTCATCGTGCTGCTGGCCGACACCACCGCCTTCGGCGTCTACATGGGGTTCTGGTACCCCGATGTGCCCCGCTGGATCTGGGTGCTGGCGATCGTCTTCTTCATCGGCGCGATCAACCTGCTCAACGTCAAGGTCTTCGGTGAACTCGAATTCTGGTTCAGCCTGGTCAAGGTGGTCGCCATCATCGCCATGATCGCCGGCGGGATCGCGGTTCTCATCTGGGGATTCGGCATCCACGACACCAGCACCGGCCTGTCCAACCTGAACGCCGGCGGCGGCTTCTTCGCCAACGGGATCGGCGGCTTCCTCGGCTGCTTCGCGATCGTCATGTTCGCCTTCGGAGGCTCGGAGATCATCGGCGTCACCGCCGGCGAGGCGGAGGACCCCGAGCGCACCATCCCGCGCGCGATCAACACCGTGCCCGCCCGCATCATGCTGTTCTACATCCTCACCCTGGCCGTGATCATGGCCGTCACGCCGTGGAACCAGATCGGCGACGAGGGCAGCCCGTTCGTCCAGATCTTCGACAGCCTGGGCCTGAGCTCGGCCGCGACCGTGCTGAACATCGTGGTGATCACCGCCGCGCTGTCGGCCATCAACAGCAATATCTTCGGTGCGGGCCGGATGATGTACGGCATGGCCCTGCGCGGGCAGGCCCCCGCGGTGATGCGGCGGGTCTCCAGCAACGGTGTGCCGTGGATGACCGTGGTCATCATGGTGTCGGCCCTGCTGGTCGGCGTGGTGCTCAACTACCTGATCCCGGACCGGGTCTTCGTGGTCATCGCCTCGATCGCCACCTTCGCCACGGTCTTCGTGTGGCTGATGATCCTGCTGTCGCACTTCCGCTCGCGCAAGCAGATGAGCGCGGAGGAAGCCGCACAGCTGAAGTTCCCGGTGCCGTTCTGGCCGTACCTGCCGGTCGCCGCGATCGCGGGCCTGGCCTTCGTCATCCTCCTGCTCGCCTTCGACGCCGACACCCGGGTGGCGCTGGTCGTCGGAGCCGTCTGGCTGGTCCTGCTCACCGCCGCCTTCCGGCTGTGGGTCCGGCCCGCAACAACCCAACCCGTTCCGGCGGCCCTCACCGATCCGGCCCCGGAAATCGCCCTGCCCTGAACAAGATTCGATAGGACACCATCACGATGAGCGCGAACACTCTCCGACTCTCCGAGGAAAACACCGCAGCCTCCGACGCCGAAGTCGTCGTCGGCGTCGGCGCCCTCACCCCCGAGGACGTGGTCCGGGTCGCCCGCGGCAACGCCGCCGTGCGACTGTCGGAGGACGCGCTCACCGTGATCGCGGCCAGCCGCACCCGCATCGAGGCGCTCGCCGCCGACCCGAAGCCGGTCTACGGCGTATCCACCGGATTCGGCGCCCTGGCCACCCGCCACATTCCGCTGGAACTGCGAACCCAGCTGCAGCGCAGCCTGGTTCGCTCGCACGCGGCCGGCTCGGGCGCGGAGGTCGAGCGTGAGGTGATCCGGGCGCTCATGCTGCTGCGGCTGTCCACGCTGGCGACCGGCCGGACCGGCGTGCGCGTGGAGGTCGCCCAGGCGTATGCCGCCATGCTGTCGGCGGGGATCACGCCGGTGGTGCACGAATACGGCAGCCTCGGCTGTTCCGGCGACCTGGCTCCCCTGTCGCACGTCGCCCTCGCGGTCATGGGCGAGGGCATGGTGCGCGACGCGGAGGGCACGCTGATGCCCGCCGCGCAGGCCCTGGCCGCGGCCGGCCTGGAGCCGATGGTCTTCGCCGAGAAGGAGGGCCTGGCGCTGATCAACGGCACCGACGGCATGCTCGGCATGCTGGTGCTGGCCTGCCACGATCTGCGCCGGCTGCTGCGCCTGGCCGACGTCACCGCGTCGATGAGCGTCGAGGGCCTGCTGGGCACCGACAAGGTGTTCGCCGCCGACCTGCAGGCCCTGCGCCCGCAGCCGGGCCAGGCGCTGGCCGCCTCGAACATGGTTCGGCTGCTGCAGGGTTCGGGCATCGTGGCCAGCCACGCCACCCCCGACTGCACGGTGGTGCAGGACGCGTACTCGCTGCGCTGCGCCCCGCAGGTGGCCGGCGGCGCCCGCGACACCCTCGCGCACGCCGAGCTGATCGCGTCCTACGAATTGGCCAGCGCCGTCGACAATCCGGTGGTCACCCTCGACGGGCGGGTGGAGTCCAACGGCAACTTCCACGGCGCGCCGGTCGCCTACGTGCTCGACTTCCTGGCCATCGTGGTCGCCGACGTGGCCAGCATCAGCGAACGCCGCACCGACCGCTTCCTGGACCGGGCCCGCAACCACGGCCTGCCGCCGTTCCTGGCCGACGATCCCGGCGTGGACAGCGGCCACATGATCGCCCAGTACACGCAGGCCGCGATCGTCTCCGAGCTCAAGCGCCTGGCCGCGCCCGCGAGCGTGGACTCGATCCCCTCCTCGGCCATGCAGGAGGACCACGTTTCCATGGGCTGGTCGGCGGCCCGCAAGCTGCGCCGCGCCATCGACGGCCTGACCCGGGTGCTGGCCATCGAGGCCCTCACCGCGGCCCGCGCCCTGGACCTGCGCGCGCCGCTGGAGCCGTCCCCCGCGACCGCCGCCGTCCGCGACCGGATTCGCGAATCGGTGCAGGGTCCGGGCCCGGACCGCTACCTGGCTCCGGAGATCGAGGCGGTCGTGCGCCTGGCGGCCTCGGGTGAGCTGCTGGCGGGTGCGGAGTCGGTGGTCGGCCCGCTGGCCTGACCCTCGGTCTTGTCGGAGAGAGGCCCGGAACCTGTTGGTTCCGGGCCTCTCTCACGAGCGACAGGTCAGGCGTGCGGCGGGAACTGACCGTCCGCTTTCACTTCGGTGCCGTTGAGCGTGAAGGTGACGACGCTGGGACCGCCTTGGGGACAGCACATCGGATCGCTGTTGTTCAGCCACCGGTAGGTCAGTGAGAGCGAGTTCCGCGTCTTGCCGCTGACCTGCGTGTACATGTACGGATCGGAGGTGGCCGTGCCCAGAAACCTGCCGCCGGTGAAGAACAGCACGTGCGTGTACGGATGATTGGTGTCGGAGTTCACCATCATCCACGACAGCACCCCGTCGCAGCCCGAGTCGAGCGCCACCTCCCCCGCCTGCCCGGTCTTCCAGCCGCCGACCGGCGGCGGATTCAGCTTGGCGATGGCGGCGCGCGCCAGGTCGGAGTTGATGTCGAAGCACAGCCCGTGCCCGCTCCCCGCGGGAGCGGTGCCCGGCTGCCCCGAGGCGGTGGTCGGCGCGGGACTCCCCGCCGCGGTGGTGGCCGGGCCGCCGGGGACGGTCGCCGCCGGACCGGCGGGACTGGTCGTCACCGGGCCCGTCGACGACCCCGGATCGCACGCGGTGGTCACCGCCACCACGGCGGCCGCCATCGCGAACAGAGCCGCTGACCTGGTCTTCATGGGTCCTCCCCGAGCACGCTTCACGCCTCCATCATCGGCCATGTGAGCAGCGGTGTTATCGAGAATCGCTGTGCGAGAATGCGGCATGAGCATCAAGATCGACGCGCTCGATTCCGCGCTGCTCCGGGAACTGGCGGCCGACCCGCGGGTGCCGATCCTGGAATTGGCACAGCGGCTCGGGATCGCGCGGAACACCGTGCAGGCGCGGATGAAACGGCTGGAGGCGGCCGGGGTGGTCCGGGGGTATCCGCCGGACGTGGATCTCGAGGCCATCGGGTTCGCGGTACACGCCTTCCTCGGCATCGAACTGGACCAGAACAAGATGAACGACATCGTGGAGTCGTTGCGCGCGTTCCCGAACGTGCTCGAGGTGCACGCCACCACCGGGCGCGGCGACCTGCTGGTCCGGGTGGCGGCCCGGTCACAGCCGGATCTGCTCGGCGTCATCCAGCGGGTGCACGCCATCACCGGGGTCAAGCACACCGAGACCATGCTGGCGCTGGCGACGCCGATCGAATACCGGTCGCTGCCGCTCGTCGAGCATCTGACGAGTCACCCGGCCCCCGGCTGACCAGAATGCTGCGCACGTCACAGTGTTCCAGATCACTTTTGAGCAGTCTGATCAACTTTTCGCCCGACTGTTGACACAGATCACCCTTCACGGCAGATTTCGCAGCACCGATCGCTTGGTCCCTTCGTTGCAGCTCACAATCTGAGCTGTGGAGAGTGTGGTGACTGTTCATGACCGACGTTGCCTGCGCGCCTGCACCACAGGCCGAACCGGCTACGCCCTACGACCTCGCCGACCGCTACCGGTCGGGCGCGGGTCCGGTCCTCCTCACCGGCGTGCAGGCCATCGCCCGCCTGCTGGTGGAACAGCAGGTGCGGGATATGCGCGCCGGTCACCGGGTCGCGACCTTCGTGTCCGGGTATCAGGGCAGCCCGCTGGGCGGGGTCGACAAGATGCTGCTGGGCATGCCGACCGTGCTGACCGAACACGACATCGCCTTCGTGCCCGGCTTCAACGAGGAGCTCGCGGCCACGGCGGTCTGGGGTAGCCAGGCCGATCTGCCCGCCGGGACGCCGACCCACGACGGCGTGGTCGGCGTCTGGTACGGCAAGGGCCCCGGCGTGGACCGGGCCACCGACGCCATCCGGCACGCGAACATGTACGGGGTGAATCCGCGCGGCGGCGTGCTGCTGCTGGTCGGCGACGACCCGGCCTCGAAGTCCTCGACCGTGCCCGCGGTGAGCGAACGGTCGCTGGCCGCCATGGGTGTGCCCGTGCTGTTCCCGCGCAATGCCCGCGAGATCATCACCATGGGGATGCAGGGCATCGCGTTGTCGCGGGCCTCGGGGTGCGTCGTGGCGCTGAAGATCGTGGCCGATGTCGCCGACGGGGCCTGGACGGTGGACGGCTCGGTCGCGAACCTGCCCATCGCGGTGCCCGAAGTGCGGTGGGAGGGCAGGACTTTCGCCTACCGGCAGCGGCCCATGGCGGCCCCCGCCGACAGCGTGCTCGCCGAGGCCGATCTGTACGGGCCGCGCTGGGCCACCGTGCGCGCCTTCGGCGCCGCCAATGATCTCGACGTCATCGAGGTCGATCCGGTGCACGCGCGGATCGGGATCGCGGCCACCGGCACCACCTTCGACGCGGTCCGGCAGGGCCTGCACGATCTCGGCGTCGACGAGGCGGCCATGCACCGGGCCGGCATCCGTCTGCTGCGCATCGGCATGCCGTATCCCGTCGGCGCACAGCGGGTCACGGAGTTCGCGCGCGGCCTGGAACAGATCATCGTGGTGGAGGACAAGACCGCCTTCGTCGAGACCCAGATCCGCGAGATCCTGTACGGCACCGCCGACGCCCCGCGCATCCTCGGCAAGCTGGACGGGAACGGCCTGCCGCTCATGCCCTTCGACGGCGAGCTCACCGCCGGCCGCCTGCTCGGCCCGCTGCGCCGGGTGCTGCGCGACCACGTCGAGCTGAAGAAGGCTCCGCCCCCGGCGCTGTCGCTGGAGGTGCTGTCGGCCAAGCGCACCCCGTACTTCTGCAGCGGCTGCCCGCACAACCGCTCCACCGCCCTGCCCGAGGGGTCCATCGGCGGTGGCGGCATCGGCTGCCACACCCTGGTCACCCTGTCCGGGCGCAGCGACAGCGCGGTCACCGGCCTCACCCAGATGGGCGGCGAGGGCAGCCAGTGGATCGGGCAGGCCCCGTTCACCGATGTGCCACACCTGTTCCAGAACATCGGCGACGGCACCTTCTTCCACTCCGGCCAGCTGGCCGTGCAGGCGTGCGTGGCGGCAGGGGTGAACATCACCTACAAGCTGCTCTACAACGAGGTCGTCGCCATGACCGGCGCGCAGGACGTGGAAGGCGGGCTGACGGTCGCCGAGCTGACCCACAAGCTGACCGTGGAGGGCGTCCGGCAGATCATCATCTGCGCCGACGATCCCAAGCGGCACAACAGGAGAGCTCTGGCCAAGGGCACGCTGCTGTGGCATCGCGATCGGCTCGACGAGGCGCAGAAGATGCTGCGCGAGGTCAAGGGCGTGACGGTGCTGATCTACGACCAGCACTGTGCCGCCGACGCCCGGCGACAGCGCAAGCGCGGCACACTGCCGGTGCGCAATACCCGCGTGGTGATCAACGAGGCGGTGTGCGAGGGCTGCGGCGACTGCGGCACCAAGTCCAACTGCCTGTCGGTGCAGCCGGTGGAGACCGAGTTCGGGCGCAAGACGCGCATCGACCAGACCTCGTGCAATACCGACTACAGCTGCCTGGACGGGGACTGCCCGTCATTCGTCACGGTGGAACTGCGACCGGATGCCAAGGGCGGCAAGGGCTCCCAGCGCGTCCGCGGCATGCGGCGCAAGCCCACCGAACCGCCCGCCGTGGCCGATCCGGGCCTCGGCGCTCCGCTGGGCACGCAGAACGTGCTCATCGCCGGCATCGGCGGCACCGGCATCGTGACGGTCAACCAGGTGCTGGCCACGGCCGCGCTGCGCGCCGGGTACGCGGTCGAGAGCCTCGATCAGATCGGATTGAGCCAGAAGGCCGGGCCGGTGCTGTCGCATCTGCGGTTCTCCACCACGGAATTGGAGCCGTCGAACCGGCTCACCCCCGGTAGCGCGGACTGCATCATGGCCATCGACCTGCTGACCGCCGCCGACCCCAAGAACCTCCAGTACGGCAACCCGGACGGAACCGTCGTCGTCGCCTCGACCAGCAAGACCCCGACCGGTGACATGGTCTACGACAAGTCGGTCGCCTACCCGGAGACCGGGTCGCTGCTGGATCGGCTGGCGACGGTATCGGATTCGCAGGTCGGCTTCGACGCCCTGGCCGCCGCGCAACACCTGTTCGGCACCACCGCCGCCGCCAACTTCCTGATGGTCGGCGCGGCCTTCCAGACCGGCGGCCTGCGGCTGCCCGCCGCGGCCATCGAGGAGGCGATCGGCATCAACGGTGTCGCGGTGTCGGCCAATGTCGCGGCCTTCCGCTGGGGCCGGGTGGCCATCGCCGATCCGGCCGCGTTCGCCGCGGCCACCGATTCCGGTGCGGCACAGCGTGCTCCGCGGGTCGCGCCCGCCGAACTGCTGGCGGGCACCGGCTTCGACGGCGAGGTCCGGCGGCTGGTGGAACTGCGGGCCGCCGAACTGATCGGCTACCAGAACGTGAAGGTCGCCCGCCGCTACATCGACACCGTCCAGGCCGCGTGGACCGCCGAGCGCGCGGTCACCGAGCGCACCGAGTTCACCGAGGCCGTGGCGCGCGGGCTGTTCAAGTTCACCGCCTACAAGGACGAGTACGAGGTCGCGCGACTGCTGGTCGATCCCGCGTTCCTGGCCGAGGTCGAGGCGCAGGTCCCCGGCGGGGAGAACCTCACCTACAAGCTGCACCCGCCGGTGCTGCGCGCGCTGGGCCGCGAGAAGAAGATCGGTCTCACCCCGAAATCCCATGTGGCCCTGAAGCTGCTCGCCAAAGGCAAGGCGCTGCGCGGCACCAAGCTCGACCCCTTCGGCTACGCCCATGTCCGGAAGGTGGAGCGGGAACTGCTGTCCCAGTACACCGGCATGGTGCGGCGGCTCGCGGCCGGTCTCACCGTCGACGGGTACGCCACCGCCGTCGAGGCGGCGGCCCTGCCCGACCTGGTCCGGGGCTACGAGGACGTGAAGCTCGGCAACGTCGAGCGGTACCGCACCCGCCTGCGCGAACTCGGCCTCGACAGCTGACCGACAGCTCACCACTCAATTCCACACCTACCCACCGTGTTCCGGCAGCGGCCTGGTCCTGCCGCCGGAGCCGGGTGACGCGCGTCGCCGAGACGTCGCGTGGACACCCACACCCGCTCGCCCCGGCGCTACCGCCGCGGCAACCCACTGCTGCCACTCGTCCGGCAGCGCTCGGCCGCCCACCCCGCGGCCACCCACCCCGCCGCCACGAGCGGCGTCCACGAAAGGAATCGACCGTGACCGCAATGCACACCGACGCAGGGGTTTTCGGCCGCTCGCACGAACTGAGCGCCCGGCGACACGAGCAGGTGGTGTTCTGCGAGGACGACCGCAGCGGACTCAAGGCGATCATCGCGATCCACTCGACCACGCTCGGCCCGGCGCTCGGCGGCACCCGGATGTACCCCTACGCCTCCGAGGCGGCCGCGCTGGACGATGTGCTGCGGCTGTCGTGGGGCATGACCTACAAGGCCGCGGCCGCCGGGGTGGATCTGGGCGGCGGCAAGGCCGTCATCATCGGCGATCCGGCGCTGGACAAGAGCGAGGAGTTGTTCGCCGCCTACGCGCGCTTCGTGGAATCCCTCGGCGGGCGGTACATCACGGCTGGTGACGTGGGCACCGACACCGACGATCTGGACGCGATCGGCCGCCATACCAGCTACGTGACCGGGCGCAGCACCGCGGCGGGCGGGTCCGGCGACAGCGCCCGGCTCACCGCCCTCGGCGTGTTCAACGCCATGCGCGCCGGGGCCGAATCCGTGTGGGGCGCACCGACGCTGGCGGGACGCACGGTCGGCGTCGAGGGCGTCGGCAAGGTCGGCCGCGAACTGATCCAGCTGCTGCTGGCCGACGGCGCGGAGGTCTGCGCCACCGACGTGAACACCGCTGCGCTGGAACGCATTTCGACCGATCATCCCTCGGTTCGACTGTTGAGCACCGTGTCCACGGCTCCGGTCGACGTCTACGCCCCCTGCGCCCTCGGCGGCACGCTCACCGCGTCGAGCGCCGAGGCCATCGAGGCGAAACTCGTCTGCGGGGCGGCCAACAACCAGTTGGCCACGCCCGCGGTGGAATACGCCCTGAACGAGCGCGGCATCACCTGGGTCCCGGATTTCGTGGCCAATGCGGGTGGGCTGGTTCAGGTGGCCGGTGAGCTGCGGCACGCGGCGCCGGCCGAGGTCGAAGACGCAGTGAGGGGCATCTTCGACCGCTGCCGCGACATCATCGCGGAATCCCGGGCCGAGGGCATCGGCACCGGTGCGGCGGCGAACAGGTTCGCGGAACGGCGGCTCGACGCCATCCCGCGAGTTCGCTGACACCGCACCGAATTTCGGAAAGGAGACGCACTGTGGCGTTCGTGAGCGGAGTGTTCCGCACCAAATCGGTCGAGCAATCGATCCGGGATACCGATGAACCGGATTCCAAACTGCGCAAGGATCTGACCGCGCGGGATCTGACCATCTTCGGTGTCGCCGTGGTCATCGGGGCGGGCATCTTCACGCTCACCGCCCGGACCGCGGGCACGGTGGCGGGACCCTCGGTCTCGCTGGCCTTCGTGTTCGCGGCCGTCGCGTGCGGGCTGACCGCGTTGTGCTACGCCGAATTCGCCTCGACCGTGCCGGTGGCGGGCAGTGCGTACACGTTCGCGTACGCCACATTCGGCGAGGTCATCGCCTGGATCATCGGCTGGGATCTGATTCTGGAGTTCGCGCTCGCGGTGTCGGTGGTCGCCAAGGGGTGGTCGCAGTATCTCGGCGAGGTGCTGCACGGGGTGGTGAGCCCGGTCGTGCACATCGGGTCCATCACCTTCGACTGGGGCGCGGTGGTGATCATCGCCGTGGTCGGCACGCTGCTGGCGACCGGCACCAAGCTGTCCTCGCGGGTCTCGGCGGTGGCGGTGGCCATCAAGCTGGCCGTGATCGCGCTGGTGCTGGTGGTCGGCGCGACCTACTTCAAGGCCTCCAACCTGACCCCCTACATTCCCCCGGCCCAGCCCTCGGAGCAGGCGGGCGGCGTGCACCAGTCGCTGTTCTCCTTCCTGACCGGTTCCGGCGGAACCAGTTTCGGCTGGTACGGCCTGCTGGCCGCGGCCTCGCTGGTGTTCTTCGCGTTCGTCGGCTTCGACGTGGTGGCCACCACCGCCGAGGAGACCCGCAATCCGCAGCGCGACGTCCCGCGCGGCATCTTCGCCTCGCTGGCCATCGTCACCGTGCTGTACGTCGCGGTCTCGCTGATCCTCACCGGCATGGTCCCCTACACCGAACTGGCGAGCGGGAACGCCACCCTGGCAACCGCTTTCGCCATCCACGGCGCGACCTGGGTGAAGAACATCATCTCCATCGGCGCGCTGGCGGGCCTGTCGACCGTCGTCATGGTCATGTTCCTGGGCCAGACCCGGGTCCTGTTCGCCATGGCCCGCGACGGCCTGCTGCCCCGCGGTCTGGCCCAGACCGGCAAGCACGGCACCCCCGTCCGGCTGACCGTCCTGGTCGGCGTGATCTGCGCTCTCCTGGCCGGTTTCGTCGACTTCGGCACCCTCGAGGAAATGGTCAATATCGGCACCCTGGTCGCGTTCGTCCTGGTCTCCCTGGGCGTCCCGATCCTGCGCCGCACCCGCCCCGACCTGAAGCGCGGCTTCCGCGTCCCGCTGGTCCCGCTCATCCCCGTCCTGGCCGCCCTGGCCTGCCTGTGGCTGATGCTCAACCTGTCCATCGAGACCTGGATCCGGTTCGTCATCTGGATGGCCCTGGGCATCGTCATCTACTTCGCCTACAGCCGTTCCCATTCCGTCCTCGGCCGGCGGAAGGCCCCCGCCGCGGAAGCCATCCCGGACCGAGAACCGGACCCGGTCCCCTAGATCTGCACCCCATCGGTGAAGAACCGGCTGTTCACGAGGACGAACTGCTCCTGCTCCGGGGGCAGGTCGTCCTCGTAGTGGATCGCCTCGACGGGGCAGACCGGTTCGCAGGCCGCGCAGTCGATGCACTCGTCGGGGTTGATGTAGGCCATCCGCTCGCCGACCACGATGCAGTCGATCGGGCATTCCTCGATGCAGGCCTTGTCCAGAACGTCCACGCAGTCCGCGCCGATCACGAAAGTCATGGTGCTGATCCTCCGGCCGTTTCCGGTGGTCAGGTAGCGCCCGAACGCTGATCACGTCATAAGCTGTCCTTATGATCCTGCCGCCCGGTACGCCCGACCTGGACGTGCTGGCCCTGCTGGTCTCGGTCGCGGAACTGGGCAGTCTCGGGGCGGCCGCGCGGCGGCACGGCATCAGCCAGCCCGCCGCCAGTATGCGGATCAGCGCGCTGGAACGGCGGCTCGGGTTACGGCTGCTGGATCGCGGGCGCACGGGATCGGTGCTCACCGATGCCGGGCAGGCGGTGGTCGAGCTGGGCCGTCCGGTGCTCGCGGCCGCGCTGGCGCTGACCGAGGGCATTACCGCCCTGCACCGCGCGGAGCGGCCGAGCCTGCGCCTCATGGCCTCGACGACCATTGCCGACCACCGGATTCCGCACTGGCTGACCGCGCTGCGGAAGATCCATCCGGAGCTGGCGGTGGTCCTGGACGTGGCCAACTCGCGGCAGGTGACGGCGGCGGTCGGCGATCGCGACGCCGAGCTCGGATTCGTCGAAGGACCGCATCCGCCACCGGGATTGGGCAGCCGGGTGCTCGCCGCGGACGAGCTGGTGGTGGTCGTCGCGCCGAGTCACCGATGGGCCACCCGCCGCCGACCGCTGACCGCGCGTGAACTCGCTGACACCCCGCTGCTGTGGCGCGAACGCGGCTCGGGTACCCGGGACACGGTGTGGGAGACCCTCGAGATTCACGGGACACCGGCCCCACCTGCCGCCGAACTCGGTTCCGCTGCGGCGATTCTCGCGACCGCTCGCAGCGGGGCGGCACCGGCGGTGGTGAGCCGGCTGATCGTGGCGCACGAACTGCGGGCGGGCACGCTGCGCGCCGTTCCGCTGGCCGAATCGACGCCGTTGACGAGGAAGTTCCGGGCCATCTGGCATCGGCGCACGCCGCCGACCGGTCCGGCGGCCGAGCTGGTCGATCTGGCCGCCCGCATCGAAGCGGCTCGGACACAGCGGCATTGAGCGCGCGGCGGCCCCGCCGCGGAATCAGCTGCGACGGAGCCTCGCTCGGGTCGGGCTAATCGGTGAGGTCCGCGATGGCCGCGCCCGCGGCATTGGTCTGGACCGAGGCGATGCCCTTCTTCGCCGCGTCCTTGCTCGCGTAGGCCTGGCTCTGCGCGATAACCTCGCCGTTGCCGGCCTTGAGCCGCCACCGGAACTTGTCGGCCGCATCAGCGAACAGCTCGAACTTGCCTGACATGACTACCTCGTTCCACGCCTGGAAAGTGCATCTGACATGCCTCAGGGTATGGGCTCGAATGCCGAACGGTCGGAATGGACATGCGGGGGGTTTGTCGTACACCGTCTAGCGGGTCGGACGTGGGCTGATACGTTGACGGGGTGACCCGAATGCAGGATGCGACATCGGCAGATCAGGCGGCCTCGGAGGACGAGGCCGGGACCAGGGCGTACTTCCTCCCGCTGGAGTCCCAGCGCGACGGATTCGAGCGATACCGAGCCACCGCGTCCACGGTGAGCGTCTGGGCGGCAACCATGCAGCACGGCGCACCGCCCTCGGCACTGCTGGCCCGCGCGGTGGAACGGTGCGCGCCCCGGGAAGGCACCCGCGTCGCTCGGCTGACCATGGAGATCCTCGGCCCGATTCCGGTGGGAGAGATCGAGGTTCGCGCCTGGATCGAACGGCCGGGCAAGCGGGTCGAGCTGGTGGCGGCCGAACTCGTCGCGCCGCAGCCGGACGGCAGCGCCCGCGTGGTGGCCAAGGCCGCGGCCTGGCGGCTCGCCGCCACCGACACCTCCGACATCGCCCACGCCGCTGACGCCCCGCTGCCGCCCGTCCCGGAGCAGGGCGAGGTCAGCTGGCGCCTGCCCCAGGGGTGGGACCTCGGCTACGTGAAGTCGGTGGACCTGCGCGGCGTGGAGAGCGACGACATCACTCGGCGGGTGTGGGTCAAGCCCCTCGTCGAGGTGGTCGAGGGCGAGGAGATCTCACCCCTGGTGCGCGTGTTCTCGGTCGCGGATGTCGCCAATGGCGTTGGCGCACGCCTGGATCCGCGCCACTTCACCTTCCTCAACACCGACCTGACCATCGACCTGTTCCGGCTGCCGGTCGGCGAGTGGATCGGCCTGGCCGTGGAGACCTCGATCGGACCCGACGGGGTCGGCCTGTGCTCGACCGTCCTGCACGACCAGCGGGGCCCGATCGGACGCTGCCTGCAGATCCTCGAGGTGCGCGCCCGGGCCTGACCACCCGGCGATAAGGAAACCTATATCGTCGACGGGATGGACCCGCTGCGTCAGCTGCGCTACTTCATCGCCGTCGCCGAGGAGTTGCACTTCGGCCGCGCGGCCGAGCGGCTGCGGATCGCCCAGCCCGCGCTGAGCCAGCGCATCCGCAAGCTGGAGAGCGAGCTCGGCGCGCGGCTGCTCGACCGCGACAGCCGCCGCGTGGAACTCACCGAGGCCGGACAGATCCTGCTGGTCGAGGCCCGCGACCTGATCGCCCGCTGGGAACGCGCGAAATCGCTGGTCGACAAGGCCCACCGCGGCGAGGTCGACGCGCTGCGGGTGGGCGTGCCGCCCGAACTGGCCGGCCGGGTGCTGGCCGCCATGCTGACCGCGTTCGAGAACCGCCAGGTGCGGGTGGACCTACAGGAGCTGACCACCGCCGAACAGGTCCGCCTGCTCGGCGAACGGGAACTGGACGCGGGCCTGCTGCAATATCCCGCCGAGACGCCCGGCCTCGAATCCGGTCCGGCCGTGGAGACCCCGCTCGGCGTGGTGCTGCCCCGGGATTCCCCACTGGCCCAGCGGACTTCCCTCACCCTGGCCGACCTGAGCGGGCACGGCCTGGTGATCTTCCCGCGCGCCGCCGCCCCCGGCCTCTACGACGCCACCCTGCGCACCTGCTGGGAGCACGGCTTCCACCCCGCCTCGGTGCAGCACGCGGTCAATCCGGAGTTCGTGCTCGGCATGGTGCTGTCGGGTCGCGGCGTCGCCTTCGACACCGGCCTGGTGGCGCAGAAGGAGCCGCGGGTGGTGTGGCGGCCGCTGCCGGAGGGCACACTGAGCTGGCGACTCGCCTTGACCTGGCCCGCCGCCGCCCCGCATCCGCTGGTGCGGGAATTCGCCGAGCTCATCGTGTCGGTGGTGCAGGGCGACGGCGTCGCGCCCCCGGCCCCGCTTCAGGACGCGCCGCAGCGCCGCCCGTGGGATGTGGTCGCGGGCAGGCAGTGATCGATGCGCTCGATGGCCGTCAGCGCGGCCGTCCCGATCGCCCGGTCCACCACCGGCTGCCGACCGGCCAGATTGTGTGACACCGTGAAAACCGCTACGGCGTAACGACTTCCGTCCGGATACTCGACGACGCCGATCTCGTTGCGGATGCCCGGCAGCGTCCCGGTCTTGGACCAGATGTCGGTCCCGGGCGGGAACGCCGACGGCAGCCGATGCCCGTACACCTGCTGGCGCATGAGATCTCGCACGAACCGGCACGCCTCGGGCGGGCCCGCCAGGTCGCGGCCGATGAGCGTCAGCAGGCGCGTCATGTCGCGGGCGGTCCCGGCGGTGGTGCGCAGCGGATCCACCGCCCGGCTGCCGAACACCTCCTCCGGACTGGATTCGGGGTAGCGCCGAGCGAATTCGAGCAGGTCACGCGCACCGATGTCCTCGGCCATCAGGTACAGGATGTCGCGAATCGACCCCATCACCCGGGTGTCGGCGAGCCCGAGCTCGCGGACCAGGGAGCGGACATTGTCGACGCCGACGCGGTCGAACAGCAGGTCCGCGGCGGTGTTGTCGCTGACCGTGAGCGCGAAGTAGGCGGCGTCGCGCAGGCTGTACTCGACATCGTCATGGCAGCCCGCCGACCCCACCCCGCCCAGCCGGTCCGCGGCCGTGGCGCGCACCCGGTCGGCGGGATCGAGCTGCCCGGCCGCGACCTGCCGCGCGAACTCCAGCACCAGCGGCACCTTCACCACCGAGGACAGCACCACCGGTTCGTCGGCGGCCCAGCCGAATTCGCCGTCACAGTTCAGACAGCGGGCGTGCACGCGGCCTTCGACACCGGCCGTCCCGAAGATCGCTTCCACTCCCCCAGCATTCCCGGCGCCCGGATCGGGCCGTCAACCGCCCGATACTTCGCGAGCCTGTGGGCCTTGCGCTGCGACGATAACGAAACGCTTATCGGTTCTCATCCGTGTTGGTCTTGGACACCGGGTGGTGATCCGTGTTGGGGTGGCTGTCATGGCAGCTTTCAGCAGGAGGGCAAGCACCGGTATCTGTGTCGCGGCCGTACTGGTGGCGGCGACCGCGTGCTCGGGCTCGGATCCCACGTCCGGATTGTCCAAGACCGTCGACGCCTTCGCCGACGCGCTGACCCGCGACGACGTCCCGGCCGCCGCGACCGCGACCAGCGATCCGGCCACCGCCTCGACCACGCTGGGAACGCTGTACGACAACCTCGGCAAACAGGTGCGTTTCGCGGCGAGCAAGGTCGAGAAGACCGACGACGGCGGCACCTTCACCCTCTCCGCCACCTGGAAGCTGGACAAGGACGGCAAGAACGAGTGGACCTACACCACCGCGGGCCGCGCCGAACGCTCCGGGAGTGACTGGAAGATCCGCTGGGACCCGGCCACCATCGCGCCCGGCCTGAACATCGGCCCGCTGTCCTACGCCGTCGCCTACCCCGACCCGGCCAAGGTCCTGGACAGCACCGGTGGCCCGCTGCTCACCCAGCAGGTGGTGACCCTGGTGAATGTCGCGCCCGGCGCGGACCCCGCGGCCGTCGCGGCGGCACTGCAACCGGTCGCGCCCGACATCACCGCCGCGAGCCTGCAAGCGGATCTGGCCGCGGCGCAGGGGAAGCCGGTCACCGCGGTCACCCTCCGCGAATCCGATTACGCCACCGTTCAATCCGCGCTCACCACGCTGGCGAACGTGACGACCGCGCAGCAGACGCGACTGCTGGCCGTCGACAAGGCACTCGCCTCGCCGACCTTCTCGGGCCTGTCGGAGCTGTGGCAGCAGCGGGCCGACGCCGCCGCCGGATGGGCGGTCCGCGCCCAGGGCAGCGACGGCACCCAGCGGGTCGGCGGCCCGGATCCCCAGCCGGTCACCGATATTCGCACCACCCTCGACGTCGGCCTGCAACGCGCGGCCGAGGCGGCGCTGGCCCCGATCACCACCCCGGCGGCTATCGTGGCGCTGCGGCCCTCCACCGGTGAAGTGCTGGCCATGGCGCAGAACGCGCCCGCCGACGCGCAGGGTCCGATCGGATTGACCGGGCTGTATCCGCCGGGCTCCACCTTCAAGACCGTGACC
Source organism: Nocardia sp. NPDC004340 (assembly GCF_053602575.1). Lineage (NCBI taxonomy): Bacteria > Bacillati > Actinomycetota > Actinomycetes > Mycobacteriales > Nocardiaceae > Nocardia > Nocardia sp. NPDC004340. The sequence continues at coordinate 287,347 of NZ_JBSGDW010000006.1, forward strand.
GTGTCGGCCGCCCTCCAGGCCGGTCAGGTCACCCCGGACACCACCGTCGCCTGCCCCGGCAAGGAGAACATCGAGGGCCGGGAGATCCCCAACGACAACAACTTCGACCTCGGCCAGGTGCCGCTGCACACCGCCTTCGCGCGGTCCTGCAACACCACCATGGGACGGCTGGCCGTGCAGCTGCCGCCGGACGGGCTGACCAATGCCGCCGCCCAGCTCGGACTCGGCATCGACTACGTGACACCGGGATTGACCACCGTCACCGGCAAGGTGCCCACCGCCGACACACCCGCCCTGCGGGTGGAGGAGGGCATCGGGCAGGGCAAGGTGACCGCGTCGCCGTTCGGCATGGCGCTGCTGGCGGCGTCCCTCGCCCACGGGTCGGTCATGCCGCCGGCGATCGTGCAGGGTCAACCCGGCAAGCCCGACCGGCAGCCACCGGCCCTGCCGCCCGGCATCGCCGATCAGGTGAAATCCATGATGCGCGAGACCATCACCGGCGGCACCGCCACCGCCCTGCGCGATATCCCCGGCCTGCTCGGCAAGACCGGCACCGCCGAATACATCGACGACAAGCACGCGCACGGCTGGTTCGTCGGCATCGACGGCGATCTCGCCTTCGCCGTCTTCATCAGCGACGCGGGCAGTTCCGACCCGGCCGTGCAGGCCGCGGGCCGCATGCTGCGCGCACCGCGCTGACCAGCCGCAACACTCCACACCGCTCGAAACCGATTGAAAGGCTTGTTTTGCCGACCCTGAAATACCGCGCCCTGGCATCGCTACTCGTGCTCACGCCGCTGTTCGCGGCCTGCGGCACCGACTCGAAAAGCGAGGCCACCCACAACGAGCCGTCGACCACGTCCGCGCCGAACGACGCCGCCCTGCGGGCGCTCGAGGAGCAGCACGGCGCTCGGGCGGGCGTCTTCGTGATCGACACCGGCACCGGCAAGACCGTCGGCTACCGGCAGGACGAGCGCTTCACCTTCAACTCCACGTTCAAGGGCCTGGCCTGCGGCGCGCTCCTGAAGATGCATCCCCTCGCCAGCGGATTCTTCGACCAGGTCATCCATTTCGGCGCGGACAAGGTGGTGGCGGGCTCGCCGGTCACCAGCACCCGGGTGGACACGGGGATGTCGGTGAGCGAACTCTGTGACGCCGCCATCACCCGCAGCGACAACACCGCGGGCAATCAGCTGCTCGAATTGCTCGGCGGCCCACAGGGATTGACCCAGTTCCTGCGGTTGCTCGGCGACGACAAGACGCGCAGCGACCGCTGGGAGCCGGAGCTCAACACCGATATCCCCGGCGACGAGCGCGACACCACGACCCCGGCCGCCCTGGCCGGCGACTATCGAAAACTGGTCGTCGGCAATACCCTCGCCGATCCGGAACGCAAGCAGCTGACCGCATGGCTGCTCGCCAATACCACCGGCGACGCCCGCATCCGCGCCGGACTGCCCGCGGACTGGAAGACCGGCGACAAGACCGGTTCCGGCGACTACGGCACCGCCAACGACGCCGCCGTCACCTGGCCCGCCGACGGGTCCGCGCCGCTGGTGATCGTGGTACTCACCGCCAAGCCGGACAAGGACGCGGCCTACGACAATCCGCTGGTGGCCGCGCTCACCAAGGAAGCCGTGCACGCCGTGCGCTGAAATGACCTGTCACGCAGTCATTTCGGTCCGCTCATCGCCTCGGTGACGTCGATCTCGCCCGCCATCACGCCCAGCAGGATGCGCCGGAAGCTCGGGCATTCGGCGTGACTCGGGGCGGGACAGGCGGCGGCATGCCGGAGGCCGTCCCGGACCGCGGTCATCTGCGTGATGGTGCGGTCCAATTCGTCGGCCTTGCCGGTGAGCAGGGCCCGATCCACCCGGAGTTCGCCCTGCGGGCCGAAGACCAGCACGATGTCGTCGAGGGAGAATCCGGCGGTGCGGCCCAGCGAGATGAGGGCCAGCTGTTCGAGCACGGAACTGTCGAACTGGCGGCGCAGGCCGCGCCGGCCGGTGGACGCGATCAGGCCGCGTTCCTCGTAGTAGCGCAGGGTCGAGGCGGGGACGCCGGTGCGGCGGACCACCTCGGCGATGTCCAGGCTGGTCATCGGGGTTACCTCGTACTTGACCTCGAGTCGGCTTGAATTGAGACAGTGTAGTTCTCCGTCCGTTCCCCGATGAAGGACAGCGATCATGACGACACCGCTCGACAAGGATCAATCCGACCGCTGGGCCACCTCCGGCACCGCCTGGGTCGACTTCCAGGACCTGATCGGCCGGGTGCTGCGGCCGCTCGAGGACCTGCTGGTCGAGACCGCACGCACCGACGGCGCCCGGCGGGTGCTGGATGTCGGCTGCGGCACCGGCGGCACCACCCTGGCCGTGGCCCGCGCGACGGGCGCACGCTGCACCGGCGTCGATATCGCCGAGCCGATGCTCGAGGCGGCCCGCGCCAATGCCGAACGGGCGGGCCTCCCGGTGGATTTCGTGTGCGCCGACGCCCAGACCCACACCTTCGACCCGGTCCACGACCTCGTCATGTCCCGTTTCGGGGTGATGTTCTTCGCCGACCCGGTGGCCGCGTTCACCAATCTGCGCCACGCCACCCGATCCGGCGGACGGCTGGCCGGTGTCGTGTGGCGGGCCGCCGCCGACAACCCGTTCTTCACCACCGCGGAAGACGCGGCCGCCCCGCTGCTCCCCGATCTCGGGCCCCGAATCCCGGACGCCCCGGGGCAATTCGGGTTCGCCGACCGCGACCGGGTGGCCGGGATCCTGGCCGACGCCGGCTGGACCGATATCGACATCACCCCGGTCGACGCCGACTGCGCGCTGCCCGAATCCGAACTCACCGGCTACGTCTCCCGATTGGGACCGGTCGGCCTGGCGCTGCTCGAGGCCGACGAGGCGACCCGCGCGAAGGTCGTCGAGGTCGTCCGCGCCGCCTTCGAACCCTTCGTCCGCGACGGCGCGGCCCGCTTCACCGCCGCCTGCTGGCTGCTGCGCGCCACCGCCCCGGAGCACGGCTGACATGCCCATTCTCGATCTCTCCGTGCCGATCCGATCCGGCATGCCCGTCTACCCGGGCGATCCCGAGGTGACCGTGCGACCCGCGCTGACCGTGGCCGCCGACGGCGTCAATGTGCTGCACCTGGACATGGGTTCGCAGACGGGCACGCACGTGGACGCGCCCCGGCACATCGACGACGCCCTGCCCGCCCTCGACGAGCTGCCCCTGGAGCGGTTCACCGGACCGGCCGTCGTGGTGGACGCGCGAGCCGCGGGCGGCGGTGGGCCGATCGGGCGCGAGTACTTCGAGGGGCGGGTGGCTGCGGGCGTGATCGTGCTGGTGGCGACCGGATGGTCGGAGCACTGGGGCACGCACGAGTACCTGAACCATCCGCATCTGACCGTGGCGGCCGCGGAGTATCTGGTCGCGTCGGGGGTGCGGACGGTCGGCATCGACGCGCTCAGCGTGGACCCGACCCCGGCCGAGGAGATTCCGGTGCATCGGATCCTGTGCGGGGCGCACGCCGTGATCGCCGAGAATCTGACCGGTCTGGCGGCGGTGCTGGCGGCGCAGGAGGCCGGTCAGCGGGTGGAAGTGTCGCTGTTCCCGCTGCGGCTGCCCGGGGCGGACGGGGCTCCGGTGCGGGCGGTGGCGCGCGTCGGAATGTGAGAGAAACGTCAGTGTGTCGCATTTTGCGGCGCAGGTCACGCGATGTCCCTAGACTGCTCAGGACCATCTGGGGAGTCGGGGCCCCGACCACGCTCGATCCGAAGGATTTTCGCACGTGAACCGTTACGCCGTAACCACTTTGCTAGCCGTTGCGGCACTGCTGCCCGCCGCGCCCGCCGCCATGGCGGAGATCGCCCTCATCGACACCACCACGACGACTCCGTCGACCACGTCGCCGACCACGACGACGCCGACCACGACGCCGGGCACCACCACTCCGGGCACCACGCCGGGCTGCACCGTCACCGCGGGCCCCGCCACGGCCACGACCACCACCCCCTGCCCCACCAATACCGACCCGGCGCCGAAGAGCCCGATCGAGGCCTTGGTCACCGGTTCCTCCGGCTTCAAGCTGGGCGGGGCGCTCGGTTCGTCGAACACCAACTCCGCCGAACCCGGCACCTGCACCGTCTTGGGCACCGCCTCCGCGCTGTCCGGCATGGCGGCCCTGGGCTGCGGCCCCAACGGTCCGGGCCAGATCGGCTGAGTCCGACCCCCCACCGGTCGAGCATGGTCGAAGGGGCATCAGCGCACTGCTGATGCCCCTTCTGCCGTGTCCGTGATGCCCGCGGTCAGCCGCGGTCGGTGTTGCCCGCCTTCCACTGGTCCCACGGAATGTTCCAGTCGCCCAGCCCGTCCACACCGGACAGCGTGCCGCCGACGGTGTTCTTCACGATGGTGATGTCACCGCGTTTCACGTTGTCGTAGACCCATTTGGCGTCGGCCGGGCTGAGGTTGAGGCAGCCGTGGCTGGTGTTCGAATAGCCCTGCGCGCCCACCGACCACGGGGCCGAGTGGAAGAAGATGCCCGAGTACGAGATTCGGGTCGCCCAGTCCACGGGCGTCTTGTAGCCGTTGGGCGAGTTCACCGCGACTCCGTAGGTGGAGGAATCCATGATGATGCGGTCGAACTTGTCGCCCACGATGTAGACGCCGTTGTCGGTGGGGGTGGAGTCCTTGCCCATGGAGGTGGGCATGGTCTTGATCACCTCGCCGTTGCGTTCCACGGTGACGATCTTGGTGTTGTCGTCGGAGGTGAAGACGGTGGCGTCGCCGATGGTGAAGCTGGAGTGGAGGTCGCTGTCGCCGACCAGGCCGCCGCCCAGGTCGTGGCCGTAGGCGTTGACCGCGATGTCGACCTTGGTGCCCGGGGTCCAGAAGTTCTGTGGCCGCCAGCGCACCTCGCGATTGTTGACCCAGTAGAACGCGCCCTCGACCGCCGGCGTCGTGGTGATCTTGATCGCGTTCTGGGCGGCCTTGCGGTCCGGAATGTTCTCGTCGAACTGCACGGCCACCGGCTGACCGATGCCGACCACGTCGTTCTCGGCGGGCAGCAGATACGGGTGGGTGCGGTTGTTCGGGGAGATCGTGGTGAAACTCATCACCGAGGTGGTCGCCCCGCCCAGGCCGATGGCCTCGACCGCCAGCTTGTAGGTGCGCCCGAATCCCAGCTGCTCGGCCAACTTCCACGAGCGGCCGTCGGCGGCGAGCTCACCCGGCACCGGCTTGCCGTCCGGATTACTCAGCACGACAGCGGTGAACTTGCCGTCCTCCACCTTCAGGTTCAGCTCGCCGGGCGCCACGCCCTTGTCGCCGTCCTTCACCGGGGAAAGCAGCTTCGGCTTCATCAGTTCGCTGATCGGGTTGGAATCGATTGCCACCGAGGACTTCTGGCCGCTACCACCGGAGGAACATCCGACCAGTGCCAGCGCCACCACGGACAGCACCACCCCGGCCCCCCATAGCTTCCCGGTCCGCCGTCCGCCGTGCCTCTCACCCATCGAATCCCCACTTCACGTCTCGGCGCGCGGCCGGCCACCCACCAAAGGCTTCCCCCACAACATCCGAGATCGCCCCCGCCGTGTTAACAACCCTCAACAACTCGAAAGACCACCAGCTCAGAGGGGCGATTTCACTTTCCGCGACCATCCCTGTTAATGTTCTATCCGCACCGCAGAGAGCCCGGAGCGCAAGACCGAGGCCCCCGGCGGAGTAACACGCGCCATTAGCTCAATTGGCAGAGCAGCTGACTCTTAATCAGCGGGTTCGGGGTTCGAGTCCCTGATGGCGCACAATACGAAGCCCCTGACCAGGCAATCCGGTCAGGGGCTTCGTTCGTTCTCGGCTACTTCCCGTGCTCGGCAACGGCTTTGACGATGTCCTCCGGGGTGGGGAAACCCTGGCGGGTCTTGGCGGCCACGGTCCGACCATCCACTGTGACGCGGTACACACCGCCCGAGCCCGGGACCAGTTCCGGTGCGATACCGAGCTCGGTGTCGAGGGCGTCGGCGGCGGCGCGGGCGCGCTTCAGGTAGCCGCAGGGCTTGCAGTAGGTGATGACGACGGCGGGCATGGTCGTACTCCTCACGGTGCGGGTGTCGGATGGGTTGGGGTTCAGTCGTTCTCGTCGCCGGGGAGGGTCCAGGCGCGGGTGGTCGCACCCAGCCGGGTCCAGGTGTTGATGATCGCGATGTGCCAGACCAGTTCGGCGAGTTCCGATTCGGAGAATCGGGCCGCGGCTTCCTGCCAGACGGCGTCCCCGACCTCGCTGTCGGCGATCCGGGTCATGGCCTCGGCGAGGTCGAAGGCGGCACGCTCGCGCGGGGTGAAGAAGGGGGCCTCGCGCCACACCGCGACCAGGTTCACCCGGCGCGCGGTGTCCCCGGCGGCCACCGCGTCGCGGGAGTGCATGTCGACGCAGTAGACGCAGCCGTTGATCTGGGCCACGCGCAGCTTCACCAGTTCGCGCAGGGGCTTCTCCAGGGACGACCGTTGCGCGACCCGCTCGAGGCCGTTCATGGCCTTGGCGATCTCGGGGGTCAGGTCGTCGATGGCGAGGCGGGTGGTCGGCTGGACGTAGGCGCTGGTTTTCGTTGTCATGCTTCAACGGTAGGCCGATAATGGACCAATGTTAGGAGCCAATCAGATGGCTAATTCCTGGTCCAATTCCGGTGTGGATCTGCATCTGCTCGTCGAGCCGGGGCCGGGGCGGCGGGTCGGTGTGGAGCAGGCCTTGCGCGAGGCGATCCGGGACGGCCGTCTCGCCGCCGGGGAGCGCCTGCCGCCGAGCCGAACCCTGGCCGTCGAACTCGGGCTCTCGCGCGGGACGGTCAGCGCGGCCTACGACCAGTTGATCGCGGAGGGGCTGTTGATCGCGCGGCAGGGCTCGGGCACGCGCGTCGCCGACGCTGTCGCCACACCCGGCCCCGCCACTCCGCCCGTCGTCGGCCGCCCGAAACCCGCTGCGCCACGGCACAATCTGCGGGCGGGCAGTCCCGACATCAGCCGTTTTCCCACCACCGCCTGGCTGGGCGCGGCCCGGAAGGCCCTGGGCGCGGCACCCGCGGACGCGTTCGGGTACGGCGATCCGTGCGGGCGGATCGAACTGCGATCCGCGCTGGCCGACTACCTGGGCCGCACCCGCGGCGTGCTGGCCACGCCGGACCGGATCATCGTCACCACCGGCGTCCAGCAGGCGCTGGCGCTGCTCAGCACGGTGCTGACCGCATCCGGCACGACCGCCATCGCCATGGAGGACCCCTACATCCCGTCCTTCCGCGACACCGTGCGAGCCGCCGGACCCGTGGTGCGGCCGCTGCCGGTCGACGGCGACGGCGCGCGCGTGGACCTGCTCGGCACGGGCGAATTCGACGGCGTCACAGCCGCGGTCGTCACGCCGAGTCACCAGTTCCCGATCGGTTCGACGCTGAGCCCGGCGCGACGGCAGCACCTCGCCGACTGGGCCCGGGCCGGGCGGCTGGTCATCGAGGACGACTACGACGGCGAATTCCGCTACGACCGGCAACCGGTCGGCGCGATCCAGGGCATCGCGCCCGACCACGTCGTGTACCTCGGCACCGCGTCCAAGACGCTCGGCCCCGGACTGCGCCTGGCCTGGATGGTGCTCCCGCCGCATCTGGTCGGCCCGGTCGCCGAGGCCAAGCGACTGGCCGACCACCACTCCGAGACGCTGGGGCAGCTGACTCTGGCCGAACTGATCACCTCGCACGCCTACGACCGGCACATCCGCGCCTCGCGGCTGCGCTATCGCCGTCGCCGCGACCTGCTCGCGGATCGCCTGAAACCCCGGGCGGGGCGACCGCTGACCGGTTTCGCCCTGTCCGGGATCGCCGCCGGACTGCACGCGCTGATCCGGCTCGAGCCCGCCGGCCTGACCGAGGCCGAAGTCCTGTCCCGCGCACGCGAGTACGGCCTGGCGCTCGAGGGCCTGTCCGGAATGTGGCTCTCCCACGAGGCGCGACCCGACCGGCCGCAAGGACTCGTCGTGGGATTCGCGGCGCCCTCCGAGAGCGCCTACCCGGCCGCGCTCGACGCCCTGGTGCGCGCGCTCTCCTGGAGTGCGACCCCGCGATGACCGCCGGGTCGCCCGGCCTCACCAGACCGGTTCGGGATCCCGACTCCGGTTCAGGCCACGTCCCGATCGCGGCGGGCCAGGGTTTCGGCGGCGTGCCGCGCGATGCTGGCGGCTTGGCGAGCCTGGGCTTCGGGGTGCGCGGTGCGCTGGTCCAGCGCGGCACGAATTCGTTCGAAGGACGCGGCGGCGCCGTCGACCGCGTGCCGCAGGGCCGCGAATTGGGCGATCAGGTCCACCACCTCGTGGGTGGTGAGGGTCAGGGTCGGGTGTTCCTGGCCGGTCAGGATGGCCTCCGCCGCGGATTCCGCCCAACGCGAGTGCAGTACGTCGAGGATGTCGGCCACTCTGATCGCCTCCCACAGTCACGGCCCCAAATGACGCTTTGCCCACGATACGTACGAGTAACCCCCTACCGCGGTGGTATCGAGAGCAGCAGACGTGCACACTACCGGTGACCGGCAGTCCAAACGCTGCCCGACCGGGCCTTCGCAACATAAAGGAGCTGACGGGTGTTCAGCCGTATTGCCATTGTGAACCGCGGTGAAGCCGCGGTACGCCTCATTCACGCTGTGCGGGATCTGGCGGCCGAGACCGGCCTGCAGATCCAGACGATCGCGCTGCACACCGATGTGGATCGCAACGCGACCTTCGTCCGTGAAGCCGACGTCGCCTACGACCTCGGGCCCGCCGCGGCGCGCCCGTACCTGGATCTGAAGGCGCTCGAGCAGGCGCTCAAGGCGACCAACGCCGATTCGGCGTGGGTCGGTTGGGGTTTCGTGGCCGAGGATCCGGCCTTCGCCGAACTGTGCGAGCAGATCGGGGTGACCTTCATCGGTCCGAGCCCCGATGCCATGCGCAAGCTCGGTGACAAGATCGGCGCGAAGCTGATCGCCGAGGAGGTCGGCGTGCCCGTCGCGCCGTGGAGCCGCGGCGGCGTCGATACCGTGGAGGCCGCGCTGGCCGCGGCCGAGGACATCGGCTACCCGCTGATGTTGAAGGCCACCGCCGGTGGTGGTGGTCGCGGTATCCGCATGATCACCAATGCCGACGAGCTGGTCGACGCCTACGAGCGGACCCGGCAGGAAGCCGCGCGCGCCTTCGGCAGCGGCGTGGTGTTCCTGGAGCGTCTGGTCACCGGCGCCCGCCACGTCGAGGTGCAGGTGATCGCCGACGGTCAGGGCACCGCGTGGGCGCTGGGCGTGCGCGACTGCTCGGTGCAGCGGCGCAACCAGAAGGTCATCGAGGAGTCGGCCTCGCCGGTGCTGCGTCCCGAGCAGGCCGCCGAGCTGAAGGCCTCGGCCGAGCGGCTGGCGATCGCGGTGGGTTACCGCGGCGCGGCGACGGTCGAGTTCCTGTACCACCCGGGCGACGAGCTGTTCGCGTTCCTCGAGGTCAATACCCGTCTGCAGGTCGAGCACCCGATCACCGAGTCCACCACCGGATTCGACCTGGTGCGCGCGCAGCTGCACGTGGCCTCCGGCGGCAAGCTCGAGGGTCAGCCGCCCGCCGAGCGCGGCCACGCCATCGAGGCCCGGCTCAATGCCGAGGACCCCGACCGCGACTTCGCGCCCGCCCCGGGCCGGATCGCCCGCCTGGATCTGCCCGCCGGCCCCGGCATTCGCGTGGACACCGGTGTCAGCGAGGGCGATACGATCCCCGCCGACTTCGACTCCATGATCGCCAAGATCATCGCCTACGGCCGTGACCGCGACGAGGCGCTGGGCCGCCTGCGCCGCGCCATGTCGCAGACCCGCGTGGTCATCGAAGGCGGTTCCACCAACAAGAGTTTCGTGCTCGATCTGCTCGAGCAGCCCGAGGTGATCGACGGCAGCGCCGACACCGGCTGGATCGACCGCGTCCGCGCGCAGGGCCGCCTGGTCTCGCACCGGCACTCGGCGATCGCGGTGGCCGTGGCCGCCATCGACGCCTACGAGGAGGAGGAGCGGGCCGAGCGCGAGCGCCTGCTGTCCACCGCGGCCGGTGGCCGTCCGCAGGTGCAGCACGAGAGCGGCCGCCCGCACGACCTGAAGCTGCGCGGCGCCGCCTACCGGGTGCGGGTCGCGCGCATCGGCGCGCACCGCTTCCGGATCGGGATCGAAGCCGGCGGCGATATGCGTTCGGCCGATGTGGATCTGGAGCGTTTCGACCGGCACACCGGCCAGATCGTGGTGAACGGCAGCCGTTTCCGGGTCGTCACCGGCACCCACGGACCGGTCACCCTGGTCGACGTCGAGGGTGTGACGCACCGGATCAGCCGCGACGAGGGCGGCGTGGTCCGATCCCCCGCGCCGGCGCTGGTGGTCGCCACCCCGCTGGCCGTCGGCGACGAGGTCGAGGCGGGCGCGCCCGTGCTGGTGCTGGAGTCCATGAAGATGGAAACCGTACTGCGCGCGCCGTTCCGGGCCCGGCTCAAGGAGAGCGCGGTCGCGGTCGGCTCCCAGGTGGAGACCGGCGCGCCGCTGCTGCGGCTGGAGCCGATCGCCGATGACGCCGAGACCGAGACCGCCGCTCCGGCCGCCACCGTCGAGCTGGATCTGCCGGGCGCGCCCGCGCCGGTCCTGCCGCACGAGGGCCTGACCCGCAGCCTGCAGGATCTGCGCAGCCTGCTGCTGGGCTTCGATGTGGACCCGCACGACGAGCAGCGGGTGCTCGACGACTACCTGGCCGTGCGCCGGGCGGCCGTCGCCGACAACCGCCGGCCGCTGGCCGAGGAAGTCGAGCTGGTGCAGGTCTTCGCGGATCTGGCCGAGCTGAGCCACAACCGGTCCTGGGAGGACAACGGCTCGCAGGGCCACGTGCACAGCGCCCGCGAGTTCTTCCACACCTATATGCAGAGCCTCGATGTGGAGCGGGCCGGGCTGCCCGAGTCGTATCGGGCGGATCTGAGCGCGGCGTTCGCGCACTACGGTGTCGCCGAGCTGGATCGCTCGTCCGACCTGGAGGCGGCGGTCTTCCGCATCTTCCTGGCCCAGCAGCGGCCGGCCGGAACGGTCACCGTCATCACCGCGCTGCTGCGCGAGTGGCTGAGCGAGCCGGTGCCGGACCGCGCGCTGCGCGAGCCCGCCGGTCTGGCGCTGGAGCGCCTGGTGACCGCGACGCAGTTCCGGTTCCCGGGTCTGGCCGACCTCGCGCGTGGTGTGGCGTACGCCTGGTACGCCCACCCGCTGCTGCGCCGCAACCGCGCCCGGGTGTACACCACCGTGCGCAAGCACCTGAGTTTCCTGGACGCCCAGCCGGATACGGCCGAGCGCACCGACCGCATCGCGGACATGGTGCGGGCGACCGAGCCGCTGGTGCGTCTGCTGGGTCAGCGCCTGGTGCGCGGCAGCACCGACAACACCGCCATGCTGGAGGTGCTGACGCGGCGCTACTACGGCAACAAGGACCTCACCGATGTGCGGACCGAGGAGTCGAACGGGCAGCGTTTCGTCATCGCCGAGCGCCGGGGCGTGAACCTGGTGTCGTCGGCGGTGAGCTTCGACGCGCTCGACACCGTGCTGCGCGGGCTGGCCGAGGTGGCGCGTGACTGCTCGTCCGTCGAGGCCGACGTCTACCTCAGCTGGGAGAAGCAGCCGGAGGACTTCGAGGCGATGGCGGTGGCGCTGCAGGAAGCGCTTGCCGGACAGCCGCTTCCGAGCCAGGTGCACCGGATCACCTGCACGGTGGCGGGCAGCGGTGGCGCGGTCATGCACCACCACTTCACCTTCCGGCCCGCGACCACGGGGATGTCGGAGGAGCGGCTGATCCGCGGTCTGCACCCGTACATCGCCCAGCGCATGCAGATGCGCCGGCTGCGCAAGTTCGACCTCACCCGCCTGCCGTCCTCGGACGACGAAGAGGTGTACCTGTTCCGCGCGGTGGCCAAGGAGAACCCGGCCGACGACCGCCTGATCGCGTTCGCGCAGGTGCGCGACCTGGCCGCGCTGCGCGAGCACGACGGCCGCCTGCTGGTGCTGCCCACCGCGGAGAGCACCATCGCCACCTGCCTCGACTCCATCCGCCGCGCCCAGGCGCAGCGGCCGTCGAACAAGCGGTTCAACACCAACCGGATCGTCATGTACATCTGGCCGGTGGTCGATGTGACCCGCAGCGAGCTGGAGACGGTGATCGCCGGGCACGTGCTGCCGATGACGGCGGGCGCGGGCCTCGAGGAGATCCTGCTCATCGCCCGCCAGCGTGATCCGCAGACCGGTCAGCTGGAGAAGATCGCGGTGCGCGTCTCCTTCGACGCGACCGGCGGTGTCCAGGTGAGCGTCGGTGAGCGCACCGACGACGCGGTCGAGCCGCTCGACGAGTACCGGCAGAAGGTGCTGCGCGCGGGTAGCCGCAACACCGTCTACCCGTACGAATTGACCGGTCTGCTGGGTGATTTCACCGAGTACGACCTCGACGCCTCGCACACCCTGGTGCCGGTGGACCGGCCCAAGGGCCGCAACAGCGCGGCGCTGGTGGCCGGTGTGGTCACCACCCCGACCCCGCAGCATCCGGCCGGTGTCATGCGTGTCGCCCTGCTGGGTGACCCGACGAAGTCGCTGGGCGCGCTGTCGGAGCCGGAGTGCCGCCGGGTGATCGCGGCCATCGATCTGGCCGAGTCGCTGCGGGTGCCGCTGGAGTGGTACGCGCTGTCCTCGGGCGCCCGCATCTCGATGAAGTCGGGCACCGAGAACATGGACTGGGTGGCGGCCGCGCTCAAGCGGATCGTCGAGTTCACCCAGGCCGGCGGCGAGATCAATATCGTGGTCAACGGCATCAATGTCGGTGCGCAGCCGTACTGGAACGCCGAGGCGACCATGCTCATGCACACCAAGGGCATCCTGGTGATGACGCCGGAGTCGGCGATGGTGCTGACCGGCAAGCAGGCGCTGGACTTCTCCGGCGCGGTCTCGGCCGAGGACAACTTCGGCATCGGCGGCTACGACCGCGTGATGGGCCCGAACGGTCAGGCCCAGTACTGGGCGCCGAATCTGCTTGCCGCGCGGGACATCCTGATGGCGCACTACGACTTCTCGTACGTGGTGCCCGGCGAGGACGGTCCGCGCCGCGGCCCGACCGCCGACCCGATCGACCGTGACGTCTCCGACTTCCCGCACGTGCAGGAGGGCAGCGACTTCGCGACCGTCGGGGAGATCTTCTCGTCCGCCGCGAACCCGGATCGCAAGAAGCCGTTCGACATTCGCACCGTGATGCGGGCGCTGGCCGACCAGGACCACGAGGTGCTGGAGCGGTGGGCGGGCATGGCCGACGCCGAGACCTCCGTCGTCTTCGACGCGCGGCTGGGCGGAATCCCGGTGTGCCTGTTGGGCATCGAGTCCAAGAACGTGGGGCGGCGCGGCTTCCCCGCCACCGACGGACCCGACACCTACACGGCGGGAACGCTTTTCCCGCAGTCGTCGAAGAAGGCGGCGCGGGCGATCAACGCGGCCAGCGGCAACCGCCCGCTGGTGGTGCTGGCCAACCTGTCCGGCTTCGACGGCTCGCCGGAGTCGATGCGCAAGGTGCAGCTGGAGTACGGCGCCGAGATCGGCCGGGCCATCGTCAATTTCGACGGTCCGATCGTGTTCTGCGTGATCTCCCGCTACCACGGCGGCGCCTTCGTGGTGTTCTCGAAGACCCTGAACCCGAGCATGACCGTGCTGGCGCTGGAGGGCTCGTTCGCCTCCGTGCTGGGCGGCGCCCCCGCCGCGGCGGTCGTGTTCTCGGGCGAGGTCAGCGCGCGCACCGAGGCCGACCCGCGGGTGCGTGACTTCGAGCTGCGCGCGGCGAACGCCTCCGGCACCGACCGCGCCACCCTGACCGCGGAGCGCGACGACCTGCGCTTCTCGGTGCGGGCGGAGAAGCTGGGTGAGGTGGCCGCGGAGTTCGACCGCGTGCACAACATCCAGCGCGCCGTCGAGGTGGGTTCGGTGGACGCCATCATCAGCACCGTCGAGATGCGCCCGCGCATCATCGCCGCCATCGAGGCCGGGCTCGCCCGCCACTGATCGATGAGACGAGAAACGCCCCGGCAGTCCGACTGCCGGGGCGTTTCTCGTTCGATCAGGAAGCTCAGAAGCCGCGCAGGCGGTCCGGGGTGATGCGGACCGGGACGGAGTAGTCGGCGAAGAACTCTTCGCGGGTCATGCCGATCTCGACCAGGCCCTTGGCGTACTTCTCGACGTAGGCGTCGAGCTCGGCGGGGGTCGGGTCGGTGGTGTCGACGCGGGCGGGGCCGTTGAAGACCACGACCTGGCCGCCGCTGGCGGTGCTGTTGAGGTTCAGCGACACCCGCGGGTCGGTGGCGATATTGCGGAGCTTGGGCGTGCCGGGCTGGGTGAAGATCAGGAACTCACCGTTGGCCCACTGGAACCAGACCGGGTTGGGTTGCGGCGTACCGCTGGGGCTCACGGTGGTCAGCCAGACAATGCCATCCTCCGCCAGACGTTTGGTGACCAGGGCACCGAATTCGGTGTCGGTGTCGATGAGCGGCGAGGAAGCGGACATGCGGTCTCCTTGCGAGGTGTGGGTCGGTTCGATCCATGACGGTCAACGCCCCACTGTCCGTGGGCATTCCGCGTTTCAGACGATCTTCTCGGGCCACAGTCCGGTGCCGTCGCTGAGCAGCATGGCCTCGGCCACCGCCTCGTCGATGACCTGCCGGGTCTGCCGGTCGGTGGTGATGCGGGCGAACTCGGCCACCGACACGCGATGGCCGGTGTCGGTGATGGCGCCCTCGCGGTCGAATTCGGCGGCGAACCGTTCGGGGCCGAGCGCGGTGCGGGCCCGGGCGGTGATGCGGTCGACGTCCATCCTCTCACCGCTGGCCAGGGGCGCGCCGGTGGAGGCCCGTGCCTTGGTCGCCGCGCCGAGCAGGCGGGCGGCCCGCTCGTAGTCCTCGACCATCACCGCGGCCCCGGCCAGTCCCTCGACGGCCAGTGCGACGGCCCGGATGTCACCGGCGACGGAGGCGGCCGACAGGCTCTCGGTGTGCAGGGTGCGGGCGGCGTCGGCGTCGCCGCGCAGTTCGGCGATGAAGCCGAGTTCGGCCAGCACCAGCGCGACGCCATTGTGGGCCTCGATGGCGGCGAGCCAGCCCAGCCACCGGTTGAGGTGCTTCTCGGCGTCCTCCAACCGGCCCTGCCGCCGCGCGCTCAGACCCAGACCGATCTCGGCGAACCCCTCCCCCAGCCGGTTGGCGTGGCTCACCGCGAGCCGCATGGCCCGGTGATGGAGTTCGTCGGCGGTCCGGAATTCGCCGCGCAGCAAGGCGATTCGACCCAGCAGCGCGAGTTTGTGGGAGGTCTCGGTCCAGAGCCCGAGTTCCTCCACGATCTGCAGTCCCTCGTAGTGCAGGTCGTTGGCCTCGTCGTAGCGGCCCTCGAATTCGGCGAGCACCGCCAGCGCCTCGATGGCCTTGAGCCGGCCCCAGCGGTCGCCGACCTCGTCGAAGATGGCCGCGCTCAGCTGCGCGTGGTCGCGGACGGTGGCGAGGTCGCTGCGGGCGGTGTTCTGTGCGGCGCGCAGGCTCAGCGAGGCCGCGATGCCCCAGTTGTCGTCGAGGGTCCGGAAGGCGGCCAGGGCCCGGCCGACCCGGTCCTGGCTCTCGGGCAGCGCGCCGGAATACCACTGGGCGTAGCCGAGAAACCATTCGCTGCGCGCGAGCGCCCGCAGTTCGGTGTCGCTCTCGTCGCCGTCGAGGGCGGGTGAGGGGCTGACCAGCTGCCCGGCCTCCCCGATGAGCAGGGCCATGCCGGCCCGCCAGCGCAGGATGGTCGCGCGTTCGACCGGGCGCAGCTGCCCGGCCATGGCGCTGACCGCGGACAGGTAGCGGTGCGCCTCGATGAGCCGTCCGCGCAGGAAGCCGAACCAGATCAGCGAGTTGACCAGTCGCATGGCGAGCCGGGCGTTGCGGCACACGATGGCGAAGTCGGCGGCCTTGCGGATATTGGGCGACTCCACGTCGAGCTGTTCGAGCCAGCGGCGCTGGTCGGGCCCGTGCAGTTCGGCGCTGGCGTGCTCGCCGCGGTCGGCGTAGTGCATGGCGTGCCGCAGCCGCAGTTCCAGCAGGGTGCCGGTGGCCTCGAGGTATTCGACGCAGTAGGCCGCGATCGATTCCAGCAGCCGGTAGCGGGGGCCGTGCCGCGATTCCTGCATGACCACCAGGGACTGGTCGACCAACCGGGTGAGCACGGCGAGGATCTCACCGTCCTCGCCGGGATCGCGGATGAGCGCGCGGGTGGCCGCGAGCGAGCAGTCCTCGGCGTGAACGGCCAGCCAGCACAGCACATTTCGTTCGACGCGCGACAGCGGCGCCCAGCTCCAGTCGATGGCGGCGCGCAGTGTGCGGTGCCGGTCCGGGGAGTCCCGGAAGCCGCCTTCGAGGACCTGGAAGCGCCGGTCGAGCTGGACGAGCAGTTCGTGCACCCCGAGTACACGAACCTTGGTCGCGGCGAGTTCGATGGCGAGCGGGATGCCGTCGAGGCGACGGCAGATGGCGATGATGTCGTGGATATTGGACGCGTCGACCCGCGTGCCGGTCGCCCGGGCGGCGAAGAGCTGGACCGCGCTGGCGGTGGCGAGCGATTCGGGTCCGGCGGTACCGGCGGGCGGCAGGTCCAGGGGTTCGACGGCGCTGATCCGCTCGCCGCGGACGGCCAGGTGCGCGCGGCTGGTCGCCAGGATCCGGCAGTTCGCCGATTCGGCGAGGATCGCTTCCACCAGGTGGGCCGCGGCCTCGACGACGTGCTCGCAGTTGTCGAGCACCAGCAGGGCGCGGCGCGCCCGCAGGAACGCTACCACCCGGTCCACCGAGTTGAGGCCCGACAGCGACTTGCCGCCCGATCCGGGTGGCACGTTGACGTCTATGGTCAGCGCCGACAGCACCGCGTCCGCCAGCACTTCCGGCCCGTGCGAGCGGTCCAGGGCGTCGAATTCGACCAGCCAGATGCCGTCCACGAAGCTGTCGACCAGGCTGTGCGCGACCGCCAGGGCGAGCCGGGACTTCCCGACGCCGCCGGGTCCCACCAGGGTGACGAGCCGATCCGAGGCGATGTCGGCCCGCACCTCGTGCACCGCCGTGTCCCGCCCGATCAGCGCGTTGGGCGGGGAGGGCAGGTTGTGCCCGAAGGTGCGGCCCGCCACCAGGACCGGTTCGGGTTGCAGGTCGGCGCGTTGTTCGAGGATGGCGCGGTGCAGGTCGACGAGTTCGCGGCTGGGGTCGGCGCCGCGGGTCTCGGCGAGCAGGGCGCGCAGTTCGTTGAAGCTGTCGAGGGCGTCGGCGGCGCGGCCGGAGCGGTAGAGCGCGCGCATCTGGATGGACCGCAGGCGTTCCCGTAGCGGGTGTTCGCGGACCAGTTCGTTGATCTCGGCGATGAGCGTGCGGTGTTCGCCGAGTTCGAGGCGGGCTTCGACGAGTTCGCTGCGGGCGGCGATGCGGGTCTCGTTCAGCGAGGCGGAGCTCTCCTCGCCGAAGGGCAGGTCGATGAAGTCGGCGAAGGCGGGTCCGCGCCACAGCGCGAGCGCCTCGCGCAGCAGGTCGGCCCGTACCCGCAGGTCGGTCGAATGCTGGGCGCGCGCAACGATGTCCAGGAATCGGGTGGAGTCCAGCCGGTGCGGTTCGACCCGGAACAGGTAGCCGGCGGGGGTGGTGACGATGTGTTCCCGGCCACCCGGCTCGGCCTGTTCGAGGGCCCGGCGGAGCTGAGAAACCTTGGTGTGCAACGATCTGGTCGGATTGGTGGGCGTGGATTCGGGCCACAGGTCCTCGATCAGCCGGTCGGTGGAGACCGGGACCCCGACATGGGCGATGAGATCGGCGAGCAGCGCCCGCACCAGCGACTCCGGTATCGACACCGGGTCGCCCAGATCCGTAGCGACCTCCAACGACCCCAATACCGCGAACTGCACGACTCGATCCTATCTAATTCACTTTTCAATCAGGTGATCGGAAACCCGCACGGCCCCTGCGGAAGTGGGCCCGAAGCGAACCCGAAGGACCTTCCGACAGAATGGTCCCGAACGATCGACCAAGGCCACGACGGCGAGGGAAGGGATCGCCGCCAGGGGCCCGATTGTTCATGTCGTGCGTGTCACGATCGGCGTTAATGCGCGCCGGTCAGGTCTGGCCGCTCGGGCCTGGGGAGGACTCCGAGGCCGAGACCGACACCGCACCAGCGCCTCCATTGCCGTAGGCGCTCGGACAACAGGGTTCCGCCAGTGTCCCAGGACCCCTGCCGCTCCGCCGCGCACCCCCGCCGACCGCCGAAATTGGTTGGCGCCGTGCGCGTCCGGAAACCGGACGTCCGTGATTCAGCACCGTCAGGGACCAAAGTACCAGGGGATATCGTGTTGTTCAGCCTTCTCGGACCGCTCGAGGTCCGGCACCAGAACCAGCCATTGCGACTCGGTGGCGTGAAACAGCGGGCAACCCTCGCGTACCTACTTCTGCATCCCAATACCGTCGTCCCGGCCAGCCGACTGCTCGACGCCCTGTGGCCCACCGAAACCATGCCCACCTCGGCCCGCAAGATCCTGCACAACGCCGTGTGGTCGCTGCGAAATCTGTTCCCGGAGGACAACAGTGGACCGGTCGCGCTGATCCGGCGCCCGCCGGGGTACGTGCTCGAGGTCGACACCGACCTCATCGACCTGCATCGCTTCTATCGCCTGGCCGACAGCGGACGCGCCGCGGCCCTGGCCGAGGACCTGGACACCGCCGCCGCTCGCCTGACCGAATCGCTGTCGCTGTGGCGCGGTTCACCGCTGTCCGATCTCACCGAGCACGGGGTCGACTGGCCCGAGCTCGCCGCCGCCGCGGACGCCCGGATGTCGGTGTCGGAGGACCTGTTCGAGATCGAGCTGGCGCGCGGCAACCACGCCCGGGTGGTGGACGCGCTCAGCGCGCTGGCCGATTCCGGGCAACTGCGGGAACGCTCCTGCGGGCAGCTCATGCTGGCGCTGTACCGTGGCCGCCGCCCCTCGGACGCGCTGGCCGTCTACACCGCCTGGCGCAATGCCCTGATCGAGAACTACGGGCTGGAACCGGGGTCGGAGCTGCAGACGTTGCAGCAGGCCATCCTGAACCAGAGCCCGTCGCTGCTGCTGCCGGACACCGAACCGGTGCGGCCCGCGCCGGTGGTGGTGGTCGCCCCGGCCGACCGGGTGACCCGCTCCACGGTGCTGTCGGTCCGGATCGAGGCGGGTGGGCCGGACGCGTCCGAGGACAACCCGACCATGGGCGAACGCTATCTTCCGGCGATCCGGGCGACCGCGGAGTCGTTGGGCGGCACGGTGGTCGGCGTCATCGGCTCCACGGTGATGACGGCGTTCCCGGAGCCGTGCGAGGTGGCCGAGGTGGTGGCCGCCGCGATCCGGCCGCACGAGTGGATCACCGGGGCGCGCACCGAGTTCGGGTCGCGGCTGGAGCCGCGGTTCCGGGCCGCGGTCGTGACCGGCGAGGCCGAAGGCCGTGTCCCCCGGGCGTATTCCGATCTGCGCACCTCGAACCGGTACGCCGACCTGTTCGACGCGTGCGACCGGCTGCTGCTCGACGCGCCCACCGGCTCGGTGACCGTGTGCGATCGCACCCGTCGCGAGTCGGAGACCGTGATCCGCTATCGGCAGCGCCCGACCGGACACTGGTACGCGGCGGGTTTGGAGGGCGCGAACGATTCCGGTGCCGAGACCGATCCGGATGTGCGGATGCTGCTGGGTCTGCGCGAGCGAGTCCAGCATCGGGCGGCCTCGCATCTGGTGGCGGTGGTGGCCCCGGCCGCGACCAGTGCCCGGCGGGTGGCGCGCGCGTTCCGCTCCACCGTGCGCGCACAGGGCGATGCCGAGCTGATCCTGTGCGCCCGTTTCGGTGACGGGGATCGGCTCGACACCCACCGCGCGATGCTGGCCGCCGCGTGCGGTTTCCAGGTGGGTGACGCGCCCGCGAGCATCGCGGCGCGGCTGGCCGAGGCGGCGGGTCATCCGCTGCGTCCGCCGGTGGCGGCGCGCAAGCTGGCCGAGGCCCTGTACCCGCTGGCCACCGGAACCCATTCCGACGATCCGGCGCAGGTCCGGCAGATGCTCACGGCCTGGACCGAATTGCTGTGCGCCAAGGCGGGTCTGGGTCCGATGACCCTGATCTTCGAGGACGCCCATCTGGCCGACCACGCCAATCTGGATTTCCTCGAGACCCTGCTCGACAGTGCCGAGTGCGCGCCGCTGCTGGTGGTGCTCACCGGCGAGGGTTCGCTGGCGCACGGCCGTTTCGCGCGCATCGCGGGCACCCGCGAGTCCACGCTCATCACCTCCGATCTGCGGCCCGGTCGCCGGCCCGCGCAGCGGCGGCGTCCGGCCGCGCTGCTCACCGCCACCGCCGACCGGCATCCGGCGGCCTTCGCCGCCAGCTGATCCGACCTGCCCTCCGCGGCAACCACATTCGACGAGGAAGTGACCTGATGACCGAATCGCTGTTGATCCGCCCGGACGACGCGCGCTATCGCGGGCTGATCTCCGGTTCCAATACCCGATGGGTGGGCACACCCGACTACATCCGCCTGGCCCTGAACACCGAGCAGGTCGTCGAGGCCCTGCAGCAGGCGGTCGACGACGAGCTGCGCGTGGTGGTGCGCAGCGGCGGCCACTGCGACGAGGACTTCACCGCCAATGGCAAGGTGCGGGCCGTCATCGACGTATCCGCTTTGGACGCCGTGTATTTCGACGCGCAGATGGGCGCGTTCTCGGTCGGCGCGGGCGCGACCCTGGGCCGGGTCTATTCGACACTCTACAAGCGCTGGGGCGTGACGCTGCCCGGCGGCACCTGCCCGACGGTCGGCGCGGGCGGGCATGTGGCCGGCGGCGGCTACGGCGCGCTGTCGCGGCTGCATGGACTGATCGTGGATCATCTGTACGCCATCGAGGTGGTGGTGGTCGATTCCGACGGCCGGGTGCGTCCGGTCGTCGCGACCCGGGCGGCCGACGACCCCCACCGCGACCTGTGGTGGGCGCACACCGGTGCGGGCGGCGGCAATTTCGGCATCGTGACCCGGTACTGGTTCCGCTCCCCGGAGGCCACCGGCGACGACCCGGCGCGCCTGCTGCCAGCCCCGCCCGCCGAGCTCATCGTCTCCGATGTCTCGTGGTCGTGGGACGAGCTGGACGAGGCCGGATTCGCCCGCCTGGTCAGCAATTTCGGGGCCTGGCACGAGCGCCACTCGGGTCCGGACTCCGCGCACCTGAGCCTGTACAGCCAGCTGAAGCTCCAGCACCGGTCGGCGGGTTCGTTCCGGATGAGCACCCAGATCGACGCCGACGAGCCCGACGCGGAGCAGACCATGGACGCGTTCCTGGCCGCGATGGCCGAGGGCACGGGCGCGACCTACACGGTCAACGACCGCAGCCGGGTGCCGTGGTTCTACGCGGTGAAGGAGTGGTTCGGCTTCGTGGAGGCCGCGGTGGCGCGCTGGAAGGTGAAGTCCACCTATATGCGCCGGTCGCTGCCCGAGCCGCAGCTGGACGCGCTGTACCGGCAGCTGACCCGCGAGGACTACCCGCACCCGTTCGCCATGGTGGCCCTGGTCAGCTACGGCGGCCGGATCAATGCGGTGGAGTCGGACGCGACCGCGGCGGCGCAACGGGATTCGATCATCAAGATGCTGTACGTGACCCTGTGGACGGATCCGTCGGAGGACGAGCGGCACGATCGCTGGATCCGCGAATGCTATGCCGACGTGTACGCGGCGACCGGTGGCGTGCCGGTGCCGGGTGAGGTGACCGACGGCTGCTTCATCAACTACGCCGACGCCGATCTGGCCGACCCGGCCCTGAACGACTCGGGCGTGCCGTGGCACCGCCTGTACTTCAAGGACAACTACCCGGCCTTGCAGGCCGCGAAGGCGAAATGGGATCCGCGCGAGGTGTTCTCGCACGGTCTGTCCATCCGGGCATGAAAAAGGTCCCGATGGGCGGCCACGCTGCCGCCCATCGGGACCCCGGGTCAGCGGGACTGACCCCGATGCCGCCACGAGATGGGCGGCTGCTGTGCGGGCGCGGGCAGGGTCCAGGCCGCCGCCCGGAACTCCGCCTTCCGCCGCGCCGGTCGGGTGACGGCGGTCAGAGCCAGGACCAGGGCGACGAGTTCGTCGTCGCCCGGCCGGCCCGATTCCACTGCCAGCACCCCGGTCGCGCCCGCGAGTACCCCTGTCCCGCCGCTCATGCGGGCGGGTTCCCGTGCTTGCGGGCCGGGATGGGCGCGTGTTTGGCGGCGAGCATGGCCAGGCTGTCGATGAGCACGGCCCGGGTGTCGGCGGGGTCGATGACATCGTCGACCAGGCCGCGTTCGGCGGCGTAGTAGGGATGCATCAGCTCCTGCTGATATTCCTTGATCCGTTGCGCCCGAACCAGATCCGGGTCGGGTGCGGAACCGATCTCCCGCCGGAAGATCACCTGGGCGGCTCCCTCCGCGCCCATGACGGCGACCTCGTTGGAGGGCCAGGCGAAGGACAGGTCCGCGCCGATGGATCGGGAGTCCATGACGATGTACGCGCCGCCGAAGGCCTTGCGCAGGATCACCTGCACCCGCGGAACGGTGGCGTTGCAGTAGGCGTAGAGCAGTTTCGCGCCGTGCCGGATGATGCCCGCGTGTTCCTGGCCGGTGCCGGGCAGGAAGCCGGGCACGTCGACCAGGGTGACGATGGGGATATTGAACGCGTCGCAGGTCTGCACGAAACGCGCGGCCTTCTCGGAGGCTTCGATGTCGAGCACGCCGGCCAGCACGCAGGGCTGGTTGGCGACGATGCCGACCACCTCGCCGCCGAGGCGGGCGAAGACGCAGAGGATATTGCGGGCCCAGTGCGCGTGCACCTCGAAATACTCACCGTCGTCGACGATCTCCTCGATGACGGCGCGCATGTCGTAGGCCTGGGTGGAGTCGGCGGGCACCAGGTCGGCGAGCGCGTCGTTGCGCCGGTCGGGCGCGTCGGCGGTCTCCACGGCGGGCGGGCGTTCGCGATTGTTGGCGGGCAGCAGCGAGATCAGGTAGCGCACCTCCTCGAGGCACTCCTCCTCGGTGTCGTACACGAATCCCGCGACGCCCGAACCGGAGCCGTGCACGTCGGCGCCGCCGAGTTCGTCGTGGGACACCTGCTCGCCGGTGACGGTGCGCACCACATCCGGTCCGGTGACGTACATCTGGGAGATGCCGCGCACCATGAAGACGAAGTCGGTGAGGGCGGGCGAGTAGGCCGCGCCGCCCGCGCACGGGCCGAGCATCACGCTGATCTGCGGGATGACGCCGGAGGCGCGCACGTGGCGGCGGAAGATGCCGCCGTATCCGGCCAGCGCGGTCACGCCCTCGTGGATGCGCGCGCCCGCGCCGTCGTTGAGGCCGACCAGCGGCGCGCCCGCGGCCTCGGCCAGGTCCATGAGCTTGTGGATCTTCTCCGCGTGCGCCTCGCCGAGCGAGCCGCCGAAGATCCGGAAGTCGTGGCCGTAGGCGAAGACGGTGCGGCCGTGCACCTTTCCCCAGCCGGTGACCACGCCGTCGGTGTGCGGTTTGCGGTCGGCCATGCCGAAGGCGGTGGCCCGGTGCCTGCGCAGCTGGTCGACCTCTCGGAAGGTGCCCGGATCGAAGAGCAGCTCCAGCCGCTCGCGCACGGTGAGCTTCCCGATCGAGTGCTGCCGCTCGGTTGCGCTCGACGGGATGCCGTGCACGGCTTCGTGTTTGACGCCGTGCATTTCCTCGACCCGGGATCGCAGCCGCGCGGGCGCGATGGCGACGGGCCGTTCGACGAGTTCGGTCATCAGTGCTCACTCCGTTCCGGCGCCGGGAAATGGCCCGACTCGATGAAGAATTGGACGTAGGTGCGGAAGAGGTCGCCGGACACCGGCGGGCACACGATGCCGGTGCCGGTCAGCATGGCCTCGGTCGCGGACACGTCGATGGCTGGGTAGAAGGCCGCGGTGTCGCCGATCATGGCCTCGAAGGCGTCCAGCAGCGGGACCAGGGCGTTGTCGGTGTTCGCGCCGATCTCGGCGAGCCAGTCGGCCCGGTCGCGGTCCTCGATCGGATAGCCCATGGCCCGCAGCCGCTCGACCAGTTCGGGCAGTGCGACCCGAAGCGGGTTGTGCAGGTGGAAGGTTCGCTCGGCGGCGTCCGGCTTCGCGGCCAGGGCGACGATGGCGGCGCTGACGTAGTCGACCGGGGCCAGGTGGAAGTAGCCGTCGCCGACCGGCGGCACGGCCCGCGCCTGGATGATGCCCTTGAGGGTGAGCCAGACGAAGTCGCGGGTCTGGCAGGCGCCGTGGCGCTGGTCGCCGGAGATCACATCGACGCGGTACACCGAGACCGGCAGGCCGCGGTCGCGGGCCAGTCCGATGTTCTGCTCGGCCACCCACTTGGTGCGCAGGTAGCCGCTGGGCAGCACCTCGGGCGGACCGGTCGGGTCGTCCACGGCCAGCGGCGCGCCGTCCGCGGGTGCGCCGGGGAAGACGCCGACGGTGGACACGTAGTGCACCGGGACCGTCCGGTGGCGGGCGGCCAGGCGCAGGATCTCCTCGGTGCCACCGACATTGGCGTCGCGCAGCAGCGGGTAGGGCTGGAGCCAGTGCACGGTCGCGCCCGCGTGGAACACCACGTCGACCAGCTTCGCGAGGTCGTCGAAGTCGTTCTCGGACAGTCCGAGTCGCGGGGCCGCGAGGTCGCCGACGATGACCCGGACCCGGTTCAGGTCGACCTCGCCCGACACCCGGTAGAACTCCAGGTTGGCGATCAGCCGCTCGGTCGCGGCGGCCTCGTCCGCGCCACGGATCACGCAGTGCACCACGGCCGTGGTGGTCGCCATGAGGTCGCGCAGCATGAACGCGCCGAGGAATCCCGAAGCGCCGGTGAGCAATACGTGGTCGGGGTCGGTGGCGACGCGGATGACGG
The DNA here is from genome assembly GCF_053602575.1 of Nocardia sp. NPDC004340. Taxonomy (NCBI): domain Bacteria; kingdom Bacillati; phylum Actinomycetota; class Actinomycetes; order Mycobacteriales; family Nocardiaceae; genus Nocardia; species Nocardia sp. NPDC004340. Next base: position 312,345 of record NZ_JBSGDW010000006.1, read on the forward strand.
TGTCCGCGGGGCGGATGTCGTCGGCCAGGCGTACTTCGGCGGCGAAGTCGATGGCCCCGGTCGCGCCGTCGCCGGATTCGGCGAGGATGAACGCCGCCAGCGCCTCGGGGGTCGGGTGGTCGTAGGCGACGGTGGCGGGCAGCCGGGTTCCGAACGCGGCCTGCAGCCGGTTGCGGAATTCGACGGTGGCCAGCGAGTCGAAGCCCGCCTCGCTGAATTCCCTTGTGCTGTCGAGGGCTTCGGTGCCCTGGTGGCCGAGGACGGCGGCGGCCTCGCGCAGCACGAGGTCGAGCACCAGGGCGTGCTGTTCGGCCGGGGTGCGGCCGCGCAGCAGTTCGGTGATCGAGACGGCGGCCTCGGCATTGCCCGCCACCGCGCGCTGGGTGGGCAGCAGGCCCGAGAGCAGCCGGGTCGGGCGGGACCGGATGGCGGACAGTTCCAGCGGGGTGGCCACGACCAGGGGCCGTTCCGATCCGGCGGCCGCGTCGAGCAGGGCCAGACCGGATTCGGCGGGCAGGGCCGGGAAGCCGCCGCGCGCGATGCGCTGCTTGTCGGCGTCGTCGAGGTGGCCGCTGATGCCGCCCTCCTGTTCCCACAGGCCCCAGGCGATGGAGGTGGCGGGCAGGCCGAGTCCGGCGCGGTGGGCGGCGAGCGCGTCGAGGAAGACATTGGCCGCGGCGTAGTTGCCCTGACCCGGGCCGCCGATGATCCCGGCGACCGAGGAGAACAGCACGAACGCGGTGAGTTCGCGGTCGAGGGTGAGTTCGTGCAGCAGCCAGGCGGCGTCGGCCTTGGGGCGCAGAACCGCGGTCAGGCGGTCGGGGTCGAGGTCGCGCAGCAGGCCGTCGTCGGTGGCGCCCGCGGTGTGGACGACCGCGGTCACCGGATGCTCGGCGAGCACGGCGGCCAGGGCGTCGCGGTCGGCGGCATCGCAGGCGACGATGTCGACCTGTGCGCCGGCAGCCGTCAGTTCGGCCCGAAGTGCCTCCGCCCCCGGGCTTTCCAAGCCACGGCGGCTGAGCAGCACGAGCCGGTCGACGCCGCGCGCGGTGACCAGGTGGCGGGCGAGCATCGCGCCCAGCGAGCCGGTGCCGCCGGTGATCAGCACGCATTCCCCCGCCCAGTGGGCCGGGGCGGGCAGGGCGACGCGGTGCAGTCGCGGCACGAAGACGCGGCCCTCGCGAATCACGACCTGGGGTTCCCCGGCCGTGACGACCGCGGACAGGGCGGCGGCCGAGGCCGGGTCGTCGTCGATGTCGGCGAGCACGATACGGCCGGGCAGCTCCGACTGGGCCGAGCGCAGCAGACCCCACACGCTCGCGGCGGCGATGTCGGTGGCCCCGGATCCCATGGCCCGCTCGGTCACCACGACCAGCGGTGCGGCGGTGCGGTCCTCGACGGCGATCCACCGCTGCACGAGAGTCAGTGCGCGGCGGGTGAGTTCGTGAGCGCCGAGCACCGGGTCGGCGGTCGGCGCGGCGCCGATCGGGGCCAGGACGGCGTCGACCGGCTTGTCCGCGGTGACGGCCTCGGCCAGGTCCGCGAACAGAGTGGTCTCCCCCACCTCGGGCAACGACTCGGTGCCGGAGACCGCGCCCCAGCGGATGGCGCGACCGCTGACGGCGGCGGGCATCCAGTCCACGATGAAGGACATCTCGTCGATATCCGGCCGCGCCGCGACCGATTCCGCCGGTGCGGTCACCGCGCGCAGGGTGGCGACGGCCACGCCCGCCCGGTCGGCGAGCAGCAGCGTGGTCGATCCGTCGCCGCCGGTGCGGGCCAGCACCCGCAGGGCCGTCGCACCGGTGGAGAACAGCCGGACGTCCCGCAGCTCGCGCACGGTCCCGGGGGCGACAGCGGCCAGTGCGGCGTGCAGCAGCACCGGGTGCACCCCGAAAGCGGCTGCCTCGGCGTCGAATTCGTCCGGCAGCTCGACCTCGGCGTGGGCCTCGTGGTCGGTCGCCGCCGGCGGCCATTCGGTGAGCTCGAAATCCGGTGCGCCGATGCGCAATCGGACGGTGCCGCGGGCGTGCAGGATCCACGGTCCCGAGGAGCCCGAGGCCCGGGAGTGGATCGACACCGTGCGGTCGCCATTGTCCAGCAGACCGCCGACACGGGCCTGGATGTGCAGGTCGGCCCCGGCGGGCATGGTCAGCGGGGTGCGAACGGTCAAGGCGGACAGTTCGGTACAGCCGAGTTCGTCCGCGGCGCGGGTGGCGAGTTCCACCAGGACGGCGGCGGGGACGGGCGTGCCCGGTTCGATCCAGCGCTGCCGCCGGGACAGGCGGCCGGTGGCGACGACGCCGTCGGCGGCGCTGTCGGCCAGGTCTACCGCCACTTCGAGGACGGGGTGGCCGAGGGCGGATCCGGTGCCCGCGGCCCCGATGGCGGTGTCGCCCGCCCAGTGCCGGGTGCGCTGGAAGGCGTAGGTGGGCAGGCTGATTCGGCGCGCTCCCGTGCCCGCGAACACCTGTTCCCAGTCGACGCGCACGCCGTTGGCGTGCAGGGCGGCGACGGCGGCGAGGGCGGTCTCGTCGTCCTCGGCGGTGCGGCGCAGCACGGGGATGGAGATGTGCGGGCGGTCCTGGAGGGTTTCGTCGACCAGGGCGCTGAGGATGGCGTCGGGCCCGATCTCCACGAACTTGGTCACCCCGGCCGCGGCCAGGGCGGCGATGCCCTCGGAGAAGCGGACGGTGCCGCGAATGTGGCGCGGCCAGTACGCGGGATCGGCGTGGTCGCCGGGGGCGGCGAGCGCGCCGGTCACATTGGACACGATGGGCGCGCGGGCGGGCTGGAAGGTGAGTCCGCGGGCCACCGCCTCGAACTCGTCGAGGATCGGGTCCATGTGGTGGGAGTGGAAGGCGTGGCTGACGGCCAGGCGGCGGGAGCGGATCCCGCGCTGTCCCAGGGTCTCCGCGATGGCCTCCAGGTCCGCGGCCGATCCGGCCAGCACCACCGACGCGGGTCCGTTGACGCCCGCGAGGCTCACGCGGTCCGAGAGCTGGTCGCGCACGGCGTCCTCGCCCGCTCGCACCGCGAGCATGGCGCCGCGCGGCAGCGAGTTCATGAGGCGGGCCCGCGCGGCGACCAGGGTGGCGGCGTCGGCCAGCGACAGCACGCCCGCCTGCTGGGCGGCGACGAGTTCGCCGACCGAGTGACCGGTGAGGTAGTCGGCGCGAACGCCCCAGGACGCCACCAGCTTCGCCAGCGCGTATTCGACGGCGAAGAGGGCGGGCTGGGTGACGGCGGTTTCGTCGAGCCGCTCACCGGAGGTGATCTCGTCGCGCAGCGGTCGGTCCAGCAGCGGGTCCAGGTGGCCGCAGACCTCGTCGAACGCGGCGGCGAAGGCCGGGAAAGTGTCGTAGAGGCGCAGACCCATGCCCGGGCGCTGGGCGCCCTGACCGGTGAAGACGAAGGCGGTCTTGCCGGTTCGGGTGGAGGTGGGGTCGGCGGTCAGACCGGCGAGCAGTTCCGCGCGGTCGCGGCCGACGGCGACGGTCCGGTGCTCCAGCTGGGTGCGGGTGGTGGCGAGCGAGTACGCGATGTCCAGGTCGCGGGCGTCGGTGCCGGCGGCGAAATCCGCCAGCGCGGCCGCCTGCGCCCGGGCCGCGGCCGCGGACTTGCCGGACACCGCCCAGGGCAGCACCGGCAGCCGAACCGGCTGCGGCGCGGCGGATTCCGGCGACTCCGCCGAATCCGGCTGCGATTCCACCGCTTCCGGTGCGGGAGCCTGTTCGATGACGACGTGGGCATTGGTGCCGCTGACGCCGAACGAGGACACCGCGGCCCGGCGCGGAGCCCCGGTCTCGGGCCAGGGCTGCGCTTCGTTCAGCAGGCGCACCGTGCCCGACGACCAATCCACGTCCGGGTTGGGCGTTTCCGAGTGCAGGGTCCTGGGCAGCACGCCGTGGCGGATGGCTTCGATCATCTTGATGACGCCGCCGACGCCCGCCGCCGCGACGGTGTGGCCGATATTGGATTTCATCGATCCCAGCCACAGCGGCCGCGCCGAGGTGCGTTCCCGGCCGTAGGTGGCCAGCAGCGCCTGGGCCTCGATCGGGTCGCCCAGCCGGGTGCCGGTGCCGTGGCCTTCCACGGCGTCCACCTCGGCGGCGGAGAGTCCGGCGTCGGCCAGGGCCGCGCGGATCACGCGTTCCTGGGAGGGGCCGTTGGGTGCGGTGAGCCCGTTGGACGCGCCGTCCTGGTTGACCGCGGACCCGCGCAGGACGGCGAGCACCTCGCGACCGGAGGCGACGGCGTCCGAGAGGCGTTGCAGCGCGAGCAGACCCACGCCCTCCGACCAGCCGGTGCCGTCCGCGCCCGCGCCGTAGGACTTGCAGCGGCCGTCGGCGGACAGGCCGCGCTGCCGCGAGAATTCGATGTAGCCGCCGGGGTGTCCGTAGACGGTGACGCCACCGGCCACCGCCAGGTCGCATTCACCGCGGCGCAGCGCCTGCGCCGCGAGGTGCACGGCGACCAGCGAGGACGAGCACGCGGTGTCCACGGTGAGGGCGGGCCCCTCGAACCCGAAGGTGTAGGCCAGCCGTCCCGAGACCACGCTGCCCAGTCGCCCGGTCATCGCGTAGCCCTCGAGGTCCGGCGGCGCGGCCAGGTCGAGGTAGCTCTGCTCGCCGGCGCCGACGAAGACGCCGGTGCCGCTGCCGCGCAGCGATGTCGGGTCGATGCCCGCGGATTCGAAGAGTTCCCAGGCGGTTTCGAGCACGACCCGCTGCTGGGGGTCCATGCCGAGGGCCTCGCGCGGGGAGATGCCGAACAGTCCGGCGTCGAAATCGGTGGCGTGGTCGATGAATCCGCCGTGGCGGGTGGTCGAGGTGCCGATGTGCTCGGGGTCGGGATCGTAGAGGGCCGCGACGTCCCAGCCGCGGTCGGCGGGCCATTCGGTGATGGCGTCGGTGCCGGTGTCGACCAGGTCCCACAGCTGGGCGGCGGAGTTCACGCCGCCCGGGTAGCGGCAGGCCTGCGCCACGACCGCGATGGGTTCGGCCGACGCCGATTCGAGTTCGGTGATGCGGCCCTTGGCCTTGGTGAGTTCGGCTGTGGCCCAGCGCAGGTACTCGACCAGTTTCTTGTCTTCAGGCATTGCCGGTGTCCTCTTTTCAGCCCAGCTCGTGGTCGGAAATGCGGCCGAGTTCGCCGTCGATGAAGCTCAGGAGTTCCTCGGCCGAGGCGGTGGCGAGGTGTGCGTCGACGGCCTCGGTCGCGGGGTTCGCGGTGGCCGGGGTTGCCGCCCAGCGGCCGGCCAGCTCGCGCAGCCGGTCGGCGATCCGGTCGCGGTCGGCCTCGCCCAGGTCGTCGGCGACGCGTTCCCAGCGGTCCAGTTCGGCCCACAGCACGTCGGCGGGGGCGGGCGGGCGCAGGGCGTCGAGGACGAACGCGGCCAGGTCGGCCGGGGTGGGCCGGTCGAAGACGGCGGTGGCGGGCAGCGTGGTTCCGGTCGCCAAGGAGAGCCGGTTGCGCAGCTGCACCGCGGTCATGGAGTCCATGCCGAGTTCCTGGAACGGGCGGTCGGCCTCGATGCTCAGCGGGTCGGCGATGCCGAGCACCGCGGCCAGCTGGGCGCGAACCGTGTCCACCACGGCGTTGAGCTGCTGGGTCTCGTCGAGATCGGCGAGCCGGGCCCGCAGGACCTCGGCGGTGTCGGCGGTGACGGCGGCCGGGCGAACGGGCGCGGATCGGCCGGTGTCGCCCGGTGTTTCGCTGTCGATACCGAGTTCCAGGGTCCGGAATTCGACCGCTTCGGCGCTGAACACCGGGTTCCCGGCCGGATCGGTCAGATACGCGGTGACCGTGTCCCCGTCCACCGGTCGCACGTGGGCCCGGACGGCGTCCGCGCCCGTGGCGTACAGGCGTACGTTGCGCCAGATGACCGGGGCCAGCAGCGAATCCGTGCCGAGGGTGCTCGGCAGGGCCGCGTCCAGCAGTTCCGGATGCAGGGCGAATCCGGTGGCCTGCACGGCCGATTCGGCGGGCAGGTGGTGCTCGGCGGGCTGGTCGGCCAGCACCGGGGTGCCCGGATCGCCGCCGCGGGCCAGGGCGCCGGTGGCGATGGCGGTCCAGGTGCCGCCCGCGGATCTGGCCCGGATTCCGGCGGTGCGGCGGCCGGTGTCGTCGGCCGCGCCGATGACCACGTGCAGCTGGGCCTCCTGGCCCGCGGGGACGGTGAGCGGCCGGGTCAGTTCCAGCTGTTCGATGTGGTCCGCGCCGACTTCGTCGCCGGCCCGCAGCACGAGATCGATGAGGACCGCGGGCGGGACCAGGGTGGTCGCGGGTGTGGTGTGGGAGGCCAACCAGGGCAGCGCGTTCGGGTTCAGGCCGCCGGTGAGCAGGACGCTGTCGGCGTCGGGCAGGTGCAGGACGCCGGTCAGCACGGGGTGCTCGATCGGGTCGAAACCCGAGGTGGCGGTGGAGGCGGTCGGGTGCAGCCAGTACCGGTCGCGCTGGAACGCGTAGGTGGGCAGGGCGACCCGGCGCGCGCCGGTGCCGGTGAAGAACGCCTCCCAGTCGACGGCCGCGCCGAGGGAGTGCAGCTGCGCCACACCGGCGATGAGGGTGCGGGCCTCGTCGGTGTCGCGGCGTTGCAGAGCGATGGCGGCGGTGTCGGTGACCTGGTCGGCCAGCGGCGTGAGCACCGCGTCGGGTCCGACCTCGGCCAGCACGGTGACGTCGAGGGCGGCCAGAGTGGTCGCGGCATCCGCGAACCGGACCGGCCGGCGAATCTGGTCGACCCAGTACTGCGCGGTGGTGGGCTCGGCGATCCGACCGGTGACGGTCGAGACGAACGGGATGGCCGGTGCGGAGTAGGTGACCGATTCCGCGACAGCGCGGAATTCGTCGAGCATGGGGTCCATCAGGGCCGAGTGGAAGGCGTGGCTCACCGTCAGCCGCTTGTGACGGCAGTCCAGCTGAGCGACAACCGCCAGGACGGCGTCCTCCGGGCCCGACAGGACTACGGACTCCGGACCGTTCACCGCCGCGATCGACACCGACTCACCGAGCAGCGGCAGCACCGTCGCTTCGGACACCGAGACCGCGACCATCGCACCACCCGTCGGCAACGCCTGCATCAGCGCGCCACGGGCGGCCACCAGACGGGCCGCGTCGGCGAGCGAGAGCACACCGGCCACGTGCGCGGCCGCGAACTCACCCACCGAATGCCCGGCGACGTAGTCGCAGCGAATCCCCCAGTGCGCCAGCAGTCGCGCCAAGGCGACCTCGACGGCGAACAGTGCGGGCTGGGCCATCCCGGTGCCGTCGAGACCGTCGCCGGTGGTGATCAGCTCGCGCAACGACCGGCCCAGCCGCGGGTCGAGGTGCGCGGCGGCCTCGTCGAACGCGGCGGCGAAGACCGGGAAGCGTTCGTACAGACCCATTCCCATACCGAGGCGCTGCGCGCCCTGGCCGGTGAAGACGAAGGCGGTGCCGCCCGATCGCGCGGTGACCGGCTGGGCGTCGGCGAGCGCGGCGACCAGCTCCCCGGTGTCGCCGCCGACCACGGCGGCCCGATGCTCGAAGGGGGTGCGCGCGGTGGCGAGCGAGTACGCGATATCCAGTTCCCGCACGGTCGAATTCGCGAGGAACTCCCGCAGCCGGGCCGCCTGGGCGTCGACCGCGGCCGGGGTGCGGCCGGAGATCAGCCACGGCACCACCGGCAGTTCCAGCGAGACCGCCTGCGGCTCGGCCGCTTCCGGCTCCGGGGCCTGTTCGACGATGACATGCGCGTTGGTGCCGCCGAACCCGAACGACGACACACCGGCCCGGCGCGGCTGCCCGGTCTCGGGCCAGTCCCGCACCTCGTTCAGCAGTTCCACCGACCCGGCGGACCAATCCACCTCGGGCGATGGGGTTTCCGCGTGCAGGGTGCGCGGCAGCACGCCCCGGCGCATGGCCTGGATCATCTTGATCACGCCGCCCACGCCCGCGGCCGCCTGCGAGTGCCCGAAGTTGGACTTGAGCGAGCCCAGCAGCAGCGGACGGTCCCCCGCCCGGTCGCTGCCGTAGGTGGCGAGCAGGGCCTGGGCCTCGATCGGGTCGCCGAGGCGGGTGCCGGTGCCGTGGCCCTCGACCGCGTCGACCTCGGAGGCGAGCAGGGCGGCGTCGGCGAGCGCGTCGCGGATGACGCGTTCCTGGGAGGGGCCGTTGGGCGCGGTCAGCCCGTTGGAGGCGCCGTCCTGGTTGACGGCCGAGCCGCGCAGCACGGCCAGCACCTCGCGGCCCTCGCGGCGCGCGTCGGAGAGTCGTTGCAGCGCGAGCAGTCCCGCGCCTTCGGCCCAGCCGGTGCCGTCGGCGCCCGCGCCGAAGGACCGGCACCGGCCGTCCACCGACAGCCCGCGCAGGCGGGAGAACTCCACGAACGCCTGCGGCGTGGACATGACGGTCACACCGCCGGCCAAGGCCAGATCGCATTCGCCGCGGCGCAGGGACTGCGCGGCCAGGTGCAGCGCCACCAGGGACGACGAGCAGGCCGTGTCGACCGAGATCGCGGGTCCTTCCAGGCCCAGCGAGTAGGCCAGGCGGCCCACCGCGATGCTGCCCGCGCTGCCGGCGAACAGGTAGCCCTCGTGTTCGCCGCCGACGCCGGGGCGAGCGCCGTAGTCGGAGTACATCACGCCCGCGAACACGCCGGTCCGGGAGCCGCGCAGGCTGCGGGGCACGATGCCCGCGGATTCCAGTGCTTCCCAGCCGGTTTCGAGGAGCATGCGCTGCTGTGGGTCGACGGCCAGGGCCTCGCGCGGGGACAGTCCGAAGAAGCCCGCGTCGAACAGGTCGGCGTCCATCAGGAATCCGCCGCCGCGGCTGTAGGACCGGCCGGCCTGTTCGGCGTCGCTGTCGAACAGCGAGCCCAGATCCCAGCCGCGGTTGGTCGGGAATTCCGAGACCGCGTCGACGCCACGGAACACGAGGTCCCACAGCTGTTCCGGATCGGTGACGCCGCCGGGGTAGCGGCAGCCGACGCCGACGATGGCGATCGGTTCGTCGTCCCGGGCGGCCACCGTGGCCGTCGCCACGGCCTGCGGCTTCGCGCCGACCAGCTCACCGGACAACCGCTCCGACAGGGTGGCGGGCGTCGGGTAGTCGAAGACCAGGGTGGCGGGCAGACGCACGCCGGTGGCCTCGGTCAGCCGGTTGCGCAGTTCGACCGCGGTCAGCGAATCGAACCCGAGATCCTGGAAGGACCGGTCCGCGCCGACGCCGCTGGAGCCCGAATGTCCCAGGACCGCGGCGGCATTGGTGCGGACCAGGTCCAGCAGGGCCGCGGCGCGCTCGGTCTCGGACAGCTGGGCCAGGCGGGCGGCGAACCCGTCGCGGGGAGCCTTACGGGCGCGGGTCACGGGGGCCAGGCGGCGGAACATCGCCGGGACGTCGCCGGAGGACCGCAGGGCGGCGGTGTCGAGGCCGGTGACCGCGAGCAGCGGGACGTCGAGGGCCGTGGCCACGTCGAAGGCGTGCAGCCCGGCGGCGGTCGGCAGCGGCAGGACGCCGATGCGGCGGATGCGCTCGCGGTCGACGGCGCTCATCTCGTCGGTGATGCCGCTGGCCTGCTCCCACAGGCCGTAGGCGATGGACACCGCGGGCAGCCCGAGCGAGCGGCGGTGCTCGGCGAGCGCGTCCAAGAAGGTGTTGGCGGCGGCATAGTTCGCCTGGCCCGCCGTGCCGACCAGACCGGCCAGCGACGAGAACAGCACGAACGCACCGAGATCCAGGTCGCGGGTGGCCCGGTGCAGCGCCCAGGCCGCGTCGACCTTGGGCCGCAGCACACCGGTGACCTGGTCGGGGGTCAGTGATTCCACGATGCCGTCGGCGAGCACGCCCGCGGTGTGCACGACCGCGCGCACCGGGTGCGCGGCGACGACGGCGGCCAGCTCGGCCGGATCGGTGACATCGCAGGCGAGGATCGTGACTTCCGCTCCGCGGTCGGTCAATTCGGTCCGCAGGTCGGTCGCGCCGGGCGCGTCGGGACCGCGGCGGCTCAGCAGCAGCAGCGCGCGGGTGCCGTGGGTGTCGACCAGGTGCCGGGCGAGGGCCGCGCCGAGCGTGCCGGTGCCGCCGGTGATCAGTACCGTGCCCTGCGTCCACGGGTCGGTGTCGACGGTGGCGGCGCGGGCGCGGATCAGGCGCGGGACATGCAGCGCCCCGGCGCGAATCGCCACCTGCGGCTCACCGCTCGCGATGGCGGCGTCGAGGGCATCCCACGAACCGGGGTCCGCGTCGACGTCGATGAGGGTGAAGCGGTCCGGGTGTTCGGTCTGGGCCGCGCGGACCAAGCCCCAGGCTCCGGCCTGCGGCAGGTTCGCGGCGGCGGGACCGGCCGCGGACTCGGTGAGGAACACCAGCCGGGAATTCGCGAACCGTTCGTCGAGGATGGCGGTGCGCACGACCGCGAGGGTGCGGTGAACGACATCGTGTGCAGCGGAAGGAATCTCCGTGGCCTGGTCGGCGGCGGGCAGCCTGACCACGACCGCGGCGGGTGTGCCGGTGACCTCGTCCAGCTCGGCGTATCGGGTGTCCATGCCCGGCACCTCGCCGACCGCCACCCACCCGGTGCGATCGGATGTCGCGGCGGGAGTGGGGATTTCGCTCCACTCCAGTTCGAACAGCGTCTGGTCCGCGCCGGCTGCGGCCTGCGGGCGCAGGGCCAGGGCGTCCACGGCGAACAGGGTCGCGCCGGATTCGTCGGCGATGAGCATGGCGACCGCGTCGCGCCCGGCCGGGGTGATCCGGACCCGCAGCGCCGTCGCCGGGAATTCGGGGATCGTCACCCCGGACCACGAGAACGGCAGCAGCGCGGGACGATCGGTGTCGGAGATGCCCGGGACCAGGGCGTGCGCCGCGGCGTCGAGCAGGGCGGGGTGCACGGTGAACCGGTCGGCCCCGGCGGCGTACTCGTCGTCGAGGGCGAGTTCGGCGAACAGGTCCTCGCCGCGCCGCCACAGCTTGCGCAGGCCGTTGAACACCGGGCCGTATTCGTAGCCGTGGTCGGCCGCGCGATCGTAGGCCCCGGTGAGGTCGACCTCCTGCGCGCCGCGCGGGGGCCACTCGCCGATGACGCCGGGGGCGATGCTCGGGTCGGCCCCGTCCAGCAGGCCGGTGGCGTGCAGTCGCCAGTCCTGGCCGCCCGCAACACGGGAGCGGATCTCCACCTGCCGCTTGCCGTCGCCGTCGGCGGCGGCGATGCTGACCCGGATCGTCACCGGCTGATCGGTGAGTTCCAGCGGCGCGGCGATGGTGAATTCCTCGACCCGGGAAGGCTCTTCGGCGATTTCCGCGGCGGCCCGGAAGGCCAGCTCGAGCAGCAGCGTGCCGGGGACGATGGTGGCGCCGTCGATGGTGTGCTGGGTCAGCCAGGGCTGGGTATTGGGGTCGAGCACACCGGTGAGCAGCGCGCCGCCGATGTCGGACAGGTGCAGCACGCCGGTGAGGATCGGGTGGTCGACCGGGTCGAAACCCGAGGCGGCCGAAGCCGTATTGGGGTGCAGCCAGTACCGCTCGCGCTGGAACGCGTAGGTGGGCAGCGCGACCCGGCGGGCGCCGGTGCCGGCGAAGAACGCCTCCCAGTCGACGCCGATGCCGTGTGTGTGCAGGCCGGCGAGGCCGCGGACGAGGGTGTCGGCTTCGGCGCTGTCGCGGCGCTGCAGCGCGATCGCGGAGGTGTCGGTGACGGCTTCCAGCAGCGGGGTGAGCACGGCGTCGGGGCCGATCTCCGCGATGGCGCTGACGCCGAGTCCGGCGAGCGTCGTGGCGGCGTCGGCGAAGCGGACGGCCCCGCGCACCTGGTCCACCCAGTAGTCCGCGCCCGCCGGCTCGGTGACCTGGCCGGTGAGCGTGGAGACGAACGGGATGGTGGACGGCGAGTAGGTGATGGTCTCGGCGGCCGCGCGGAACTGCTCGAGCATGGGGTCCATCAGGGCCGAGTGGAAGGCGTGGCTCACCGTCAGCCGCTTGTGACGGCAGTCCAACCGGTCCACGACGGCCAGGACGGCGTCCTCGGGACCGGACAGGACGACCGACTCCGGACCGTTCACCGCCGCGATCGACACCGAATCACCCAGCAGCGGAAGCACCGTCGCCTCCGACACCGAGACCGCGACCATCGCACCACCCGTCGGCAGCGCCTGCATCAACGCGCCACGCGCGGCCACCAGGCGAGCGGCGTCGGCGAGCGAGAGCACACCGGCCACGTGCGCGGCCGCGAACTCACCCACCGAATGGCCAGCCACCGCGCGGACATTCACGCCCCAGGAGCGCAGCAGCCGCCACTGGGCGACCTCGACGGCGAACAGCGCGGGCTGAGCCATCCCGGTGCCGTCGAGCCCCTCACCGCTCGTGATCAGTTCCCGCAGCGAGCGGCCGAGCAGCGGATCCAGCAGGGCCGCGATCTCGTCCAGGGCCTCGGCGTAGACCGGGAAGCGGGCCGCCAGTTCCGCGCCCATGCCGATCCGCTGCGCGCCCTGACCGGTGAAGACCACGCCCAGCCCGCCGTCACCGGCGATGATGGGCGCGGTGTCGGCGGCGTCCGCGCCCGGCCACAACACGGTGCGGTGCTCGAAGGCGGTGCGCGTGGAGGCCAGCGAGTAGGCGATATCCAGTTCACCGGCGGGCGAACCCGCCACGTACTCACGCAGTCTGGCGGTCTGCGCTTCGACAGCCTCGGGGGTGCGGCCCGAGACGAGCCACGGCACGACGGGCAGTTCCACCGTGACCGGTTGCGGCTCAGCGGTTTCCAGTACCGGAGCCTGTTCGACGATCACGTGCGCGTTGGTGCCGCCGAAACCGAACGAGGACACACCGGCCCGGCGCGGCTGCCCGGTCTCGGGCCAGTCCCGCGGCTCGACGAGCAGCTCCACCTCCCCCGAGGACCAATCCACTTCGGGGGTGGGGGTTTCCGCGTGCAGGGTGCGGGGCAGCACGCCGTGCCGCATGGCCTCGATCATCTTGATCACGCCGCCCACGCCCGCGGCGGCCTGGGAATGCCCGAAGTTGGACTTCAGCGAGCCCAGCAGCAGCGGCTGCCGGCCGGCCCGATCGCTGCCGTAGGTGGCCAGCAGGGCCCGCGCCTCGATCGGGTCGCCGAGCCGGGTGCCGGTGCCGTGGCCCTCCACGGCGTCGACCTCACTGGCCGACAGGCGGCTGTCGGCCAGGGCCGCCCGGATGACGCGCTCCTGCGCGGGGCCCGACGGCGCGGTCAGTCCGTTGGAGGCGCCGTCCTGATTGATCGCGCTGCCGCGGATGACCGCCAGGACTTCACGCCCCGCGGCCACCGCGTCCGACAAGCGTTGCAGCACCAGCAAACCAGCGCCTTCGGCCCAGCCGGTGCCATCGGCGCCGGCGCCGTAGGAGCGGCAGCGGCCGTCCTCCGACAGACCGCGCAGGCGTGAGAACTCCACGAACGCCTGCGGCGTCGACATCACCGTGACGCCACCGGCCAGCGCCAGGTCGCATTCCCCGCGCCGCAGGGACTGCGCCGCCAGGTGCAGCGCCACGAGCGAGGACGAGCACGCGGTGTCGACGGAGATCGCCGGACCCTCCAGGCCCAGCAGGTACGCCAGGCGGCCCACGGCGATACTGCCCGCGCTACCGGCGAACAGATACCCCTCGAACTCCCCGCCCACTCCGGGCCGCGCGCCGTAGTCGGAGTACATGAGCCCGGCGAACACACCGGTCTGGGTGCCGCGCAGCGCGCGCGGCACCAGTCCCGCCGATTCCAATGCCTCCCAGCCGGTTTCGAGCAGCAGCCGCTGCTGTGGGTCCATGGCCAGCGCCTCGCGCGGGGACAGTCCGAAGAAGCCCGCGTCGAACCGGTCCGCGTCGAGGAGGAATCCGCCGCCGCGGCTGTAGGACCGGCCCGCCTGCGCGGCGTCGCTGTCGAACAGCGAGCCCAGGTCCCAGCCGCGGTTGGTCGGGAATTCCGAGACCGCGTCCGCGCCCCGGGTGACCAGGTCCCACAGTCCCGCCGGGTTCACGACCCCGCCCGGGTAGCGACATCCCAGTCCCACGACGGCGATCGGCTCACGCATCGATTCCTCGACGGCGGCCAGCTGCTTGCGGGCCTGGTGGGAATCCGCGATCGCACGCTTGAGGTATTCGCGCAGCTTCGCCTGGTCGGACATCGGCCGCCGCCTTTCGGTTGAGGTCGGAAGAGGAAGGGAGGTAGGGGAATTCAGTCGAGCTCATCGATGAGCGCGTAGAGCTCGTCGTCGGTCGCCGCGTCGAGATCGCCCTCGAAGCCGGTGTCGGCGGTGACCAGGCTCAGCAGTTCCCGCAGCCGGGCCGCGATGGCCGCGGCCTGGCCGGTGGCGGTGTCGGTCAGCGCGGCCGTGATGGACGGGCGCAGGCCGTCGATCAATTCGAGGACCGGCACTTCGGTGGTGCCGGTGTCGAATCCGAGCTGTCCGGCCAGGTGTTCGGCCAGGGCCGCCGGGTTGGCGTGATCGAAGATCAGCGTGGCGGGCAGCGCCATGCCGAGCGCCTTGCCGAGGTCGTTGCGCAGCTCGACCGCCATGAGCGAGTCGAAACCGAGCTCCTGGAAGGACCGGTCCCGGGTGACGGCGGAGTCGTCGGCGTGACCCAGGGCCGCGGCGGCGCGGGCCCGGACCAGATCGGCGAGCGCCTGGATGCGCGCGTCGGGGTCGAGTCCGGCGAGCCGGGCCGTCAGATCCGGTGCGGCCGAGGCCGCCGCGGCGGCGCGGCGCGCCTTGGTGCGCACCAGGTCCCGCAGCGGTGCGGGCACCCCGGACTCGTTGGCGCGCAGGGCTTCCTGGTCGATCCGGGTCACCGCGAGCACCGGTTCCCCGGTGCGGACGGCGGCGTCGAACAGCTCCAGGGCCTCGGCCGGGTCGAGGGGCAGCAGGCCCGAGCGGGCGAGCCGCCGCAGGTCCACGTCCTCGAGGTGGCCGCTGAGTTCGCTGCTCCCGGCCCACAATCCCCACGCCAGCGAGGTCGCGGGCAGGCCCTGGGCGTGGCGGTGCTCGGCGAGACCGTCCAGGTAGGTGTTGGCGGCCGCGTAGTTCGCCTGGCCGGCGGTGCCGAGCAGGCCCGCCACCGAGGAGTACAGGACGAAGGCCGAGGGCTGGTGGGCGAGGGTGAGGTCGTGCAGGTGCCAGGCCGCGTCGAGCTTGGGCCGCAGCACCCGGTCGAGTTGTTCGCGGGTGAGGGCGGTGACGACACCGTCCTCGGTGAGGCCCGCGGTGTGCACGACCGCGCCGATGGTGCGGTCGTCGATGGCGGCGGCGAGCGCGGCGCGGTCGGTCACGTCGGCGGCGACGATGGCGACCCGTGCCCCGAATTCGGCCAGCTCCGAGCTCAATTCGGCCGCACCGGGAGCGGCGGGGCCGCGGCGGCTGAGCAGCAGCAGGTCCCGGGCGCCGTGCTCGGCCACCAGGTGGCGGGCCAGCAGGGCGCCCAGGGTGCCGGTGCCGCCGGTGATCAGGACCGTGCCCCGCGACCAGTCCGGGGTCTCCCCCGCCACCTGCCGCATCCGCTCGAGGCGGGGCGCGAACAGTTCGCCGTCGCGCACCACGACGTGCGGTTCACCCGTGGCGGCGGCCCGGTCCAGGACGTCGCGTGAGCGTTCGGACTCGTCGATCTCGACGACGGTGACCCGGCCCGGGTTCTCCGCCTCCGCCGACCGGACCAGGCCGCGGATGCCCGCGTGGCCGAGTTCGCCCGCGGCGGTGACGATCGCGAGCCGCTGCCCCTCGGACTGCGCGAGCCAGTCGCGGATGGTCTCCAGGGTGGCGTGCAGCACGGCCTTGGGCAGGCCGGTGGGCGCTTCGATGATCTGCACCCCGACGCCGTCGCCCTCGGTCCGCACCGGCCGCAGCCGCGGCACGAGCAGACCGTCCACCTCGGTGGCGGCCGTGACGGCCGTGCGAGCCCGCAGGACCAGTGAATCGACGGTGGCCACCGGTGCTCCGGCCGGATCGTCGGCGTGCAGCGACACCCGCAGCGCGTCGGCGCCGGCGTCCTCCACGTCGATGCGCACCCGGAGCGCGGTCGCTCCGGTCGCGTGGATCCGCACGCCGCTCCAGGCGAAGGGCAGCCACGACCGGGCCGACTCGTCGGTGACGCCCGGCAGCAGCGCGTGCAGCGCGGCGTCGAGCAGGGCCGGGTGCAGGTCGACGTGATCGCCGTGGCGCGCCTCCGGGAGTTCGACCGCGACGAACAGGGATTCGCCGGTGCGGCGCACCCGTTGCAGCCCCTGGAACGCGGGACCGTACTGGTAGCCGAGGTCGTGCAGCCGCTCGTAGACACCGGTGAGGCCGAACTCGGAGTCGTCGATCGCGCCGACCGTGCCCGCGGTGCGGTCCTCGGTGCGGGCGACCACGAATCCACTGGCGTGCGTGACCCATTCGCCGTCGTCGGTGCGACGCGAGTGGACTTCGGCGCTGCGGCGGCCCAGTTCGTCGGGCAGCCCGATGCCGACCTGGACGGTGGCGCCGCCCGGCGGCAGCACCAGCGGCGCGCCGATGGTGAGTTCGGCCAGCTCGTCGCAGCCGACCCGGCCCGCGGCGTGCAGGACCATGTCGACCAGCGCGGTGCCCGCCACGACCGGCAGGCCGTCGAGGGCGTGATCGGCCAGCCACGGCACGGATTCGACGCTCAGGCGCGTGGTGAACCGGACCTCGTCGCGATTCGCGATCGGGACGGCCGCGCCCAGCAGCTCGTGGTCGGCGGCACCCAGGCCCAGACCGGCGAGATTCAGCGTCCGGGCGGCGGGTTCGAGCCAGTACCGCTTGTGCTGGAAGGGATAGGTGGGCGCGGCGACTCGGCGCGCGCCGGTGTACAGGCTGTCCCAGTCCACGCGGTGGCCGCGCATCCCCGCGATCGCCACCGCCGCGGTCAGGGTCTGCCGCTCCGAACGGCCACGACGCAGCACGGGCGCGGCGAAACCGTCGGTGGCGGTGAGGGTCTGCTGCGCCAGCGCGGAGAGCACCCCGTCGGGACCGATCTCCACGAAGTCGGTGACGCCGGCGCTCTCGAGGTAGCGGATGCCGTCGAGGAAGCGCACCGCGAGGCGGATGTGGCGGACCCAGTACCCGGGGTCGGTCACCTCCTCCACGGTGGCCAGGGTTCCGGTGACATTGGAGACCAGGGGAATGGTCGGCGGCCGGAAGTCCAGATGCGCGATGGCGCGGTGGAATTCGTCGAGCACGTCGTCCATGTGCGGGGAGTGGAAGGCATGGCTGACCGGCAGCTGCCGCACCTTGCGGCCGCGTTCGCGCCACAGCTCGGCGACCGCGGCGGCCGCGTCGGCGTCACCGGAGATGACGGTCGAACGCGGACCGTTGATCGCGGCGATCACCACGGCGTCGCCGTATCCCGCCAGGTCCGGGGCCAGCTCCGCCTCGGTGGCCTCGACGGCGATCATCGCGCCGTGCGAGCGGGCCGCCTGCATGAGCCGTCCGCGCGCCGAGACCAGTGTCGCGGCGTCGGCCAGGTCGAGCACCCCGGCGGCGTGCGCGGCGGCGACCTCGCCGATCGAGTGGCCGGTCAGGTAATCCGGTCGCAGACCGTGACTTTCGACGGTCCGGTACAGGGCCGTCTCGACGGCGAACAGCGCGGCCTGCGCGAAATGCGTCTGGTCGAGCAGCGCCGAGTCGGCGGAGTCCTCCGGAGCGAACAGCACCTCGCGCAGCGGGCGCGCCAGACCGGGGTCCAGCAGCGCGCAGATCTCGTCGAAGACGCCCGCGAAAACCGGTGAGGTCTCGTACAGTTCGCGGCCCATCCCGAGCCGCTGACTGCCCTGACCGGTGAACAGCATGCCCAGCTTCCCGCGCGATCCCCGCTGCGCCCGGGCGACGGCGGTGTTCGGCCGGTCCGCAGCGATGTCGTCGAGGGCCCGGGCCAGCTCGGCGGGGTCACCGGTGATGGCGGCGCGCACATCGTGCCGCGCGCGTCCGGTCGCCAGGGTGAGGCCGAGATCGGCCGGGCGGGCGTCGGTTTCGGCCAGGTGGTCGCGCAGCCGGGCGGCGACCTCCCGCAGTCCGGCGTCGTCCTTGGCGGACAGGATCCAGGGCACCGGCTGCTCCGGCGCGACCGCGACGGCGGTCCGCGGGGCGGGCTGCTCGAGAATGACGTGCGCGTTGGTGCCGCTGACACCGAAGGATGACACACCGGCCCGGCGCGGCTGGCCGGTCTCCGGCCACGGCCGGGCCTCGGTCAGCAGGCGCACCGCGCCCGAGGACCAGTCCACGTGCGGGCTGGGCGTTTCGGCGTGCAGGGTGCGCGGCAGCACACCCCGGCGCATGGCCTCGATCATCTTGATCACGCCGCCCACGCCCGAAGCCGCCTGCGAGTGACCGATATTCGACTTCAGCGATCCGAGCCACAGCGGGCGGTCGTCCGCGCGGTCGCTGCCGTAGGTGGCGAGCAGTGCCTGCGCTTCGATCGGGTCGCCCAGCCGGGTGCCGGTGCCGTGCGCCTCCACCGCGTCCACCTCGGCGGCGGACAGTCCGGCGTCGGCCAGGGCCGCGCGGATCACCCGCTCCTGCGCGGGGCCGGAGGGCGCGGTGAGGCCGTTGGACGCGCCGTCCTGGTTGACGGCGGTGCCGCGCAGCACGGCCAGCACCTCGTGTCCGGCGGCGCGGGCGTCGGAGAGTCGTTGCAACACGACCAGTCCCACGCCCTCGGACCAGCCGGTGCCGTCGGCGTCGGCGCCGAACGCCTTGCAGCGGCCGTCGGCGGACAGGCCGCGCTGCCGGGAGAACTCGACGAAGGTGTTCGGGGTGGACATGACGGTGACGCCGCCGGCGACCGCGAGATCGCACTCGCCGCTGCGCAGCGACTGCGCGGCCAGGTGCATGGCCACCAGCGAGGACGAGCAGGCGGTGTCGACCGTGATCGCGGGACCCTCGAAGCCGAAGGTGTAGGCCAAGCGGCCGGAGATCACGCTGGACAGGTTGCCCGCCAGCAGCAGGCCCTCGAATTCGCCCGCCGCGCCCTGCACCCGGATGGCGTAGTCGTCGTACATGGCGCCGGTGAAGACGCCGGTGCGGCTGCCGCGCAGGGTCGCCGGGTCGATGGCCGCGTATTCCATGGCCTCCCAGGCGGTTTCGAGCAGCAGGCGCTGCTGCGGGTCCGTGGCCGTGGCCTCGCGCGGGGAGATGCCGAAGAAGTCGGCGTCGAACAGGTCTGCGTCGTAGAGGAAGCCGCCGTTCTTGGTCGAGGAGGTGCCCGGCCGTTCGGAGCGCGGATCGTAGAGTTCGTCCACGTTCCAACCCCGGTTGACCGGGAACTCGCCGATGGCGTCGACGCCGTCGGCGACGAGCTGCCACAGGTGGCCCGGTGTGCGGACGTCGCCGGGATAGCGGCAGGCCATGCCGACGATCACGATCGGATCGTCCTGGGCTGCACGAGCTTTCACCGCCACCGTGGCGGCGGCGGGCTGCTTCGGCCGCAGCAGTTCCCCCAGGTGGGTGGCCAGCGCGGTCGGCGACGGGTGGTCGAACACGACGGTCGCGCCCAGGGTGAAACCGGTCTCGGCGCCGATCCGGTTGCGCAGTTCGAGCCCGGCCAGCGAGTCGAAGCCCAGTTCCCGGAAGGCGCTGTCGGCGTCGAGGCCGGAGGCCGAATCATGGCCCAGCACGGCGGCGCTCACGCTCAGCACGTACTCCAGCAGCGCGTCGGCGCGCCGGTCGTCGGCGAGGGCGGTCATGCGGTCGGCCCAGGTGCCGCCCGCGGTCCGGTTCGCGCGGCGCACGGGTGCGCGCAGGATGGCCGGGGCGGCCGCGGCGGGCACGCCGTAGTCGATGGTCGCCGCGACCACGACCGGTTCGGGGCTGCCGAGCGCGGCGTCGAACAGCGCCAGACCCGCCTCGACCGTCAACGGCGGTGCGCCCAAGCGCTTCCACCGGTCGATATCGGCGGCGGACAGACCCGTCCCCATGCCGACCGAGGTGTCCCACAGACCCCACGCCAGGGAGCGCGCGGGCAGGCCCGCGGCGGCGCGATGGGCGGCGAGGCCGTCGAGATAGGCGTTGGCGGCGGCGTAATTGCCCTGTCCCGCCGTGCCGATGGTGCCCGACAGCGAGGAGAACAGGATGAACGCGTCGAGATCCAGTGCGGCCGTGGCCCGGTGCAACTGCCAGGCGGCGTCGACCTTCGGGTGCAGCACGGTGTGGATCTGCTCGGCGGTCAGCGTGTCGATCATGGCGTCGGCGAGCGTGCCCGCGGCATGCACGACCACCCGCAGCGGACGGTCGCCGGGGATCGCGGCGAGGACTCCGGCAACGGCGTTCGGGTCGGCCATATCGGCGGCGAGCACCTCGACGGTCGCACCGGCGGCGCGCAGGTCGGCGGTCAGGTCCTCCGCGCCCGGGGTGGCCGGGCCGCGGCGGCTGACCAGCAACAGGTGGCGCACACCGTGTTCGGCGACCAGGTGGCGGGCGAACAGCGCGCCGAGTCCGCCGGTGCCGCCGGTGATCAGCGCGGTGCCGTCGGTGCGGATCGGGACGCCGGTGAATTCGGTTGTGCGCGTGGCGACCCGGGGGATGTGCAGCGCGCCGTCGCGGACGGCGAGCTGGGCCTCCCCGGTGGCAGCGGCGCGGTTCGGCCACTCCCCGATCTCGTCCCGCGCCGGAATGTCGAGCACCAGCACCCGTCCGGGGTGTTCGGTGGCGGCGACGCGGGCGAGGCCCCATACGGCGGCGCCGGCGAGGTCGTCGACCCGCTCGCCCGCGGTGGTGGCCACCGCGCCACGGGTGACGAGGACGAGCGGCGAGCTCGCCTCGGCCAGGTGGCGCTGGATCGATTCGGTGGCCAGGATCGTGGCCGCGTGCACCTGTTCGGGGGTGTCTCCGGGTTCGAGGACCAGGGTCTCGACTTCGGTTCCGGTGGACTCGGATTCGGGCAGCGGCTGCCAGGCCAGGGCGTAGAGCGGCGGCCTGGTGACCAAGCCCTCGACGGCGGTGGGCCGGAAGTCCAGCGCCCCGATGACGGCGACCGGGGTGCCGTCGTCGGTGGTGACGGTGATCTCGGCCGACGTCCGGCCGGTGCGGATCAGGCGGGCCCGCAGGGCGCTCGCGCCCGGAAGGCTCACGCGCACCGCGGAGAACGCGTACGGCAGCAGCATCTCCCGGGGCCCGGCGGCATCGGCCAGATCCAGCACCAGCGGATGCAGGACGGCGTCGAGCAGCGCGGGATGGAGGCCGTAGCGACCGGCCTCGTCGACGCGGGCATCGGGCAGCCGGACTTCCGCGAACAGCGCGTCGTCGGTGCGCCACCAGCGGGTCAGGCCGCGGAAGGCGGGCCCGTACTGGTAGCCGACGCCGGCGAGCCGGTCGTAGGCGTGCTCGATCGGCTCCTCGACGGCATCCGGCGCGGGCCACTCGTCGCCGAGCCCGGGGGCGGGCGCGGCGGCGAGGTCGAAGAAGCCGGAGGCGTGCCGCGACCAGGGCGCGTCCTCGGCGGTCCGGGCGTGGATCGTGAAGGGCCGCCGCTCGTTCGCGCCGACGGTGCCGGCGATCAGCTGCACCTCGACCGAACCGTCGAGCGGCAGTGCGGCTTCCACCACGACTTCGGAGACCTGCTCGGCGCCCAGCAGATTCGCCGCGGCGACCGCGAAGTCCACGAAGGCGGCGGCGGGCAGGATCGGCGCACCTGCGATGACGTGGTCGCGCAGCCAGCCGTGTTCGGCGGTGGTCAGGGTGCCGCTGAAGAGCACCTCGTCCCGGTCCGCGCGATCCACCCGGGTGGTGAGGATCGGATGCCCGGCGGCGGGCCGCTCGGTACCGCCGCGCAGCCAGTAGCTGCCGCGCTGGAACGCGTAGGTGGGCAATTCGACCGTGGCCGAATGCGATTCGACCAGGGCGGTCAGGTCGGCGGGCGCGCCGTGGACGTGCGCGGTGGCCAGACCGGTCACGAAGGTGTCGTCCTCGGAGCGGCCGCGGCGCAGCAGGGGCACCGCGATCGACGCCGGGGTCGCGAAGGACTCACGGGCCATGGCGGTGAGCACCGCGTCGGGGCCGATCTCCACGAACAGCCGGATATCGTCGTCCTCGAGCCGGCGCACGGCGTCCAGGAAGCGCACGGTGCCGCGCAGCTGACGCACCCAGTAGTCGGGCGAGGTGAGGTCGGCCTGCTCGGGCGAGAGCGCGGACACCACGGGAATCACGGGTTCGGTGAAGGACACCGACTCGGCGACGGCCCGGAACTCCGCCAGCGCGGAATCCATGTGCGCGGAGTGGAAGGCGTGGCTGACCCGCAGCGTGTGGGTGCGGTGACCCGCGGCCCGCCAGCGCTCGGCGACGGCCTCGGCGGCGTCGGTGTCACCGGAGATCACCACGGAGGCGGGTCCGTTCACCGCCGCGATATCCACCGCGTACCCGTCGAGGGAGGCGGCCACCTCGTCGGCGGGCGCGCCGATGGCGATCATCGCCCCACCCGCGCGCGCCGCCTGCATCAGCCGACCGCGTGCGGCGACCAGCTTCGCGGCGTCGGCGAGTCCGATGCCGCCGGCGACGTGCAGCGCCGCCAGCTCACCGATCGAATGACCGGCCACCGCATCGGGAATCAGGCCCAGCTCACGGCACAGCGCGGCGAGCGCCACCTCCACCGCGAACAGGGCGGGCTGGGTGTACTCGGTCCGGTCCAGGGCGTCGGCGTGGTCGCGGACGACCTCGCGCAGCGGCAGCGCCAGCCACGGGTCGAAGGCCGCGCACACCTCGTCGAAGGCGGCGGCGAACGCCGGGAAGGCGGCATAGAGCTCCTGCCCCATGCCGAGACGCTGCGCGCCCTGACCGGTGAACAGGAACGCCGTGCGCACGGCACGTGCGGCCCGTCCCGAAACCAGCTGCGGCGCATCGGTTCCATCGCGCAGGGCAGCCAGACCGGCCCGGAAATCCGCGTGGGTGCGGCCGACCACGACCGCGCGTTCGGGCAGCAGCGCCCGGGTCCGCACCAGCGAGTGTGCGAACGCGCCGATCGAAGCGTCCGGCCGCGCGGCCAGGAACTCGTCCAGCTTCCCCGCCTGCCCCCGCAGGGCCTGACGGTCGCGACCCGACACGACCCAAGCCACCGGCCGAACGACCGCACCGGCCGTGGACGCGGCAGGCTTGGTTCCGGGGAATGTGGTTGGGCCGGATTCGGACTCGGCCTCCTCCAAGACCAGGTGGGCGTTGGTGCCGCTGATGCCGAAGGAGGACACGCCGGCCCGGCGCGGCTGCTCCCCGCGCGGCCAGTCACGCCGCTGGGCCAGCAGTTCGATGCTGCCCGCCGACCAGTCGACGTGCGGGGTGGGCGCGTCGAGGTGCAGGGTGCCGGGCAGCACGCCGTGCCGCATGGCCTGCACCATCTTGATCACACCGGCCACACCGGCGGCCGCCTGCGCGTGGCCGATATTGGATTTCAGCGATCCCAGGTACAGGGGCCGGCCCGAGTCACGCTGTGCGCCATAGGTCGCGAGCAGGGCGTCGGCCTCGATCGGGTCGCCCAGCGCGGTGCCGGTGCCGTGGGCCTCCACCGCGTCGACCACGCCGGCGGTCAGCCCGGCGTCGGCGAGGGCCGCGCCGATCACGCGCCGCTGCGCGGGACCGTTGGGCGCGGTCAGACCATTGGACGCGCCGTCCTGGTTGATGGCGGTGCCGCGAATGACACCGAGCACCCGGTGGCCATGGCGGCGCGCGTCGGAGAGCCGTTCCAGCAGCAGCACGCCCGCGCCCTCGGCCCACGCCGTGCCGTCGGCGGCGGCCGCGAACGGCTTGCAGCGGCCGTCGGGCGCGAGGCCGCGCTGGCGCGAGAACTCCACGAACATGCCGGGATTGGCCATCACGGCCGCGCCACCGGCCAGCGCCAGCGCGGACTCCCCCGCCCGCAGCGAGCGCACCGCGAGGTGAATCGCGACCAGCGACGAGGAGCACGCGGTGTCCACGGTCAGCGCCGGGCCGAGCAGGCCCAGCTGGTAGGCGATGCGACCCGACATCACGCTGTTGGCGGTACCGGTCAGCACGTAGCCCTCGGTGCCCGCGGCGGGCGTGTGCATGCGCGGGCCGTAGTCCGAGACGGTCGCGCCGACGAACACGCCCGTGCGCGAACCGGCGAGCGACTGCGGATCGATGCTCGCGTGTTCGATGGCCTCCCAAGAGGTTTCGAGCAGCAGCCGCTGCTGCGGGTCCATGGCCAGCGCCTCCCGCGGCGAGATGCCGAACAGGCCCGCGTCGAACTCGTCGGCGTGCTCCAGGAAGCCGCCGAGCCGCACGTAGCTGCCGCCGGGCCGGTCCCCGTCGAAGAGGGCCTCGTCCCACCCGCGGCCGGCCGGGAATTCGGTGATGGCGTCGATGCCGTCGGCCACCACCCGCCACAGGTCGTCGGGTCCGGCGATGCCGCCGGGATAGCGGCAGGCCATGCCGACGATGGCGATGGGTTCGTCACCGGCGGCCGTGAACGCCTCGGCCGCACCGTCGTTCGCGGTGCCGGTGAGCGCGGCGTTCAGGTAGTCGATCAGGGCCGCGGGCGTCGGGTAGTCGAACAGCAGTCCGCCGGGCAGGCTCAGGTCGGTGGCGCGGGCCAGGGCCTTGCGCAGCTCGACGCCGAGCAGGGAATCGAAACCGAGGTCACGGAAGCGGGCGTGAGTGTCGACGCGTTCGATGGCGTCGAAGCCGAGCACGGCCCGGATGTGGCCGGTGACCAGCGCATTCACATCGATGTCCGCCGTGGCGCGAGCGGCGACCGCCGCCCCCTCCGGCGCGGCGGTGGCCGTCGCCCGCGAGGTCGCCGCCGACGCGACAGCTGGTACGACCGCACCGCCCAGCAGCGGATACCGGCGGCGCTGGAACGGATATGTCGGCAAATCCACGACCCGCGCACCGGCTCCGGAGAACAGTGCGGTCCAGTCGATCCGCGCGCCGCGGGTGAACAGCTGCCCCGCCGCGTTCACGATGGTGGCGGGTTCGTCGCGGTCCGGGCGCAGGGCCGGGACGGCGGTGATCCGCTCGGCGTCGAGGGCCGCGTCGGCCATCATGGCCGAGCACACCCCGTCGGGGCCGAGCTCGAATGCCAATGTCACGCCGTAGGTTTCGAGCCCACGGACGGCGTCCACGAATCGGACCGGCTGCCGGATGTGCTCCACCCAGTAGTCCGCCGACGCCCACTCCTGCGCCGGTCCCCCCGTCACCGAGGACACCGCCCGCAGGGTCGGCTGCGCGAAGGTCAGGGTACGCACCACCGCCGCGAACTCGTCGAGCATCGGCTCCATGAGCGGCGAGTGGAAGGCGTGGGAGACATTGAGCCGCTTGGTCTTCCGGCCCATGGCGGTCACCAGGGCGGCGACCTCGACCGCACCGCGGTCCTGTCCGGCGATGACGATCGCGCGCGGCCCGTTGACGGCGGCGATCCCCAGCTCGGGCAGTCCGGCCAGCAGTGGCGCGACCTCGTCCTCGGTGGCTTCCAGCGCGATCATGGCCCCGCCGCTGGGCAGCGCCTGCATGAGCCGTCCGCGCGCCGCGACCAGGGTGGCCGCGTCGGCGCGCGACAGCACCCCCGCCACGTGCGCCGCGGCGATCTCACCGATGGAGTGCCCGGCGACGAAATCCGGTGCGATGCCCCAGGATTCGATCAGCCGATACAGCGACACCTGCAGCGCGAACAGCGCGGGCTGCGCGTAGCCGGTCCGGTCCAGGTCCGCGCCGGTGGCGATGAGGTCGCGCAGCGGCCGGTCCAGGACCGGATCCAGGTGCGCGGCGATGGCGTCGAATTCCGCGGCGAAGACCGGGAATTCGCGGTAGAGCTCCAGGCCCATCCCGATCCGCTGACCGCCCTGGCCGGAGAACACCACCGCGAGCTCGCCCGGCTCGACCGAGCCGGTCACCAGCCCCGGCGCGGGCAGCCCCGCGGCGAGCGCCTCGAGCGCGCGCTTGCGGGCCGGGCCGTCGCCCGCGGCGACCACGGCGCGGTGGTCGAACGTCGTCCGGGTGGTGGCCAGCGACCAGCCCACATCGACGGGATCCTGCGAGGTGAGTTCCGCGAGCCGGGTCGCCTGGTCGGCGAGCGCTTCGGGCGTGCGCGCCGAGAGCACCCACGGCGCGACCGCGCGCGGACGGCCCGTCTCGGCCGCCGGCTCGGTCTCCGGCGCTTCGCCGACCACCAGGTGGCAGTTGGTGCCGCCCATGCCGAACGAGCTCACCCCCGCGAGCAGCGGCATGGAGGGCTCGGGCCACTCCGAAAGCTCGGTCTGCACAGCGAGATTCAGCTCGTCGAACGGGATCGCGGGGTTCGGGTCCGAGAAGTTCAGGCTCGGCGGCAGCTGCCGGTTCCGCAGGCACAGCAGCACTTTGAGCAGTCCGGCCAGCCCGGCCGCGCCCTCCAGGTGCCCGATATTGGTCTTCACCGAGCCGATCGGCAGCGGCCGGGTCCGGCCCGACCCCAGCACCGCGCCCAGCGCGGCCGCCTCGATCGGATCGCCGACCGGCGTCCCGGTGCCGTGCGTCTCGACGTACTGGACCTGCGCCGCGGACACCCCGGCCCGCCGGTACGCCTCCCGCAGGACCTGTTCCTGGGCGGCCTGCCCGGGCACCGTGAGTCCCTCGGTCGCGCCGTCGTTGTTGACCGCGCTGCCGTGGATCACGCCGTGGATGCGGTCACCGGCCGCGATGGCGTCGGCCAGCGGCTTGAGCAGCAGCGCGACCGCGCCCTCACCGCGCACGAATCCGTCGGCGCTCGCGTCGAAGGCGGCGGAGGTGCCGGTGGGCGAGAGCCCGCCGAAGCGCTCGGTCGCGACCGCTGTCGCCGCGGACAGGTTCAGGTTGACGCCGGCCACCAGGGCTGTGGACGCCTCGCCGGTGCGCAGGCTCTGGCAGGCGAGATGCACCGCCACCAGGGCCGAGGACTGCACCGAGTCGACGGTCAGGCTGGGCCCGTGCACGCCGAGGAAGTAGGAGACCCGGTTGGCGATCACGCCGCGGCTGGCGCCGGTCAGGCTGTGATGGGTGATGGCGTCCTCGGACAGGGTGCCGAGCAGGGCGGCGTAGTCGTCGCGGTGGGTGCCGACCAGCACCGCGGTGTCGCCGCCGCGGAGCTGCTCGGGCCGGGTGCCGGCGTCTTCCAGTGCCTCCCAGGCGAGTTCGAGCACCAGCCGCTGCCGCGGGTCCATCGCGGCCGCCTCGCGCGGCGAGATCCCGAAGAACGGCGCGTCGAAGCCCTCGACATCGGCCAGGAACGCGCCGCGCCGCTCGGGACGGTCGCCCGCCCCGGCGTACGCGGCGCGGTCGTCGGGCCAGGAGGAGATGGCGCTGATGCCCGAGCTCAGCAGTTCCCAGAACTCGGCGGGGTTGCCCGCGCCGGGTAGGCGGCACGCGAATCCGATGACGGCGATCCCGGCATTATCGGTGGCGTTGATGGAACTCAAAACGGCTCTCCCCCTTGCCTATTCGGCACGTGGTGTGGAAGTGACGCCATCAGAAGGCGTGATTTCAACGTAGCCGCGCGGTCGGAACAGGTTGGTAATCCGTTGGTAATTCAGTTATTTCGACCACATCGCGGTGCCGGTGGCCCGGTCCCGGATCTCCGCGTGCAGCGCGGCGACGTGCTCGTTGAGGAAGAAATGGCCCCCGCGAAACTCGCGCAACTCGAACTCGCCGTGCGTGTGCGCCCGCCATTCGGCCATCTCGGCGACGGTGGTCTTGGGGTCGAGGTCCCCGGTGAACGCCGTTATCCCGCAGCGCACCCGGGGCCCGCCGGTCCACCGGTAGCGTTCGATGGCGCGGTAGTCGCCGCGGATGACCGGCAGCACCATGGCGGCGATCTCCGGATCGGCGAGCGCGGCGGCGTCGGTCGCGCCCAGACGGACGACATCGTCGAGCAGTTCGGCGTCATCGGCCAGGTAGGTGCGCTCGTCGCGGCTGGTGGCGGGCGCGCGCCGGCCGGAGACGAACAGTTCGGTGAGCCGGGTCCCGGACCGTTCCAGTCGCAGCGCGACCTCGAAGGCGAGGATGGCTCCCATGCTGTGCCCGAAGAACGCGGTGGGCCGGTCCAGCCACGGAAGCAACTCCGCGGCAATGTGATCGGCGAGCCGATCGATATCGTCGACGACCGTTTCGGTGCGGCGTTCCTGGCGGCCGGGATATTGCACGGCGAGCACGTCGATTTCGGGCGCGAGGGCCTGCATCCATTTGAAGAAATAGCTCGCGGATCCGCCCGCGTACGGAAAGCAAACCAATCGGTGCGGGGCGTCGGGCGCCGGACCGAATCGGCGAATCCACGCGTTCGGAGAAGGGTTGCCGGACAGACGTTTTTCCATCACACGAATTCCCTTGTCGTATACCGAACGGTTTCGCGCCGGGCACCGGGGAGGGGTACCCGGTGCCCGGCGCGAACCGATCAGGAGGAGTGTCAGCCCATCAGGCCCAGCTGCTGCGACATCTCGAAGTTGTCGTAGCTGATGCGCCAGTAGCTGATCAAGCCGTCACGGAACTCGTAGGTGTCCATGCCCTCCAGATCGAACTTGCGCCCGGTGGCCGCGACCGGCTCCTCCGGGTGCTCCGGCGGCCAGCCGGAGATGCCGCCGGACAGGGTGCCCGAGCCGTGCCAGGGCACCACGATGCGGTTGCCGTCGAGAGACACCAGCGGCGCGCCGGTGGCCTCGAACCGCATGTCCGGGAACGCCTTGTAGGTGATCTGGGCGAAGAGGCGGAAGTCGTCGTGCCCCTTGCTGAACCGGCCGAACATGGCCGGGTCCTCGACCAGGATGTCGTCGGTGCACATGGCCAGCTGCGCGTCGATGTCGGCGGAGTTGACCGCCTTGTACCAAGCGCCCATGAAGTCGCCGATAGTGTCGGCGTCGGGCAGCGCGCCGCCCAGCCCGGCCCGGGCCTTGCGGTAGCGGTCGTCGAAGTACTCGATCTTCTCGAGCGATGTCATCGGATGCCTCCAGGGTGATCCGGTAGTGCGGTCAGTTGTCGCCGCGAACGGCCAGGGCGTGGGTGAAGTGGCCGCGCGGATCCCACGTCGCCTTGATCTCCCGCAAACGCGGCAGGGCGGCGCCGAAGTACAGCTCCTGCCACGGAATCGGCGCGGTGTGCAGCGCCGGGTCCAGCGGATCGGTGTCGGTGTAGTTCAGGACCGCGCCGTCGTTGGCGCCGCCCCGTCCCGGCACGCCACCGGTCGCGGCGTAGACGTCGGCGTAGAAGCGGCGCAGCCAGGCCAGCTGGGCCGCGTCCTCCTCCGGCGTCGCCCACATCACGATGTAGAGCATCTTGATGATCGAATCCCGCTGCGGGGACGCGGTTTCCGCGGCCTCGACGGTGTTGACGTGGCCGCCGTACCCGGCGATCTCCACCAGGGTGGCGGGGTTGCCGAACGCCGGATCGGTGAGGTTGCGGTACAGCGCCGCCACCTGGTCGGCGGGCAGCGCGGTGCGCAGGTAGGCCGACTTGGCCTTGAAGCGCCCCTTGCCTTCCCAGCCGTCGCCGCCCAGATCCGCCCACGCGGTGACGTGGGAGATCCACTCGACCCGCTTGCGCGCGTCGACCCGGTAGGTGATGCCGGCGCCCTCGGCCATGGCGGCCAGGAACTCGTCGAGCAGCCGGTCGGCGTCCGGGGTGGCCGCGTCGATCTGCGAGGACATCAGGAACTCGCCGGCCGAGATGTGCCGCGGCTTCAGCGCGCTGAACAGATTCACGTACGGCGAGTCGACGCCCGCGTGCTTCTCGTGCCAGGCGGTGAAGGTGGTGAGCAGCTTGCCGAAGGCGTCCTCGGTCAGCTGATCCCAGGACCAGACGACCTCGGAGACGATCAGTTCCCGCGGCGCCGAGGGCAACTGGCCGGCCGGTTCGGCGCCCGTCGCGCCGGGCGCGCGCAGCCAGAACTTGGTGGCCAGCCCGTAGGTGCCGCCACCGCCGCCGGTGTGCGCCCACCACAGGTCCCGGTTCGGGTCGTCGGCCCGCCGGGTCGCCACGACCTTGCGGGCCTTGCCGTCCGCGTCCGCGACGACGACCTCGACGGCCTCGAGGTAGTCGACGAGATGCCCGAACTGACGCGACAGCGGACCGTAGCCCGCGTTCGTCATCTGCCCGCCCAGCGCGACCGGCGGACCGATCCCGGCCGGGACGGTGACATGCCAGCCGTCGTACAGCTTCTGGTACAGGTCGGCGGTGCTGACGCCGGGGCCCACCGCGAACGCGGACAGCTCGGCGTCGTACTCGACCGAATTCAGTTGCGACGCACTGATGATGACCTGGATGTCGGCGTTGACGATCAGGTCCTCGTAGCACGCGCCACTGCTCTGCAGCGCGAACCGCACGCCGCGATCGAGTACGTGCTGCACCGCCGCCACGGCCTCGTCGGCCGTCTTGGGCAGCAGCACGTACTCGGGCGCGCCACTCCATCGGCCGTTGAAGCTGGCCGCGAGTACGCCGTAGCGCTCATCGTCCGGCGTCACCCGTTCGACGTCGAAGGTTTCGCTCATGGGGGTGTCTCTCCTTCTGTCCGGTCAGGCGATCGGCGCCAGGCGGGCGCCCTCCGCGTCGCGAATCTCGAGGCACACGTCGCGCAGGGCGACGATCAGCCGTTCGATGTCGGACGTGGTGAGGTGGACCGACGGCTCGAACCGCAGCGTGTAGACCGCGCTCGAGGTGGGGAAGGTGCGAATGTTGTGCTCGCGCAACAGGAAACCCGACACGTAGTAGCCGAAGAAGCCGCTGCCGTCGAGTTCCCGCAGCACCTGCGAGTCCGCCTCGGCCAGGTTCGCGAACTCCAGTCCGGCCATCAGGCCGCGGCCGCGCACGTCCGCGATCACGGTCGGGAACTCGTCCCGCAGCCCGCGCAGCGCGGTCAGCAGTTCCGAACCCCGTTGCGCCGCCGTGCGATACACCTCGCCGTCGTTCGCCTCGAGCGCGCCGAGCACCTTCTCCGCCATCAGGCAGGAGAAGCTGTCCTTGGCGAAGGTCGAGCTGTGCATCATCTCGAAGTCGCGCAGGTACCGCGACTCGCGCACCAGCAGCACCGCGGCCTTGGCGATGCCGCCGCCCAGGCTCTTGGCCATGGCGTAGTAGTCGCCGCGCAGGCCCAGGTGGCTGCTGGACAGGAACGCGCCGGTCCGGCCCATGCCGGACTGGATCTCGTCGACGACCACCGGGATGCCGAGGTCGGCGGCGACCCGATTGACGTCCTTGGCGAATTCCACCGGCACCTCGTGGATGCCGCCCTCGCCCAGGATCGGTTCCAGCACCAGGGCGCAGAACACCGGGAACGACCGCGGCGTCACCCGCACCCGGCCGTCGGCGATCTCCAGGTCGTGCAGGTCGCGCCGCTCGGCGGCGACGATCTCGTCGAGCGCGCCGGGCTGGTCCATCGGGACGAACCGGGCCTGGGCGGCCAGCGCCGAGAACACCGACCGGTAGATCGGGTTGTAGGTGAGCTGGACGCTGCCGGCGAGCTTGCCGTGGAAGGATCCGACGGGGCTCAGGAACAGCGGCGTGCTCGCGAACACCGCGTCGTTGTGCGCGGTCGCCGCGGCCACCAGGGCCTCGATGTCGCCCGACGCCCGCCCGTCCGCGACGGCGGCGCGCGCGGCCTCGACATTGGCCTCGAGTTCGGCCCGCAGCCCGGCGATCCGCGCGAAGCGTTCGAACTCGGCGTGCTTCATGGCGGCCTCGATGGCCTCCGCACCGCTGTTGGCGAAGATCGCGAAGTAGTTCTCGTCATCGTCCAGCTCCCGCCGGATGATCGAATTCAGCTGGGACACCACGCGATTGGCGTACGAGTGGCGCGAGAACTGGGCGTGGATCGGCGTCTGCGCGGCCAGCAGTCCGCGGGCGTGCTCGATCAGCTCGGGATTACTGTGCCCGAGCAGCGTCGAGCCGTAGCCGCCGACGAAGTCGAGGACGGCGATCTCCTGACCGTCCTTGCGGTAGTACAGGGTGTCGCCCTCACCGCGGGTGTACTCGACATCGAGTCCGGCCGTGGCCAGCACCCCGAGCAGATACGGTTCGGCGTAGTCCTGTGCGTTCTCGATCGTGGTCATCGGCTCTGGACCTCTCCGGCGCGCACCAGGTTCAAGATCTCTCCCGCAACGGTTTCCGGCGCCTGCTGCGGCTGCCAGTGCGAGGTCTTCTCCAGCGTGACCAGCCGGTACGGGCCGGTGACGTGCTGGGCGGTCTCGGTGACCGCGAGCTTGCTGACGGCGGTGTCGGTGACGCTCCAGACGAAGGTCGTCGGGACGGTCACCGGGCCGAAGCCGAACGGCTCACCGAGCAGGTTGTTGGCGCGGTACCAGTTCAGCGCGGCCTCGAGCACGGCCGGGTCGCTGTGCTTGGTGACGTAGCGGCTCACCTGTTCCGGGGTCAGCACGCCCTCCCCCGCCTGGGCGAACCACGCCCACAGCTGGGTGGCGTCGTCGGCGAGGAACTGCGCGCCCGAGTCGGCCGACATGAGGAACTCGACGTACTGCGAGCTGTGCTGCTGCTCCTCGTCGACCCGGTAGGCGTGCTGGTAGGCATCCAGGTGCGGGATGGCCAGCGCGACCAGGCTGCGCACCCGATCCGGGTGGCGCGCACCGAGATACCACGCGACCGCGGCGCCCCAGTCGTGACCGACCACATGCGCGGACTCGACGCCCAGCGCGTCCAGGATGCCGAGCGCGTCGGCCACCAGGTTCGGCAGCGCGTAGTCGGCGACCTCGGCCGGCCGCGCGCCGTCGGAGTACCCGCGCTGATCCGGGGCGATGGTGCGCAGCCCGGCCTCGTGCAGGATGGGCGCCACGTCGTTCCAGGACTCGCGGCTGTGCGGGAAGCCGTGCAGCAGGAGCACGGCGGGGCCGTCGGCGGGACCGGCGACATCGACGTCGAAGGTGAACTCGCCCAGGCTGATTCGTTCCACGGTCATGACTACTCCGCGAAGATCTTGGCTTCGAGGGCCGGCTCGTGCAGCACCGTGGCGGGATCGGCCAGGCCGATGACGCGCTGGTAGGCACGCGACACGTCGCCGTCGCGGGCGGCCGCGTCCTGGACCTTGGCGATGAAGGCGTGCGCCTCGAGGATCTCCGGGGTGCGCTCACCCTGGACCTCGGGGTAGCTCAGGTCGGCGCCGATCGCCATGTCCCAGCAGCCGTCGATGGCCTCGGCGGCCAGATCGCGGAAGTAGGCCAGCGGATCGATCTCGCCCTCGGCCTGGACGTGCTTGCGCAGCACGGCCGAACCCATGGCGGCGACCGTCATGCCCTGCGCGTAGCTGGGGTTGAAGCTGGCCACCGCGTCACCGATCACCAGGAAGCCGGCCGGGAAGGCGGTCATGCGCTGGTAGTGGCGGCGCAGGTTGGTGGGGAACTTGTAGGCGACCGGGTCGTTGAGCGGCACGGCCTGCTGCAGCGTCTCGTAGATGTCCGGCGCGGCAAGGGTCTTGATGAACGCCAGGAAGCCCTCGGGATCGGTCGGCGGGTGGTCGCCGAGGATGCCGTAGGCGGTCACGATGGCGCGGCCGCCGTCGATCTTCTGGCAGATGCAGCCGCGCGGCACACCGGCCGAGGCGACGGTGTTGATCGAGATGTCGTCGCCGAAGGCCTCGTCCGGGATGCGGTAGTACCGGGTGGCGTACCCCATGCCGATCTTGTGCTTCTCCTCCTCGACGCGGCCGAACTCGAGGTCGTCGAGCCACACCGAGGCGCGCGAACCGCGACCCGAGGCGTCCACCACCAGGTCGGCGGGGATCAGGGTCTCGTGCGAGTTCTCCGGGAACACCCACACACCGGCGATCCGCTTGCCGTCCTCGACCACCTCGAGGCGGCTGATGTCGGACTGCTCGGCCAGCTCCACGTTCGGCAGCGCCAGCACCCGCTCACGGATGTGGCCCTCGAAGAACGGACGGCTGGCGGTCAGGCAGACCAGGCCCGAGTCGACCTGAACCAGCTTCTTGCCGTTGATGATCCAGCGCACGTCCTTGGACGCGTCACCGATGGCCGCGCCGTCGGCGACCATCTTGTCGGTCACGCCGGGGAACAGCTCCTCGGCGATCTGCTGGCCGCGCGAGAGCAGACCGTGCAGGTGGTGACCCTGCGGCAGACCGCGACGCAGCAGGTTCGGACCGGTCAGGTGGTCCCGGTCGACAAGGGTTACCCGCTCGTACTTCTCGGCGAGCACGCGGGTGGCGAACAAACCGGCGAGCCCACCCCCCAATACGACGGCGCGGTTCTCTCGGGTGGTCATGGCCTGTCTCCTCTGCTCGTACCGCTCGTGCCAGTGGCTCTCCGCCCGTTCGCGCGCGGCCACGGGGTGAACGTATCCACGGGCGGCTCACCGATCGGTCATCGTCGAGACACTGGGCACGAATAGTGCTGGTACGAGCGGCTTTTCGAGGATCCGGCTCAGTCCGCGCGGCGCACGTCGAGCACCGCCTTGCCCGGGACGCGGCGGCTCACCAGGGCGTCGGCGGCGCGCAGGTAATCGGTCCAGTCGCCGCGCCAGCCGATGGCCAGATCCAGCTGCCCGCGCTCGGCCAGGCCGACCAGTTCGGCGAGCTCGCCGCCGAGCGGGGTGCCGATGACGAAGGTCTCGATCCGCGCGCGATCGACCCGGATGCGCGCCTCCTCGAAATCGATGAGGGTCGGCTGCTTGGAGGCCTTGCCGACCGCCACCACGGTGCCGCCGGTCTCGAGCCGCAGATAAGCGTCGGCCAGCTGCTGGCCTCCGACATTGTCGATCGCGCCGAACACCCGGCCGCGCAGGGCCGCGGGACCGAGGATCACCTCGGTCGCGCCCAGCTCGGCCAGACCCGCGCCGCGGGCCGGACTGCCCACCGAGGCAACGACTTCCGCACCGGCCAGATGCGCGAGCTGCACCGCGAACCGGCCGACGCCACCGGACGCGCCGGTCACCAGCACGCGGCGGCCGGCGATGTCGCCGAGCCGCCGGATCGCCTGCAGGGCGGTGACCGCGGCGACCGGAAGCGCCGCTGTCGCACCGAGATCCAGGGTGTCGGGCACCAGGGCCAGCTCCGCGGTGTCGACCGCGCGCTGCTCGGCCCAGGCTCCGCCCCAGCCGAAGGTCACCACGCGGCTGCCCGCGGGCGGACCGGAGCCGTCGGCCGCGGGGACGACGACGGTGCCGGCGGCGTCCCAGCCCGGAATGGTGCCGGTCGGCAGGTCCGGGACCCGGAAGGCGACCTCCCCGAAGTTGAACGAGAACGCGGCGACGTCGATCAGCGCCTGCGACGGGCCCGGCGTCGGGGCGGGCGCGTCGCCCAGGCGCAGCATGTGCGGGGCGGCCTGGTCGTGGACGAGTGCCTTCATCTTCAGTGCTCCTCTTCTCAGGGGATCGGCGGATATGGTCCGGGCGCACGGCCGCCCCGATTCCGTCCCGGCCGGGATCGGAAATCGGGGCGGCCGTTGCGAATTCAGTTATGGGGTGACTCAGCCCAGGGTCGGGTAGTCGGTGTAGCCGACGTGGTCGCCGCCGTAGAAGGTGGCCTCGTCGGGGGTGTTGAAGGGGCCGCCGGCCTTGATGCGGGCGTCCAGGTCGGGGTTGGCCAGCCACAGGGTGGCCAGCGCGACCGCGTCCGCCACACCGGATTCCAGCGCTTCCTTGGCGGCGTCGACCGTCGCGGGGAAGGCCTCGGGGGTGGCGTGCGGGTTGAGGATGATGCTGTTGGAGAAGGCCGCGCGCAGCTTGGTGGTCAGCTCGCGGTCGCCGCCCTCCATGATGTGCACGTAGGCGATGTCCAGGTCGGACAGCTTGGTGAGCAGCTCGACGTACAGCGGGGCCGGGTCGGCCTCGACGATGTGGTTGAACGGGTTGCCGGGCGAGAGCCGGATACCGGTGCGGTCGGCGCCGATGGCCTCGGCGACCGCGGCCACCACCTCGGTGACGAAGCGGATGCGGTTGGCGATCGAGCCGCCGTAGTTGTCGGTGCGCAGGTTGGTGTTGTCGGCCAGGAACTGGTGCAGCAGATAGCCGTTCGCACCGTGGACCTCGACACCGTCGAAGCCGGCGGCGATGGCGTTGCGCGCGGCGGCCACGAAGTCGGCGATGGTGGTGGTGATGTCCTCGGCGGTCATCTCCCGGGGCTCCGGGTGGTCGATCATGCCGTTGGGGGTGAACAGCTGCTCACCGGAGACCACCGCGGACGGGGCCAGCGGCAGCGCGTTGTCCGGGTACAGCATGGGGTGGCCGATGCGGCCGCAGTGGGTCAGCTGCGCGATGATGCGGCCGCCCGCCCGGTGCACGGCGTCGGTGACCTGGCGCCAGGCCTCGGTCTGGGCCTCGTTGTGCAGGCCCGGGGTCAGGAAGTAGCCCTGGCCGATGACGCTGGGCTGGATGCTCTCGCTGATGATCAGGCCGGCATTCGCGCGCTGCGTGTAGTACTCGGCGGTGAGCTCGGTGACGAGCCCATCCAGGGTGGCCCGGTTGCGGGTCATCGGCGCCATCACCAGACGGCTCGGCAGCTGCAACTGACCGATCGAGACCTGCTCGAACAGAGTGCTCACCTTGTACTCCTTGCTGGATCGAGTCGCGCGCCGGACTGGTGCGCGTAGTTACTTGATTGGATCAAGCACTATGCTGGCACATGTGATTTATCCAATCAAGTACCTTCGTCAAGTCTTGGCTTAGAATTTTCTGCATGGCAGTACCGGCAGGTCCCGTGAGCACATCCACCGACGTCGAGCGCGTGATGTTCGAATTCGTGGACGCCTACAACCACGCCTTCGAGGACGCCGCCCGTGACCAGGGCATGAGCATGGCCCACGCCTGCGTGCTCGGCCGGGTCGGCACACCCCGCGGGATGGGCGAACTGGCCGAGGAACTCGGCTGCGACGCCTCCAACATCACCCAGATCGTCACCCGGCTCGAGGCCCGCTCCTTGGTCCTGCGCCAACCCGACCCCGCCGACCGGCGCTTCCGGCGCATCCAGCGCACCCCCGAGGGCGAAGCCGTCAACGACGCGTTCGAGGACTCCTTCGACTTCCCCCGCCGCGCGGTCGCCAATCTGACCCCCGACGAACAACAGCAACTGGCCGACCTTCTCCGCAAAGCACTTACCCCGCCCCGGTGACCACACCGGCGCGAACACACCGAACTCATTGCGGCCCAACGCTACCCGTGGGCAAACCCTCTGATCAACGCGTGACGATCTCACGCGCACCGCTCTGACCTGCGCGAATGCTCCCTGATGTCCCGGCGATGACCGGGCGATGACGCTCGCGGCGATAGTTTCGCCGCGGACGTGTCGTGGACACGTCGGATACGGAAGCTGCACAAGGTATTCGGAGGCGCGCGGTGACCAGTCAGCAAGAGGACATCACAACCAGGGACCCGGCACCGGAGCCATCGGGGGATGCGTTCGGGCACATCGAGGTTCGCGGCATCGACTTCGTCCC
Source organism: Nocardia sp. NPDC004340 (assembly GCF_053602575.1). Lineage (NCBI taxonomy): Bacteria > Bacillati > Actinomycetota > Actinomycetes > Mycobacteriales > Nocardiaceae > Nocardia > Nocardia sp. NPDC004340. Next base: position 349,657 of record NZ_JBSGDW010000006.1, read on the forward strand.
CCCGCAGGAGCGCCGCGGCACGCCGCGTGAGCTGTTCACCATCTGGGCGGCGTCCAATGTCGCGTACATCTACATCGTGCTGGGCGGCACGGCGCTGCTGCTCGGCCTGTCGCTGTGGCAGGCGCTGGCGGTCGTGGTGCTGGGCAACCTGTTCTGGCTCGGCGTCGGCGCGCTCGCGGTCAGCGGCCCGGCGGCGGGCACGCCGAGCGTGGTGATCATGCGCTCCATGTTCGGCATTCGCGGTAACCGGCTCTTCGGCGCGGGGCTCAACTGGCTGATCGCCATCTCCTACGAGGCGATCAACCTGTCGTTCGGTTCGCTCGCGGCGTTCGCGCTGGCCGGGCACCTGGGCGTGACGGTGTCGACGCCGGTGAAGCTGGTCATCGTCGCGGTCATGGCGGTCGCGACCTTCACGATCAGCATCTACGGTCACGCGACGATCGTGCGGCTGAGCCCGTTCTTCACCGCGGCCCTGGTGCTCTGCTGTGTGCTGCTGGGCGTCTTCGTGTTCGGCCACGCCAAGTTCGATTACGTTCCCGCGCAGCCGCTCACGGGGTCCTCGCTGTGGTCGGCGCTGCTGGTCGGGATCGCACTGGTCGCGTCGGCTCCGCTGTCGTGGACCGTCGGCGCGGACTACGCGCGCTACCTGCCCGAATCGGTGTCGAAGCGCGCGGTGATGGGGTGGACCGCACTCGGCGGGTTCGTGCCCGCGGTCGCGCTGGGCGTCATCGGCGTCGTCGCCGGGACCAGCGTCGACATGACCGATCCCCAGACCTCGCTGAAGGGCATCCTGCCCGGGTGGTTCTACCCGGTGTTCCTGGCCGTGATCGTCGTCGGCGCGATCACCACCAATGTGCTCACCACCTACTCGTCCGGCCTGTGCCTGCAGGGACTCGGCGTGAAGATGCGGCGCTCGCAGACCGTGTTCATCGACGGCGTGCTCGGCGGCGCGATCACCTTCTACGCGCTGTTCGTCGCCGAGGACTTCCTCGCGACCCTGAGCCGGTGGCTGGAACTCACCGTCGTGGTGCTGGGGCCGCTGGTCGCCATCTACGTGACGGATATCGTGTTGCGCCGCAACCGGTATGACGGGGTGTCGCTCAACGACGAACACCCCGGCAGCGCGCAGTGGTACACGGCGGGATTCAACCTCGCCGGTGTCATGGCCATCATCGCCGGCGGCATCTCGGCGGGGCTGTGCATCCACACCACCTCGTGGGAGGGACCGGTGGCCTCGGCCCTCGGTGGCGCGGACCTGTCGGCGCTGGCCGGGCCGGCCGTCGCGGCCACCGTCTACGCCGTGCTCAGCCGCACGCTCTACCGCTCGCGGATCGCGACGGCCGAGATCGACGCGTGAACAACCGGCGGGTCGCGGCGCCTGTCGGTGACCGAAAAGTCGTGAAGGGAACCATGATTACCGAACAGAGTGCAGCGATCCGCCCACTACGCATTGCGATCGTGGGGGCGGGACCGGCCGGGATCTACGCCGCCGACGCGTTGATGAAATCCGATGGGCACGCCGGGTTCGACGGGGTGAGCATCGACCTCTACGAGCGGATGCCCGCGCCGTTCGGGCTGATCCGGTACGGCGTCGCGCCGGATCACCCGCGGATCAAGGGGATCATCACCGCCTTGCACAAGGTGCTCGACAAGGAGCAGGTGCGACTGCTGGGCAATATCGACTACGGGGTGGACATCACCCTGGAGGATCTGCGTCGGTTCTATGACGCGGTCATCTTCTCCACCGGGGCGAATGCCGATCGCGCACTGGACGTTCCGGGGATCGACCTGGACGGGTCCTACGGTGCGGCGGACTTCGTGTCCTGGTACGACGGGCATCCGGATGTGCCGCGGACCTGGCCGCTGGAGGCGGAGAAGGTCGCGGTGCTCGGGGTCGGCAATGTCGCGCTGGATGTGGCGCGGGTGCTGGCCAAGACCGGGGACGAGCTGCTGCCCACGGAGATTCCGCCGAACGTCTATGCGGGTTTGCGGGCCAACCAGGCGCTGGAAGTGCACGTGTTCGGCCGCCGCGGTCCCGCCCAGGCCAAGTTCACGCCCCTCGAACTGCGCGAACTCGACCACTCCCCCACCATCGAGGTCATCGTCGACCCCGAGGACATCGACTACGACGAAGGCTCCGAAGCCGCGCGCCGCACCTCCAAGCAGGTCGACATGATCTGCAACACCTTGGAGCAGTGGGCCATTCGCGATGTCGGCGACCGCCCGCACAAGCTGTTCCTGCACTTCTTCGAGAACCCGTCGGAGATCCTCGGCGAGAACGGCAAGGTCGTCGGTCTGCGAACGGAGCGCACCGCACTCGACGGCACCGGGAAGGTGAAACCGACCGGCGCATACCGTGATTGGGACATCCAGGCCGTCTATCGCGCGGTCGGCTATCTCTCCCAGCCGGTTCCGGGCCTGCCCTTCGACGAGGACAGCGGCACGGTCCCCAATACCGCGGGCCGCATCCCCGGCCTGGCCGCCACCTATGTCACCGGCTGGATCAAACGCGGCCCCGTCGGCCTCATCGGCCACACCAAGGGCGACGCCAACGAGACCATCGCGTGCCTGCTCGACGACGCCCCTGCCTTCACCCCCGCCGCCCAGCCCGACCCCGATGCCGTCATCGAATTCCTGGAACGCAAAGGCATCCCGTTCACGACCTGGGCGGGCTGGTACCGCCTCGACGCCCACGAACGCGCCCTCGGCGAACCGCAGGGCCGCGAACGCGTCAAGGTCGTGGAGCGCGACGAGATGCTGGCCGCCTCCGAACCCGGCAAGAAGACAGGAACCGCTGTGCCCACCACGCGAATCACGAAGGTCCTGGTAGCCAATCGAGGCGAGATCGCCGTGCGGGTGATCCGGGCCGCCAAGGACGCCGGAATCTTCAGCGTCGCGGTGTATGCCGAGCCCGACGCCGACGCGCCGTTCGTGAAGCTCGCCGACGAAGCCTTCGCCTTGGGCGGGCAGACTTCGGCGGAGTCCTATCTGGTGTTCGACAAGATCCTGGATGCCGCCGCCAAGTCAGGCGCCGATGCGATCCACCCCGGCTATGGGTTCCTGTCGGAGAACGCCGATTTTGCGCAGGCCGTGATCGACGCGGGTCTGATCTGGATCGGTCCGTCGCCGCAGTCGATTCGGGATCTGGGTGACAAGGTCACCGCGCGTCATATCGCCGAGCGCGC
>NZ_JBSGDW010000007.1:0-347987 GCF_053602575.1 Nocardia sp. NPDC004340
GGGGCGGGGAAAAAAAAAACACCGCGGCCGGCCCCCCCCCCCCGCCGCCCCCCCCGGCCGATTCGTATCCGGGGTGCGGGGCAGGCCCCGCGAATCTCCTCCGGGGGTGTGGGGGCTAGCCCCCACCCTCACTGGCGTGCGGTCCAGGCTTCCCATTCCTGGAAGGTCTCCTGGTGGAGCTGGAGCACCCGGCTCGACTTCGCGTCGATCTCGCGCTGCAGCAGCGCCCGGTGCGCCCCGATCCGAACCTGCTCGTCGGGAGCCGCCATGAACTCGGCATTGTCGAGGTCGCGCACCTCGGCCGCCAGGGCCTCGGCGTCGGCGAGCAGTTCGCGGGCCTCGGCATTGCGGGCGTCGGAGCGACGCAGCATCGCCGTGTACTCGGCCAGCATGGAGTCGGCCTTGCCGACAAATTCGGTGTCGGCCTGGCCGATGTATTCGATTGTCATTCCCTTGCTTTCTCGATTACGGCACGCGCCGGACGGCACCCTTGTCGGCGGAAGTGGCGAGCGCGGCGTACGCGCGCAGCGCGGTGGTGACCGGACGCTCCCGGTTCACCGGCTGCCACGGCCGCTCGGAGGCTTCCATCTTCACGCGGCGCTCCGCGAGAACGTCTTCGGGAACCAGCAATTCGAGTGCGCGGGTGTGCACGTCGATGCGGATGCGGTCACCGTTCTCGATGAGCCCGATGGACCCGCCGCCGGCGGCCTCCGGGGACATGTGGCCGATGGACAGGCCCGAGGTGCCGCCGGAGAAGCGGCCATCGGTGATGAGCGCGCAGACCTTGCCCAGGCCCACGCCCTTCAGGAACGAGGTGGGGTGCAGCATCTCCTGCATGCCCGGACCGCCGCGCGGACCCTCGTAGCGGACCACGATCACGTCGCCGGGCTGGATCTCCTTGCCCAGGATCTTGGAGACCGCCTCCTCCTGGGACTCGACCACCACGGCCGGGCCCTCGAAGGTGAACAGGTCCTCGTCGATGCCGGCGGTCTTGAGGATCGCGCCGTCGGGAGCGATATTGCCGCGCAGCACGCACAGGCCGCCCTCGACGGTGTAGGCGTGCGCCACCTCGCGGATGCAGCCGCCCTCGGCGTCGGTGTCCAGCGAGGACCAGCGGTTGGCGGTGGAGAACGGCTCGGTGGTGCGGACCCCGCCGGGCGCGGCGTGGAACAGCTGCACGGCCTCGTCGGACGCCTTGCCCGAGCGCACATCCCAGGTGTCGAGCCACTCGTCGAAGGAGGCGGTGTGCACGGTGGTCACGTCGGTCTCCAGCAGCCCGCCGCGGCGCAGCTCGCCGAGGATGGCCGGGATGCCGCCGGCGCGGTGCACGTCCTCCATGTGGTAGTCGGAGTTGGGGGAGACCTTCGACAGGCAGGGCACGCGACGCGAGATCTCGTCGATGGTCTGCAGATCGAAGTCGATCTCACCCTCCTGCGCGGCGGCCAGGGTGTGCAGCACGGTGTTGGTGGAACCGCCCATGGCCACGTCCAGCGCCATGGCGTTGCGGAAGGCCTTGGCGTTGGCCACGTTCCGCGGCAGCACCGAGGCGTCGTCGTCGCGGTACCAGCGGGTGGCGATGTCCACGATGACCTTGCCGGCCTTCTGGAACAGCGCGCGCCGCGCCTCGTGGGTGGCCAGGGTGGAGCCGTTGCCCGGCAGCGCCAGGCCCAGCGCCTCGGTGAGGCAGTTCATCGAGTTGGCGGTGAACATGCCCGAGCAGGAGCCGCAGGTCGGGCAGGCGGAGCGCTCGACCTCGCTGAGGCCCTCGTCGCTGACGGCCTGGGAGGCGCTGGCGGAGATGGCGGTGATCAGGTCGGTCGGGGCCTGCGCGACGCCGTCCACGATCACGGCCTTGCCGGCCTCCATCGGGCCGCCGGAGACGAACACGGCCGGGATGTTGAGCCGCATGGCGGCGTTCAGCATGCCGGGGGTGATCTTGTCGCAGTTGGAGATGCACACCAGCGCGTCGGCGGTGTGGGCGTTGGCCATGTACTCCACCGAGTCGGCGATGATCTCGCGCGAGGGTAGCGAGTACAGCATGCCGCCATGTCCCATGGCGATGCCGTCGTCGACGGCGATGGTGTGGAATTCGCGCGGGACGCCACCGGCCGCCCGCACCGCCTCGGCCACGATCTCGCCGACGTCCTTCAGGTGCACGTGGCCGGGTACGAACTGGGTGTAGGAGTTCGCGATGGCGACGATCGGCTTCCCGAAGTCGGAGTCGGTGAGGCCGGTCGCGCGCCAGAGCGAGCGAGCGCCCGCGGCATTGCGTCCGACGGTGGTGGTGCGTGAGCGAAGCGGTGGCATTGGTCCTCGGTTCGTGTCGCAGGGGGCTGTTGAGCGACTGGCCGGCGGTTCGCGACACGAGAATTCGGGTCTCGCGACGTTCCTCCGGCGGGCATCAACGTTACTCCCGGCCTATGACCCCGATTACCTCCGGTGGAAACTCTGCACCCCCGAAACGCCTACGACTTGCCGGATTCGCCCTCGGCCTCGGTGCCCTCGGTGTGAGATTCGTCCGCTTCGACCGGTTCGTCGGTTTCCTCCGGCTCCTGGGCGAACGGGTCCGGGATGCGCCCGCCCGAGGCGTCCACGAGGTCGGCGAGCCGGTGGTAGCCGACTGCGGGCAAGGTCACATCGGTGTCGTCGGCCAGGTGCAGCCGCAGGTACCCGCGCTTGGGGATGACCAGCCCGCGTACGTCGGCCCAGTCGATGTGCCGGGAGCCGACCAGGGTGCGGGTGTCGATGCCGTTGTCCGAGACGGTGGTCCGGGTCCGCTCGATCCAGACCACCAGCGCGGCCGGGATCGCGAACAGGATCCACAGCACCTTGGGCGCCCCGAAGAACGGGAAGGCCACGGAGAACAGCAGGATGAACACCCCGAGGTGAGCGAGCCGGGGGATGCGGATCACGCGACCCGCGTCCGATTCGGCGCCGGGAGTATGGGACGATCGAGCAGGTGGCACGGACTGATGCTGTGAGGACACACCCATATCCTCGCATCATGGTGAACGGACCCGAACAACCGCACTGTCTCACATAATGAGACCCCATAGGTCAGCTGTTTGACTGAACGACTAGCGCGCGCATACCGTCGAGCGCGTGAATCGAATCGAGTTGCTCGTAATCGGCCGGCGCGTCCAGCGCTGAGCCGACGACTATTAGGTCCATTACGTCAGCTCGCAGCTGCGACGCGCCACCCTCGAACAGCCCATGGCTGTCGGGGGCTTTTTTGTGTTCAGGCAAGTCCCTCGGACTGGAACGACAAGCAGTAAGGAACCAAGACGGTGAGCGCACCTACCGCCCGGCCCGGGCCCTCGGCCCGCAGGCCCGCGCCTTCGGCCACTCAGCCGACCGCGGCTCCGGCCGCGACCCCGAACCGCCGCCAGGTCCCGCCCGAGCGGGTCACCGGCGCGCAGTCGGTCGTCCGTTCGCTCGAGGAACTGGACGTCGACACGGTATTCGGTATTCCGGGCGGTGCGATCCTTCCCGTCTACGACCCGCTCTTCGATTCCACCAAGGTCCGCCACGTGCTGGTCCGCCACGAGCAGGGCGCGGGTCACGCCGCGACCGGCTACGCGCAGGCCACCGGCAAGGTGGGTGTGTGCATGGCCACGTCCGGTCCGGGCGCGACCAACCTGGTCACCCCGATCGCGGACGCGCAGATGGACTCGGTGCCGCTGGTCGCCATCACCGGCCAGGTGGGCCGGTCGCTGATCGGCACCGACGCCTTCCAGGAAGCCGACATCTCCGGCATCACCATGGCGTGCACCAAGCACAACTTCCTGGTCACCGACCCGATCGACATCCCGCGGATGATCGCCGAGGCGTTCCACATCGCCTCCACCGGCCGTCCCGGCGCGGTGCTGGTCGACATCCCGAAGGACGTGCTGCAGGCGCAGACCACGTTCTCGTGGCCGCCGGAGATGAAGCTGCCCGGCTACCGTCCGGTCACCAAGCCGCACGGCAAGCAGGTCCGCGAGGCCGCCCGCATGATCATGGAGTCCAAGGCTCCCGTGCTCTACGTCGGCGGCGGCGTGATCAAGGCCGACGCCTCGGCCGAGCTGCTGGAACTGGCCGAGCTGACCGGCATCCCGGTGGTCACCACCCTGATGGCGCGCGGCGCGTTCCCCGACACCCACACCCTCAACATGGGTATGCCGGGTATGCACGGCACCGTGGGAGCCGTTGCGGCGCTGCAACGTTCGGACCTGCTGATCACCCTGGGCGCGCGTTTCGACGACCGCGTCACCGGCCAGCTGGACTCGTTCGCGGTGAACGCCAAGGTGATCCACGCCGACATCGACCCGGCCGAGATCGGCAAGAACCGCCACGCCGACGTGCCGATCGTGGGTGACTGCCGCGAGGTCATCACCGAGCTGATCGAGACCCTGAAGGCCGACCCGGCCACCGGCGGCAAGACCCCGCTGCTGGACCTGACCGAGTGGTGGGGCTACCTGAGCGGTATCCGCGACGCCTACCCGCTGGGCTGGAAGACCCCGTCGGACGGTTCGCTGTCGCCGGAGTTCGTGATCGAGAAGCTGGGTCAGCTGGCCGGTCCCGAGGCGATCTACTGTGCCGGCGTCGGCCAGCACCAGATGTGGGCCGCGCAGTTCATCAAGTACGAGAACCCGCGCACCTGGCTGAACTCGGGCGGTCTGGGCACCATGGGTTACGCGGTGCCCGCGGCCATGGGCGCCAAGATGGGCATGCCGGACTCCGAGGTGTGGGCCATCGATGGTGACGGCTGCTTCCAGATGACCAACCAGGAGCTGGCCACCTGTGCCGTCGAGGGCGTGCCGATCAAGGTCGCGCTGATCAACAACGGCAACCTGGGCATGGTCCGCCAGTGGCAGACCCTGTTCTACGAGAAGCGCTACTCCAACACCGACCTGGGCACCCACACCCTGCGCATCCCCGACTTCGTGAAGCTCGCGGAAGCCTTGGGCTGCCACGGTATTCGCGTGGAGAAGGAAGAGGACGTGGAGGCCGCGATCCGCGAGGCGCAGTCGATCAACGACCGTCCCGTGGTGATCGACTTCATCGTCGGCAAGGACGCGCAGGTGTGGCCGATGGTCGCCGCCGGCACGTCGAACGACGAGATCATGGCCGCGCGCGGCATCCGCCCGCTGTTCGACGACGACGAGCAGGCTTCCGAGCCGGCCGTCATCCACGAGGCCATGTCGCACGAGAAGGCTTCGCTGAACGCTCACGAGCGCGCTTCCCAGAAGGGGACCGAGGAATGACCACCACCCACACCCTCTCCGTGCTGGTGGAGGACAAGCCGGGCGTGCTGGCCCGGGTGGCTTCGCTGTTCTCCCGGCGTGGCTTCAATATCCAGTCCCTCGCGGTGGGTGGCACCGAGATCCCCGAGATCTCGCGCATGACCATCGTGGTGACCGTGGAGGACCTGCCGCTCGAGCAGGTCACCAAGCAGCTCAACAAGCTGGTCAATGTCATCAAGATCGTGGAGCAGGACACCGATTCCTCGGTCGCCCGTGAACTGATCCTGGTGAAGGTGCGTGCCGACGCGAGCGTGCGCACCCAGGTGATCGAGGCCGTGAACCTGTTCCGTGCCAAGGTGATCGACGTGTCGCCCGACGCGCTGACCATCGAGGCCACCGGTACCCGCTCCAAGCTGGACGCGCTGCTGCGCATGATGGAGCCGTACGGCATCCGCGAGATCGTGCAGTCCGGTGTCGTGGCCGTGGGCCGCGGACCGAAGTCGATCACCGCTACCCGCTAGGTCCGGCGAATTCCGCCGACCGGATACTTCTCACTAACCAAACAATCTGAAGGGAACCACAGTGGCAGTCGAGATGTTCTATGACGACGATGCTGACCTGTCGATCATCCAGGGCAAGAAGGTCGCCGTCATCGGCTACGGCAGCCAGGGCCACGCTCACTCGCTGAGCCTGCGCGACTCCGGCGTCGACGTGCGCATCGGCCTCAAGGCGGGCTCGAAGTCCATCGCCAAGGCCGAAGAGGCCGGCCTGACCGTCGGCACCCCCGCCGAGGTCTCCGAGTGGGCCGACGTGATCATGGTCCTCGCGCCCGACACCGCGCAGGCCTCCATCTTCACCAACGACATCGAGCCGCACCTGAAGGACGGCGACGCGCTGTTCTTCGGCCACGGCCTGAACATCCACTTCGGTCTGATCAAGGCTCCGGCCAACGTCACCGTCGGCATGGTCGCCCCCAAGGGCCCCGGCCACCTGGTGCGTCGCCAGTTCGCCGACGGCAAGGGCGTTCCGGCCCTGATCGCCATCGACCAGGACCCGACCGGCACCGGCCAGGCGCTGGCCCTGTCCTACGCCAAGGGCATCGGCGGCACCCGCGCGGGCGTCATCAAGACCACCTTCAAGGAAGAGACCGAGACCGACCTCTTCGGTGAGCAGGCCGTGCTCTGCGGTGGCACCGAGGAACTGGTCAAGACCGGTTTCGAGGTCATGGTCGAGGCCGGTTACGCGCCGGAGATGGCCTACTTCGAGGTCCTGCACGAGCTCAAGCTGATCGTCGACCTCATGTACGAGGGCGGCATCGCCCGCATGAACTACTCGGTCTCCGACACCGCCGAGTTCGGTGGCTACCTGTCGGGCCCGCGCGTCATCGACGCCGGCACCAAGGAGCGCATGAAGGCGATCCTGACCGACATCCAGGACGGCACCTTCGTCAAGCGCCTCGTCGCCAACGTCGAGGGCGGCAACAAGGAGCTCGAGGGTCTGCGCAAGGCCAACGCCGAGCACCCGATCGAGGTCACCGGCGCGCAGCTGCGCAGCCTGATGAGCTGGGTCGACCGCCCGATCACCGAAACCGCGTAGCGGCTCAACGATCTGAAACTAGCCCGGCACCTTGGTGTCGGGCTAGTTTCTTATAGCCAGGTAGCCCGTAGCTTCAACCCCTGACCCTCGAAAGCCTTGCCATGCTGGTGATCTGGCATCAGGCTCACGGATCACCGAAACCGCCTAACAGCATGTCCGATAGCCTGTTGGTTGTCGGACACCGCCCTCCTCGGGCGTCGTCGATTCACTCACCGAATGTGGTGTGAACCTCGGTTCTCGCGTCTTCCGGGCCGGTTTCACCGACACCCAGAGGGCATCGGTCAGCGCCTTCCCGTCGGCGAGCCTTGGTTACCCGGCCTCCTGCTTGGGGGTCCGGGGATCGAGGAATGTTTTCGTGTCGGATCATCGGCCATGCAGCGAGGTTCACTGCGGCATTGTGGTCGCGGTCGGCGTGGAATCCGCACCCGCAGGTGAACACTCGATCCGACAGGGTCAGCTCCGTCTTTACTGCCCCGCAGCCCGCGCAGCGCTTGCTCGAAGGGAACCAGCGGTCGGCGGTGACGACGGTGCCGCCGCGCCACTGTTGCTTGTAGCGCAGCAGACATTCGAAATCTGCCCAGCCGGCGTCACCGATCGCATGCGCCAAATGGTGATTGCGGAGCATGCTCGCGACATTCAGGTCCTCGACCACGAGCCGGTCGTGGGTTTTAACCAGCGTGTTGGTGACCTGATGCAGGAAGTGACGGCGGATGTTGGCGACACGGCTATGATGCCGAGCCAGGCGGGCGACGACAGCTTGGTAGTTACGTGATCCTTTCTGCTTGCGGGACAACGATTTCGCCAGCCGCCGCTGTTTACACCGCCCGGCCGCTAGAGGCTTGGGTGGCTTGTCTATGCGGACGATTTCGGTGCCGTCCGCGCTGGCAGCGACCAAGTATGTCGTCAACCCGCGGTCGATGCCCACCCAGTCTGTGTGGTCGTCGGCCGCCCGTGGCCGGTGGTGCAGAGACGAGTGGAGGTCTGCGGCCTCGACGGTCACGCTGAGCTGCCAACGACATGTCCGGAAAGACACAGTGACGAAAAGGATTTTGGCACGCCCGTTCGCAAGCATGCGCCGCAAGCGCCGAGTGTCCTCCCGCACCCGCAAGGTTCCGATTCCGGGCAGGACTACCGATCGCGGAATTCCCTTGTCACCGACGCGAATTCCCGCGCGACCGGACTTTGTAATCCTGTTGCGCAGCCGGAACGTCGGTGTCGTCGAATTCTTCCTCTTGAAGCGGGGGAATCCGACTCGTCTGCCTCGGCGTTTTCCGGCGCGGGAGTCCGCAAATGCGCTCAGGGCGCGGCCGCAATCCACGGCGGCTTCTTCGAACACTTGCTGGCACACTTCGCCGCGCCATGCCAGACCTGTCACCTCGATCTCGGCGATCCCGTCCGAGTCGACGCGGATCACCCTGCCGGCGGCTTCGGACTTCTTCCACGTGTTGAAGGTGTTGATCAGGCTGAAGCCGGTCCATGGAACCTGATGATCGGGATCGGTTTCACGTTGGTTAAGTGCGGTTTTCACGAAGTCGAGCGACTTGTTGAACGCGAACCGGGCCGCACCGGCATGGCGGTCGAGCACCAGTTGCTGCTCGACCGTGGGGTCGAGGCAGTAGCGGAAGGTGGTGTGGCGGCTCATCATCGGCGAGTGTGACACAGGACACCGACAACAACTGTTCGACCAGCCCTCACTGCTCGCCGCGCGGCTCGCGGGCATGACGATGTTCGGCCGGCATCTCCTCGACACCGGCCAACTGCGCGACGGCCTCGACCTCGACGAAGTCCGCGACATCCTGTGGACCTACATCGCGGTGGAAGTTCTACGAACTGCTGGTGCTCGCCCGCGGCTGGTCGCTGGATCGCTACGCGCAGTGGACCTCTCACGCCATCGCCGCGGCCCTGACCTGAGGTCGTGACGGCGAAGGCCCGGCGGGAGTGTTCCCGCCGGGCCTTCGCCGTTCGCGCGTGAAGGGGGTTACGCGCGAGGAGGTCTCGTCACCAGCTGCCGAGGGCGTCCGGCAGCATCTGCCGCCACCACCCGTCGTTGTCGTGGCGGTGTCGGTTCCAGTCGTCGCGGTCGCGGTCGCGGTCGTGACGCCAGTCGTCGCGATCCCGGTCTCGATCGCGGCCGTGGTCCCACCAGGGGTTGCTCGGCTGGTGCGGCCACGCCACATCCGCCGGCGCGTTGTCGACGGGAACGTCCGCGCTGGCCGGAATCGTCACCGCCGCAAGCGGAATCAGAGCAATAGCACCGGCGACGGCAACGCGAGCCGCGGTCCGGCGTAGAAATGTCGACTTCATGGTGAGCAACTGTGCCCCAGTAACCTCCGACTGAGGAACGTTTTTCCTGTGAATTCAGGGCCGAATGGTCCTCATGTATGACCGCCCACCCTGAGCAACCCCGAAACCCATTGCACAGCAACGGCCCCGCAGAATAATTCCCGCAGGGCCGTTCGCAATTCGACTGTGGCAGTCAGGTTTATCAGTAGTGCGTGCCGCCGTCGATCCGAATCTCGGTGCCGGTGATGAACGCACCATCATCCGACGCCAGCATGGCGACCACACCGGCCACGGTGTCCGGCGAAGCGAAGCCCTGCCCGATACCGGGGGCCAGCTTCATGAACAGGCTCAAGTCGGCATCGGCCGGCAGACCCGGGCCCTTGCCGGAGGTCATGTCACTCGAAATCGACCCCGGCGCAACAGCAACCACACGCAGGCCCTGCTTCGAGTACTCCGCCGCCAGCGCGTGGGTCATGGACATGATCCCGCCCTTGGACGCGGCGTACGCGGACATGTACGGGTGCGCGAAGAACGCGGACGTAGAGGTGAAGTTGACGATCACACCCTTGTCCGAAGCCAGCAGCTGCGGCAGCGACTCCTTGATCATCAAGAAGGTGCCCGTCAGGTTGATGGCAATGATCTTGTTGAAGTCCTCGACCGGCTGCTCGTGCGTGTGCGCCGACCGCAGAATTCCGGCCGCATTGATCAGCGCATCGATCCCACCGAGCGCCTCGGTAGCGGCGGCAACGCCGGCCTTGACCGACGCCTCATCGGAGATGTCCACGGTCAGGGTCGTAAGCCGATCCCCATTCCCGTTCTCCGCCGCCTGCTTGGCAGTCTCCGCCAGCCCCGCCTCATTGACGTCAGCCCCCACAACCTGCCCACCCTCGGCCAGGATCCGGTGCACGGTAGCCCGCCCAATCCCCGACCCAGCCCCGGTAATCACTACTCGACGCCCGTCAAAACGCTCCATCGCGACTCTCCTTAGCTATGTTCCAGCCCCTGCAAGACACGTTACGCCTATGTGGCACGTCATGCCAGACTGGCATCCCGTCAACTAGGATTAGTTCAGCCAGCCCGCCCAAAGGAGGTGAAAATGTCCGCCCACCCCATACTCCGCCCCACCCTCGCCGAACGCCGCAAACAAGAAACCCGCATGGACATAGCCCGAACCGCCGCCCGTCTGTTCGCGGAGTACGGCACCGCAGCGGTGACAGCGGAGCAGATCGCCTCCGAATCGGGCGTGGCATTGCGCACCTTCTACCGCTACGCCCGCACCAAGGAGGAAGCGGTAGAACCCCTCCTCGCCACCGGCGCCCAACGCTGGCTCGAAATTGTTGCCGCGGGTCCGCGCCGCCTCCCGACTGTCCTCGAACTGCAAGAGGCCATCCAGACCTCCTTGACTTTCGAGGGCGCCCCCGAAGACCTCGAAACCACTCGAGGCCTGATCCGTGCCATGGCCGACGACCCAGTCCTGCGCACCGTCTGGCACCGCATCAACATGGAAGCCGAACGCGACCTACTTGCCCTTCTTACCGACCTCGCAGGTCCCGCCGAAGATCTGCTCCAGCGCCGCTTGCTCGCCGCGGCGACTGCTGGAGCGATCCGAATCGCAGTGGAGCAGTGGGCGTCCGGCGACGGACCACCGAGTGGGGATGGCTCTCCCGCGGATCTCGCGGTGCGTTCCCTCCGCGCTCTCGCCGACGGAATCGGTCGCTCCACTGATAATTCATGACAGCGCCTGACCTTGAAACCTGTTGTACGGCAACGCCTCCTGCGGGGCCGTTCGCAAATCTGGCTGTGTTCGTCCGTATGCGGACCGCCGTTGATCCGAATCTCGTTCCCGGCGATGAACGCCTGTCATCCGAGGTCAACATGGTGACCTCGCCCGCCACAGTGTCGGGTGAGGCGAACCTCCGCCTGATGACGGGGTCTCGCTAGACCCAGGCGTAGCTCGCCGAGCTATGATGCGCGCGGGATATCCAACTCCAGCCCTAGCTGATTGCCAGAACGCGATTCGCGCTCGCGTGCAATTTTCAAGACATCGATGATCGACCTGCCCACGGCGGCCGCGACCGGCGGGGGGAAGGCGTTTCCGACCTGTCGATATTGGGCCGTCTTCCCACCTGAGAAGTCCCATTCAGCTGGGAAGCCCTGGATAGTTGCAGCCTGCTTTACGGTGAGCATCGGTCCGTCGGGGCCGAAGAGATCCCGATCCTCGGTCTGCTTGCGAGCACAGGTCTCGATGTCGTTGGCAACGCCCATACCCGAGATTCCCAGCTGTATCCATGCTGCCTTCGCGCGACTAGGGCCGAGGTCCGCGCCTCCGTGCTTCTTCGACCCGCCGACCAGGGTGGGTGCGACGCCACCACCTTTTTCCTTCAGCGCGGCATCCCGCTCACTCGCCGTTCGCTGCCATCGAGCGAAGGCTTTGTGAGCCCGCTGTGAATGAGGTCCTTCGAAGTAGCGTGCAAACCGTTCATGCATCGAAGTCTTGAGAGCCGCTGCGACACTGATCGGTTCATGATCAGGCGAAGGCGTGGGCCATTCGTATTTGATGTCTGCTATGACATCGTTGCGGAACGCAACAAGGATCGCACGGGGGCGAAGCTGTGGTACCCCGAAATCGCTCGCTTCGAGGATTCCCCACTTGCTGACGGTGTACCCGAGACCTTCCTCCTCGACCAGTTGGCCGTCCTCGCCAAGGTGGGTTCCTCCTTGCAGCCTTGCTTCGATCCACGCGCGATAGGAGGCGAACTTTGGGTCCATGATTCCACGGACATTTTCGATCATCACGGCGCGCGGCTTGAGGATTGCCACCAGTTCCAGCATGCGGGGGAACAGATCTCGCTCGTCGTCCTTGCCCAGCTGCTTGCCGGCGTGTGAGAACGGCGGGCATGGCACGCCACCTGCGAGTAGATCGAGTTCGCGGTTCCGTAGTAGAGCGGCGCCCTTCTTCAGATCTTCGCGAGGATTGAATTCTTTGACATCGGTGGACAGGATGTCGCAGTGCTCCCGCTCCCATGCCCACAGCTTGTGGTCTTCGATGTTCAGCCTAAGGGTCTCCGCAGCGTATTGGTCGATCTCGACCAGAGCCAAGTGACCGAACCCAGCTTGGTGCAGGCCAACGGCTTGCCCGCCCGCGCCGGCACAGATCTCGATCGATGTGAACTCGGGGCCTGTTCGCACCATTGTCGCCGAGCTCGGCGACTGATCGTGTGCGCCGACGTGGCTGCTTGTGGCGCCAGGGTTGGTCACGCTGCTGCCTTTCGATGTGGGGCTAGGATCGGTAAGCGGACTGTGCAGGAGTATCTTTCCTCACGACCTGCAGCTGGCTCGCACTGGGAACCGACGTGACCGAGAGCAAATCGCATAGGGCCCGGAGAGAGGCCCACGAACGAGGCATCTACCCCGCGCCTCTCAACGAGGGGCGTTCGCGGAACATGCAGGCAAACCGTCGATCTGGTACCAAACCGGAGATCGCGTTGCGTAGCGCACTGCACCGCCTGGGGTACCGATATCGCAAGGACTTCAGACTCGACCTCGGCTCGGTGAAGGTCCGCCCGGACATCGTCTTCACAGCGCGCAAGGTCGCCGTGTTCGTCGATGGCTGCTTCTGGCATGTCTGTCCTGAGCACGGTCGTCAGCCGGCAACGAACGACTGGTACTGGGCACCAAAGCTTCGCCGGAACGTGGAACGTGATCAAGCGGCGAATGCTGCCCTGGTAGCGGCCGGCTGGCAGGTTATCCGCCTGTGGGAGCACGAGAGCCTGGACAGTGCTGTGAGCACTGTCACCAGGGTCTTGGCAGGCGAATGCGAACATGTGAGCGATCATATGGGACAGATCGATCGCTAATCGCGGTATGCACTCGACACGCGGGATTCCCTTGTGGGGGTGGGCCGGTCAGTCTCGGCCTTGTGTGCCGACGGCCCGTTTCACATGGATTCGTCCGCAATTACTCGGCGTAGAAGGGAATCTGCCTCGGTGCGCTTGCCGACTTCACTCAAGGCGTGAAGTACGTGGAGTACATCGCGGTCCCTTCGTCGTGCGGCGTGGCTGATTATTGACGCCACGACGTCAGGCATGTCCATGTCACTGAACGACCTGATCGCGCTGGCTGTTTCGACGGCCGGCGCCTCCATGCCGACGTGTCGAAGGATGCTGCCGAGACGGGGGAAGTCGTCGGTGGCGATGATCTTGATCACATCGTATGCGGCTGGCCATGCTACGTCGGCAAACGCTGTGTTGTGCCGGTCCCCGTCGGGGGAGGGGACCGGCACAACAGAAATGTCTGAATTGGCTGGTCCTGTGGCCGGCTTCATCGAAGTCGGCTGCTCTGCAGCGTCGGACGGCGGGTTGCAAGCCGAGCAATTCGTGCCGCATGACACGCAGCAACCGCCGGGCAGGTATGGCGTCGATGAAAGTGCTAGTCGTCGACGGAGAAGCTCCTCCCATGTGAACGGGATGCTGCTCGCGCCAACGGCGTTGGATGCCAGTTCGTATAGAGCCAGAAGCGTTTTGTGCTCGGCATCGTCCGGTGCGAGCTTGCATTTCGCCCGCGCGAGATTCCCAAGTGCGGACTTGCTGAGGTGGACCTCTGGGGCGATCGTGCGAAGTCCTCGCCCATCGAGGCGGATCAGTTCCTGTATCGCCTGGGCAAAAGCGCGCTCAGCCTGCGAATGGCTGGCATCGAGGTCATGGAAATCTCCACGTTGCGGCAAACCGACTCCCCCTGGCTGAAACAGCTGAAAACGTCTGTACGACGGCCATTCTCGTCCATGGGGGTGGAACATTACACGGCCAACGTGTCCATCTTTCGTGGACACGTGTCCTCACGTTATGGACGCTCAAGGGCTTCTCATTTCGCCCCAGTTGCTGTTGAGTCGTTGATGAAACGATGCACGGCGGGGGCGCGACCCGCTGCGCTCGGAGATAACTTCTCAATGAGATGAAAGGGTGGATGTCCGCATGAACATGCCCTCTTGGAGTGATTCGACGCTCGGTACGATGAAGCGCGTAGCGCTCTGGCTTGTGCAGGAGGTCGGGGCCGGAGAGATGTTCACTAAAACCCAGCTTCGCGAGGCATTCCCCGACACGTCGCAGATCGACCGCCGGATGCGGGACCTTCGTGACTTCGGGTGGCGTATCGACACCAATAGGGAAGACCCCATGCTGGGAGCTCACGAGCAGCGGTTCGTCACCCAGGGGACTGCTGTGTGGGAGCCCGGCAAGGGGACGAGGAGGACCGGCACAACAGTGAGCGCTTCTGAGCGTCATGCTTTGCTGACGCGGGACGGTCACAAGTGCCGGTCGTGTGGGATCGGTCCGGGTGAGCAGTATCCCGGCAGTTTCGTTGCCTCTCAGCTTGACGTTGCCCGCCGCCCGGTCCAGTTGCCCAGCGGGGAGACTGTGGAGCAGTTGGTTATCGAGTGCAATCGCTGCCGGGTTGGGGGTCGGGGTTTGACTGCGGATCTTGGCGATGTGCTGTCGCGTATCGAGCGGTTGCCCGTGTACGAGCGTCAGATGCTGGCTGCATGGGTTAGCCGCGACGCTCGTAGTTTCAGTGAGGCGGAAGGTATCTGGGCTTCGTATCGGACATTGCCGGCGGATTCCAGGGATCGGATTCGTAAGATCCTCCAGTAGAAGATTCCGGATTGCAGTCATCTTGCAGGCAATCCGTTACTTCTAGTCCAATGTATAGTTCTCTCAATTTCTTAGGAGAATTCGGGTATGTTCAAGGACTTCGGGAAGCCCTCGACTGCTGCTGATGTTCGATCAATCGTCGACGAGCGGATCCGGGAGCAACATGAAAAGACTGGCGTGGCAGAGACTTTGACCGTGGAATGGCGCGGTAAACCTATACATATCGAAGTTATCGACATGCCGTTGAACTCCCTGTTCTACAATCCGGGAACACACCGGATTCGTGCGCAGCGGAGCCTTGATCCGCAGCGCGATGTGCTGGTAGAGGATAATCCGTGGAGTCCGGAAAGTCAGGACTACCTGGAGCATTTGCTGAAGGTCCGGCCGTCGGAACCTGATCACCGTGATCCAGCATTTGACGATCTGATGCGCAGCCTCGACGAGCACCAGCAGAATGAACCTGGATTGATCACGCGTGATGGGATCCTGGTCAACGGAAACACCCGCTGCGCGGCACTGCGGGAACTTAAATCCACCAATAGCATTCGAGTTGGCGTCTTGCCGGTGTCGTGCACATGGGAGGATATAAACGACGTCGAGCTTTCATTGCAGCTTCGGCCTGACAAGCGACGCGACTACTCCTATATTAATCGGTTGCTCGCCATCGAAGAACTGCGTGATCAGCTCCAGCGTGATCTGACGGTGATCGCGAAGGCATTCCATAGCACAGCGAAATCTGTTGAGCGGGATCTCTGGATACTCGCTCAGTTGCGGGATCTGATTGTGCGGAGCCAGACGTCCGATGGGAAGTCTTTGCGGCTCATGGATCTTGAGCGGTCCAAGGAGAGCCTTTTTGAGCTGCATCGTACCTACGAAAAGGAGCATGCGAAGAGCAAGGAGAAGGCCGATCTCCTGAAAGAAGCACGCCTGGCGGCGATCGTGCTCGACTTAGCGAAGACGGATGTTCGCTTTATCGAGACTGATTTCCACAGCCGCTACCTCGACAAGGTACTGCCTGAGGAGTACAGAACTGCCCAGAATGCCGCTCCGACTACCGTAGCGATTCCCGGGCTTAATCGTGAGGTCAAGGCTGCGGGAGTGAATGTCGCTGCGGCGAGGCACATTACGGATGCGCTGCTCAAGGCCCAGGCTGTGAAGGCTGCCGGCGATAGTGCCGCACCGGGCGAACAGGCCGCGGCCGCGAGCGTGATCGAATCAATCAAATATGCCTTCAATGAGGCGATTGATACTGCAGGACGTGAGGCCCGCCTGAAGAGAAAGCGTCTTGCAGCTCCCGACCGGATTCGCGATGCCTGTAAGGATCTCGATCAGGCGATTACGGATTTGGTGTTGTCTCGCGCCAATTCAAGTCTCGATGAGGAGGCTTTCGATGATGCGCTCGAACAGTTGCGGGAAGCGTTGGGAAAACTGGCAATCGAGGCGCAGCGCAGTATCGAACTTCCTGGTACAGGACTGGCATGGTTGATTGCCGCCGCTGAATTGGAGACTCCGCAGCCATGACGAATTCCGGGACCGAGTGGTCACTGCGGCTGGGGTTCGATGTCACGCGCACCCGTGTCGAACTGCGCACCCAGTCGGTGCATCAGAATGACTTTGCCCAGCTCACTGCGCGTATTGCCACGCGCGGTCAGCGGGGTCCTGTATCCGCGGAGGTCGATCTCGACGACTTTCTGGTGAACCTCAGTGAGCTGGCTACCTGGCCGCACGCGGGAGTCGTCTGGGATGACGATCTCATCGCACTGGTCAACGGAGTCCTCGATGACTCCGAAACGGTCGAGCGTAGCCTCCAGGAGAGGCCGGCTGATGAGGGTGCCGAAGCAGTTCACTCGGACGAAGTAGTCGGCCTGCTCGGAACAGATTGGACGGCAGACCTGACGTCATTTCAGCGGCGTGACATTGCCAGGCTGTTGTCACTTCGTCACGGTGCCAACTTTAGTGTTCCGGGTGCTGGTAAAACCCGTGTCGCACTTGCTGTCTACGCGGCGATGCGCGAACGCGGGGAGGCACAGCGTCTCCTGGTCGTTGGGCCAAAGGCGGCCTACGAGTCCTGGGAGTACGAGAGCGCCTTCTGCTTCAAGGAACCGTTGCGTGTCGCCGTGAACGGCAAGCCGGAAGACCCGCTCGCAGACTTGCGCATCGTGAACTACGAGAGGCTGGATCGCTCGCTGAAAAGTCTGGCAACCTGGCTGCGGTCGGCACCCTCGATGATCATCCTGGATGAAGCGCACCGGATGAAGCTCGGTGCCAGCGGTACTTACGGTGCTGCCTGCCTCGCTCTGGGACCGCTGGCCGATCGCCGCCTCATCCTTACCGGTACACCGGCACCGAACGGAGCGAAGGACCTTGAGAGTCTCCTATCGTTCGTCTGGCCGGGCCACGGCAAGCGCGTGGTGACCGAGGCGGTTGGCGGCGGTGACCTGGCTCATGCCAGTTCGGTGCTCCGACCGCTCTTCACGAGGACAACCAAGCGCGAGCTCGGCTTGCCGCCTTTCGAACCCAGGGTTCGCTACCTAGATATGCCGCCGATCCACGCGGAGATCTACGAGGCGCTGAAGGGAAACTTCACGGCCAGGGCGGAGGGTTCGCGTGCGAATATCGAAGGTCTGGGCCGAGCCATGTTGCGCCTACTGATGGCCGCGACGAGTCCGGCGCTCCTCCTGGAAGGTTCGAGTCAGTACGAGCCGCTCGAATACCAGCTGCCACCGCTTGAAGCGTCACCCGGCGACTCACTGTACGACCTGTTGAGAAATCTTCCGAGCTACGAGCTCTCGCCGAAGTACCGGGAAACCTTGAAGATTGTCGCGGACAACGCATCTCAGGGCCGGAAGACGATAGTGTGGACGACATTCGTTCGCAGTCTCAGGACGATCGAGAAGCTGCTAGAAGGTTACGGACCGGCGGTGGTCTACGGCGGTACAGCTGATCGCGAAGAGCAGTTGCGGCGGTTCCGTCAGGACCTGGACTGTCATGTGCTGATTTCCAACCCGGCCACTCTCGGCGAGGGAATCAGCCTCCATCAGGTATGCCACGATGCTGTCTATGTCGACCGCGACTTCATGGCCGGCCGGTTCTTGCAGAGCCTAGACCGCATTCACCGCCTCGGCCTGGCTCCGGGTACTGAAACACGGGTGACGGTCCTCGCCACCCGCAAGACCATCGATGAAGTCGTGCGGGCGCGACTGGAGATGAAACTGGAGTTCATGGGCCGGATCCTGGATGACCCCGACGTCCGGCAACTTGCCGATTTGCAAGAGGAACCCGCATCGGGCACCGGCATGGACGCCGCGGATGTACGGGCTCTCCTGCTGCATCTCGGCTGACCTTCTGGCACTGCGTAATTCGCATTGCCGCGGCTGCCCGCAGAGCGCTCTGGAAGTTCGGTGCTCAGTTGTGCGCGGCGGAGTTGACTAGGCGGGGGGGGGGGCATCGAGTGCTTCATATCCCGATGGCGAGCGCGTGGATTCGCCTGTCGAACAGTCCTATACGCCGGGGCGGGTGTAGGTGCCGCGCCGCATTTGCTGTCGATGGTGGATGCACGACGGGTACGAAGCGTCCCATCGGGCGAGCGCTGCTGTCGCGGGAGCAGTGGTCGTCGGTTGACGGTGAGCACGATTGGGTTTGACCCGAGGAGCGTGCACCGTGACTCGTTTGAGCTTATTCGTGCACAGAATCGGAGGACTTGGCAGGAATTGCCATTTGGGCGCGGATTGTGCACGAATAGGCCCATTTAGTTGCTGCGGTATCGGCGGCGTCGGTGTTTGATGACCGCTGCAGCCTCATCCGCGCACTTGTCCAGGGAGCCGTAGACGTCGGATGCTGCGTAGCGGAGGACGAGCCAACCTGCGAGGAGCAGGTGGTTCTGCTGGCGGCGGTCTTGGCGGAAGACTGCTGAGGCGCTGTGGAATTCGCGGCCGTCGATTTCGATGATGGTGTAAGAGCGTTCGTCGACCAAGTCGCAGATGAATTGACCCACTGGATGGTTCGCGAGCAGGGTGAGGCCGCGGTGGTGCAGGGCTCGGGTGAAGAGGCGTTCGGGTTCTGAGGCTGCGCGTGTTGATGCTTCGCGGAGGTGGCGGCTGAAGGCGGTTCGGCCTGGGATTTTGGAGTGGGACAGGCGGAGTGCATCGTGGGGGCTTACTGTGCGGCCGAGGTGCTCGTCGATCATGGCTTCCGCGGTGGGGCGGGGGAGGACTGCGATGCAGTCGAGCAGGGTGAGGGCGGGGTGGGTGCTGGGGAGGTCGTGGGTTTCGGTGGCCCAGCCGGCGGGGAGGTTGCGGCGATAGAGGTGGAGCCAGGGTGGGGTTTTGCGGTACAGGGGTTTCGGGACGGTTGCTTCGAAGAGCGTGGGTTCGGTGGGGTGCATGCCTTGCAGCCACGCTGCGGTGCGGTGGCTGAGCAGGGCTTGGGGGAGCCACGTGGTGATGGCGCGGCATCGGGCGATGGAGTCCGGCGTATTCGTGCTGTACACGCCAGGGAGCAGGCGGATGTAGGTGCCGCTTCGGCATCTGTTATCGATGGTGGAGGTGGGAATGCCGGCGGCTGACAGTTCTGCCCTGGTCACGATCATGTGCTGAGGGTGGCAGCGGGGCACGTCAACCGATGGGCGCCGAACTCAGGATTCTCGGAGGGTGTGGATAAGGCCGGGATGTGGATAATCGCTGCAAATACGCTGGCAGAGGCCGTGCTCTGGGCTTGTCTGCTGGGTTAGCGTGGACTATGGCTGCGGATCAACCACCTGTCATTCCGAACGTCCGTCGGAGTTTCGTTGAGGCGCGCGGGGTGCGATTTCACGTAACCGAAGCGGGGGAAGGGCGGCCGGTACTTGTGCTGCATGGGTGGCCGCAGCATCACTACGTCTATCGGGATCTGCTGGCGGATCCGCCGGAGGGGTTGCGAATCGTCGCGCCGGATCTGCCGGGGTATGGGTGGTCGGGGCCGGCGCCGCATCGGTGGGCGAAAGAGGATGTGGCGTCGGATCTGTTGGCGCTCATGGATGTGATGGGGCTCGGCAAGGATGTGTTGCTGGTCGGGCATGACTGGGGTGGGTTTGTGGGGTATCGGATGGTGCTTCGGGAGCCGGAGCGGTTTCGGGGGTTTCTCGTCATGAACATGGCGCATCCTTGGGCGCCGAAGGGGGATGTGGCTCGGCAGGGTTGGCGGTTGTTGGCTTATCAGCCGTTGATGGCGAGTGTGGGGGTGCCGTTGCAGCGGCGGACTCGGTTCTTGGAGAGGCTGTTCGAGGCGGGGACGGCGGGGCGGAATCGGATGGATCGGGAGACTGCCGGGATTTTCGCGGAGCGGTTCAGGGATCCTTTGGTGGCTCGGACGGCTCGGGATACGTATCGGACGTTCTTGTTGAAGGAGATTCCGGGTTCGGTGCGGGCGCCGGAGACGCGGCGGGCGACTGTGCCGGTGCGGGCTTTGTTCGGGAAGGGGGATGCGGCGGTGCATTACTCGTTGGCCGCGGCGGAGACTGCTCGGGCGGATGACTACACGCTGGAGTTGGTGGAGGGGTGTGGGCACTTCATTGTCGATGAGCGGCCGGAGTTGGTTCGGGAGCGGCTGGTGGAACTGGATCGGGCCACGCGGTGACGTTTCGGGCCTGCAAACTCTTTGGTGGGGCTCGCTGACGCGTCGGGTTGCTGGGGGTGGAGGGAAGTGGGTTTGACCTGGGGAGGTCGGCGTGTGCGGGGGCGTCGATAGCGTGTGCGCGGATAGGGTGGCGGCGGCGATTCTGGACGGATGGCTAGAAATTGGTCAAGTGACCGACTAGTCTTCGGGCAACCTGAAATGGAACAGGTTCACTCTTTGGCGTCCGGCGGCTGGGGTCGTATTGGCGCGGTGAAGGATAGTGAGGGTCTTATGAGTCTGTCCCGGCGGGCTGTGTTGGCCGGCGCTGCTGTCGGCGGCGTGGGGGCCAGTGTGGCGTTCGGTGCGAATATTGTTGGGGCGCAGCCCATCAAGCATCGGGAAGCTGGGGCCGGCTATTTGGTTGGCGTGGGTATCGCTGATATCACCGGGGCCCCGGCGGGTCAGGGGATGATGGGGTACTCGGAGGCTGATCAGATCACCACGGGGCTGCTGTCGCGGTGTTACGCGCGTGCCTATGTTGTGGTGGATCAGGCGACGGGGGATCGGGTTGTCTTCGTCAATACGGACAATGCCTGCTTGTTCCAGTCGGTGCATCTCGTGGTGATGCAGCAGTTGCAGCAGCGGTTCGGGGGGTTGTACACCGAGCGGAACGTCAACCTCAATGCGACGCATAACCACAACTCTTGTGGTGGTAGCGCGCGGGAGTACGCGTATTCGCTGGCGGCCATGGGGTTCCAGCAGAACTCGCATGATGCCGAGGTGAGCGGGATCGTCAAGGCGATCGTCAATGCGCATGAGAACTTGGCGCCGGGGGCGATCACACTCGGGCGGGGGGAACTGCACGATGCCAGCGTGAACCGGTCGCGAGGGGCGTTCGAGGACAATCCGGCGGAGGACAAGGCTGCCTTCCCGGACGCCATCGACCCGCAGCTCACGGTGTTGCGATTCCGGCAGGGCGGCAAGGACGTCGGGGCGATCACCTGGTTCGCCACCCACGGCACCTCGATGACCGACCGGAACACGCTGATCTCACAGGACAACAAGGGGTACGCCAGCTACCGCTGGGAGCACGACGAGATGGGGGTGCGGCACCTGGACGGTGCGCCCGCGTTCGTGGCGGCGTTCCCGCAGACCAATGCCGGCGACATGACGCCGAACCTGTGGATCAAGAAGATGCATCCCTCGGGGCCCACCGAGGACAATCGCACCAACTGCGCCATGATCGGTGAACGCCAATATCAGGCGGGCCGAAAGGCCTTCGACGCCGCGGCGCCCATGAGCAGCACCGGTGTCGACTCCGTGCTGCACTACGTGAACCTGGCCGACACCGCCATCGACGGCGACTACACGCCCGACGGCAAGCCCGCCCGCACCGCGCCCGCCATGATGGGTGCGGCCGCGATGGCGACCAGCACCGAGGACAACTGGAACTCGCAGCTGTCGTTCCTGCAGGAAGGTGACGCCAACCCGATGGTGGCGGCCCTCGGCGGACTGAACTCGCCGGTCGAGCAGTGGATGCAGGATGTGCAGGCGCCCAAGCTGGTTCTGGCCCCGCTCGGCATCCTGCCGCCGCGGCCGTGGGTGCCGCAGGTGGTGCCGTTGCAGCTGATGCGGATCGGCGACCTGGTGCTGGCCTCGGGGCCGGCGGAGTACACCGTGGTGTCGGGTCTGCGGATTCGGCGACTGGTGGCGCGGGCACTGAACGTGCCGCTGGAGAACGTGCTCCTGCAGGGGTACGCCAACGGCTACTGCGGGTATGTCACCACCCCTGAGGAATACGCCTCCCAGCAGTACGAGGGCGGCGAAACCCTGTTCGGCCGCTGGACGCTGTCGGCGCATATGCAGGAATTCGACCGACTGGCAAAGGCTTTGGCGGCGCGTATCGACCTCGGTCGCGGGCCCGCTCCGCTCGACTGGTCCTTCGGATTGCAGCCTAACCTGCTCGCCCCGGTCCCGGCCGACACCCCGCACGCCGGTCGCGCCTACGGCGACGTGCTGACCCAGCCGCAGGCGAACTACGCGGCGGGACAGACGGTTTCGGTGGAGTTTGTCGGCGCGCACCCGAACAACAACTTCCGGCTCGACGGCACCTACTTCGAGATCCAGCAGAGTTCGGGCGGCGACTGGCGGCGCGTCTACGACGACAACGACTGGTGCACCGAGCTGCACTGGTCGCGTCCCGCCGGTCAGGACGCCGCGTCCACCATCGCCATCCAGTGGACGGTGCCGGACGGCGCCCCCGCGGGCACCTATCGCATCCAGTACACCGGTGACAGCCGCGACGGCACCGGCGTCAACCATGAATTCACTGGAACATCAGCGGAATTCGTGATCGGCTGAGGTCATGTTCATCAGACCCGCCGAGATCGCCGACGAGAAGCTGCTCTGGGCGATGCTCTACGAGGCGTCCTATGCCCGCGACGGCGGAATGGACTCGCCGGACCAGCTCCGTGACGTGCCCACCCTGGCGCATTACGTCGAGGACTGGGGAGCCGCAGGCGATCTCGGTGTGGTCGGGGGATTCGACGGCGTCGCGCTCGGTGCGGCCTGGCTGCGCTTGTTCAACTCCGAGGACCCGGCTTACGGCTGGATCGACGCCGACACTCCGGAGCTGGCCATCGGTGTCGCGCCCGAGACCCGCGGCACCGGGCTAGGAACCGCCCTGATGTCCGCGCTCCTCGATGCCGCCCGCGAGAAATTCGACGCCGTCAGTTTGAGTGTGCGGCTGGAGAATCCGGCGGTGCGGCTGTATCAGCGACTCGGCTTCGTCGAGGTGGAGGGTTCCGGCAAGGTCAACCCGGCCGGAACTACCAGCGTCACAATGGTTCTCCGCTTTCGCTGACCCGTCAGGACCTGTGCCGACCCACGCACCGCTCGAATGCGACTCGTGTGGAAAGGAACTCGACGCACCCGACGTCGCGCTGAACACCGGCCCGGCCTGACCGCGGTAATCGGCGATCAGGAAGCCGGAAGGTCGAAGACCAGCCGCCCGGGCGCGAGGTAGTCGTCGCGGTCCAGCAGCATGCGGACCTCCGGACGCGTGCCCTCCGGCATCCGCGCCAGCTCCGCCTGCAGCGGTGACACGAACGCCTCACCTCGCGCGGTGATCAACGGCAGCCAATTGTCGTGGTGGTTGGGCACGAACACCTTCGGACGCAGGGCCTCGATATAGCTGCGCGGGTCGCGCAGGCCGTTGGTGAACTGGTTGTAGCCCTGGACCGCGCCGATATGCACGTCGGAGGCGGGGAGCGTGCGTAGCACGTCGAGGACGTGCGGAGCCTTGTCCAGCAGTGGCCCCGAGGAATCGTGCCAGGTCAGCGTGAAATCGCCGAGCCGGAACTGGTACAGCAGCACCCCGCCCTCCGGGGCGAGCAGGTTGCGCGCCAGATGGCCCGCCTCGGATCGTCCCGGGGGATAGGCCCGGATGTCGCACAGGCACGGCTTGGGGCGCACCGGTGTCGAGGCGTCCGTGCCTTCGTGGCGGGGCGTGCGGGACGAGTGCAGGTGGCGCACAGCCGTCACCGACAGGCCGGGCGCGAGGTCGAAGTCGTAGCGATCGCCGGGTGTGGAGGCGGCGGAACCCAGTTCGTGGCAGGCCAATTCGGCCCCGCCGACCTGCTTGCGGGCGGTCGCGCAGTGCTCGGCCGTCCCGTGCACGACCGCTCCGCTGGCCAGCGCGATGGCCCCGGCGTCCGCGGCGTGGTCGAAATGCCCGTGGCCGATGAAGATCGCCGCGGGATCCAGCGCCGCGACCTCGTCGGGCGTCGTGGGCACGTATCCGGCGGTGAGGCCGCGCGGCACCCACGCGTCGAGCAAGAACACCACCCCGCCCAGGGCGACCGCGAAACTGGCGCACCCGAACCAGGACACGAGCACCCGGTCCGCCCGCACCGCCCCGCTGACCGGATCGACCGCGTCGTCGCCGAAGAAGCGCCGGCGTGCGGCGATCGTTTCGATACCGGCCACCTGGATTCCCCTCGTCGCACTGGGTGGCGGACCACGCTGTCCGCCGCCACGCATTCTGCCCGGAACCGACCGGACTGTCACTCAATGGTTTCCATAGCGCCACAACACAGGTTGCCGAGACCTTGCCGTTGCCGTGGGCTATCCCCAGGTGAATCCTGGAATCACACCGTGACGAAGTGGTGGGTGAATGTTCAGCCCGTTGTTAATCAATCGGCGTTGCATCGTATTCAGAGGTAGCTGAACGGCGGCTGCCCCGAGGGCAATTGGGGGCCCACCATGTACAACGACGTGCATGTGGCCGCGCAGGATCGCGAAGACCGCAAATACACGATGCGCATCAGCCGGCTGGCGATCGACAAACTCGGCATCCGGCTCTACGACCGGGTCTCGGCGGTGCTGGCCGAACTGATCGCCAATTCCTACGACGCGGACGCCACCGAGGTCGAGGTGGTGCTGCCGTGGGGTGCGATGCTGGCCGGAACCATCAGGGCCGCAGACGAACCCGCGTACGAGATCGTGGTGTCCGACAACGGGCACGGCATGACGGCCGCCGAGATCAACGAGCACTATCTGCTGGTCGGATCGGATCGGCGGGTCCGGACCGGCTCGGACCTGTCGCGGGAGCGGCGGCGTCCGGTGATGGGGCGCAAGGGTATCGGGAAGCTCGCCGCCTTCGGCATCTGCCGCACCATCGAGGTGATCACCGCCGGCAGCCGCGACGCCGACCGAACCCCGCTGGGCTGGACCGTCTCCCATATCGTCATGGACCTCGACGACATGCTCTCCGACACCGAGAGCGACTACTTCCCGCGCCCCGGCGCCCTGGACGGCACGTACACCGCCAAACGTGGCACCACCATCATCCTGCGCGATTTCTTTCGCAAAAGGGTGAATTCGGGGACCGAGCTGAACCGTCAGCTGGCCGCGCGGTTCGGCATCGAGCGCACCGACTGGCGGGTGGAGGTGCGCAACGCGATCGGCCGGGAGAGCTTCGTGCTCAGCCGGTTGCCGATCGACGTGATCGAGGAGACCCGCATCGACGTCAGCCGCGTCCCGGTGCGATTCGGGCGGCAGTACCTGCCCGTCACCGGCTGGATCGCCTACTCGAAACAGCCCTACCGCGACGAGGCCATGGCCGGGGTGCGCATCTACGCGCGCGGCAAGATCGTCGCGCAGACCCGGGATTTCGGCATCTCCTCCGGATTCACCGGCGAATTCAAACTGCGCTCCTACCTGGTCGGCGCGATCGAGGTGGACTGGCTCGACGATGACGACGACCTGGTTCGCTCCGACCGCCAGGACATCATCTGGAACTCCCCGCGCGGCGAGGCCCTCGCCCAGTGGGGTCAGGCCCTGATCAAGGAGATCGGCCGGCTCGGCGAGAAGTCCATTCGCCGCCGCGTCTGGGAGGAGTTCGTGGAACGCTCCCGCATCCACGAGACCCTCGACGCCATCGCCCCCGGCGACCGCCTGTTCCGCGAGTCTGTGCTCGATGCCGCGCGAATCCTGGTGGCGCACAAGGATCGAGCCTCGCTCGACGATCCCGCGCACCTGCAGAACATGCTGCGGCTGGCACTGTCGCTGGGCCCGCAGCGCAGCCTGCTCGACACCCTAAAGGAGATCGCCGAGGACGCCGACCCCGAATTGGACGTGGTGGTAGCGCTGTTCGAGCGGGCCCGGGTGGCCGAGATCTATTCGCTGGGCCAGATCGCCAGTGAGCGGGTCGCGGTGGTGGATCGGCTACGCTCGCTCATCGACGACCGCCGCTCCCTGGAACGGCCTTTCCAGGAGCTGATCGAATCCGCGCCCTGGCTGCTGGCGCCGGAATGGACCCCGCTGGGCATGAACGAATCTCTCAAACGCGTGCGCGCCAGCTTCGAACGCTGGTACGCACAGAAATTCGGGGCCCCGCTGCTGACCACCACGATCGGCAGCGAGAAACGCGAACCCGATTTCGTGCTGCTGCACGATTCCGGCGAGCTGTGGATCGTCGAGATCAAGCGCATGGACTACCACCTCACCGACGAGGAGTACAACCGCGCGGTCAACTACCTGTACGAACTCGACCACTTCCTCGACGAGAACCCGCGCATCGGTGCGCAATTCCCGCGCCGGCGGCTCACCTTCATCGTGGACCACATCGACCGGCTCGGGCCCGCGTCGCTGTCCTCCCTGGTCAGCGACCAGCGCGTGGACCGCCGCACCTGGCGCGAGCTGCTCGACGCCACCCTGCGCGCACACCGCGACTTCCTCGAACGGGTTTACGCCATGCGCGTTTCCGAGCCGCCGGGGGACGCGGCCTCGAATACGAGAGCGGGCTGAGCGGCCACCGCGCCGCACCGCCGCACCGGGCCGGATGGGCGCGACTCGGGAGAGGGCGGCGGTGCGAGGTGCGGGAAATGCGGGTGTCCGGGTCGCAGGGAAGGGCCGGCCCGGACACCCGCCCCGGCGTGCCTCGAAACCTGGTGCACGCGTGCGGGTCCGGCGGGCGGACGCGCGCGCAGCGGTTATCGGGGACGGCCGCTGATACGCGGCGGCTCCGTTTCTCGATAACTGTGCAAGGGAGCGCGCGGCGAAGCACAGTCGAATCAGGGCTGGCAGAGCGCGCGACCACCCGCGAAATCCGCGGCCGTGACACCATGGACCGCGGCGCGCGCGGGGACGCGATTTGTCCGGTCGGCTCGAGAAGGTTTGGTAATGGTGCACGGCACGGTGAAGTGGTTCGACAGCGAGAAGGGGTTCGGGTTCCTGACCCCGGACCTCGACGGCCCCGACGTGTTCGTGGAGTACACCGCGCTACCCGGCGCCGGATTCCGGTCACTGGCCGAGGGCCAGCGCGTCGAGTTCGAGGTGCGCGGCTCCAAGCCGGGGCCGGAGGCGGTGGCCGTGCGGGTCATCGCCGGCGCCGACCACTGACGCCCACCCGCACCGGCCGCCGGGACAACACCGGCCGGCCGGTGCGGGTGCTCCGCGGCGGATTCCGTCAGCCGCGCACGTGACGCCGGAAGAAGTCGGCCGAGCGGGCCCGGGCCTACTCGCGCCGGGCCGGATCCACCCTCACGAACTCCAGTGCCGCCCGCTCGAACTCGACCTCGAACGGCAGCGACTCGTGGGAGACCTGGCGGGCGAAGCCGCGCGTGTCCGCCATGGCGATTATGAACTGCCGGTCGGGAACAGGCTCGACAAACTGCAGCCGCCTTGTGCGACAGGGGTGGCAGGCGTGCTGCCAGGCAGGGCTGCCTCGACGTCGACAGCGAGCGTCTTCGTGGACTTACCGTCATCGACCGTGATGACGTGGTGCCCCGCCGTCGCCGGGACCCACTCCACGACTGCGGCGAAGGTTTCGCCCAGTATCGAATTGTAGTGTGCCGCTGACTTTCCGATGCACTGGCCATTGTCATAGAAGGCCATCATCGATTCGGGGTCGGATCCCGCCGTGATGCGGTAGTCGGTTCCGACGTAATAGGTTTGCGCCGGCGTCTCGAATTTTACCCACGTGACGGCGGCGGATGCGGTAGGTGCGGCGCCCGTGACGATGGCGACCGTCGCGGCCAATCCGGTGATGCCACAGCCGATTCGGCGGCCGTGGCGGGTATCTGTGATCATCGTTCTCCTGTTTCGAACCCGAGGTTCCGGGCCAGGAGAAGCTATCGCTCGACCGAAGTGAAACGTATGGATTTCAGCATCTGGGGGTAACCCAATCTGGGGCGGTCACCGCGGACGACATCGCGGCCCCCGGCCGGCCGGGGGCCGCGATGTCCGGAGGATCTCAGTCCCGCACGTGGCGCCGGAAGAACTCGGCTGAGCGGGCCTGCGCCCGCTCCCGCCGGACCGGATCCACCTTCACGAACTCCAGGGCGGCCCGCTCGAACTCGGCCGAGATGAACTCGGCGATCGGTGCGGGCACCTCACCGGAACCCATTTCGCGTGTCCGGGACTTCAATTCCGTCAATTCCTGGACGGACTCCATGAAGTCACTGTTCAGCTCACATTCGCCGAGCAGGGTCGGTAAATGCATCGGGGCGACCGAATTGTCCGGATGTTCGTGTAGCCACCGCAATGCCATTGCGGGACGCAAAGAATAGAACACCTTTTTCAACGAGCGGTTGGAATCGAAGAGACGCCACTGCCGGCGGCCGAGATGCAGGTAGTGGCGAGCCACCCGATCCCGGTCCGCGACCTCGTCCGCCAATGCACGCAATTCGTCCCGGAATCCGCTGTCACCGCGATACGCGATCGGCGACATCAGCCATTCGATGAGCACTGCGTTGCCGTTCACCAGCAGGCGCAGCGCCTTCACGAGATCCCATCCGTTGACATCCAGCAGGCCCACCAAGGGCGTCTCGATGACGTCGCGGCCGGGCCACGGCGTCAGGTAGTCGTCGACCGGCCGG
The DNA here is from genome assembly GCF_053602575.1 of Nocardia sp. NPDC004340. Taxonomy (NCBI): domain Bacteria; kingdom Bacillati; phylum Actinomycetota; class Actinomycetes; order Mycobacteriales; family Nocardiaceae; genus Nocardia; species Nocardia sp. NPDC004340. The sequence continues at coordinate 28,723 of NZ_JBSGDW010000007.1, forward strand.
AGGTAGACGAAACGGCAGTCGTAGTCCGAGTCGGGTGACGGAAACCCCCAGGCGCGGCTGCCGCTTTCGATGGCGAGCAGCACGTCGACGCGGTGTTCGCGCACGATCCGGTCCAGTTCGCCGTCGATCGTGGCGACCACCGCCGGGTCCATGGAGGTGGGGATCGAGCGCAGGGTCATGGCAGGCGACGGTAGCGTCCGGGATCGCGCTGGTCCATGCGTTTTTCGCGCGGCGAGCCCCCAGAATTAGGGGCGTGATAGCCGCGTTATATGGCGGGAATTCGACACGCATATGAACGGGACCACAGAATTCCGAGGCTGTGACGCCGGTCACATCGTGTTAATCCCCCGTAACGGGCCGCGAAATCGGCCCGATAGGCTCCACGTCAGAAAGTTCGTACGGATTTCAGAAGAGGTATTTCCATGATCCCCGTTATCATCGACACCGGTTCCGCTGCTCTGAGTGGTCTGCTCGACACCGGTTCGGCCGCTCTGCACGGCATCCTGAACACCCTGTGGACCGGCTCTTTCGGTCGCTAAGGACTACTGACGTCGATTACTCGACTTTCGAAAGCCCGGCCTCGGACTCCGTAGCTCCGAAGCCGGGCTTTCGGCTATCTCGAGTGCCTGTGCGCCGAGACCTGATTCCGCGGTAGTGCGCCCCCGTTGCCGGTGTGACCAGGGGTCTCGCGAGCCCGAACCTGAACGCCTGCCCAGGAATAGCGGCCCGAATCACATCGCCCCAACCGAGCCGTACCGCGCGGCCTGTACCCCGTGAGACCCGCGCGGCCCTCCGGAAACCCGCAGTTCACGGCTTTGATGGCAGTTGCCTACCAGGCGGTAAAGCGCCCCGATTCCCAGCCCACTAAGCTGACGCCCGTAAATCCCGGATCCCTTCCTCAGGAGTAACCCACCGTGAGCCAAGCAGGCCGTCCTGTTGTTCTGATCGCCGACAAGCTCGCCCAGTCGACCGTCGACGCGCTGGGCTCCGGCGTCGAGGTTCGCTGGGTCGACGGCCCGAACCGTCCGGAGCTGCTGGCCGCCGTGCCGGAAGCCGATGCGCTGCTGGTCCGTTCGGCCACCACCGTCGACGCCGAGGTGCTCGAGGCGGGCAAGAACCTCAAGATCGTCGCGCGCGCCGGCGTCGGCCTCGACAATGTCGATGTGCCCGCGGCCACCGAGCGCGGCGTCATGGTCGTCAACGCGCCGACCTCCAACATCCACACCGCCGCCGAGCACGCCGTCTCGCTGCTGCTCTCGGCCGCGCGCCAGATCCCGGCCGCCGACGCCACCCTGCGCGAGCACACCTGGCAGCGCAGCAAGTTCAACGGTGTCGAGATCTTCGGCAAGACCGTCGGCGTCATCGGCCTGGGCCGCATCGGCCAGCTGTTCGCGCAGCGTCTCGCCGCCTTCGAGACCAAGATCGTCGCGTACGACCCCTACACCTCGCCGGCCCGCGCCGCCCAGCTGGGCATCGAGCTGCTGACCCTGGACGAGGTGCTCGAGCGCGCCGACTTCATCTCCATTCACCTGCCCAAGACTCCTGAGACCAAGGGCATGCTGAACAAGGAGACCCTGGCCAAGACCAAGAAGGGCGTCATCATCGTCAACGCCGCCCGTGGCGGTCTGATCGACGAGCAGGCCCTGGCCGACGCCATCCTCTCGGGCCACGTGCGCGGCGCCGGTATCGACGTGTTCGAGACCGAGCCGTCCACCGACAGCCCGCTGTTCGAGCTGCCGCAGGTCGTCGTCACCCCGCACCTGGGCGCCTCCACCGCCGAGGCCCAGGACCGCGCCGGCACCGATGTCGCCAAGTCCGTGCAGCTGGCCCTCGCGGGCGAGTTCGTGCCCGGCGCGGTGAACGTCACCGGTGGCGCGGTCAACGAGATCGTCGCCCCGTGGCTGGACATCGTCCGCAAGCAGGGCGCGCTGCTGGGCGCCCTCGCCGACGAGCTGCCGGTCTCCATCGAGGTCCAGGTGCGCGGCGAGCTGTCCTCGGAAGACGTTGCGGTGTTCGAGCTTTCGGCGCTGCGCGGCGTGTTCTCCGCCCTCATCGAGGACTCGGTCACCTTCGTCAACGCCCCGTCGCTGGCCAAGGAGCGCGGCCTCGAGGCGTCGGTCACCACCCACACCGAGAGCCCGACCCACCGCAGCCTGGTCGACCTGCGCGCCGTGTTCGGCGACGGCCGCACCCTGAACGTGGCCGGCACCCTGACCGAGCCCGCCCAGGTCGAGAAGATCGTCAACATCAACGGCCGCAACTACGACATGCGCGCCGAGGGCCTGAACCTGGCCGTCCTCAACTACGAGGACAAGCCGGGCCAGCTGGGCCGCCTGGCCACCAAGCTCGGCGACGCGGGCATCGACATCCTCGCCGCCCAGCTGACCCAGGACCTGGAGGCCGAGGGCGCCACCGTCGTCCTGCGCGTCAACAAGGACGTCCCGGCCGAGGTGCAGTCCGCCATCGCCGAGGCCGTCGGCGCCGCCAAGGTCGCCCTGGTCAGCCTCGACTAGTCGATCTCGCACAACGCGATCCGGGCCCCCTCCACGGAAAGTGGAGGGGGCCCGGTGCGTTCGGTGGGGTGGGTGACCGCCGTCAGCGGCGACCGCGGGCTTCGACCGCGTCGCGCGCCTCGACCAGACTGGCCGTCGGATCCTGCTCGCGATACGCCTTGATGGCGTGGATCTTCTTGCCGCGCAGCAGATGCTCGTCGATCGCGGTGTAGTCGATGGCGTGGTCGGGATCGTCGATGCCGAGATGCTCGAGGATCAGATCGATCTTGCGTTCCAGCCGGCGGAGTTTGCGCTCGAAGCGGAGATTGTCGAACATCCCCCGACACTACCGGCGCGATCCGCCGATCGAGAGCTCCGCGCGACCGCGTCGATCCCACTGGTTGGGAGCGATTCGCCCTGGTGAAAGGGGTCATGGCGGCACCCGCTATGGTGGCCGGGACTCTCCTGTCAGCGCGGAGAGGACCACCCGCGCGTTATCGAAACGGAGCATGGATTTCATGAAACTCGCTGTCATTCCGGGCGACGGTATCGGCCCCGAGGTCATCGCCGAGGCCCTCAAGGTGCTCGATGTGGTGGTGCCCGGTGTCGAGAAGACCGCATACGACCTGGGAGCCAAGCGGTTCCATGCCACCGGCGAGATCCTCCCGGAGAACGTGATCCCGGAGCTCAAGCAGCACGACGCCATCCTGCTGGGCGCCATCGGCGACCCGTCGGTGCAGTCCGGCCTGCTCGAGCGCGGCCTGCTGCTGCGCACCCGCTTCGAGCTCGACCACCACGTGAACCTGCGTCCCTCGAAGCTGTACCCGGGCGTCACCAGCCCGCTGGCCTCGAACCCGGACATCGACTTCGTGGTCGTGCGTGAGGGCACCGAGGGCCCGTACACCGGCACCGGCGGCGCGATCCGCGTCAACACCCCGCACGAGGTGGCCACCGAGGTCTCGACCAACACCCGCTTCGGCGTCGAGCGCGTGGTCCGCTACGCCTTCGAGACCGCCCGCAAGCGCCGCAAGCACCTGACCCTGGTGCACAAGAACAACGTGCTGGCCTTCGCCGGTTCGCTGTGGTCGCGCACCGTGGCCGAGGTCGGCGCCGAGTACCCGGACATCGAGACCGCCTACCAGCACATCGATGCCGCCACCATCCACATGGTCACCGATCCGGGCCGCTTCGACGTGATCGTCACCGACAACCTGTTCGGCGACATCATCACCGACCTGGCCGCCGCCGTCTCCGGTGGCATCGGCCTGGCCGCCTCGGGCAATATCGACGCCTCGGGCGTCAACCCGTCGATGTTCGAGCCGGTCCACGGTTCGGCCCCCGACATCGCGGGCCAGTCCAAGGCCGACCCGACCGCCGCCATCCTGTCGGTGTCGCTGCTGCTGAACCACCTCGGCAAGACCGAGGAGGCCGCCCGTATCGAGGCCGCCGTCGCCAAGGATCTGGCCTCGCGCTCGGGCGCCGCCTCGACCGTCGAGGTCGGCGACCGGATCGCCGCGTCGCTCTAGGGTTCACGCGCCGCCGATTCACCCCCGAAGCCCCCGTCCCGCGACCGCGGAACGGGGGCTTCGTCGTCGTGCCCGAGCCTCGCCGGAGTGCCATCCTGGAGTGGATTCGGTGAAATGAACTGGGGCAGTGGGGCGTTTCGTCCGGATAGTGAGGCGTATCGCACAAATGCATTCGGATGCGAAAACGTAACGGGCGCAGGTCTTCCTGATTTGCCGCGAATCAGCCGCTACCGGGAACCCCTGGGTACCAACGGGACTGCCGCCAGTGCGATCAGCGCCGTCAGCAGGTAGGTGACCGGAAAACCGGCCGCCGTGATCAGTGCGCCGAAGGCCGGGGCGATCGCGGCCGCCGCCAGGTTCTGGCCCGTGTTCTGGATACCCAGCCCACGACCCGACCAATACGGCCCCGCGATCTCGGCCACCGCCGTGAAGGCCAGGCCATTGTCGGCCACGGTGATGACCGAGGCCGCGATCAGGATCGGGATCGCAGCCCACCACTGCTGCGTCCAGGCCGCTACGGCCAAGGCGGACAGGGAGATTACCGCCGCCACCGCCACCGTGCGCAGCGGCCGCAGACGGCTGCCCACCCGGTCCGACCACACGCCCGCGCCGATCCGCCCGGCCGCGCCCAGGATCTGGGTCACCGTCACCAGCGCGCCCGCCGCGGGCAGCGACAGGCCCACATCGCGGTGCAACCACAGCAGACCGAACGTCCAGATGGTGGCCTGGGGGATGACCAGCAGCACCGACACCACGTGGATGCGCAGCAGCGTGGAGTCCCCGCGGTACGGATTCGCGGGACGCCCTGAGCCCCCGGCGGATTCGGGTCGCGGCGGATCCACAATCCCGACCAGGCAGCCGATCGCGGCCGCGCCCGCCAGTACCGCGGGCACCAGCACCGCCATCGAGAACCCGTGTGCCGCAGCGATGGCCGGGATCGCCAGCGCCCCGATCGCCACGCCCAGCGGCTGCGCGGTCTGCCGGATGCCCATGGCCAGCCCGCGCTGATCGATCGGGAACCAGCCCACGATGACCCGCCCGCTGGCGCCGTTGGTACTGCCCGCGCCCGCCCCGGCCAGGAACAGCAAGGCCCCCAGCGCAACGTAGTTCGAGACGGTGGCGGCGGCCAGGCCGGCCGCGAACATGACCGCCGGACCGGCCACCAGCGCCTTGCGCTCGCCGACCTGATCGACCACCCACCCCCACGCGATCAGCGTGCAGCACAGGCCGACCAGGGGCATGGCCACCAGCAGACCGGCGGTGGCCAGCGCCATTCCGCGCTGGGTCAGGGCCGGCAGCAGGAAGGCGGCGCCGTTCACCATCACGGCGCTGGCGGTCTGGGCGAAGACGCCGAGGCCCAGCATGGTCCACCGTCGTGTCGTGCCCATCTCCGTCACGGTGGTCATGACCTCACCTCGCGTCTCAGTATGTGGAATCAATGTCCTACAGTTTGAACATCGGGTCTTACGGTACACCTGGGGCGCAAGACGATTTCCGGGGCGAGCTGTCTGTTTGCTCACATTCGGGCGCTGATCTCGTGAGTGCCGCGGACCGGTCCGAGATCGCTTGCGTATAAGGGCATTCCACATCCGGCCCGGGGCGGTGCGGGCCGGTATGCCGCACCGGCCCGGGGCCCGCGCGGGCGTCCCCGCCGCCATCGCGCCCCGGCCCGGTCCCGCCCCGCGGTCGGGCGCGTTCGGGCAGGTCGAAGCCGGTCGATAGGATGCCAACCATGCGCCTAGGTCGAGTTGCCAGCCCAGATGGAGTCGCTTTCGTCAGCATCGAAGGGGACGGCTCCGCCGCCGTCGCCCGAGAAATCGCCGAACACCCGTTCGGTACCCCGACCTTCACCGGTCGCAGCTGGCCGCTGGCCGATGTGCGCCTGCTGGCCCCCATCCTGGCCAGCAAGGTGATCTGCATCGGCAAGAACTACGCCGCGCACGCCGAGGAGATGGGCGGCCCGGCCCCGGCCGACCCGGTCATCTTCATGAAGCCCAGCACCTCGATCCAGAGCCCCAACGCCCCGATCATCCTGCCGCCCAGCTCTTCTCAGGTGGACTACGAGGGCGAACTGGCGATCGTGATCGGCCGCCCCTGCAAGGACGTGCCCGCCGCCCGCGCCAACGAGGTCATCCTGGGCTACACCGTCGCCAATGACGTCACCGCCCGTGACCAGCAGCGACACGACGGCCAGTGGACCCGCGCCAAGGGCTACGACACCTTCTGCCCGCTCGGCCCGTGGATCGAGACCGCCCTGGACCCTTCGGATCTGGAGATCGTCACCGAGGTCGACGGCCAGGTCAAGCAGCGCAGTCGCACTTCACTTCTGCTGCACGATATTCCGAAGCTCATCGAGTGGGTCACCACCGTAATGACCTTGCTTCCGGGCGATGTCATCCTCACCGGCACCCCCGAGGGCGTCGGGCCGCTGCAGGACGGTCAGACCGTGTCGGTGACCGTGTCCGGTATCGGCACCCTGTCCAATCCCGTTGCCGCCAAACGCTGAACGAAAGAGAGCCATGTCTGACGTCCGGGTTCGTTTCTGCCCGTCACCCACCGGCACGCCGCACGTGGGTCTGGTCCGCACCGCCCTGTTCAACTGGGCCTTCGCGCGCCACCACGGCGGCACCTTCGTCTTCCGCATCGAAGACACCGACGCCTCACGCGATTCCGAGGAGTCCTACGCCGCCATCCTCGACGCCCTGCGCTGGCTCGGCCTGACCTGGGACGAGGGGCCCGAGGTCGGCGGCCCCTACGCGCCCTACCGGCAGTCGCAGCGGCGCGAGATCCACCTCGACGTGGTGCAGCGCCTGCTGGCCGCGGGGGAGGCCTACGAATCCTTCTCCACTCCAGAGGAAGTCGAGGCCCGCCACAAGGCCGCCGGCCGCGACCCCAAGCTGGGCTACGACAACTTCGACCGTGACCTGACCGACGAGCAGATCGCCGCCCACAAGGCCGAGGGCCGTCCCGCGGTGGTGCGCCTGCGCATGCCCGACCGCGACCTCACCTGGAACGACCTGGTGCGCGGCGAGACCACCTTCCGCGCCGGCGTGGTTCCCGACTTCGCGCTCACCCGCGGTAATGGCGATCCGCTCTATACGCTGGTCAACCCGGTCGACGACGCGATGATGAAGATCACCCACGTGCTGCGCGGCGAGGACCTGCTGTCCTCCACTCCGCGTCAGCTCGCGCTCTACGACTCCCTGAAGCGAATCGGGGTCGCCGAGTTCACCCCGGAGTTCGGGCACCTGCCCTTCGTGATGGGCCAGGGCAACAAGAAGTTGTCCAAGCGCGATCCCGAGTCGAATCTGTTCCATCACCGCGACCGCGGGTTCATTCCGGAGGGTTTGCTGAATTATCTGGCACTGCTCGGCTGGAGCATCGCCGATGATCATGACCTCTTCTCCATGGCGGAGATGGTGGCGGCGTTCGATATTTCGAAGGTGAATTCGAATCCGGCCCGATTCGATCAGAAGAAGGCCGACGCACTCAACGCCGAACATATTCGGATGCTCACTCCCGGTGATTTTGCTCACCGGCTGCGGGAGTACCTCACCGGACAGGGACATATCGGCGCCGAGATCGACGAGAAGCTGTTCGAAACCGCGGCCGATCTCGTTCAGACGCGCATCAAGGTGCTCGGGGATGCCTGGGATCTGCTGAAGTTCCTGTTCATCGCGCCCGCGGACTTCGCGATCGACCCGGCCGCGAAGGAAAAGAATCTCGGCGCCGATGCCGCTCCGGTGCTGCAGGCGACGGTGAAAGCCCTCGAAGGCGTCTCGGAATGGGCCACGGCCCCGCTGGAGACCGCGCTGAATACCGCGCTGATCGAGGAGCTCGAGCTCAAGCCGCGCAAGGCGTTCACCCCCGTGCGCGTCGCGGTGACCGGATCCCACATCAGCCCGCCGCTCTACGAGTCGATGGAACTGCTGGGTCGCGAGGTCACCATGGACCGGTTGCGCGGGGCCCTCGCGGAGATCGGCTGACGCCGGTGTCCCGCCGGGCCTGAGGTAAGCCCGAATTGATACACAAACCGGCCTCTGACCAGCCGGTTTGTGTATCTACCGGGGGATGCTGCTAATCTTCTTCTCGGCCGCAGAGCAGCCAGGAACTTCCTCCGGGGAGATCCTGAAAGCCCAGGTCAATGGGGTATGGTGTAATTGGCAACACAGCTGATTCTGGTTCAGCCATTCTAGGTTCGAGTCCTGGTACCCCAGCTGCGAGAGCTCCGGCTCTCGAATTCGAGAAGGCCGGTGGATTGCCAAATCCGCCGGAATCTCATCCTGGTCCCGTCGTCTAGCGGCCTAGGACGCCGCCCTCTCAAGGCGGTAGCGCGGGTTCAAATCCCGTCGGGACTACAAAGTGAAGGCCCCCAGCCAACCGGCTGGGGGCCTTCACTGTTTCCGGGGTTCTTACGGCTCCTGGCCGTGGGTGCTGCCGCCCAGCGGCATGGCGGGCAGGCCGAGTTTGCGGTGATCCCAGCTGCGGGTCCGCTCGGGCACCACGCGCACCGCCACCCGCTTGTGCAGCATCTGCTCCACGAACGGCTTCATCTCTTCGCTGTAGGGCCCGGTATAGCGTTCCCACACGCTGATTCCCACTTTGAACAGCGCTTCGGGGTCGTCGACGACCTCGGCGCGGCCCTCGATGGAAATGCCGCGCAACTGGTCGTAGGTGTCGCCGGCCTCGACCATCACGGTGATGCGCGGATCGCGCCGCAGATTCACCGTCTTCTGGGCCTTGGCCTTGGTCTCGAACCAGATCTCGCCGTCGATGAGCGCGTACCACATGGCCACCAGGTGCGGCCTGCCCTCGGCGCTCAGCGTGGCCATGGTGGCGACCCGGCTGCGCTCGAGGAATCCCGTGATCTCCTCGTCGGACATCACGATCTGCGCGCGTTGATTAACTCCCATGGGCCGACTGTAATTTACGGCGTATGAGCGCGGTCACACCGGCCATTTCCTGCCATGCGCGGGGCTTCACCGGCGGTTTGCCGGGCCGCGGAAACGCCGCAGCCCCCGCCGGATCCGGCGGGGGCTGCGATCGGCGCCCGGGTCGTGGGCTGTCGGGGACTGTCGGGCGGCCGCTGAGGCTGTCGTGACGGCTGAGGCCACCCCGAGTGTCACCCGGGGCCGCAAAGTCCGTCAGCGTCGCGTCAGAGGCGTTTGTGGAGGGCGTCGGCGGCGGCCACCAGGTCCGCGGCCCAGCGCGCGCCCGGGCGGCGGCCCATGCGGTCGATGGGTCCGGAGACCGAGACGGCCGCGATCACGCCGCCCGCCGCGTCGCGCACCGGCGCGGAGACGCTGGCCACCCCGGCCGCGCGCTCGGCCGCGCTCTGCGCCCAGCCGCGGCGGCGGACCTCGGCCAGCGCCCGCTCGCCGAACACGGCCTCGGGCAGGATGCTGCGCTGCGATTCGGGATCGGCCCAGGCCAGCAGGACTTTCGCGGCCGAGCCGGCGGTGAGCGGTAGTCGGGCCCCGATGGGCACGGTGTCGCGCAGGCCCGCGGCCGGTTCCATGGCGGCCACGCAGACGCGGGCATTGCCGTCGCGGCGGTAGAGCTGCACGCTCTCGCCGGTGATCTCGCGCAGGCGCGGCAGGATGGAGGAGGCGGCGTCCAGGAGCGGGTCACTGGCGGTTGTCGCCAGTTCCGACAGGGCCGGACCGGGCCGCCACAGTCCCTGGCTGTCGCGGGCCAGCATGCGATGCGTCTCCAGGCCCACGGCCAGGCGATGCGCGGTGGCGCGGGGCAGGCCGGTGCGGGCGCACAGCTCGTTGAGGCCGCAGGGTTGCTCGGCTACGGCGTGCAGGACGGCCATGGCTTTGTCCAGAACCCCGATACCGCTATGCTGTCTCATAGAACGATATTAGCGTCTCGCATGTTGGGAAATGCAAATTGACTGCGCGGCAAACCGGCCGCTCCCCGGCTTCGGACGCGAGCCACCGTGTCACCAGCCCGGGCACGGGAATGTCTATCGAGAGGTGATGGAGCTATGGCCGACCGGCCACGCACTCTGGCGGAGAAGGTCTGGGACGAGCATGTCGTCGTGCGCGGCGAAGGCGAGGGCGAGCACCGCCAGCCCGATCTCATCTACATCGACCTGCACCTGGTGCACGAGGTCACCAGCCCGCAGGCGTTCGACGGCCTGCGCGCCGCGGGCCGCCCGGTCCGCCGCCCGGATCTCACCATCGCCACCGAGGACCACAACGTCCCCACCGTCGACATCGACAAGCCGATCGCGGACCCGGTCTCGCGCCTGCAGGTCGAGACGCTGCGCAAGAACTGCGAGGAGTTCGGTGTCCGCCTGCACTCCATGGGCGATGTCGAGCAGGGCATCGTGCACGTGGTGGGCCCGCAGCTGGGCCTGACCCAGCCGGGAACCACGGTGGTGTGCGGTGATTCGCACACCTCCACCCACGGTGCGTTCGGCGCGCTGGCGATGGGTATCGGCACCTCGGAAGTGGAACACGTGCTGGCGACGCAGACGCTGTCGCTGCGCCCGTTCAAGACCATGGCCATCAATATCGACGGTGAACTGCCCCACGGCGTCACCTCCAAGGACGTGATCCTGGCGGTCATCGCGCAGATCGGCACCGGCGGCGGTCAGGGCTATGTGCTGGAGTACCGCGGCGAGGCCGTGCGCTCCATGTCCATGGAGGCCCGGATGACCATGTGCAACATGTCGATCGAGGCCGGCGCCCGGGCGGGCATGGTGGCCCCCGACGAGGTCACCTACGAGTACCTGAAGGGCCGTCCGCACGCCCCGCAGGGCGCGGACTGGGATGCCGCCGTGGCGGCCTGGGACGCCCTGAAGAGCGACGAGGGCGCGGTTTTCGACGCCGAGGTGCACCTGGACGGCTCGGCGCTGACCCCGTTCGTCACCTGGGGCACCAACCCGGGACAGGGTGCGCCGCTGGGCGACTCGGTGCCGGATCCGGAGCAGATCCACGACGAGAACGAGCGCGCGGCGGCCGAGAAGGCGCTGGAATACATGGATCTGACCCCGGGTACCCCGCTGCGGGACGTCGCCGTGGACACGGTTTTCGTGGGTTCGTGCACCAACGGCCGGATCGAGGATCTGCGCGCGGTGGCCGACATCCTGAAGGGCCGCAAGGTCGCGGGCGGGGTGCGGATGCTGATCGTGCCGGGCTCGATGCGGGTGCGGTTGCAGGCGGAAAAGGAGGGTCTGGGCGAGATTTTCACCGCCGCGGGCGCGGAATGGCGTCAGCCGGGCTGCTCGATGTGCCTGGGCATGAACCCGGATCAGCTTTCCCCCGGTCAGCGCTGTGCCGCCACCTCGAACCGCAACTTCGAAGGGCGCCAGGGCAAGGGCGGCCGTACGCACCTGGTCTCGCCGCTGGTCGCGGCGGCCACCGCGGTGCGCGGAACCCTGTCCTCACCTGCGGATCTGAACTGATCGCCCGCCGGTAGCGGCCCAGATTCCGCTGCCCCCACTGACTCAGGAGAAACAACGATGGAAGCCTTCAAGGTCCACAAGGGGATCGGTGTTCCGTTGCGCCGATCCAATGTCGACACCGACCAGATCATCCCGGCCGTCTATCTGAAGCGCGTAACCCGAACGGGTTTCGAGGACGGTCTGTTCGCGGCATGGCGGACGGATCCGAACTTCATTCTGAACACCGAGCCTTACAACCGGGGTAGTGTTCTGGTCGCCGGTCCGGATTTCGGGACCGGATCCTCACGTGAGCACGCGGTTTGGGCCCTCAAGGACTACGGCTTCCGGGTCGTGATCTCGTCTCGCTTCGCCGACATCTTCCGCGGGAACGCGGGCAAGGACGGGCTTCTGACGGCCCGGATGGCCCAGAGCGATGTGGAATTGCTCTGGAAGTTGCTCGAGGAACAGCCGGGTTTGGAATTGGCGGTGGACCTCGAGGCGCGCACCGTGTCGGCCGGAACCGTCGTGTTGCCGTTCGATATTGACGACTACACGCGGTGGCGCCTGCTGGAAGGCCTGGACGACATCGGTCTCACTCTCCGGCACAGCGACGAGATCAGCCAGTTCGAAAACGCAAGGCCGACTTGGAAACCCGCAACCATTCCGGCCCGTATTTCGCAGACGTAATCATTGATGGGCGTTAGCTGGACGCCCTCAAACCCGGTAGCTGAGCGTGTGCCATGCGTCATGTATTTCCGCGTGGCACATAGACTCTTGCCCCGAAAGGGTTTACCGTGGTACCTAGTCGGTCCGACGACGGGCCAATTAGTCTGCGGAGGATTCAATGAACAAGGCGGAACTGATCGATGTTCTGACCGAGAAGTTGGGTACTGACAGGCGCACCGCTACTGCAGCTGTCGAGCAGATGGTCGACACGATCGTGCGTGCTGTGAACAAAGGTCAGAGCGTCACCATCACGGGATTCGGCGTCTTCGAGCAGCGGAAGCGCGCGGCGCGTGTCGCTCGCAACCCGCGCACCGGCGAAACCGTCAAGGTGAAGCCGACTTCGGTCCCGGCCTTCCGTCCCGGTGCGCAGTTCAAGGCGATCATCGCGGGCAAGCAGAAGATCGCCTCGAGCGGCCCGGCCGTGAAGCGCGGTGTGGCTGCCCCGGTTTCGGGCAAGGCCGGTGCGAAGAAGGCCGCCGCCAAGAAGACGGTGAAGAAGGCCGCCACCAAGGCTCCGGCCAAGACCACCGCCAAGAAGGCGGCGTCGAAGGCTCCCGCCAAGAAGGCCGCCGTCAAGAAGGCAGTCGCCAAGAAGGCCGCCGTCAAGAAGGCGGTCGCCAAGAAGGCTCCGGCCAAGGCCGCCGTGGTCAAGAAGGCCGCCGTCAAGAAGGCAGTCGCCTCGAAGGCCACCACGGCCAAGAAGGCTGCCAAGAAGGCTCCCGCCAAGAAGGCCGCCGCGAAGCGCACCGCGCGCCGCTAATCCGGCGACAACCCGTCGCTGACGGGGGTTTTCGAGCAGGACGACACGTGAGACGGCCCGGCATCGCCGGGCCGTTTCGCTTGTCCGGGGCCGGTAGGGGGCCGGAATCGGCCGTCCGCCGGGTGGATTCGGCCGGACAACGGCCGGTACGGCGGCGTTCCAAGGGTTCTGGGCGGCCGCCGGACGACAGATGACCCGGTCAGCCCTGGGGTAGGTCGGCGGGGACGAGAATGCGGTCGAGATGGTCCGCGGCGACCAGCCGGCCGCCGTGGAAGGACAGCACCCACACGCTGCCCTTGCGGTTGCGGGCCGGTGGCAGGCTCACCCCGTCCTCGGCGGCCCACCACTCCAGCAGATCCGGAATCACCTTGCCCTGACTGGAGATCACCCGCACCGAGTCGGTGGAGACCAGGTCGCGGGCGCGTTTGCGGGCGGCATCGGGTGCTGCCGCGTAACCGGATTCGGAGAACAACGGCTCCAGTTCGATATCGACACCCAGTTTTTCGGCCAGCGGGGTCACGGTTTGGACACAACGAGACGGTGGGGCCGAGATGATTTCGGCCGCGCCGAAGGCGAGCAGGTTGGGCACCAGGGCGCGAGCCTGTGCGCGACCGGCCTTTTCGAGCGACCGCAGGTCGTCGTCCCCGGCGTAGCGGTCGTTGCGGCCGGCCTTGGCGTGCCGGACGACCAACAGGGTGGCGGTGTCGGCGGGCTGGCGCAGGAAATTGCGGATGATGGTGCGATCCATGGGATAGGAGACGGCGTCCATCACCCGGTCGAGGCGGTACCAGTGCAGGACGTCGACTTCCGAGTTGGACTCGAAGGCCCCGTCGACGACCTCGGCGGCCCAGTAGTCCACCCGCTTCAGCTTCCGATGGCCCGGGATCGGATACGTCACGTGGCCGAGATAGCGCCCCAGGCGCGAATTCAGCCCGGTCTCCTCGGTGACCTCGCGCACGGCCGTGATCACCGGCGTCTCACCGGGATCCAGCTTGCCCTTGGGCAGCGACCAATCGTCGTACTTGGGGCGGTGCACGAGGGCGATCTCGACGGCATCGGTGCCCGGGGCGTGCCGCCACAACACCGCCCCCGCCGCGAGGATATTGGCCTTGACCGGTGGATCGGTGAATTCGGCGGCGGGGTCCTTGGCGGGTCTGCTCACTGGCGGTCCGGACGACGCAGCCGCATGAGGTACTCCTGGTGGTCGCGAATCTGGTCGGAGGGCACGTCGGGGCCGGGCTGGGCCTGCCAGCTGCCGTCGGGGCGCAGCACCCAGCAGCGGGTGGCCGGATGGGTGGCGGAGTCGAACACCTGTCCGAGCTGGTCGGCCAGACGCGGATCCTTCACCTGCGCCAGCACTTCCACGCGCCGGTCGAGGTTGCGGTGCATCATGTCGGCCGAGCCGATCCAGTATTCGTTCTGGGCCTGGAAGTGCAGCACCCGCGAATGTTCCAGGTACCGCCCGAGAATCGAGCGCACCTGGATGTTGTCGCTCATGCCGGGCACGCCGGGGCGCAGGCCGCAGATGCCGCGCACCACGATCTCGACCGGCACCCCGGCCTGGGAGGCCCGGTAGAGCGCGTCGATGACCTGTTCGTCGACGATGGCGTTGGCCTTCACGCGGATTCGCGCGTCGGCGCCCTCGCGCGCCAGTTCGATCTCGCGTTCGATCCGCTCGATGATCCCGGCGCGGACGCCGACGGGGGCCACCAGCAGGTTGCGGTAGTTGGCCTTTCGCGAATAGCCGGTCAGCGAGTTGAACAGGTCGGTGAGGTCCGCGCCGATCTCCGGTGCGGCGGTGAGCAATCCGACGTCCTCGTACAGGCGCGCGGTCTTCGGGTTGTAATTCCCGGTGCCGATGTGACAGTAGCGACGGATGGTGGCTCCCTCGCGCCGCACCACCAGGCAGGTCTTGCAGTGGGTCTTGAGCCCGACCAGGCCGTAGACCACGTGCACGCCCGCCTGCTCCAGCGCCCGCGCCCATTTGATGTTGGCCTGCTCGTCGAAGCGGGCCTTGATCTCGACCAGCGCCACCACCTGCTTGCCGGCCTCGGCGGCGTCGATGAGGGCGTTGACGATGGGGGAGTCACCGGAGGTGCGGTACAGGGTCTGCTTGATGGCCAGCACCTGCGGGTCGGCGGCGGCCTGTTCGATGAACCGCTGCACGCTGGTGGAGAAGGAGTCGTAGGGGTGGTGCACCAGCACGTCGCCCTCGCGCAGGGCGGCGAAAACGTTTCGGGGCGTTTCACGTTCGCCGAAGGCGGGCGGCGTGGCGGGGACGTAGGGGGCGTCCTTGAGGTTGGGCCGGTCCACACCGTAGACCTGCCACAGGCAGGACAGGTCGAGCAGGCCCGGCACCTGGATGACGTCGGCGGGGTCGACGTCGAGTTCACGCAGCAGCAGATCGAGCATGTGCTCGGTCATGTCGTCGGAGACTTCCAGGCGCACCGGGGAGCCGAAGCGGCGGCGGGCGAGTTCGCGTTCGAGGGCCTGCAGCAGGTCCTCGTCGCGGTCCTCCTCGACCTCCAGGTCGGCATTGCGGGTGATGCGGAACGAATGCTGTTCCACCACTTCCATTCCCGGGAACAGCTGATCCAGGTGCGCGGCGATCAGCTCCTCCATCGGGAGGAAGGCGGCCATGGACGGGCCCTGCGCGGCGCCGGACGGGCCTTGTGCCGCACCGGATTCACGGCTGCCGGCGCGGCGGACCCGCACGAAGCGGTCCACATTGTCGGGCACCTTGACGCGGGCGAAGTGCTCGCCGCCGGTCACCGAATCCTTAACCGTCACGGCGAGATTCAGACTCAGGCCGCTGATGTAGGGGAACGGGTGGGCCGGGTCGACCGCCAGCGGGGTCAGCACCGGGAACACCTGATCCTGGAAATATCCGGACAGGCGTTCCTTCTCGCTGTCCACCAGGTCGGCCCAGCGGATGATGTCGATGCCCTCGGCGGTGAGCGCGGGCAGCACCTGGTCCAGGAAGACGCGGGCGTGCCGCGCGGCGATCTCCTGGGTGCGCACCGCGATCATCTCGAGTTGCTCGGTGGGGGACAGGCCGTCGGCGGACCGTACCGACAGCCCGGTCTCGGCGCGGCGCTTGAGGCCCGCGACGCGCACCATGTAGAACTCGTCCAGATTCGACGCGAAAATGGCGAGGAATTTGGCTCGTTCGAGCAGCGGCTGGGACTGGTCCTCGGCCAGCGCGAGCACGCGGGCGTTGAAGTCGAGCCAGCTGAGTTCCCGATTGACGTACCGGTCGGCGGGCAGCGGCGCTATCGCGGTGGGCGGTGGGGTTGCCGCGGGCGGCGCCGCCGGTAGTAGCGGCGATTGCTTGACGGTTTCCGTATCGCTCACTCTCACGATCATTCCTTATGTCGTGGGTGTGGTGCGGTTCTGACACCGTCCAGTGCAGCGCAGATCACGCCGCGTCAGGACAGTGATGATTCGGCCCGGCACCCGTTCCCGGTTTCGTGACACGCTTGCGACACGCTGATTTCTCGGAGTAGCGCGCTGGTCGCCCGCCCGACGCCGAGCGCGGCGGCGCGCTCGAGATCCGCGGCGGTATCGACGTCCTGACGTAATCCAGGCCAATCGCCCGGCAACTCCACCGCGCCCCCGGCGATATGGCGGCGGGCGGAGTCCGGACCGAAGAGCGGGTTCAACGCGGCGGTCAGCGGATCGTCCCCGCCGCCGCGCACCAGCAGGGCGACGGTGCCACTGCCCTCGTGATCGGTGACCACCGACCGGCGATACCCGGCGCTCGCGAGCAATTCGCCCAGTTCTGCGGGACGCAGCGCGGGCAGATCCGCTTGCAGGGCAAGCAGATCGACCGGGCCGTGCGCCCGCCGCACCGCGTCCGCGCCCGCGGCCAGCGCCGCGTTCAGACCGGTGGTGTGCGCGGGGACGACCTCGGGTTCGGGATGCACGAGCGCGCCGAGTTCACGAACCAGATCCGACACGGCCGGGTCGGGCGTCACGACGGTCACCGAGGCGATGCCCGGCGTGGTCGCGGCGGCGGTCACGGTATCGGCCAGCATCGCCAGCACCAGCCGCGGCCGGTATTCCGGACCCAGCCCATCACCCAGCCGACTCTTGGCGAGTCCCAAGCTCTTGACCGCGATGACCGCGTGCACGGACGAGTGCATGCCCGAATCCTCCCACTCCAAGATGACGGGCGCGTGAGCGGCGTCGAATTTCGGGGAGACGCCACAACGGAGTGGCTCACAGCGTGCGCGCATATATTTGTCTGATGGCAAGGGCAGCGGTGTTGGGAGCGGGGTCATGGGGGACCGCGTTCGCGAAGGTGTTGGCGGAGGCGGGAACCGAGACCACCATGTGGGCTCGGCGGCCGGAGGTGGCCAAGGTGCTGGCCACCGAGCATCGAAATCCCTGGTATCTACCCGAGGTGGTGTTGCCGCCGCTGGCCGCGTCCGATGATCCGGCCGTCGTGCTGGACGGGGCCGACATCGTGGTGCTGGCGGTGCCGTCGCAGTCGCTGCGCGCCAATCTCGCGGCCTGGAAGGATCTGATTCCGGCCGATGCCACGCTGCTGAGTCTGGCCAAGGGCATCGAGACCGGGACGCTGCTGCGGATGAGCGAGGTGATCGCGGAGGTCTCCGGCGCGGATCCGAGCCGGATCGCGGTGCTGTCGGGCCCCAACCTCTCGCACGAGATCGCGGCCGGGCAGCCCGCCGCGACCGTGATCGCCTGCCCGGACGTGGCGCGCGCGGAGGCGGTGCAGCACGCCTGTGCCACCGGCTATTTCCGGCCGTACACCAATTCCGACGTGATCGGCTGCGAGATCGGCGGGGCGTGCAAGAACGTCATCGCGCTGGCCTGCGGGATCGCCTCGGGCATGGGGCTGGGCGACAACTCGATCGCCACGCTCATCACGCGCGGGCTGGCCGAGATCATCCGGCTGGGGGTGGCGGTCGGCGCGGAGCCGGTGACGTTCGCCGGACTGGCCGGTGTCGGTGATCTGGTGGCCACCTGCACCTCGCCGCTGTCGCGCAATCGGTCCTTCGGGCGCGCGCTGGGCGCGGGCGGCACCATGGAGACCGCCCTGGAGGCGACTCATGGCCAGGTCGTGGAGGGTGTGAAGTCCTGCACATCGGTGCGGGCGCTGGCCGCCGCGCACGGGGTGGAGATGCCGCTGACCAACGCGGTGCATCAGGTGTGCCACGAGGGGCTCTCGGCGGCGGAGGCGGTCGGGCAATTGCAGGGCCGCCGTCTGAAGTCCGAGTGAACGACCCCCGGTTCGGGACGACC
The DNA here is from genome assembly GCF_053602575.1 of Nocardia sp. NPDC004340. NCBI lineage: Bacteria > Bacillati > Actinomycetota > Actinomycetes > Mycobacteriales > Nocardiaceae > Nocardia > Nocardia sp. NPDC004340. The sequence continues at coordinate 46,891 of NZ_JBSGDW010000007.1, forward strand.
GCGTAACACTGCCGCCACAATCGACCGGGTACGGTTCGGGGCATGACCAACAGGACCAGGGTGGCGGTGGTGTTCGGCGGCCGCAGCAACGAGCACGGGGTGTCGTGTGTGTCCGCGCGCACCGTGTTGGCGTGCCTCGATCCCGAACGCTACGAGGCTGTTCCGATCGGCATCACGCGGGACGGCACCTGGGTGCTCGGCGACGCCGACCCGCGGACCCTGTCCGCGCAGGATCGGGCGCTTCCCATGGTCGACGACAAGGGCACCGCGCTGGCGCTGACCGCGGATCCCTCGCGGGCGGGCGCGCTGGTGCCGCTGGACGGCGCGCAGACCGTGCTCGGCGCCGTCGACATCGTGTTCCCGGTGCTGCACGGCGCGTTCGGTGAGGACGGCACCCTGCAGGGTCTGCTGGAACTGGCCGAACTGCCCTACGTCGGTCCGGGCGTGCTGGCCAGCGCGGCCGGCATGGACAAGGAATTCACCAAGAAACTGCTTGCGGCCGAGGGGCTTCCGATCGGCGTGCAGATCGTGCTGCGCCCCGGCGTCGCGACCGTCTCCGCGGCCGACCGCGATCGCCTGGGCCTGCCGGTTTTCGTGAAGCCCGCCCGCGGCGGCTCCTCCATCGGCATCACCAAGGTGGACAGCTGGGACCTGCTCGACGCCGCCATCGAGGAGGCGCGCCGCCACGACCCGAAGGTGATCGTGGAGGCCGGGATCGTCGGTCGTGAGGTCGAGTGCGGCGTGCTGGAGTTCCCGGACGGCCGGGTGGAAGCCAGTGTGGTGGCCGAGATCCGGATGCCGGAGGACGACGCGCAGGCCCCCGACTTCTACGACTTCGACACCAAGTACCTCGACGACGTCTGCGAGTTCGACGTCCCCGCCAAGCTGGACGACGCTGTGTCCCAGGAGATCCGGGAGCTCGCGGTGCGCGCCTTCCGCGCCCTGGACTGCCAGGGCCTGGCCCGCGTCGACTTCTTCGTGACCGCCGACGGACCGGTCATCAACGAGATCAACACCATGCCCGGATTCACCTCGATCTCCATGTACCCGCGCATGTGGGAGGCCGCGGGGATCGACAACCGGACCCTGGTGAGCACCCTCATCGAGACCGCCCGCGCCCGCGGCACCGGCCTGCGCTGACTTCCCCGTCGACGGCCCGGTTCATCATTTCGGATGATGAACCGGGCCGTTCGCGTGCGACCGCGGGGCGACGCCGCGAGCCGGGTCCGCGCGTAGCCTCGACGGTGTGCTCGTCGCCCTCACGATTCCCGGTCTGGCCCTGCTGATCATCGCGGTGGCCTTCGCCGACGTGGCGTATCGCAAGCTGACCGGGCGCACCGCGCTGCCGTGGATGCGGAACGAGGACGGCCGGGGCGCGGCGGCCATCGGCCTGGAACAGTTCGACGCGGCCTTCAGCTCCGGCAAGCGGCTGGAGATGGAGCAGCGGCAGTCGGTGCTCATGCACCGGGAGAATCCGGGTGACGGCGACGACGGACCCGAGATCGATCTCACCGCCGGGAAGGCCACGCTCCGCAAGCTCTGAGCGACCCGGCTTCTCCGTATATATCTGTCAGTTGGGGATCGGGTTCGGATCCATCGGCTTCTCGGGCATGGCCTTCTTGATGGCCTCCGAAACTTCCTGCAGCGGAGTCGCTCCGGCATTGTCGGGCATGGTCAGCGCGACATAGGTGCCGCGGTCCACGGCCCACCAGGTGCCGGAGGTGACGCCGCTGGTCTGGTCGCGCAGCTCGAACCAGTTGACCCCGTTCACCACCTGCAACGGCGAGGACTTGGTGAATTCCAGCGGCCGGTCCAGCCCGCAGCGCACCACGATGGCGTCGCCGCCGTCGGGCAGCTGCCAGGCGTGGGTGGCGGGCGGCGCGGGCTGCACCAGTTCGGCGGTGGTGTAGTCGCCGATCGTGTCGGGCAGGGCGGGGAGCAGCGCGGTGCATTCGGGTCCGGCGGCCGCGGGCGCGGGCACCGAACCGAGGGCCAGCGCGTCGCGGCTGTGGTGCCGGTTGGCCAGCACGCCCATCACGATCAGTCCGACGACCAGGGCGACCGGCAGCGCGACAGCGGTGGCGATGAGCGCGGGCGAACGACGCATCTCGTACTCGCCGTCGGAGTCCCCGGCGTGCGCGGACTCCGGCTTCGCGTCGGCGTCGGCCTCGGTGGCGGGCGTCTCGGCCGCCGTGTCCTCGAGGGCGTCGGGCGCCGCCGCGTCGCTGTGGTCCGGTTCGGTGCCGCGGGTGTCGTTGCTCATCCGGTCGTCGATCCCCGATCGTGCCGTGCCGGGTGTGCGCGTCCTCGCGGTGTGCTGCCCGGCTGCTGGTCGTCGATTGCGGGTTCGAGGGTACCGTCGAGCGGTCGGCCGCCCGCATCACACTCGCCCCGAAGGAGACCGCCATCACCACCGCCAGCGATCCGCAGTCCGTTCCGGCCGCCCGCACCGTGGGCGAGCTCGGCGAGTTCGGGCTCATCGCGCTGGTGAACGCGGGGCGCACGCAGACGCCGGGCGTGCTGCTGGGCCCGGGCGACGACGCCGCTGTGATCGCCGCGCCCGAGGGCCGCTTCGTGGTGACCACCGACATGCTGGTGCAGGACCGCCACTTCCGGACCGACTGGTCGAGCCCGCAGGAGATCGGCCGCAAGGCCATCGCCCAGAACGCCGCCGACGTGGTGGCCATGGGCGCGGTGCCGAGCGCGTTCGTGGTGGGGCTGGGCTGTCCCGCCGAGACGCCGGTCGAGTTCGTGCGCGCGCTCGCCGACGGGATGTGGGCCGAGGCCGGGCGGGCGGGCGCGTCCATCGCCGGCGGCGACATGGTGCGCAGCCCGCTGATCATCATCAGCGTCACGGCCTTCGGGGATCCGCGTCGCGCGCCGATCAAATTGTCGGGTGCGCGGCCGGGTGATGTGGTGGCGGTGGCCGGGCCGCTGGGGCATTCGGGTGCGGGGTTCGCGGTGCTGTCCGCGGGCACGGCCGGGAACGCCGAGTTCGCGGACGTGGAGACGGAGTTCGCGGACGTGGTTGCCGCGCACCGGGTTCCGCGGCCCCCGTACGAGGCGGTGCTGGAGCTGCCCGATACCGCGGAGATCACCGCGCTCACCGACGTGTCGGACGGCTTGCTGGCCGATCTGGGGCATATCGCCGAATCCTCGCGGGTGGCCATCGATCTGGAGTCCGAAGCCCTGGCCGACCCGGAGTTGGAGGCGGTCGGCAAGGCGCTGGGCGTCAGCCCCCTGGACTGGATTCTGGCGGGCGGCGAGGACCACGCCTTCGCCGCGACGTTCACCGATTCGGGCGATTTGCCGGAGGGCTGGCGGCGCGTCGGCCGGGTTGTCACGGGCGAGGGCGTGACGGTGGACGGAACCTCCCGAACCGGACCTGCCGGTTGGGATTCCTTCGCATAGCAGGGTCCGGTACCGCGATGAAACTCGACACGATAAGTTTTCCCGACATGGGCGCGAAACCACTGTCGGAAGTCATCGATACGGGCTGGGCCGAGGCCCTCGAACCGGTGGCCGACCGTATTGCCGCGATGGGTGAATTCCTGCGAGTCGAAAACGCCGAGGGGCGTGGCTATCTCCCGAAGGGGGAGAACGTGCTGCGGGCCTTCCAGCGGCCGTTCGACAAGGTGCGGGTACTCATCGTGGGTCAGGATCCGTATCCGACGCCGGGGCATCCGGTGGGCCTGAGTTTCTCGGTGGCCCCGGACGTTTCGCCGATTCCGCGCAGCCTGACCAATATCTACTCCGAGCTGACCAAGGACCTCGGCCTGCCGATGCCGTCCAACGGTGATCTGTCGCCGTGGTGCGATCAGGGCGTGCTCATGCTCAACCGCGTGCTGACCGTGCAGCCGGGCCAGCCGGCCTCGCATCGCGGCAAGGGCTGGGAAGCGGTGACCGAGCAGGCAATTCGCGCGCTGGTTGCCCGGGACCAGCCGCTGGTGGCGATCCTGTGGGGCCGTGACGCGTCCACGTTGAAGCCGATGTTGGGCGATACGCCGTACATCGAATCCGCGCACCCGTCACCGCTGTCGGCTTCGCGAGGATTCTTCGGATCTCGGCCTTTCTCCCGAACCAACGAATTGCTGGGTACCCTAGGGGCCGCGCCGGTCGACTGGCGTCTGCCGTAGCGCTGATCCGTTACCTGATTCAGGAGCATGTGTATGCAGAAGAAGACTGCCCGTGGTGTTTTCGTCGCTCTGGCCGCCGGTGCCGCGCTGGCCTCGGCCCCGGCCATCGCCAATGCCGAGCCGTTGACCCTGGACCCCTACGTCCCCGAGTCCACCTCCTCGGTCAAGCCCGTCGGCAGCCTGCTCGACACCAACAGCGTGAGCGGACTCTCGTCCAACGTCACCTCGCGGACGGCGTGCCTGCTGCAGTCGATCAGCCAGCAGGTGGATTGCCTCAACGGCGCGGCGTGATCCGCGGCGCCGGGCCTCACCCCGTCAGGGCCCGGCGCACCATCCGCACTTGCAGTGCGGGAGAGAAGGCTTCGACCCGGCGTTCGCCGTCGGGTTCGAAGCCGTATTTCGTATAGAAGGCCCGCGCGCGGGGGTTCTCCTCGAACACCCACAGCGCGATATCGCCGGTCTCCGGCAGTACCTCGTCCATCAGCGCCTGGGCCACGCCTGTGCCGTGGTAGGTCGCGCGGACGTAGAGGGCGCTGAGCTCGTATTCGGCGGCGGGTGATTCCTCGCGGTTCTCACCGCTGCCCGCGAAGCCGATGACGGTGCCGTCGTCGAGCACGGCGACCCGGATCCGGCCCGGGTACTCGAACAGGATCCGGCTCCACGCCGCCGCCCGCCGGTCCACGTCGAAGGCGTCGAGCACGTGCTGGGGCACCAGCCCCTGGTACGCCTCCCGCCAGCAGGCGATGTGGCATTCGGACATGCTGTGGACGTACTTCGGTTCGAGTGGAACGACCTGCCACTCACCCATGATTGCCACCCTGTCTCGTCCCCGGAACGACAAAAGCCCCGGTTCACCCATTCTGGGTGCCGGGGCTTCCGACGAAAAGCGCTTTATCAGCCGCGAACGACCTTGCCCGCCTTCAGGCAGGAGGTGCAGACGTTCATGCGGCGGGTGTTGCCGGGGGCAACCTGGGCGCGCACGGTCTGGATGTTCGGGTTCCAGCGACGGTTGGTGCGCCGGTGCGAGTGCGAAACCGACTTACCGAAGCCGGGGCCCTTGGCGCAGACGTCACAGACGGCAGCCATAGTCGCGAGCTCCTTCATGTCATAGAGGGACCCGCTGCACGACGTACAGCGTGTCCGAAAGCCTAATGTCTTGGACCGTACCTACCGGCTGAGAGCCGGTGAACGCATGCCGATACCTGAGCGAGCAGGACCGTGCCTGCGTGAGGCAACCGCCCAAGAGTAGCCAACCCGTCCCGGGCGTGTCCAATCAGCCGTTCACGGAATGTGCAGTTCCGGTCCGTGACCTGCCCGATTGCTCGAGCAGGGTTGACCCGCAACCACAGTCTCGGGTCTTCCCGTGGCAATACCACTGCCCGGCGAACCGGGTCTGACATGGTTTCCATCGGGCAAGTTTTCCGTCCCGCCGCAACTCTGCGAGGACGCCAACACCGCTAAATTCCGGGCGGCGTTGAGATCGCGGTCCAGTATCAGCCCGCATTGATCACAGATGAACACCCGCTCCGACAGGTCCAGTTTGGCTTTCACCGCACCACACGAGGGGGACGAACACTTTTTCGAACTCGGGAAGAACCGATCCGCCACCAACAGGCGACCACCATGGCGGAGGGTCTTGTAGCTGAGTTGGCGACGAAACTCACCGAACCCGGCATCAGCGATATGTGTGGCCAGGCACCGATTCTTCAGCATCCCCGCCACATTCAAATCCTCCACAACGATGTTGCCGAACCGGGCCGCGAGCGCGGTGGTGAGTTTGTGCAGGCCGTCACGGCGCATCGCAGCGACCCGCGTCTCGAGCCCGGCCACCTTCGCATTCGCCTTGCACCACCGTCGTGACGGTGGCACCCCACGGCGGTGGTCGGGCCCTCGGCGGCGGGCACGAGCACGAGCCAGACGCCGCCGAGCCCGCTGCACCCGCTGATAGTGGCGTGGATTGAGCACCCGCCCTTCAGTATCGGTCACCCCCGGCACCGGTTGGGAGACAACCGCGAGGGCTTTCACCCCGACATCCGTCCCTACCCGCGCATCGGGCCGGACCGGCGGCCGGTCACGGCGCTGCACGTGGACGGTGAACGACACCCACCAGCGGCCACCCCGCCGAGAGATGATCATCGACCCGATCCGGGCGGTCCCGTTCACCAACCGCCGCGCGAGTTTGCGGGTCGATTCCCCGGTCCGCACCAACCCGATGCGCGGAATCTTCACCCGGCGACACCCCTCGGCGAGGCCGTAGGACCCGGTGGTCACAGTGAACGCGGCCCGCGATTGCTTTCTCTTCCAGCGCGGCAGTCCCATCCGTGGCCCGGCGCGGACACCACGCTTGGAGGCGGTGTAGTTCGCGAACGCGGTGGCGAGTTGGGCGAGTCCGCTCGCGTAAGCCTCCTTGCTGTTCTCTATCCACCAGGGTGCGACCCGGTCCTTGTCGGCGTTCCACGCCTTGCGCAAGCTGTAGGCGGACGTGCTGACCCGGGGGGTGAGATGTTCGGCCGCGATCCCGTAGCTGGTTTCTGCGGCACGTTGGTCCCAGTTGGCGAGGACGTGCCGCAGGCCCCAGTTGTAGGCGAAACGGGCTGCCCCGCAATGGGACCGCAACAACTGTTCCTGATCGCTGGTCGGTTCCAACGCGAACCGGTAGGCCTGCACCGTCGGCTCCGACACCACCTCTGGTGACGCGGTCTCGGGCCCGGTTTCGCTCACGTGTTCGAGGCTAGGTAATTCCTCGGCGACACGGCAAACCCCAACCAGTCGACACGCCACACCGATTCGCCCGGTGACGGCACGAAATTTCGCAGAACACACAAATTAGCCCAAATCGCCCAGCAGCTCGAATCCCTGGCATCAGGTTCGTATGCGGTGTGCGAATGTCAGGCGAGGGTGCGGTGTCGGTTGCCCCGACTAGGCTGGCGAGGGGATTTCACGACGTGAGCGGAAGGACGGTGACGGTGCCCGGGGTAGCGGACGCGCTCGACGGTACGGCCCTGTTGAACTGGGGTCGCCACACCCTCACCGCCCTGGAACGCCACCGGGACGAGATCAACGCCCTCAATGTCTTCCCCGTCGCCGACTCCGACACCGGCACCAACCTGTTGAGCACCATGCGGGCGGCAGTCGGCGGGGCCGAAGCCGCGGCCCGGTCGGGCGCTGCCGCCCCGACGGGCGACTCCGACCTATCGGTCCGGGGCGCCGCCGACCTATCGGCCCGGGACATCGCGGCCGCCATGGCGCGGGCGGCGACCGTCGGGGCCCGCGGAAACTCCGGGATCATCCTGTCGCAGGTATTGCGCGGCATCGCGGACGCGGTCGCCGAGGGGCCGCTGACCGAGCGGGCGTTGCGGGTCGCGCTGCGGCAGGCGGCGCGGCTGGTGCGGGAGGCGTTGAGCTCGCCGGTCGAGGGGACCATGCTCACCGTGCTGGACCGGGCCGCCGAACGCGCCGCCGATACCACCGAGCGGGATCTGCTGGGGGTGGCGCTGGCGGCGGCGGACGGGGCGGTCAAGGCGCTCGGGGAGACGCCGACCCAATTGGGTGTGCTGGGCGAGGCCGGGGTGGTCGACGCGGGAGCGCGCGGATTGCTCGTGCTGTTGGACGAATTGGTGGTGTCCGCCGGGGGCAGCGCGCCCGCGCGCCCGGTGTACCGGCGGGGCGCGCCCGAAGGGCGGCCGTCCCGGATCCCGGACCGCGAGGCGCGGAGTACGGAACCCGCGTCCTGGACGGGCGTGAACGGTTCCGGGTCCTCGGCATCACCGAGCCGTTCCGAGTTCTCGGCGGCGGAGGACGAGTACGGCCTCGGTGCGGCCGGTCCGGACGGCGATCACGTCGATCATCCGGCAGCCGCGCACGCCTCCGGCGTATCCGCATCGAATTCCATTGCGGCGGTACTCAATTCGGGTGCGCATGCGCTGCGCTCCGCGGTCGGCGGTGGTGTCCCGCACTACGAGGTGATGTTCCTGGTGCGCGGGACCGAGGAGCAGCGCATCGGCGAGCTGCGGGATCGGCTGGGAGCGCTGGGGGATTCGGTCGTGGTCGTGGGCGACGGCGCGGAAACCTGGTCCGCGCACGTGCATTGCGGGGACGCGGGCGCGGCGGTCGAGGCCGGGCTGGCGGCGGGGGCGTTGAGCGGGATCCGGATCGAGGTGCTCGACGATTCCGGGCACAGGCCGGCGGGAAGGGTCGATCGCGCGATCCTGGCGGTGGCGTCGGGGGTCGGGGCGGTGCGCTTGTTCGAGGACGCGGGGGCGGTCGTGATCGAGGGGGCCGTCACCTCGGAGGTTCTGCTCGAGGCGATCCGGCGCATCCCGCATCGGGAGGTGCTGGTGTTGCCCAACGGGGCCCTGCCCGCGCACGAGCTGGTCGCGGTGAGTGTGGCGGCGCGCGACGGGCAGCGCGAGGTGTTGATGCTGCCGTGCGGGTCCATGGTGCAGGGCCTGGCGGCGCTGTCGATGCACGATGCCGGACGGGCCGCGGCCGACGACGCGTTCGCCATGTCGGAGGCGGCGGCCGGAACCCGGTGGGGTGCGCTGCGGGTCGCGCCGGAGCGCGCGCTGACCATGGTGGGGATGTGCGCGGCGGGCGACGGGCTCGGATTGGTCGGCCACGATGTGGTGGTCATCGATTCCGATGTGCGGGCCGCCGGTCGCACGCTGCTTGACCGAATGCTGGGACTGGGCGGGGAATTGGTGACCATGCTCCTGGGCGGCGATGCGCCCGAAGGGCTTTCCGACGACTTGACCGCGCATGTGGCGGCCGGCTTCCCGGGTGTGGAAGTGGTGGTGTACCCGGGCGGTCAGGCCGGTGACCTGGTGCAGATCGGGGTGGAATAGATGGCGACGCTGGCTGATCGGCTCGATCACGTGCTCGGGGTGAAGGCGGCGGAATCGCTGCAGGAGCACTTCGACATGCAGACCGTCGAGGATCTGCTGCGGCACTATCCGCTGCGCTATGCCACCCAGGGGCAGCCGCTCACCGAGGAGCAGCCGGAGGAGGGCCAGCACATCACCGTGATGGGCCGGGTCACCAAGACCGATCTGCGCCCGATGAAGAATCGTCGCGGCAGCCTGCTCAAGGTGAACCTGGACACCGGCGGCCCGCGCCCGGTGGAGATCACCTTCTTCAATGGTGACAAGGTCCGCTATCTGGTGAAAGACGGTGTGCGGGCGATGATGTCGGGCACCGTGCACTGGTGGCGGCCGGACCGCTGGAACCTCTCGCACCCCGACTATCTGATCCTGCCCGAGCAGGGCGAGTCGATCGAGAACCTCACCTCGGTGCGCGGCGGCGGCGCGCTGCGCGGGCTGGCGCAGACCGCGAAAGGCGCCGGGGGAGTGGATGTCTCGTTCTTCGAGCGCGAGTTCATCCCGGTCTATCCGTCGACGGCGAAGGTGCAGAGCTGGGATCTGCTGCGCTGCATCCGGCAGGTGCTCGATCAGCTGGACCCGATCGACGACCCGCTCCCGGAATCGCTGCGCACCGAGCATTCGCTGCTGCCGGTGTCGGACGCGCTGCGCCTGATCCACCTACCCGAGCACAAGGCCGATATCGAGGCCGCCCGCGGCCGGCTGCGGTTCGACGAGGCGATGGCCCTGCAGCTGGTGCTGGCCGAGCGCCGCCATCAGACCGAGGGCCGCACCGCCAAGCCGTGCCCGCCGCGCACCGACGGCATCGCCGCCGCCTTCGACAAGCGGCTGCCGTTCGAGCTGACCGAGGGCCAGCGCACGGTCATCGACGAGATCTCCGCGGACCTGTCGCGTCCGCACCCCATGCACCGGCTCTTGCAGGGTGAGGTGGGTTCGGGCAAGACCATCGTGGCCCTGCACGCCATGCTGCAGGCGGTGGACAACGGTCAGCAGTGCGCGCTGCTCGCCCCCACGGAAGTCCTTGCCGCCCAGCATTATCGGTCGCTGTCGAAGATGCTCGGCGATCTGGGCACGGCGGGGGAGCTGGGCGCGGACGAGAACGCCACCAAGATCGTGCTGGTGACCGGTTCCATGTCGGCGGGCCAGAAGAAGGCCGCCCTGCTGGACGCGGTGACCGGTGACGCCGGTCTGGTGATCGGCACCCACGCCCTGATCCAGGACAATGTGGAGTTCTTCGACCTGGGCATGGTGGTGGTCGACGAACAGCACCGGTTCGGCGTGGAGCAGCGGGATGCCCTGCGCGCCAAGGCGAAAGGCGCGGCGAGCCCGCACCTGCTGGTGATGACCGCGACCCCGATTCCGCGCACCATCGCCATGACCACCCTGGGTGATCTGGAGACCTCGGTGCTGACCCAGCTGCCGCGTGGCCGGTCGCCGATCACCTCGAAAGTCGTTCCCGCCAAGGTGAAACCGGCGTGGGTGGATCGCGCGTGGGAGCGCATCCACGAAGAGGTGTCGCAGGGGCGGCAGGCGTACGTGGTGTGCTCGCGCATCGGCGACGAGGAGGAGAACGGGAAGGGCAAGGGCCGCAAGGCGAAAGCCGAGGAGGAGAAGGAAGGACCCACCACCCATTCCGCCGTCGACATGTACGAGATGCTCGGGGCGGGCCCGTTCAAGGATCTCCGCGTGGGCCTGTTGCACGGCCGGCTGCCCGCGGACGAGAAGGACCGCGTCATGCGGGATTTCAACGACGCCGAGATCGATGTGCTGGTCTGCACCACGGTGGTCGAGGTCGGTGTCGACGTCCCGAACGCCACCGTCATGGTGATCGTGGACGCGGACCGATTCGGCGTCAGCCAGTTGCATCAGCTGCGCGGCCGGGTCGGTCGTGGCAAGCACGCGGGCTTGTGCCTGCTGATCACCGAGACCAATCCGATGGGGACGGCCATGGCCCGGCTGGAGGCGGTCGCGGGCACCACCGACGGTTTCGAACTCGCGGTCCTGGATCTCAAACAGCGTCGCGAGGGTGACGTGCTCGGGTCGGCCCAGTCCGGAACCGCCCGCAGCCTGCGCCTGCTGTCGCTGCTCGACGACCTCGAAGTCATCACCGCCGCACAGGAAGTGGCGCGCGAGATCGTGTCCTCGGATCCGGGCCTGAAGAACCATCCGGGTCTGGCGGGCATGATGCGCGCGGCGGTGGACGGCGAACGTCTGGAGTATCTGGCCAAGTCCTGACGGACTATTCGGCGGTGGCGTCGTCGGGGGCCAGCCCGGCGAGTTCGCGCCACCGCGCCATCTCCTCCTCGTGCGAGCCGGACAGGGTGGCCTCGGTGACGTCCACCGCGGCGGCGTCGTCACTGTCGCCGTCGCGGGTGAGCAGCATCAGCGGCCAGCTCGGTTCGTCGGTGGCGGCGGGGCCGAACGGCTGCCAGTCCCAGGGTCCGCCGAAGCGCCAGGCGCGGCCGGAGGAGTCGGCGACCTCGTCGCCCGGTTCGAGGAAAGCGTAGGGGCGGAATCGCAATTCGACGGTCCGGGGGATGCCGTCGTCGGGATCGAACACCGGTTCCTGATCGGTTGCTCCGGGCTCGTCGGCGAGTCCGGCACGCAGGTAGGCGATCTCCCGGCGCGGCCGGGGCAACCGGCCGGTGGCGCGCGGCGGTTCGTGCTCGCGCAGCCCGGTCACGCGCACCAGGGTCGGCGGAATCCCGACCCGGCACGGCGCGTCGGCGGCGAGTTCGCCGTCGGCGGGCCGGATTCGGAACAGTTCGTGTTCCCAGCCGGGTGCGCCGGGGCCGGTCGGCACCGTGACGACGCCGTTCCAGCCGTCGCCGTCGGGATCGTCGGCCCACCAGGGCCATTCGACGCGGACCTGGTCCGCCGTCAGCTCGGTGACCCGTGCCGCGGTGAACGGACAGGACAGCTCGAGGATGTCACCGACCCGGTATTCGAACGCCACAGCCACCGAACCTAACCCGTTCGTGGCGTGGACGTCCCATTCGCCGGGCTAAACGGCGGCGGGGAATTCGTCGGCCTTGACGCCCTCGATGAAGGATTCCCACTCGCGCACGGTGAAGAGCAGCACCGCGCCGTTGCTACCCTCCTTGCTGTGGGCGACCACGATGCCGCGGCCGGGCCAGTAGCCGACCTGCACGCAGCTGCCGTTGGCACCGCCGACGGTGCTGGTCCGCATCTGCAGTCCGTCCGGCAGATCTGCCTTGGTAGTCATGAGCGGGTTCCCTTCGTCCTTTCACAGTCGGGTTCGGACGCGAGGCGAAGAAGAGCAGCCGGGGTCCTCGATGCGGGACAACGCCGTCTGGCATCGGCTGACGCGGTTCACACTACCGGCTCGGTGCTGGAAGTGTGCCCGGTATCGGCTGTCAAAATGGTGACCCGTCATGGGGATTCACAATGGTGTTCGCCCGTACGGGGATTCGGCGAATTCGCCCGTACGGGCACCCGGGTTCGGCGCGGAACAGGTCACACCTCGAGGTCTTCCTCGATGCCCTTGAGGCGGTGGCGCGCCATGGCCAGGTTGGCCCGGGCGCGGTCGAGCGCCAGATACAGGAACAGGCCCTTGGATTTCCGTCCGGTCATCGGCCTGATGATGTGATACTGGCTGCTCAGGGTGATGAGGACGTCCTCGATCTCCTCCTTGATGGCGAGCTGGTCGATGGTGCGCATCTTGGCCCGCACCACCTCGGTGTTGCCCGCGGCGGCGACCTGGAGATCCAGCGCCTTGGAGCTGCCGAGCATGCCGAGCGCCATGCCGCTGTTGTAGTCGACCACGGCCGCGCCGATCGCGCCGTCGATCACCATCATGTCCTTCAGTGCGATATCCATGTTGGACATGGGGTTTCCTTTCAATCGGTGTTTCACTTGGGGTTCGAAGTCTGTGTTCCGGGCGGCAGCGCGGCGGCGGGATCGGCGTCGCCGGTGACGGCCGCGAGATGGTCGGCGATGGCCCGGGCGGTGGGCCGCGATTCCAGGTGCACGCGGCCGATATTCGTGCCGGGCCCGGCGAGAACGGTGAGCGAGGCGGTCCAGCCCACGGCGTAGATGACGACGTCGCCGCTCTCGCCGTGCACCACCACCTCGTGGAAGCCGCCGCCGTGTGCGGTCGACGCGAGCCGGTGCGAGAGCGAGAGCTGTGCGGCGGTGAGCGCCGCCATGCCCGCCGGCTCGATGTGCGCGGGCAGATCGTGTGCGATGAGCAGCCCGTCGGTGGACGCCACCAGCGTGCCGGTCAACTGCGGCACCCGGTCCCGCAGCGCCTTCAGCTCCCTGAGTACCTGCGTGTTCGGTTCTGGGCCGGACATCGCCACTTTGGTCAACCTTCCTATCAATTCGCCGAGCCGCCTTCGCCGCGCGGTCACGCGAGCTCCTCCAAGGCCGCCTCCCTATCCGTTCGCGGTCATGCCAGTTCCTCCAGTGCCGCCCGTAGCCGGATGAGGACGTCCCGGTCGGGCGGTTCCCAGCGGTCGGGGACGGCGACCGCCGCGGCCTGCCGCACCCGGCGGCGCAGCGGCGGGGCGGAATTCGTTGCCGCCGCGGAGTTCTCGTCCGGGCCGGCGGATCGTTCGGCCGGTGGCCGGTCCGGCTCGATGGCGGCGCCGATGTGGTCGGCCAGGGCCACCATGACCGGCGCCTCGATCAGCCCCGCCGCGGTGAGTTCGCGCACCGCGAGCAGGCAGCCGTAGGTGGTGCGGCCCAGATCCTCGGCGAGCCCGGTGATGCTGCGGCGGGCGTCGACCGCGGCGAGCACCTCGGCCTGGCCGCCGGTGAGCACCACCCGCCGTCGCTGCACCCGTCGTACCGGGACCACGGCGACGCGATCCACAAGCTCCACCGGCCATACGCCGGCGGTCGGGTCGCCGCGGCGGGCGCATTCGTGGATCAGCGCGCCCGGGGTGATCCGGCAGGCGTGGGCCAGCCAGTGCGCCGGCCCTTCCCGGAACTCCACCCGGGCGGGTGCGGCCAGCAGCAGGTAGGCGGCGTCGAAGACCGACAGCAGCGCAAGGGTTTCCAGCCGCGGGCCGGTCGGTAGCTGGTCGGGGGTTCCGGACCGGGCGCGGCGCCAGCCCTCGGCGTCGGTGAGCCCGGCGGTTATCGCCAGGCGATCGAGTCCGGTGGTGCGCCGGCAATCGGCGGCCACGATCGCGCCCTCGACGAGATGAAATGCGCCATCGCCCACGGTGAGCACGCCGGTGCCGCGTTGCTGTTCCAGTCGCCGCAGTTCGATGACGAGTTCACTGTCCATGATCATCCTCGGAGAATTCGGCGAGAATAATCCGCAGCTGGTATCGGGCCATGGCGAGATTTCCGGTGTCGCCGTCGAAGAGAACGTGCACGAAAAGCCGTCCGTCGAAATCGCCGTCGATCAAATTCAGCAGGTGATATCCGCCGGTTCCGCACACGATGATCTCGGTGATGTCGTCGCCGGGGCGGCCGGTGGCCATGGCCGGGGAGGTGAGCACCGAGCGCACGACATCGGTTGCGGCAGCTGCGTCTTCGTGTTGATCGACGACGTCGTGGCGACCGGCGGCGGCGATGGCCAGCCCGCTCGCGCCGTCCACGAGGGTGACGCTGCACGCACCGGGAATGTCCATGATGCGTTTGAGGCATCCGTCGATACCGATCACTGCCGCCCACCGCTTGTTCCGAGAAATCTTCGAGCGAATCCAGACGCTACACAGGATGCGCGGGAGATGGGGAGCAAACGCCGGATTAATCCGGGTAACTCATGATTTTCCAGGTGCGCGATCAAGAATACTAGACAGTATTAATACCTTTCGGTATTTGATGCAATCGGGCGAAATGGATATCCAAAATGGATGAGGGCAAGCATGATGCAAGCCCCACTTCCGGCTCACCGGCCTCAGTGGGGCAGACGGGGGTACGGCAGATCCGAACTGGTGTGCTCGTCGATCGCCAGCGGCCGCCCGATCTGCGGGAAGGCGCGCTGGGCGCAGGACGGGCGCTCGCACACCTTGCAGCCCGCTCCGATGGGTATCGCCGCGGCGGGATCCTCGATCTCCAGGCCGCGTGAATAGACCAGGCGGTCCGCGTATTCGATATCGCAGCCCAGTCCGATGGCGAATTCGCCTCCGGCGCCGCCGAACCCGCTCGGCGTGGGCGCGGTGGTGCGGGCCACCCACAGGTAGCGCCGCCCGTCGGGCATGGACGCCACCTGCGACAGCATCCGGCCGGGCTGGTCGAACGCCTCGTGCACCACCCACAGCGGGCAGCTGCCGCCCACCCGGGAGAAGTGGAAGGCGGTGGCGGACTGGCGTTTCGAGATATTGCCCGCCCGGTCGCTGCGGATCAGGAAGAACGGCACCCCGCGCTGCCCCTGGCGTTGCAGCGTGGCCAGGCGGTGGCAGACGGTCTCGAATCCGACCTCGAAGCGCAGGCCCAGCAGGTCGATGTCGTAGTGCAGTTCCTCGGCCGAGCGCAGGAACTTGCCGTAGGGCAGGATCAGCGCGCCCGCGAAGTAGTTGGCCAGCCCGATCCGGGCCAGTGTGCGGGATTCGCCGCTGAGGGCGGGGTTTTCGTCGAGCACCTCGTCGAGCAGGGCGCCGTGCAGCAGGAAGGCCAGGGTGGCGGCGATCTGGAAGGCGCGCTGGCCGGGCCGCAGCCGGCGGGCCAGGGTGAGGGTGCGGGTCTCGGGTTCGTAGTGGCGCTTGGGGATGTTCGGGTCGGCCCCGTCGCCGCGGACCAGGACGGTGACGCCCGCGCGTTCCTCGGCCACCCGCGCCAGCTGGCGGTCGAGCGAGCCGATGGTCAGCCCGCTCTCCTCGAACAGCCGCTCGGCGGCCAGATCCAGCTGGGCGATGTGATTGTGGTGGTCGTAGAAGAAGTCGCGCACGTCCTCGTAGGGCATCGCGACGCCGGGTGTGCCGGCGGGGGTGGCCACCTTGGAGGACAGAAGATCCAGCTGGTCGGTCGCGGCCCGTAGTCGGCGATGCATGGCCACAACGATTTTCGCGACCTCGGGCATGCGGGTGGCCAGATCCTCGACCTCGGCCACCGGCGCGGCATTGCCGCCCGCGGCCTCCACCAGGATCTCGTGCAGGTCCGAGACCAGTCGCGCGTCGGAGTCCGCGGCGAAGAACTGCACGTCCAGGTCGAAGGTGGAATTCAGTTTGAGCAGCACGGGAATCGTGAGCGGTCGCTGATCACGCTCGAGCTGGTTGAGGTAGCTGGGCGACAGGTCCAGGGATTTGGCCAAGGCCGCCTGGGTCATCCGCCGTTCCTCGCGCAACCGCCGTAGTCGGGCCCCCGCATACATCTTGCGCACGTGGGGGATGCTACCGATTCGGCTTCGCAAACATCGCAATTTGAGGAGACTCGCGGTGATTTCGCAGACACTGCGTGGTACTTCACCGTGCCG
This sequence comes from Nocardia sp. NPDC004340, assembly GCF_053602575.1. Lineage (NCBI taxonomy): Bacteria > Bacillati > Actinomycetota > Actinomycetes > Mycobacteriales > Nocardiaceae > Nocardia > Nocardia sp. NPDC004340. The sequence continues at coordinate 63,294 of NZ_JBSGDW010000007.1, forward strand.
TCCAGCATGCGTAGCATGCGAATTCGAGACTACCGGCGGTTTTACGCGCGAGTGCCCATCGTACGACCAACGCCACGCCGACGGGCTGGAACGGCGGTCGGAATGTGCCCCGAAATCGGCGGGCTCACCCCAGAATCAGGTGAACCTGGAGTTCGCCGACCAGGAATCCGAGCACCGCGCCGATCGCGACCAGCTTCCACTCGTCCTGTTTGAAGGCGGGTCGCAGCAGGCCCTCGTACTCGTCGTCGGACAACTGCTTGGTCTTCTCGATGACCAGACTGCGGACATCGAGGGCCTCGATGGCGTGCTGGTCGAACCCGGAGTGGGCGGCGGCCTTGACGTGGTCGAGGACGAAGGTGACCGCGTCGCGTTCGATGGCGGTGTAGCTGTCGCCGGCGACCATCATGACCAGCGGGCGGGCCGGGCCGGTCTGTAGTTCCAGGAACTCGCTGACGTGGCGGCTCAGCAGGGATGCCAACCGGTCGGCTCGTTCGCCATTGAGGACGGCCTCGAGAATGCGTGCGGGGGTGAGGATCTCGGTGGCGATCAGGTCGCCGTAGTCGGTGCAGACCTGCTCGCGGCGCTTGTGGAACAGGCCCTGCCATTTGAACGGGCCGATACCGACCGGACGGATCGGGCGGAAGATCATCTGCAGCGCCAGCCAGTCGGTGAGCAGGCCGGTGAAACCGCCGAACGCGGGCATGAGCAACGGATTGTGCGTCAGCGACCAGGTGAACATCTGCACGAAACCCAGCACGGTGCCGAAGATCAGCCCGGAGCGCACGATGAAGCGCAGCTCGTTGTTGCCGACCCGGCGCACCATCTCCACCAGCAGCGACTTGTCGTCGACCAGGGCGTTGATGGCCATGCCGCGCAGGTCCATCACCTGGTCGATATTGGTGCGCAGGTCGAAGACGATGTCCTCGATCAATTGCGGCAGATCTCGTTGCGCGCGTTCGATGATGGCGCGTTGCGCGGACTCGGGCATGTTCACCCACAGCCGCGGCTGATGCTTCATCATCATGGCGCGCACCATGTAGTCGACGCCCGCGTCGAGGGGTTCGCGCAGGCGCGTGGTGAGTTCGCCGATGTCGATGCGGGCGATGATGTCCTGCGGATCGATCAGCTTGCCGAACATGAGGTCCACCGCGATGGTGGCCATGCGCGGCGCGGAGCGGGGGATGACGCCCTGCCAGCCCAGCCACGGCGGGATGCCCTTGAACTCGAGCGGTTTCATGAGCATCTGCACGGCGACGATTTTGGTCACCCAGCCGATGAGCGCCGCGACGAGCGGGATGGAACAGTACAGCAGCCAGTGGTCGGCGAAATCCGCGATCACGACCCGCTCGGCCCCTGTGCCCTGGTTGCCATGCCCTGCTCCTCGATGCGACTATTCGTACCCAGCCGTACGGCTATTTGTGCCGCGGCTCAGGCTAGGAGACCGTGGTGCCCACAGGCAAGACCGAGAGTTCGCCCCCCACCCAGCGTGTGGTGGCCATCGTGGAACTGCTCGCCGCCCAACGCGACTCGCTCACCGCCGCCGAGATCGCCGACACCCTCGGCCTGAACCGCTCCACCGCGGGCTCCATCCTGGCCGCCCTGGCCGACCGCGGCTGGGTCCGCCGCCTCCCCGACCTCAGCTACGAACTGGGCGGCCGCCTCGCCGCCATCGGTGCCCGCGCCGCCGCGAGCCGTCACGATCGTGCCTGGTTGGAGCGCGAATTGGAGGAACTGGCTGACCGCGTGAATTGCGGTGCCGCCCTCACCGCGCTCAGCGGCGGCCACCTCAAATTCGTCGCGGTCACCCGCGACCGCCTCACCGTCGGCATGGAATCCGGCGTCCGCATCCCCCTCCTGGCTCCCGCCGGCGCCGCGATCATCGCCCACACCGGCAAGGCCCGCCAACGCGACTGGCTCGACACCCGCGGCACCGAACGACGTGACGAATATCGCGCCGTCCTCGACACCCTCCGCACCGCCGGCTACTGCGCCTGGCGCCTGGAACCCGACAGCCTCCCCGGCCTCCGAGTCCTCTCCGACGTGGCCACCCACCTGGCCGAACACCCCGGCGACAAGGACCTCCGCGGCCGAGTCCTGGCCCAGCTGGCCACTTTCGGCGGCAGCGCCTACGACCAGCCCACCTTCGACTCCGACGCCACCCTCCCCCTCAGCTACATGAGCGCCCCCGTCTTCGACGACAGCGGCCACGCCGTCATGGAACTCCAGATCGGCCCCCTCCGCCCCGACGTCACACGCCAAGAACGCCGCCACTACCTCGCCGAACTCTCCGCCGCCGCCCGCCGCATCGGCGACGGCCTCGAATCCATCCCCTCCCGAACCCACCGATTGCCTTCCTGAACCGCTGGGGCGCGCGGACTACGGCGTCGGGAGCAGGTATCCGTTGCCGGTGCGAGCCATCACGGTGTCGGGCACCAGGACCTCGCGACCGCCCATCTTCAACTGAAGCTTGTCCCCGTACCAGCGCACAGCGTGAACGAACTCCGCCCCGCCGACGCCGTCGTCCTTGGTGAAGATGTAGTAGCCGGACGGCGGTCCCTCACTCGCATTTCCATTCCCGGCCCCGCTGCGCCCGGTCCCCTGCCAGCAGTGCCCGGTCGTGTGAGCCCGCTGGTTGATCTGCTCATCCGTGGAACCCGCCCGCACCTCGGTCAGACGATCCCAGTCATCGGCCCAACCGGCCGACCGGGTGATGTCGATCATCGCCACCGGTTGCCCATCCCGCCCGGCTCCCGCGAGCGCCGCATCGAAACGCCCGCCCGCCTCAGTCTGTTTCGTCGCCTCGACACCGAGCTGATGAGTCACCGTGCACGTCGCCTGCGGAGAACTCCGCGTCTCCGCGCCCCCACATGCCACCGCCAAGGGAAGCGCCACGGCCAGTAGTCCTATGGTTTTCGCCTTCACCGGATCACTTCACCCCCGGCAGTGGAATCTCCGCGCCCGCGGGCGATGTAGTCCGATCCGCCGGGATATTGCTCCAGGCGATCTGCGGTGTTTGTCCGTTTCTGCCGTCGATGACTACCATCTCGCCCCGATCGATCGCGTTTTCGATTTTGATCCTCAACTCCTCTGGCGACGCATCCATATTGGCCAGGCCGATATCCCGGCCCATCTTGTTGTTGTAGATGTCCATAGCCTCTCGGTGGACCGGATTTCCGCCCGATCGTTCGTGGGCATTGGTGAACTTCTCGGTCCACTCCGATCCGAACTCCTGCGTCAGGAGCGCGTTCCAATACGCGTGGCGTAGTGCATCTCCCTGGCCGTCGGCTTCGGTGTCCGGGTTCTGACCTTCCCACTTGGACTGTTCGCCCGCATCCTTGGCCATCTGCTTGATGTCATTGAATTTGTTCAGACCGAGCAGGCCGTGGCTGAGTACCAGCTCGTCGAGCAGGTCCTTCTCTTCCATGGTCATCACGGTCGGCTCGAATTCCGGATTGGCGAGCCGAATCGCGTCGAGTAGGGCTCCGTCCGGGTACAGCTGCACGGGCTGATCCGTTGCCTTCACCTGGTTGGTCTTGAGGATCTCGGCGAGCTTCGGATCCAATGGGACGTTCCGATTGCCGAGTTCGATCTTGACCGGGTCGGCGACCCGTTCTACCAGGAGAGCAACTTCGGCCTGGGCGATCTGATCAATATCCTTGAGGCTCGCCAGTGCATCTTTGAGCTCGCCACTGAGCGAATTCTGATCGGAAGTCTTCTGGAGCACGGCGGACGGATTCCAGGGGTACTGCTTCGCTGTCTCCCAATTCGATTTGTACGAGAAGACATTGCCGTTCTGCTGATAGAAGAAGTCCCACTTGGATTTCTTGATGCGCTCGACGACATCGCGGATGTCCTCGATCTTGTTCTTCATGGAATCCAGTGCTGGAGCGACGATGTCGGCCATCGCCGTATAGATGCCCACCGTTTGCTTCCATCTGATCGAACACGTCAGCATCCTGCCGAGCCTTGTCGGCGAAACCGGTAAGCCTCCCGGCGTGGAGCTTCAACACCTCGTCCAGCGCCTTCAGGGTCTCTTCGACACGAACCGCGGTCTGTGATTCCGGCATCCCGACCGCACCTTCCAAACCTCGCGCCCATACCCGGCTGTGCCCCGCGACAGGCGCGTACCCGCCGAGATCGGTGCCGCACTGCGCGACGACATTGGCCAAGGCTCGAATCTTCCCGGTATCAACGGGGATTGTCATGGGAGTCCTCGGCGATCACGTGTAGAGGTTGGACGACAGGCGGTACGGCTGGCCGTTCTCGTCGTCGGACCATTCGGGTTCCGGCCGGACCGGGGCGGTTGCTTTCGTCTCCTCCCGAACAATGTCCTGATAGACCTTGTTCGCTTGTGTTTCCGCATCCAACCGCGCCAAACGGTACTGTCTGACGATTTCCGCTTCGAGCCGTTCGGTGCCTTCGCTGACCGCATGCGGGGACAACTTGATCTGAGTGATCTGCCCCCACGCGTCCACCTCGATCGCCATGGTGCGGTCTTCGGCCCGCGCTCGCGCCCTCGCCTCCCCGATCGCTTTGTCGATCTTCGCGGCTCGTGCGCCCCCCTCGTCCACGTTGCTGCCCCTACCCTTCATTCAGCTGAATCGTCGGCCAGGCGACCTCCCCCCGGCTGAATCGCAACTCTACCGAACGATTTCATGGCGTCAGTGGGGCGCGCGAACGATGGCGTGCCCGGCGGGCGGACCTTGGAACACCTCGGCGGCTACGCCGCGCAGTGCCGGTAGCGGCGCTGTCGGTGCGTGGCGCTATTGGAGTTCGCGGGTGGTGGCGATCAAGAAGGTGATGGTGTCGCGGACTTTGGCGTCGGTCATCTTGAGGGGGACCGAGCTGGTGGCGGCGATCTTGTCGTCGATCGCGATCATGCCTTCCCAGGTGCCGATGCGGGTGAGGAAGGAGTCGTCGGCGGAGCGCCAGACTTCTTCGTCGAAGCCGTCGAGGCGGTGGTAGCGGCCGCCCTCGGGGTCGGTGTGGTCTGGTTTGCGCATATTGCGGAGGGTCAGCCAGGCCACGTAGGGGGCTCGGGGCTTCAGGTTGAGGTAGCAGGAGCCGTTCATGCCGATGGTGGCGTTGATGGTGCCCTGGCTGAGTTCGGCTACCTGGGCTTCGGGGACGCCCAGGGTGGTGTGGAAGAAGTCGAGCATGCGGGTGCACACGTCACGGTTGGAGTGGGCGGAAGGCGTTGAGCCGGGGTCGGATTGGGAGGCCGGGGACGAACCGCAACCCGTCAGCGCGAATACGACTGCGACCAGCAGGTATCGGAGGATCCCCCACCGTCTTCCGAGCACCACGACCTCCTGTTCGGGGCGGAGCGTAACAGGATGGCGGGGGCCCGCCAACCGGAGTGGCGCAGTTGCGCCTGGACGCCCAACGCTGCGTGAGACGCGGATCACGCTGGCGCGCAGTGACTTCCGGGAAGCGGTATGGAGAGGGGTCAGAGCACCTTGGCGATGGCGGGGACGATCTTCGCTATCGCGACATCCGTGGAATTCGGGGTCCAGGTCTGGAAGGCCTGGGCGGTGGCCGGGTCGTCGACGATGACCAGGCGGGCGTGGGTGAGGCTGGAGGACAGGAAGGAACTCGGCAGGCCACGCAGGCCGCCATTGCCCGCCTGCTTGTCGGTGCGCACGATGATGACCAGGTCGACGTCGGGGACCGTCTCGCCGGACGCGGACAACGGGCGCGGGGACGTCTCGTCGGGCTTGGCGCGGAAGTCGGTGGCGTAGCGGAAGCCGATGTCCTGCAGGAACTTCGCCTGCTCGCTCGAATCCAGGTCGACGGACAGCGAACTGTCGCCGAGGTTGTAGGCGGCCACCGTCTTGTTGAGGAACGACGGATGCGCGGCGCGGACCTGGGCCGGGGAATCACTGGGTGTGGAGGTGGTCTGAGTGACGGTGTCGCCGCCGGAATCCTGGTGTGTGGCCAGGTAGACCGCGGTGCCGGAAACACCCAGCAGCGCAACGGCCGCCGCCACCGCGAGGGCGCGCCAGCGGGTGGTGCGGGAGCCGCGGGTCCCCGAGTGGATCGGCTGTGGCCGGGTGATCCGCTCGGTCGGCCGCTCGCTCTCGACGATCGGCGGCGCGGAGGGCATCCGGCCCTGCAAGGCGAGCGCGGCGTCCTCGGTGAAGTCCCGGCAGGTGGCGTAGCGGTCGTCGGGATCCTTGGCCAGCACCTTCGCGATCACCGCGTCCAGCGCGGGCGGCAGATCGGCGCGCAGCGTGCCCAGCGCGGGCGGCGGATCCTGGAGGTGACCCAGCGTCGCCTGGGCGATGGAATTCACCGGGAACGGCGTGCGCCCGGTGAGCAGCTTCACGAAAGCGCAGCCGAGACTGTAGATATCGCCGCGATGATCCAGCGGCCCGGCGACCAGCCGTTCGGGGGCCGCGTAGGCGAGGGTCGCCATCATGGCGTCGGTGGCGGTGAGTTCGCGGCCGTCGGTCACCGACTTGGCGACGCCGAAGTCGGTGAGCAGCACCCGTTCCTCGCCCGGATGCGCGTCCTCGTCGCGGGAGAGCAGGAAGTTGGCGGGCTTCACATCCCGGTGCAGCAGCCCGCGCCGATGCGCGTAATCCAGGGCCTTGCCCACCTCGGTGACGATGCGCAACGCCCGCTGCGGCGTCATCCCCTCGGGATGCTGTTTCAACTCCACGGAGGCGTCGGTGCCGGGGACGTACTGCATCGCGATCCACAGCCGCCCGTCCTCCTCACCGCGCGCGTACACCGTCACGATGTTCGGATGATCCATTTCCGCAGCGAGATTCGCCTCGCGCGCGAACCGCGCCCGATACACCTCGTCGTGAGATAGGTCGTTGCTGAGCACCTTCAGTGCGTCGAGCCGCCCCGGAAACATGGGATCCTGCACCAGATAGACGGTCCCCATCCCGCCACTGCCCAGCACCCGGATTATCCGATGTCCGCCCACAACAGTGCCGGGCCGCAACGGCATTCGCATCCTCCTAGCGCGCGGCCGGGATTCCGGCCTTGTCGAATGTAGCAACCTTCACGATGCCCGTCCGGGCTCAGATGTGCCCGTACGCGAGCAGCTTGTACTGGGCCGAAAGCCGTTGGCGCAGATCCTGGGACTGGTCGGCGGACACCTCGGCCACGTAGCGCTGGTAGGGCAGGTAGCACATGAACTTCGCGCCGATGGCGTACTTCACGTCCTTCAACTGCAGGCAGCGGGCCGTCGCCAGGCCGGGTGGCGGGTCTACGGGCTTGTAGCGGTCGAGCAATTCGTCGACGAAGGCGGCGATGAAGCGCTGGGCGGCCGCGTCGTCCTTCGTCCGGTAGATATTGCTGAGCGAACTGGCCATCACGTCGATTCCGGCGTCGGCGTACGCGCGGCGGGAGGCGACCGGTCGATCGTCGTGGCTGAGGGCGGCGTGCGGGCCGTACAGTCCCTCGCTCGCCCGGGACTGGCCCTTGCCCGCGGGCAGCACGCGACTGAGCAGGTCGTCGGGGTCGCTGAACAGGCCCGCCAGCTGGTCGGGCGGGGTGGGGCGATAGTCCCGCATCGATTCGATGGCCTTGTCCAGCATCCGCTTCGCCACGTCGATCAGGAAGGCGGGACCGTCAGGCACGGTCAGGTCGTCCTCGACGTACAGCCGGTACAGGTACTCGCCCTGCGGGTACAGGGCCCGCACCGATTCGAGGGAGGTGAGCGCGGCCCGCGCGGCCGGATAGCCGGGGATCTGCACCGGTCCCTTGTCCGGATACTCCGGACTCGCCTGCGAGGCAAGGAAATCCGCGGCCGTCGCGGCCTGCGCGGGTTTGCCGAAGCGCAGCACGGTGATATGCACGCTCAGCCCGAGCGTGGTGTCGTACCGATGCCGTCCCCCGGTCTGCCAGCCCGCGACCAGCCCGGGGGCGCGATCGTTGAAGCCGTCGATCCCCATCGGCGGATAGTCCGCGGTGATCGCCGGCCCGGCGGACCCGTACCCCAGTCGCTCGTCGATCTCCAGCGGCAGCGGGACGTGCTCGCCCAGCCGGATCGCCTCCTGCACCACGTCCGCGACGCTGATGTCGGGCTTCATGGTGGTGATCTGCCGCGGCACCACCGGATAGTTCCCCGGATCCAATTGCGACACATCGACGGTCGCGGCGGGCGACGCGGGCGCGGCGGGGTCGGTCGGGCCGGACCCGCAGCCGCCGGCCAGGACGGCCGCCACCGTCAACGCCAGCAGCCGGGTGCTCGATCGTGCGATCCTCATGGCGCTATCCGCTCCTGGCCAGCATCGAATACTGCGCCGACACCCGCTGCTCGAACGAGGCGGGCGCGCCGCCACTGAACCGGGCCTGCGCCCCGATCACCGCCACATACCGGCCGTAGACCACCGCGCACAGATAGGTGGCGTCGCGGATCGGCTCGGGTTCGTCGAGCCGCACGCAGTGCGCGTCGGTGATGCCCGCGGGGTTCGGGACCTCGTCGTCGTCGCGGCCCAGCCGGGTCAGCGCGGTCTGTAGACCGAAGGCCGCCTTCAGATCCCGGGTGCGGTACACGGTCGCCCCGTTGCGGGCCACCAGATCCACCCCGGCCGCCTCGAACGCGGGCCGCGCCACCGCGGTGTCGCGCTCGAAATGCAGTGCGCCCGCGGGCGTGTAGACCCCGCCCCGACCGCGACCCCCGTATTGGTCGGAGTCGGAGCTGTCGTACTGATTGGGCAGCGTCAGATCCAAAATCTTGTCCGGATTGCCGGGCAGGTCCGGAAGATCCTCGAGCGGTGTGGGTTTCAGGTCCGCCATCGCGGTGAGCTGGGCGCGCAGCATGTCCCGCAGCCGGGTGCCGAGAGCCGCCGGATCGTTCTGCGGGATCACGGCGTGGCCGATGATCACGTACACGCCGCGCGCCGCGACCACCTCGCCCTTCTCGTCGGTGCGGGAGGAGGCCCGCACACTGTCGTGGGTATCGGCGGGCAGATCGGCGGTGTCGATCGGAATCGGGTGCCGCCCAGGGTCGTTCAACGCCTCCCAGTACCCGTCGACGGCCGCGCGGGCGGCCTGCTCGGTCGGGAAGCGCTGGATGGCGAGGGTGATGTGCTTGCGGGCCCGCACACTGTCGTTGTTGCGCCAGATGTAGGCGCCCGCGATGAGCCGATTGCGTTCCGCGACCGGCTGCCAGTTCTTCGGGAACGGCCCGTTGTCGTCGTCGAAGTCGCCGCCGGAGCTGCTCAGCAGCCGTGCCCCGCCCAGATACCGGACGTCGGGATCGATGCGGTCGGGTCCGGCCAGATACGACATCATGCGCCGCGATTCGATCGCGTACGCGTCGGCGACCGTGCCGGAGAACGGCACGAATTCCGCCGGGGCCGACGGATAGGGCCCGACCTTCAGTTTCGGCAGATCGGCTGCGGTCATGCCGGGCACCGCGTGTCCGGACACCGGCCACGACCCGACCGCGTACCCCGCGCCGAGGACCGCCACGGCGGCCGCCGCCAACGCCACTGTCCGCAGTCGTCTCATCCGGTCACCCGCTCGTCAACAGCACGTACTGCGCGGCCGTCTTCTGATATAGCTCGGCCAGGTTGGACGCGCCGACCTGCACGGTGTACTTGTCCACGTGGAAGGTGCACTGGTGGAACATGACCCGCCCGTTCTCCAGATCCGCGAAGCAGCCGATATCGCCCGGGAAACGCGGCGGCGGGTCGATGGCCCGATGCTTGTCGGAGGGTTCGTTGGCCGGATTCCACTTGTCCCACAGGGCGCGTGCCGCCGCGCCGGTGCGGCTGTGGAACACCAGCGCGTCGCCGTAGCCGACCAGATCGACATCGCCGATGGTGAGGAACTCCAGGTCCGTGCCGTCGAGACTCTGCAACGAGCCGCGGCCGGTGTACACCCCGTCCGGGTCCGGGCGCAGCGGCAGTTCCGGATTCGTCGGCAGGGTGCGGCCGAGAATGCCGTCCGGGTCGAGCGGAATGTGCTCGAACTGGTCGGCCGGCGTGGGCTGGAACTTGTCGAGCAGCGGCAGCGCCACGTCGAGCATGCGTTCGGTGCGCGCGCTCAGATCCGCCAGATCCGGCGCGGCGGCCAGCTCGTCCACCAGCTTGATGTACACGACGTAGCGGTCGCGCACCGTCCACGAGCCCAGCGACGCCACGTTCGGCCGCCAATGCGCGGTGCTCGCAGGGTATTTGGCCAGCGTCACCGGTTGATTGCCATTGTTGTAGGTGAAGTCGTCGTGTTCGAGCACCGGACCCACCGCCGCGGCGCGCCCGGCGTCGGGCAGTTCCAGCACCGCGATGCTGAGCCTGCGGTGCTTCTCCTCCCTGCTCTCGCCGGTGCACCAGGTGGTGACCCAGCCACCGCGCAGATCGTGGGCGACCTCGTCGAAGGTGTCGTTGATGACGATATTGCCCAGGCCCTTGTGGTTGGTGACGACGTGCGGGCGGACATTGTTCGAGCACTCGTAGGTGTAGTCGTGGTCGGCTTCGAACGGCAGCGCCACGTAGTCCGACAGCCGCTGCGACTCCCGGATCCGGGATTGCTTGCCGGTCTTGGCATTTCCCACCGTGCGCGGCGTGGTCTGGTAGTTGCCGACCTCCAGGCTCGCGGGGTCGGTCGGCTGCCGCACCGGGTGGCCGGGAACGCTGCTCGCGCAGCCGGTTCCGGCCGCGAGCGTCATCGTGAGGCCCATCAACGCCGCGAACAGTCTCACCGTCCCCTCCTCCCGGGGCGGATTTTACCGTCGCTCAAGACTTCTCGCGCGCCTTCGGACGCGCCGGGTGTGGTCTCGGACACGATCGCGCGGCAATCCGGGCACCGTGACGTCTCGGTCCGCGCGCCCCGCCCGGCCGCTTCCGGGCCGGTCTCCGTTAGCACGGCGGCGAATTCCGTGGTCGGAGGCGCGTAGCCCTCACCGGCAGGCATGTATCGCGGTGATTAACACAAATTCGCAAGCGGAGAGTCCGGCCTGTGAAGATTGCACCGAACGGGACTTCGATGCCCGATCCGTATCCCCGGGCAGGTACCTTCTACGCATGTTCTCCAAAGTCCTGGTCGCCAACCGCGGCGAGATCGCCATTCGCGCCTTCCGCGCGGCCTACGAACTCGGCATCGGTACCGTCGCGGTTTTTCCGTACGAGGACCGCAACTCCGTGCACCGGCTCAAGGCCGACGAGGCGTACCAGATCGGTGAGCCCGGTCACCCGGTCCGCGCGTACCTGTCGGTCGAGGGCATCATCGAGGCCGCCAAGAGCGCGGGCGCGGACGCCATCTACCCCGGGTACGGCTTCCTGTCGGAGAACCCGGACCTGGCCGCCGCCTGTGCCCGTGAGGGGATCACCTTCATCGGCCCGGCCGCCTCGGTCCTCGAACTGACCGGCAACAAGGCCCGCGCCATCGCCGCGGCCAAGGCCGCCGGACTGCCGGTGCTGCGGTCCAGCGAACCGTCCGCCGACGTGGACGCGCTGATGACGGCCGCGGAGTCGATGGAGTTCCCGCTGTTCGTGAAGGCCGTCGCCGGTGGCGGCGGTCGCGGTATGCGCCGCGTCGCGGACCCGGCCCAGCTGCGCGAGTCCATCGAGGCCGCCGCGCGCGAGGCCGAATCCGCGTTCGGCGACGCGACCGTGTTCCTCGAGCAGGCGGTGGTCAACCCCCGCCACATCGAGGTGCAGATCCTCGCCGACCAGCAGGGCAATGTCATCCACCTCTACGAGCGCGACTGCTCGCTGCAGCGTCGCCACCAGAAGGTGATCGAGCTCGCGCCCGCCCCGAACCTGGATCCCGCACTGCGCGACCGCATTTGCGCCGACGCCGTGGCCTTCGCCAAGCAGATCGGCTACTCCTGCGCGGGCACCGTGGAGTTCCTGCTCGACGAGCGCGGCAACCACGTGTTCATCGAGATGAACCCGCGCATCCAGGTCGAGCACACGGTGACCGAGGAGATCACCGACGTCGACCTGGTGCAGTCGCAGCTGCGCATCGCGGCGGGGGAGAGCCTCGCGGATCTCGGCCTGAGCCAGGACGCCATCCACATTCGCGGCGCCGCCCTGCAGTGCCGCATCACCACCGAGGACCCGGCCAACGGGTTCCGCCCCGACACCGGCCGCATCACCGGCTACCGCTCCCCGGGCGGCGCGGGCGTGCGCCTCGACGGTGGCGCGAACGTCGGCGCGGAGGTCGGCGCCTACTTCGACTCCATGCTGGTCAAGCTGACCTGCCGCGGCCGCGACTTCAACGCCGCGGTGGCGCGGGCCCGCCGCGCGGTCGCCGAATTCCGCATCCGCGGCGTAACGACCAACATCCCGTTCCTGATGGCGGTGCTCGACGACCCGGACTTCCGGGCGGGCCGGGTCACCACCTCGTTCATCGACGAGCGGCCGCAGCTGCTCACGCTGAAGAGCTCCGCCGACCGCGGCACCAAGATCCTCAACTACCTGGCCGACATCACCGTGAACAAGCCGCACGGCTCACGGCCGACCAAGGTGTACCCGCACGACAAGCTGCCCGCCCTCGACCTGACCGTGCCGCCGCCGGCGGGCTCGCGGCAGCGGCTGCTCGAGCTCGGCCCCGAAGGCTTCTCGCAGTGGCTGCGCAACCGGGAGGGCGTGGCCGTCACCGACACCACCTTCCGTGACGCGCACCAGTCGCTGCTCGCCACCCGCGTGCGCACCAACGGCCTGCTCGACGTGGCCGGGCACGTGGCGCGCATGACGCCCGAGCTGCTGTCCATCGAATGCTGGGGCGGCGCGACCTACGACGTGGCGCTGCGCTTCCTCTACGAGGACCCGTGGGAGCGGCTCGCTGCGCTGCGCGAGGCCGTGCCGAACATCAACCTGCAGATGCTGCTGCGCGGCCGCAACACCGTCGGGTACACGCCGTACCCCGAAAAGGTCACGCGCGCTTTCGTTTCCGAGGCCACCGCCACCGGCATCGACATCTTCCGCATCTTCGACGCGCTCAACAATGTCGACCAGATGCGCCCGGCCATCGACGCCGTCCGCGAAACCGGCACGGCCCTGGCCGAAGTCGCGCTGTCCTACACCGGCGACCTGTCCAACCCGAACGAGGACCTTTACACCCTCGACTACTACCTCAAGCTCGCCGAGCAGATCGTCGAGGCCGGGGCGCACGTCATCGGCATCAAGGACATGGCCGGCCTGCTGCGCGCACCCGCCGCGTCCACCCTGGTCACGGCGCTGCGCCGGGAGTTCGACCTGCCGGTGCACGTGCACACGCACGACACCCCGGGCGGCCAGCTGGCCACCTACCTCGCCGCCTGGCAGGCCGGGGCCGACGCCGTGGACGGCGCGTCCGCGCCGATGGCGGGCACCACCTCGCAGCCCGCGCTCTCGGCCATCGTCGCCGCGGCCGCGAACTCGCCCTACGACACCGGGCTGAACCTGCAGAACGTGTGCGACCTCGAACCGTACTGGGAAGCGCTGCGAAAGGTGTACGCGCCCTTCGAGTCCGGGCTGCCGGGCCCGACGGGCCGCGTCTACCACCACGAGATCCCCGGCGGGCAGCTGTCGAACCTGCGCCAGCAGGCCATCGCGCTGGGCCTGGGCGACCAGTTCGAGGAGGTCGAGGCGAAATACGCCGCGGCGGACCGGATGCTGGGCCGCCTGGTCAAGGTCACCCCGTCCTCCAAGGTGGTCGGTGACCTGGCGCTGGCGCTGGTCGGCAGCGGCGTCGACGTCGACGACTTCGCCGCCGATCCGGCCCGCTACGACATCCCGGACTCGGTGATCGGTTTCCTGCGTGGCGAACTCGGCACCCCGGCCGGTGGCTGGCCCGAGCCGTTCCGCAGCCGCGCCCTCGAGGGCCGCGGTCCCGCCAAGCCGGAAACTCAGCTCACCGTCGCCGACGAGGCCGGACTGAACGGAACCTCCGCCGAACGCCGCGCCACCCTCAACCGGCTGCTGTTCCCCGGACCCACCGCCGAATTCATCGCCCACCGCGAGAAGTACGGCGACACCACCGGGCTCTCGGCCAACCAGTTCTTCTACGGCCTGCGCCACGACGAGGAACACCACGTCCAGCTGGACAAGGGCGTCACCCTGCTCATCGGCCTGGAAGCCATCTCCGAGCCCGACGAGCGCGGCATGCGCTCGGTCATGTGCATCCTCAACGGGCAGCTGCGCCCCATCCAGGTGCGCGACCGCTCCATCGCCAGCGAGATCCCGGCGGCGGAGAAGGCCGACCGGAACAACGCCGGCCACATCGCCGCCCCGTTCGCCGGTGTGGTGACCCTGGCCGTCTCCGAAGGCGATTCGGTGTCCGCGGGTGACACCATCGGCACCATCGAGGCCATGAAGATGGAAGCCGCCATCACCGCCCCGCGCGGCGGCGTGGTGCGCCGCGTCGCCATCGCCAAGGTCCAGCAGGTGGAGGGCGGCGACCTGCTCGTCGACGTGAACCTGAACGAGACCGCCGCCGAATGACCCGCATCGTGGCAGGTACCGCCGGGGGCCGACGCCTACGCGTCCCCCCGGCGGGCACCCGCCCCACCTCCGACCGCGTGCGCGAGGCCCTCTTCAGCTTCCTGCACGCCCGCATGGATTTCGACGGCCTGCACGTCCTCGACCTCTACGCGGGCTCGGGGGCCCTGGCCCTGGAAGCCCTGTCCCGCGGCGCTTCCCACGCCCTGCTGATCGAAGCGGACCGCAAGGCCGCCGCCATCATCCGCGGCAATATCGGCGACCTCGGCCTCCCCGGCGCCGACCTCCGCCAGAACAGCGTCGGCTCGGTGCTTTCGGGTGCCGCCCCCGAACGCTACGACCTGGTCTTCTCGGACCCGCCGTACGACCTCGACGTCGCCGACGTGCAATCCGACCTCCGCTCGCTGGCCGAGAACGGGTGGTTGCACAACGAGGCGCTCATCGTCGTGGAACGCTCCACCCGCTCACCCGAAGTGGTCTGGCCCGACGGGTTCGAACCCCTGAAGTCGCGCACCTACGGCGAGACCCGCCTCGACTTCGCCGAGTTCGCCGGAGCCAACTGACACACGGGCTTTCGCTGTTTCGGCGGGTGTGCCCCGGTCGCGGTCGATAGAATCATCTCGGGGTGAGCGATCGCGGTGAGGGGGTTCGAGCGGTGCACACAGGACGCGTCGCCGTCATCGGCCTCGGGGCCGCGGGCCTGTCCGCGTGCGTGGCTGCAGCGGAAACCGGGTGGTCGGTCATCGGATTCGATCGGAGCACCATCGGCGCGGACGCCGCGGCCTCCGCGGGCCGGTCGAAGATCATCAGGTTCGGATATTCGGACCCGTTCTACGCCGAGCTGATGCGCGATACCCGGCCACGCTGGGAGCGGCTCGAGCACGACACCGGAATGCCGTTGATCGATCTGTGCGGGATGCTGCACTTCGGGATCGGCGGGGAATCGGGGACCGACGCGGTCATCGAATCGCTCGAACGGTCGGGTCAGGACCGCGAAATCCTCACCGGCGGTGAGTCGGCCGCGCGGACCGGATTGCACCTGCGGGCCGGGGAAATCGGCGTCTACGAACGCAATGCCGGGATGATGACCCCGGCATCGGTGCTGCGCGCGCTCGCGGTCCGGGCGAATGCGCTCGGCGTGACCCTGCGCGAGAAGGCCGCCGTGTCGGCGATCGACGAGACGGGCGGCTCCGTCACCGTGGTGACATCGGACGGGCCCGTACCCGTGGATCGCGTAATCATCGCCGCTGGTGGACAATTCGGGCGATTCGCGCTTGCTGCCGCCGCTCGAATCACGGTTACCCGCCAATATCAGATCGTCTGCGAATCGACCGAGCCCATCGCGGGCGGTCACGGGTGCAGCTGGATGGACGTCACGGCCGACGAGTGGTACGGGATGGTCAACGCGGGCAACGGTTTACAGATCATGGGCGTCCACGAGCCCGCGACCATCGTGGACGCCGACCAGCCGATCGAGGACGCGGAACTGAAGGCATCGGTCGACCTGCAACTCGAGTACCTGAGGGAACGGCTGGCGCTGAACTCCCGGCAACTCACCCTTCGCGAAGTCCGGACCTGCCACTACACCAATACGGCGGCCAAGGATTTCGTGATCGACCGCTTGCCGGGCCGCTCGGCCGTGCTGCTCAGCGCCTGCTCTGGGCACGGCTTCAAATTCACCATCACCAGCGGCTACCTGGCCGCGCAGCTCGCCTGCACCGACGCGGCGCCGGTTCCCCGCTTCCAGCTGTCCGCCACCTCCACCGGGGCGCAGCCATGACCACCCCGACTCCGCAGCCTCCACCGGAACTGCCGGTGAGCAGCAATACCGCCGCCAAAGTCACGCTGATCATCGGAATCCTCGTCACCGTCCTGGGCTCGATGTGGGGCATCATCTCGAGTTCCGGCGGCAAGGTCGTCGCTCCGATCGACACCATCATCGCCGGGGCGCTCACCGCGGTGGGTGGCGGCATCGTCGGCGCGTCGATGCAGGATCTGTTCTCCCGCACCAACGTCGAACGCGGCCTCAGCGCGGTCTCGCGCATGATGTCCGATGTGGTCGCCGAGAACTCGCGGGTTCTGACGGCCATCACCGAGCGGATGACCGATGTCGCCGACGGGATCGGCGGCTCCGCCCGGGCATCCCACGACACCATCCGCAATACCTTGGCCGGTTCCCTGTCCGCGCGGTTCGTGTCCGACGAACAGCAGCTCGCCCCGCTGCGAAAAACGTGGCATCACTATCACGTCACCCAAGCCGGACGTGAATTGCGCTGGTTGTATTCGATATTCCCCTTGGACACGGGCACCAGCCCCTCGACGATCACCACGCCCATCGTCCTGGTCGATCTCGCAAGCGTCGCGCATGTCTACAACGCCGAGGTCGGCATGCGAACGAATCGACTGTTCGTCAACTTCACCCGCGCCGACGGCACCGAGCCGAGCTGCTCGGAGATCTTCCCGCACATGCAGACCTTCCGCGACATCCACGCCGGCTTCGGCATCCGCCAGACCTGGGACGGCTCCCACCTGCTCGGCCGCGCCATCATGAGCGAACGCCCCGTCATCCCCGACGCCGAACCCGGCATGATCCCCGCCGAGCACAACACCACCCTCGACGACGTCTGGCTCACCGGCTTCATCCAGAACCGCATCCACCTCGACGACCTCCCGGTACCCCAGTCCTGAGGGTCGACCGACCTGTTTGTGAAATTTCGGGCTGACACCCGACGGATTTCTCGCCGCCCGCTGGTCTGAATACCTGACAGGAACAGACCGGAGTTGGGAGTGAGTGATGACGGATTCGAAGCAGACCGCGGTGGTCACGGGTGCGAGCCGGGGATTCGGGCGGGGGATCGCCGCCGCGCTCGTCGCCTCGGGGATGAGGGTCATCGGGATCGCCCGTGACGGGCAGGCGCTGGGGGAGGTAGCGGGCGAGCTCGGTGCGGCGTTCGTGCCCGTCACCGGTGATGCCACCGAGGAAGCGCTGGCGCAGCGGGTGATTCGCGAGTTCCGGCCGGAGGTGTTGGTGCTCAACGCCGGGGCGACGCCGCCGCTGGCACCGATACACGAGCAGAGCTGGGAGAGCTTCAGCCGCAACTGGGAGACCGATACGAAGCACGCGTTCGTGTGGACCGGAGC
Organism: Nocardia sp. NPDC004340; assembly: GCF_053602575.1. Lineage (NCBI taxonomy): Bacteria > Bacillati > Actinomycetota > Actinomycetes > Mycobacteriales > Nocardiaceae > Nocardia > Nocardia sp. NPDC004340. The sequence continues at coordinate 80,825 of NZ_JBSGDW010000007.1, forward strand.
CGCACTGCGGGAACCCTTGGCGCCGGGCAGTGTGGTGATCGCCGTGTCGAGCGGGGCCGCGCTGAACGGGTCGCCGTTGAGCGGCGGATACGCCGGGGCCAAGTCGGCGATCCGGTTCATTCGGACCTATGCGGCGGAGGAGTCGGAGCGGGCGGGGCTCGGGATTCGGTTCACGGCCCTGCTGCCGCGGCTGACCCCGGCCACCGGGCTCGGTGCGATGGCGGTCGCGGGGTACGCCGCTCGGCAGGGCATCGACGTCGATACCTATCTCGCGGAGATGGGGCCCGCGCTCACACCCGAACAGGTGGGAAAAGCCGTGCTCGAACTTGCCGGGGATCCGGGGAGCTCGGCGGAATACTTGGTGAGCGGCGCCGGGCTGCGGCAGATCGGCTGAGGTGGCGCGACCATGACCATCAGCGCACCGGCAGGAGTAGTGGACATGCCCGCCGAGACCGAACGAGCCGCCGAGACCGAACGCCCGGCCGAGCGTGAATTCGGTTCTCTCACCGAGAGATTCCGGCCCGAACTGCTCGCGCACTGCTACCGGATGCTCGGATCGGTGCAGGACGCCGAGGACCTGGTACAGGAGACCTACCTGCGGGCCTGGCGAGGCTACGGCGGGTTCGAGGGCCGGTCCTCGGTGCGGCACTGGCTGTACAAGATAGCCACCATGGCGTGCCTGACCGCGTTGGAAGGCCGGGCGCGCAGACCGCTGCCGTCCGGGCTCGGCGCGCCCGAGGACGATCACCGGGTGGCGGTCGCCGCCCGCGAGCCCACGGTGCCGTGGCTGCAACCCGCACCCGACGCGGTATTCGGATTCGACGACCCGGCCGCCATCGTGACCGGCCGCGAAGGCATCCGCCTGGCCTTCATCGCGGCCCTGCAACTGCTGCCCGCCCGCCAGCGCGCCGTGCTCACCCTCCGCGACGTCCTCGCCTTCCGATCCACCGAAGTCGCCGCCATCCTCGACACCACCCCGACCGCCGTCGACAGCGCCCTGCGTCGCGCCAGATCTCGCCTGGCCCAGGCCGGCCCGGTCGCCACCGACCTGGCCGAACCCGACGAACGCGTGCGACGCCGCCTGCTCGACGACTATGTCACCGCTTTCACCAGCGCCGACCACGCCGCCCTGGTCGCCCTGCTGCGCGCCGACGTCGAAATGGAAATGCCGCCCACCCCAACCTGGTTCACCGGCCGCGACGCGGTAGCGGGCTTCCTCACCGCCCGCATCCTGACTCCGGGCCTGTGGCGCATGCTCCCGACCCGCGCGAACGGGCAGCCCGCCTTCGTCGTCTACAAACGCGCCCCCACGGGCCGCTACGACGCGTACGGCATCCAGGTGCTCACCCTGATCGGCTCACGCGTCGCTCGCATCACCGCCTTCAACGACCCGTCCCTGGTCCCGGCCTTCGGCTTCCCGGTCGCGGTCGAAACCTGAATCGGCGCAGGGTATGTGGTTCAGCTCAGCGCGTACGGAGGTGCGAGGTGGAAACGGCGGCAGTCGGCGCAACGCCGGCTCATGTCCTGCGTACCGGTGTGATGGAGGATGGCGTGGGTCGGGATGACGTCCAAGGTGTGGTCGCGCAGGACCGCGTGGCCGTCGATGATCAGCACGTGGCCATCGGGCTCGACCGGTGGCCAGAGCAGGGTCACCGCGGGGTGGGTCGAGATGTTGCGGCAGGTCGCGGGTCCGGGTGCGGTGATCTGGAAGCGGTTGACGTTGAGGATCGGATGCTGGGGCGTGGTGTGCGGTCCCAGATCCCCGATGCTGACCAGGAAAGCGAGTTCGTATCGGCCGACGATCGCGGCCAGCTCGGGAGGGAAATCCTGCTCGCTCATTCGTCCAGGGTAGTCGAGATTTCGGGACGATCGGGCGGATTGTTCCGTGAATGAGTGACTTCCGGGCGGTGATCTCCGTAGATGAGGTTGTTCGTCAGTACACGTCGCGGACGTACCGCTTCTCGGCCGCGAGCTTCTTGACGTAGGCGTCGGCGTCATCGGTGTCCAGGTTGCCGTGATGGGCGATGATCTCCCGCAAGGCGAGATCGACGTCCTTGGCCATGCGGGAGGCGTCGCCGCAGACGTAGAAGTGGGCGCCGGAATCGATCCAATGCCACAGTCGCGCACCGTGTTCGCGCATGCGGTCCTGGACGTACACCTTGGCGCGCTGGTCGCGGGAGAAGGCGAGATCGAGGTGGGTCAGGACGCCTTGCCGCTGGAGCTGTTCGAGCTCGTCGCGATAGTAGAAGTCGGTGGCGTGGTGCTGTTCACCGAAGAAGAGCCAGTTGGGGGCGTGGTCGCCGCGCGCCCGCCGGTGTTCGAGAAAGCCGACGAACGGCGCGACGCCGGTGCCGGGGCCGATCATGATGGCGGCCACGGCCGGATCGTCGGGCGGGCGGAAGTGCGGCGAACGCTGGACGTGCAGCGCCAGGGGCTGATCCTGCTCGGCGTCGGCGAGATACGCCGAGCAGAGCCCGCCCCGAGGTCGGCCCGTCGGACCGGGATAGCGGATGACCGAGACGGTGGTGCGCACGATTGCCGGGTCCGCCAACGGGCTCGACGAGATCGAATACAGGCGCGGTTGAATGCGTTTGAACATGTCGGCCCACCGTTGCGGGTCGGCGGGCACCGGATAGTCGGCGGCGATGTCGACCGGCTGCCGACCCCACAGCCATTTGGCCAACTCGCCCTTGTTGTCCTGGCGCAGCAAGGTGCGCAGATAGGGATCGGCCGTGCATTCGGCCAGGTACTTCAGCAGGTCCGGCGTCACCTTGGTCAGGTCGAGATGTTCCTCCAGCGCGATGGACAGCGGCACCGGGCCGACCTTCGGCACCTCGACCACGGCGGCGGGATCGAGTCCGGTGACCGCCAGGAACTCCCACACCAGCCCCAGATCGTTGAACGGCCGCACGCCGAGGGCATCACCGACGTCGTAGCTCAGATCGGTGCCGGTCAGGTCGAAGCTGAACTGGCGGACCTCCTTCTGCGCGCCGGGCAGGCTCAGCAGCCGATTGCCCACCAGCCGGCCGGATGGTCCGCCGGATTCCGGGCGGGCGTTGACGGTCGGCGCGGGAGCCGGCGCCGCGGTCGTCGCGCCGCCGGTGGGAACGGTGAGGGCCGGGAGGAGCTGTTCGAGCCAGGTCGCGGCGGAGTCGTCGAAGTCCGGTTCACAGTCGACGCGGGGGATCAGCCGCTCGGCGCCGAGTTCGGCCAACCGATCGTCGAGACGTCTGCCGTGGCCGCAGAACGCGTCGTAGTTCGAGTCCCCGAAGGCCAGCACCGCGAATCGTGTTCCGGCGAAGGCGGATTCGGACAGTGCGGTGAGGGAATCCCAGAATCCCGCTCCATTGTCCGGGGCGTCGCCATCGCCGAAGGTACTGCTCACGACGATGATGTCGGCCGCGCGAGGCAGATCGGCGGCGGAGATCGCATCCATGGCGTGTACGACCGGGGTCAGCTCGCGCGCGGTCAGCGTGTCGGTGAGAGTTCCGGTGGCGAAATCCTCCGCATTGCCGGTCTGCGAGGCCCACAGGATCAGCAGTGGGCGGGTCGGTGTGGCGGCTTCCGGCGTCGCCGGTTCGGCAGACCGGGCAGTCGCGGGTGCGATCGTCGCGAGCGAACCCGCCGGGCTGATGCGGGCGTGCGGTGTGAACATGCCCGCGAGCAGGCCGTCGACCCAGGCCGTGACGGTGGGGCGCAGCGGATTCGCCGCCGGGACGGCGGGCATCACCTCGGCGTCCCCGGTCTGCCGCACCCCCGCGAGAAACCCTGACAGATAAGAGGATTCGAGGTCTGTCAGGACAGGCGCGCCGAGGTCGGCGATTCCGAGCACCGCGGCCGCGGCCAGCGCCCGATCATCGGTTCGCACCGACACGAGCGCAGCGGGTGCGGTCGGCGCGGTCACCACGGGTTCGGGGGTCGCGGCGGGTTCGGGCCGGATCGGGGCGGCGACCTTGGCCAGGGTGACCGCGCAGACCTTGAACTCCGGTTGGAACGAGATCGGGTCCACGGCGTCGTTGGTGACGGCGTTGACGGTCAGGTACTCGCCGAACAGGTCGTTCCAGTGGAACGGGGCGAAGGTGGTGCCGACCCGCACGCGATCGGTGACCACGGCCGGCAAGACGGCGCGACCGCGCCGTGAAGCCACTTCGACCCAATCACCCTCGGCGACGGTGAGTTTCGCCGCGTCCTCGGGGTGGATCTCGAGGAATGGCCCGGGATTGAGCTTGTTGAGCTTGGCGACGCGGCCCGTCTTGGTCAGGGTGTGCCACTGGTGCTGGACTCGGCCGGTATTGAGCACGAACGGGTAGTCGTCGTCGGGCAGTTCGGCGGCGGGCAGGTGGGGGCGGGGGAAGAACACCGCACGGCCGGAGGCGGTCGGAAACCACAGGCGCGGCGTGGCGCCGTCCTCACGAACCTGTTGCGGCCGGCTGATGCCGTCATTGCGGTAGCGAATCGGGTTGCGCGCCGGTCCGTCCGGCGCGATCGGCCATTGCAGCGGGCCCTCGCGCAGCCGATCGTAGGTGGCTCCGCGCAGGTCGTATTCGGTCTTCGGGTTCCAGGTGCGCTTGATCTCCTCGAAGATCTCCTCCGAGTCGCCGTAGGTGAAGGCGTCGGAATACCCCATGGCACAGGCGATGCGGGCGATGAGCTGCCAGTCCGGGAGCGCCTCTCCCCGCGCCGGAATCGATTTCCGGACCAGGGTGAGGTTGCGCTCGGAGTTGATCATCACGCCTTCACCTTCGACCCACAGGGTGGCGGGCAGGATGACGTCGGCGTAGGCGTTGGTCTCGGTCTCGGCGAAGACGTCCTGGGTGATCACCAGTTCCGCGGCTTCCAGCCCCGCCAGGACGGTCTTCCGATTGGCCACGGTGGCAACGGGATTGGTGCAGATGATCCAGCAGGCCTTGATCTCACCGGCCGCCATCCTGGTGAACATGTCGATGGTGCCCGTGCCGACATCGGTGCGCAGCGTGCCCGGCGGGCGTTGCCACAGTTGCTCGATGAACTCCCGGTCCTGGTCGACCAGAACCGAGCGCTGCCCGGGCAGCCCCGGTCCCATGTAGCCCATCTCCCGGCCGCCCATCGCATTGGGCTGGCCGGTGAGCGAGAACGGGCCGCTGCCGATGCGGCAGATGGCCCCGGTCGCCAGGTGCAGGTTGACCAGGGCGTTGGTGTTCCAGGTGCCGTGGGTGGACTGGTTGAGGCCCATCGTCCAGCAGCTCATCCACTCACCGGCCGTGCCGATCAGTTCGGCGGCGCGGCGGATGTCGTCGGCGGGGAGCCCGGTGATCTCGGCGACGGCGGCGGGCGGGTAGTCGCGCGCGAAATCCGTCATCGCCTCCCAGCCCTCGGTGAACTCGGCGATGAAGTCCGGGTCGGTGTGGCCGTTCTCGATCAGCAGGTGCAGCAGCCCGTTCAGGAGAGCCAGATCGGTGCCCGGCTTGATCTGCAGGAACAGATCGGCCTTGTCGGCGGTGGCATTGCGGCGCGGATCGACCACGATCAATTTCGCGCCGGCCTTGACCCGATCCATCATGCGCAGGAACAGGATCGGGTGGCAGTCGGCCATGTTCGCGCCGATGACGAAGAACACGTCCGCGTGGTCGAAATCGTCGTAGGAACCCGGCGGACCGTCCGCGCCGAGGGAGAGTTTGTAGCCGCTGCCCGCACTGGCCATGCACAGTCGCGAGTTGGATTCGATCTGATTGGTTCCGATGAACCCCTTGGCCAGCTTGTTCGCCAAATACTGTGCCTCCAGGGTCATTTGACCCGACACGTAGAAGGCGACCGCGTCCGGGCCGTGTTCGTCGATCAGGGCGCGCAGGCGAGCGGCGGTCGCGGTGATCGCGGTGTCGAGAGGAGTCGGCTCCGGCGGCATCCCGCGCTCGGCGCGCACGAGCGCGGTGGTCATCCTGCCGTCGGCCGCCATCAGGTCGGCATGACTGCCGCCCTTGGTGCACAGCCGGCCCGCGTTGGCCGGATGTGCCTTGTCCCCGGCGGCTTTTCGGATCCGGTTGCCGTCCGGTCCGGTGTCGAGTTCGAGTGCGATCCCGCATCCCACGCCGCAGTACGAGCACACCGTGCGCACCGTGCCTGTCGCCGCTCCGGAATCGGTTGCCGCCACCGCAGTTCTCCCCTTCGCCTCGCCCTGCTCTCGGTCCGTGTTCTTCACGCTAGGAACGGGCTGTTACCGCCCGGTCACGTGAGTGGTTACGTTCGCCTCTCCGCGGCGCGGGCCCGTCTGTGCGTTCTTCCGGCCCGCACAGCCAACCGCGAATGAGGGTGAGAAGGCGGCAACAGACAAGCAACTACGGAGCAAGACAGGTGAAATCTCCGTAATTGAGGATTATGAAAAAGTCGCCGACATGTGAAGGGCGGATGCGTGAGCACCCTGCGATCCCGATCCATCGAGCCAGTCAGCGGATCCGCTGTGACCGTGGACGGGATCGATGCCGTGTTGCGTTCGGCGCTGACCGCGATTCCGTCGCGATACGCCGTCCTGGCGGATGCCGTGGGTGCGACACTGGCCGAGCCGTTGGCCGCGACGGCGGCATTGCCGGCGGCCGACACCGCGGCCATGGACGGGTTCGCCGTGGGTGGCCGCGGGCCGCGCTGGCGACTGCTGATCGGGACCTGCATCGCCGGGCGGCGATCCCGGATCGCACTCGCCGACGGTGAGGCCGTTCGCATCTCGACCGGCGCGCTGACGCCCGTCGGCGCCACGGCGGTGGTGCGGTCGGAGCACGCGCACATCGAGCGGATCGGGGGACAGGCCACGGTCGTGCTCGCACCGGGCGTGCCGCATCGCAACGACATGCGGCTGCGCGGCGAATCCTGGTCCGACGGTGACGAATTGACGCCGGCGCGGGTCCGGGTGGACGCCGCGGTGATCTCGGTGGCGCAGAGCGCCGAAACCCCGATCGCCATGGTGCGCGGTCCATTGCGCGCCGATGTGCTCATCACGGGAGACGAGATTCGAGGCTCGGGGGAGCTCGCGCCCGGGCAGGTCCGTGACGCGCTCGGTGCGGTGCTGCCGCTCTATCTGCGGCACTGTGACATCGGCATGGGCCGCCTGACCCGGCTGCCCGACGACCGCGCGCTGCTGCGCACCTGGTTCGAGCTCGACACCGACGCCGAACTCGCCGTCACGGTCGGAGCGACCGGGCGTGGCGTCGCCGATCACCTGCGCGAGGTCCTGGCCGAGATCGGCGCCCACGTCATCTTCGACGGGGCGCGCATGCGCCCGGGCGGTTCTCATCTGGTGGCCCGGCTACCCGATGGCCGTACCCTGCTCGCCCTGCCGGGCAATCCACTCGCCGCGATCGCGGCCACCCTGGTGACCGGTCCCGCGCTGGTACGCGCGCTGACCGACCGGCGGGACTCCCCGGCGCTGTGGGGCCGGATCGCCGATGCCGCGGCCCCCGCCGACCTCCTTCGCATCGTCCCCGCACGCCAGGTCGAGGGCGGCGTGTGGCGTGCCAACGGCGTAGCCGGAACCGCGCATCTGGCGAATCTGCTGCACGCCGACGCCCTGGCTCTGCTGCCGCCGGGAGCCGGGCGCGGCGCCCTGGTCGAATTGTTGCCGTTGCCCCGGTGATACCGCTTGCGTCCCGCAGATTCGGCAATATGCTGCCTATCGTGACGAACTTGCGGATCAGTGAAGCCGCCGCGCTGATGAGTGTCAGTGATGACACCGTGCGCCGCTGGATCGACCAGGGACGGCTGCAGTCGGTCCGGCTCGACAACGGCCGGCTGGGCGTGCGCGGACAGGATCTGGCGGAGTTGCTGCGCAGCATGTCCGCGGAAACTCCGGAGCCGGGCGTCACCGTCGCGGTCTCGGCGCGCAACCGGATGCGGGGGATCGTGACCCGCATCGTCAAGGACACGGTGATGGCCCAGGTCGAGATGCAGGCCGGGCCGTTCCGGCTGGTATCGCTGCTGAGCCGGGAATCGGTCGACGAACTCGGACTCGAGGTCGGCAGCGTCGCCGTCGCCTCGGTGAAATCGACCCACGTCGTGGTCGAAATACCAGAAAGTTGATGAGGATGAAGACATTCCGTCGCCTCGGCGCGGTCGCCGCCGTGCTCGCAGTCACCGCCGGTCTGGCCGGTTGTGGCTCCGACGACAAGAAGGACACCCCGGCCGGATCGGATCAGGTCACCGGCACGGTGACCGTGTTCGCGGCGGCGTCGCTGACCGAGACGTTCACCAAGCTGGGCAAGGATTTCGAGGCCGCGCACCAGGGTGTCAAGGTGGTCTACAGCTTCGGGGCCAGCTCCGCGCTGGCCGAGCAGATCAAGCAGGGGGCGCCCGCCGACGTGTTCGCCTCGGCCGCACCCGCCAACATGCAGCAGGTCGTCGACGCCGGTGACGTCACCGGCACGCCCGCCACCTTCGTCAGCAACCGCTTGGAAATCGCCGTGCCCAAGGGCAATCCGGGCCACATCACCGGGCTCGCCGACTTCGGCAAGTCCGAGCCCAAGCTGGCGCTGTGCGCCGAGCAGGTGCCCTGCGGCGCGGCCGCCAAGAAGGTCTTCGAAGCCGCCGGCATCACCCCGCAGCCCGACACCCGGGAGCAGGACGTGAAGGCGGTGCTCACCAAGGTCACCCTCGGCGAGGTGGACGGCGCACTCGTGTACCGCACCGATGTGAAGGCCGCGGGCGACAAGGTCGAGGGCATCGACTTCCCGGAGTCGGCCAAGGCCGTCAACGCCTATCCGATCGCGCCGCTGGCCAAGGCCCCCAACGCGGCCGCCGCCGCGGCGTTCGTCGACTACATCAAGTCGGCCCAGGCCAAGCAGGTCTTCGCCGCCGCCGGATTCGAAACCCCGTGAGGCGTCCCCTCACCCGTTCCGGGTCGCGTCGGTGACGCGAGCCGGAACGCGTCGGCGGGCAGCACGAGGGCGACGTCCGCTCGCCCTCGTGCTGCCCGCCGTGTGCGCGCTGGCCTTCCTGATCGCACCGCTGATCGGGCTGCTGGTGCGCGCTCCCTGGCCGACGCTGACCACACGGCTCTTCAGCGCCGAAGTCGCTCGGGCACTACGGCTCTCACTGCTGTGCGCGAGCCTGGCGACGGTGATCTGTCTCGTGCTGGGGATCCCGCTGGCCTGGCTGCTGGCCCGCGGGAACGTGCCGGGACGCGGGCTGATCCGGGCGCTGGTGACCGTTCCGCTGGTGCTGCCCCCGGTGGTCGGCGGTGTCGCGCTGCTGCTGGTCTTCGGCCGCAGAGGGCTGTTCGGGCAATACGTGTACGACTGGTTCGGGGTGTCGCTGCCGTTCACCACGCCGGGGGTCGTCGTCGCGGAGGCGTTCGTGGCCATGCCCTTTCTGGTGATCTCGGTCGAAGGCGCGCTGCGGGCCGCCGATACCCGGTATGAGGAGGCGGCCGCCACTCTGGGTGCGTCCCCCTGGTACACCTTCCGTCGTGTCACCTTGCCCGCGGTACTGCCGGGGGTGATCGCGGGCGGTGTCCTGTGCTGGGCCCGGGCGCTCGGCGAGTTCGGCGCGACCATCACCTTCGCGGGCAACTTCCCCGGGAAGACGACGACCATGCCGCTCGCGGTCTATCTCGCGCTGGAGACCGATCCGGACGCCGCGATCGTGCTCAGCCTGGTGCTACTCGTGGTGTCGGTCGGTGTGCTGGTCGCGCTGCGGGAACGCTGGATTCGAGGTGCGGTGTGACACTGCACGCCGAACTCCGTGTCGAGCGGGACCGATTCCGCCTCGACGTCGACCTGACCGTCGAACCCGGTGAGGTCGTCGCGCTGCTGGGTCCCAACGGGGCCGGGAAGACCACCGCGCTGCGGGCACTGGCCGGTCTGCTGCCGCTCACCGGCGGCCGGATCGCGGTGGCCGACCGGGTCTGGGATGCGCCGCCCGCGATCTTCCTGCCCGCCGAACGGCGCGAAGTGGGCGTCGTCTTCCAGGATTATCTGCTGTTCCAGCACCTTTCGGCTCGGGAGAACGTGGCCTTCGGTCTCCGCGCGCGGGGTGTGCGTCGTTCCGAGGCCCGCGCTCGCGCCGAGACATGGCTGGACCGGGTCGGCCTCGCCGACCACGCGCACAGCACGCCCCGAGCGCTCTCGGGCGGTCAGGCCCAACGGGTGGCGTTGGCCCGCGCCTTGGCCACCGACCCCCAATTGCTGCTGCTCGACGAGCCGCTCGCGGCGCTGGACGCCAGCACCCGGCTGCAGGTACGCAGCGATCTCGCCCACCATCTGCGTGACTATCCCGGGCACACGGTGCTGGTCACCCACGATCCGCTCGATGCCATGGTGCTGGCCGACCGGCTCGTGATCCTCGAGCGCGGTGCGGTGGTCCAACAGGGCGCACCGGTCGAGATCGCCCGCCGTCCGCGTTCGGACTATGTCGCGAACCTGGTCGGCCTCAACCTGTTTCGCGGCACCGCCGACAACGGTTCGGTGTCTGTCGAGGGCGGGGGCGTGCTCGCCGTCGCCGACCCGGCCTCGGGCCCGGTATTCCTGGCCTTCCCACCGACCGCGGTCAGCCTGCACCTCGAACAGCCGTCCGGCAGTCCCCGCAATACGTGGCAGGTCACCGTGGCGGGCGTGGAACAACACGCCAACACGACCCGCGTCCGACTCGACGGAACGCCATCGGTGCTCGCCGATGTCACACCCGCGGCCGTCGCCGAGCTGCGCCTGCAACCCGGTCTGCGGCTGTGGGCCGCGGTGAAAGCCACCGAGATCCACAGCTATCCGGCCTGACCGTCACCGGTACGGCGGTCCGGTCCACGCGGTGCCTGGGGAGAACTGGGCGTTGCCCGTCGTGCACCGCACGACGGGCAACGCGAATGCGTAAGAGTCAGGCTGCGAACATGTCTCGCAGCGATCCAGAGGTCTTCGGGGAACAGGTGTTGGCCAGGCAGCCCAGGTGCCACATCTGCTCGATGGTGGCCAGGACCGAGTAGTGGTCGATCACGTCGGCGGACGAGTGGTGCGGGCCCTCCTTGGAGTTGATGACCAGCAGCGGGGCGTCACCGCCGCCGAGCACGGTGCCGTTCTTGCCGACCGGGCTGCCCGGGCCGCCGGAGAAGCCGGAGTAGTCGTTCTCGTCCCACGCGATCACGATGGAGGAGTTGGAGGTCTTCCAGGTGTTCGAGTTCATGATCTTGGTGACGGTCGCCTTCAGGTAGTCGTCACCGAGGTGGATCGGGCCGTGCGACACACCGGAATCCGGGTAGGCGCAGGTCGGCTTGTTGATGATCGCGGCGGCCGCCGGGGACAGGCCGTGCATGTCATCGCACTGGTCGGGGCTGATCCAGGTGAAGTTCGGCACCTTGCCGCTCGCCAGATCGGCGTCGAAGTTGTTCTCGAACGGCACCACCTTCTGCAGGCGGGCGTTGCCGGGGGAGTTGATGCCCGAGAAGTACATGAACGGGTTGTGCTTCTCGGCGTACAGCTTCACCGTGGTGCCGTTGACATTGCCGGGCGCGAACTCGCCCTGGAAACCGGCCTGCGGCATGGCGCCCATGTAGGCCTTCCAGGACAGGCCCTTGTCCTCGAGCTCGTCGACCAGGGTGCGGCCGCCGAACATGTGCGGCTTGGCGCTCGCACTGGCGATCTGCTCCGGGGTCAGCGAGGCGCCGGAGGTGCCGTCGCCGGAGTCGGACACGAATTCCTCAGGGGCGCACTTGACGTCGGCGCCGGCCTTGCAGTCGTCCCAGATGCCCTGGAAGTCGCCGGACAACATGGACAGGTAGTTCGGCAGCGAGGGGTGGGTGACGCCGTGGAAACCGGTGGACACGTTGTAGCGCGCGGCCAGCTGGTTGATGTACGGAGCGTCGGCGGTATTGCCGAGAATCTGGGCGTCGCCCTCGTTCTCCATCATGATGTAGAAGATATGGTCCGGCTTGGCGCCCGGATCAGCCGATGCGGTCGCCCCGATCACGCCGCTCACGGCCGTCACCGCGCTCACCGCCGCAGCCACGGTGACTGCGATTTTCCGACCCAACGATGCCCTTGACATTTTACTGCTTTCTGTAACGAACGAGATTGCCGATGCAGCTTCGCAATTGGTTTCGCAAACGATCAACGCGAGCAAACCGAACAGTTCTCGAACGGGAGGCGAGCAGTTTCCGGGTTGCAAAACCATAGCTGACCAGGCATGTCCGTTTTGTGAAGTTTGGGGCGGACACGGATGCTACCCCGGAATGCGGTAGCGTGCGGCCATGGCTGGAGCACTGTGCCCCGGGTCCTTCGACCCGGTGACCAACGGACATCTCGACGTGATCGCCCGCGCCGCCGAGCAATTCGACGAGGTGGTCGTGACCGTGGTGGTGAACCCCAACAAGCAGGGGATGTTCACCGTCGAGGAACGCATGGAGCTGATCCGCGAGGTGACCGCCCACCTGCCCAACGTGCGTGTGGAATCCTGGCGCGGACTGCTGGTGGACTTCGCCAAGCAGGAAGGCATCACCGCGATCGTCAAGGGCCTGCGCGACGCCACCGACTACGGCTACGAAGTCCAGATGGCGCAGATGAACCGCAAGCTCACCGGGGTCGACACCTACTTCATCGCCACCAACCCCGCCTACAGCTTCGTCTCCAGCTCCCTGGTCAAGGAAGTGGCGACGCTCGGCGGCGACATCGCCGACCTGCTGCCCCCGGCCGTCCACAAGCGCCTCATGGCCCGCATCGCCGAACGCAAAGCCAACGCCTGACGAAACCCCGCATCCCCCTGGGCCGCAACCCCATACGGCCCAGCGGGTGCGTGCCCGCGTCACAACGCGCGGATCGAGGCCGGACGGGCAGGTATTGCGGGGGCGGGCTCGATTCGGCCGTCGGGGCGGGGTCGGGAGCGGGACAGGGCGGCGCGCAGGCGGCGGGCCGCACGGTCACGGATGAGGTCGTCCCAGGTCCAGCGGACCACCTCGAAACCCAGGGCGCGCAGGTAGGTTTCGCGGATTCGCTCGCGGTGGATGGTGGCCGCGAAGTCCTGGCCTGGGCGGAGTAGGCGGCCGTATTCGGTGGGGCCGTCGAACTCGCACAGCACGCCCGCGGACTCGTAGTAGAAGTCGACGCGCGCCACGAAACGGCCGTCCGGGGTCAAGACATTGCCCTGGGAACTCGGCAGCGGCAGCGCGTGCCGTTCGATCATGGTGCGGCTGAGCGATTCCCCGATGCTCTGGCTGCGGCCGTCGAGCAGGGCGATCACCTCTTTCGCCTGGCCGATGCCGTAGCGGCCCTTGGCCTTCGCGATCTCCTCGCCGAGTTCGGCCGTGGTCAGTCCGAACCTGCCGGCCAGCGCGTCACCGGCGACGACCGCCGCCTCGAACGGCAGCGTCAGCGCCAGATCCACCACGGTCCGCGCCGGGGTGGTGGCCGGCAGTCCGTCGACCTCGACCGCGCGATCCACCGGCGAGCCATGGACCTTCGCGAACGGCCGGGTCCGCCCGCCGCCCTTGCGATTGCGGGTCACGCACACCCGATCCAGCGGCGTCCGCCACAAGGTGGTCCCGTACAGCACAGCCGCCGACTGATGACTCACCACACTGCCCACGGCCATCTCCGGCAGCAGGGCCCCGATCAATCGCCGATGCTGCTCGCGCCGGTCGAGCGCGGTCGGCATCGGTTCGTGCACCCGCTGCCCGGACCTGCCCCGCGGTCCGGCACCCGATTGCCGTCCCACACCCCGCTGCGCGCCACACCCCGCGAGCAGCGCCTTCCGGGATTCCCGTGCCCCGCAATGTCGTCCACCGTCGACCCTCGCCCGTGCCCGGCCGGTGGCCTCGGTCGATCCGGTCACCGGGAATGCGGCCGAGCCGGTCGCCGTGGCGTCGCCGACGGTCGCATCGGTGGCGGTGGTCGTCGCGATGGTGGTCATCAGCCCTCCTGCCGGGGCGGCCGCGGACGCCGGTGCCGCACGCACGATCGGCACCCCCGTCCCGGGGGTCGCTGGGGCCGTGGTCCGCTCGTATCCCGCCGTCCCCCAAGGCATCCGCGCCCACGGTCCATGTCGGAACCCCTTTCGTCGTCGATACTGGCTTGGACGCCGACGCGGCGAAAGAGGTTCCCGCGTTCGCGGAGAACATATGGGGGAGTGGGGCTCAGAACACCCAGAGCCGCAGGGTGAGGAAGCGCATGGTGCCGACCACGGCTGTAATGCCCAGGACGGCAACGGCTTCGGCGATATCACCCATGCCGGGTGCGGTGACCTCGAGAATCGCCAGACCCGCCGAGGTGATGGCGAGCCCGGCCAGCGCCAGCGCCCCGCCCTCGATCTGCGCGGTGTACCAGCGCACCCGGTCCGCGGCCTGGAAGGTGAGCCGCCGGTGCATCTCGTTGGCGAGCGCGGTGCTCACGATGGATCCGGCCAGATTGGCCACCTGCGCGCCGCCGCCGTAGAGGGCGAGGAACAGCAGGATGTAGCCGACATTGCTGAGGCCGCCGACGAGGGCGAAGCGAATCAATTGCGCGAAGGCGGCGCCGCCGCGCAGCCAGGCCCCGATCCGGGCCGACCAGCGGACGCCGGTCGCGCGCAGGGTGTCGGTGCTCTGGGCGAGCGCCTCGGAGCCGTAGGCGAAGGCTTCGGAACCGAGGGTATAGGTGTGCACCAGACCGGGCACGGGCATCGTCGCCCGCTCCGGAATCTCGTGGACAGCCATCGTCTACCCCATCCGAACACGCCATTACTTGTCTTGCTCCTCAACGGTAAACCAAGTGGAGCTATTTCCTCCACTTGTTTTCCCTGCCGGATCTGTGAAACAGGCCATGTTGCGGAAAACCCGCGACACGCCGTGTCGGACCTTGTTGACAGCGCGGAGATTGGCAGACTGGCTGAAGCGGAGAGTCTCGCCGTGAGTCCTGGCAGGAGAGTGGGGTAGCACATGTACCGGGTATTCGAAGCGCTCGACGAACTGGTGGCCATCATCGAAGAGGCCCGCGGCATCCCGCCGACCCGAAACTGCATCGTGCCGCGCGGCGAGGTGCTGGAGCTACTCGATGACGTCCGCGAGGCGCTGCCCGGCGAGCTCGACGACGCCCAGGACGTGCTCGATCACCGCGACAAGATCGTCACCGACGCCCGCACCGGCGCCGAGACCACGGTCAAGACCGCCAACGACCAGGCCCACCACACCGTGTCGTCCGCCCGCGAGGAGGCCGACCGCATCCTGGCCGACGCCAAGGCGCACGCCGACCGCATGGTCGCCGAGGCCCGCGCCCACGCCGACCACCTGGTCGCCTCGGCCGAGGAGGAGGCCGAGCGCACGGTGTCCGACGGTCAGAAGGAGTACGACTCCCTCACCGGCCGGGCCCGCGCCGAGGCCGACCGGCTCGCCGCCGCCGGTCAGGCCTCCTACGACCGCTCGGTCGCCGACGGCAAGGCCGAACAGGATCGCCTGGTCTCCCAGACCGAGGTGGTCCGCGCCGCCCACACCGAATCGGCCCGGCTCATCGACACCGCCCAGGCCGACTCCGACCGCCTGCGCTCCGAATGCGACGACTACGTCGACGGCAAGCTCGCCGACTTCGAGGAGACCCTGCACAACACCCTGCGCATCATCGGCCGCGGCCGCCACCAGGTGCGTTCGGACTCGTCCGTGCCGGACTACGCCTCCGAGTTCCGCACCGAGTCGCCCGGCTTCCGTCGCTGATAGACGGCCCGATCGCCCCGCCTCGGCCCATTTGGGCCGCGAGCGGGGCTTTCGGTATTGTGGGGTGGTTGCCCATTCCCAGCCAGTGTGAAGGTGAGTTCAGAAGATGTCGGCCGATTCCGGTAATGGTTCGCGTCATCGTCACAAGTTGACGGACGCGGGCTTCGTGCTGGACGTACGCAGTCTCGGACGCGCCCCCGGATCCATGCGCGAGCTGCGCCGCACCGTGACGATCGCGGAGAAGATCGGCCTCGATCTCGTCGCGATCCCGGCCGGCGCCGAGGTCGAGCTGGATCTCACGCTGCAGTCGGTGTCCGAGGGCGTCCTCGTCACCGGCACGGTCACCGCTCCCATCGAGGGCGAATGCTCGCGGTGCCTCGACTCGTTCACCGACGAGCTCGAACTGCACCTCACCGAACTGTTCGCCTACCCGGACAGCGCGACCGAGCAGACCACCGAGGAAGACGAGATCCCGCGTCTGGTGGACGATTTCATCGACCTCGAGCCGGTGATCGTCGACGGCGCCGGCATGGAGCTGCCGCTGCAGCCGCTGTGCGAGCCGGACTGCGCGGGTTTGTGCCCGGAATGCGGGGTCAAGATGGCGATTGCGGGTTCCGGCCACGGTCATGAGATACTTGACCCTCGCTGGGCCGGGCTCGCGAATTTCACCGCTGAGTCCACCGACGCAGACACTGCGTCGGACCCATCAACCGATTCCACCCTTGCGGGACACAACGGTGCCGCAAGTAAGACAGAGGAGAGCTAGTCGTGGCCGTTCCGAAGCGCCGGATGTCCCGTGCCAACACCCACGCGCGTCGCAGCCAGTGGAAGGCCACCGCGCCGACCCTGATCACCTGCCCGAACCGCGCCTGCGGTCAGCAGACCCTGCCGCATATCGCTTGCCCGAGCTGCGGCACCTACAAGGGCCGTCAGGTCACCTCCGCGATCTGATTCGCGTATAGCCCACCGTGACCGCCAGCAAGGACGCGGCGGATATTCCCGCCGTAGGTGATGCCGCCGACCATGCCAGTCTGCTCGAGGCGCTCGGCGTAGACGTACAGCCGGAGCTGTTGCGCCTCGCGCTCACGCACCGGTCGTACGCCTACGAGAACGGTGGCCTGCCGACCAACGAGCGCCTGGAATTCCTGGGCGATTCGGTGCTCGGCCTGAGCATTACCGAGCGCCTGTATCTGGAGCACCCGGACAAGTCCGAGGGCGAACTGGCGAAGCTGCGTGCGAGCGTTGTCAACATGCACGCGCTCGCCGAGGTCGCTCGCGGCCTGGGCGCCGGCGGTCTCGGCCGCCACCTGCTGCTCGGTAAGGGCGAGGAGCTCACCGGCGGCCGGGACAAGCCCAGCATTCTCGCCGATGGCATGGAGTCGTTGCTGGGTGCGGTGCACCTGCAGCACGGCATCGATGTCGCGCGGGAAGTGGTGCTGCGCCTGTTCGCCGCTCTGCTCGAGCGCGGTCCCCGCATGGGGGCCGGGCTCGACTGGAAGACGAGCCTGCAGGAGCTGACCGCCGAGCGCGGCATCGGCGTGCCCAGTTACGAGATCACCTCCACCGGACCCGACCACGACAAGGAGTTCACCGCCACCGCGGTGATCGGCGGGAAGGGTTACGGCCAGGGGGTGGGCCGCTCCAAGAAGGAAGCGGAGCAGAAGGCCGCGGGCGCGGCCTACCGGTCGTTGAACGCCGATAACGCGCCCGAGGGTTCGGCCGACGGCTCGCAGAGCTAGATGCCCGAACTTCCCGAGGTCGAAGTCGTCCGGCGCGGACTCACCGAGCATGTGGTGGGCCGCGTCCTGGACAGCGTCACCGTCAAGCACCCGCGTTCGGTGCGGCGGCACGCGTTCGGTGGGGACGACCTCGCCGCCCGGTTGACGGGTCTGCGCGTCGACGCCGCGCACCGGCGGGGCAAATTCCTGTGGCTCACCTTCGACGAGCCCGACACCTCCCTGGTCGTGCATCTCGGCATGTCCGGGCAGATGCTGGTCCAGCCCGCGTCCGCGCCGCTCGAGAAGCACGCGCACATCATCGCCACCCTCGACGACGGCCATGAACTCCGTTTCGTCGACCAGCGCACCTTCGGTGGCTGGCAGCTCTCCGACCTGGTCGAGGTGGACGGCACCTGGGTGCCGGAATCCGCGGCCCACATCGCCCGCGACCCCCTGGACGAGCGTTTCGACGCCGATGCCGTGGTGAAGACCTTGCGCGGCAAGCAATCCGAGATCAAGCGCCTGCTGCTGGACCAGACCGTGGTCTCCGGCGTCGGCAACATCTACGCCGATGAGGCGTTGTGGCGAGCCGAGATCCACGGCGAGCGCCCCGCAGCCACGCTGACCCGCCACGCTCTGCACACCCTGCTCGCCGAGACCCGCACCGTCATGGACGAGGCCCTCCGCGCGGGCGGCACCTCCTTCGACGCCCTCTACGTCAATGTGAACGGTCAGTCCGGCTACTTCGAGCGCTCCCTCAACGCCTACGGCCGCGAGGACGAGCCCTGCCGCCGCTGCGGCGCCCTCATGCGCCGCGAGAAGTTCATGAACCGCTCCTCGTTCTCCTGCCCCCGCTGCCAGCCCCGCCCCCGCGGCTGAGGATCGTGGAGTGGACGACGGGGAAAGTTCACGCAGCGTTCGATTAGCGTGAGATGCCGCCGTCCAGGGCGCTTCCGCGCCTGAGACCAGCAGGTTTTCTTCCGAGCCGGGCAATCCGACTATCTCGGACCCGGCCTATCGCTCAGGTTCAGGCGCTACCTTTTCAGTAGCGGCACGCGTGGTGCCGGCTGGAGGAAGCACATGCGCAAACTGACTTACTACGTCGCGGCCACCATCGACGGATTCATCGCCACCGATGACGGCTCGGTCGACTTCTTCCCGGTCGGGGGTGATCACGGGCCCGCGATCATGGCGCAGTATCCAGAGACGCTGCCGACCAAGGTTCGTGAGGTGATCGGCGTCGACAAACCGTGCCAGAACTTCGACACCGTGATCATGGGCCGCAAGACCCACGACTTCGGCGTGCGGACCGGCACGTCCAGCCCGTACTCGCATCTGCGGCAGTTCGTGGTGTCCACGACGCTGCCGGAGAGCCCCGCGGCCGGGGTGGACCTGATCTCGGAGGATCCGCTCACCCGGGTGCGGGAGCTCAAGCGGGAGAAGGGACTCGGCATCTGGCTGTGCGGCGGCGGCGAGCTCGCCCAGACCCTGCTGCCGGAGATCGATCAGGTGTTCCTGAAGCTGTACCCGATCGTGCTGGGGCACGGGCGGCCGCTGTTCGGAGCCGCCGGACGGCTGCCCGAACCGGCCAAGTTCCGGGTGCTCACCAGCCGGATCTTCGAGGACGGCGTGGCCTTCATCAAGTACAGCCGGGTCCGCTGACCGGTCAGAGGATCGCGAACGCGACCACCAGGCCGATCGCGAACTGAGCGGCCGCCACCACCAGGGACTCGGTGCTGAATTCCGGCTTCTTCAGCAGTTCGCCGATATCGATGCCGATCACGAATTCGAGCACGCGCACCGAGATCACCTGGGCCACGATGCCGACCAGGCCGTAGACGGTGGCGGCCAGCAGCCCCTCGGACAGCTTGCCCGCCTGCGCGTAGATGGCCAGCACCACGATCAGCGCCATGCTGATCATGGCCGACGCGCTGATCACGACGGCATTGGGCAGACCGCGCGCCACCATGGTGCGCAGCGGGCCCGGAGTGGTCACGTCCACGGCCTGGAAGCCGATCAGCATGAGCACCAGGCCGAGCAGGGCATAGGCCAGGATGGCGCCTACGCCGCGGCCGAGTGAATGCCAGTACCCGGCTTCGAGGGCGAGAGCGGTGGTCATCGGTGGTCCTCCGAGGTGTGGTTACTGCGGGATGCGGTGCGGGACGAAGGTGGAGCTGTCATCGGTGATGAGGCCGACGGTCTCCCGGATGCCCAGCCCCGCGGACGTGTCGCCCACGATCCAAGCACCGAGTACCGGTCGCATACCGTCGAATTCGGGCAGCGGGTCCAGCAATTGGTAGACGTAGCCCTCGTCGCCGTAGACGCCGCCGGTGGCGGTTTCCAGGCCCGCGCCGACGATGGTCATGTTCGCGCCCTCGCGGCCCAGTTTGGGCTTGCGAATGTACTCGGTGAGCTCGTGCGGATCGTCGAGGTAGGTGGGCAGCAGATTGGGGTGGCCGGGGTACATCTCCCACAGCACCGCCAGGATCGCCTTGTTCGACAGCAGCGTCTTCCACAGCGGTTCGATCCACATGGTCTCCGGCAGCGACTCCACCACGCGGCGGCCGAAGTCGTCGTCCAGGGCCCATTCCCACGGGTACAGCTTGAAGATCGCCTCGATCGGGGCCTCGGCCAGATCCACGAAACGGTCCAGCTCCGTGTCGAATCCGACTTCCTCGATGGGCAGGGCGATGGTGTCGAACCCGGCCTCGGCGGCCGTCTCCTGCATGTACGCGGTGGTGACGTTGTCCTCGCCGGAACCGTCCGAACCCGACCAGGTGAAGTGCAGCTGACTGCCCGGCAGGTTCTCGCGCAACTCACCCCAGCGCTCGACCAGCTTCTCGTGCAGGGAATTCCACTGATCGTCGTCGGGGTGGGTGTCGGTCAGCCAGTGCCACTGCACGATCGCCGCCTCCAGCAGGGAGGTGGGCGTATCGGCGTTGTACTCCAGTAGTTTCGCCGGGCCGCGGCCGTCGTAGCGCAGGTCGAAGCGCCCGTAGACGTGTGGGTCGGAGCGGTGCCAGGACTTGGTGATGTGCTCCCAGCTCCATTGCGGCAGACCGAAATCGGCGAAACGCTCCATGAGGACGACCTGTTCGACCGCGTGCAGGCACATCGAGTGCAGCACCTCGACCTGCGCCTCCATGGCGAGGATCTCGTCCATGTCGAACTCGTAGTGCACCGATTCGTCCCAGTAGGGCCGCGGCTGACCGTCGGCGTACTGCCCGGGAGAGCCGTAGACCAGACCCTGACCTTCGATGATCCGCTGCCAGCCCGGCCGCGGAGTGCTGCGAACCCGCCGCACTAGGAACCTCCACCGATCTTCGCTCCGAGGCCGCCACGCTGAATCGTGCTGCCGCTCTTGGTCTTCACTGTCGCGCCCTTGGGGGCCACCGTGGTGCCACCGGTGGGCGCGCGCCCGATGGTGGTGTTGCCGCCGTAGTAGTAGCGGTAGGAGTGGCCCAGGTAGATGAACGTGCTCGTGTGCGTTCCGGGGTGCCCGCTGGACGTGGCGCTCGAGCAGTAGTTGTCGGGGACCACGATCTCCTGGTTGTCGCGGTCGGCGGTCACGGTCTGCCCGTTGCCGATCGGCACGATCTCGCCCTTGTCGGCGACCACCGTGCAGGACGCGGTCACGTCGGGTCCGCTCCAGGCCGAGGCCACCAGGTAGCCGCCGCCGACCAGCGCCGCGATGCCCGCCACGGCGGCGCCGCCGATCAGGACCCGCTTCTTCTTGCGCTGCTTGGCTTCCGCGGCCTCCGCCTCGGCCTGCTGCTGCTCTTCGGCCCGTTTGCGCGCCTTCTCCCGGGCTCGCACCTCGGCCACCGTCGGCGGGCGCGGCTGCGTGATCCCCGCTTCCTGCGAGATGATGCTCCCGCGCCGCGGCGGTTCCGGAACCGCGGGCACCGGCGGGGCGTCGGGTTCCAGTGACGGCATCGGCAGCGTGAACGGCGGCTCGACGCCGGGCGGCGGGGTGACCGCGCCGAGCGGTGCCGCGCCGGGACTGCCGAAAGCGCCCGCGCCGCCGTGGGATTCACCGGCGAGCGGATGGGTCGGGTGAGGTTCGCCCGCATCGGGCGGGTTCGCGGATGTGCCGGATAGTGGCAGCGTCGGCTGACTCCCGCCGGGCTCCGGAGCGGGGAATCGGAGCGTCGGGGTGGGAGCGTCCGGCGTCGGCTCGGCCGGATTGCCGGATTTGCCAGAATCGGCGGATTCGCTTGGCGGACTGGGGCGTTCGGACGGGTGCGCGGGGTCGGGGGTGGGACGGTCCGGGTTGTCCGGACCGCCGGGACGATCAGTGGCCATTCGTCGACTCCGTGGGCTCGCCGCGCGTTAGCGTTCTTCGAATCCTGTCATTCCGCCCGCGGCGGGACCCCAGTCTTCCACCACCAGGTTTACCCGACCTGGTGTATTACCGGAACGTAGCAGGCCGAGCAGCGATTCGCAGGCATCGCGGGGTCCTTCGGCGATGACGTGCACGCGGCCGTCGCGATGATTGCGGGCGTAACCGGTCAGGCCCAGCTCCAGGGCGCGTGACCGGGTCCACCAACGGAAGCCGACCCCCTGGACCTGGCCGTGTACCCAGGCGCTGAGCCGGACCGGGGCATCGCTCATGCGTCGACGCGGAAGGTCAGGTTGACCGTGGTGCCCGCCTTGAGGGTCCGGCCGACGGTGCACACCTTGTCGATGGCGCGCTGCGCGGCGACCAGCAGCCGCTGCCGCGACTCCTCATCGAGTTCGCTGAGGTCGAGCTCGACCTCCTCGTTCAGCTCGGGGTAGAGCTCGTTCTCGCGGTCGGCGTCGCCGGAGACGTGGACGGTGGCGTCGAAGGTATCGCCCAGGCGGCGCGCGAGGGTGAAGTCGGAGCTCAGGCCGGTGCAGCCGGCGAGCGCGATCTTCAGCAGCTCACCCGGGGTGAAGGCGCCGGGCACGCCCGCGGACGCGATCAGGACCTCGCCGCCGCGGTTGTTACGGCCGGTGTAGGCGCGGGTGCCGGTGCGTTCGGCCCACAGCTTGACCGGTTCGGCCGCCGGATCGGTGGCGGGGGTTTGCGGTGCGGCGGTCTGTTCGGACATAGGTCAAATCCTCCCATTGGGTCACCCGGGACGACCATGTGGTCGCCGATCGTTCGGAACACCGAGGTGGTCAGCGGAATTCCGATACGAGTTCGGGTGTGACCTGCGTCAGGTCGTCGGCGACGTAGGCGGCCGCGGCGAGGGCGTCGGCGGCGGGCGGATATTTGGGGTGCGGGACCGCGATCACCGTCATCCCGGCGGCGTGCGCGGCGCGCAGGCCGTTGCTGGAATCCTCGATCGCCACGCAGACGCCCGGGTCCAGGCCGAGGCGGGCGGCGGCCTCGAGGTAGCCGTCGGGGGCGGGCTTGCCGCGCTCGACCTCCTCGGTGGACACCGTGGCCGCGAACAGGTCGGTGACGCCCATGTGGTCGAGCACCACGTCGATGAGCCGGCGCGGGGAGGAGCTGGCCAGGCCGAGGGTGTAGCTCGCGGCCAGGCGGCGCACGGTGGCGACGGCGTCGGGCATGAGCGGGAGGTGGTCGGCGTAGCGGGCGGCCATGCGGGAGACGACGTCCTCGGCGACCTCGTCGGGGGTGCGGCGGCCGTCGAGCAGGTCCTCGCTCAGGTACCGCGACCATTCCGCGGTGCTCATCCCCATGAACCGGTCCTGGGTGTCGGGCAGCCAGCGCCCGCGCATCTCGTCGATGTACTCGCGCCGCACCTCCTCCCAGATGGGTTCGGTGTCGATGAGCACACCGTCCATGTCGAACACGATCGCGGCAACAGACATGGCGTCCATGGTGGTTCATGGCGGTCCACTGACTGGGACCGCCCTCCGGAACCGCGCCGCCGGGTCGCGTCCGGGATTAGCGTCCGAAGCGAAACAGGCATACCCGCAAGTGAATACCGAGGTGGACCGTGGGCACGGTCAGCGACATCTATGACCCCGAGCTGTATGTGGCGGGACCGATCCACGAGATCTTCGCCGAGCTGCGGCGCACCGATCCCGTGCACTGGCAGGAGATGCCGGGCGAGCCCGGGTACTGGGCGATCCTCAAGCACGCGGACGTGGCGCACGTGGCCCGCAATCCGGAGTTGTTCTCCGCCGAGATCGAGGGCGTGATCCTGGAGAACCAGCCGCCCGAACGGCTCGAGCAGACCCGCAACATGCTGCTCATGATGGATCCGCCGCGGCACACCGAATACCGCAAGCCGCTGGCCGAGCATTTCAAGGCGCGGGTGGTCGGCGATATGGAGGACCGCGTCCGCGAGCTCACCGCCGCCCTGCTCGACAGTGTCGACGGCGATGTGGAATTCGTGCACGACGTGGCGGGCGTGCTGCCCAGCCAGGTGGTCGGCGGGCTGTTCGGGATTCCGGCGGAGGACTGGCCGAGCCTGCGCCGCTGGGCCGAACAGTCGGTCAGCCAACAGGATCCGGATCTGGTCGGCGACTTCGACGTCACCGCCGAGCTCACCAATATGGCCATCTACGCCATCCAGTTCTCCATGGCGCGGCGCGCCGAGCCGCCGAAGGAGGACCTGACCTCGCTCATCCTGGCCGGTTCCTTCGGCGGGAACGCCATGTCGGACCTGGAGTTCGGCAGCTTCTTCACCCAGCTGGTGACCGCGGGCAACGACACCACCAAGACCATGCTGTCCTCCGGGCTGCAACTGCTGATGCAGCACCCCGAGCAGCTGGCCGCGATGCGCGAGGATCCGTCGCTGATTCCCGGTGCGGTGGAGGAGATCCTGCGTTTCGCCAACCCGCTGCACTACTTCCGCCGCACCGCGACCGCCGACACCGAGATCCGCGGTGTCCCGATCAAGGCGGGCGACAAGGTGGCCATGTGGTACACCTCGGCCAATCGCGACGAGGACGTGTTCGCCGATTCCGGCCGCTTCGACATCCGCCGCAACCCCAACCCGCACTTGTCCTTCGGTCTGGCCCAGCACTTCTGCCTGGGCGTGCACCTGGCACGGCTGGAGGGCCGGGTGTTCTTCGAGGAGCTGCTGGCGCGTTTCCCGAAGCTGGAGCAGACCGGCGACGCCCGCCGCATCCGTTCGAACCTCAATAACGGCCTCAAGTCGTTGCCGGTGCGCATGACCCGGTGAGCGCCACGCCGCCGACGCGCTGAACACGCGACATTCATCGCGAATGCCCGGCCACTGTTCGCGCGCCCATCACCGCGCGGACGCCCGGCCGTCACCCGCTCCGGCGAATCTGGCCGCACCCCGGGGAATTCGCCGTCGTGACCCGAACCCATGCCGGCCCTGCCGATCCCCGGGGCGGCGAACAGGATCAGGGAGCTCCCGGGGAGCTCCCTGATCTGCTACGGCTGGAAGCGGTAGCCCATGCCCGCCTCGGTGAGCAGGTGCTTGGGCTGCGAGGGGTCGTCCTCGAGTTTGCGCCGCAGTTGGGCGAGATAGACACGCAGGTAATGGGTTTCGGTGGCGTAGGACGGCCCCCAGACCTCGCGCAGCAGTTCCCGGCGGCCGACCAGTTTGCCCTGGTGGCGGACCAGCATCTCCAGGACGCCCCATTCGGTGGGGGTCAGGTGGACGTCGCGGCCGTGGCGGGTGACCTTCTTGGCCGCCAGATCGACGGTGAAGGAGGCGGTTTCGATGACCGGTTCCGGGGTGTCGGCGGTGACGGCCGAGCGGCGCACGGCCGCCCGCAGGCGGGCCAGCAGTTCGTCCATGCCGAACGGCTTGGTGACGTAGTCGTCGGCGCCCGCGTCGAGGGCCTCCACCTTGTCGGAGGAATCGGTGCGGGCCGACAGCACGATGACCGGGGTGGTGGTCCAGCCGCGCAGGCCGCCCAGCACCTCGATGCCGTCCATATCGGGCAGGCCGAGGTCGAGAATGATGACCTCGGGGTGCTTCTCGGCGGCGGCGCGCAGGGCGGCGGCGCCGGTGGAGGCGGTGGTCACCTCGTAGCCGCGGACCGACAGATTGATGCGCAGCGCGCGCAGGATCTGTGGTTCGTCGTCGACCACCAGCACTTTGATCGGCGCTGCCGCCGCGTCGGTCACCTGTCCTCCTCGGTCGTGTCCGCGGGGTCGTCGCCCCCGGGTAGATCTATCACCATGGTCAGGCCGCCACCCGGGGTGGGCTCGGCGTGCACCGTGCCGCCCATGGCGTCGACGAATCCGCGCACCACCGACAGGCCGAGGCCGACGCCGGTGGAGGTGTCGCGATCGCCGAGCCGTTGGAAGGGCTCGAAAAGCTGATCCTCCAGGCCGGTCGGTACGCCGGGCCCGGTGTCCACCACCGTGATCGCGACCCGCTTGCCGACCTGCTCGGCCGCGACCCGCACCATCGAATCCCTGGGGGAGTAGCGGGCGGCATTGTCGATCAGGTTGGCCAGGACCCGTTCCAGCAGACCGGAATCCGCGTGCACCGCGATGGCGCCGACATCCACCTTGACCCGGTCCATGGTGGTGCGGCGCATGCCGCGGGTGCCCATGCCCATGAGCGCGTGATGCACCACCTCGTCGAGGTAGACCTTGCGCATCTGCGGCTTGATCACTCCGACCGCCAGGCGCGAGGAGTCCAGCAGATTGCCGACCAGGGCGGTCAGCTGATCCACCGATTCCTCGATGGTCTCCAGCAATTCGGAGGTGTCCTCGGGGGAGAACTCCACGTCGTCGCTGCGCAGGCTCGACACCGCCGCCTTGGCCGCGGCCAGCGGGGTGCGCAGGTCGTGGCTGACCGCCGACAGCAGCGCGCGGCGCAGCTTGTCGGCCTCCATGACCGCCTGGGCGGCGCTGGCCTCGGCGCGCAGCTGTTTCTGCTGCACCAGTCCCGCCGCCTGATTCGCGACCGCGCCCAGCACCATTCGGTCCCCGGAGGTCACGGCTCGTCCTCGCAAGAGCAGCCAATGCATGTCATCGCCCGCCTCCACAGCGGTCTCGGCGTCGCCGACCTTGGTCGGCGGCTGATCTCCCACCGACGCGATCACCTCGTCGTCGGTGACGAGGCTGACCGCGTCCTGGCCGTAGGTCTCCCGTGCGCGTTCGAGCAGATCCTGCAGGTTCGCGCCGTGCAGCACCGAGCCCGCGAACAGGGTCAGCAGCTCGGCCTGGCGAGAGGCCTTGCGCGCCTCGAAGGTTCGCTTGGCCGCCACATCCACCAGGGCCGCCACCGCGACCGCCACCAGCAGCAACACCACGATGGTGAGGAAGTTGTCGAGCTGGTCGATGGTGAGGCTGTAGCGGGGCTGGGTGAAGAACCAGTTCAGCAGCACACCGGACAGCAAGGCGGACAACGCCGCCGGAGCGACGCCGCCCAGCAGTGCCACCGCGATGACGCCGATGAAGAACAGGGCGCTCTCGCCGCTGAGATCCAGCAGTTGGTCGAACCAGAAGTAGATGACCGCGCAGATCAGTGACGGCACGAGGACCGCCGCCGACCAGGAGCCCAGTTTGCGTTCGCCCCGGGTCAGCGCGGACCAGCGGAAGCCCTTGTTGGATTCCTCGTGGGTCACCATGTGGACGTCGATCTTGCCGGACTCCTGCACCACGGTGGCGCCGATGCCCTCGTCGATCATGCGCGCCCAGCGCGACCGCCGGGAGGTGCCCAGCACCAGCTGGGTGGCATTGACCTGCCGGGCGAAATCCAGCAGCGCGGTGGGGACGTCCTCGCCGGTGACGGTGTGCAATTCGGCGTCGAGTCCGGTGGCCAGATCGCGCAGACGGTGGAGACGTTGCGTCGAGACTCCGGCCAGTCCGTCGCCGCGCACGATGTGCAGCACGATCAGCTCGGCGCTGGATTTGGCGGCGATGCGGCTGGCGCGCCGCACGATGGTCTCCGACTCCGGGCCGCCGGTCACCGCCACGACGACGCGTTCGCGCGCCTCCCAGGTGGTGGTGATCTGGTGGTCGGCCCGGTATTTGGCGAGCGCGGCGTCGACCTGGTCGGCCAGCCACAGCAGCGCGAGTTCGCGCAGCGCGGTCAGGTTGCCGGGCCGGAAGTAGTTGCGCAGGGCCGCGTCGACCTTCTCGGCGGCGTACACATTGCCGTGGGACATTCTGCGCCGCAGCGCTTCCGGGGTGATGTCGACCAACTCGACCTGGTCGGCGGCGCGAACCACCCAGTCCGGCACGGTTTCTCGCTGCACCACGCCGGTGATCTGCTCGACCACGTCGTTGAGGCTCTCGAGGTGCTGCACATTGACCGTGGACACCACGTCGATGCCCGCGTCCAGCAGGTCCTGCACGTCCTGCCAGCGCTTCTCGTGCTTGCCGCCGGGAATGTTGGTGTGCGCCAGCTCGTCCACCAGCACCACGGCGGGCTGCCGCCGCAGCACCGCGTCCACGTCCAGTTCGGGCAGGGTCGCGCCGCGGTACTCGACCAGCTTCGGCGGGATGCGCTCGAGTCCGGCGAGCAGTTCGGCGGTCTTGCTGCGGCCGTGGGTCTCCACGACGGCGGCCACCACATCGCGGCCGCGTTCCAGCCGTCGATGGGCTTCGGCCAGCATCGAGTAGGTCTTGCCTACGCCGGGCGCGGCCCCGAGGTAGATGCGTAGTTGGCCGCGTTTCACTCGTCCATCATCGCGCGGGGTGCGCGGATGTCCTGCGGTGCCATGCGGACGGGTTCGCGGGCGGCTTCGGCGTTGGCCATGGCGCGCAGTATGAGCGCGCAGCCGATGAACCCGAAGATCACCATCAGGGTGACGGCGACGTGCGGCACGGTTTCTCCTTGGATGTGTACGGCGATCGCCCCGGCCGTGGCCGGGCTCCCCACTTCATACCTCCGATGCTGGTCAAGTCACCGATCCTGACGGTTTCTTTACGGGGGTGTGTCGGGTTGTTGACGTCATCCGAGCGAGTACGTCCGCCGTGGCCGCTCCCTACTTGTGCCGCCCGTGCGCTCGTTTCGGAGCGATACCCTTGAACAGGAGGTCTGGTGGAAAGGTGACGATGTGGGGCTACTGCGGTACGAGGTCGCATCGCGCGTAGCCGCCGTGTGATCGCCTGGGGCTGATCTGGAGCTGCCGATGCACGAGCCGATCGATCTGGTCGATTCAGCTGAACGAACCCGCACAGCGCTCGCCACTGTCGTGGCACTGTTTTCAGAGGCGTGGGCATCCGGGTTCCCGCCCGATCTGTCGGCATATCTACCCGGTGAACCGGTTGATCGGCGGACGATATTGATCGAACTGATCAAGATCGACCTCGAATACCGCTGGCTTCGTCATCACTTTCCCAAACGACTGACCGAATACCGTGCGGAATTCGCGGAGCTGCGGAATGGTCCGCTGCCGGCCGAGCTGGTCTACGAGGAATACCACGCCATGCGCCGCGGTTCCGCCGCCGTCGATGCGACTGCCACGCGTGCCGAGGCCACTGCCATGGCCGACCCTGAACCGGCATGGCTCACGAGTGATTACTACAGCACGATGATTGCTCGTCCCAGTGCCCAAGTAGTTCTCGACGCCATCGATGTCGGCGACCATATCGACGATTTCGACCTCCTGATGAGGATCGGATCCGGTGCCTTCGCCCAGGTGTATCTCGCTCGGCAGCAATCGATGCAGCGACTGGTCGCGGTCAAGATTTCCCACAATCACGGCATCGAGCCGCAGACCCTCGCCCAACTGGACCACGACTACATCGTGCGCATCTACGACCAGCGGCTGATCGCCGATGGCGAGCTGAAGCTGCTCTACATGCAGTACCTACCCGGAGGAACACTGCTCGATGTGCTGCGCTTTCAGCGCGCGAGACCCACGGAACACCGCAGTGGGCAGCTGCTGCTCGATGCCATCGACGAGGTACTCGCGGCGAAGGGCGAGGTTCGGCCCACCGAATCCGCCGTTCGGACCCGGACCGCGGCACTGACATGGCCGGAGACCGTCGCCTGGCTGGGCCGCCGACTTGCGGACGCGCTGCAGCATGCGGCCGAACGCGGGGTGTTGCATCGAGACATCAAACCCGCGAACGTGCTGCTGAGTGCCGAGGGAATCCCCAAGTTGGCCGACTTCAATGTCAGCTCCAGCAACCGCATCAAGGGCACGAGCCCCCTGGCTTACTTCGGCGGTTCACTGGCGTACATGTCGCCCGAACAGCTCGAGGCCTGCCATCCGGACTTGCCGGCGACCGCCGCCGACCTCGACACTCGAAGCGACATCTTCGCGCTGGGTGTCATGCTGTGGGAGCTCCTCACGGGCCGCCGCCCATTCGCGGACGAAGCGTCGGCCGGCGAGTCGGAGACATCGCTGGCCCGCATGCTCGAGCTGCGGCGCAAACCCGTCGAGCCGGAGTTCCTGTCGGAGCTTCCGCCGGATTGCCCGATGGCGCTGCGCCGAGTGCTGTTGAAGTGTCTGTCGCCCAACCGCGAAGACCGCTACTCGTGCGGCACGGAATTGGCTCAGCAGCTCGACTTGTGCCTCGAGGACAGGGCCCGTGACCTGGTCTACCCACCGCCGAACAGTTGGCGGGCACGACTTTCCCGACAGCCCACCCTCATCCTGTGGTCATCGTCGCTGGTCGGCGTCAGCCTGGCTCATATCTATGGGGGCGTGCACATGCGGGCACTGCTCGCCGACCACCTGACCGATGCCACCATCATGCAGCTCCTCAGGGGCGTCATCGTTTTCGAGCTCTGTGCCCTGCCCTTGTCCGTCCTCGTCTACGTGTACATGTCGCGTGATCTGCTCGCGGTTCCGCGCGGCATGCGCCATGGCAGACGCTACGACGAGGTAATGCTCGCGCGGGTGCGGTCGCGAACACTGTTCTGGGGCGACCTGTGTGCGATGAACACTCTGCTGTTCGCGGTTCTCGGGACCGCGATGGGGGTGGTGCTGCTCATCCGGTTCACCGACCTCCCGGCGCGGATGGTGGTCCACGCGGTGACGACCGTTCTGGTGATGGGCACCGTCTCGGTTGCCTACACGTTCTTCCTTTCGACGTTCTACGTCGTCCGCTGTGTTTATCCCATCTACTTGCGCCGCGGCCGTACCACGGCGGATGACTCCGTCGATCTTCGCGCGCTGCGTCGCAGAACCACGGCCTATCTCGCGGTGACGGCATCAGTGCCGCTGGTCGGGGTGCTGGCCGGATTCACCACCCTCGAACCGGAGGAGCTTCCGCTCGTGCGCGATTCGGTTCTGGGGTTGTGCGCGGCCTCCGGGCTCGCATTCGTCGCCGTCTACTGGTTGTTCCGCAAGCTGCACGCAGACCTGCGCGCGCTCGAGCGGGTGGTCTAGCAAATCAGCCACGGCCTGCCCGAGGTGCGGCCGTGTCCCGTGTTGTAGACAGGATCCGCGCGCGGGATTCGCGACAGGCCATGGCGTTCAGCCGGAAATAGCTACTGATCAGCTATCGTTCGTGACGCACGTGTCCATCACCGGTAGTCAGGGGAGCGTTTCCAAGTCGAATCCAGCGAGAGGGTGGTCGAATGGCTCGTCGGTATGGAGGATCCCGGACCCGCGCGTCGCGACGCGCCCTGGTGCCGATCGTCGGCGCGATACCACTGGCCATCGCCGTGACCTGCTCCATCGCCACCGCCGAGGCCGCGGCGCAACCCGCTGACCCGGCTCCCGCGCTCATCGAGCAGCTTCAGCTCGTCCCGGCGCTGCCCGGCGTGCCGACGATTCCCGCCGCCATCCTCGACCCGGCGAAGACCGCCGCGGCCCCCATCGGCTACTCGGACAACGCGACCCAGCTCATCGTGAACAGTGGCGCCGCCGGTCTCATCATCGGCGCGGTCGTGGGGACGGTGTCGGGCGCGGTGATCGGGGCGGTGCCGGGAGCGCTCGTCGGGGCCGCGGTCGGTGCGGCCGTCGGCGGGGTCGCGGGTGGTCTCGCCATGGGTGTTCCGACCCTGGGAGTGGGTGCGCCCATCGGGATCGGGGGTGGCGCTCTCGCGGGGGCCGGCATCGGCGCCGTGATCGGCGCCGTGCTCAGCGCGATCGTGGCCGGTGTCACCATCGGCGCCATCGGCGCGGCTGTCGGTTACGAGCTCGGCGCCGGCACCGGGATCGGCAACGCTCAGCAGGGCGGCTGAGCGAGCGACCGGCCGTGTTGCCGGGGATCCGGGTGACCGGAAAGGACCAACCGGTACCAGATCTCGCGTAGGCAGTGTGGGAACCCTAAGCTGACGTCCGTGAATTCCGGGCGGTCAATGGTCGACGGGCGTTTCGAGTTGATCGAACCACTCGGCAGCGGTGGCATGGGCACGGTGTGGCGCGCGTACGACGTGGCCCTGCACCGCGAGGTGGCGCTGAAGGAAGTGAAGGCGGAGGGCGAGGCCACCGCCGCCGAGGTCCAGCGCGAACGCGTGCTGCGCGAAGCCCGTGCCCTGGCCCGCATCACCCACCCCAATGTGGTTGCCATCCACCACATCGTGGACACGCCCGCCGAGCAGCATCCGTGGATCGTCATGGAGCTCGTCGCGGGCGGCTCGCTCGCCGACCGGCTCGGCGACGGGCCCATGACGCCCGCGCACGCCGCCCTGGTCGGGCGCGGCATCCTCGCGGGTCTGCGCGCCGCCCACGCCGTGGGCGTCCTGCACCGCGACGTGAAACCGCCGAACGTGTTGCTGCGCACCGACGGTTCGCCCGTCCTCACCGATTTCGGCATCGCCGCCGTCAACGACCTGACAGGGCTCACCTCCACCGGCAGCGTCGTCGGCTCCCTGCCCTACGTCGCCCCCGAACGCCTCCAGGGCCACGAGGGCAACCCCGCCTCCGACCTGTGGTCCCTGGGCCTGGTGCTGTTCGCGGCCGTCGAGGGCTATCAGCCCATGCGCCGCGACACCGACGTCGCGACCCTCGCCGCCGTCCTCATGGGCTCGGTCCCGGCGCCGCGGCAGGCCGGACCGCTCACCCCGGTCCTGCAGGCCCTCCTGGTCCCCAATCCGGGCCACCGCCCGCCCGCCGACCAGATCGACCGGATGCTCTCCCAGGTGATCGCCACCGGCGACACCGCCCCGGAACAGGTTGCGCACCACCAGTTCTCGGGCTCGCACGGCACGGTCACCTCCCCCCAGGATCTGACCCCGCCACCCCAGGCGTTCCAGACGTTTCCGGTGACCCCGCAGCCCCAGGCCTACGCGACGGTGGCTCAGCCCCCGCCGTTCGCGACGGCGGCCCAGCCGCAGCCGTTCCCGACGACGCCGCCGCCGGGATTTGCGACGACCATCCCGCACCCGGGCGGCTACACTGCTCCGCAGGCGTTCGTTCCGATGCCGCCGAACCCCACACCGGTTGCGCCGCAACGCAATGCGCGACCGTGGATCTTCGCCGGTGTCGCCGTCGGCCTGGTGGTCGCCGTGGCCGCCGCCATCGCCCTGTGGCCCTCGTCCGACAGCCAGGGCGGGTCGAGCCTGCCGCCCGGCCAGGCCGATCCCACCGACATCATCCTGAGCAGCGGGGTCGCGCAGCCCACGATCATCGCGCCCACCACCGCCAAGGGCGCCCCCGCCGTCGATCTGCTGACTCCGGACGGAGTCCGCAAGGCCATCGCGGCACTGGAGAAGGTCACCGGCGGAAAGCAATTCACCGAAACCACCATCTATCCCGAACGCGTGTCCTCCGGCGCACCCGTCGCGACCGAGCCCAACCACTACGACACGTTCAGCTACAGCAACGGCGCCGCCAAACGCGACGGCGTGGGCGGCCAACTCACCGGCAAAACGCTCGATCTGAGCTCTATCAACTGGGATATCCTCCCGGGCCTGCTGGCCGAGGCAACTCAGAAACTGAAGGTCTCCAACCCGACGACTCGCTACATCATCGTCGACACCGACGGGACTTTCAGTGACGGGCGGCAGGTCCTTCGCGTCTACATCGACAACGTGTACAGCGACGGCGGCTATGTCTCCGCGAGCCTGGACGGAACCATCCTCAGGGTGCTCGGGCGCTAGGTCATCGGGCTGTCCGAGGCCTGAGACAGCAGGTCCTGACAGTTCTTTGATGGAACTGGCCGGTATGTGGACGACATCCGTACGGCACCCGGAGCGACGCTGTAAGTGGAGCGTCAATGCGACCGGGCGGTCCGCTAAGAAGGCGTAAAGGCCCTCGGAATCGGGGCTGACGGGCGCTTGACTCACTCCGGCGCGTCTTGGGACGCGCCGTTCAGAGAGAGGTCAACAGAGATGTCCGTCGTGGTGTTCACGGTGCTGACGGTGGCGTTGTTCGCGCTGTTCGGCTTGATCCAACGCGGGGTGGAGCGGCTGTGATCCAGAACGTTGTGGGTCTGATTCTGGCCGTGGGGATCGCCGTCTATCTGGTGGTGGCGCTGCTGTATCCGGAGAGGTTCTAGTGAGCACTACGACTGCGGGGATCCTGTTCGCGGTATCCCTGATCATCGCGCTGGTCGCGGTGCATGTGCCGCTGGGCGATTACATGTACCGGGTCTACAGCAGCGAGAAGCACAGCAAGGCCGAGAAGGGCATCTATCGACTGATCGGCGTGCAGCCGGGCGTCGAGATGACCTGGGCCGTCTACGCGCGCAGCGCGCTGGCCTTCTCGGCCATCAGCGTGCTGTTACTGTTCTTCCTGCAGCTGGTCCAGGGCAAACTGCCGTTGCACCTGAATGATCCGGGCACGAAGATGACCCCGGATCTGGCGTGGAACACCGCCATCAGCTTCGTCACGAACACGAACTGGCAGAACTATGCCGGTGAATCGACGATGGGTCATGTCGTTCAGGCCGTGGGTCTGAGCGTGCAGAACTTCGTGTCGGCGGCCGTCGGGATGGCCGTGGCGGTCGCGCTGGTGCGCGGCTTCGCCCGGCACCGGACCGGCGAACTCGGCAACTTCTGGGTGGATCTGGTGAGGGGAACCACCCGAATCCTGTTGCCGCTGGCCGTGTTCTTCGGCATCGTGCTGGTCGCGGGCGGCGTGATCCAGAACCTGCACGTGTATGACCAGATCGCTCAGACGGTGGGCAACACCGGTTCACAAACCCTGCCGGGTGGACCCGTTGCCAGCCAGGAGGCGATCAAGCTGTTGGGCACCAACGGCGGCGGGTTCTTCAACGCGAACTCCGCGCACCCGTTCGAGAATCCGACCGCGTGGACCAACTGGGTCGAGATCTTCATGCTGCTGGTGATCAGCTTCTCGCTGCCGCGCACCTTCGGGCGCATGGTCGGCTCGCCGAAGCAGGGCGTGGCCATCGCCGCCGTCATGGCGACCTTGGCGATCCTCAGCGTCACCCTGATGAACCTCTTCCAGCTGCAGCACCATGGCACCGTCCCCAGTGCCATCGGAGCGTCGATGGAAGGCGTGGAATCCCGCTTCGGTGTCTCGGATTCGGCGACCTTCGCCACCGCGACCACACTCACGTCCACCGGTGCGGTGGACTCGGCGCACGACTCGTACACCAGCCTCGGCGGCATGATGACCATGTTCAACATGCAGCTCGGTGAGGTGGCGCCCGGTGGTACCGGGTCGGGTCTGTACGGGATGCTGATCCTCGCGGTCATCACCGTGTTCGTGGCGGGCCTGATGGTCGGCCGCACCCCGGAGTACCTGGGCAAGAAGATCACTCCGAAGGAGATCAAGCTCGCGGCCGCCTACTTCCTGGTGACGCCGTTGATCGTGCTGACCGGAACCGCTGTCGCGATGGCCCTGCCGGGGGAACGCGCGAGCATGGCGAACTCGGGTCCGCACGGGCTCTCGGAAGTGTTGTACGCCTTCACGTCCGCGGCCAACAACAATGGTTCGGCCTTCGCCGGTCTGTCCGGTAACACCGTGTGGTGGAACACCGCACTCGGCCTGGCCATGGTCTTCGGCCGCTTCATCCCCATGATCTTCGTGCTGGCCCTGGCCGGTTCGCTGGCGGCGCAGGGGCACACTCCCGCCTCCGAGGGCACGCTGCCGACGCATCGGCCGCAGTTCGTCGGCATGGTCGCGGGCGTCACCGTCATCCTGGTCGCGCTCACCTTCCTGCCGATGCTGGCGCTCGGCCCGCTCGCTGAAGGAATCCACTCATGAGCACTCCCACCATCGACTCCGCGCCGGTGCAGACCGCGCACAGCAACCCGAAACGCGGTGTGTCAGCGGGGTTGTTCGACCCCAAGATGCTGCTCGGGTCGCTGCCGGACGCGTTGCGGAAGCTGGATCCGCGCATCATGTGGCGCAATCCGGTGATGCTGATCGTCGAGATCGGCGCGGTCTGGGCCACCTTCCTGGCCATCGCGAGTCCGACGTTCTTCGCCTGGGCGATCGTCGTCTGGCTGTGGCTGACGGTGATCTTCGCCAACCTGGCCGAAGCCGTGGCCGAGGGCCGCGGCAAGGCGCAGGCGGACACGCTGCGAAAGGCCAAGACCGACACGGTCGCTCGCCGTCTGGCGAACTGGTCGCCGGGCGCGCGCGTCGTCGAGGAGCGGGTGCCCGCTCCCGAACTTCGCCGCGGCGACTGCGTGGTCGTCGAGGCGGGGCAGGTCATCCCGGGTGACGGTGATGTCGTGGAAGGCATTGCCTCCGTGGACGAATCGGCCATCACCGGTGAGTCCGCGCCCGTCATCCGCGAATCCGGCGGTGACCGGTCGGCCGTGACCGGCGGCACCACCGTGTTGTCGGACCGCATCGTCGTCCAGATCACCCAGGAGCCGGGCGGTTCGTTCATCGACAAGATGATCGCGCTCGTCGAGGGCGCGTCGCGGCAGAAGACGCCGAACGAGATCGCGCTCAATATCCTGCTGGCCGCGTTGACGATCATCTTCGTGTTCGCGGTGGCGACCTTGCAGCCGTCGGCCATCTTCTCGAAGGCCAACAACCCTGGCGTGCTGGACAATCTGGCCCTGGACGGCAATGGCGTCACCGGCATCGTGCTGGTCTCGCTGCTCGTCTGCCTGATCCCGACGACCATCGGCGCGCTGCTGTCGGCCATCGGCATCGCGGGCATGGACCGCCTGGTGCAGCGCAATGTGCTGGCCATGTCCGGTCGTGCCGTGGAGGCCGCGGGCGACGTGAACACGCTGCTGCTGGACAAGACCGGCACCATCACCCTGGGCAACCGCCAGGCCTCGGACTTCGTGCCGATGCCGGGCGTCACCGCCGACGAATTGGCCGACGCCGCACAGCTTTCCAGTCTCGCGGACGAGACCCCCGAGGGCCGCTCGATCGTGGTGTACGCCAAGGTGGCGTTCAACAAGCGTGAGCGCACCCCCGGTGAGCTCACCGGCGCGACCTGGGTGGAGTTCACCGCCCAGACCCGCATGTCGGGTGTGGACCTGTCCGACGGGCACCAGTTGCGCAAGGGCGCGGCCAGCGCGGTCACCGAATGGGTGCGCGCCCACGGCGGCGAGATCCCGAGCCAGGTCGGCGAGACCGTCGACGGCATCTCGGCGTCCGGCGGCACGCCGCTGGTGGTCGCGGAGATCAAGCAGGACACCGCGAAGCTGCTCGGCGTCATCCACCTCAAGGATGTGGTGAAGCAGGGCATGCGGGAGCGGTTCGACGAGATGCGCCGCATGGGCATCCGCACCGTCATGATCACCGGCGACAATCCGTTGACCGCCAAGGCCATCGCCGACGAGGCGGGCGTGGACGACTTCCTCGCGGAGGCCACTCCGGAGGACAAGCTCGCGCTCATCAAGAAGGAGCAGGCCGGCGCCCGCATGGTCGCCATGACCGGTGACGGCACCAATGACGCGCCCGCGCTCGCGCAGGCCGACGTGGGCGTCGCCATGAACACCGGAACGTCCGCCGCGAAAGAGGCGGGCAATATGGTCGACCTGGATTCCGACCCGACGAAGTTGATCGAGATCGTCGAGATCGGCAAGCAATTGCTGATCACCCGTGGCGCGCTGACCACGTTCTCGATCGCCAACGACATCGCCAAGTACTTCGCGATCATTCCCGCGTTGTTCGTGTCGATCTTCCCGGGCCTGGATCTGCTGAACGTGATGCGGCTGCATTCGCCGCAGTCGGCGATCCTGTCGGCGGTCATCTTCAACGCGCTGGTCATCGTGGCGCTGATCCCGCTGTCGCTGCGCGGTGTGAACTACCGGCCGTCCAGCGCGTCGAAACTGTTGAGCCGCAACCTCTATATCTACGGACTCGGTGGCATCATCGCGCCGTTCATCGGGATCAAGCTCATCGACCTTGTCATTCAATTCTTCCCGGGGATGTCCTGATGCGTATGTCGGCCTGGATCAGGCAGCACATCGCGGCGCTGCGAGCGCTGCTGGTGCTCACCGTGATCACCGGAATCATCTATCCCGCCGTCGTTCTCGGCGTCTCGCAACTGCCGGGGCTGAAGGACAAGGCGAACGGCTCGCTGCTCGAGCGGGACGGCAAGGTCGTCGGGTCCAGCCTGATCGGTCAGGCCTACACCGACGGTAAGGGCAACGCGCTGGCGCAGTACTTCCAGACGCGCCCGTCCAACGCGGCATGGAGCGGCGACGACGCGAGCCCGGACGCCTACAACGCGCTCAATTCCGCGTTCGGGAACATGGGCCCGGAGTCCACCGTGGACACGCTGGACGCGGCGGACCCGAGCAAGGACAAGCTCAGCCTGCTGAGCACCGTGTGCTCGCGCAGCGCGGCGGTCGGCAAACTGGAGGGTGTGGACGGCAGCCGTCCGTACTGCACCTCCGGCGGCGTCGGCGCGGTGCTGGCGGTCATGGGCGAGCGTGACTCGCACGGCCTGGTCACTCACCCGACCCGGGTGATCAGTGTCAACGAGGCGTGCTCGGCCGACCCGAAGAACGCGACCACCCCGTTCCAGGAGGCGTACGAGGGCGTGAAGGTGGAGTGCGCCAAGCGTGGCGAGGACTACTCCGCCGGTCAGATCGTCCCGATCCGCGGCGACGCCTCGGCCGACACCCCGGTGCCGACCGACGCGGTGACCGCTTCGGCCTCCGGCCTGGATCCGCAGATCTCCCCGGAGTACGCGGCCATCCAGGTGGCGCGGGTCGCCAAGGCACGCCACGTGTCCGTGGACCAGATCAAGTCGCTGGTGGATGCCCACCGCAGCGGCCGGGCCCTGGGCTTCCTGGGGGAGCCCACGGTCAATGTCGTCGAGCTGAACTACGACTTGGACAGCAAGTACCCGTTCAAGGGCTGATCAGCCGATACCTGGGGTCCGGTCGCTTCGCTCACGAAGGCGACCGGGCCCCTTGGTCTTTCCTTAGGGCGAGCAGGTGGTCGGGTTCGGCAATTCGCCGCACGGGGTATTGCCCCGCGACCGCAGCACGTCCTTGCCGGTCCCGCCGGTGAGGAAACGCAGGAACGCCGCGGCCGGTGAATCGGCGGGGAGTTCGCCATTGCTGTAGGCGTATTCGACGCTCCAGAACGGATAGGTGCGGGCGAGGACCTGCTCCCGGGTGGGCGAATGCCCGTCGATGGTCACCGGCCCGACACCGGTGGCCTTCGCGGCATCGGAGAATTCGCTGTAGCCGATGGAACCCGGCAGGTCGGCAATGGTTTTCAGCATGTCGTTGGTCACCGGGACCTCGCAGAACGCGGGACTCGGCGGCTTGGTGGCGGCGATGGTGCGGCAGCTGGTGGCGGCCGGCGCGGGGGGCTGGTCGTCGCCGAGGACATGCTGGCGGAACGCCTCCCGGGAGCCGGAGCCGAGCATTCGATTCACCACGCGCACCGGCAGATCCGGGCCGCCGACCAGCTGCCAGTTGTCGATCCGGCCCGCGTAGACATCGCGGATCTGCTGGGTGGTCAGGTCGTGAACTCCCACAGCGGGATTGACGATCATCGTGAACAGTGACAGCGCGAGCGGGCGGGGGAGCAGTGTCGGGTAGCCGACGCCTTTCGGGCCGTCGGTGATCGCGAGCAGCCCCGGGTCGTTCTTGCCCTGTTCGTCCAGGCGGCTCAAACCCCGGTCGCTGCTGTCGAATTCGAAGTCGAACGCGAGGGTGGAACAGTTCTTCGCGTACGCCGCCGCGGCTTCACGGATGGTGGGCTCGAAGGCCGTGGACCCGACCA
This sequence comes from Nocardia sp. NPDC004340, assembly GCF_053602575.1. Lineage (NCBI taxonomy): Bacteria > Bacillati > Actinomycetota > Actinomycetes > Mycobacteriales > Nocardiaceae > Nocardia > Nocardia sp. NPDC004340. The sequence goes on from NZ_JBSGDW010000007.1 coordinate 120,074, forward strand.
GGGTGAGTTTGCCGGACGCGCAATCCGCTGCGTCCTTCTTGCCCGGATCATCCAATCCCACCACGAATTGCACGGCGATGACCGCGACCAGAAACCCGATGAGCGCCAGCAGTTTCGGTGAGGCGCCGATGCGGCTGCGGGTCTCCGACACCCGCCCGCCCTTGAGCTTGGCCCGCACCACCGGCGGCGGATACTCCCCGGCCCCGGCCGTCCGCTGCAGGATGGCCAGGATCTTGTAGTGATCGCCCCGATCCATCGGCACCTTGGGCAGATCGATGATTCCGACCCGGTGCTGCGCGTCCTCCCGGCTCCCTATCCCGGTGTCCGGCTTCAGGCTGTCACCCATCGCGTCATCGGACAGTTCGGTCACGGCCATGCCGATCACCCGCCGGTGCGGGAAGTGGATGTGCATCCCGACCCGCTCACTGTCCGGCGAGGCGTAATCGGTGCTGTCCACGTCGGTGAGCCCGTTGTTCTCGATCCGCACCAGCACCACCGAGAGGTCCTGCAGATCCGGCGCGGCCCCGTCGCCCTCGGGCCGCAATTGCGGTAGCACGCCCGGAAAGACCGATTCGATCTCACCCGTGACCGGCGTGTCCATCTGCACCCGATACCCGAGCCGTTTCCGCCCCACCAGCACGAATTCCCAGACGAATGCCATGATCGGCACCGCTATACCGATGACCGCCAGCACGATCTCGAGGGGAAAACCGTTCACCGAAAACCCCGAATTCTGTTGTCCTCCAGCCTTGCCGCCCGAGCCTAAGGCCGTTTGCATCAGGTGAAGAAGGCGGGGCGCGGTGAACAGGGGACGTCAAGATCGGTCTTCCAGACCGGGCGGTCGGCCTAGCGTGTTCGGCCCGATCATGATCGCCTGGTTCCTGGTGATCGGCGCGTGCGGGATCTCGGGCATCACCGAGCATCCGGAGATCCCGCGGGCCCTGTCGCCGACCTACGCGCTCGGCACCGCGATCTTCGCGGTCGAATTGCGTTGACACGCTGGACGCTCGTGTGGCTGGCTGACCGTATGGGGCGAGTTGACCGTAATGGGCCCGCCGGCGGATTGCGGGGCGGCGACCGTGGATCCGGCTGTGTCAGGGTGGCGGCGGTGGGTGATCTGCACTTGCGTGAAACCCTGCGTGGTCGCTTCCGTCCCGCTCTGATGGAGTTGGGTGAACGGGCGGACGTGCTGTTGCTGGCGGGTGATCTGACCAACGGCGGCACCTTGCGGGACACCGAGGTGCTGTGTGCGGAGATCGCCGGCCTGCCGGTGCCGGTGGTCGCGGTCCTCGGCAACCACGATCACGACCGGCGCCTCGGCTTCCGGATCGCGGTGCGGCTCGGTGAGATCGGCGCTCACGTGCTCGACGGAACCGCGATCACCCTGCCGGTCAACGGCATTCGGCTCGGCATCGCCGGGGTGATGGGCGGTAGTGGCGGATTCCCCGGCCACCCGGGCACTCCCGACGAGGGCAGCGCCGAACACCGGGCGCGTTACCGCCGTGGGCCTGCCGACGCCGCCCGTCTGCGCGCCGCCCTCGAGTCCCTCGACTGCGAACTGCGCATCGCCCTGATGCACTTCTCGCCTGTCGTGGACACCCTGGTCGGCGAGCCGCCGAAGATCTACCCGGGGCTCGGCTGCGCGGAGCTCGCCGACGCCGTGGATGCGGGCGGCGCGCACCTCGCGATCCATGGACACGCCCACAGCGGCACCGAGTTCGGGCGCACGCCGGCCGGGGTCGAGGTCCGCAATGTCGCCCACCCCGTCATCCGCGCGGCCTATCGGGTGTACGAGGTGCCCGGCGTGGGCGACAGGTAAACCGGGTCCGGGTATTCTTTTACGCAATCTGTACCAACGGTGCGCCGGGAAGTCTGGTCGGCCGGTCCGAAACCTCGGGCCGTACGTTCCGACCGGGGAGTTTCGATGCGGCGTCCGTTTTCGATCTTGACGAATATTGCTGCCGTGAAGGTCCGGCCGATCGTCGTATCCTGCAGTTATGCATGCCGCTCAGATGGCCGAGGAATACCCGGTGATCGATTTGGACTCCGACGCCATCGACGCCGCGAGGCTGCTGGCCGAGCATCGGCTGCCGGGGATCCTGGTGACCGACGCCGACGGGGCTCCGCATTCGGTGCTGCCCGCTTCGCAGGTGGTGCTGTTCATCGTGCCGACCTACGTCCAGGACGACCCGTCGCTGGCGGGGGTGCTGAACGAATCCATGTGCGGCCAGGTGGTGAAGCGGTTGCGCGGCAAGAAGGTCCGCGACGTGATCCCGGAACGGCTCACCAAGATCCCGGCCGCCGAGGCGGACGACAATATCGTCGAGGTCGCCGCGCTCATGGCGAAGTACAAGTCGCCGCTGGTGGCGGTGCAGGAGGGCGAGCGGCTGCTCGGTGTGATCACCTCGTCGCGGCTGCTCGAGGTGGCGCTGGCGAACTGAGCCCGCCGGGGCGGCGACCGTGAACGTCGCCTTCGCCCTCGCGGTCTTCGCGATCGCCTACGTGCTGATCGCCTCCGAACGCGTCCACAAGACGACCGCGGCCCTGGTCGGTGGGGGCGCGGTGGTGGCGGTCGGCATCGTCGACGCCGACGACGTCTTCTACTCGCACGAGACCGGCATCGACTGGAACGTCATCTACCTGCTGCTCGGGATGATGATCATCGTCGGCGTGCTACGCCACACCGGTATCTTCGAGTACGTCGCGATCTGGGCGGCCAAGCGGGCCAAGGGATCCGCGCTGCGGGTGATGATCCTGCTGGTCCTGATCACCGCCACCGCCTCCGGATTTCTCGACAATGTGACGACCGTGCTGCTGATCGCCCCCGTCACCCTCCTGGTGTGCGAGCGGCTGGAGGTGTCGCCGACGCCCTTTCTCATCGCCGAGGTGCTGGCCTCCAATATCGGCGGCGCGGCCACCCTGATCGGTGACCCGCCGAACATCATCATCGGCAGCCGAGCGGGGTTGTCGTTCAACGACTTCTTCCTGAATCTGACCCCGATCGTGTTGATCGAACTGGCGGTGTTCACGCTGCTGCTGCCGCGGCTGTTCCGGGGCGCGTTCGACGTCGATCCCGAGCGGGCGGCCGACATCATGGGTCTGAACGAGCGTGAGGCCATTCGCGATCCGAAACTGCTGATCAAGTGCGGAATTGTGCTGGCGGCGGTTTTCGCGGGTTTCTTCGGCCACCCGATTCTCCACCTCGAGCCGTCCCTCGTGGCATTACTCGGAGCCGGTGCGCTGGTGTTGATTTCCGGTCTGCCACAACGTGATTACCTGGGCGCGGTGGAATGGGAGACCCTGCTGTTCTTCGCGGGCTTGTTCGTGATGATCGGGGCGCTGGTGAAAACCGGTGTGATCGGCCGTGCGGCGAAATTCGCGACCGAACTCACCGGTGGAAACGCGCTCGTGGCAACCATGCTGATACTGGTCGTCTCGGCGGTGCTGTCGGGGGTCATCGACAACATCCCGTACGTGGCGACCATGAGCCCACTGGTGGCGGAGCTGGCCGCGCACGTCGACCAGCCCGGCCGGGCGGACGCGCTGTGGTGGGCGCTGGCACTGGGCGCGGATTTCGGTGGCAATCTCACAGCAGTCGGGGCCAGCGCGAACGTGGTGATGCTCGGGATCGCGCGGCGTTCGGGCCATCCGATCTCGTTCTGGGAATTCACCCGGAAGGGCATTCTGGTGACGGCTGTCACTATTGCGGTGGCCGCTCCCTATCTCTGGTTGCGCTATTTCGCATTCGCCTGACCAGTGCAAATCGGTACATTCCGGACGTCTTCTGTGTGGCGATTGGGGATTTCCACGACCCCTGACCGACAATGGCAGCCGTCATGTCCATATCCAGCACCGATCATCCGACCGCGCCCGATCGCGACCGCCAGCCGGTCCCGGGCGCCCCCGTCAGGCCCGGCTCCTACCGACACGATCTGGACGGCCTGCGCGGCGTAGCTATCGCCCTCGTGGTCGCCTTCCACATCTGGGCCGGCCGGGTGTCGGGCGGCGTGGACGTGTTCCTGGTGCTGTCGGGCTTCTTCTTCACCGGCATGCTGGTGCGGCGCGCCGACACCGGCTCGGTGGGGGTGCTGCGGACCGTGCGGCGCACCCTGCGCAGACTGCTGCCCGCCATGGTGGTGGTGCTGGCCGCGGTGGTGGTGGCCGCGGTCGTGCTGCTGCCGCACACCCGCTGGTCCGATATCGCGGGGCAGACGCTGGCTTCGCTGTTCTACTACCAGAACTGGTATCTGGCGACGTCCTGGTCGGATTATCTGGCCGCGGATCCGTCGGTGAGCCCGTTGCAGCATCTGTGGTCGATGTCGGTGCAGGGGCAGATGTATCTGGCGCTGCTGCTGGTGGTGGCGCTGGTGGCGACCGGGCTGCGGCTCGCGTACACCTGGAAACGCGCTGCCGCGCATCCGATCGTGCGGCGGCTGGGCCGGGACGGGATGCTGCGGGTGACACTCGCGGTGGTGTTCGCGATCGCCGTGGTGATCTCGTTCAGTTATGCCGCCGAGGGTGTTTCGACCCAGCAGGGCTGGAACTACTACGACACCTTCGCGCGCGCCTGGGAACCGCTGGCGGGAGCGTTGCTCGCGCTCTGCGCGCCCCTGATCCGGCTGCCCACGCCCGCGCGGGAAGCGCTGGCCTGGATGGGAATCGCGGTGATCGCCTGCTGCGGCTGGGTGGTCAACGGTGTCCTGGTGTTCCCCGGTCCCGCCGCCCTGATCCCCGTGCTGGCCACCGCCGCACTGATTCTCGCGGGCGCGGGCCGCGACACCGCCGATCAGCCGGTGGTGAACCGGCTGCTGGCCACCGGCCCGATCGTGCAGCTGGGTGGTTTCGCGTACGCGCTGTACCTGTGGCACTGGCCGATTCTGATCTTCTATCTGGGTGAGCAGCATCAGCGCCGGGCCGGAGCGCTGGACGGCCTGGTCATCATCGTGGTCTCGCTGCTGCTCGCCTACGCCACCCACCATCTGGTGGAGGAGCCGCTCCGGGAGCGTTCCAAGCCCGCGACAGTCCCGCAGCGCGGTCGCGTGGCCACCGGACTGTCCCGTCTGCTCGACGGCCGGTTCGCCGGTCGCGCGCTCGCGGTCCCGGTCCGCCTGCTCGCCGGGCGGGGCGGTCTGCTCACCGGCATCGCGGTCACGACTGTCGGTGTGCTGCTGCTGGGTTCGACGGTGGCGTGGCAGTGGAACAACGGCGCGAAGGCGCACGCTGTCGGCCAGCTGGATCCGGCGAAGTACCCGGGCGCGGCGGCGCTCACCGATCACGCCCTGGTGCCGCGCGCGCCCATGCGCCCCACCACGGAGGAAGCCCCCGCCGATATCGCGTACCCGACGCGCGACGGCTGCATCTCCGACTTCGACACCCGCGCGGTGATCACCTGCACCTACGGTGACCAGAACGCCCACCGCACCATCGCGGTGGTCGGCAATTCCCATGCCGAGCACTGGATTCCGGCGCTGCAACTGCTCGGCGAGCAGTATCGCTTCCGTGTCGTCGTCTACCTGAAGATGGGCTGCCCGCTGACGGTCGCCGAGGAGCCGATGTACAAGGGTCAGCAGAACCCGGACTGCCGTGACTGGTCGGGCGAGGTCATCGACCGTCTCGGCATCGAGCGCCCCGACTACGTCTTCACCACCGCCACCCGCCCCAGCGACAATGGCGGCGACGAGACTCCGCAGGACTACATCGACGTCTGGTCGGCCCTGTCCGACCGCGGCCTCGAGGTCATCGGCATCCGCGACACCCCGTGGTTGCGCCGCAACGGCATCCGCTACCGCGCCATCGACTGCCTGGCCAGCGGCGGCGACCGGGTGAGCTGCGGTCTGAAGCGCTCCGAGGCCCTCTCGCCCCTGAACCCCGCCGAGGACCCCGCGTCCGCCTTCCCGAACATGCACCTGATCGACCCCAACGACGCGGTCTGCGAGCCCGTCGTCTGCGCCGTCGTCGAGGGCAACATCCTCGTCTACCACGACGAACACCACCTGACCGCGAGCTACGCGCGCTCCCTGGCCCCCGAGCTCGGACGCGAACTGCGCCCGATTCTCGGCTGGTGGTGATCCCGCTCCGCGGGTGTGTGCGAGACTGCTTGGACTGCAACGGGTATCGAGCAAGTACGCGAGGAGTCGGGTGTCTTTCGAACGGTGGAGCGCGAGTTGGGAATCGGTACCGCTGTCCGAGGCGGTGAAGCGCTACGACATCGGCAAAGCCAGCGACGACCACGTGGAGGATCTGGAAGACCTCTTCGAGGAGGAGCCGGAGTACTTCTTCGTGCACCAGGGCGACCTGACCGTCGACGGGTCGTTGTCGATCGGGAACGATCCCGGTCTGGCGGAGGACACCGTGTATGTCATCGATGGCGACCTGACGGTCGACGGGCCGATGCGCTTTCTGAACGGAGACGTCTACACGCCGCTCTACGTCACCGGCTCGGTCACCGCGCGCCACCTGATGTGCCTGCTGGACAGCAACCTTTTCATCGGCGGCTCGCTCACCGTCGGGGGCCTGCTGATGACGGAGTTCTCCGACATGGGGATGCTCGCCGTGCACGGCGCCGCGACAGTGGGGGCGTGGTTCGAGGCCGGGGACAGGGGCGAGGTCGTCTTCCTCGGTGATGTGAAGGCCCCGCGAGTGCGGGTGTCCGAGGCCGACGTCCTGTTGCCCGAGTTCCTGGACGGGGACATCGAGGATGCCGCGGACAAGCTCTGGGCCGCGGCCCTCGAAGGACGTCCCCTGCTGCGCCCCTGATTCCGGCTATTGCGAGACGGAACCTAGCCGCCGAGCGGCTCCAGCCGGAGCGGGACGCCGATGCGGTTCCACAGGTTGATCTGCGCGGTCACCGCGACCAGGCCGGCCCGCTGGCCGTCGTCGAAGTGCTTCTCGACGCCCGCCCAGATCTCGTCGCTCACCCCGTGCGGGCCGAGCTGCGTTGTTGCCTCGGCGTATTCGAGCGCGGCCCGCTCGGCCGGGGTGAACAGCGCCGACTCGCGCCAGGCGTTGAGATGCCAGAGGCGACGCTCGGTCTCGCCTTCCTTGCGGGCCTCGGTGGAGTGCATGTCGATGCAGAAGAGGCAGCCGTTGATCTGGGAGACCCGGATCTTCACCAGCTCGCGCACGGTGGCGTCGAGCGGGCCGCGCCGGATCGCGGTCTCGGCGGCGAGCCAGGCCTGGTAGACCTCGGGAGCCGCCTCGTGCATGGTCAATCGCGACATGGTGTCGTCCTTCCTGGGATCGTGTACCCCTTGGACGAGACAGGTCCTGCGGACGTGACGGGCGGGCCGCTGTGGCCTCGATCACACTCACGGTACGGTGGTCGCGCTGCCGTTGCCTTGTATTAGCCGAAATTGGCCGAAACACCCCCAGGCGGACAATAATCCGCACGTGGGAACCGTTCTACTGATCGCCCTGAGTCTGTTGTGCTTCGTCACCGGACCCGCGATGGCACTGGTCATCGTGGCTGCGGTGCGCAGGTCCACCCGGCATGTCGCCGCCGAACTCCGGCGTGGCGCGGATGAATCGGGTTCCGGTGGATCGGTCACGCGATCCACCGGAACCCGATCCGGCACCGGTCACCCCTGAGCCGGTGCGCGGGAGCGCCCGCTACGGCCGCGTCAGTGAGGCGTAGCGGGCAATGTGCTGGTCGGTGGTGCCGAACTCGTACTGGACGGCGGTCAGGCGCTTGAAGAAGTGGCCGATGGCGAGTTCCTCGGTCATGCCCATGGCGCCGTGCAACTGCACCGACTCCTGGCCGATCTTGCGGGCGGCGCGGCCCACGGTGGCCTTGGCTGCCGAGGCCGCGCGGGCCCGCTCGGCGGCGGGGGCGTCCAGCTTCAGGGTCACCAGATACGTTGCGGCCACGGCCTGTTCGAGCTCCAGCAGCATGTCCACCATGCGGTGCTGCAACGCCTGGAAGCTGCCGATCGCGACGCCGAACTGGCGGCGTTGCTTGGCGTAGGCGACGGTGTCGTCGACCACCTTGCGCATGGCCCCGACCGTCTCCGCGCACACCGCCGCGATGGCCTCGTCCACGGTCGCGGCGATGGCCTCACCGGCGGACGCGAGCAGCAGGGCGTCGGCGGGGACGCGCACACCGTCGAAGGTCAGGTCGGCGGCCTGACGCTCGTCGATGGTGCGGTAGACGCGCGCGGTCAGACCCGCGGGCGGCGCGGCCGGGTCGACATCGACGGCGAACAGCGCGATCTCGCCGTCCGCGACCGCGGTCACCAGCAGGTGGGTGGCCAGCGGGGCCGCGGTCACCACCGTCTTCTCGCCGGTGATCACCCAGTCGTCGCCGTCGCGCACCGCCGTGGCCGCCACCGCGGTGTAGTCGTAGCCGGATCGCGGTTCCAGCGCGGCGAATCCGGTCACCACCTCACCGGCGGCGATGCCCGCCAGCAGATCCTCGGCGCGCTTGCCGGTGGCGCGGCGCAGCAGGCCGCCGCCCACCACCACGGTGTCCACGTACGGCTCCAGCACCAGGGCCGCGCCCAGCGCCTCGGCGATGATCATGGTCTCGACCGGTCCGCCCCCGATGCCGCCCGCCGACTCCGGCAGGCTGGCCCCGAGAATCCCGACCTCCTCGGCCAGTCCGCGCCAGATCTCCGGCTGCCACCCGGCCCCGGTGCGCGCCGCGGCCCGGCTCGCCTCCAGGGGGTAGCGGGCCGTCAGGAACTCGGTGACGGTGTCGCGCAGCAGTTCTTGTTCCGCGGTGAAAGAGAAGTCCATGTCACAGTCCCAGGGTGGCTTTGGCGATGATGTTGCGCTGAATCTCGTTGCTACCGGCGTAGATCGAGCCGGCGCGGTCGTTGAAGTACCGCAGCGGGGCGACCGCCTGCCACTCCTCGCCCGCCACGAAACCGTCGGCGGGCGGGGTGAAGTCGGCGATCGGGCCGCCCGGCATGGTGGCGTGCGGCTGATAGGCGCGGCCGCGCGGACCCGCCGCCTCCAGTGCGAGTTCGGTGAGCGCCTGGCTCAGCTCGGTGCCCAGGATCTTGAGCGTGGACGCCGCCGGACCCGGGTCCTTGCCGCTGGAAACCAGTGCGAGCGTGCGGTATTCGAGGATCTCCAGCACATCGGCGCGCAACCGGGCGTCGGCCAGCTTGGCGGCGAAGGCGGGGTCGTCGATGAGCGCGCCGCCGCCCGGGGCGACCTGCTCGGTCGCGGCCTGTGCCAGCTCCTCGGCCATCACCTGCAGGGCCGGGGCCACCGCGCCCCCGCCGCGCTCGAAGTTGAGCAGGAACTTGGCCACGGTCCAGCCGTCGTCGATCTGCCCCAGCACGTTCGCCTTCGGGACCCGGACCTGATCGAAGAACACCTGGTTCTGCACCTGCTCGCCGGAGGTCATGACCAGCGGCCGGATCTCGATGCCCGGGGTGCGCATATCGATCAGCACGAAGGTGATGCCCTGCTGCTTCTTGGCCTGCTTGGAGGTGCGGACCAGGGCGAAGATCCAGTTCGCCTCGGTGGCGTGGGTGGTCCAGATCTTGGACCCGGTGACCACCAGGTCCTCGCCGTCGGCGACCGCGGCCATGGACAGCGAGGCCAGGTCCGACCCGGCCTCGGGCTCGGAATAGCCCTGGCAGAAGAAGACCTCGCCGGTGAGGATGCCCGGCAGGAAGAAGTCCTTCTGTTCCTTCGTGCCGAACGCCATGATCGCGTGCGAGACCATGCGAATCCCCATGGGGGACAGGTTCGGCGCCCCGGCCAGGGTGCACTCACGGCCGAAGATGTAGTGCTGGGTGAGGCTCCAGTCGCAGCCGCCGTACTTCACCGGCCACGCCGGGGCGGCCCAGCCGCGCTCGTGCAGGATGTGCTGCCACTCCATGCTGGCCTCGTGGTCCGGGTAGACGCTGGTCGCCAACCGTCCCGCTCGGCGTAGATCGTTCGTTAACTTTTCGTCGAGAAAGCTGCGCACTTCATCACGAAACGCCAGATCAGCAGGCGACCAGTCAAGGTCCACGATGACTCCTTGTCCGAGAACTGGCACCAACCATCTCACCGCATCCCCCCTGCTGGCAAATGTGCTGGCACCCGCCCTCACTTGAATCCCTTGAACATTCCAATGTGGAGGTTTATCCTGGATTTACGTTCCACAATGGAATATCCGGCAGCGCCCGACCGTTAAGGATCGATATGGACATCACCACCGGCACCCGCGCCTCCGACGCCGAGCGCGCCCAGATCGCCGATCTGCTGGGCCGCCACCTGTCCGAAGGCCGCCTGGACCTCGCCGAATACAACGACCGCCTCACCAGCGTCTACGCCACCGCTACCCGCGAAGACCTCCAGCTCGTCCTGCGGGACCTGCCGAAGCTCTCGAAGACCGTTGCCCCGCAGACCACTTCGCGCACCCGCCTCCCGCTCTGGCAGCGGATCGAGGGCAGCGCCTGGCTCGGCGTGAGCCTGCTGTGCCTGTTCATCTGGGCCGCGATCTCGGTGGCCGCAGGCGAATTCACCTACCCCTGGCCCATCTGGGTCATCGGCCCCTGGGGCGCGGTGCTGATCTTCCGTGTCGTCATGGGCTGGGAATCCACCGCCTGGAACCGCTACCGCGCCCGCTGACCCGCGACCCGGATCGCGTCGTGGCGCAGAAGGGACGCGGGGTCGGCATACTCGGGGCAATCTTCGGGGAACGGGTAGTCTGAGCCGCTGTGCACCTGAAGAGTCTGACGTTGAAGGGGTTCAAGTCCTTCGCGTCCGCGACGACGTTGCGATTGGAGCCGGGGATCACCTGCGTGGTGGGGCCCAACGGGTCGGGCAAGTCGAACGTCGTCGACGCGCTCACCTGGGTGATGGGTGAGCAGGGCGCGAAAGCGCTGCGGGGCGGGAAGATGCAGGATGTCATCTTCGCCGGCACCGCGGGCCGCGCCCCGCTCGGTCGTGCCGAAGTCACGCTGACCATCGACAACTCCGACGGGGTGCTGCCCATCGAGTACTCGGAAGTGTCGATCACCCGCCGCATGTTCCGCGACGGCGCCGGCGAGTACGAGATCAACGGCAACTCCTGCCGGTTGATGGACGTGCAGGAACTGCTGTCGGACTCCGGTATCGGCCGGGAGATGCACGTCATCGTCGGTCAGGGTCAGCTCTCGGCGATTCTGGAATCGCGGCCGGAGGATCGGCGGGCCTTCATCGAGGAGGCCGCGGGCGTGCTCAAGCACCGGCGGCGCAAGGAGAAGGCGGTCCGCAAGCTGGACGCCATGCAGGCCAATCTGGCCCGCCTCACCGACCTCACCACCGAACTGCGCAGGCAGCTCAAGCCGCTGGGCCGGCAGGCCGAGGTGGCGCGTCGCGCCGCGACCGTCCAGTCCGAACTGCGGGACGCCCGATTGCGGCTCGCCGCCGACGATCTGGTCAGCCGCCGCCGCGAACTCGAGAGCCAGCAGAGCAAGGAGGCCTACGCGCGTGAGCAGCACGTCACCGTGCAGGCCGAGCTCGACGCCGCCAATGCCGCACTGGCACAGCAGGAATTCGAGCTGTCCAAGCTGACCCCCAGCGCCGAGGCCGCCGCTCAGACCTGGTTCCAGCTGTCCGCGCTGACCGAACGCGTCAACGCCACTATCCGGATCGCGCGGGATCGCGCGCGCAACCTGACCATCGAGCAACCGACCGGCACCGGCCGGGATCCGGAACAGCTGGAGCGCGAAGCGGATCGGGTCGAGGCCGAAGAGGCCGAACTGCGCGAAGCCGTCGAAATCGCCACCGAGACGCTGGAAGCGGCCCGCGAGCAACTCTACGAACGCGAGCAGGCCGCCAAGGCCGCCGAGCAGGCGCACCTGGCCGCGGTCCGCGCCGTCGCCGACCGCCGCGAGGGCCTGGCCCGGCTCTCCGGCCAGGTCGACACCCTGCGCATCCGCGCCCAGTCCGTGGACGGCGAGGTGGCCCGCATGTCCACCGCCATCGCCGAGGCCCGCCGCCGCGGCGAGGACGCCAATGCCGAATTCGAGTCCGTGCAGGGCGAACTCAATGAACTCGACGCGGGCGAGGAAGGCCTCGACCACGCCTACGAGCACGCCGCCCAGGCCCTCGCGCTGGCCGACCAGCGCGTCACCGAACTGCGCGAACAGGACCGCGAGGCCGGCAAACGCGTCGCCTCCCTCACCGCCCGCATCGAAGCCCTCGCCATGGGCCTGCGCCGCAAGGACGGCGCGGCCTGGCTGCTCGAGCACCGCGCCGACGGACTGCTCGGCCCGCTGTCCGGCCTGATCCGCGTGCACGGCGGCTTCGAGTCCGCGGTCGCCGCGGCCCTGGGCCCGCTGGCCGACGCCGTGGCCGCCGACACCGGGCCCGCCGCGCACGCCGCGGTGCGCGCGCTCAAGGAGACCGACGGCGGCCGTGCCGCCCTGGTCTACGCCGACGCCGCGGCCCTGCCTGCGGCGCAGGCGAATTCACCCCTGCCCGGCTCGGCCCGCTGGCTCGCCGACGTGGTCGATTGCCCCGCCAACCTGCGCGGCGCGATCACCGCCCTCACCGCGGGCATCGCCGTCGCCGACGACCTCGCCACCGCCGCGCAGGTCATCGCCGCGCGCCCGGAACTGCGGGTGGTCACCCGCGACGGCGACATCACCGGCAGCGGCTGGCTGCTCGGCGGCTCCGACCGCGCCCCCAGCCAGCTCGAGGTGCAGGCCGACATCGATTCCGCCACGGCCGAATTGGCGTCCTGGCAGCGGCAGGCCGAGGAGCTGGAAGCCGCGCTCGCCGGGGCGCTGGCCGAGCAGACCGACCGCAAGGAAGCCGTCGACCACGCCCTGCTCGCCCTGCACGAATCCGACCAGGCCCTGGTCGCCATCTACGACCGGCTCGGCCGCCTCGGCCACGCCGCCCGCGGCGCCCAGCGCGAATGCGACCGGCTGCTGGCCCAGCGCGCCGACGCCGAGACCGGCCGCGAGGAAACCCTCGCCAAGCTCGCCGAACTCGAGGACCGGCTGCGCCACGCCGAGAACGAACAGGCCGACCTGGACCCGGAATCCGCAGGCACCGAGACCGCCGGGTACGCCCGCGAGGAGGCCGCCGCCGCCCTCGCCGAGGTCCGCTCCATGGAGGTCGAGGCCCGCCTGGCCGTGCGCACCGCCGAGGAACGCGCGGAATCGGTACGCGGCAAGGCCGATTCGCTGCGCCGCGCCGCCCGCGCCGAACGCGAGAACCGGGCCCGCGCCGAACGCGCCCACGCCGCCCGCCGCCAGGCCGCCGCGCTGGCCGCCGTGGTCGCGGCCTCCGCGGAGAAGATCGCCGCCGAACTCGAGCAGGTGGTGGCCCAGGCCGCCGTACGCCGCGACGAATTGGTGCGCCGCCGTGGCGAATACGCCGCCCAGGTCGATCAGACCAAGGAGCGTTCGCGCGCCCTGACCACCCAGCTCGCCCAGCTCACCGATGCCGTGCACCGCGACGAGGTGGCCCGCGCCCAGGCCGCGCTGCGCATCGAACAGGTCGAGACCACCATCTCCGAACAGTTCGGCGTCAGCCTCGACGACCTCATCGCCGAATACGGCCCCGACGTCCCCACGCCGCCCACCGCGCTGGAGATGATCGAGTACGAGCAGGCCCGCGAGCGCGGCGACACGGTCAGCGAACCGCAGCCCATGCCCTACGACCGCGCCACCCAGGAACGCCGTGCCAAGCGCGCCGAGAAGGACCTGGTCACCCTCGGCAAGGTGAATCCCCTTGCGCTGGAGGAGTTCGCGGCCCTCGAGGAGCGCTACACGTTCCTCAACACCCAGCTCGAGGACGTCAAGAAGGCCCGCCAGGACCTGCTCGACGTGGTCGCCGAGGTCGACGAGCGCATCCTGCAGGTCTTCACCGAGGCCTACGAGGACGTGGAACGCGAGTTCACCGGCGTCTTCGGCCGCCTGTTCCCCGGCGGTGAGGGGCGGCTGCTGCTCACCAATCCCGCGGACATGCTCACCACCGGCGTCGAGGTCGAGGCCCGCCCGCCGGGCAAGAAGGTCAAGCGGCTCTCGCTGCTCTCCGGTGGCGAGAAGTCCTTGGCCGCCGTCGCTTTCCTGGTGTCGATCTTCCGCGCCCGGCCCTCGCCCTTCTATGTGATGGACGAGGTCGAGGCCGCGCTGGACGACACCAACCTGCGCCGGCTCATCGGACTGTTCGAGCAGCTGCGGGAGAAGAGCCAGCTGATCGTGATCACCCATCAGAAGCCGACCATGGAGATCGCCGACGCCCTCTACGGCGTCAGCATGCGCGGTGACGGCATCACGCAGGTGATCTCGCAGCGGATGCGCGGGGAGAACCTGGTCGGCGCGACGTCGTAGATTCGCTACAGTGTCCCGCTCAGCGGGAATTCATCCCGATGTCGGAGTGAAACACCTGCGCGTCCCATTGCGTTGCCGCTAGCGTCCGGCCCCATGAAGCGCTCCATCGCCGTCCTGGCCGCCGGACTCTCCGTCGGACTCGCCGCTCCGCTCCCGATCGCCCTCGCCGACACCGGATCCGCCGGGTCCGGCTCGGGCACGGGATCCCTGTCCGGCTCCGGCGGCAGCAAGGCCGATCTGCCGCCCTACAGCCAGTGGATCAGCGACGTCACCACCGTCGCCAACGCCGCCCAGGCCTACCTGACCACCGCGCTGCCCGGCGTCACCAAGCCCGCCATCGTCCTCGACATCGACAACACCTCGCTCGAGACCAGCTACAACGCGGCGCCCATCACCCCGGCCATCCCGCCCATGCTGGCGCTGGCCAAGTGGGCGAAAAGCCAAGGCGCGTCGATCATCTTCGTGACCGGCCGCCCCTCGGTGATGAACATCTACACCCAGATCAACCTGACCACGGTCGGCTACCCGGTCGACGGCCTCTACGGCGGCGGCCTCACCACCGGCTCCGCGGGCGCGGGCGCGCTCGCCGACTACAAGACCGCCACCCGCGCCTCGATCGAGGCCCAGGGCTACACCATCGTCGCCAATATCGGCAACAGCGCCTCCGATCTGTCCGGCGGCCACGCCCAGCAGACCTTCAAGCTGCCCGACTACAACGGCGCGCTGAACTGATCCACCCGGACCCCGATCGAGCGCGCGCTCGTCAATCCAGCAGCGACTTCAACCGCGCCGCACCGGATTCGGCGAGCCACGCCTCGAAAGTCCGCAACCCGGGATGGATCTCGCGGACCGCCGGGATATCGGCGTGCCAGCCCCGGCCCTCCCGGGACAGCCGCCAGACCACACCGACCTCGGGGCCCATGGCCTCGGCGTCGGCCTGCGACGCCTCCACGTAACGGACCTGGTGGCCGGTCGCGGCGGTGATGGCCGCCGCGGCCTCGGTCATGGTGAGCGCGTCACCGGCCAACTCCAGGACCTCGCCGTGGAAGCGGGCCGGATCGTCGAAGGCCAGCTGCGCGATCACCGCGATGTCCTCGATCGCGATGGACTGGACCGGCTTGTCGGCCGGGAACAGATGCCGGTGTACGCCGTCGTTGATGCCGTCCACCGGGAAACCCTGCATGAGGTAGTTCTCCATGAACCGGGCCGGACGCAGGATCGTCCAGTGCAGGCCGCTCGCGCGCAGCGCCTCTTCCACCCGGCGTTTGCCCTGCGCACCCCACTGGCCGTCCTCGGTCAGCGAGGCGACGGTCGTGAACACGATGTACTCGACGCCGGCCGCGGCCGCCGCGTCGAGGAAAGCGTCGCCGCGCGCGACCTCCAGGCCGACATCCCAGCCCTCGGGGCCGAAGGCGGCCGGCGGCACCAGGAATGCCGCACCCACACCCGCCAGCGCCGGGGCCAGGGTCTCGGGCCGGTCGAAGTCGCCGACGGCGAGCTCCGCGCCCGCCGCGGCGAGGGCCTGCGCCGCAGCCGATTCCGGATCACGCACCAGGACACGCACCGACCGGCCGGTGTCGAGCAACCGGCGCGCGGTGACGCCACCCTGCTTGCCGGTCGCGCCGGTCACCAGGATCAGGTCGTTCCGAGAGGACGCCAGATTCTTCCGAGAAGACATTCTCATCCGTTCGTTCG
Source organism: Nocardia sp. NPDC004340 (assembly GCF_053602575.1). Taxonomy (NCBI): domain Bacteria; kingdom Bacillati; phylum Actinomycetota; class Actinomycetes; order Mycobacteriales; family Nocardiaceae; genus Nocardia; species Nocardia sp. NPDC004340. The sequence goes on from NZ_JBSGDW010000007.1 coordinate 136,039, forward strand.
GTAGTATTCGGGTCGGTCGACCCGGATAAGAACGCTAGGACCACCGCGTTTCCATTGGCCAGCACCGGAAAGGACGCGCGTAACGAAATGTCCGCACCCACCACCAGCCTCGCCCCCCATGCCCGCGCCGACGCGCGCCGCAATCGCGCCCTGGTCCTGGCCGCCGCCCAGCGCGCTCTCGCCGACGGCGGGCTCGCGGTCTCCCTGGCCGAGGTGGCCCGCCGCGCCGGGGTCGGCGCGGGCACCGTGTACCGCCATTTCCCCACCAAGACCGCGCTGCTGGAAGCCGTTATGCAGCAACGCATCGACCGGCTCACCGGTCTGGGCCACCGGTTGCGCGACGCCCCCGACGCGGGGGCCGCCTTCTTCGGGTTCTGCACCGAGGTCATCACCTCCAGCCATCGCAACCAGGCGGTGTGCGACATGGTCAACAATGACGGCTGGCCGCGGGAACTGGTGCGCGACGCCGGAGCCCGTTTCCACGCCGTCCTCGGCGACCTGCTCACCGCCGCCCAGCGCCAGGGCTCCGTCCGCGTCGACCTCACCGTTCCCGACGTCCTCGCCCTGTTCACGGGATGTGTTGCGATCCAACGTCTGTCCCCGGACCGCGAACTGTCCCGCCCCGCCGCCCTGGTCCTGGACGCCATGCGCGCCCGGCCCCCGGCGCAGTCCGTAACGAAACGCGGGAACACGATCGCCGCCCGTGACGAAACGGCCATCCGTGACGAAACCCCGGCCCCGCACTGCCCGATCTGCGCCACCCCGATCCGGCCGACCGGCACCGGCCGCCCCGCCCGCTATTGTTCGGCAGCCTGCCGGCAGAAGGCCCACCGCCGCCGCCACGCGGTGCCCGCCTGACCTCACCGCCCGGCCCCCGATGAAAGCCGTTGGGGCCCTTCGTGACCTGCGTGTGCCCAAACGGATGCGAAGGTGTGACGAGGGGGTCTAATCGGTGAAAAATACTGGTAGAAGGCCATATCCGGCGTTGCGGTATGCCCCCCCGAACCGCCGGCGGGGCAGTACGCTCCCTGCGTGGTTTGGGTGTCGGCCGCGGCGTTCGGTGCCGCATGGTGGCTCGGTTTGTATCTATTGGCGCGGGATCCGCGAAAGCTGTTGTTACGCAGAGCGGCAATCGGATTGCTGGCGTTCGCTGCCGCGGTGGTGGCGGATCGGATGGCAGGGGGAAGTCCCTGGTTCGACGGTGTGCGCATCGTGCTGGTGTGCGCACCGGTACTGGCCTTCAGCGGTGTCTTCGTGCGGCTGCTGCCCGCCGGGGTGGAACGAGTCGACCGCTGGTGGCGGGTCGGGCTGGTGCCGCTGTGCGCGGTGCTGGCCATGCCCGCCGCGGGCGGTTTCCTGCCCGCGGGCTACGTGCTCGGCGCGGTCACCCTGCTGGCCCTGCTCGGCACCATGCTGGCCATGCTCGGCCAGCAGGCCGAATGGTCCGAGGACTCACGGCGTTCCGCGGCCGGGCTGCTCACCGTGGGCGCGCTGCTGCTCGGGATGAGCGCGGCGCTCATCCTGCTCGGGTTCAACGTGCTGCCCAGCACGGCCATGCTGTCGGTGACCGCCGCCGACCTGGTGGTGCTGGGCCTGGGGATCGCGGTGCTCGACGCCTACGACGAGGGTGAGGCGCTGCGCGCGGACATGACCCACTCGCTGGTCATCTCGGCGGCCACCGCGGCCGTGTTCGGCGGCCAGGCGGCGCTCACCCTGGCTCTGGCGGGGGAGCGGCCCGCGCTGGTGGCGCTGTTCTTCGGGGCCATCGCCGGTTCCATCACCCTGCAGGTGCTCAACGGCCCGCTGCACGCGGGCGCGGACCGGGTGGCGTTCGCCTCCGATCCGCGCCTGTTCGCGGCCCGCGTCGAATTGCGCAGCGCCACCGAGGCTTTACTGCGCAAGGGCGCCGACGACTAGAGCGGGGCGCTGACGACTAGAGCAGGTCGCTGACGTCGTCGGGGACGTCGACGGCGTATTTGCGCAGCGTCTCCATGGGCACCACCTCGAGGGCGTTCTCATGGGTGGCGGCCAGCACCACAGGTGCGGCCACCCCGTCCTCGTGGGCGTGCAGCCAGCGCACGGCCACCACGCACCAGCGGTCGCCCGGTTGGAGGCCGGGGAAGTTGTTCTCCGGCCGTGGGGTGACGAGGTCGTTGCCGATCGACTTCTGGTGCTCCAGGAATTCCGCGGTCACCACCGTGCAGACGGTGTGGCTACCCAAATCCTCGGGACCGGTGCTGCAGCATCCGTCCCGGTAGAAGCCGGTGAGAGGATCGGTGCCACACTCCTCCAGCGGTCCCCCAAGCACATTTCGATCGGTCACGTCGCCGATCCTATTGTCTCGGTGTCGCATTCGCCGCTCCTTCCGCACTGTGGCACGTAGTCGGGCAGACCGGTTGGTAGATGGTCGGATTTTCGGACCAAACCCCGGCGTGTCGCTGCATCCCACGGCCCCGTCGTGTGATATCGACCACGGCCCCCGACGCGACGGTAGGTGCGTGAATCCGACATGGCAACCACCTCTGAAAGGATGGGGATGTGACGACTGCAGAAGTTTGGATTCTCATCGCCGCCATCGCGGCGGTGCTGCTCGTGGCGCTGGTTGCCGGATATGCCCTGAACAAGCGCCGCCGGATCTCGCTGACCCCCGAGGTCACCGAGTCCAAGGAGCTGACCGACAGGTCCGGCGGATACCAGGCCGCGAGCGGATTCAGCTTCAGCCAGGGCACCGCCGCGCCCGAACGCGAGCAGGTCCCGGCCACCAAGGACAAACCGGTGCCGCTCCCGCCCGAGCGCACCGACGACGAGGGCCAGCCGCACATCGGCGACGACGCGGCCGTTCCGCGCGACTCCGGCAAGCGCAGCATCCACGAAGTGCGCCTCCCGGAACCTGTCCAGGGGCCCGAACCCGCCCCGGCCGCGGAGACCGTCACACCCGACGCGGACGACCCCGCGACCGCGGTCGACACCACCACGAGCGCCGCCGCGACTGAGGCCGACACGACCGCGAGCGCCGCCGCGGAGACCGCTCCCACCGACGCGGCAGTCACGCCCGCCACCGATGCCCCCGCCGAGTCGGAGGACGACGCGGCCCGCGCCGCGGCGGTCGAGGCCGCCGAAGCCGCCGGGGAGATCGCCGCGGGCAAGGCCGCCGGTGATGTCGCCGAGCAGCCCCTCTCGCAGGAGGCCGCGGCCGAGGAGGCCGCCGAGGCCGCTGTCGCCGCCGCCGAGATCGCGGCGGGCGCCGAGGCCGCCGTCGCCGCCCACGCCGGTGCGCACGCCCCCGCGGCCGCCGCTCCGGCCGAGCCCGCCACCGCGGCTCCCGCGATCGCCGAGATCGAACCCACCGCGGGCCGTCTCACCAAGCTGCGCGGCCGCCTGTCCCGTTCCCAGAACGCCGTCGGCAAGTCCCTGCTGGGCCTGCTCGGCGGCGGCGATCTGGACGAGGACTCGTGGGAGGAGATCGAGGACACCCTCGTCATGGCCGACCTGGGCACCGCCAGCACCGCCGCCATCGTGGAGCGTCTGCGCGAGGAGATGGCCGGGCGCAGCGTCCGCACCGCCGCCGACGCCCGCGCCCTGCTGCGCGAGGTGCTCGTCGACGCGCTACGTCCGGAGCTCGATCGCTCCATCCGCGCGTTGCCGCACGCCGATCACCCGTCGATCCTGCTGGTCGTGGGAGTGAACGGCACCGGAAAGACCACCACCACCGGCAAATTGGCGCGCGTGCTGGTCGCCGACGGCCGCCGCGTGCTGCTGGGCGCGGCCGACACCTTCCGGGCCGCGGCCGCCGATCAGCTGCAGACCTGGGGTGAGCGCGTGGGCGCGGAGACCGTGCGCGGCAAGGAGGGCGCGGACCCCGCGGCCGTCGCGTTCGACGCGGTGTCCGCCGGTATCGATCGCGGCGTGGACGTGGTGCTCATCGACACCGCGGGCCGCCTGCACACCAAGACCGGCCTGATGGACGAGCTGGGCAAGGTCAAGCGCGTGGTCGAGAAGAAGGCCGCCGTCGACGAGGTCATCCTGGTGCTGGACTCCACGGTCGGCCAGAACGGTCTGATGCAGGCGCGGGTCTTCGCCGACGTCGTGGACATCACCGGCGTGGCGCTGACCAAGCTGGACGGAACCGCCAAGGGCGGCATCGTGTTCCAGGTGCAGCATGAGCTGGGCGTACCGGTCAAACTGGTCGGTTTGGGTGAGGGCACGGATGATCTTGCTCCCTTCGAACCCGGCGCCTTCGTCGACGCCCTGCTGGGTTAACCCCCACTGAACTGCATCGATATCGAAACCAACATCATCCTCACAATGTCGTCGTAACAGTGGTGCGGGACCGGAAACGTGACCGCAACACTGCAATCTCATCCGTTCACCTACGCGAAACGCCGCAGGATCACGGAGGAAACACCGACTGACGAATCTCATTGCAGGCTTATGCGCAGGTTGCTGCGGGGCCAGAGATGAGGAGGACAAAAGGTGGCGTTTCCCGTAATCGGTGCAGCCGACACCGGCGACACCGCATGGATGCTGGCCAGTTCAGCACTCGTGCTTCTGATGACACCCGGTTTGGCGTTTTTCTACGGCGGTATGGTCCGCTCGAAGAACGTCCTGAACATGATCATGATGAGCATCGCCTCGATGGGCGTGATCACTGTTCTATGGGCGCTGTACGGCTTCTCCGTCGCCTTCGGTGACGACAAGGGCAGCCTGATCGGCAACCCGACCCAGTACTTCGGGCTGAAGTCGCTGTTCGGTGGCACCTACCTGGCCAGCAGCACCGACCAGACGATCAAGTCGGCCATCCCCCTGGCGGGAACCGTGCCGGCGACGGTCTTCGTGGCCTTCCAGCTCATGTTCGCGATCATCACCGTCGCCCTGATCTCCGGTGCGGTTGCCGACCGCCTGAAGTTCGGGTCGTGGGTGCTGTTCTCGGCCGTGTGGGCCACCGTGGTCTACTTCCCGGTCGCGCACTGGGTCTTCGCCTTCGACGGCGTCACCGGTGAGCACGGCGGCTGGATCGCCAACAAGCTGAAGGCGATCGACTTCGCCGGCGGTACCGCGGTCCACATCAACGCCGGTGTCGCGGGCCTCGTCCTGGCGATCGTGCTCGGCAAGCGCAAGGGCTGGCCGAAGACCCCGATGCGTCCGCACAACCTGCCGTTCGTGATGCTCGGCGCCGGTCTGCTGTGGTTCGGCTGGTACGGCTTCAACGCCGGTTCGGCGGTCGGCTCCAACGGCATCGCGGGCGCCACCTTCGTCACCACCACCGTCGCCACCGGCGCCGCCATGCTCGCCTGGCTGCTCGTGGAGAAGATCCGCGACGGTCACGCCACCTCCCTGGGCGCCGCCTCGGGCATCGTGGCCGGTCTGGTCGCCATCACCCCCTCCTGCTCCTCGGTCAACGTGATCGGCGCGCTCGCCATCGGTGTGGTCGCCGGTGTGCTCTGTGCTCTCGCGGTGGGCCTGAAGTTCAAGTTCGGCTTCGACGACTCGCTCGACGTGGTCGGCGTCCACCTGGTCGGCGGTATCGCGGGCACCCTGATGGTCGGCCTGGTCGCCGCCCCCGAGGCTCCGGCCGCGGTCAAGGGTCTGTTCTACGGCGGCGGCTTCGATCAGCTGATCAAGCAGGCCGTGGGAGCCGGTGCGGTGCTTGCCTTCTCGGGCATCGCGACCCTGATCATCGCGCTCGCCATCAAGTACACCATCGGTCTCCGGGTGAACGAGGAAGCCGAGTTCCAGGGCTTGGATGAGTCCGAGCACGCAGAATCGGCATACGATTTCGCTGCTGTGAGTGGTGCGGCGCGCACCGCCGCCGTCAAGGAGGCATGACGAACATGAAACTGATCACTGCGATCGTGAAGCCGTTCACCCTGGAGGACGTGAAGACCGGCCTGGAGCAGGCGGGCGTGCTCGGCATGACCGTCAGCGAAGTGCAGGGCTACGGTCGCCAGAAGGGCCACACCGAGGTCTACCGCGGTGCCGAGTACTCGGTGGATTTCGTCCCGAAGGTCCGGGTCGAGGTTGTGGTGGACGACGCCTCCGTCGACAAGGTCGTCGAGGTCATCGTCGAAGCCGCCCGCACCGGCAAGATCGGCGACGGCAAGGTCTGGGTCACCCCGGTCGACACCATCGTCCGGGTGCGCACCGGCGAACGCGGTTCCGACGCTCTGTAATTCGAGCGGGATCCCCGTGGCGGCCCCGGCCCCGTCGGTGTCGAAACCGGCGGTGACGGGGCCGTCCCCGTGCCGGGGCGGCGAAGTGAATTGAATCGAGAGGGGCGGGTTGTGGGTTTCCAGCAGGAACGCGATGACAAGGCCGAGGACACCAAGGTCTCCGGCGGCGCCTCGGACCTGGTCCGGGCCCGCAACCAGTTGCTGGCCGAGCACGGCTCGAACGGCCGCGCCGTCCGGCTCGACGCCGAGGCCCTGCGCGAGGCCCTGGTGGATCTCTACGACCTGTGGCTGACCACCAAGGGCCACGAGGTCGGCATCACCGCTGACAGCGGGCTCGCCCTGGTCGCGGTGGGCGGGCTGGGCCGCCGGGAGATGCTGCCCTACTCCGACCTGGATCTGGTGCTGCTCTACGACGACGTCGACCCCGCCCGGGTCGCCGAGGTCGCCGATCAGCTCTGGTATCCGTTGTGGGACGCCCACATCAAGCTCGATCACAGCGTGCGCACCGTCCCGCAGGCGCTGCGCGTGGCCGCCGACGATCTCACCGCCGGCCTCGGCATGCTCGAGGCCCGGCACATCGTCGGCGACGACGGATTGAGCAACCTGCTCATCGGCGGCGTGCGCCGGGACTGGCGGGCCGGGATCCGGTCCCGTTTCGACGCCCTGATCGAACAGGCCCAGACCCGTTGGCGCCGGAGCGGAGACGTCGCCCACCGCGCCGAACCCGATCTCAAGAACGGGCGCGGCGGACTGCGGGACATCCAATTGCTGGACGCCCTCGCCATCGCACAACTGACCGACGCCATGCCGGGGCTCGGTCCGGAAGTGCCGGGCGGGGGGCTGAAGCAGGCGCACCGCCGCCTGCTCGATGTACGCACCGAGCTGCATCGGGTGGCGGGCCGCGCCCGCGACCAGCTGCGGGCCCAGGACGCCGACGAGATCGGGGCGGCCCTGCGGATCGGTGACCGCTTCGATCTGGCCCGCACGCTCAGCGACGCGGCCCGAACCATCGGCTACTCCACCGATGTCGGGCTGCGGACCGCCGGGAACGCGCTGCCCCGCCGCGGGCTCGCGCGCTTGCGCCGTGTTCCGGTGCGCCGACCACTCGATGAGGGGGTGGTCGAGCATTCCGGAGAAGTGGTGCTCGCCCGCGATGCCCGCCCGCAGCGCGATCCCGGCCTGATCCTGCGGGTGGCCGCGGCGTCGGCACAGACCGGGCTGCCGATGTCGGCCACCACCCTCAACCGGCTCGGCGAGGACGCGCCCGAACTCCGCGAGCCGTGGCCCAAGGAAGCGCTCAACGACCTGCTGGTGCTGCTGGGCGCGGGCCGCGGCAGCGTCGACGCCGTCGAGGCCCTGGACCGAACGGGCTTGTGGGGCAGGCTGTTTCCGGAATGGGGTGTGGTGCGCGACCTGCCGCCGCGCGACGCCATGCACACCTGGACCGTGGACCGCCACCTGATGGAGACCGTCGCCCAGGCCGGGGCGCTGTCCACCCGCGTCTCCCGCCCGGACCTGCTGCTGCTGGGCGCGCTGCTGCACGATATCGGCAAGGGCCGCACCGAGGATCACAGCTTGGTCGGCGCGGAACTGGCCGTGTCGATCGGAAATCGCCTGGGGCTGTGGCCTTCCGACGTGCAGACGCTGGCCGCCATGGTGCGTCACCACCTGCTGCTGCCCGATACCGCCACGCGCCGCGACACGTCCGACCCCGACACCGTGAAGATGGTGATCGACGCCCTCGACGGCGACCCGCATCTGCTGGAGCTGCTGGCCGCGCTGGCCGAGGCCGACGCGCTGGCCACCGGGCCCGGGGTGTGGAACGACTGGAAGGCCTCGCTGATCGGCGATCTGGTCCGCAACTGCCGCCACGCCATGGCGGGCGACCCGCTGCCGGAGCCGACCCCGATCCCCGAGGAACTGCATGCCCGCGCGAAATCCGGTGGCGTGCACGTGGATCTGAAGCCGGGGGACGGGCGCTACCACCACGTGGTCACCGTGGTCGCCCCGGACAGTCCGGGACTGCTGTCGGAGGCCGCGGGCGTGCTGGCCGTGCATTCGCTGCGCGTGTTGTCGGCCGAGCTGGCCAGTGTGGGCGAGGCGGCCATCGACACCTTCGTGGTGGCCCCGCGGTTCGGTGATCCGCCGGACGCCGGTCTGCTGCGGCAGGAGCTGATCCGCGCCATCAACGGCGATCTGGATCTGGCGTCGGTGCTGGCCCGCAAGGAGCGCGACGCGGTCGGCACCCAGCCGAGTCCGTTCGCGCAGGCGCGGCCGCGGGTGTTCTGGCACGAGACCGCCGAGCCGGGGCGGGTGTTGCTGGAATTGCGAGCCGAGGACCGGATCGGGTTGCTGAACCGGTTGGCCGCCGCGCTGGCCGAATCGGGGGTGAACGTGTCGTGGGCGAAGGTGGTGACCCTGGGTTCCGCGGTCGTCGACACGTTCTGCCTGGATCTGGGCGATACCGACACGCCCGGGCGGCGAGCCGAGATCTCGGCGGCGGTGCTCGCGGTGGTGCCGCCGCAACAACCGAAGAAATCGCCTGAATCGGACAGCTGAAACGGATCTTCCAGCGGTTTTCCGGTTGGAGACCAGGCGACGGGAGTAACTGGCAAACCAGGCGTTTGCCAGTTGATCAGAATGTTGCAGGAGATTTGCTGTAAGGCGGCCGAGTGACCGGTGTCACACCCTAGTATTCCGCGTGCACGTGTTCAGTCACGAGTCGCGAGCACGAGGGGAGTGAGTCGGTGGCAATCGAAGTCGTTTCCGCGTCGATGATGACAAGCGATCTGACCGCGCACATCGCCCGCTGTGTCGGTGGCGACCGCTGGGTGGTCTCCTGGCTGCCCGGCCGGACCCTCACCGGGCAGCAGGCCGTGACAGCCATGACCATCGCCTCCGCCGTCACCGGCGAGAGCCCGTCGGACGCCGGCTGGGCGATCCTCGACGGGCTCGCCCTGGAGCTGGGCCTCACCGCCCGCGAGGCGGTCGGCATGGTTGCCATCGAGAAGCACGACCTGCACCGCCCTGGCCCCCGCCCGCGGTCGCTCGAATAACCACTACCCTGGTATCTCGAGTGAACGTCCCTCGAGATCAGGAGCATCGGTGTTCGAATCCCTTTCCGACCGGTTGGCCGGTGCCCTCAAGGATCTGCGTGGCAAGGGACGCCTGTCGCCGGCGGACATCGACGCGACCGCTCGTGAGATCCGCCTGGCGCTGCTCGAGGCCGACGTCGCGCTGCCCGTGGTGCGCGGCTTCATCGCCAATGTCAAGGAGCGCGCCAAGGGCGCGGAAGTCTCCGCGGCGCTGAATCCCGCGCAGCAGATCGTCAAGATCGTCAACGACGAGCTCATCAAGATCCTCGGCGGCGAGACCCGGCGGCTGCGCCTGGCCAAGAACCCGCCCACGGTCATCATGCTGGCCGGTCTGCAGGGTGCCGGTAAGACCACCCTCGCGGGCAAGCTCGCCAAACACCTGAAGGGGCAGGGTCATACGCCGCTGCTGGTCGCGTGTGACCTTCAGCGTCCGGGCGCGGTCACCCAGCTGCAGGTGGTCGGCGAGCGGGCCGGGGTGCCGGTCTTCGCGCCGCACCCGGGCACCTCCATCGGCGGCGGCGAGAACCCGCTGGGCGTCTCGGCGTCCGATCCGGTCGACGTCGCGCGCGCCGGTATCGAGGAGGCCAAGGCCAAGCAGTACGACGTGGTCATCGTCGACACCGCCGGTCGCCTCGGCATCGACGAGGAGCTCATGCGGCAGGCCGCGGGCATCCGCGACGCCGTCAACCCCGACGAGACCCTGTTCGTCCTCGACGCCATGATCGGTCAGGACGCGGTCTCCACCGCCGAGGCCTTCCGCGACGGCGTCGGCTTCACCGGTGTCGTGCTCACCAAGCTCGACGGTGACGCCCGCGGTGGTGCGGCGCTGTCGGTGCGTGAGATCACCGGCCAGCCCATCCTTTTCGCCTCCACCGGTGAGAAGCTCGAGGACTTCGACGTCTTCCACCCCGACCGCATGGCCTCGCGCATCCTCGGCATGGGTGACCTGCTCACCCTGATCGAGCAGGCCGAGCAGGTCTACGACGCCAAGCAGGCCGAGGAGGCCGCCCGCAAGATCGGCTCCGGCGAGCTGACCCTCGAGGACTTCCTCGAGCAGATGCTGGCCATCCGCAAGATGGGCCCGATCGGCAACCTGCTGGGCATGCTGCCGGGCGCGGGCCAGATGAAAGACGTGCTCGCGCAGGTCGACGACAAGCAGCTCGACCGCGTGCAGGCCATCATCCGCGGCATGACCCCCGCCGAGCGCGCCAACCCGAAGATCATCAACGCCTCCCGCCGCCTGCGCATCGCCAACGGCTCGGGTGTCGCGGTCTCCGACGTCAACCAGCTCGTGGACCGCTTCTTCGAAGCGAAGAAGATGATGGGTGCGATGAGCCGCCAGTTCGGTTTCCCCGGCGGCAACCGGGGCGGCAAGAACACCAAGAAGGGCGGCAAGAAGGGCAAGAAGGGCGGACGCGGCCCGACCCCGCCCAAGGTGCGCGGCGGCTTCCCCGGCATGCCCGGCCTCCCGGGCGGCATGCCCGGCGGCATGCCGGACCTGTCCAACCTCCCGGCCGGCCTCAACGAGCTGCCCCCGGGCCTCGAGGGCTTCGACCTCAGCAAGCTGAACTTCCCCAAGAACTGACGCGATAACCGCGGGCTCCGCGTCGCCGTGTGCGGTGCCCGGATCGTCGGTACGGTTCGGGCGTGAAAATCGATCAGGTTTCCGATTCCGTGTACGTCGTGGCGGGGACGAACGTCAACTGGGCGTTGGTCAGTGATGATCGTGGTGTGACCGTGGTGGACGCGGGGTATCCCGCCGATACCGCCGCGGTGCTGAGTTCGGTGTCCCAGATCGGGCATCAGCTCGGCGATATCGCGGCGGTCCTCGTGACCCACGCGCATCTGGATCACATCGGGGCGATTCCGGCCCTGGTCGAGCGGGCCGGGGTGCCGGTGTACACCGGGGCCGAGGAGGTCCGGCACGCCAAACGGGAGTACCTGCAACAGATCACGCCGCTGCAGATGGCAGGGCAGTTGGGGAATCGGCGCGGCGCGGTGTGGGTGGCGCAGACGCTGCGGGCCTGCGTGGGGCATATCGGGATGAGCGTGCCGACCGCGGTGGCGGCGGACGCGGAGACCCTGGCGGCGTTGCCGGGCGGGTTCATCGCGGTGCCGACGCCCGGTCACACGAACGGTCACACCGCGTACTACATGCCATCGGAAGGCGTGCTGTTCTCCGGGGACGCCCTGGTCACCGGTCACCCCATCGCGCGGGGGACCGGTCTGCAGTTGCTGCCGGGCGTGTTCAACCACGACGAGCCCGGGACGCTGGCGAGCGCGCGGAGCCTCGCCGACCTGGGGGCCGAGGTGCTGGTGCCCGGGCACGGGCTGCCGATCCGCGAGGATCTGCCCGCCCTGCTGGGCGCTTTCGCGAAGTCCTGAGTCTCAGCTCGCCGCCTGTTTCACCAGCGCGGTGATCCGGGCCTCGGTCTCGGGGGTCATCTCGACGATGGCGAAGCTGGTCGCCCACATGCCGCCGTCGTCGAGATTGGCCGCGCCCTCGAAACCGAGGGTGGTGTGGCGGTCCGTGCGATAGTGATCCCATGCGGCTGCATTTCCGTGGCTTCGTCCTGCCCGACGGTGAACTCCGTGATCTGTGGGTGCGCGACGGGGTGATCTCCGCCGAGCCGGTGCCCGGCGCGGACACCGTGCACGCCTCCGGCTGGATCCTGCCCGGCCTGGTCGACGCGCACTGCCATGTCGGCATCAAATACGGTGGCGGACACGAGGATTCGGACGGGCTGATTGCCCAGGCCGAGGTCGAGCGGGACGCCGGGGCGCTGCTGCTGCGCGACGCGGGCTCACCGGTCGACACCCGTTTCCTCGACGAGCGCGCCGATCTGCCGCGCATCATCCGCGCGGGCCGCCACATCGCCCGCCCCAGACGCTATATCCGTGAACTCGGCATCGAGCTCGACGACGAGCGCGACCTGCCCGACATCGTGGCCGAGCAGGCCCGCCGCGGCGACGGCTGGGTCAAGATCATCGGCGACTGGATCGACCGCGCGGTCGGCGACCTCGCGCCGCTGTGGTCGGATCCGGTCCTGAAGGCCGCCATCGACGCCGCCCACAGCGAGGGCGCCCGTGTCACCGCCCACGTCTTCGGCGAGGACGCCCTGCCCGGCCTGCTCGCCGCGGGCATCGACTGCATCGAGCACGGCACCGGCCTCACCGACGACACCATCGCCGCCATGGCGGCGCAGGGCACCGCCCTGGTCCCCACCCTCGTCAATATCGACACCTTCCCCGGAATCGCCGACGGCGCAGCCAAATTCCCCATCTACGCCGCCCACATGCGCGACCTCCACCGCCGCTCCCGCGACACCGTCGCCAAGGCCCACGACGCCGGGGTGCCCGTCTACACCGGCACCGACGCGGGCGGCTCCATCCGCCACGGCCGCATCGCCGACGAGATCATCGCCCTCACCGAGGCCGGTTTCAGTGCCCACGACGCGCTGGGCGCGTCCGCCTGGAACGCCCGGGAGTGGCTCGGCCACCCCGGCATCACCCCGGGCGCCCCCGCGGATTTCGTTGTCTACCAGGACGACCCCCGCGTCAACCTCCGCATCCTCACCACCCCCTCCTGGGTGGTGCTGCGCGGCCACGTCTATGACCGCCGCGACCCGGTGACCGCGTACCGCTGAGCCGATCCGGCTCGAAGATCCACGGCGTATAGGTATCCCAATCCGTCACCCGGCATCGGAAATGCCGGGTCTTACGATCTCCCCCTGCATTGTCGCGGAGAGTTTCCGCAGCAGTCCGTGGGAGGGAACCATGCTCGAACCATCCGATCCCGTCGCCCGCGTGGCACCGCCGAGGGACCAGTCGCCCGGGCAGCCGGTCGAGGCGAATCCCGGCTGGGGGCCGGCGGTTTCGGCCGACGCACCGGGGATTCCCACCTCGGCCCCGCGGAAGCGGCGGTGGTGGGTGTGGGGCGCGGTGCTCGCGGTGGTGATCGTCGGCGCGGCGTCGGCATTGTTCGGGTGGGTGCTCACCCGGCCGGATCCGGTGGCGTTCCCCGTCGGCGCCTGCGTCGCGCTCGAGACGCCCGTCAAGCCCGTGGTGCACGGATGCGGTGACGAGTACTCGCTGTACAGGATCGTGGCCCGCGAGGATCTGGTGTTCCCGGTGGAAACGGCGTGCGCGAAGTACCCCGACGCCACCCGCGCGGTGACCGAGTGGCCCGTGGCGGGCAAGGAGACGAGCACCATCCTGTGCCTGGCCCCGACCCGGTTCAATCTCACCGACCCGGGCGCGTTGCAGGCCGAGGACTGCGTCGACGTGAAGGGCGCGGGGGACACTCTGACCCGGGTCGACTGCGGCATGACCCCCGCACCGGCGAAAGTCGTTGCGATCGAACTGCATACGAAGGTCCCGGTCACCGATCAGGCGTGCAAGCAGTATCCGGCGGCGCGGATGGCGTTCGCGCAGTCCTCGCTGGGCGGCCGCGCGATCGTGGTGTGCGCCAATGACACCGACACCACCTCGATGGGCACCGCGAAGCTCGGTGACTGCGGCGACCGCAACACCATGAAGAAGGTGGCCTGCACCGCTCCGGGCGCCTCGCAGCGGGTCCTGTCGGTGCGCACCGTCCACGGCATGCCCGCGCGCCCGGAGTGCTCGGACGATCTGGGTGCGAACTCGGTGTTCACCCGCGGCAACGACAAGACGGATCTGGTGCTGGTGGTCTGCATGGGCCCGGCCGATCTCGGTGATGCGCGGTACGCCGTGGTGGGCGACTGCGTCACCGACAACGGAGTCCGCGCCTCGTCGGCCGCCGGTCTGCACCGCATCGACTGCGCGGAGTCGAAGGCCGAGTACGAGGTCACCGATCGCCACGATTCGAACGACAACGCCTGCCCGGCGGGCACGGGGGTCAGCTTGACCTACGACCCCGGCGTCACCACGGGCCTGACCATCTGTCTGCGCCGCCGGTAGGACTCTTCTGCCGATTCTCCTGCGCGGGGATAGTGAATCGTGCATGCTTCACACGTTTCATTTCTCGACCCCTGATGAGGAGAACGACCGTGGGTTCCATCGAAGCCCTGGCCATCAGCGTGCTGGCCGGACTGATCGTGAAGCTGCTGACCTCGGGCAGCTCGACCCCGAACTAGCGGCGGGTACGGTCACAGCCCATCGGGACCCTCCGGTGGGCTGTCGCCGTTTCCGGGGGTTGCGGGGCGATTTCTCCGGCCGGACGGGGGTCTGGCAGAATGAACGACCGTCCTCATCGAGGACAGTGTCAGCCCGTCTCCGGTTCCGTACCGCGCGGCGGTCACAGCACTTGACGCAAAACCGGGCCCACCGCGAGTGGGTCGCTGAATTGCGACGTGACCAACCTTTGAAAGGAAGCAGCTCATGGCTGTTCGTATCAAGCTGACCCGTCTGGGCAAGATCCGCAACCCCCAGTACCGCATCGTCGTCGCCGACGCCCGCACCCGTCGTGACGGCCGCGCCATCGAGTCGATCGGCATCTACCAGCCGAAGCAGGAGCCCTCGCTCATCCAGATCGACTCCGAGCGCGCCCAGTACTGGCTGGGTGTCGGCGCGCAGCCGACCGAGCCGGTGAAGCGTCTGCTGGAGATCACCGGCGACTGGCAGAAGTTCAAGGGCCTGCCGGGCGCCGAGGGCACCCTGAAGGTCGCGGCCCCGAAGCCGTCCAAGCTGGACCTGTTCAACGCCGCGCTGGCCGCCGCCGAGAACGAGCCGGTCGCCGAGGCCGTCACCCCCAAGAAGAAGGCCGCCAAGAAGGACGAGGCCGCCGAGGCCGAGGCCGCTGAGGCCACCACCGAAGCCGCCGAGTAATGAGCGCCGTCGTGGCTGATGCCGTCGAACATCTGGTTCGCGGCATCGTCGCCAATCCGGACGACGTCCACGTCGAGCTGATCACCAGCCGTCGTGGCCGCACCGTCGAGGTGCACGTGCACCCCGACGATCTGGGCAAGGTGATCGGTCGCGGCGGTCGTACCGCGACCGCGCTGCGCACCCTGGTCGCCGGCATCGGCGGCAAGGGCATTCGCGTCGACGTGGTCGACACGGATCAGTAGATGGAACTGGTCGTCGGGCGGGTCGCCAAATCGCACGGTGTGCGCGGCGAACTCGTCGTAGATGTCCGCACCGACGAGCCGGATCTGCGGTTCGCGCCCGGCAGCGTCCTCACGGGGAAGCTGCCGCGCGCGAAGCAGACGCAGGAATTCGTAGTGGAGTCGGCCCGGGAGCACTCGGGCCGGCTTCTGCTGCGTCTGGACGGGCTCGTCGATCGCACCGCCGCGGATGCGTTGCGCGGCATGCTGTTCGTGGTCGACACCGCGGACCTGCCGCCCTCCGAGGATCCGGACGAGTACTACGACCACGAGCTCGAAGGGCTCCGCGTCGAACTCGCCGACGGAACCCTCGTCGGCACGGTCAACGAAGTGCTGCATTCCGCTGCGGGAGAACTGCTCTCGATCAAGGCCGGGGACGCCTACCCGCCCGCGGGCCGGGAGATCCTGGTGCCGTTCGTGCTGGCCATGGTGCCGACCGTGTCCGTCGCTGACGGGCTGATCGTCATCGACCCGCCCGAGGGCCTGCTGGACCCGGAGTAGTGGCATGCGTATCGACGTCGTCACGATCTTCCCCGAATACCTCGAGCCGATGCGAGCGGCCTTGCTGGGCAAGGCCATCGACAAGGGCCTGCTCGAGGTCGAGGTGCACGATCTGCGCCACTGGACCCATGACGTGCACAAATCCGTGGACGACACCCCCTACGGCGGCGGGCCCGGCATGGTCATGAAACCGACCGTGTGGGGCGACGCCCTCGACGAGGTGTGCCCGGACAATGCCCTGCTGGTGGTGCCCACCCCCGCGGGCGTGCCGTTCACCCAGGAGACCGCGCAACGCTGGTCGGGCGAACAGCACATCGTGTTCGCGTGCGGCCGCTACGAGGGCATCGACCAGCGGGTCTTCGACGATGCCGCGCGGCGCGTGCGCGTCGAGGAGGTCAGCATCGGCGATTACGTGCTGATCGGCGGCGAGGCCGCGGTGCTGGTCATGACCGAGGCGTTCGTCCGGTTGATCCCGGGCGTGCTGGGCAATCAGCAGTCCCACGAACAGGATTCGTTCTCCGACGGACTGCTCGAGGGGCCGTCCTACACGCGGCCGGTGAGCTGGCGCGGGCTGGACGTGCCGGAGATCCTGTTGTCCGGCAATCACGCCAAGATCGCGCAGTGGCGGCACGAGCAGTCGCTGGAACGCACGGCCGAGCGCCGGCCCGACCTGCTGCCCGACGTCGCGCCGACCGAACTCGGCTGAGACCGGTCAGCGTTTCGGGATGGCGGCGTAACTGTTGTCCGAACCCGTGACGAGGATTCCCCACGGCGCGGGATAGAGCCGGGTGTGCGAGATGTCCAGATTCATGGTGAGCGTGGGCTTTTCGCCCGCCGTGGTCGGGCCCGGGCCGAGGACGACGGTCCGTTTGCCGTTCCTGGTGTCGTAGGCCACCAGCCATGCCTTGGACCCGCTGCCCTCCCGCATGAGCAGGAAGACGGCGTTGCGGCTGCTCACCATCGACGGCTGCATCTCCTCTTTGTGCGCGTCCAGGGGCACGCTCCAGCGGACGCTGCCGTCGGGGGATTGCAGCCGCATGTCCTTGTCGTCGGCGATGACATAACTGTCCATCGTGAGCGACGAACCGTCGGCGAGCAGGGCACGGAATTCCTTGTCGGAGGCGGCTTTCCGGCTGCCGAGTGAGGACCCGGTGGCCATGTCGACGGTGTCGATGCTGCCGTCGGTCACCACGATGGCCATCCGTCCGGGGCCGCGCAGAAAGTTGCCCTTCTCGGGGATGTCGCGATGCCAGACCGTGGATCCGGTGGTGCGATCGAGACCGCCGACGACGGTCCGGCCGCCTGCCGCGGCACAGCGGAACACGACGACGCCGGGACCTTCGGCCAGGCTGGGCACATCCGAATCGAACAGGGCCGGAAGGTCTTTCGGCAACGGCGTGGCGCAACCGAGCGTGCCCGGATCCACAGACCAGCGCTGCTCGCCGGTGCGCGGATCGAAGTGGACGAATTGCCCGGTGGTGGAATCCGACTCGAACCACTGCTCGGCCGGGGTGTCCCACAGCCGAGCGCCGGTCCCGGTGTCGTAGGCGGTCAGGCCCGGAGTGCCCTGCCATCCGGCCAGCAGCACACGGCCGGAGTCCAGCACCTGGATCTTGCCCTGCTCGGGCGGATTTCCGGTCGACGCGATCTTCCAAAGCTGTTGTCCGGTACGGATGTCCACGCCGGTGATCCCGTCGTCGGCCAGTGTGTAAACCCCCGTGGACGTGACTCCGAAGGACTCGCTCGGGCCCAGTGACAGCATCTTGACCGCGCTCGGATCCAGGTCGGGCACCGTGGATCCGTCGGTGGTGGAGGCGGAACCGCTCGAACCACAGCCCGCCGCGGCCACCGCCAGCCCCGCCGCCAAAGCGGCATGGGCGCAGGCCCGCAACACTCGACGTGGAACACGTTCGCGCAGAGTCGGGATCGGCACGGGGGTCGATCCTGCCACCGGCCTCGCGGCGCGCCGATCCGAGACTCGCGGGACAGAACGGACCGAATCGCGCGTGGGCGTTGCACCGGGCGTCGGACGACGGCGGTAGTGTCTGCGGGCGTGACGACAGCCTCCGAAACCGTCAGCGCAGCATCCGCAGGTGCCACCGGCACCGTCCGCCTCGCCAGCGTCGGCCGGCGTATCGCCGACGAGCTGGGCGTGCGCGAGGAGCAGGTGCGCTCCGCCGTCGAACTCCTGGATGCCGGCTCGACCGTGCCGTTCATCGCCCGCTACCGCAAGGAAGTCACCGGCGGACTCGACGACGCGCAGCTACGCACCCTCGACGAGCGCCTCCACTACCTGCGAGAACTCGACGAGCGCCGGGGCTCGATCATCGAATCCATCCGTGGCCAGGGCAAATTGGACGACGCGCTGCACACGCAGATCATGCTCGCCGACACCAAGGCCCGCCTCGAGGACATCTACCTGCCGTTCAAGCCGAAGCGGCGCACCAAGGCGCAGATCGCGCGCGAGGCCGGGCACGAGCCGGTGGCCGACGCGCTGCTGGGCGACCCCACCACCGATCCCGCGCAGTACAACGCCGAGCAGCTCGACGGCGCCCGCGCCATCCTGGTTGAGCGTTTCGCCGAGGACGCCGACCTGGTCGGTGAACTGCGCGAATTGATGTGGGACCGCGGCCAGGTGTCCTCGTCCGTGCGCGCGGGCAAGGAAGAGGCGGGCGCGAAGTTCGCCGACTACTTCGAATTCTCCGAGCCGTTCTCCAAGCTCCCCTCGCACCGCATTCTGGCGCTGCTGCGCGGCGAGAAGGAGGAGGTGCTCAACCTGCACCTCGAACCCGACACCGAGGAGCTCGAGGACGGGCAGCGCTCGATCTACGAGGGCCGCATCGCCGTCAAGTTCGACATCGCCGATCGTGGCCGGGCCGCCGACGGCTGGCTGCTGGACACCGTGCGCTGGGCGTGGCGGACCAAGTTGCAGGTCAGCCTGGGTATCGACACCCGGATGCGGTTGCGCCAGTCCGCCGAACGCGATGCCGTCGACGTGTTCGCCGCCAATCTGCGCGACCTGCTGCTGGCCGCCCCGGCGGGCACTCGCACCACCATGGGCCTGGACCCGGGCTACCGCACCGGTGTGAAGGTGGCCGTGGTCGACTCCACCGGTAAGGCCGTCGCCACCGAGGTCATCTACCCGCACAAGCCGCAGGGGCAGACCGAGAAGTCGCTCGCCGTGCTCGGCGCACTGGTCGCCCGGTTCAATGTGGAGCTGATCGCCATCGGCAACGGCACCGCCTCCCGCGAGACCGACGCCCTTGCCACCGAACTGATCTCGCGCATCCCGGAGAACAAGCCCACCAAGATCGTGGTCTCCGAGGCGGGCGCGTCGGTGTACTCGGCCTCCGCGTACGCCTCCGCGGAGCTGCCCGACATGGACGTGTCGCTGCGCGGCGCGGTGTCCATCGCCCGCCGCCTCCAGGACCCCCTGGCCGAACTGGTGAAGATCGACCCGAAGTCCATCGGTGTCGGCCAGTACCAGCACGACGTGTCCGAGACCCTGCTGGCCCGTTCGCTGGGCGCGGTGGTCGAGGACGCGGTGAACGCGGTCGGCGTCGACGTGAACATCGCCTCGGTCCCGCTGCTGTCGCGGGTGTCGGGCATCTCCAACTCGATCGCCGAATCCATTGTGGCCCACCGCGATGCCAACGGCCCGTTCCGTAACCGCGCCGGGCTCAAGGACGTCCCGCGCCTGGGCCCCAAGGCCTTCGAGCAGTGCGCCGGCTTCCTCCGCATCCGCGAGGGCGACGACCCGCTCGACACCTCCGGCGTGCACCCCGAGGCGTACCCGGTGGTCCGCCGCATCCTCGACGCCAGCGGCAAGGGCATCAAGGAGATCATCGGCAACACCTCCGCGCTGCGCGCCCTGCGTCCCGCGGACTTCACCGACGAGCAGTTCGGTGTCCCCACCGTCTCCGACATCATCTCCGAGCTCGAGAAGCCCGGCCGCGACCCGCGACCGGAGTTCAAGACCGCCGAATTCGCCGCGGGCATCGAGAAGGTCGCCGATCTGAAGCCCGGCATGGTGCTCGAGGGCGTCGTCACCAATGTGGCCGCCTTCGGCGCGTTCGTCGACATCGGCGTCCACCA
Organism: Nocardia sp. NPDC004340; assembly: GCF_053602575.1. Classification (NCBI taxonomy): domain Bacteria; kingdom Bacillati; phylum Actinomycetota; class Actinomycetes; order Mycobacteriales; family Nocardiaceae; genus Nocardia; species Nocardia sp. NPDC004340. The sequence continues at coordinate 155,986 of NZ_JBSGDW010000007.1, forward strand.
GGACGGCCTGGTCCACGTCTCGGCCATGTCCCACAACTTCGTCAAGGATCCGCGCGAGGTCGTGAAGTCCGGCGATGTCGTGAAGGTCAAGGTCCTGGAAGTGGATGTCCAGCGCCAGCGCATCGGCCTGTCGCTGCGCCTCGACGACGAGCCCGGCGCCGGCAAGCCCGAGCGTGGCGGTCCCCGCGCCAACCAGGGCGGCGGCCAGCGCGGCGGCGGCAACCGTCAGGGCGGCGATCGTCAGGGTGGCGACCGCTCCGGCGGAAACCGCCAGGGCGGCAACCGCAATCAGGGCGGCGGCAACCGCAACCAGCCCGCCGCCAGCGGCAGCATGGCCGACGCCCTGCGCCGCGCGGGCTTCGGTCGCTGACCGACCTGTTCTGAACCACCCGTCCGGCCGCGCCCACCTCAGGGCGCGGCCGGACGGCTGTTCCGGGATCGGGGAACCGACGCGGTGCGGAGTGCCGTCGGGATCGACAACCGGTGTGGACCGACAATCCGGCTGTCGTCGAAGGTCGAGCGGGGTGGTGAAAAGTGGAGCGGCGGAGGCGGATCGGGCCCGGCTAGGCCGCTCCGGGGCGGCTATTCGACGCCGAGCGAGACTTCGGTCGACTTGATCAGGACCTTGACGGGCGTGCCGTCGGCCAGGCCGAGGTCGTCGGCGGCGTCGCGGGTGATGGAGGAGGTGATCTCGTCGCCACCGGTGAGGCGGATGCGGACGACGGCCATGGCCTCGCCGCGGGTGACCTGGGTGACCGTTCCATCGAGTTGATTTCGTGTACTCAGTCGCATGGTCGCCAGGGTATAGCTCCGTCGCGTCGCCGCGTGTTCGTGATCTCGGCGTGCCGATCTTGGACCCGGGTAGCGTGGCGGGGGTTGGGGTTCGCGTGAGGATTCCGGAGGCGACACGGGCATGCATGTGCGGCGGTGGTGGGAAGATGTCGTGGTGGCGCACGGCCGAATGCCGCTGGCATGCCTGCTGCTGGGGTTCATCGTCGGATTCCTGTTGATCCGGATCAGCGTGCGGCTCATCCGGAAAGAGGTGCGGTGGTGGCCGGGCAATGTCCGCGCGGGCGACGTGCACATCCATCACATGGTGTTCGGCGTGGTGCTGGTGCTCGGGTCCGGCATGGGACTGGTCGCGCTGTATCAGAGCACGGTCGGCGTGATCAGTGCGCTCGCCGCGGTTTTCGGGCTCGGCGCCGCCCTGGTGCTCGACGAGTTCGCGCTCATCTACTACCTGCGCGACGTGTACTGGGAGGAGCAGGGCCGCACCTCGGTCGACGCGGTGTTCGTCGCCTTGGCCGTGACGGGCTTGCTGCTGCTGGGTTTCCATCCGCTGTGGCTGCTCGACATCGGGGACCTGCGCGAGTTGCGGTCCGATCCGAATGTGCCCGAGCGCTTGTTCACGATCGCGTTCGCGTTGATGAACCTGCTGCTCGCCGCGATCGTCATCGCCAAGGGCAAGATCTGGACCGGTCTGTTCGGCATGTTCTTCCCGCCCCTGCTCTTCATCGGCGCGCTGCGACTCAGCCGCCCGGGCGCGCCCTGGGCCCGCTGGCGCTACGGCACCCGCTCGGGTCTCATGCGCCGCGCCATGGTGCGGGAACGCCGCTACCGCCGCCCGATGATCCGCGCCAAGATCTTCGTGCAGGATGTGCTGGCCGGAAAGCCCGACGCCGAGCACGTCCTGCGCGCCGCCGAGGAGGAGCTGAGCCGCACCGTGGTCCCGGCCCCGCCGGCGCCGCCGCCGACCCACCTACACTTGATGCCGGGCCGCAAGCCCTTCGAGCGCCCGACCGAACCGGTCGACAGCCCGTAGCTTGCCGCGGCCCGGCGGCGGCGGATCGCGCCGGTCGGCCGCCTGCCGGTCGCCCCCGATTCCCGTCCGGGCCGCGTCGTCTGGCACAATGCTCAGGTTGCCTTGGGCGCACCGCGCCCGGGCACCGCCCAATTATCCGGAGCACGAACCGGTAGAGCACCCTCCCCGGGTAGCCGCCAGGTTCCTCTGTTCGCGCGAAAACCAATAAGGACGGACATGAACACCCTCGACTTCGTCGACGCAAGCTCGCTGCGCAATGACATCCCGGACTTCCGCCCGGGTGACACCGTCAACGTGCACGTGAAGGTTATTGAAGGCAACAAGGAGCGAGTCCAGGTCTTCAAGGGCGTCGTCATCCGCCGCCAGAACGGTGGCATCCGCGAGACCTTCACCGTGCGCAAGGTGTCGTTCGGTGTCGGCGTGGAGCGCACCTTCCCGGTGCACAGCCCCAACCTCGACAAGATCGAGGTCGTGACCCGCGGTGACGTGCGTCGCGCCAAGCTGTACTACCTGCGCGATCTGCGCGGCAAGGCCGCCAAGATCAAGGAGAAGCGCTGAGGTAGCGACCGTCCCCGACTCGTCGGGGATCGGTTCTCACAGAGCATCACCGTCGGCTCGCCACAATGCTTCATTGTCGGCTCGCCGACGCCGAGTAGCCCGGCACCGCATGGTTCTTCGCGGTGCCGGGCTACTCTGTTCCGGTGGCAGACGAGAGCGAGTCGGTGACGAAGTCCGGGTCGGGCGATGGCAATGGGTCCCAGACGCCCGAACCCCTGCAGCCGAAGCCGAAGAAGAAGCAGCGCCCGTTCTGGCAAGAGCTGCCCATCCTGATCGGATTCGCGGCGTTGATCGTGGCGCTGCTGGTGACCTTCATAGGCCGGCCGTACGTGATCCCGTCGCAGTCCATGGAACCCACCCTGCACGGGTGCGCGGGCTGCACCGGTGACCGCATCTACGTGCAGAAGCTGAGCTACTACTTCGGCGACCCGGAGCCGGGCGACGTGGTGGTCTTCGTCGGCCCGACCGACGACTGGAACCGGCACTACAAGTCGATCCGCTCGTCGAACACCGCGGTCCGCGGCGTCCAGAACTTCCTGTCCTTCTTCGGCCTGGTGCCGCCGGACGAGAACGACCTGGTCAAGCGGGTCATCGCGACGGGTGGCCAGTCGGTCAAATGCTGTGACGCGCAGGGCCGCATCCTGGTCAAGGACAGCGCCCCCGGTTCGGAGTGGAAGCCGCTCGACGAGCCGTACGTGCTGCACAACAACCCGTTCAACGCGCAGAACCCCGACATCCAGTTCAATGCCGGCGGCCGCGCGTTCCCCGAGGTCAAGGTGCCCGAGGGCAACCTGTGGGTGATGGGCGACAACCGCGCCGAATCCGCCGACTCCCGCTATCACATGCGCGACGAGCTGAACGGCACCGTCCCGGTCGACGATGTGCGCGGCAAGGCCGTGTTCAAGATCTGGCCGCCCAGCCGCATCGGTCCGGTCCGGGCCGAGAACCCGCAGACGAACTGAGAATCGCGAGATAATCGACCGGTGGGGAAGATGGCAGGCGGAGCCGCCGGCGCGCGCCGGAAGGAGCGCGGCGGTAAGAAGATTCAGCGGATCGACCGCGGCGACTGGCCGCCGCGCGTGGTGATGCGGCAGGCGGGCGGGCTACGCACGCTCGAGGCCGCGCTGATCCGCAGCGGACTGGGCCCGGTCGCGGGCGTGGACGAGGCCGGGCGCGGTTGCTCGGCCGGACCGCTGGTCGTCGCCTCCTGCCTGCTACCGCCCAAGGCCTACACCTCGCTGGCCGGTCTCGACGATTCCAAGAAGCTCACCGAGAACACCCGTGAGCAGCTGTTCCCGATCATCAAGCGGATCGCGCTGGCCTGGTCGGTGGTGGTGATCCCGGCCTGGGAGATCGACGCCATCGGCATCCACGTGGCCAATATCGAGGGCATGCGGCGGGCGGTGGCCGGACTCGATCCGGTGCCCGGCTACGTGCTCACCGACGGGTTCCGGGTGCCGGGCATTCCGGTGCCCTCGCTGCCGGTGATCGGCGGCGACGCGTCCGCGGCCTGTATCGCGGCCGCCAGCGTGCTGGCCAAGGTGACCCGCGACCGCATGATGGTCGAGATGGACCGCGAGTATCCCGGCTACGGTTTCGCGGGCCACAAGGGCTACAACACCCCCGAGCACAATGAGGCGCTGACCCGTCTCGGCATCACGCCCGAGCACCGTCGATCGTGGCGAAACGTCCGGGAGACCGGCCGAGTGGCTACCGACACGGCGTATGCGGGATGATGTTTCTACACCCAGTTGGGCGACAAGGAGGACGTTCCACCCGATGAGCGCCGAGGACCTCGAGAAGTACGAAACCGAGATGGAGCTATCCCTGTACCGCGAGTACAAGGACATCGTCGGGCAATTCTCGTACGTGGTGGAGACCGAGCGTCGCTTCTACCTCGCCAATTCCGTCGAACTGCGTCCGCAGAACGCCGATGGCGAGGTGTACTTCGAGGTTCGGATGTCGGATGCATGGGTGTGGGACATGTACCGGCCCGCCCGCTTCGTGAAGCACGTTCGCGTGATCACCTTCAAAGACGTGAATATCGAAGAGCTGGAGAAGACCGACCTGCGGCTTCCCGACTGATCCACAGGCTGGAGGTTATCCCCAGCCTCGCTGTTTTCCCAGGTCGGCATGGCCGCGTCCGGTACGGGCGCGGCCATGCTGGCTGAATGGCACAGCATCTGGCGCTGGGAGCGCAGGGGGAAGACCTGGCCGCGGACTTATCTCCGCACGGCCGGGATGTCGATCGTCGCCCGCAATTGGCGATGCCGCTACGGTGAACTCGACCTCATTGCCCGCGAGGGCGACATCACCGCCTTCGTCGAGGTCAAAACCCGCCGCAATCTGAGCTGCGGCCGCCCCGAGGAGGCCGTCACCCTCCTCAAACAGCAGCGCATCCGCACCGTGGCCCGCCACTGGCTGCAGGCCCACCCCGGCCCCTTCCAGCGCATCCGCTTCGACGTCGTCTCCGTCATCCTGCGCCCCGGCCGCCCACCGGAGATCCTGCACCTGAAGGCGGCGTTCTGACATGCCCCTCGGCAGGGCCTACTCCGTCGCCGTCAACGGCGTCGAGGGCCAACTCGTAGAAATCGAAGCCGACATAGGCCAGGGCCTCCCGTCGGTCCACCTCGTCGGCCGCCCCGACACCACCCTCCAGGAATCCCGAGACCGAGTCCGGGCAGCCGTCTCGAACACCGGCGAAGAATGGCCCGACGGCCGCGTAATCCTGGCCCTGTCTCCCGCCACCCTCCCCAAAGTGGGCAGCGTCTACGACCTCGCCCTCGCCGGCGCGGTCCTCGACGCGGCAGGAGTCATCCCCTCCAACCGCCTCGCCGAATCCGTCCTACTCGGCGAACTGGCCCTCGACGGCCGCGTCCGCCGAGTACGAGGCATCCTCCCCGCAGTGCTCGCCGCCCGAAAAGCCGGCCGCCGAACCGTCATCGTCCCCACCGCCGCCCTCCCCGAAGCAGGCTTGGTCGACGGCATCCGAGTCCTCGGCGCCGCCACCCTCCTCGAACTCCTCGACTGGCTGCGCGGCGGCGCAGAACTGACCGTCCCGGAGCTCGTGCCGCCGCAACCCGTGCCCTCGATCGGCGATCTGCGTGAGGTCGTCGGCCAGGAGGAAGCACGGTGGGCGTTGGAGGTCGCGGCGGCCGGTGGTCACCACCTGCTGCTCACCGGGCCGCCGGGGATCGGCAAGACCATGCTCGCTCAACGACTTCCGGGACTGCTGCCTCCGCTGCGCGAGCGGGATTCACTGGAGGTGACCGCGATTCACTCGGTGGCGGGCACGCTGTCGGACGATTCGCCGTTGATCACCGCGCCACCGTTCGTGGCTCCGCACCACTCGTCATCGGTGGCCGCCATGGTCGGCGGCGGTTCGGGTTCGGCTCGACCCGGGGCAGTCAGCTGCGCCCATCGCGGGGTGTTGTTCCTCGACGAGTGCGCCGAGATCAGCACGAAAGTTCTGGAGGCGCTGCGAACTCCGCTCGAGGAGGGCGAAGTGCGTATCGCCCGGCGCGATGGGGTGTCGCGATTCCCCGCCCGCTTCCAACTGGTGCTCGCGGCCAATCCTTGCCCCTGCGCACCGGCGCGCGATATCGATTGCATCTGTGCGCCTTTGGCTCGCCGCCGCTACCTCGGCAAACTGTCCGGTCCGCTGATGGACCGGATCGACCTGGCGGTCCGGATGCACGCCCAGGCGGCCGGTGCGTTCAGCGGCGACGAGGTGGAGGGCAGCGAGGTGGTCCGGACGCGGGTGGCCGCGGCCCGCGAGGCCGCCTCGAAGCGGTGGGCCGATCTGGGCCTGACAACCAATGCGCAGGTCCCCGGACATGTGCTCCGTCAACGGTTCCGGCTGCCACGCGAAGCGCTCGCCCCGGTGGAGAACGCCCTGCAGCACGGGCGCATGTCGGCGCGTGGCGCGGATCGAGCGATCAGAGTGGCCTGGACCGTGGCGGATTTGCGGGGCGGCGATATTCCGAACGCGCAGGACATCCTGCAGGCGTTGAGTTTCCGGCAGCGGGGGTGAGCATGAGCGAAACCGTGAAGACGAGCGCCGCTGGGGATGAGCGGCGGTTGGCGTGGGTGTACTTGTCTCGGGTGGTGGAGGGGCCTTGTGCGGCCTTGTCGGCGTTGATCGAGTCGGTGGGGGTGGTGGAGGCGGCTCGGGCTGTGCGGGAGCGGGAGTTGCCGGATGTGTTGCGGGGGCCTACCGAGTTGCGACGGGGGATTGAGCGGGCGGACGAGGATCTGGCGCTGATCGAGCGATTGGGTGGGCGGGTCGTTACGCCGGATGACGGGGAGTGGCCTGCGTGGCGGATGTTGGGGTTGGGGCAGTTGGATCCGGGCCATGATGCGGATGCGGCTGTGCCGCTGGTGTTGTGGGTGCGGGGGACGCAGTCGTTGGTGACGGCGACCGAGAAGGCGATCGCGGTGGTGGGGGCCAGGTGCAGTACCGGGTATGGGAATCACGCGACGGGGGAGATCGCGGGGGAGTTGGCCGCGCGAGGGTGGACTGTTGTGTCGGGGGCGGCTTTCGGGATCGATGGGATGGCGCATCGGGCCGCGCTGGCGGTGGGTGGCATGACCGTCGCGGTGCTCGCGTGTGGGCCGGATCGGCCGTATCCGGTGCAGCATGACCAGTTGTTGGGGGAGATCGCGGAGCGGGGGTTGGTGGTGACCGAGTATCCGCCGGGGACGGCGGCGCGGAAGCATCATTTTCTGGCGCGGAATCGGCTGATCGCGGGGCTCGCGGATGGGGTTGTGGTGGTGGAGGCGGGGGTGCGGAGTGGGTCTCGGAACACGGTGAAGTGGTGCCGGAGGCTGGGGCGTCCGGCGATGGCGGTGCCGGGGCCGATCACCTCGGCCGCCTCGATCGGGTGTCACCGGATGATCCGGGAAGGGGAGGCGTTCATCGTGACCCGGGCCGAGGACATTCTCGACGAGGCCGGGCCGTTGCGGCTGTCGCTGCCGGGAGCCGTCCCGGCCGATCCGGAGGACAACCTGTCCGGGGACGAGGCGCTGGTGCTGGCCGCGCTGCCCGCCACCGGGTCCCGGCTGCCGCGGGCGGTGGTCACCGACACCGGGCTGGCATTGCCCACGGTGCGAGCCACCCTGTCCGCGTTGGAGATCGCGGGTCTGGTCGGCTGCGATGGCGACGGGTGGTATCGGATGCGGTCGCCGGGGGCCTCCGGGGCCGGGGCCATTGCCGCGACCCATGAACGGCATCGGTAATCCCGTCCGCCGGAATTGGTGTGGCGCGATCGCGCGGCGGGGGTGCTTGAAAAGGCGGCGGAATGCCGTCAGCGTGGGGGGATGAGTGGGTTGCCCGAGGATTTGGAGGCATTGCTGGCCGAGTACGGCCGGCATTTGCGATTGGGTCGGAATCGGTCGGCGCATACGGTGCGGGCCTATGTGGGGGATGCTCGCGGATTGCTGGAACATTTGCTGGCGCGGGCGGTGGATTCCGGTGTGGGGGAGGTGGATCTGGCCCTGCTGCGATCGTGGCTCGCGGCACAGGCGGCGGGCGGAGCGGCCCGGACCACGATGGCGCGGCGGGCGTCCTCGGCGCGGACATTCACCGCGTGGCTGACGCATACGGGTCGGCTGGCGGTGGATCCCGGGCCGCGCCTCGGATCGGCGCGGGCGCATCGGGTGCTGCCGTCGGTGCTGGGGAAGGAGCAGGCCCGGGCGGCCATGGAGGCGGCGGAATCGGGTGCGGCGCAGCAGGATCCGATGGCGCTGCGGGACCGGCTGATCGTGGAGATGCTGTACGCCACCGGGATTCGCGTGAGCGAGCTGTGCGGCCTCGACATCGAGGACGTCGATCGGGAACGGCGGCTGGTGCGGGTGCTGGGCAAAGGCAACAAGGAACGGTCGGTGCCCTTCGGCGGGCCCGCCGAACAAGCCCTCGAGGCCTGGCTCCGGTTCGGCCGGTCGGCCCTCGCGACGCCGGACTCGGGCCGGGCGCTGCTGCTGGGCCGCCGCGGCCGCCGCATCGACCCCCGGCAGGCCAGAACCGTGGTCCACGAGGTGGTTTCCGCGATTCCCGGCGCACCCGACATGGGCCCGCACGGGTTCCGTCACACCGCCGCCACCCACCTGCTGGAGGGCGGCGCCGACCTGCGCGTGGTGCAGGAGATCCTCGGCCACGCCAGCATGGCCACCACCCAGCTCTACACCCACGTCTCGATCGACCGGCTAAAGAAGGTCCACGACCAGGCGCACCCACGCGCCTGACCGGCCCGTTCGTCGGCACCCGGGGAAGCGGTCGGTGATCTACGGCCTATCGGAAAGTTATCGACGACCTATCGACACCCGTGCTAGCGTCAGTTAGGTAACCCTAATTATGCACTGACCATGGAGGTGCCCTTTGGCGCGCACACGCATCACGCTGGTGGTCCAGAACGCGGTTCACCTGACCGATCACCTGATCCGGGTCCGATTGGGCGGCCCGGGCTTCACGTCCTTCCAGCCCAACGACAGCACCGACGCCTACGTCAAACTGATCTTCCCGGGCCCGGACGGCGACGTCATGCGCACCTACACCGTGCGCGAAGTCGACCGCGCCGCCCAGGAGATCGCCATCGACTTCGTCCACCACGGCGATGAGGGCGTCGCCGGCCCCTGGGCGGCCGCCGCCCAGCCCGGTGACACCATCGACCTGTTCGGCCCCGGCGGCGGCTACGCCCCGCGCCCCGACGCCGACTGGCACCTCCTCGCCGGCGACGAATCCGCCCTCCCCGCCATCGCCGCCGCCTGCGCGGCTCTCCCCGCCGACGCCGTAGGCCAGGTGTTCGTCGAGGTCGGCGGCCCGTCGGACGAACTCGCCTTCCCGCGCCCGGAGGGTGTGGACCTCACCTGGATCCACCGCGGCGACGCCGAACCCGGCGACCGGCTGGCCGCCACCGTCCGCTCCGCGCCCTGGCGAGACGGCCGGGTCCAGGTCTTCATCCACGGTGAGGCCCGTGCGGTCATGCACGACCTGCGCCCCTACATCCGCAAGGAGCGCGCCGTCCCCGCCGAATGGGCGTCCTCCATCTCCGGCTACTGGCGACGCGGCCGCACCGAAGAGGGCTTCCGCACCTGGAAGTCCGAACTGGCCGAACGCGAAAAGGCCACGCCCGCAGCCGTTCAACCGATCGCGTAGCAGCGGGGCGGGTTCGCGATGCCCCGCTGACCGGCGGGTCCCGCGTGTGGCACCCGAATCCCCGCCGGCGACACCCGGTCGCTGAGATCCGGTTCGGGGCATTTCGGCGGGTAGCGTCGAATGGCATGACGCCGCCGCCCGCCGAGACCCCCGCCCTACGCGAACGCCTCCGCGCAGCACTCCCCGCCGCCATGAAGGTCCGGGACCGTCACGCCACCGCCGCCCTGCGCTCGGCGCTGGCCGCGATCGACAATGCCGAAGCCGTGGACGGTTCCGATGCGCGGGCCGGCGCGATCGAGAGCAGCGCCGTCGGCTCCGGCGCGGCCGAGCGCCCCCGCCGTGTACTGACCGAAGCCGAGGTCGTCGCCATCGTCCGCGCCGAGATCGACGAACGGCTCACCGCCGCAAGGGAATACGCCGAGTTCGAGAGTGGAGCGGATCGCGCAGCCGGTCTCCGCGCGGAGGCCGCCACCCTCGCCGCTCAGCTCAAAGGTTGACGTCGCCTTCAGCGATGCCGAACCGCTGACCGATCACGATCCGGTCGAGTGAGGGGGTAGTCCGCGCCGCTCAGCGGGGCTCGAGCGCTGCGATGTAGCGACCGGAGAACCAGCGCTGGACGAGGCGGACGACAGGTGCTCCGAGGCGGGCGTACCAGGGGTCGGGGTGGGAGAACGAGGCGATGACTCCGTACACGGAGTCGTCGGCGGGGTCGTATTCGACGGCGAAGAGTTCCTCGCCGCGCAACGGGTGGCCGGGCAGCGTGCCGTAGGCGAATCCGCGGCGGTTCGGTTCGTCCACGACATAGACGACACGGCAGGGCGCGGTGAAGCCGATCGGGCCGAAGCTGATGCGGACGGTGATGTCGGTGCCGGGCCGGGCCTCGGGCGTCGACGCGTTCTGGAAGACGCCGCTGCCGCGTTGCATGCGATAGGTGAGGACCTGTTCGGCGGCCTCGTCGAAAAACGCACGGCCGGAACCGATTCGGCGCCGCAGCCGGAAGTGGTGGTACCCCGCCGGGAACTCGCCCGCGGTCGCGCCGACGTCGGGATAGGTGAACGGCTGCTGCGGCATCGATCCATCATGGCCCGCCTCGTGACCCGGTGGGCGGATCTGTGAGCGGTTTCAACCGGATCGGCGCGCGATGGATCAGGCCGAGCGGATCGACGTATTCGCCGTCGCGCCGGGCGCCCCAGTGCAGGCAGGGAGAGCAGGGCGGATGCCCGTCGGCGAGCACGCCGATCACGGTGCCGCGAGTCAGTCTGCGGCCCACCGTGATTGACGCGGTGACCGGCTCGTAGGTGGTGCGCAACCCGCCCGGGTGATCGATGGAGACCGCCGGTTTCCCGGCCACGATTCCGGCGAACACCACGATCCCGTCACCCGCCGCCAGCACCGCCTGTCCCCGGCTTCCCGTCAGGTCGACGCCACGATGTCCGGGCAGCCAGTCGTGCTCGGGTTTGTCGAAGGCCCGCACCACGGCGGGCCGCGGCGCGAGCGGCCACCCGAACTCCCCGCCGGGCGCGGCCGACCCGGGTGCGGCCAGGACGACCGTCATCACCACCATCGCCGCGGACGAGAATGCGCGGCGAAATTCCGGATCGAAGTAGTTCGCGGACATGCGAATCAGCGTGCGCCCCGTAACCGTCGTCCAGCCCCTCCCGCCCCGCGAGTGTGGATGAAATTCAGTATTGTGAATAGAACAAGCGCAGCGTTCTGACCTGCGTCGACGGGTCCGGACCAGCCCCTGCTCCGGGCCCGATTTCGATCTGGCGGAACCGCTGCGTAAACTGATTCAGCGGTTTGCGTTAACGCGGACCGACTTCGCGCGCCCACAGTGAGTGTCGCCGGCTGGTCCCCCTGATTCGTTCTCGGAGGGTTCCGGTGGCCGTGGGCGCCAGGGCAGGGATCGCCGATTCCTGTGTCAACCAGCAACGAGAGGAAGTTACGGAGCCATGGCTGTCGTAACAATGAAGCAGCTGCTCGACAGCGGCGCGCACTTCGGTCATCAGACCCGCCGGTGGAACCCGAAGATGAAGCGTTTCATCTTCACCGACCGCAACGGCATCTACATCATCGATCTGCAGCAGACGCTGACCTACATCGACAAGGCCTACGAGTTCGTCAAGGAGACCGTTGCCCACGGCGGCACCGTCCTCTTCGTCGGCACCAAGAAGCAGGCCCAGGAGTCGATCGCCTCTGAGGCGACCCGTGTCGGCATGCCCTACGTGAACCAGCGCTGGCTGGGCGGCATGCTCACCAACTTCCAGACCGTGCACAAGCGGCTGCAGCGCCTGAAGGAGCTGGAGTCGATGGAGCAGACCGGCGGTTTCGAGGGTCGCACCAAGAAGGAAATCCTCATGCTGACGCGTGAGAAGAACAAGCTGGAGCGCACCCTGGGCGGCATCCGGGACATGGCCAAGGTTCCCTCGGCCATCTGGGTTGTCGACACCAACAAGGAGCACATCGCCGTCGGCGAGGCTCGCAAGCTGAACATCCCGGTGATCGCGATCCTGGACACCAACTGCGACCCCGACCTGGTCGACTACCCGATCCCGGGTAACGACGACGCGATCCGTTCGGCCGCGCTGCTGACCAAGGTCGTCGCTTCCGCCGTCGCCGAGGGTGTGCAGGCTCGTGCCTCGCGTGCCGGTGGCGACTCGAAGCCGGAGGCCGGCGCGGGCGAGCCCCTCGCCGAGTGGGAGCAGGAGCTGCTGTCGCAGGCTGCCCCGGCCGAGGCTGCCCCGGCCGAGGCTGCCGCCGAGGCCCCCGTGGAGACCGCTGCCGAGGCGGAGCTGAAGGAAGAGCCGGCCACCAAGACCCCGGCCGACTTCTGATCCACCGCCGCCAGGCATCTGTTCACCTTGCCGACCGCTGTCGTTCGATGACGGTCGGCAAGGTGTGACCACCACAGACTTTCACTCACACAGGGAGGCTCGCCCGAGATGGCGAACTACACCGCCGCCGATGTGAAGCGGCTCCGCGAGCTCACCGGCTCCGGCATGATGGACTGCAAGAAGGCGCTCGAGGAGAACGCGGGCGACTTCGACAAGGCCGTCGAGTTCCTGCGTATCAAGGGCGCCAAGGATGTCGGCAAGCGCGCTGAGCGCGCCACCGCCGAGGGCCTGGTCGTCTCGCAGGACGGCATCCTGATCGAGATCAACTCCGAGACCGACTTCGTGGCCAAGAACCAGGAGTTCCAGGACGTCGCGAACGCCATCGTGGCCGCCGCCGCGAAGGCCCGCCCGGCCGACCTGGACGCCCTGAAGGCCGTCGAGGTCGACGGTCAGACCGCCGACCAGGTGCTGCAGGCGCTGGCCGCCAAGATCGGCGAGAAGCTCGAGCTGCGCCGCGTCGCCGCGTTCGACGGCCAGACCACCGTCTACCTGCACAAGCGTGCCACCGACCTGCCGCCGTCCGTCGGCGTGCTGATCGAGTACACCGGCACCGACGCCGACGCCGCCCGCGCCGTCGGCATGCAGGTCGCGGCCCTCAAGGCCAAGTACCTCACCCGCGAGGACGTCCCGGCCGAGCTCGTCGCCAAGGAGCGCGAGATCGCCGAGGCGACCGCCAAGGAAGAGGGCAAGCCGGAGGCCGCGCTGCCGAAGATCGTCGAAGGCCGCGTCAACGGCTACTACAAGGACGTCGTCCTCCTGGAGCAGGCTTCGGTCACCGACTCCAAGAAGACCGTCAAGGCCCTGCTGGACGACGCCGGTGTCACCATCACCCGCTTCGCCCGCTTCGAGGTCGGCCAGGCGTAATCGCCTGACACACACGCGGAAGGCTCTTCGCACATCGTGATTCGATGAGCGAAGGGCCTTTTCGCGTGCCTGGCCCGGGGGTCAGCTACACACGGGACAGCCCAGATTCACGGGAGGGAAGAGTGCGTTGGATATGGCGGCGCTGCCGGAGGTCAAGGCGCTGCTCCCGGAGTCGAGGCTGGTAGCGATCTGGTCGGCGGTCGTGGTGGGCGTCAGCGGCACTTCGGCCGAGGCGGGTCCCGCGAAGGCGGCGAGAGCCGCCGCGAGGGCTACGGTGGCCAGGCCTGCTCGGACCGTGCGGTTCTTGGTGTTCACGGCCGAAAGATATGCGAAACACCTTTGTTTAAAAGGAAGTTGGCGCCCCCAACTTTTGGGGGCACTACGTCTCTGGGGGGTAGCCCCGCGATTGCCCCGCCGGTTGCCGAGCCGACCCACCCGCGCCCGAAATATCGCGATCCAGTGGGCCGTATCGAGGGTCGGCTCACGCTCGTGACCGGTCGTGAGGCAGGATGGATGGAGCTTTGTTGCCGTCCCGTGCAATTCGTCGGCCGGGATGGTCTTTTCATGTGCCTGCGCACGCTCGAACGTCTGGACAAGGAGACCGATGACGGACCCGGATACCGCCCCCGATCGCAAGGGCTATCGCCGAGTGCTCCTCAAGCTGGGTGGCGAGATGTTCGGCGGTGGCCGTGTCGGGCTCGACCCGGATGTCGTGCAGGCGGTCGCCGAGCAGATCGCGGAGGTCGTCGAGGACGGCGTCCAGGTGGCCGTGGTGATCGGCGGCGGCAACTTCTTCCGTGGCGCCGAGCTCGAGGAGCGCGGCATGGAACGGGCCCGCTCGGATTACATGGGCATGCTCGGCACCGTCATGAATTCCCTTGCGCTGCAGGACTTCCTGCAGAAGCAGGGCATCGACACCCGGGTGCAGACCGCCATCACCATGGGTCAGGTCGCCGAACCGTATCTGCCGCTGCGCGCCAAGCGGCACCTGGAGAAGGGCCGCGTCGTGATCTTCGGCGCCGGTATGGGCATGCCCTACTTCTCCACCGACACCACCGCCGCGCAGCGCGCCCTGGAGATCGGCGCCGAAGTGGTGCTGATGGCCAAGGCCGTGGACGGCGTCTTCACCGCGGACCCGCGGGAGGACCCCGACGCCACCATGTTCACCCAGATCACCCACAAGGAAGCGCTGGAGCGGGGCCTCAAGGTCGCCGATGCCACCGCTTTCAGCCTGTGTATGGACAACCAGATGCCGATGCTGGTGTTCAATTTGTTGACCAAGGGAAATATCGCCCGCGCTGTCGCCGGTGAGAAGATCGGCACCCTGGTCCGGTCGTGACCGACGACAAGAACCATGACGCAGTGGAGGAAACGCCGTGATTGAAGAAGCGCTCTTCGACGCCGAGGAAAAGTTCGAGAAGGCCGTCTCGGTGGTGAAGGACGACCTGGCCTCGATCCGGACCGGTCGCGCGAATCCTGGTATGTTCGCGCGGATCGTGGTCGAGTACTACGGCTCGATGACGCCGATCACCCAGATCTCCTCGATCACCGTGCCCGAGCCGCGCATGGTCGTGATCAAGCCGTACGAGCAGGCGCAGATGCAGCCGATCGAGACCGCGATCCGCAATTCGGATCTCGGGGTGAACCCCACCAACAACGGTGACATCATCCGCGTCTCGATCCCGCAGCTCACCGAGGAGCGGCGCCGGGAAATGGTCAAGCTGGCCAAGTCCAAGGGTGAGGACGCGAAGATCTCGATCCGCAACGTGCGCCGTAAGGCCATGGAAGAGCTGGGCCGCATCCAGAAGGACGGCGAGGCGGGCGAGGACGAGGTCGGCCGCGCCGAGAAGGAACTCGACAAGACCACGCAGAAGTACGTCGCGCAGATCGACGAGCTGGTGAAGCACAAAGAAGGCGAACTGCTCGAGGTCTAGGACGGCCGATCTTCGGCCGGGGGTAGGGAACGGACGACAAGTGAGCGACGGGACAATCGTGGCCGAAGAGACTGCCTCCACCGGCGAGCTGCCGGAGGGGGCCACCGCATCGCCGGCCGAGCTGCCGGCCGCGAATTCGGCCACGCCGGACAATGCGGGCGAGGCCGCCTCGGGTGGGAAGCCGGGCGCGCCCGCGTCGAAGGCGGGCCGCAACCTGCCCGCGGCGCTGGGCGTCGGATTCGGGCTGGGGTTGTCCCTGATCGCGATCCTGCTGTGGGCTCCGAAGGTGCTCGTCGGCGTGATCGCGATCGCGGTCGCGGTGGCCACCTGGGAGGTGACCAAGCGGCTGCGTGAGGCCGACGTGCTGGTGCCCCGGATCCCGCTGTTGCTCGGCGGGCAGGCGGTGGTGTGGCTGGCCTGGCCGGTCGGGCCGCAGGGCGTGCTGGGCGCGTTCGGCGCGACGGCGCTCACCCTCATGGTGTGGCGGCTGTTCGACCACGGCCTGACGGCCACCCCGCGAAACTACTTGCGCGACACCGCGATCTCGGTGTTCACGCTCACCTGGATTCCGCTGCTGGCCTCGTTCGCGGTGCTGATGCTGTCCGAGGACAAGGGCAACCTGCGGGTGCTGTCCTTCATGATCCTGGTGGTCTGCTCCGACGTGGGCGGCTACGTGGCGGGCGTGCTGTTCGGCAAGCACCCGATGGTGCCGCACATCAGCCCGAAGAAGTCCTGGGAGGGATTCGGCGGTTCGCTGGTGTTCTGCGTGATCGGCGGTCTGCTGACGGTGACGCTGCTGCTCCAGGCGAATTCGATGATCGGCGTGCTGCTGGGCGTCGGGCTGGTGCTGGTGGCGACCAGCGGCGACCTGATCGAATCGCAGGTGAAGCGGGAGCTGGGCATCAAGGACATGGGCACGCTGCTGCCCGGACACGGCGGGATCATGGATCGGC
This sequence comes from Nocardia sp. NPDC004340, assembly GCF_053602575.1. Classification (NCBI taxonomy): domain Bacteria; kingdom Bacillati; phylum Actinomycetota; class Actinomycetes; order Mycobacteriales; family Nocardiaceae; genus Nocardia; species Nocardia sp. NPDC004340. The sequence continues at coordinate 172,164 of NZ_JBSGDW010000007.1, forward strand.
TCGACTCCATGCTGCCGTCGGCTTTCGTGGCGTGGCTGGTGCTGACCGCCCTGCTCTGACGGGTCGCGTGGCCGCCGACCAGCCCCGTATGTGACGAGCGCATCGCACCCCGCGGCTCCGAACGCGTGTTTCGGATGGAACACTGGAAGGGTTATGACTACCCCGTTGCCCCTCGTTTTCGACGCCCCTCGTCGCGGTATGCCGCCGCGGCATCTCGCCGACCTCGATTCGGGGGAGCGCAAGGCGGTGGTCGAGGAGCTCGGCCTCCCCAAGTTCCGCGCCGACCAGATCGCGCGCCAGTACTACGGCCGCCTGGTCGCCGACCCGGATCAGATGACCGATCTGCCCGAGGCGATGCGGTCCAAGGTCGCGGAGGCGCTGTTCCCGCAGCTGCTGACCGAGATCCGGCACATCGAATGCGATGACGGCACCACCCGCAAGTCGCTGTGGCGTGCCAATGACGGCACCCTGCTCGAGTCGGTGCTCATGCGCTACCCCGACCGCAACACCCTGTGCATCTCGTCGCAGGCGGGTTGCGGCATGGCGTGCCCGTTCTGCGCCACCGGTCAGGGCGGTCTGAACCGCAATCTGTCCACCGCCGAGATCGTCGATCAGGTCCGGGCCGCCGCGGCCGCCCTGCGCGACGGCGAGGTCGCCGGTGGACCCGGCCGCCTGTCCAACATCGTGTTCATGGGCATGGGCGAGCCGCTGGCCAACTACAAGCGCGTGGTGAACGCGGTCCGCCGCATCACGTCCCCGTCGCCGGAGGGTTTCGGCATCTCGCAGCGCTCGGTGACGGTCTCCACCGTCGGCTTGGCGCCCGCCATCCGCAAGCTCGCCGACGAGGACATGTCGGTGCGACTCGCTGTCTCCCTGCACACCCCCGACGACGAGCTGCGAGACACCTTGGTGCCGGTCAACAATCGCTGGCCGGTCGCCGAAGTCCTCGACGCCGCACGCTATTACGCGGACAAGTCGGGTCGCCGGGTGTCGATCGAGTACGCCTTGATCCGCGACATCAACGATCAGGGCTGGCGCGCCGACATGCTCGGCAAGAAGCTGCACAAGGCCCTCGGCCCACTGGTCCACGTCAACCTGATCCCGCTCAACCCGACGCCGGGCAGCAAATGGGACGCGTCCCCGAAGCCGGTCCAGGACGAGTTCGTCCGGCGTGTCCAGGCGCAGGGCGTCACCTGCACCGTCCGTGACACTCGGGGCCAGGAGATCGCCGCCGCCTGCGGCCAGCTCGCCGCGGAAGGCTGACCACACGTCGGTGTGATGACGCTCGTGGTGAACGGGCGTGCGGCGGGCGCGATCGGGCCCGTCGGGTCGTAGCGGATCCTCGACCAAGTCGGGTATCCCGCATGACATTCCGTGTCAGCGAATAGTGGGTTATCACGCGGCAGGCGCCTCACGCGGTATTCTGACAGGCTGGATCGGCCCGGCGTCCGCGAGTTTGTCGTCGCAAGCAACGGCGCGACGTGGGCAGACGGGTTCGTCCTTGCAGCACCTTTCGATGCAGATCGATCTCACCGCAGATTGGAGCGTTGATGGCACTGTCCGAATCACGTTTGCCCGGTCGACTGCGATCGGCCGGGGCGCACTGATGGCCATCACCGACGTAGCGGCCTACACCCATCTGACATCCGAAGATGTTCGCGAGTTCGGAGACCGGCTCGACGAGATCAAACGATCGGTGGAGCACGACCTCGGTGAGCGGGACGCCCGCTACATCAGGAACCTGATCAGGATCCAGCGGACGTTCGAGGTCGGTGCGCGGCTGGTGCTCCTCGACTCCGGCAGAAAGAGCAGTTGGTGGCTCGGCACCGGACTGTTGTTCTTGTCCAAGGTGATCGAGAACATGGAAATCGGACACAATGTCCTGCACGGCCAGTGGGACTGGATGAATGATCCCGAGATACATTCGTCCGCCTGGGAATGGGATCACCCGATGCCGGCGGCGCACTGGAAGAAGGCGCACAACTACCAGCATCATGTTTTCGCCAACGTGATCGGGATGGATCCGGACGAGGGGTACGGGCTGCTGCGCGTCACTCGCGATCGACGTTGGCGCCCCTACCATCTGGGCAACGCGGTGTACGTCGTGCCGATCTCGATGCTCTACGAGTTCGGGATGTGCATCTATCATCTGGAGATCCCGAAGGTCGTGGCGGGACGCAAGGATTCTCAGGAGTTGCGGGGAGCCGGCGTCGAGATACTCCGCAAGGCGAGCAGACAGCTCTTCAAGGACTACGTCGCCTTCCCCGCATTGTCGACGCGGAATTGGAAATCGACCATCCGCGCCAACCTGGCCGCCAACGTCGCGAAGAACAGCTGGGAGCAGATCGTCACCTTCTGTGGCCATTTCCCCGACGGCGCCGAGAAGTTCACCCGACGCGATCTGGCCACCGAGACCCGCGGCGAGTGGTATCTCCGGCAGTTTCTCGGAAGCGCGAACTTCCCGTCCGGTCCGGTCGGGAGAATCTTGACCGGGTCATTGGGATATCAGATCGAACACCACTTGTTCCCGGACGTGCCGAGCAACCGCCTGCCGGATGTCGCCCGGCAAGTCCGAGACCTCGCCGAACAGTACGGGCTGCCCTACACCTCCCGAAGCATCGTGGTGCAGTATCTGCTCACTCTGCGCACCATCGCGATGCTGTCCTTGCCGGACCGATTTCTCGGGCTCGATACCGAGAGCGCAACGGGATGAATCGGATATTTCGGATTCCCTTCGGGCGCAAAGGTTCTTGACCTAGCGTTTGCTTCATGTTGCAGCAACCGCTCGTAGGGCACGTGAACGAAGCCGATATCCCCTGGGTGTGGGCGGGTGATGTCGGCTTGCAGCTGCTGCGGGTGTCGCCGTCGGGGTTCGTGCTGCGCAATCGGTTCAAGGCCGGGTTCAGCCTGCCCACGCACAAGCACACCGGTGCGGTGAACGCGTACACCTTCTCCGGGGACTGGTACTACGCCGAGCAGGGCATCCACTACACCGCCGGGACGTTCATCCACGAGCCCGCCGGGTCGGTCCACACCCTCACCGTCGCCGAGGACTCCGATGTCCTGTTCATCGTCGAGGGCGCGTTCATCGACCTCGACGCCGACGGCAATGTGGCGGGTGTGGTCGATTCGAAGACCATCCAGGACGCCTACTTCGCGCTCTGCGATGTCGCCGGTGTCGCCCGTCCGACCGGAATTCTCGAATAGCGTCCCGACCGGCGGGCTTGTTGCCCGAAGGTAGCTATGCGATCGATTCGCTCTTGCCGGGCGTGCCGTGGTTCCTACACTGGATCGAAGGCGGATGCTTGCCGGGCGTCCGATCGGCCGAGGAGCGCATGATGCCAATGCCGCAACTCACGACCATTTCCTCCTTCGTCATCGTCATCGACGGCCTCCAGATCGCGTCCTTCGCGGAACTGGGCGGCATCGTGTCGGAAATCGAACCGGTGGCCTACCTCGAAGGCGGTGGCGGCGGTCCGATCCAACTGCCCGGAAGGGTCAAGCCGCCCCAGGTCACGCTGTGCCGAGGCCGCACCGGCACCGCCGACCTGTGGGCCTGGCACCAGTCGGCGCGCAATGGCCAGATGGCCATGGCGCGCCGCGACTGCACCCTGACGATGTACGACGGCGAGGGCACCCCGGTTCCGAGCTACCTGCTCGAGCACGCGTGGCCGTCCAAGATCGAGGTCTCCGCCCTGCGGGACGGCCCCGGCGAAATGCTGTACAACAGCGTCACATTGGTCTGCGAGAACCTCCAGCACATGGCCGCCTGACCCGGTCAGAGGGTGGCGATCATCTTCTGCGCGGTGGCGGCGTGGCCGTACTGGTTCGGATGGAATTGCGCGCCTTCGCCATTGTCGACGGAGGTGCCGTTGACCCAGCGATCCGGAACGGCTTCGCAGACATCGTGGCCGTCGTACAGCTCGTAGGTGCTGAAGTAGGTGGTGCCGGGCTGCGAGCTCAGCATGGTGTTGAGACCGCCGATCACGCCGTCCCGAATCCAGTCGGCATCGGCGGCGAGCACCGGTTGGCGGCCCGCGCACAGAGACGCGTTGTCGGGCAGGATTTTCGGATACCCGACCAGCACGATGCGAGCCTGCGGCGCCTGCGTCCGAATGGCGGCGAGCAGCTGGGCGAGCTTGGCCGCGGTCATCGACAGCCGCCCCGGCATCGCCGCCGCGTACTTGTTCTTGCAACCCGCCACCAGCTCGGCGACCGCCCCGGCACTGCCGCTGGCGCTACCCGTGGCGAGACTCCCTGTCCCGCTACCCGTTCCGATCGTGCCCGCGAGCACGCAATCCTTCACCAACTGCCCGAACCCGACATCATTGCCGCCGACCCCCAGCGTGACGAGGGTCGTGTCCGAGGTGACAGCCGACAGCTGCGTACTGGTCACCGAGTCGATGGTCGCGCCACCACAGGTGACGTCGGTGAGCGCATACCCGCGCTGCGCCGCGAACAGATGCGCGTAATTGCGATCCGACCGCGAACAGGTCTTGTCGAGAATGTTCGAGATGCCCACCCCCGCCGCATACGAATCGCCCAGCGCCACATACTTTCCGCTGTCCGCACCGGCCGGGGTGATGCCGGTCAGGCCGGCGGCAACGATCATCGCAATTGCGGACAGGCAGTGTTTCAGTTTCACGAGAGGGTCCTGGTGGTGCAGCGGGGAGGGGATCCCGCCGACCCTAGAAGATGGCCTACCGCCCAGTAGGTCGGTTTGCGCGATCGTTATCGAGCAATGTGGCGATGCGGTGGCGGTCGTCCGCGGTGGCGGGGAGTTGGACGACCATGAGCAGGTCGGGGTTGTCGACCGGGCGGAGTTGGTGGACGTCGAGGTCGAGCGGGCCGGCGGTGGGGTGGTTCAGGGTGATGGTGGCGGGGCGGAAGTCCTGGACGGGGTATTCCTGCCACCAGGTGCGGAATTCGGGGCTGGCTTCGGTGAGGGCCGTGATGAGGGCGGTGAGGTCGGGGTTGTCGGGGGTGCGGCCGGCCACGGCGCGGAATTGACCGAGGATGGCGCGGGCGGCGCGTTCCCAGCGGGGCATCATGGCGCGGGTGCGGTCGTCGGTGAACATCCACCACAGCAGGTTTCGGCGGTCGGCGGGAAGTTCGGCGGGGTCGACGCGGACGCGGGCGAAGGCGGCGTTCCAGACGACGAAGTCGAAGCGGGCGTCGTGGACGACGGCCAGGTCGGGCATCAGGGCGTCGACCAGGCGTTGCAGTCGGCCGTCGTCGATGTCCTTGTGCTCCAGGGGATCCGCGAGGCCCGCCAGGGTGCGCAGGTGGCGGTGCTCGGCGGGGGACAGGAGCAGGGCGCGGGCCAGGGCGTCGACCACCTGGGGGCTGGCCGCGATCTTGCGGGCCTGTTCGAGCCACGTGTACCAGGTCAGACTGACGCCGGCGAGCTCGGCGACCTCCTCGCGCCGCAGCCCGGGGGTGCGGCGGCGGCCGGGCTCCGGGTCGTCGAGCAGGCCGACGTCCTTGGGGGTGAGCCGGGCTCGGTGCGCTTTGAGGAAGGCGGCCAGTTCGGAACGGTGATTGTCGGGCATCGCATCCCCTTGTGGCTAGCAGTATCGGTACCAGGACCAGGTGTCGGCGCGTCCCTAACGTCATAGGCATCAGGTGATCGGCACGGATCACCGCTCATGGGGAGAACGACATGACGAACGACAAGGCACCGGTTCTGGTCATCGGCGCGACCGGGCAGCAGGGCCGCGCGACCACACGGCAGCTGCTCGAACGCGGCTGGGAAGTACACGCTTTCGTGCGCGACCTGGAGTCGCCCGCCGCGACCGCGCTGCGCGCCGAGGGCGCGAACCTGATCCAGGGCGACCTCGACGACACCGACTCCATCCGGGCCGCTCTGGCAGGCGCGTACGGCGTGTTCATGATGCTGACCATGATGGAGGGCGTCCACATCACCACGGAAGGCATTGCGGCCGAACAGCGCCGGGGCCGGACGGTCGCGGAGCTGGCCCGGGAGCTCGGTATCGAACACTTCGTCTACAGCTCGCTGCGCGGCGCGGGTCAGGACACCGGCGTCGAGTACTACGCGGCGAAGACGGCCATCGAGGGGTACATCCGCGAACTCGAGCTGCCCGCGACCATCCTGCGGCCCACCTTCTTCATGGACAACCTCAACGGCTTCAACCGGCCGGTGCTCGACCAGAACGGCGTGCTGCAGCTCAATCTCGCGGTGCGCGGGGACATTCCGGTCTCGCTGATCTCGACGCGCGACATCGGCGCGTTCGCCGCGTTCGCCTTCGACCGGCCCGGGGAGTTCCTCGGCCGCACGGTGCCGCTGGCCGGGGACTACCTGACCCCGCCGCGGATCGCGGAGATCATCGGGGCGCACGCCGGGCTGCCCGCGCACAGCAATGTGGTGCCGCTGGAACAGGTCCGGGCGTTCGACCCGCACGTCGGGCAGATGTTCACGCACTTCAACGAGAACCCGGACGGGCCGCTGGACCTGGCGGAACTGCGGGCCGAGCACCCGGGACTGCTGGATCTGGCCGCCTGGCTGCGGTGCGTCGACTGGAAGCCGTGACGGGACACGGTCGCCGACGGCGGTGCGGAGCTGCTGCTTCGCGCCGCCCTTTCCGTGTGCGCTCACGCCGGACCTCCCGTAACGGCGGGTCGATCGACCGCTCTAACCGGATCCGATTGCGGCGCACGGTGACTCGGAGACGATTCGGCGACCGTGATCGGGGTCCGGGCGGCTGGATCGGGTGGAGGGGTGCGAAGTTCCGGTATCGCCGCGGTGTCGTCGGACCGCGGCGCAGCCTGGATGGCATGAACGCACAACGAAGCCGAATGGACTCGGCGACACGGCCGTTGAAGCGGGCCGCCGCGGCGGCGCGGCTGGATATCGCGGTCACCGATCTGCCGGAGCTGGGTGGTGGCTGGACCGTGGGGGAGGTGTGGCGGCTACGGCGGGAACGGCCCGACTGGCTCGACGACGCGCGGCGGCGGTTCGCCGGGCGCGGCCCGCGCGGGCGGGCCCGGGTGCGCGGGAATCGCCTCGGTCCCTCCGGCGGGCGGTGATCCGGGTGACGGCTCGGCGTGACCCGGCCGGCCACTCGATGTGGCCTGCTTCGGGTGATCGGTGTGATCGGTGGGTGTGATCAACGTAGGGGCAGGTCGGACAAAACGGTCATGCGGTGTGACTAGAGTGAACGCGCTGGAAATGGTGCTAGGCAGGGATTACGGGTGTGACTGAACCTCTACGTGAGGCGCATGAGCGGGCCAGTTGGGCGGAGTTGTTCTTCGACCTGGTGCTGGTGTTCGCGGTGACGCAGGCCGCGCATGTGGCGGTGGCCGGGGAGAGCTGGGGAGCCGTCGGGCAGACGGTGTTGCTGCTGGCGATCATGTGGTGGTCGTGGGTGGGGACGACGCTGTCGGTGCACGGGGTCGAGGATTCGAATCGGCAGCGGATCTTCCTGTTCGCGTGCGGGCTGTGCATGTTCGTCATCGCCATCGCCGCGCCGCACGCGTTCCTCGGGCGCGCGCTGCCGCTGATCCTGGCGGTCGCGCATCTGGTGCTGCGGCTGCTGCTGTGGGCCGAGATGCGGCGCAAGCGGGCGTTCTCGCAGGCGGGCGTGTTCGGCAGCTGGGTCAATCCGTTCACGGTCACCCTGGTCGCGGCGGTGCTGCTGGTGATCGCGGCGCTGGTTCCGCAGGGTGGGGCGCGCAACGCGCTCTGGGTCGTCGCGGTGCTGCTGGCTTTCGGCGGTCCGGCGCTGCTGGCGCGGCGGATGGAGTCGGTGCAGTTCGGCGCGACGCATCTGCCGGAGCGGTTCGCCACCTTCGTCATCATCGCGCTCGGCGAGACCGTCGCGTCGGTGGGTTCGGAAGCGGCGGAGGCGCATCTGGGCGTCATGTCGTGGATCGCGGTGGTGCTGATCTTCGTGCTCGGCTGCGGTCTGTGGTGGCTGTACTTCGCCTACGGGTTCTCCGCGGTCGAGCATTCGTTGCGCACCAACCAGGTTCGCGGCACCGTGGTGCGGGATGTGCTCAGCTACGGCCACATTCTGCTGGTGATCGGCCTGGTCGGGGTGGCGGTCGGCGCGCGCAGCATGGTCGAGCATCCGACCGGGACCGCGCACGGCGTCAACGCCTTCCTGCTGCCCATCGGCGCGACCCTGTACGTGTCGACCTTCCTGTTCACCCGCTGGCGCATGTTCGGCGCGGCGACCCTCGGCCGGTTCATCGCCGCACTGGTGCTGGCGGCGCTGACCCTCGCCTCGACGCTGCTGCCGGAGATCGTGACGCTGGCCGCGGTGACCGCGGTCCTGGTCGGTCTGAATGCCTGGGAGCACTGGGTGGTTTCGACCGGACGCCCCCTGCTGCTGATGACCCGCACGCGGGCGAGCTGACCCTCAGCCCTCGACCTCGGCCAACCGGCGGCGCAGATAGTCGCGCTCGGCGGCATTGGCGGTGAGGTCGAGGGCGGCCCGGTATTCGATTGCCGCCGAAGCACTGCGGCCCAGCCGTCGCAGCAGATCGGCCCGGGTCGCGGTGACCTGCCGGGCCACCTCCGACCCGACCGGAGCCGCCACCGAGTCGAGCAACGCCAAACCCGCCTCGGGTCCGGAGCGCATGGCCACGGCGATGGCCCGGTTCACAGCCACCGTGGGGGAGGGGATCCGGGCCCACAACCCGTCATACAGTTCGGCGATCCGCGCCCAATCCGTCTGCCCGGGATCCGCGGCGGTGACATGGCAGGCGACGATCATGGCCTGTAACTGGTACGGACCCAGCCGATCCCGGCGCGCGGCGCGCCGCAACTCGGCCAGCCCCGCCGCGATCAGCTCCCGATCCCACCGCCCCCGATCCTGCTCCTCGAGCGGCACCAGCACCCCGTCCAGAGTCCGGGTCGCGGCTCGCGACTGCTGGAGCAGGACAAGCGCATTCAGCCCGCCCGCCTCGGGATCATCGGGCATCAACTCGACCACCAGCGCGGCCAGCCGCCGCGCCTCCGCCGCCAGATCGGGCCTTTGCAGATCGGGCCCAGCCCCGGCCAGGTACCCCTCGTTGAACAACAGATAGATCACCCCGAGCACGGCGGTGGTGCGCTCGGGCAGCAGATGCGCGGGCGGCACCCGATACGGGATGCCCGCGTCGCGGATCTTCTGCTTGGCCCGCACCAGCCGCTTGGCCATGGTCGGCTCGGGAACACCGAACGCCCGGGCGATCTCAGCGGTGGTCAGCCCGGTCAACGTGCGCAACGCCAGCGCCACCTGCGCCTCGAACGCCAGCGCCGGATGGCAGCAGGTGAAGATCAGCCGCAGCCGATCGTCGGGAATGTCGGTGCCGGACACGGCTTCTCCCGCATCGGGGATCTCGGTGCGGGCCAGTTCCCGCAGTTTCCCGGCCCCGACGCGTTCGCGGCGCAGCCGGTCGACGGCGCGGCGCCGGGCCGCGGTCAGCAGCCACGCCCCGGGCCGCTCGGGCACGCCGTCGCGCGGCCAGGTGCGCCAGGCCAGCGCGAACGCCTCTTGTGCGCACTCCTCGGCCAGGTCCCAGTCGCCGAGCCCGCCGATCAGGGTGGCCACCAGCCGCGCCCATTCGGTGCGGAAGGCGGCGGTGAGCGCGGCGTCGACCTCGGTCACAGCGTCAGCACCGGCCGGATCTCGATCTGCCCGAACCGGCTGGCGGGATGCCGGGCCGCGATCTCGATGGCCGCGTCGAGATCCGCCACCTCGATGAGCGCGAACCCGCCGATCTGATCCTTCGCCTCGGTGAACGGTCCGTCGGTGAGCAGCACCTCGTCCCCGCGCACCCGGACCGTGGTGGCGGTGTGGCTGGGGTGCAGGCCCTCGTGGGCGGTGAGCACGCCGCGGGCGAGCAGGTCGTCGAGCCAGTCCCGGAACTCGCTCATCCCGTCGTCGGTGCGGTGTTCGTCGACCCGGCTCTCGTCGGCGCTGATCAGCAAGAGATATCGCATGGTCGTCTCCTCTCACCCGCACGACGAACGGGACGGACGCGGATGGACACCACTATGCCGACCGCCGCCGTCCATGGCCGGGATTCCCGTTCGTCGATCCGGTATCGAGTCCACCCACAGACTGGAGACGACCATGCCCACCGTGACTTCCGCCGACGGCACCACCATCGCCTATCACCGCGCCGGCGCCGGCCCGGCCATCGTGTTCCTGCCCGGGGCCTTCAACGACAGCGGCACCTGCGCGGCCCTGGCCGAGCAACTTGCCGACCGCTACACCGTGGTCCGCCCGGACCGCCGCGGCCGCGGCGACAGCACCGACGCCCTCGCCCCCGCCGACTCCGGCCGCTACGACGTGCGCCGCGAGATCGAGGACCTGGACGCCGTCATTGCCGAGATCGGTGGCAGTGCAGCGGTTTTCGGCTTCTCCTCCGGCGGCATCCTGGCCCTGCGCGCCGCCGCCGCGGGCTCGCGCATCACCCGCCTGGCCCTCTACGAACCGCCGTTCGCGCTGGGCGGCCTGGCCGATCACACGCCGCAGCGGTTGCCCGAACGGCTGGCCGACCTGATCGCCCGCGGCGAGCGCGGAGCCGCCGTGGAATTGATGCAGCTCGAGGGCATCGGCCTGCCCCCGGCCGTGGTCGAACAGGTCAAACGGTCACCGATCCGGCCGCAACTGGAGGCGATCGCCCAGACCGTGGTCTACGACGCCGCCATCTGCCGCCCGCCCAACCTGCCCACCGAGCAGATGGCCCGCCTCGATATCGAGACCGTGGTGATCAGCAGCCCCGAATCCTGGCCGGGCGTCCGCTCCGCCGCCGAGGCCCTGCCCGCCCGCCTCGCCCGCGCCCGCTACGCGGAGGTGCCCGGCGGCGCGGACCACGGCATCCCGGCCGAGGCCACCGCGAAGCTGCTCGACGCGTTCCTCGGCGCGGACGTGACCCGCTGAGCCGGACCGCGAACCACCCGGAGCCACCCGAAAATCGTTGCGCCCGCCCGGATCGTGCGACCGGCCCCGCGGGTGACCGGCCCCGTCGGTACCGTGGCGGACATGAATTCGCTGATGCACCGGATCCTGGATATCGCGCCGGTCTGGGTGTACCTCGTCGTCGCGCTGCTGGTGTTCGCCGAGGACGCGATCTTCGTCGGCTTCGTCATTCCCGGCGAGACGGCCGCGGTGCTCGGCGGCGTCGCCGCCAGCCAGGGCCACGTGCAGCTGTGGCTGATGATCGTGCTCGTGATCGCCGCCGCGATCATCGGCGACAGCGTCGGCTACGAGGTCGGCAAGCAGGTGGGTCCGAAGCTGTTGCAGGCCTCGATCCTGGACCGCCACCGCGGCCGCCTGGACAGCGCCCAGGACTATCTGGCCCGCCGCGGCGGCTGGGCGGTGTTCCTGGGCCGGTTCACCGCCTTCTTCCGGGCCATGATGCCCGCGCTGGCGGGCACCTCCCGGATGCCGTACCGCCGCTTCCTGATCTTCAACGCGGTCGGCGGAATCGTGTGGGGCGCAATCTTCGTGGTGCTCGGCTTCGTCGCGGGACAGTCCTACGAGGCGGTGGCCAAGACGGTCGGCCGGGATCTGGCCCTGGGCGCGGCCGCGGTCGTGGTGGTCGCGCTGATCGTGTGGAAGTTGCGCGAACGCCGGCGCGAGCGCTCGTTCGAGGCCGACTACGAGGTCTCCCATGCGAGCCCGATGACCCCCGAGACCGACTGATTCCCATTCCCAGCGATCCCCCAGGGATCGCCGCGACCGCACCGCGCATACTGGGGCCGTGGTTCGGATCGAGACACCGCTGCACCTGAGCGGACTGGTGAGCGCCTGGCGATGGGACGCCTCGACGGCGGTGGTCGTCGCGCTGCTGGGCCTCGCCTACGCGACCTGCTTCGTGCTCGGCCGCCGTCGCGGGGAACAGCTTCCGGTGAGCCGGGCCGTGTACTTCGGCGTCGCGGGGCTGGGCGTGTGGCTGTACACCGGCCTCGGGATGCCGGGGGTGTACTCCGACACGCTGTTCTGGGTGCGCGCGCTGCAGGTGCTGTTGCTGCTGTACGTGGTGCCGTTCGCGCTCGCGGCCGGAGCGCCGTTCACCGTGCTGCGCGCGGCGCTCGGCGAGGCGGGGCGGAAACGCCTGGACGCCATGCTCTCCGGCGACGTGGCCCGGCTGCTCACCCATCCGGCCACCGCGTCGATGCTGATTCTCTTGCTGCCGTGGGCGCTGTTCCTCTCGCCCTGGTACGAGGCGGTGCTGCGGCACGGCGGGGTCGACGCCATCACGCGATTCCTGGTGGTGGCCATCGGGTTTCTGTATTTCTACTCCCGCTTGCAGATCGATCCGGTGCCACGGCATTTCACGCAGGGGCTGTCGCTGCTCATCACGGTCGGCGAATCGCTCGCCGACGGCATCCTGGGCATCGTGCTGTGGCTCGGCCCGCTCGTCGCCGCCGGGTACTACGGTTCGCTCGGCCGCACCTGGGGACCGGACGTCCGCCTGGACCAGACGATCGGCGCGGGCATCCTGTGGCTGCTCGGGGATCTGCTCGGCCTGATCTACTCGCTGGTCGTGATGCGGCGATTCGCCGACGACGAGAAGCGGGAGGCGGGCGCGCTGGACGCCGAACTCGATGCCGTCGAGGCCGACGAACCGGTCTCCACGGGACTGTGGTGGGAGAACGATCCGCAGCTGCGGGACCGCTTCCGCCGCTGATTCACGGCCCAATTGTGGCCTGTGTCACGGGTTCTGGCACTGAGTGATGTTCGCTATCAAAGGAGCATTTGCGGCTATTTCTCAGTACTTTCTTATTGGACGCCCGCTCAGGATGCTCGACCTGCGTCCCATCCGATCTTCCGGGCCAACCCGGTGGAATCCCGCCCGTAAGAAAGCCAGAAGTCATGCAGTTCAGCAAAATCGCCGCCACCTCCGCGCTGGTCATCTCGGCTCTCGGCGTCACCGCCGGTGTCGCCTACGCCGACCCCGCTCCGGCTCCGGCCCCCGTGCCGGTTCTGCCCTCGCTGATCGACGGCGTGAACAAGGGCATCAATCAGGTCGCCCCCGCCATCCATTGGAACGCCCGCATCGAGGGCAACGCCGTCGTCGTCGACACCGACCGGGGTTCGATGACCACCGACAACGGTCAGCTCCAGGTGCGCGACGACAACGGCATCGTGGTCGCCGCGGTCCCGCTGTCGTACACCGTCGACGATCTCGACTACCCGATCCAGGCCGGTGTCGAGGGCCTGCGCGCCACCCTGACCCCGAGCACCGATCCGGCCGCCGCGCGTCCGACCAACCTGCCGCTGCATCAGGTCACCACCGACCACCAGGCCAGCTTCGATGACGCGGTCTCGGCCGCGGCCACCGAGTTCGGCCTGGCCACCGCCATCGGCACCCTGGTCGGCACCGTCATCGGCGGCACCCTCGGCTTCCTGATCGGCGGCCTGGCGGGCGGCGGCGTGCTGTCCATCCCCGGCGCCCTGGCCGGCGCCGCGACGGGTATCACGCTGGGCGGCGCGGCCGGCCTGGTGCTGGTCGGCGTGCCCGCCGCGATCATCGTCGGCATCATCTTCCTCAACCGCATCAACAACCCGGCCGAGCAGTAGCCGGTAGTTCGCGCACCGCGACCCGCGGTCATGCCCCTCGATCGGGGTGTGACGCGGGTCGCTTCGCATTCTGGAAAGTTGCTCAGATCACCGAACAGATGATCGGCAAACACCGTCTTTACGCAAAACATACGTTCAGGACCGTTTTCGCCACGATTTGGCAACAAATAGGCAACATTTGCTGACTTATCTTATCTCGGGTGCTCGATGAGGACCTCGCTCCCAAGAGGGAAGCGCCCAGTCTAGAAAGCGACGAAAAGTAATGCGTTTCAAGAAGTTTGCCGCCACCTCGGCTCTCGCCATCGCGGCCGTCGGCGTCTCCGCCGGTACCGCCAACGCCGCCCCGGTCGCCGCCCCCGAGGGCATCCACTGGGATACGAAGATCGAGGGTGCGTCCGTCGTCCTGAAGACCGACGCGGGCTCGCTGACCACCGAGAACGGTCAGTTCCAGGTGCGTGCGGCCGACGGCGCCGTGGTGACCGCGTTCCCGCTGAGCTACGTGACCGGCGATATGGCCCACCCGGTCGCCGCGAAGATCGCCGGCAACACCGCGACCCTCACCCCGAACATGGACCCGGCCGCCGCCTTCCCCGCCCCGGCGCTGCCCGCTCCCGCGTTGCACGATGTCGCCAGCCAGGCCGATCAGGACGCCGCCATGTCGGCCGCGGTCAACCAGTTCGGTCTCTCCACCTCCATGGGCACCCTGCTCGGCACCGTCGTCGGCGGCGTCGCCGGTTGCGCGCTCGGCGCGGTCGGCGGTGCGGTGGCCGGTGTGGTGATCATGTCGGTGCCGACCGGCATCGCGGGCTGTGTCGCGGGTGCCGCCATCGGCATCCCGCTGGGCGCCGCCTCGGGTCTGGTGCTGACCGGTGTGCCCGCGGCCATCGCCGTCGGCATCGGCCTCTACAACCGCATGAACGCGCCGGACTCCACCCCGGCCAGCTGAGGCTCCTCGCCTCCGCGCCGCGGTGAGAACCCGGCGGACAACACAATTCGGTCCGGATCGCTCAGGGGCGATCCGGACCGAATGTCGTTGTGGGGCTTCGCGACTAGCGCGGGCGACGCGACAGGATGGAGTCGCGGATCAGGATGACCGCCAGGCCGGCCGCGAACAGCACGAGCGCGATGTAGCCGACATTGCCGGTACCCGACGAGCTGCCCTGCTGGTTCTCGAACAGCATGGTCAGCAGGATCACGACGACGACCCAGCCGGCGATGCGGAAGGTCCGGCGGGACTCGCCGCTCCAGCCCCACGCTGCGGACGGAACCTCGGCGGTGTCGACCTTGGTGACGACCTCAGAGGGGTGCGCGGGTTCCAGTTCCGTGGCGGCCACTGTGGCTCCTTTACGGCTCGAATCGATTGCTGGCCAATATCGTGACATACGACCCAGCGTCGTAGCGACCAGGGGGCGGGGGACAATAGGCGCGTGTCCGACGTTGTGAGAGTTCTGCTGCTGGGCAGCACCGGTTCGATTGGTACGCAGGCACTGGAGGTGATCGCCGCCAACCCCGACCGCTTCGAAGTGGTGGGGCTCGCGGCGCGCGGGGGTAACACCGAACTGTTGGCGAGCCAGATCGCGGCCACCGGCACCACCAATGTGGCGGTCGCCGACGAGGCCGCGGCCGCCGAACTCGGTGTGGCGCTGGCAGGTCCGGACGCCGCCACCGAGCTGGTGCGCCGCACCGACGCCGACGTGGTGCTCAACGCGCTGGTCGGCTCGCTCGGACTGGGACCCACCCTGGCCACCCTGGAATCGGGGCGGCGACTCGCCCTGGCCAACAAGGAATCCCTGGTGGCGGGCGGCTCGCTGGTGACGCGGGCGGCCACGCCGGGACAGATCGTGCCGGTGGACTCCGAGCATTCGGCGCTGGCCCAGTGCCTGCGCGGCGGGCGCGCCGACGAGGTGTCGAAGCTGGTGCTCACCGCCTCGGGCGGGCCGTTCCGGGGCTGGACCACCGAGATGCTGGAGTCGGTGAACCCGTCCGAGGCCAAGACCCATCCGACCTGGTCCATGGGCCCGATGAACACGCTGAATTCGGCGTCGCTGGTGAACAAGGGCCTCGAGCTGATCGAGACGCACCTGCTGTTCGGCATCGGCTACGACGACATCGACGTCACCGTGCACCCGCAGTCGATCGTGCACTCCATGGTCACCTTCAAGGACGGTTCGACCCTGGCCCAGGCCAGCCCGCCCGATATGAAGCTGCCCATCGCGCTGGCCCTGGGCTGGCCGGACCGGGTGCCGGGCGCGGCCGCCGCCTGCGACTTCTCCACCGCCTCGACCTGGACTTTCGAGCCCGTCGACAACGCCGTGTTCCCGGCCGTCGAGCTGGCCCGCACCGCCGGAAAGGCCGGTGGCTGCGTGACCGCCGTGTACAACGCCGCCAACGAGATCGCGGTGCAGGCGTTCCTGGACGGTCTCATCCGATTCCCCGACATCGTGCGAACCGTTGCGCGCGTCGTGGAGTCCGCCGACCGCTGGGCCGCCGAACCCGGTAGCTTGGACGAGGTGCTCGCGGCCGATACGTGGGCGCGCGACACCGCTCGCACGATCGTGCGCGGCTGACTGCAGGAGAGGGCTCGTAACCGGATGGTCTACGCGATCGGCTTCGCACTGTTCGCCCTCGGGATCACGGCCTCGGTCGCCCTGCACGAATGCGGTCACATGTGGACCGCGCAGGCCACCGGCATGAAGGTGCGGCGCTACTTCATCGGTTTCGGGCCCAAGATCTTCTCGTGGCGGCGCGGCGAGACCGAATACGGTCTCAAGGCGCTGCCGCTGGGCGGTTTCTGCGATATCGCGGGCATGACCGCCCTCGACGAGCTCGAGCCCGAGGATCTGGACCGGGCGATGTACCGGCAGGCCACCTGGAAGCGCCTGCTGGTCATGTCCGGCGGCATCCTGATGAACTTCCTCATCGGCTACATCCTCATCGTGATCCTGGCCGTCGGCTGGGGTCTGCCCCGCTTCGATCAGCCGGCGGAAACCCAGCTCGGCAAGCTCGGCTGCGTCTCCGACATGACCGCCGACCAGAAGCTGATCGACTGCACCGGCACCGGTCCCGCCCAGTCGGCCGGTCTCCAGCAGGGCGACAAGGTCACCAAGGTCAACGACGTCCCGATCAAGACGTGGAAGGAATTCCGCGCCGAGACCGAGAAGCAGACCGGCCCCTTCACCTACACCTTCGAACGCGACGGCAAGACCATGACCGCCCCGGTCACCCCCAAGATGGCGGTCGTCTACCCGGAGAAGAACGGCACCCCCAAGACGGTCGCCAAGGTCGGCGTCGGCCAGGACTTCTACGGCCCGGTCCAGTACAACGTCCTCGCCGCCATCCCCGCCGCCGGCGCCTTCACCGGCCAGATCGCGGTCCGCACCGTCGAGTCCCTCGCCCAGATGCCCGCCAAGGTCGGCGACCTCTGGCACGCCGTCACCGGCGGCACCCGCGACCCCGAAACCCCTGTCTCGGTCTACGGCGCCTCCAAGATCGGCGGCGAAACCGCCGAACACGGCCTCTGGTCCATGTTCATCCTGACCCTGGCCTCGCTGAACTTCTTCCTCGGCGCCTTCAACCTGCTCCCGCTGCTGCCCCTCGACGGCGGCCACATGGCGGTGGTCATCTACGAGAAGCTCCGCAACGTGTTCCGCAACCGCAAGGGTCTCCCCGACGGCGCCCCCGTCGACTACCTGAAGCTGTTGCCCGCCACCTACGTCGTGGTGGTTCTCGGCGGCGCGTACATGATCCTCACCCTGGTCGCCGACATCGTGAACCCGGTGAAGCTGTTCCCCTGACGAGTTGGCTCCGGTCAGACGCTCGCGCTCACGTTCTGGGTCGCGCGCAACGCGAGATGTGACCGGCCGCGACCGGATCCCTCACGAGCGTTCGTAGAAGCCGTCGATTCGGCCGCGGGCGTGGGCTCGGGCGGCGGCCAGGACGTTCTTCGGCTTGACCGAATCGATGGGCTTGCCGTCGATATCGGTGAGGGGTTCGGTCAGGGCGAAGATCTGGAACGCGTAGCGGTGTGGGCCGTGTCCCTTGATGGGGGAGGGGCCCATGTAGCCGCGGCCCCAGTCGGAACGCAGCAGTCGGACTTCGGCGGGTGCCGTGGCCTTACCCAGTGCGCCGCGCGGCAATGCGGTGACTGTCGGCTCGAGCAATGCGACGCAGTGCACGAAGGGCGCTGAGCCGGGGGCGTCCGGGTCTTCGATGACCAGGAGCAGTTGCGCGGTGCCCTCGGGCGGGGTCGACCATGTCAGCGCCGGGGACTCGTCCCTGCCGCCGATCCGCTTCCCGGTATGGACGTCCGGCAAGGTCGATTCGTGTGCGAAATCCGCACTGGTGACAGTGATTTCCGCGGACGCGGACAGTCCCGGCCGATTCCAGGCCAGCCCCGCGTCGCCCGCGCGCCGATTCTTCAGCAGTTTGCCGAGCAGTGCCATTCGGTTCTCCCTGTGTGCTGGTGGGTTTCAGAGCTTGCGGTCTTCGGGGGAGGTGAGCACGGACAGCTCGCGCTCGGACCGGTCGGTGCGAATGGTCTCACTCGCTCCCGTGCAGCCGTTCAGCTCGCGCCAATGCTGCCCGGATTCGGTCAAACCATAAGTGCGGCCGCGTAGTTCACCGTCGGACCCGCGATGGCGGGAGTGCCCGCCCTCGATCGGCACCCACGGATCGCCATCGCCATTGATCAGGATGGCCGAGACCGCGTGGGTCGGATCCACTCCCGCCAGATCGGCAGGTAGTCCACCGGCGACCGCCGCGAACACTGGAACCAGATCCCCGATTTCCAACCCCGCACGGTGAGCCATGAACGCGCCGTTGGAAATTCCGGCCACGATCGAATGCTCGGCCACCGTGTCATAGCGTTCGGCGCTCCACTCGATCACAGCGCGCAGAAACGACACATCGTCCACGCCCGCCTCATCGGCGAGCGTCGCTCCGCGCCCGTCGGCCCAGCACCCCGACCACCCCTGCGGAAACGCGACCCCGATTCCCCATCGGTCGGCATTGGTGCGAAAGGTGGTCCAGTCCCGCCATGCACGCTTCTTGCTCGCCGACTGATTGCCGTGTAGTACCAGCACGAGCGGCCGACCGGCTTCGCTGGGTGGCCGCATCAGAACCGTCCGCTCCCGCCCGCCCACCGTCAGTTCGGCCGTGACCATGCCATCCACCATCGGACCCTCTCCGAATTAATACAGTCAAACTGCGCAGTCTTCCTGTACTTTATGGAGTCGTGAGCGAACTGACAAGCGATCCAGCAGAACTCGCCGACGACCTCCAATCCGTTGTCGGCGCCCTGGTCCGCCGCATGCGCGCAGCCTCACCCCGCCGAGCCATCTCCCTGTCCCAGGTGTCGATCCTCAAACGCCTCGACCGAGACGGCCCCGCCACCGTCGCCGACCTCGCCCGCGCCGACAAGATCCGTCACCAGTCCGTCGCAACGGCCGCATCCACCCTCATCGAGCGCGCCCTGATCCGCCGCACCACAGACCCCGCCGACCTCCGCCGCAAACTCCTCGAACTCACCCCCGCCGGCCGCGTCCTGCTGACCGAACGCCGCGAGGCCGGCTCCGGCCACCTGGCCGACCTCCTCGACGAACGCATGACCCCCGCCGAGCGGGCCCACGTATCGGAGGCGCTGGCCCTGCTCCGCCGCCTCGTCGACTGACCAGTCGCAAGTCGCGGTACTCGGCTGTGCCGATTCGGTGGGGGTGGACACGCCTTGCGGTGACACGGCCTGGATGGTGGCGCCGTCTAGGCTTGCCGAGCGGTATCCCTCCGTGTGGGTCTGCCCCATGTGTTGTCGAGTTGCCCATCGCGAACCGGAAGGCTCCAGGCATGCGACGTTCGTTCACCGGCGCCTTGGTCGCTACGCTCGCGGCGAATCTGGCCGGGGTGGGCTTGTGGGGCCGGCGGTGCCGGACTCGGTCGCGCTCAGCCGCCGGGCACGGATGCCTCCGGTGGGGGAGTCCATGTGACGGCGTCGGTCGACAGCATCGAGGCGAGCCCGCCCGGTGACCGGACACCGAACGTCCTCATGACGTTCTCGCATGCCGCGCAGATATCCGGCGATTACTCGGTCACCGTGGACGGGGGCCCGATCACCTCGGGTGAGGCGGTCGCGGGATTCATCCTCGGCTGCGGGATCAGTGTGGACGGCGGCTTCGACGCCGACCTCGGCGCCTATCAACAGCTGGGCACAGTTATTCCCGCTGGGGTCATCAGCCCCGCTGTCATCGGGAATCTGGGTGTGGCCGAAGGCGTGTTCGCGAACTTGGGACCCGGCCAGGTCACTGTCGCGAGAACGGAGACGGCCCGCCTGGGTGCCACCACGACGTTCCCGCTTCGCATCGCGTTCAACAATGCCGCGCTCAATATCGCCCAATGCGCCTCGCCGGTGTCGGCCGTCCCGTTCGTCACCACCACGGTGAGCACCGCCGTGGGACTCGCGCAGACCACCGCCTACGGCGATCAGTTCACCTTCTGAAGCGGTGGCCCGGTCGGAGTTGTAATCCTTCGCGCCGACGGAGGTCGAAATTCCGGGATTACCCCGATTTGCGTGAAACCTCTTGTGCGGCAAACCGAATCCCGGGTCGGGTCATTGTCGATAGGAGTTGATTCACGCATGGTTCAACGGTTGTCGGTAGGTCTGGGTACTGCGGCCGTGATCACCGCTGCGGCCGGCGTCCTGGCCCCGGTGGCATTCGCGACGCGAATCAGGTGGGTGAGCGAGCGCAGTGGATCGCCGCATCGCCGCGTGGATGATCATGCGGGAGCGCAGGTCTTCGCCGCCTTCCGTGGGTGAAAGGCGAGGTGGCCATGATCGACTGCGCGATATCCTGAGCACGTCAGGAAGCGGGACCGGCGCATGGTCGACATCGACCCATTGAAAACTCAGCGCGACGCGGTCTGTGAGATCACGGCGGAGCTGGCGGCGGCCGGATTCACCGACGCCGAGCAGATCGGGCGCGGCGGGTTCGGCCTGGTATATCGCTGCATCCAAGAGGCGTTGGACCGGACGGTGGCGATCAAGGTGCTCACCGCGGACCTCGAGGAGGAGAACCGCGAGCGGTTCGTCCGGGAGCAACAGGCGATGGGCCGGCTGACCGGGCACCCGAACATCGTCGAGGTGCTGCAGGTGGGCATGACGGCGTCCGGTCGGCCGTATCTGGTGATGCCCTATTACCCGCAGGATTCCCTCTACGCCCGGATCCGTCGTTACGGTCCGCTGTCGGTGGACGAGACGTTGCGAGTGGGGGTGAGGATTGCCGGGGCGCTCGAGACGGCTCATCGGCTCGGTATCCTGCATCGAGACGTCAAACCCAGCAACATCCTGATCACCGAATACGGTGAGCCGGCGCTGACCGATTTCGGTATCGCGCGCATCCCCGACGGGTTCCACACCGCTACCGGCTTGGTCACCGGTTCGCCGGCGTTCACCGCGCCGGAGGTCTTGGCGGGTGAGGCACCCACCCCCGCCGCGGACGTCTACGGACTCGGTGCCACCTTGTTCGCCGCGCTGACCGGGCACGCAGCGTTCGAGCGACGCAGCGGCGAGCAGGTGGTCGCCCAGTTCGTGCGGATCACCACCGAGCCGGCACCGGACCTGCGCGAGCACGGTATCGACCCGGACCTAGCGGCGGTGATCGAACATGCCATGGCTCATGCTCCGGGGGAGCGGCCCTCCGTCGAGGCGTTGGGAGAGCAGTTGCAAGCACTGCAAGCCGGGCGCGGATTGCCGGTCGACGAGATGGCGATGCGCGCCGAAGCGGGTGCCGAGCGGCAGGAGAGCACCCCGGTTCCGTTGACTCCCGTGGCCACCGGTCGCTCGCCGGCCCGGGAGCCCCTGCCGTTCGCTTCGCCGGTCAGCACAGGGTCCTTTCCTCTCGAGCTGACGAGCTTCGTCGGCCGCCGCACCGAATTGACCGAGGTCAAGTCCCGGCTGGCGAGTTCCCGGCTGGTTACCTTGGCCGGGATCGGCGGGGTCGGCAAAACCCGGCTGGCGTCGCGGGTCGCGACCGATGCACAGCGCAATTTCCCGGACGGGGTGTGGCTGGTCCAGCTCTCGGAGGTGCACGACGATGCCCTGCTGCCGGGAGTGATCGCCACCGCCGCGGGGTTGCGCCCGCAAGGGAAGCTGGTACTCGACATGCTGATCGACTACCTGGCTTCGCGACAGTCGCTGCTGGTGCTGGACAATTGCGAACACATTGTGGACGCGGCCGCGAAGCTGGTCGAGACGCTGCTGCGGGAGTGCCCGACGTTGCGGATTCTCAGCACCAGCCGCGAGCCCCTGCGCATCGGCGGGGAAACGGTCTTACACGTGCGGCCGCTGTCTGTTCCCGATCCGGATCAGCCGCCGTCGCTGCGGAGGGCGGCCCGCTCCGACGCGGTCACCCTGTTCATCGAACGCGCTGCCGCCGCCGTGCCCGACTTCGCGCTCACCGAGGACAACCTCGCCACCGTGACCGAGATCTGCCGCGGGCTCGACGGGCTGCCGTTGGCGATCGAATTGGCGGCGGCCCGATTGCGAGCATTGTCACCCGAACAGATCCTGCAGCGGCTCACCGACCGATACGCGCTGCTGACCAGCGGCAGCCGCGGCGCACCGGACCGCCAGCAGACCCTGCAGCGGTGTATCGACTGGAGTTACTCCCTGTGCACCGCGGCCGAACAACAGGTGTGGGCACAGCTGTCGGTGTTCGCCGGCACCGTCGAACTGGACGCTGTCGAACGGGTGTGCCGAAACGACCTCGGAGCGCCGCTGCTCGACATCCTCACCGCCCTGGTCGACAAGTCCATCCTGAACCGGGAGGAGTCGGGGTCGGTGGTGCGGTTCCGACTGCTCGAGACGGTGCGCCAATATGGCCGCGACAAGCTCGATCAGACAGGCCGGTACACGGACCTGCGGCGTCGGCACCAGGCCTGGTACCGGCAGCTCGCCGAGCGCGCCGAGGCCGAGTGGATCAGCCCCCGCCAGCCGCATTGGATCGTCCGCCTCGACCGCGAGCAACCGAATCTGCGTGAGGCGCTGGATTTCTGCCTGACCGACACCGAGGCGGAATCCGACGCCGCGTTGTCGTTCGCGGCTGCCCTGCAGCCGTTCTGGATCGCCCGAGGCCAGCACAGTGAGGCGCGGTACTGGCTCGACCGCGCCCTCGCCGACGGGTCAGCTGCCGCTACGGCGCTGCGCGCCAAGGCGCTGTGGCACGCCAACCTGGTGGCGATCGGCCAGGACGATCGCGCCGCGGTGTCCGCGCGGGCCATGCAGGCGCAGGCACTCGCCGCAACGACCGACGACCCGATCGTGCACGCGTTCGCGGATCTCGGCCAAGCCTTTCACGCACTCAGCAGCGGCGACCCGCCGCACGCCCGCGCCCCCGCGGAAGCCGCCCTGGCGTGGTTCGCTGCGCACGGGAACGTCTATGGACAGATCTGGGCCCTGTTCGCGCTCGGATGGGTGTGCATATTTCGGGAGGACAGCGCAGCAGGCCTCTCGTACTACGAGCAGGCCCTCGCGATCAGCGAATCCCACGGCGAATCGTTTCATCGGTCGGCTGCCTTGTGGGGAGCAGCGGTTGCCGCGTGGCACCAGGGCGACAGCGAGCGGGCGCTGCGGCTGCTGCGGCAATCGATACAGATGACCAGGCAGCAGAAGGACCTGTTCATGGTCGCGCAGACCATGGAAACACTGGCATGGGTTGCCCAAGCACAGGGCGGCGCGAGGCGCGCCGCCGTGTTGCTGGGCGCCGCGAAGGCTCTGTCCCAAGCGATCAGCGCTTCCGCGATGATCTTTCCGGAACTGGTGGCCTACCACGAGAACTGTGAGCGAGCGGCGCGTCGCACGCTCGGCCGGGGACCCTTCGAGACCGCCTACCGCGAAGGCGCCGAGCTGGATCTCGACGCCGCGATCGACTACGCCCTCGGAGAGCAACCAGCGGCCACAGCTCCCGGTCGGGGTCCTTCGGCGCAGCTGACCCGCCGGCAGCAGGAGGTCGCCACCCTCGTCGCCGAGGGCCTGACCAACAGGGCCATCGCCACCCGCCTGCACATCTCTCAGCGCACCGCTGCGGCACACCTCGAACACATCCTGACCAAACTCGGATTCACCTCGCGCGTCCAGATTGCCGCCTGGGTCGCCGAACAGAGCCGACCCGAACCGGTTGAGGGCTCGAGCCGCTGATGAATCGCCCCGGCGCCCGAGAATCGGCTCGAACGTAGCCCGCCGTTGACCTCGAGTGCCTATCATGGCGCACGTCGGCCCCCTTCTGCGTGGGGTAGACCCCTCGGCATTGCCCCTGGGCCTTCGTGGCATTCCTCGCGGGCGGTCGACCTCGGCGTACACCGCCGCCGCGAGTTGCGAATCCAGCCCGCCCGGTGAGACCCGGCGTCGGGCGTTCGACCATCGGAAAGGTTCAGCAATGTTCGCAATGACCAGGCAGACGGTGGCCCGGGCCGTATTCGCCGGTGCGATCGCGGTGGCTCCGGTCACCGCCGTGACCGTCCCGACCCAGGCCGATGTGGTCGTCAACTACGCCCCCACCCCTGTCGATCAGCACGGGGACCACAGCCAGGAGAGTAAGCGCTTCCTGTTCCCTCCGGGCTGGGGAATCCCTCCGGGATGGTTCAAGCATCTACTGCCGTTCGAGTTCTTCGATTGGTTCGATTGGGACTAGTCGGAGCGCTCGATACGACCACCGGCGCCGACACTCCCCGGCAGATCCGCCGTCATCGTCCGCTACCTACGCGACAGTCGCCCGCTGACAGCACTGGCCCCCACCATGACCGAAAGTGCCTGAAGACAGCGCTCTGTCGAATGTCGTCGGTGCGGCTGACTAGTGTTTGTCGCCGTGGCCGTAGCTGACGCGGATGTGGGGATCATGAACTCCAAAGTCCCTGGCGCAGAACATGGCTCACGGTCGGTTGTGTGTGAGGAACGGGGTTCGGGTCGTGGAGTTGGCGCGTGGTGCAAATGCGCTCGTGGCCGCGTCGGCGGTGTCGCTGGTCCTGCAGTGGGATGGCGGACGGGAAGTCGACCCGCACGCCCTGCTGCTGGCCGGGTCGGGGAAGATCCGATCCGACGCTGATTTTGTGTTCTTCAACGCACCACAGCATCCGTCCGGTGCCGTGGTGCTGGATCAGGTGATGGCCGGGCGAGCCGGGCTGGCGGTGAACCTGAACGCGATCGAATCCGGTGTGGATCGTGTCGTGATCGCGGGATCCGTAGCACAAGGGTCGTTCCAGGACGTTCCAGCGCTGGTACTCAGCGTGTTGGGAACCGGAGGCCGACTATTCGAGTATCGGGTGTCGAGCCCGGAAGCCGTGCAGGCCATGGTGTTCGGCGAATTCTATCGCCGGGACGGCGGCTGGAAGTTCCGTGCGGTCGGACAAGGATGGTCGAGCGGATTGCGCGGACTCGCCGAGGAATTCGGCGTCTCGGTGGACGACGACGAGACACCCGCACAGATCGTCGCACCCGGTTGGTATGTGGCGCCGGACGGCACAGGGCAATTGCAGTGGTGGGATGGGACGGCTTGGACGGCCGACCGTCGACCGCGGCATCCACAACAGGAACCGGCGATCTGCGAGCGGTGCGGGCGTCCGCGGGCGGTGCACCGAGTCGGTGGCGCACCCCGGAGCCGGAGCTTCGGCCAATCAGCCGCACAGCCAACGGTTGTCGCGTCGCCGTGTCAATGGTGTCAGCGTGAGGTTCAGCATCTGATGGACACCTGGCGAGGTCAGGCGTGGCAGGTGCTGATCGAGGACGGTCCCGGCGGTTCACGGTGGGACGACCTGTGGGTGATGCTCCAGTTCCACATGGTCAGCGAGGCCACCGGACGCGAAGCTCTGCGGTCGTTGGCCATTGCACATCTGGAACGGATGGTCGCCTTCGCCTTCGCCGACAACCAGATCGACCAGGAGGAACTGGACGACTTCGAACGGACTGTCTCCGAGTTGCAGGCCGCTACCGATCTGTCCGCGGCGGGATCGCTCATTCACGGTCTGCGTCAACGGATGGTCCGTGGCCGGTCACTCACCGAGGTCCGGGCCGGAGATCTTCCCCGGCTGAGCCGTCCCGAGCTGCATCTCGCGATGGACGAGTTGCTGCATGTCGACGTCGACGCGACACAGATACGAATGCTGGCCAGCGGTCCGAAGCACACCACCGGCCGCCTGCTCGGCAGCAGCAGCAAGCTGCGGTTCATCGGTGCCGGGACGGGATCCGAACTCGCCTGGGCCAAGATCGTGGCTGTTCGGCACGAATACGACACGGTGGTGATCGATGCGACGACGGCCCGGGGTGGTGGCAGCTACCGGGTACGGGATGCCGAGTACGTCGCAGCGGTCCTCGAGGGTGCGCTACGCATCGCGAAGCGTCTCGTGCTCGCGCCTGGACAACGCGACTCCCGCGCGATCCCACAGGAGATGAAGTCGCGAGTCTGGCAGCGTGACGGCGGGAAGTGTGTCGAGTGCGGCGCTCAGGAGTACCTCGAGTTCGACCATGTCATCCCCTGGAGCCGAGGCGGTGCGACCAGCATCGACAACCTCCAGATCCTGTGCCGCGGCTGCAACCTGGCCAAGGGCGCGCGAATGTGATCCGCACTCATTCGATCGAGGCCCGCCGTCGCGGACCGTGACCGGCACCTCGGTTCTCACAGGTGTGGCGGCCGCGGTGTCTTTCTCGCCGGGGAATCGCGGGTGAAGGCTGCCTCGGCTGTGGCCAGCAGTTCCGGGGGCACGTCGGGTGCGGTGTCCGCGATGGCCCCCAGGGCGGCCGTTGTATCGCGT
The DNA here is from genome assembly GCF_053602575.1 of Nocardia sp. NPDC004340. Classification (NCBI taxonomy): domain Bacteria; kingdom Bacillati; phylum Actinomycetota; class Actinomycetes; order Mycobacteriales; family Nocardiaceae; genus Nocardia; species Nocardia sp. NPDC004340. Next base: position 198,494 of record NZ_JBSGDW010000007.1, read on the forward strand.
CCCAGCCCGAGGCACGAGCGTTCGATGCCGGCCTGTGCGTCCGCGAGGGCACGCTCGAATCGGAATCGCAGTTCTGCGTCGTTCGGTTTGTCGGAACTCGATCTCATGGCCGCACCGGGGAAATTTCGCGCAGTAGGTCGCGGCAGAGGCGGTCGGCTCGGCGGGTGGTTTCGGGCTGGCGGAACTCCGGGGTCAGGGCCAGGACCTGGGCGCAGGCGGTGTCCAGGTCGATGAGGTGGCCTACCGAGACGAAGACGGGTTTGACGCCGGTGCGGGTGCGGAGGGCTCGGCCTACCGGGTCGCCGTCGATGGTGATGACGGAGGAAGAGCCCCGGTCGGGGCCCGGTTCCTCGTAGTCGCCCCAGGCGTTCTTGGCGACGCCGACGGTGGGTATGCCGGTCAGCAGGCCCAGGTGGCAGGCGAAGCCGAAGCGGCGGGGGTGGGCCAGGCCCTGGGAGTCGCAGATGATCAGATCCGGTGTGGTGGTGAGGGTTTCGAGGGCTGCGACGGTGGTGGGGAGTTCGCGGAAGGCGAGTAGGCCGGGGACATAGGGAAATGTCGTGGTGCCGCGGGCGGTGGCGGTTTCTACGGTGTCGAGGGTGGTTGCGTCGAGAATCACGATGGCGGCGGCCACATTTCCGTGGTCGTCGTAGGCGGAATCGAGGCCGGCAACCGTCCGGAACCGCGGTGGCCGGGGGTTCGCGGGAATCACCGCGTTGCGTAGCCGATCTTGAAGTGCCACTGCCTGTTCCGGTGTGGACGGCCAGTCGCCGGGATTCGCTACCTTCACTTCTCGGAGCGTAAACCTTCGCGTCGATTGCAACGAATATGAACTGTAGGTCCCGGCCGCTTCCGAGTCCCGCTTCCGGCGCGGGTACCGTTGTCGCCGCCGTCACAGGGCGACCGGTATTCGAGCCTCGGTAAGCTCGGAGCCGGTAAGGGTGAGGAATCAGTGGAAAGTAGGCAGCCGATCGTGAGCAGTGCCATCGCATTGGGGATGCCGGCCGCACCGGCGGCCGTCCTCGCACCACGGCGCAAGACGCGCCAGCTGATGGTGGGCAATGTCGGAGTGGGGAGCGAGTTCCCCGTCTCGGTTCAGTCGATGACCACCACCAAAACCCATGACATCAACGCCACCCTGCAGCAGATCGCCGAGCTGACCGCCTCCGGCTGCGACATCGTGCGCGTCGCCTGCCCGCGTCAGGAGGACGCGGACGCCCTGGCGACCATCGCCAAGAAGTCGCAGATCCCTGTGATCGCCGACATCCATTTCCAGCCGCGCTACATCTTCGCCGCCATCGACGCCGGCTGTGCCGCGGTGCGCGTCAACCCCGGCAACATCAAGGAGTTCGACGGCCGCGTCAAGGAGGTCGCCAAGGCGGCCGGTGACGCGGGCATCCCGCTGCGCATCGGCGTCAACGCCGGTTCGCTGGACAAGCGGCTGCTCGAGAAGTACGGCAAGGCCACCCCCGAGGCGCTGGTCGAGTCCGCGCTGTGGGAGGCGAGCCTGTTCGAGGAGCACGGCTTCGGCGACATCAAGATCTCGGTCAAGCACAACGACCCGGTGATCATGGTCGAGGCCTACCGCCAGCTCGCCGCCCAGTGCGACTACCCGCTGCACCTGGGCGTGACCGAGGCCGGTCCGGCGTTCCAGGGCACCATCAAGTCCGCCGTCGCCTTCGGCGCGCTGCTCAGCGAGGGCATCGGCGACACCATCCGGGTCTCGCTCTCGGCCCCGCCGGCCGAGGAGATCAAGGTCGGCTCGCAGATCCTGCAGTCGCTGAACCTGCGCCCGCGCAAGCTGGAGATCGTCTCCTGCCCGTCCTGCGGTCGCGCCCAGGTCGACGTCTACACCCTCGCCAACGCGGTCTCCGCGGGCCTCGAGGGCATGGAGGTCCCGCTGCGCGTGGCGGTCATGGGCTGCGTCGTGAACGGCCCCGGCGAGGCCCGTGAGGCCGACCTGGGTGTCGCCTCTGGCAACGGCAAGGGCCAGATCTTCGTCAAGGGCGAGGTCATCAAGACCGTGCCCGAGCACCTGATCGTCGAGACCCTCATCGAAGAGGCCCTGCGCATCGCCGAGGAGATGGGCGACGAGGCAGGTTCCGGCGCCCCGGTGGTCACCGCGAGCTGACCCACCCCGATCGACACGGCCCGGCCGGCGCGACAATCGCGCGGGACCGGGCCGTCGCCGTCTCCGATCCCCCTGGGCGCGTGATATTTTCGCTGGTCGCCGGGCGGCTGGTGGCAATCTTGCGGCGCGGGGCGGGAAGTTCTGGCAGGCTGTGAGCGTGCGGAGTGTGCTGGAGCCGACTCGCCGGGGCCGGACATCCGGGGCCCGTCAGCTCGCGAACCGCGACCTGACGCAGGTTCTGCGTGTGCTCGACACCGATCCCGTGGCGACCTGCATGGTGGCCGCGCGCCTGCAGGAGTTCGGGCTGGATCAGCGCGGCGTCTACGGCGAACTGTGGACCCGGGGCGGACCGGGGGACTCCCTGTGCTTCTCGGGGGCGAATCTGGTGCCGCTGCGCGGCGGCCGCGAGGATCTGCGCGCGTTCGCGGAGAAGGCGATCAAGAACCCGCGGCTGTGCTCGTCGGTGGTGGGGCGGCGTGAGCTGACGCTGCCGCTGTGGGAGTTGCTGGCCGGGCACTGGGGGCCGCCGCGGGAGCTGCGCGCGGATCAGCCGCTGCTCGCGCTGGATCGGCCCGCGGGCATCGCCCCGGATTTGCGGGTGCGCCGGGTGCGGCCCGAGGAGATCGACCGGTACCTGGTGGCCGCGATCGCCATGTTCACCGAGGAGATCGGCGTCGACCCGCGCACCGGGGACGGCGGACGCAGTTACCGCCGCCGGGTGGCGGGGCTCATCGAATCCGGCCGGGCCTGGGCGCGTTTCGAGGACGGTGAGGTCGTCTTCAAGGCGGAGGTCGGCGCGTTGTCGCGACGCACCGGGCAGATTCAGGGCGTCTGGGTCCATCCGGACAAACGCGGCGAAGGGTACGGAACCTCCGGCACCGCCGCCGTGGCCAATGTGGTGGTGTCCTCCGGGCGCACGGCCAGCCTGTATGTCAACTGCTACAACGAGGTTGCGCGGCGCGCCTACGCGAAGGTCGGTTTCCGGCAGATCGCCACATTCGCGACAGTGCTGCTGGATTGACCGAATTTCGCGTGATATCGGCGTGAAATCCGTTCCGGTGCAGTGTGTCGCACCGGTTTGCCAGTAGTTGGCTCTTAGCATCGGATCCGATGTCAACTCGGGTCTTCTCCACGCTGATCGCCGCCGCGGTCGCGGTCGCCGCGGCCGGCTGCTCCTCGGGTCCCCAGGGTCCCGCCCAGGCCGCCGAGGCCTTCGTCTCCGACTTCGCCGACCACGATGTGGACGCGGCCGCCGACCGCACCAGCCAGCCCGAAAAGGCCCGCGCCGCACTCGGTTCGGCGTGGGACCAGCTGCAGGCGGAGAAGCTGGTGGCGACCACCGGCGCGGCGCGGATCACCGGCGACACCGCCATCGTCGACTACACCTACGAATGGCATCTGCCCAAGGATCGCGTCTGGACCTACCAGGGCCAGTTGCAGATGGGCCGCGCCGGCGGCCAATGGCAGGTGCGCTGGTCGGCCGCCGACATCCACCCCCAGCTGGGCAATACCCAGACGCTGCAACTGCGTTCGAACCCGGCGCCGCGGGCCCGGGTGAACGAACGCTCCGGCGGGGACGTGCTGGTGCCGGGCGCGCTGTTCCGGGTGCAGTTCAAACCGTCCGCTTCGTCCGATCCGAACGGCGTCAGTATCGCGCTCGCGAATGCGTTGCGCCGCTTCGACGAGAAGATCGACGCCGCCACACTGCTGCGGACCGCGCGCCGCGCCGACGGCCCCTACACCGTCGCCCAGCTCTCGGAATGGGAGTTCGGCGAGGTCGATTCGGTCCTCATGGGCCTGTCCGGGGTCACCTTCAACAAGGAATTCGACCTGGTCCCCACCGACCGCCACTTCGCCCCGGATCTCATGACCCAGATCCGCAAGACCGTCATCGACGAGGTGGACGGCAAGGCGGGCTGGAGCGTGGTGACCGTCAACGCCAACGGCGCCGACACCGATGTGCTCGAGGAGGTGGATCCGCAGACCTCCCCGTCCTTCTCGCTCAGCGTCGACCGCTACGTCCAGAACGCCGCGCAGCACGCGGTGGACGTCCGCAAGGAACAGGCCATGATGGTCGTGATGCAGCCCTCGACGGGCGCGATCCTGGCGGTCGCCCAGAACGAGGCGGCCGACAAGGACGGTCCGGTGGCCGCGACCGGTCTGTACCCGCCCGGTTCGACGTTCAAGACGGTGACCGCCGCCGCGGCCATGACCGCGGGCCACGCCACTCCCGACACCGTGGTCCCGTGCCCGAGCCAGATCGTGGTGGGGGAGCGCACGATTCCGAACTACGACCTGTTCAGTGTCGGCAGCGTGGCCATGGCGACCGCCTACGAACGGTCCTGCAACACGTCCTTCGCCAAGCTCGCCTCCGAACTCGAGGGCGAGGATCTGCGCACGGCCGCCGCCGCGCTCGGCCTCGGCCTGGACTACACGATCGCGGGCCTGCCGACGGCCTCGGGTTCGGTGCCCGCCGACGACGATCTGGTGCAGCGCGCCGAGGACGGCATCGGGCAGGGCAAGGTGCTGGCCAGCCCGTTCGGGATGGCGCTGGTGGCGGCGACAGTCGCGCACGGTTCGGCGCCGACGCCGTATCTGATCGCGGGTCATCAGACCCAGGTGTCGGGGGACCGGCCGCAGTTGAAGCCGGAGGTGATCGACGGCCTGCGGTTGATGATGCGCAAGGTGGTGCTCGGCGGTACGGCCGAGCGCATCGTCGATCAGGGTGAGGTGTACGGGAAGACCGGTGAGGCCGAGGTGGACGGCGGTTCGCATTCGTGGTTCATCGGATACCGCGGTGATCTGGCCTGGGCCACCCTGGTGGTGCGAGGCGGCAGCTCCGACAACGCCGTGGCGGTGACCCGCGATATGGTCGCGGCCCTGCCTGAGGGGTATTGAGGCCTATCGAGGAGGGGTCTCTGAGCACTCGGGGGTGAAGTCAGCGTCCGGTGTAGCGGCCGTCGACCTTCACGCATGCGGCGGACTGGATCTCACCGACATTGTCGGTCACGAATCGCTGGTCGGCGAGGGTCCGGACGGGTGGTCCCTCGACGGATCCGTCACCGAGCATCTCGGTGACACCGGCGCCCGCGAGAATCATGCCCGCGGTGGTGACTAGCAAAAGGGCCGAGCGCTTCATATCCCGCTCCCTTGTTTTGGGATGAGTAAGGAGACCCGAACGGTGTGAATTCGGTGATCCGGTCCTCGATTAGGAGTTGGCTGAGTGTTTGCCGATGTATGAAACGGTAATCGGTGACGTATGCCGAGGCAAGGCGCAAATGTGCTGCCGCACTCCGCTTGCGGCGGAGAACGGCAGTTCGCGGCCGCTATCCGACCGTAAAGTTCACTTTCAGTTCGTGCGCTGCAGGGTGGCTGCCAGATGGTGCGTGAGAGGTTGCTCGACAGCTGCCATGCGCAAGGAGTAGTCGAGAGTGTCGCCTGTGACGGAAATGGTCCGGCCCAGCGCGGTCACCGACTTCGCACTGCTGCTCATCCCGATCGAGGTGGAGTCGAGTTCCAGGCGCAGCTCGCCGTCCTCGCGGACCAGCCGGCCCTCGCAGATCTCGGTGATGCCGGTGGGGTGGGCCAGGATCAGTTCGATCCGGTCGTCGGGCAGCGCGCGCAGATAGCCGGTCTCACTGTGCATGGGACGGCTGCCGTCGGCGGCGCGGGTGCGCTGCCGGTAGGTCAGGAAGGGGCGGCCGACATGGCCGAAGTGCACTTCCTCCAGGTACTCGAACGAGTCGATGGTCGGGTATTCGCCGCGGCCGCGGCCGCGCCACGTGCCCAGCAGCGGGGCCAGGTGGGCGATATCGGGGTGGGGCGCGACGGCGGTTTCGGGTTCGAGCACGGCGGACAGCTTAATCCGCTCGCCGCGCCCCGGCAGGAGGTCGGGGCGTCCGCGCGCCGACTTTCCCGGTAAGGGGTATTGATCATTGGCGGCTGGCGCGGCGGTAGCCGAGGCCCGCCGGGATCGCGAACACCACGATCAACCCGACCGACCACGCCACCGTCCGCAGCAACGGTCCCGCGACCGGACCGCCCTCGGCGAGCGCTCGCATGGTGTCGACGGCCACCGACATGGGCTGGTGCTCCACCACCGGCTGAATCCACTTCGGGTAGGCCGCCAGCGGCACGAACCCGGTGCTGAAGAACATGAGCAGCGACGACAGCAGCGCCACCGCCTCGACCAGCGTGGCCTTGGCGGTGAACACGGCGATGGCGGTGACCATGGTGGCGAAGGCCAGCCCGAACAGCACCGGGATCCACAGGAACGCGAACGCCTGCCAGGGCCCTTGCCGGAAGCGGAAGCCGAGCGCCATGCCGAAGCAGATGATGACGACGGTCCCCGCGAAGATCCGGCAGCCCTCGGCGATGATCCGCGCCGCCAGTCCGGAGGCGCGGTGCACGGGCAGCACCCAGAAGCGGGCCAGGATCCCGGCCTCGCGTTCGCGGCCGAGCATGATGCCGCTGGCCACCGTGCCCGACAGCGCGCCGACCAGCGTCACCATGGGCGTGGACCCGTAGAGGGCGCTGCGGCCGGAGAACCTCTCGATCTGCGACCCCACCACGATGTCGAGCATGAGCAGCAGCAGGCACGGCACGATGAGGGTTTCGAGCAGGGTGATCGGGTCGCGCATCCACCGCACCAGCAGCCGCTGGGTCTGAATCCAGGTGTGGCGCAACAGGGCCGGTGCGGAACCCTCGCGGAAGCGGAGGAGGTCGGCGGTGTCGGGGCGTTCGAGAGTGGTCATCACGACCTCTTCAGGTTCTGCTGGTAAATGAAGTAGCAGGCCAGCGCGATGGTGCCCACGAGCCACAGCAGCACGGGGGTCATCAGCGACCAGGTGACCGCGTGCGCCTTGCCGCCGGGGTCGCCGCCGAGCGCGCGCAGCCCTTCGGCGTACTGCGAGACGGGCTGGTTGCGGACGAAACCCTGGACCCAGTGCGGGAATTGGCGGGCGGGGGCCAGGCCGGTGGAGAGCATGCCGAGGATGAGCGGTGGCAGCACCAGCATCTGGCTGGTGGCCTCGGGGCTACGGGTGTAGGTGCCGATGGCGTCCGCGCCGAGGCAGAACGTGATGCCGATGACCATGCCGAGCGCCAGGAAGCCGAGGGTGTGCCCGGCGCCGGCGGCGAAGCGGAAGCCGATCACATGGGTGCTGATCACGGCCGCGACGAGTCCGACGGCGAGTCGGAACACGTTGGCGGACATGCGCGCCGCAGCGGGCACCAGCGGGTGCATGGGCATGGCGTCGAAGCGCCGGTCGAGTCCGGAGACGGCGTCGGTGGCGGCGCGGAAGGCGGCGGAGACGGCGGTGAACGCGCAGGCCTGCAGGATCACGATGGGCGCCATGAACTGCGCGTAGCTGCTGAATCCCAGGCCGGCGAAGGACATCACGCGGTTGAGCGGGATGTAGAAGCTGGCGGTGAAGGTGACGGGTGCGGCGATGGCGGTGATGATCTCGCCGGTCTTGACCGAGGGCACGATGAGCCGCACGGTGAGCACCCACCATTGGGCGAGGGTGCCCGGGGTGGCGCGGACGTCGGTGAGCCAGCCGGTGGTGGCGGGCGCGGTGGTGGTGGTCATGCGCGGGTCCGATCGCCGTCGGCGCGGTGGCGCCCCTCGCCGTTTCGGAAGCGCACCGAGGGGGAGTCCTCCTCGGGTTCCTCGGTTTTGGCCATGTGCCCGGTGAGTTCGAGGAACACGTCGTCGAGGGAGGGCCGCCGCAGCGCGATGTCGACGAGTTCGAGTCCGGCCGTGTCGAGGCGGCGCAGGGCTTCGGCGAGGGTTTTCGCGCCTTCGGGCGCCGGGATGGCGAGCCGGTCCGAGTCCCCGGTCAGGGCTTCGCGATTGGCGGCGGGGAGCAGGTCGCCGAGGGTGCTGATCAGGGCGGGCATGTCCTCCAGGCGCAGGGGGACGATCTCGCAGTAGCTGCCGCCGGTGCGGGCCTTGAGTTGGTCGGCGGTGCCGTCGGCGATGACCAGGCCCTGGTCGATGACGATGATGCGGTCGCAGAGCGCGTCGGCTTCCTCGAGGTACTGGGTGGTGAGCAGCGTGGTGATGCCGTGTTTGCGGAAGCCGCCGACGAGGTCCCAGACGCCTTGGCGGCTGCGCGGGTCGAGGCCGGTGGTGGGTTCGTCGAGGAACACCACTTCTGGCCGGACGACCAGTCCGCAAGCGATGTCGATGCGCCGCCGCATACCGCCGGAGTAGGTGCCGACCCGCCGTCCGGCGGCCTCGGTGAGGTCGAATTCCTCGACGAGTTCGTCGGCGCGGGCGCGGGCCGCGCGTTTGCGCAGGCCCATGAGGCGGCCGAACATGACCAGGTTCTCGTATCCGGACAGGGCGTCGTCGAGGGCGGCGAACTGACCGGTCAGCATGATGGATCGGCGAACCGCCGCCGCGTCGGTGACCACGTCGTGCCCGGCGACCTGCGCCCGCCCGGCGTCGGGAGAGATGAGGGTGGACAGGATATTGACCATGGTGGTCTTGCCCGCGCCGTTGGGCCCGAGGATGCCCAGGACCTCGCCGGGCGCGGCCTTGAAGGTGACGCCGCGCAGGGCCTGGACCGCGCCGAAGGATTTCACGACGCCCTCGACGACCACCCCGTCGGAGGAGGTGTCGGTCAGGTCGGTGGTCTCGGCTCTGCCGGTGTCGGTGTTCACGGTGTCTCTCCCTGGGGTGCGTCGAGATTCCGGGTCCAGTGGGTGTCGAGGATCCGGGCGATGGCCGCGAGCGCGTGCGGTGCGGTGAGTTCGTCGTGGCTGACGTCGATGTCGTGGTTGGTGATGGTGCCGGTGATCCAGGGCCGCCAGCCTTCGGGGCCGAAGATGTCGGAGGTGTGCACGGTGGCGCTGAAATACAGCGCGTCGCCGTGGTAGACGGGCCGCTGGTAGCCGGTCCGGGTGGCGGCGGAGGCGTTGTAGGAGGCGGCCATCCGTTCCAGGGTGGTGGCGTCGACCAGGTCGACCCCGCCCATGCGGTCGCGGATCATGGCGGCGGCCTGGGTGGCGGTGGTGTCGGCGGGGATGTCGGTGATGCCGAAGACGGACCCGAAGGTCGCGACGAAGGAACCGGCGGTGAGCTTGTCGATGCTGTCACCGTCGATATCGGTGCTGTCCGCGTCGAGTAGGGCCAGGGTGCCGACCTCGTCTCCGGTTGCCTCGAGCTGGGCGGCGACGGCGTGCGCGATCAGGCCGCCGAATGACCATCCGAGCAGATGATAAGGCCCGTTCGGTTGGAGTCTGCGAATTTCGGCCACGTAGCGTTCGGCGAAGTCGCCGATGCTGCGGGCGTGCGGTTCGCCGGAAAGGTCCGGTGCCTGCAGGCCGTAGATCGGCCGTCCGGGGGCCAGGGCCTCGGCGAATCCGAGGTAGGTCCAGGCGATGCCGGACGAGGGATGGATGCAGAACAGCGGTGGCGCGTCGCCGCCGGGCCGGATGGGCAGCACCACGTCCAGGCCGAGTCCGGGACCGGCTTCGGCGCGCGAGGCGGCCAGTGCGGCGGCCGCCTGCTGCTCACGCAGTTCGGCCATGTGCTTGCGTTCGGCCTCGGCCGCGAATTCGGCGGCGGGTGAGGTGGCGAAGTACGCCGCGGCGGCGAGCGCGTCGGTCCACAGGTGGGCCAGCATGGTGATCTCGTGCCGGGGCAGCAGGGTCTGCGGGAAGGTGAAGCTGGCCTGCAACCGGTCGCCGGCCACCACCGCGTTGATCTCGATCTCGGCGGTGACGGGCACGTCGCCGTGTTCGGTGGTGCGCAGGTCGCCGAATTCGTCGGTGGGCAGCCAGCCGAGGTCCTCGAGCCCGGCCGGGATGTCGGCGGTGGCGTAGCGGCCGAGGTAGTTGAAGCCGATGCGGCCGGGCACCCGGTGCGGCAGGGCCGCGGCGGTCTCGGGGTTGAGGTAGCGCAGCAGGCCGTAGCCGATGCCCTTGTCCGGCACGGCCATCAGCTGGTGTTTGACGGCCCGGATGGCCGCGCCCATGGCGGGTCCGCCCGCGAAGGCGTCCCGGATCGGGATGTGGGACAGGGCGAGTCGCACCGGGTAGATGGTGGTGAACCAGCCGAGGGTGCGCGACAGGTCCGCGCCCGGCACGATCTCCTGCTGCCGTCCGTGTCCTTCGAGCCGGACCAGTACCGCCTCGGACGGGTCCATGCGCCAGCGCATGACGGCCAGGGCGAGCGCGGCGAGCAGGGTGTCCTCGACGGTGCCGTCGAAGAGTCCGGGCAGGGTGGTGAGCAGGGTGTCGGTGACCTCGGCGTCGAGTTCGATCTCCACGGCGCGCACCGTGGGGACCCGGTCGACGGCCGGGTCCAGTTCGCGCGGCCCGATCGGCGGGTCGGGGGTGGCGGTCACCTCGCGCCAGTAGTCCAGTTCGGCCGTGCGGGTGTCGCGCCGCGCGGCCTCCTCGAGGGCGTGCGCCCAGCGGCGCAGCGAGGTGCCGGTCTCGGGCAGGATCGGGGTGGTGTCGCCGCTGATCTGTGCCCAGGCCGCGATGAGGTCGGGGATGAGGATGCGCCAGGAGACGCCGTCGGTGACGAGGTGGTGGGCGACCAGGATGAGGCGGCCGCGCCGGTGGGCGGGGCTGCCGGGCGCGGGGTCGAGCCACACCAGTTGCAGCACGGTGCCGGTGGCGGGGTCGAGGCGGCCGAGTGCGGAATCGGTTTCGGTGATGGCGTATTCGCGCAGGTCGACCGTGTCGGCGGTATCGAATTCGATGCGGTACAGCAGGGCGTCGACATCGACCGAGCCCGGTTCCCCGATGCTCATCCGCCACTCGTCGTCCTCCGGCGCGAGCCGGGCGCGCAACGCGTCGTGATGGTCGACGACGGCGGTGACGGTGGCGACGAGTTGTTCGCGGCTGATCCCCTGCGGCAGTTCCAGGACCGCGGTCTGCGCGAATCGCCGGTGGTCGCCGCCGCGTTCGAGCATCCAGCGCACGATCGGGGTGAGCGGCAGGTCGCCGACGCCGCCGCCGGGCAGTTCCTCGAGCACGACGGTGTCGCCTCCGGCCGCGGCGAGTGCGGCCAGCGCGGCGACGGTGCGGTGTTCGAAGATCTGCAACGGTGTCAGTTCGATGCCGCGCAGTTTGGCGCGCGACACCAGCTGGATGGCGAGGATGCTGTCGCCGCCGAGGGCGAAGAACGAGTCGTGCACACCGACCTTGTCGCGGCCCAGCAGTTCGGCGATGATCTCGGCGAGCGCGGTCTCCAGATCGCCGCTGGGCGCGCGGTATTCGGTCTCGGCCTCGAACACCGGCGCGGGCAGCGCCCGCCGGTCGAGCTTGCCGACCGCGTTGAGCGGGATGGCGTCGAGCACCACGAAGGCCGAGGGCACCATGTAGCCGGGCAGCCGGTCGGCGGCGTGGGCGCGCAGGTCGGCGAGGTCGATCTCGCGGCCGGGTTCGGGCAGCAGGTAGGCGGCCAGGGCGGTGGCCCCGCCGGGGCCGGGAACGCCGAGGGTGACGGCGAATTCGACATTGTCGGCGGCGGACAGCGCGGCGTCGATCTCGCCGAGTTCGATGCGCTGTCCGCGCACCTTCACCTGGAAGTCGGTGCGTCCCAGGTATTCCAGGCGCGGTTCGTCGAGGTAGCCGGTCCAGCGCACGAGATCGCCGGTGCGGTAGAGGCGTTCGCCGGGCCGCCCGTAGGGGTCGGCGACGAAGCGGGCGGCGGTGAGGCCGGGGCGATCGTGGTAGCCGCGGGCCAGCGCGTGCCCGGCCAGGTACAGCTCGCCGGCGACGCCCATGGGGACCGGTCGCAGCCGGTCGTCGAGGACGAGGCTGGCCGCGCCTCGGATCGGCGCGCCGATGGTGACGGGCTGCCCCACCACCAGCGGCTCGGAAGCCGTTGCCCAGATGGTGAATTCGGTGGGCCCGTACAGGTTGATCAGGGTGCGCCCGGTGGCCCAGCGCGCCACCAGGTCGGGTCCGATGGCCTCGCCCGCCACGGCCAGCACCCGCACGCTGGACACGGCGTCCGGGTCGAGGGTCGCCAGCGCCGACGGTGTGATGACCAGGTGGGTGACCCCTTGGGTGGCGATGAGTTCGGTGAGCGGTTCGCCGCCGAACACGTCGGGCGGGGCCACGATGGCGGTGCCGCCGGAGCCGAAGGCCATGAGCGCCTCGAAGGCGGAGGCGTCGAAACTCGGTGAGGCGACCTGGAGGACGCGGCAGTGCTCGCCCAGCGCCAGCAGTTCCCGTTGGGCGCGCACCAGATCGGCGATGCCGCGATGCGACACGGACACGCCCTTGGGTGTGCCGGTCGACCCGGAGGTGTAGATCAGCCACGCGGGCTGGTCCGGGTAGCTGCGCCTGGCGCGAACCCGACTGCCGCCGAGCGGGATTCGCACGCTGGAGGCGGCGGGGTCGTCGAGTACCAGCCAGCCGATCCGGTCGGGCAGCGCCTCCCGGTGCGCGCTGGTGGTGAGCCCGAGCAGCGCGCCCGAGTCGGCGAGCATGTGGTCGATGCGGTCGAGGGGGTGGCGCGGGTCGATGGGCAGGAACGCGGCCCCGGCCTTGGCGCACGCCCAGATCGCGGTGAGGAGTTCCGCGCCGCGCGAGAGGGCCAGCGCCACCACGGTTTCCGAGCCCGCGCCGGCGGCGGAGAGCTGCATGGCCAGCCGCTGCGAGGCGGTGTCGAGTTCGCGGTAGGACACCGCGCGCCCGTCGGCGATGACGGCGGGACACAGCCGGTGCGCGGTGGCGGCGGCCCGGAAAACCTCGGCCAGGGTGGTGATTCCGCTGGTCCGGGGCCCGCGCACCGGGACCAGGGCGGCGCGTTCGGCGAGGTCGAGCAGTTCGATGTCGGAGAGCCGGACGCCCGGGTCGGCGGTGACGGCGGTGAGGACGCGCCGCCACCGGGTGACCAGCCGCGAGGCGGTGGTCTCGTCGAACAGGTCAGTGGCGAAGGTGAGGGTGCCGTCGAGCCCGGATTCGTCGTAGCCGGGCAGTGGGGCGCGCAGGTCGAAGGTCAGGTCGAACTGGGAGGCGTCGCGTTCGATGGGTTCGACCTCAACCCGCAGGCCCGGGAATTCCACGGTGGGCGGTTCGAAGTTCTGCAGTGACAGCGAGACCTGGAACAGCGGGTGCTGGGCCGTGGATCGCGGTGGGTCCAGGACCTGCACGAGTCGTTCGAACGGCACGTCGCCGTGCGCGAAGGCGTCCAGGTCGGCGGTCCGGACCTGCGCCAGGAAGTCCCGGAATCCCAGTGCCGGGTCGACCGGGGTGCGCAGCGCGAGGGTGTTGACGAACATGCCGACCAGATCGTCGAGGGCGGCCTCGCCGCGGCCGGCCACCGCGGTGCCGATGAGCACGTCCGGGGTTCCGGCCAGTCGCGACAGCAGCACCGCCAGCGAGGCGTGCAACACCATGAACAGGCTGGTGTCGGTGGCCGCCGCCAAGGCGGTGAGCGCTTCGTGGGTTCCGGCGTCGATGCGGAATTCGAGGTCGCGGCTGTGCAGGCTCTGCACCGCGGGCCGCGGCCGGTCGGTGGGCAGTTCCAGCACGTCCGGTGTCGAGGCGAGGCGTTCCTTCCAGAACCGGACCTGGTGTGCGGCACGGGATTCGGGGTCGTTCTCGTCGCCGAGCAGTGCGCGCTGCCAGATCGAGTAGTCGGCGTACTGCACGGGCAGCGACGGCCGTTGGGGTTCCGCGCCGTGGGTGCGGGCGAGGTAGGCGGTGACGAGGTCGGTGGCGAGCGGCGCCATGGAGGCCCCGTCCGCGCTGATGTGGTGGACCACCAGCACCACCACGTGTTCGGTGGGTTCGCCGGGGCGCGGGGTGAGGCGCAGGACGTGCACGCGCAGTGGGGCTTCGCGGGTGAGATCGAAACCGGTCCCGGTGTTCTCGGCGATGGCGGCGTGCAGGTCGGGGCCGTCGTCGGTGTCGGCGAAGCTGATCTCGGGGGCCGCGGCGTCGGCGCTGAGCACCACTTGGCGGGGGCCGTCGGCGTCGGCGGGATAGATGGTGCGCAGTGATTCGTGCCGGGTCACCACGTCGGCGACCGCGCGGTGCAGCGCGTCGACGTCGAGGTCGCCGGTCAGGCGCAAGGCCGCGGTGATGTTGTAGGCGGCCGAGTTCGGGTCGAGCCGGTTGAGGACCCACATGCGTTGCTGGGCCGGGGACAACGGGATCCGGTCCGGCCGGATGCGCGGGGCCAGGGTCGGCAGGCCGGGGAGTTCCGCGCCCGGCACGATGCGTGAGGACAGTTGCGCGACGGTGGGCGCGTCGAACAGGTCGCGCAGCGCGACGGTCGCGCCGAGGGCGGCGTTGACCCGGGCCACCACACGGGTGGCGGTGAGGGAGTTGCCGCCCAGTTCGAAGAAGGACCGGTCGATGCTGACCTGGTCGGTGTCGAGGACGTCGGCGAACACCTGGGCGACGGCGGTCTCGACGGCGGTGCGCGGGGCGAGGTACTGCTGGTCGACGGTCGCGAAATCCGGTGTGGGCAGGGCGTTCCGGTCCAGTTTGCCGACGGGCGTGAGCGGCACGTCGTCGAGTTCGATGAGGTAGCTGGGCACCATGTAGCCGGGCAGCGCCGCGGCGATGCGGGTGCGCAGCAGTTCGGTGTCGAGGCGCTGTCCGGGGGCGGCGACCACGTAGGAGACCAGGACGGTCTGGCCGCCGGGTCCCGGGCAGCCGAGGGTGGCGGCGTAGTCGACCTGCTCGTCGGCGGCCAGCACGGCGTCGATCTCGCCGAGTTCGATGCGCAGGCCGCGGATCTTGACCTGGAAGTCGCTGCGCCCCAGGTATTCCAGTTCCAGCTGGGTGCCGTCGGCGGTCTTGACCTCCACCCAGCGCACCATGTCGCCGGTGCGGTACATGCGCGCGCCGGGCGCGGTGAAGGGGTTGGCGACGAAGCGGGCCGCGGTGAGCCCGAACCGGTTGAAGTAGCCGCGGGCCAGCGCCGGTCCGGCCAGATACAGTTCGCCGGTCACGCCGAGCGGCACCGGCCGCAGCCAGCTGTCGAGCACCAGGGTGGCCGCGCCGCGCACGGGGGCGCCGATGGTGATCGGTTCGCCGGGCCGCAGTTCGCCGGGTCCGGTCGCCCACACGCTGAATTCGGTGGGCCCGTACAGGTTCACCATGCGCCGCCCGGTCGACCAGGCCGCGACCAGTTCGGGTCCGGCGGCCTCCCCGGCGACCGACAGGCAGCTCAGGTTGTCGAGTCCGGCGGGGTTCATGGTGGCCAGCACGGACGGCGTGATGACCGCGTGCGTGACCCCTTCGGTGCGCAGCAGTTCCTCGAGGGCGTCGCCGCCGTAGACGTCGGGCGGCGAGATGACCAGCCGTCCGCCCGCGCCGTGCGCCATGAGCAGTTCGTGCACCGAGGCGTCGAAGCTGGGCGAGGCCACCTGCAGGGTGCTGGAGTTCTGGTCCAGATCGAGCAGACTCTGCTGGGAGGCTGCGAGATTGGCGAGTCCGCGGTGGCTGAGCAGTACGGCCTTCGGTTTGCCGGTGGAGCCGGAGGTGTAGATGAGGTACGCGGTCTGGGCGAGGTTGATGGGCCCGCCGCGTTCGTCGTCGGTGATGTGCGCGTCGGAGACGGTCATGACGCGCCGGATGGTGTTGAGGTCGTCGAGCAGCAGCCAGTCGATGCTGCCGGGCAGGGTCTCGCCGACCGAGCACACGGTGACGCCGATGGGCGCGCGCGAGTCGGTGAGGATGTGCTCGATGCGTTCGACCGGATAGTTGGGGTCCAGCGGCAGGAACGCCGCGCCGGTCTTGGCCAGCGCCCACACCGCGACCACCGATTCCACCGACCGGGTCAGGGCGAGTACCACGAAGGTCTCGCGACCGACCCCGCGCCGCAACAGGACTCGCGCGAACCGGTTGGACCAGGCGTCGAGGTCGCGGTAGGTCATGGTCATGCTGCCGGAGCTGATCGCGACGCCCTCGGGGTTGGCGCGCGCGCCCGCGGCGAGGATGTCGGGCAGGGTGCGCAGCGGCGTGGGCGTGCCGCCGCGGACCGGCACCAGCTGCGCCCGCTCCAGCGGGTCGCAGTGCTGCAGCTGCGCGGTGCGGCGTTCGGGGTGTTCGGCGATCTGGTCGAGTAGCAGCAGGAACCGGTCGAGCAGTCGCCGCGCGGACGCCTCGGGCAGTTCGTCGGCCATGAATTTGACGGTGATGCGCAGGCTTTCGCTGCCGTCGGCGGCGCGCTGCGGGATCACCATGAGGTTCAGGGGGTAGGGGGTGGCGTCGGTGCCGGACACGTCCAGGATTCGCATGCCCGCGATATCCAGTGCCCGCGAGAGGGTCTCGCGGTCGATGGGGTAGGACTCGAACACGGTGAGGGTGTCGAACAACTCCGGCAGCCCGACCGCCCGGTGGATGGCGGCCAGCCCGACGTGCTGATGGTCCAGCAGCCGCGCCTGCTCGGTCTGCACCCGCGCCAGCAGATCGCCCACCCGCTCACCGGGATCCAGCCGCACCCGCACCGGCAGGGTGTTGATGAACAGCCCCACCATCTCCTCGACGCCGTTGAGCTGCGGCGGGCGTCCCGAGACGGTGCCGCCGAAGACCACGTCGGTGCGCCCGGTGAGCATGGCCAGCAGCAGCGCCCACCCGGCCTGCACGGCGGTGTTCACCGTGGCCCCGGCGGCGCGCACGGTCTCGGTGAGCTGTTCGAGTTTCGCGGTGCCGAAATCGGCGGAGACCATGCCGGATTCGGCGGAGGTGATGCCCGCCAGTGTGGGAATGGCCCGGGTGGGGGAGTCGACCCCGGCCAGCGCCTCGGTCCAGGCGGCCAGCGAGGCGGCGTCGTCCTGTTCGCCGAGCCAGGTCAGGAATTCGCGATAGGAGTGGGCGGGGCTCTGCGGGATCTCGTGCCCGGTGACCGCGGCCAGATAGCCCGCGAGGAGTTCGCGCACCACCAGCGGCGTGGACCAGCCGTCCAGCGCCAGATGGTGATTGGTCATCAGCAGCGTGTACGCCTCGGCGTCGGTGCGGATGAGGCTGAAGCGCAGCAGCGGCGGCCGGGCGAGGTCGAAGCGGGTGCCCGCGTCCACGGCGATCAGGCGGGCCAGTTCCCGCTGCCGTTCGGCCGGCTCGGCGATGCCGGTGAGATCGATTTCCTGCCAGGGGATCTCGGCCTGGCCGAGCACCAGCTGCCGGGGCCCGTCGGGGGTCTCGACGTAGGCGACGCGCAGCACCTCGTGCCGGTCCAGCAGGGCCGCCGCGGCGGTGCGCAGCCGCCCGGAGTCGACGCGCCCGGCCAGATTCAGCTGGGTCTGCACGGTGTAGCCGTCGGCGGTGTCGGTGTCGTAGCGGGCGTGGAAGAGCAGGCCGTACTGCAACGGCGACAGCGGCCAGACCTCGGTGAGGTCCGGATATTCGCGTTCCCAGGCGTCGATCTGCGCCTGCTCGACGGCCACCAGCGGGAAGTCCGAGGGCGTGTGCCCGCCTGACCCGGCGTGCCGGGCGTGGGTGACCAGCGCGGTCACCGCCAGTCCCCACAGCCGCGCCAATTCCTCCACCTGTTCGGCGGACAGCACCCGCGACGCGTAGGCCCAGGTCACCTCGAGACCGGCGGCGGTGTGGAAGGCATTGATGTCGATGACGGCGGCCAGCGGCGCGGCGTCGTCCTGGGTGGCGGCGAATCGGACCGGCACCCACGGGGTTTCCGCGCCGCCGGGATGCTCCACGCCCGCGCCGGTGCGCCCGAGATAGTTGAAGCTGATCTGCGGCGTGGGCGCGCCCTCGAGGTCGGCCGCTGTCGCGGCGTCGAGCCAGCGCAGCATGCCGAAACCGACACCCTTGTCGGGGATGGCCCGCAGTTGTTCCTTGACCGCCTTGAGCGCCGCGCCCGCCGCGGGCCCGCCGTGGAAGGCGTCGTCGAGATCGAGTTCGCCCAGGTCGAGCGCGACGGGGAACACGCTGGTGAACCAGCCGATGGTGCGGGAGATGTCCGCGCCCGGCAGCACCGCTTCCTCGCGGCCGTGGCCCTCGACGGTGAGCAGGGTCCGCTGTGTCTGCCGCAGCTGACCCGAGGCGAGGGCGAGTGCGGTCAGCAGCGCGTCCTCGAGTCCGCAGTGGAACCGCGCCGGAATGAGTTCCTGTGCGGCCGTGGCGGTATCGGGGTCGATGACGGTGCGCAGCTGACCCATGGTGGCCACGGTGTCGAGCTCGGGATCCAGGGCGCGGGTGCCCAGCCGCGGGTCCGGCGCGGTGAGGACCTCACGCCAGAAGGGGAGTTCGGTGGCGCGGGCGGGGGCCTGTTCCGACTGCCCGTGCGCCCAGCGCCGGAAGGAGGTGCCGACGGGTGCGAGGGCGCCGCCCGCCCAGGCGGTGGCCAGGTCCGGCAGCAGGATGCGCCACGAGACGCCGTCGGTGACCAGGTGGTGCAGCACCACCCACAGCAGGGGCAGGGCCTCGCCGCGGTCGATGAACACGAACCGGGCCACCACCCCGGCCGACGGGTCGAGCAGGTCGGCGGCACGCTGCAATTCGTCCTCGCCGTCGCTGTCGGGTTCGGCGGTGACGGTGTCGATGAGGGCTCCGGCCTCCACCATGCCGGGCTCGCCGACCCGCCACACCCAGGGGTGCTCGCCGGTGCCGGGCTCGTGGGTGAGGGTGCTGCGCAGTAGGTCGTGGCGGTCGATCAAAGCTTGGACGGCCGTGGTGAGCGTGGACCGATCGATGTCGTGCGGCAGTGGAATCAGTACGGCCTGTGCGAATCTCGGCCAGGTGTCGCCGTGCTCGAGCATGTCGTGCACGATCGGGGTCAGGGTCACCGGGCCCACCGCCCCGCCGGGCAGCTCCTCGACGACCGGCGCGGTCACGGCGGTGGCGACGGCGGCCAGCGCGGCGACGGTCTTGTGCTCGAACACATCCCGGGCCCGCAGCCCCAGCCCGGCGGCCTTGGCGCGGGCGACCAGCTGGATGGCCACGATGCTGTCGCCGCCGAGGGCGAAGAAATTGTCGTCGGCCGATACCGATTCCACGCCCAGTACGGATTCGAACACCGTGGCCAGCGCCCGTTCGGCGTCGGTGGAGGGTGCGCGTCCGGCCCGCGGCCCGGATCCGAAGTCGGGCGCGGGCAGCGCCCGCCGGTCCACCTTGCCCGCGGGGGTCAGCGGCAGCGTGTGCAGCACCATCACCACCGACGGCACCATGTGCGCCGGAAGCTGCTGGGCGACGGTTGTTTTCACGTCCTCGGGCGCGACCACCGAGTCGGCCGCCAGCACGTACGACACCAGCGCGGTCGCCCCGCCGGGCGTGGTCGCGCCGATCGTGACCGCCATCTCGACGCCCGGGTGCCGGGCCACGGCCGCGTCGACCTCGCCGAGTTCGATGCGGAAGCCGCGCACCTTCACCTGGGTGTCGCCGCGGCCCAGGTACTCCAGTTCCCAGCGGCCGGACCGCCGCCGCCAGCGCACCAGGTCGCCGGTGCGATAGATCCGCGCGCCCGGATCGACGGGGCTGGCCACGAACCGCCCGGCGCTGAGCCCGATGCGCTGGTGGTAGCCGCGCGCCAGACCCGCACCGCTCAAATACAGTTCGCCGACCACCCCGGGTGGCACCGGCCGCAGCCACGGGTCGAGGACCAGCGCCCCCACCCCGCGCGACGGCCCGCCGATGGTGATCGCCTCGCCGGGCGTCAGCGGCGCGCTGAGGGTGGCGGTGATGGTCGCCTCGGTCGGCCCGTATCCGTTGATGACGCACCGCCCGGCCCACCGCACCGGCAGCTCCGGCGGACAGGAGTCGCCGCCCACCACCACGGTCCGCAGCCGGGGCAGGGTCCGCGGTTCCAGCGAATTCGCCACCGCCGGAGTCACATTCAGGTGCGTGACCTCGAGCTTGCGCAGCACCCGCGCCAGGTCGTCGCCGGCGTAGGCGGCCGGGGGCACCACGCCCACCGTCGCGCCGACCGCGAACGCGACCAGCAGCTCCTCCACCGAGATGTCGAAGCTGGGGGAGACCGCGTGCGCCACCACGGCGTCGGCGCCGACCCCGAACGCCGCTCCGGACCCGGTCGCCAGATTCGTCAGACCGCGATGGGTGACCGCGACGCCCTTGGGCAGACCGGTCGAGCCGGAGGTGTAGATGAGGTAAGCGACCTGGTCCAGGCGCACCGGCGCGGACCGGTCGGCGTCGGTGATCGGCGCGGAATCGGTGGCGGCGATGGTCTTCTCGGTCTCGGGATCGTCGAGGACCAGCCACCGCACCCGGTCCGGCAGCGCGGCCCGCGAGCCCGCCACGGTGACACCGGCGACCACGCCGCTGTCGGTGAGCATGTGCTCGATCCGGTCGATCGGATAGCCGGGATCGACGGGCACGAACGCCGCGCCGGTCGCGGCGACCGCCCACATGGCCAGCACCGACTCGGCGGAGCGGGGAATCGAGATCGCCACGGCGCGTTCGGGTCCCGCGCCCGCGGCGATCAGCACCCGGGCCAGCCGGTGGGCGTACTCGGTGAGCTCGCGATAGGTGAAGGCGGTGCCGTCCACCCGCAGCGCGATGGCCGAGGGGGCCTTCGCCGCGCCCGCCGCCAGGATCTCCGGCAGGGTGTGGGGCCGGCTGCCGTCGCGGCCGCGCGCGGGGGCCAGCGCGGCGCGTTCGGCCTCCGACAGCGCGGTCACCGAGGTCAGCGACTGTTCGACGCCGCCCGCCAGGAAGCGGTGCAGGAAGTCGAGGAACCGGGCGTGCAGCGCCGCGAGTTCGGGTTCGTCGTAGCGGTTGGGATTGGCCTGGAAGTCGATGTGGGTGGGTTCGCCGCCGGTGCCCGGGTACACGTTGACGAACAGGTCGTCGATCATGCCCGAGGTCAGCACGTGCAGCTGCCCGGTCACCCCGCCGGATTCGCCGGAGTCGGCGGTGCTGAAGCGGATGCGGGTGTCGGCCAGCATGAGGTTGACGGTCGGCCCGAATCCGGCGACCTCGTCCATGGCCCAGCCCAGGTCGCGGAAGATGTCTTCCTGCCGGTACCGCTGGCGCCGCAGCGCCGCGGTCAGCTCACCCTGGGTGGCGCGCAGCAGGTCGCCGACGGTGGCGGTGGGGGACAGCGGCAGCCGCAACGGCACCACATTGGCGACCATGCCACCGGATCGGCGCAGTGTGGCGGTGGTGCGGCCGGACACCGGCAGGCTCAGCACGATCTCGCCCGCCCCGGTCATGGCTCCCACGTAGGCGGCGAAGGCGGCCACCACCACCGGCGCCGGACTGGTGGACTGCGCGGCGGTCAGCGAATCCAGCAGGGCGGCAGTGTCTTCGGGCAGCGCGCCGCTCAGCAAGCGGGGGTGGGCGTCGACCGCGCCGGTGCGCCGCCCCAGCAGCGCGGGCTCCGGCATCCCCGCCAGGTGCTCGCGCCAGTAGTCGCGGTCGGCCTGCAGCTTGTCCGAATTCCGGTAGGCCGCATCGGCTTCCACGATGCGTTGCAACGGTTCGGCCTTGCCGGCCGGGACCTCCTGCCCGGTGACGGTGGCGTTGTAGATCTCCGAGGTGCGCTGCAGCATGGTGAGCGCGCCGACGCCGTCGAGCAGGATGTGGTGGAACCGCGAGTACCAGTACCAGCTGTCCTCGCCCAGCCGCAGCATCACCATGGTGCACAGGCGGTCGCGGGTCAGGTCCAGGGGCGCGGTGTACTCGGCGCGCATCCACTCCTGGGCGGCGGCGCGCGGGTCGGGCGCTCCGCTGCAGTCCACGGTCCGGACGGCGTCGTCGAGGGTGGTGTCGACCAGCTGCCACGGCAGTTCGTCGATCTCGATCAGCCGCAGGTAGCCGGTGCCGAACTCGCGTCCGGCCCGGCGTGCGGCGTCGGCCAGCAGTTCGGCGTCGATCGGCCCGGTCAGCTCCACGTACTGGGCGATCGAGACGGGGGTGTCGCCGGCCAGCTGCTGGGCGAACCAGATGCCACGTTGTGCGGCGGAGAGGGCGAAGGCCGCCGAGGTGTCAGGGGTGGAGGGCAGGGGACTGCTGAAAGCCATACTGCGGAAACCTTCTGCGGGCTGCGGCGGCTTCGGCGCGGTCAGGAGGCCTTCCGCGCCAGGTTCAGTTCGGCCTCGCTGAGCGGGGCGTCCGAGCCGGTGAGGTACTGCACCAGCGTGCTGCGGTCATCGAGCACCAGCCAGCGGCTCCGGTCGGTGACCAGATCCAGCCCGGCCTTGGTGGTGATGCCGAAGTCGGCGCGGGCCACGGTGGACTCGGTGGACACCGGGACGGGGGTGGCGCCGGTCTTCTCGATGGCCAGGCGGGAGACCACGGCCTCGACTCGCGGCGTCTCCGCGATCACGACCTTGGACCCGGGGCGGACCCCGAGACCCAGCAGCATGCGCGCCACCCGGTTGCTCCAGCGATCCAGTTCGGCGTAGCTCAGGTCGCAGTCGGCGGTGGTCACCGCGATGGCCGTGGGAGCCGCGGGCGATTCGACCGTCTTGCACATGAACATCATCCTCTCGGAGGGGCCGCTTGCGGTGGCGTTCGGTATGTATCCACTTTCGCCGCCGCGAGCCGCCGCCGGTACCGACCACAGTGCTGCCGGAACCCGCTCCGAGGGTGCGTGTTGTCCCACCCTGGGGTGGGTGGAAGATCAGCCGTTCAGGGCGTCCATCGTCTCCGAGATCATGGTGATCGAGTCGCGCGGGCTCAGCGCCATCGCCCGGAGCTGGTCGAACATCACCCCGTAGCGGCGCACCTCCGGGTGGCCCTCGATCAGCTCGTCGCTGGCGATCCCCTCCACGTACACCAGCTCCGGGTCGGCGGGGTCGGGGAAGTCGAGCAGGGTGAAGGAGCCCAGCATGCCCGGGTGCGCGCCGGCGTCGAAGGGCAGGATCTGCAGGATCACATTCCGCTTGTTGGTGTGGTCGAGCAGCTGACTGAACTGTTGGTTCATCACCTCGGGGCCGCCGACCATGCGGCGGATGACGGCCTCGTCGAGCACCACCCACAGCTCCAGCGGGTTGTCCTTGGTGAGCACCTTCGAGCGCTCCTGCCGAGCCCGAATCCGTTGCTCGATAACCTGATCCGACACCTTGGGCATGGTGGTCTGGTAGACCGCGCTGGCGTACGCCTCGGTCTGCAGCAGGCCGGGGACGTAGGTGGACTGGAAGAACCGCGCCGAGAGCGCCTCGGCCTCGAAGTTGATGTATGCGCCGTAGACCTCCGACACCGCGTCCTCGAAAGACCTTGCCATGCCTGGGCGTAACGCGTCGACCAGCAACTGCAAGGCATCTGAACGCCCGGGTTCGCCGATGCCGTAGAGGTCCAGCATGGCCGTCAGGGTGCGGCGCTGCGGCCTGGCCTGGGCGGTCTCGATCCGGTACAGCGTGGTGACGTTGATGCCGGTCTTGGCGCTGACCACTTCTTTGCTGAGCCCGGCGCTCTCCCGCATCTCGTGGAGCATCGCGGCGAGCCTCCGCAAACGGACAGTGAGCACGGTGCGCTTGCCTGCCATGACGACCCTTTCCCTTGGCGCACTTGCTAGAACGCAGTATTGCGTTCTTGCATTTGTAAGAGCATGATCCAGCTAGCCTATTCGTGAACAACCGATCCGATGACCGGTATAGCTGAATCCGGAGACCAATCATGTTGGTGCGATTAGTGATGCTGTCGGGTGCGTATAGGGAGTCTCGATGACCATGTCGATAGCCGGCGTTCTGCCGACCGCTCCGCAATTGCTGTGTGCGTTCCAAGGGAGGCGATTCCAAGATCGAGTATTGCTGCGGTCCGCGCACGCACTCGCCGAACTACACGAACGTCGCGCCCAGGTACGGGATCCCATGATGGTCAGCGAGATCGATTGCCGCCGCGGCGAACTCGTTGACGATATCAACGATTGGGTGGAGCAGGAACTGCCGCAGCACCGCAACGGCGCCACCATGCACACCGAGAGCCTGGGCGCCGTGGTGGACCGCATGGCCCGGAGCTGGGTCGAAGCCAACCAGGTGATCGATCACGAGGGCGCTTCCAGTGACAACACCCATAAACACTGGTACCACCTGGCCGAACTGGTTGACGGCTACACTGATCTCGTATTCGACGTGGCCGGTGGCCGCCGCCGTTTACCGGAACAGTGATTCCGAATGCATTGACACAATTGATGTATTGCCGCCGAATCGTTGATTCGTCCCGCCCGTAGACGGCGGGCGCAACGGGGCGCCCCGCCCGGCGTGCCGCGTGGTCGACTGGCGCGGCACGCCCGCCCTGAATTTCGTGCGAAGCGTTTAGAACCAACCGTCCGGTGTTTTATTCGTGCAGTCTTTCATTCACAGGGACTCGAATTCACGACCGTGCGAGTGAAATACGGCGTTCCGCACTATGAAGGGGGGAGTTCGACATGAATCCGGGCGAGGGCACCGCCACCGACCTGTATCGACGGGCCCGCACCGGCGACTTCCGGCTGGACGTCGCCACCGCGCGCCACTGCGCCGCAACCTTCCTGCGGTTCGCAGCCATGCTGGATCCGCAAATCGACCGCAGCCACCGTGTCCACACCCTCGGTGGCTTCGGCGATTTCACCTCCGCCCGGCAATTGCGGCGCGGCTTCGAACGCAAGGGCCGCGATCTGACCGGCACGCTCACCGCGCTGCGGAGCTCCGCCGAGGACATGGCCGCGGCCTATCTGCTCGCCGCGGGCCTCATCCGCGCCACCGACGACACCCATTCCCGCGCCCTCCTGGCCGCCGCCGCGGGTCTCTGACCCGCACCCCGATCGATCGAAAGCGGTTGGGTCAGCGCGGTTTCCAGTAGTTGTCGGGCCCCGCCAGTTGCAGGATGGTGCGTGAGGGCGCGTCCAGACTGGGCTGCAGCGAGGTGTCGACCTTCAGGTCGATCGACAGCGAGTACGCCTCGTACAGGTACCGGTACTGCCAGCGACCCCAGCTGGAATAGGTTGCGGCCCACAGGGTATCGAGATCGGACTGGCAGACGCTGGCGCCGATGCCCTGGGTGGGGCACCACACGTCCCAAGTCTGCTTCTGGCCCTTGAGGCTGGTGTAGATGGCCTCGGCCTCGGTGCTGGAGGGGAAGGCGAACACCTCCAGCGAGGTCATGAGCTTGTCGGACTTGTCGATGTAGGTGCCGGTCACCATCTGGACGCACTTGTTGGCCTGCAACGCGGTCTTCACGTTCTGCGACATATTGCTTGCGACGCAGTCCTTCACGCCGGAGGAGCGGCGGGTGAACACCACACCCTTGCTGTCGGTGAAGCTCGACGGGAGCAGGGCGTCGGCGGTGAACGGGGTCTTGTCGGTGCCCTGCTGGTTGAGGGTGGCCTTGTCGACCTCGGAGGTGCCGGAGGTGGACGGGGGCGTGGTGGCGGTGGTCGTCGTCGGTGCGGTGGTGGTGATGCTCGAGCCTTTGGCGTTGTCGGTGGTCTTGTCGTCGCCGGAGAGCACGACCACGCCCACGCCGATGGCGATGACGAGGACCCCCAGCAGGACGCCGAGGATCACCTTGAGCGCGGTATTGGTCGAATTCGGCTGGGGCGCACCTTGATACGTCACCAACGGCTGCGGCGCGGACCAACCGGTCGGTGAGGTGTGGGTCGGCGGCAATGGCGCCGTCGGCGAGCCGAAACCCGCCTGTGCCAGGTACACCGCCCGCAGCGTGTCGGCCCACTCCTGCGCGGACGGCCGCGCCTCGGGTCCGAACCCGCCATTGCCGAAGGCCCGGTCGAACAGCGCCCGCACCCGCGGATCGAGATCGGCCGGCACGCCACCCGGCTGCCACGGCGCGCCAGGCGGACCCGCACTGTCGGGCAACAAGGTTCGGTACAGCAGCGCCGCCAGGTCGTACCGATCCTTGTACCGATCGTGCGCCCGGTCGGCGGGCATCAGCCCGGCGGTGTCGATGAGATGGACCAGTGGCGCGGCGGGCTGCCACAGCACGTTCTCCGCCGAGAGATCCCCGTGGATCAGCTGCCGTTCCTCGAGCACCCGCACGACCTCGCACAGCCGAACCGCCAGTCCCGCACGGAGATACGGCGTGGTCTGCCCCGGCGCGGCCCACAGGTGATCCAGGGTGCGCGGCCTGCCGTCGGGTTGCAGATAGTCCCTGGGGATCAGCGGCAGGATCGCGCCGATCAGCGCCGCGTCGTGCCGGACGAGGTCGATCGGCCAGTTCACCGCCTCCGCGGCCCCGGACGCTCCGCCCGTGGTGGCGGCGAGCAGGGTCTGGCGCCCGAAAAGCATGGCCTGCCGGGCCCATTCGATCGCGTCCGGCGCGGTGACCGGCGTCCGGTAGAGCTTGTAGAGCCGCTGCTGCCCGCGTGGATCCCGGCAGAGGTACAGCACCGAGCGCGCGCCCGCGACATAGAAGGGTTCGCCGTCGACGTCGTAGGACTCGCCGGACAGACCTGTGACAACCACCATCGAACAGCCCCCGCCCGATAAATGAGTTCCAGGCGAGTTTACCGGCCCGGGCGTCGCCACGCCCGGGCCTCGACGCAAGACACCGCTGACCGTCCCCTCACGACCCGGTCAGCGGTGTGGGTGCGGCCGCGCCGTTCAGCGCAGTGCCGCACGTCCTTTCACGCGGCCCAGCAGTACCAGGGCGATGAGGGTGACCAGGACCAGCAGGGTGGTGCTGGCGGCGGCGTCGAAGACCGCGCCGCGGTCGGTGGCCGCGAAGATGCTCACCGGCAGCGTCTTCCAGGTGGCCGGGTACACCATGATGGTGGCGCCGAGTTCGCCCATGGACAGGGCGATGGCCAGGCCGGCCGCGGCCCCGAGGGCGGGCAGCAGCAGCGGCAGGGTGATGCGCAGCAGGACGCGCGCCGGTCCCGCACCGAGGGATTCGGCGGCCTGCCGGTAGCCCGGGTCGAGCCGGTCCAGGGCGGCGGAGACGCCGCTGAACGCGTACGCCAGCACCAGCACGGTGTGGGCCAGGATGACGATCCACTTGGTGCCGCCCAGCAGCAGCGGGCGCTCGTTGAAGGTGATGAGCACCCCGAGCCCGATCGCCACCGACGGCACCGCGACCGGTACGTGGAACACCGCGTCGGTGAGCCGCCGCAGCCACGCCGGGGCTTCCATCGCGGCCAGTGCCGCCCAGGTGCCGAGGATCAGCGAGAACAGGCTCGCCAGCAGCGCTGTCTGCAGACTGACGGAGAGGCTGGCGGACTCCTCGCCGGACAGCGCCCGATCGAAGTTGGCGAAGCCGAGAT
Source organism: Nocardia sp. NPDC004340 (assembly GCF_053602575.1). Taxonomy (NCBI): domain Bacteria; kingdom Bacillati; phylum Actinomycetota; class Actinomycetes; order Mycobacteriales; family Nocardiaceae; genus Nocardia; species Nocardia sp. NPDC004340. The sequence goes on from NZ_JBSGDW010000007.1 coordinate 225,727, forward strand.
CCGAGGGCAGCGGCCCGGTCCAGTGCCCGGCCAGCGCCGCGGCCACCACGGTCGCGATGGGCGCGACGAACACCACCGTGACGACGATCCCGAAGACCGCGAGCACCGCGGCCCGCCCGCGTCGCGTCCACACCAGCATGGGTCAGCTCTCCTTGCGCGCGCCGGTGAGGCGCGCGAACAGCAGTCGGTATCCGAGGTACAGGCTCAGCGACAGCAGCACCTGCACCGAGGCCAGCACGGCCGCGCCGGGCAGGTCGAAGGTGACGATGCCGCGGGTGTAGATCAGCGCGGGCAGCGTGATCACGCCCTTGGCGCCGGTGAACAGCACGATGCCGAATTCGTTGAGCGTCAGCAGCAGCACCAGGCTGCCGCCCGCCGCCAGCGCGGGCCACGCCTCGGGCAGCACCACCTGCCGCAGCACCCGCCACGGCGAGGCCCCGAGGCTGGACGCCACATCCAGTTGCTCCCTGGGCAATTGGGCGAACGCCGCCAGCAGCGGGCGCACCACGAACGGCGTGAAGAAGGTGACCTCGGCCAGGATCACGCCCCACGGCGTGCTCAGGAAGTCCAGCACCGGCTCCGTGCCGCCGGTGATCTGGTTGATCAACGCGTTCACCGCGCCCGCCGTCCCGTACAGGAACGTGAACGCCAGCGTCACCAGGAACGACGGCAGCGTCAGCACCGAGTCGATGAGCCGCCCCACCACCTGCGACCCGGGAAACGGCACGAACGCCAGCACGATCGCCAGGAACGTCCCCAGCACCACGCACCCCGCGGTCGAGCTGACCGCGATGGTGACGGTGCGCCACAACGCATTCCGGAACGACTCCTCGGCCAGCACCTTCGACCAGGTCCCGGCCCCGCGCCCGGACGCGGTCTTCGTCGACTCGAGCAGCACCCGCACGATCGGATACACCGCGATCAGCAGCACGATGAGCACCGGCGGCAGCGTCCACCACACCGGCCGCCAGGATCGCGCGGGCCGATGCTGTTCGGGAGCGTCGGCCGCGGAGGGGGATTCGAGCAAGGCCGTCACGACGCCCTCCTGTCCCGGGCGGCGGCCACGCCGGCGAAGAGTTCCGACCACACATCGGTGGTCGGGGTGCGACGTCGGAAGGATGCGCGCCGGTCCCGATTCAACGGCGTGGATACCGGTGCGGCCTCGGTGAATTCGCCGGGCGTGCGGCAGGGCAGCGAGGTCGCGGTCATGCCCGCACCTCGGGGGAGTCGGCGGCCGCGGCGGTGCCGATGCCCGGCGGGATGAGTACGCCCGCCGGGTCGGCGAAGCGGACGCCGACGTGGTCGCCGGGGGCGATGTCGGTGTGGCCGAGGACGTCGGCGGCGAGTTCGGTGGGCAGACCCGCGACATCGAGGTGCAGGCGGGTCGAGGCGCCCTTCCAGACGCTGGTGATCACGGTGGCGCGCAACGCGTCTCGTTCGGTGAGCGGGACGATGCGGACGGTGTGGGGGCGGACGCAGAGCTGGGCTTCGGCGTTCGGGACCCAGTCGGGGCGGCCGATGCCGGGCGGCGGGGCGTCGGCGCGCAGCGTGTGCTCCCCGGCGGTCACCAGGGCCGCGGTGCCGGAGACGTGTTTGACCTCGCAGGCGATCAGGTTCGCGCCGCCGAGGAAGGAGGCGGTGAACTCGGTCGCGGGTCGCTGCCACAGGTTGTGGGCGGTGTCGATGTCGACCAGCCGGGCGTCGCGCATGACCGCGATGCGGTCGGCCAGCGCGAGCGCCTCGGACTGGTCGTGGGTGACGTACAGCATCGCCGTGTCGGGCAACGCTTGTCGCAGCTGCTGGAGTTCGCCCAGCATGTTCTGCCGCAGCTGGGCGTCCAGGGCGGCGAGCGGCTCGTCGAGCAGCAGCACCTTGGGCCGGATGGCCAGGGCGCGGGCGATGGCGACGCGCTGCTGCTGGCCGCCGGACAGTTCGCGCGGCAGCCGGTCGGCGTAGCCGCCCATGCCGACCATGTCGAGGGCTTCGGTGACGCGCCCCCCGATCTCGTTGCGCGCCACCCGATGTGCCTTCAGCCCGAAGGCCACATTGTCGCGCACCCGCATGTGCGGGAACAGCGCGTAGGACTGCACCACCACCCCGATCCCGCGCTTGGCGGGGGACAGGTCGGTGACGTCGCGGCCGGCCAGTCGCACCGCGCCCGAGGTGGGCCGGACGAAGCCGGCCAGTGCCTTGAGCGCGGTGGACTTGCCGGAGCCGCTGGGCCCGAGCAGCGCCACCGTTTCCCCCGCGGCGACGCGCAGGTTGAAATCGGCCAGTGCGACAGTCGATTTGCGACCGCGGCCGTAGGTGACCCCGACCCGGTCGAACACGATGGCCGGTTCGGCGGTGGTGTCGGTGACCACCGTGGATGTCGTCAACGCGGAGGACATGGCTGCTGCTCCTGTGGGTGGGTTAGCTACCGGTGGCCTTGGTGTAGGCCGCCAGGTCGGCGTCGAGGTCGTCGAGGACCTTGGTCCAGTCCGGGTGCACGATCTCGACGTTCTTGATCACCTGCGCGGGCGACTGCGTGCCGGCGGCGGACGGCGCGGCGTCCTTCAGCTCCTGACGGGCGGGCACCGCGTAGGAGTCCGGCAGGGACTTCTGCGCGTCGGCCGACAGCAGGAAGGTCATCAGCTTCTTGCCCGCGTCCGAGTGCGGCGCGCCCTTGGCCAGGCCCATCAGGTACGGCACCGCCACGGTGGACTGCTTGCCACCCGCCGCGGCCGGGAAGAAGACGTTGAACTTCGAGCCCTTCTCCTTCACGTTGGCCAGGTTCATCTGCACATCGCCGTTGGCGACCAGGATCTCGCCCTTGTCGACCTTGGCCTGCAGCTTGCCGGTGGAGGAGGACGGGCCGACATTGTTGGCCTGCAGCTTGCCCAGGTAGTCCAGCGCGCCCTGCTTGCCCATCAGCTGCTGCAGCAGGATCAGCACCGCGGTGCCGTCACCGGCCTGGCCGGGGGTGGAGTACTGCAGCTTGCCCTTGTACTCGGGCTTCAGCAGGTCGTCCCAGGTCAGCTTGGACGAATCGACCGAGGGGTTGGCGATGAAGCACAGGTAGTTGCCCGCCAGCGTCACCCACTTGCCGTTCGCGTCCTTGTCGGTGGCCGCGACGGCGGCGGTGTCGACGCCGCTGGCCTGCAGCAGACCCGACTTGTCGGCCTTCTGCATGAACGGCGGCAGCGTGACGACCACGTCGGCCTGCGGGTTGGACTGCTCCTTGTCGACGCGGCTCACGACCTCGGCGGAGCCGGCCTCGACCAGGTTGACCGCGATGCCGGTCTGGTCCTTGAACTTCGCGAACTGGGTCTTGTACCAGTCGCCGACACCGTCGGCGGAGTAGACGGTGACCGTCTTGTCCCCGGAGTCGCCGGCGCCGGTGCCGCCGCAGGCGGTCAGGCTGAAGGCGACCGCGGTGGCGGAGGTCAGGATCAGGGCGGTCCGGGCGATGGTGCGTGCGAGGCGGTTGTTCGGATTACGCACGGTGACTGCAACTTTCAGTTCAGGGGACGTGACGGATCGTAGGAACTGGGGGGTGATCCGCGGCCCGGCGAGGCGCGCCGGGCCGCGGAATTCTCTAGCCGCGCTCGGCGAGCAGCAGCCGCGCGAACTCGGTGACCGAGGGCAGCACGTGGGTCGCGCCCGCGGCCCGCAACTGCTCCTCGGTGTGCGCGCCGGTGAGCGTGCCCGCGACGATGCGCGCGCCCGCGGCCAGACCGGTGGCGATGTCGCTGGACGTATCGCCCAGCACCGCCACGCGATCCACGGCGTCGACCTCCAGGCGCAGCACCGCGGTCAGCACCATGTCCGGGTAGGGGCGGCCGCGACCGGCGTCCGAGGGCGCCAGGGTCAGATCCGCGATGTCGTTCCAGCCCAGCGCGTTCAGCAGCTTGTCCTGCGTCTCACGGCTGAACCCGGTGGTCAGCGCCACCTTGATCCCGGCGGCGCGCAACGCGGAAATGGCCTCCGCGGCACCGGGAATCGGGGCCACCCCGGACGCCTCGGCGAGCTCGGTGTAGGCGGTCTCGAAGGCGCGGTTGGCGGCCTGGGCGCGCTCCTCGTCGCCGAGCAGCGTGCGGAAGCACCAGATCTTGGACTGACCCATGGTGTCTCGCACGAACTTCCGGGCGGCCTCGCGCTCCGGGCCCTCGGCCGGCACGCCCGCGGCGGTGACGGCCACCTCGAACGCCTGCTCGACCAGCCCGTCGTCGGCCACGGTGGTGCCCGCCATGTCGAAGACGGCGAGTTCGATCTGCTTGTCGGACACGATGATTCCTTCGGTGAGGTTCGTTCAGAGCTCGAGCAGGTCGGCGGTCTGTTCGCCGAGCGCGGGGCCCAGCGTCATGCCGCGCCCACCCGGACCGGTGATGACCCAGACGCCGTCCGCGGCCTGCGCGCGGGTGACGATGGTGCCCGGATCGATGGACTGGCTGTACACGCCCGCCCAGCGCCGCACGATCGGCGGCAGCTTGCGGCCCAGCAGCTCCTCCATCACGCCGGTGAGGTGCTCGTAGGGGGCCTCGTCCACGTCGAAGGTGAACGGCTCGTCGTATTCGTGGGTGTCGCCGATGGTGAGCCCGCCGTGCAGGCGCTGCACGGCCAGCAGCTGCATCTTGTGCTGGGCGGCCGTGAACGGCTGCGCCTCTTCGCGATTGAGCCGGTCCAGTTCCGGCCCGGCGAAGGCCGGGTAGTAGCGGAAGCTGTCGCCGTCGGCGATGGCGGTGGTGAGCGGTTCGCCCAGGGGAGCGGTCTGCATCATCTGCAGCCGCACCCGGCGCACCGGGATATCGCCGACCAGTTCGCGGGTCAGGCCGGTGTGCGCCGCGCCCGGGCAGACCAGCACCAGGTCGCCCTCGTGACGGCGGCCGCGGTCGTCGATCACGGTGGTGCCGGTGACGGTGCGGGCCTCGGTGCCGGCGAAGAAGCTGTAGCGCCCGCTCGCCTCCATGTAGCGGCGCAGCGCGGGCAGCGCCTGCCGGGACTCCACGGCGGCATCGGTCGAACAGTGCAGGCCCGCGAGGAATTTGCCGCGCAACGCGGGGTTGAGCGCGCGCACCCGCTCCGGGTCGAGCAGTTCGAAGCCGCGTTCGGCGGCCGAGGGGTTCGCCACGGCGGCCTCGGCGACCGCGAGCTCGTTCTCGCTGCGGACCAGGGTGATGGAGCCCGCGGGCCGGAAGCCCACGCCCGGCACCTTGCCGCCGATCTCCTCCCACAGCTGCCGGGATCGCAGTGTGAGTTCCAGTTCGCTGGCGCTGCGTCCCGAGACCCACACCAGACCGAAGTTGCGCACGGTCGCCCCGCGCGCCTCCACCTCGCGTTCGAGGTGGACTACTTCGTGGCCGCGCCCGATGGCGGCGAGAGCGTGGGCGGTACCGAGGATCCCTCCGCCGATGATGACCAATCGCATGGTTGTCATCGTGGGCAATGGTCTAGACCTACGGGTGTTTCGTGTGGAAACGGTAGGTTAATAATTGGTATAGACCAATCTTGTGTACGCTGGGGGCATGGAGACGAGGGAGGCCGCCGGGGTGGAAGACCAGGCGGGGCCGGGCCGACCGGCGGCCGGAACATCCAGCGCGGCAACCGATTCCGCGTCCGCCGGGCGCGTGCCCAAGTCGTATCGGGTGCGCGCCGAGTTGGAGGCGCTGCTCGGTGAGCTCTCCGAGGGCGACCCGGTGCCGTCCGAGCGCGAACTCGCGCTGCGCTGCGGCGTCGCCCGCGAGACCGTGCGCCAGGCGGTGCGGGAACTGCTGGTGGAGGGGCGGATTCGCCGTCAGGGCCGCGGCACCGTGGTCTCGCGCCCGAAGATGGTGCAGCCCTTGTCCTTGCGCTCCTACACCGAGGGCGCGATCAAGTTCGGCCGCAAACCGGGCCGTCTGCTCGTCGACTGGTCCGACATCCCCGCCGACCCCGACACCGCCCACGATCTGGCCGTGAAACCGGGCACCCCGGTCATGCACCTGGAACGCATCCTGCTCGCCGACGGGGAACGCATCGGCCTGGAGAGCACCTGGATGCCGTTGCACCGCTTCGCCGTCCTGCGCGAGTTCTACGACCCGCAGACCTCGCTGTACGTCGCCACCCGCGGTATGGGCGTGGTGTACGCGGTCGCCACCGAGCGCATCGAGACGGTGCTGGCCTCCCCGCGCGAGGCCGCCCTGCTGGAATGCACGACGGCCCTGCCCATGCTGCTGCTGCACCGCCGCAGCGTGGACGGGGAAGGCGTGCCGATCGAACGCGTGCGCTCGCTGTACCGCGGCGACCGGATCGCCTTCCAGGCCAAGCTCACCGACTACTGAGCGCGCGATCAGCCCAGCTGCGGGGCCACTTTCGCACCCAGCAGCTCGATGCTGTGCAGCACCTTCTCGTGCGGCAGCGTGCCGACGCTGGTGTGCAGCATGAACCGATCCAGTCCGAGGGTGTCGCGCACGTCGGCGATCTTCTCGGCGACGTAGTCGGGCGTGCCCACGAACAGCGACCCGCTCTGCGACCGCAGCGCGTCGAACTGCTGCCGGGTCATCGGACCCCAGCCGCGCTCACGCCCGATGCCGGTCATGGCCCGCGCGTAGGACCCGTAGAAGTCCTCCACCGCCTGCTTGTCGGTGTCGGCGATGTAGCCGTGCGCGTGCACCGCCACCGGCTGCGGCTCGTGCCCGCCCTCGGCCAGCGCCCGGTGGTACAGGTCCACCAGCGGCTTGAACCGCGCCGGCTGCCCGCCGATGATGGCGATGGCCAGCGGCAGGCCCAGGAGTCCCGCGCGCACAACGGATTCGGGGCTGCCGCCGACGGCGATCCACACCGGCAGCGGCCGGTTCTCGGTGCGCGGATAGACGATGGCGTTGTCCAGCGGCGCGCGGAACTTGCCGGACCAGGTGACCGGTTCGTCCTCGCGGAGCTTCAGCAGCAGGGCGAGCTTCTCCTCGAAGAGCTCGTCGTAGTCGGCGAGGTCGTAGCCGAACAGCGGGAACGATTCGATGAACGAGCCACGCCCGGCCATCAATTCGGCGCGGCCGTTGGACAACCCGTCCAGGGTCGCGAAGTCCTGGTAGGCGCGGACCGGGTCGGCGGAGCTGAGCACGGTGACCGCGCTGGTGAGCTGGATGCGCTCGGTCCGCGAGGCGATGGCGGCCAGCACGACCGCGGGGGAGGAGGCGGCGAAGTCCGCGCGGTGATGCTCGCCGACGCCGTACACGTGCAGCCCGGCCCGCTCGGTGGCCACGGCCTCCTCGACCACCTGCCGCAGGCGTTCGCCCGCGGTCGGCACCGGCCCGTCGCCGCCGACGGGATGCGTTTCGGCGAATGTCGTCAGTCCCAGTTCCACGGCCGTTGCCCTTCTCGAGTTTTGTTGCCAAGTCAACCGACAGGATAAACGGACCGTGGTCCGGAAGAATTCCCGCGTGCCCCGGACCTGGGAATCCCACCATTCGGACCGGCAGATAGTCTGGTACCCATGTCTGTGCGCACCCGCAAGCCCCTCGCACCCGGCACGCAGTCGCCCATTCGCGAGGTCCCCAAGAACATCGAACGGCCGGAGTACGTCTGGAAGAAGACGGTCAACGAAGGCCGCGAACCCTGGGTGCAGACCGCGGAGACCATCGACAAGATGCGGATCGCGGGCAAGATCGCCGCGCAGGCCCTGGAAGAGGCGGGCAAGGCCGTCGCGCCGGGCGTCACCACCGACGAGCTCGACCGGATCGCCCACGAGTACATGCTCGACCACGGCGCGTACCCGTCGACCCTGGGCTACAAGGGATTTCCCAAGTCCTGCTGCACCTCGCTGAACGAGGTCATCTGCCACGGCATCCCCGACTCGACCGTGATCGAGGACGGTGACATCGTCAATATCGACGTCACCGCCTACATCCACGGCGTGCACGGCGACACCAACAAGACCTTCCTCGCCGGTGACGTGGACGAGGAGGTGCGCCTGCTGGTCGAGCGCACCGAGGAGGCCACCAAGCGGGCCATCAAGGCGGTCAAGCCGGGGCGCGCGCTCAATGTGATCGGCCGCGTCATCGAGGCCTACGCCAACCGCTTCGGTTACGGTGTGGTCCGTGACTTCACCGGCCACGGCGTCGGCCCCACCTTCCACTCCGGCCTGGTCATCCTGCACTACGACCAGCCGGCCGTGGAGTCGGTCATCGAGCCGGGCATGACCTTCACCATCGAGCCCATGATCAATCTGGGCGGTATCGACTACGAGATCTGGGACGACGGCTGGACCGTGGTCACCAAGGACCGCAAGTGGACCGCCCAGTTCGAGCACACACTCGTCGTCACCGACGAGGGCGCAGAGATCCTGACGCTGCCGTGAAAATCGCCATGCCCCAGCGGGGCGTCACCACGCGCGGCATCGGCTCCCGCGGCCCTCGCCGCAAGCCCTCCCGTGTCCTCCCCCCGAACCCTCGCGACGAGGGTCTGGGCGCCCTGCGCGCCACCATGCGCCGCCACGTCGAGCTCTCCGCCGGTCGGCCGGTGGACGACGCCGAGAACCGGGACGTCGTCGCCGACACCCGCGGCGATTACGACAACCGCGACGCCTACACCAGCAGCGGCCGCGACCACTACGTCTACCGCCCGCGGGCGGAGTACAGCACGCGGTGAGTCGGCGCGAGTGAAGGGTGCGCTGCTGGTCGCCGGAACCACCTCCGACGCGGGCAAAAGCGTTGTGGTGGCCGGACTTTGCCGGATGCTGGCGCGGCGCGGGGTGCGGGTCGCGCCGTTCAAGGCGCAGAACATGTCCAACAACTCCGTCGTCACCCTCGACGGCGGGGAGATCGGGCGGGCGCAGGCCCTGCAGGCGCGGGCCTGCGGGCTCGAACCCAGCGTGCGGTTCAATCCGATCCTGCTCAAGCCGGGCAGTGATCGGCGGTCGCAGCTCGTGGTGCGGGGCAAGGCCGTCGACACCGTCGGGGCCAAGGACTATTTCCGGCATCGGCGGGAACTGCGAACCGTCGTCGCCGAGGAATTGGCTTCGCTGCGCGATGAATTCGATGTGGTGATCTGTGAGGGCGCGGGTTCCCCCGCCGAGATCAATTTGCGGGCAACCGATCTCGCGAATATGGGATTGGCGCGCGCCGCCGATCTTCCGGTCGTGGTGGTCGGCGACATCGATCGCGGTGGCGTGCTGGCCCATCTGTTCGGCACCGTCGCGATTCTGGAACCCGAAGACCAGCAACTGATCTCGGGATTCATCATCAATAAATTCCGCGGCGATGTGGATCTGCTGCGGCCCGGCCTGGATCAGCTCACCGCACTCACCGGCCGCCCCACGCTCGGTGTCATCCCCTTCGCCGAGGACCTGTGGATCGACGCCGAGGACTCCCTCGGCACCGTCGCCGACGCCCCGGTGGGCCGCTCCCGGCCGCCGCTGGGCCGCGACTGGCTGACCGTGGCCGCCATCCGCCTGCCGCGCATCTCCAACTCCACCGACGTCGAGGCCCTCGCCTGCGAGCCCGGCGTCTCGGTGCGCTGGGTCAGCGACCCGTCCCGCCTCGCCGGGACCGACCTGGTGGTGATCCCCGGCAGCAAATCCACCGTCAGCGACCTGGAGTGGTTGCGCCGCACCGGAATCGCCGACGCGCTCACCGCCCGCGCGGCCGCGGGCGGCCCCATTCTCGGCATCTGCGGCGGCTACCAGATGCTGGCCCGCACCATCGTCGACCGCGTCGAGTCCGACGCGGGGACCGTCGCGGGCCTGGGCCTGCTGGACCTCGACATCGAGTTCGCGGATCCGAAGGTGCTGCGCCGCTCCGGCGGCCGGGTCCTGGATCACGCCGGTGACGCCGATCTCCCCGTGCACGGCTATGAGATCCACCACGGCCGTGTCACCCGCACCGCCGACCGGCCCTGGTTCGAGCTCGACGGCACGCCGGAAGGCAGTGTGCGCGAATCGGTGTGGGGCACGCACCTGCACGGCGCCCTGGCGGCGGACGAGTTTCGCCGGGCCTGGCTGCGCGAGGTCGCCCAGCGCGCGGGACGCGCCGATTTCGTTGTCGCCGAGGATGTCTCGGTCGACGAGGTGCGCGCGTCCCAGCTCGACCTGCTCGCGGATCTGATGGAGAAGCACCTCGATCCGGACGCGCTCGAGCGTCTGATCGACGCGGGCGCACCCCCGGATCTCCCGACCCTGACCGTGGGAAAGTGACCCCGATCACGGCAAACCGACCGACTGGCGATCGGCCTCCACACCCCTCCTGTAGCGTGATCGACCATGGAATCACGGCGGATCACGGTCGGTGACCGCGAGTGGGCGGTGCGAGTCGGCGGGCCCGACACCCGGCACCACGTCCTGCTGCTCCCCGATGCGGGTGATCCGGCCGATGTTTACGACCAGGTCTGCGAACGCCTGCAGACCTCGGACCTGCACACCATTGCCATCGAGTCGATCGACGGCCTCGACGCCGCGACCGTGGTCGACATCCTGGGCCAGCTGAAGGTCCCGTACGTCAACCTGGTCGGTATCGGCGCGGGCGCGGACCTGGCCTGGGAACTGGCCGCCCGCCAGTTCAGCCATTTCATGAGCCTCATCGTGGCCGGTGGCGGCCACCCGGCGGTGCCCGGTGTGGACGGCACCGTCCGCGACGCCTCCTGCCCGCCGGTGGAGATCCCCACCACCCTGCTGGCCACCAAGCCCTTCCCGCGCGAGGTGGCCGAGGGCTCGGCCCGGTTCGTCTACGGCGAATTCCGGCTGGTCCCCATGGATGTCACCGCCGTGGCCGCCGAAGCGGGCCACGAACTGGCCACCGAGGTCGTGCTACGCACCAGCTTCTGGTGACTCGGCGAGCCATTTCAGCCAGGAGTCGAGTTCCCGCAGGGCCGTGTCGCGCGGCGTCTCCGACGACAGGAACACGTCGTGCCGCGCGCCCTCGATCGGCACGATATTGGTGCGCGTACCCAGGCAGCCCGACCAGCGCTGGATCTGGCGCACGTCCAGCACCACGTCCGACACGTCGGCGGCGGGCCCGTAATTGCGCATGAACTTGGTGACCTTCGACCGCAGGATCAGCGCGGGCACCCCGATGTCGAGGCCCTTGTGCAGCCGCAGGTGCCCGCGGCGGATGGCCCGCAGCCAGCCCGCGTGAACGGGGAAGCCGCTCAACGGTTTCCAGTCCAGGTTGTAGTCCCACTCACCGGACTGGGTGTGGTGCAGGCTGTCGCCGTAGGTGGTGGCCACGCCCAGCGGCAGCTTGGCGAAGGCCCGCAACCGGCCCAGGCCCTCCAAGAGCGGCGTGCCCACCGAGCGGTAGTAGCCGGGGCCCTGCAGGTCGAACCACGGGCTGTTGAGCATCAGGCCGGTGATGCCCTGGGCGCGCACACCGCCCGCCGTCTCCAGCCGGTTCAGCCACAGCGAGGTCACCAGGCCGCCGGTGGAATGCGCCATGATCACCACCGGCAGTCCGGTCTCGGTGCGGACGACCTCGAGCGAGCGGTTCAGCTCCTCGTCGTAGAGCTCCAGGTCGCTGACATAGTGCGGGGTCTGCCCGGCGCGGCGCGAGCGCCCGCATTTACGCAGGTCCAGCGCGTAGAAGGCGAACCCTTGCGCGGCCAGGTGCTGGGCCAGATGCTCCTGGAAGAAGTAGTCGGTGAAGCCGTGCACGTAGAGCACCGCACGGGTGGGTGCCGGGATGCCGTCGGGGGTGTAGCGGACCAGGGTGGCGACGGCGTCGCCCTCGCCGTCGGGGTCGGGGCCCAGGGCGAGGGTGAGCTGCTGGTAGTCGGCGCCCAGGACGTCGGGCTGCCAGGCGGTGGTCGAAGACGTGGTGGAGGACGTTTCGCGGGTCACCCGCTCAACATAGACCGCGGTGCGGAGATGTCTATTTGGGAGGGATCTCTCACATTCGGGGATTTCGAAGCGGGATTCGGGAATGGTCAGGGGCAGAATTGAGTCCAAGTGAACGACGGGTAACCTAACCCCCACCTGGTGACCCAAAAAAGACAAGGAAGTCGATCCCCGCCGTGTCGAACGCTGCCACGATTGAAAAGACCGATGTAGTACTCATCGGTGCCGGCATCATGAGTGCCACCCTCGGTGCCCTTCTTCGTCAGGTGCAGCCGGATTGGTCGATCACCGTCTTCGAGCGCCTCGAAGCCGCGGCCGCCGAGAGCAGCGACCCCTGGAACAACGCGGGCACCGGCCACTCGGCCCTGTGCGAGCTGAACTACACGCCGCAGAACGCCGACGGCTCGGTGGAGATCGCCAAGGCCATCGACATCAACGAGCGCTTCCAGGTCTCGCGCCAGTTCTGGTCCTACTCGGTCGAGAACGGCGTGCTGGCCAACCCGTCGAACTTCATCAACCCCATCCCGCACGTGAGCTTCACCCACGGCAAGGACGGCGTCGAATACCTGCGCAAGCGTCACGAGGCGCTGTCGCGGCATCCGCTGTTCGAAGGCATGGAGTTCATCGACGACGCCGACGAGTTCGCGCGGCGACTACCGCTGATGTCCAAGGGTCGTGACTTCTCCGACCCGGTCGGCCTGAACTGGACCGACTACGGCACCGACATCGATTTCGGTGAGCTCACCAAGGAGCTGCTGGCCTACCTGGGCGCGTCCGGCGCGGACATCGCGTTCGGCCACGAGGTGGTCAACCTGACCAAGCAGTCCGACGGCTCCTGGCTGGTGAAGGTGCGCAACCTGCGCAGCAACAAGGTGCGCGTCATCAACGCCAAGTTCGTGTTCGTGGGCGCGGGCGGCGGTGCGCTGCCGCTGCTGCAGAAGTCGGGCATCAAGGAGATCCGCGGATTCGGCGGCTTCCCGGTGTCGGGTCTGTTCCTGCGGTGCACCAACCCGGCGCTGGTGGCCCAGCACGAGGCCAAGGTGTACGGCCAGGCCTCGGTCGGCGCGCCGCCGATGTCGGTGCCGCACTTGGACACTCGCGTCATCAACGGTGAGAAGGGCCTGCTGTTCGGTCCCTACGCCGGCTGGACGCCGAAGTTCCTCAAGGACGGCAAGCTGACCGACCTGATCAAGTCGGTGAAGCCGAACAACCTGTTCTCCATGCTGGGCGTCGGCGTCACCGAGATGGGCCTGGTCAACTACCTGGTCGGTGAACTGCTCAACTCGCAGAACGACCGGATCGGCTCGATGGAGGAGTTCATCCCGCGCGCCGACGGCGACGACTGGGAGCTGATCATCGCCGGTCAGCGCGTGCAGGTCATCCGCCGCAAGGGCGCGGGCGGCGTGCTGGAGCTGGGCACCGCGGTCGTCGCGGCCGAGGACGGCACCATCGCCGGTCTGCTCGGCGCCTCGCCGGGCGCGTCCACCTGTGTGAGCGCCATGCTCGACGTGATGAAGAAGTGCTTCCCGCGCGAATTCTCCACGTGGGAGCCGAAACTGAAGGAAATGGTGCCGTCGCTGGGCGTCAAGCTCTCCGAGAACCAGGCCCTGTTCCGCGAGGTGTGGGACTGGTCCACCAAGGCTCTGCAGCTGGATCCCGCCAACACGCCGGAGCACGCGGGTATCGCTTCTCACGCGTAGATGTGATAGCAAGACGCGATGATGTCAACGGTTGCTCTCAAACGGTCGTGGTCCCAAGACCTGGACACCGCGACGCTGTACAAGCTGTTGAAACTTCGCGTGGAGGTTTTCGTCGTCGAGCAGAAGTGCGCCTACCCGGAACTGGACGGGTTCGATCTATTGCCGGAGACCCGTCACTTCTGGCTCGATGACGAGGGTGAGACCATCTGCACCCTCCGTCTCATGGAGGAGCACGAGGAAGGCGTGAAGTCGTTCCGCATCGGCCGGCTCTGCACCACCCCGGAGGCGCGCGGTCACGGCTACACCACCCGCCTGCTGCAGGCCGCCCTGGCCGAGGCGGGTTCGGCGACGGTCCGCCTGAACGCCCAGACCTACCTGCTCGACATGTACACCAAGCACGGCTTCAAGGTCGACGGCCCGGAGTACATCGAAGACGGCATCCCGCACATCCCCATGCGCCGCGGCTGACCCCGCCCCGCACCCTCCCGCGCCCGCTGTGAAACCCACAGCGGGCGCGGCTGTTTCATCGGCGCTGCGCCGGAACGGCGGGCGGGCGGGCGCATCGGGGATGGGGTCGTGGGGGTTCGGCTGGTGGGCGCGCATAGAGTTGGGGCGTGTCTGTTCCTGTGGCTTACTCCGAGAGTGTTCGCGCGGCCGGTGACGAGGCCGGGTTTCCGTTCTCCGCGGTGGTGGGGCAGGAGCGGCTGCAGCTGGCGTTGATCCTGTGCGCGGTGCATCCCGGCATCGGCGGGGTGCTGGTGCGCGGGGAGAAGGGCACCGCCAAGTCGACCGTGGTGCGCGCGCTCGCGCAGCTGCTGCCCCCGGTCGTGGACGAGTCCGGCGCGCGGCCCGCGCGGCTGGTGGAACTGCCGGTCGGCGCGACCGAGGACCGCGTTGTCGGGTCACTGGACCTGGAGCGGGTGCTGCGGGACGGGGAGCAGGCGTTCAAGCCGGGCCTGCTGGCCGCCGCCCATCACGGCGTGCTCTACGTCGACGAAGTGAATCTGCTGCACGACCACCTGGTGGACGTCCTGCTCGACGCGGCCGCGATGGGCCGGGTGCACATCGAGCGCGACGGCGTCTCGCACACCCATCCGGCGCGATTCGTGTTGGTGGGCACCATGAATCCCGAGGAGGGCGAGCTGCGGCCGCAGCTGCTGGACCGCTTCGGCCTCACCGTGGACGTCGTCGCCTCCCGCGACGTGGACACACGCATGGCCGTGGTCCGCCGCCGCCTCGACTACGAGGCCGACCCCGCCGCCTTCGCCGACCGCTACGCGGGCGCGGATCGCGCGGTGGCCGAACGCATTCTGACCGCCCGCGACCACCTCGCCGAGGTCAGCCTCGACAATGTCGAGCTGCGCCGCATCGCCGCCCTGTGCGCCGCCTTCGACGTCGACGGCATGCGCGCCGACCTGGTGGTGGCCCGCACCGCCACCGCCCACGCCGCCTGGCGCGGCGCCACCGAGGTCACCGAGTCCGACGTCCGCGTCGCCGCCGAACTCGCGCTGCCGCACCGCCGCCGCCGCGACCCCTTCGACGAACCCGGCATCAGCGAGGAACAACTCGACGACGCCATGCGGCACGCCGCCGACGAAGCCGCCCGCGCCGAGCAGGACGGAGCTGACGGCCTGGGAAAAGGTGAGGCGGTCCCGCCGAACGGCGCGGGACCGCAGGATCCGGCGGAAGGCGCGGGGCGTGACGCCGATTCGCCTGCCGCGGAACAGAATCCATCCGAGGGCCCGACGCCCGCCGACTCGGCCGTGGCGGACCGTCCCGACGGCCCGGACTCGCACGATCCCGGCCCGGACTCACCGGATGGTGGCCCGGACTCGCCGGACGGCGGCTCGGATTTCCCCGGCGGCCCGAATCCTCCTGGCGGAGGCCGGAATCCCTCCGATGACCGCGCCGACCGCAACCCCTCGGCCGATCGCCCCGCCCGTGAGGGCAGCGTCGCCGCCCCCACCGCCGCCCTGCCCAAGCCACCGCGCTGGGAGGTCCCCGGCGTCGGTGAAGGCGCCCCCGGCCGCCGCTCCCGCGCCCGCACCCGCCAGGGCCGCATCGTCCGCGCGACCGACGACACCTCCACGGGTCTGCACCTGCTGGGCACCATCTTCGCCGCGGCCCCCCGCCAGTTCGAGCGCGGCCGCCTGACCGGGCCCCTCGCCTTCGCCGCCGACGACCTGCGCGGCGCGTATCGCGAAGGCCGCGAGGGCAACCTGGTCGTCTTCGTCGTGGACACCTCCGGCTCGATGGCCGCCCGCGACCGCCTCTCCGCCGTCACCAACGCCGTCGTGGCTCTGCTCCGCGACGCCTACCAGCGCCGCGACAAGGTCGCCGTCATCACCATGCGCGGCCAGGAAGCCGACCTGGTCCTGCCCCCGACCTCCTCGGTCGACATCGCCGTCCGCCGCCTCGCCGACCTGCGCACCGGCGGCAAAACCCCACTCGCCCAGGGCCTGCTGAAGGCCCGCGGCCTGATCCGCCGCGAACGCACCCGCGACCCCCACCGCCGCCCCCTGCTGGTCCTGCTCACCGACGGCCGCGCCACCGGCGGCGTCGATCCCGTCCCGCGTGCCCGGGCCGCCGCCCGCATGCTCGCCAACGACTCAGTCACCGCCATGGTCGTCGACTGCGAGCGCGGCATGATCCGCCTCGGCCTGGCTCGCGACTTCGCGGCCGAATTGCGCGGCGGCTACCTGCATTTGGGCGAACTCACCGGCGACGCCGTCGCAGGCATCGTCCGCGCGAGCCGGGCTGCGTAGACACGGTGGGAACGCGCGGAACAGCATGAAAGTTCGCGGCCCGTCTCGTTCTGGACTGAGTGGAGCGGAGGAGCGAAGCGGGGGAGCGGAGGGAGGGAAGAACGAGACTTCGGGGGCCGCGAACAGCCCGGAGCGAAGCGGAGGGCAAGATGAAACAGCCCGCGTTGAAAGGAGCCTCCACCGATGCCGAAGGGTGTTCCCCTCCCGGAATCCATTCCCGATGACGGTCTGACCACCCGGCAGCGGCGCAACCAGCCCGTGCTGGCGGTGCACACCGGACCCGGCAAGGGGAAGTCGACGGCCGCGTTCGGAATGGCGTTGCGGGCGTGGAACCAGGGCTTCGACATCGCGGTGTTCCAGTTCGTGAAGAGCGCGAAGTGGAAGGTGGGCGAGGAGGCGGCGTTCCGCACCCTCGGGCAGCTGCACGACGACACCGGCGCGGGCGGCGCGGTGGAGTGGCACAAGATGGGCGAGGGCTGGTCCTGGACCCGCAAGCAGGGCTCCGACGACGACCACGCGGCCGCGGCCGCGGCGGGCTGGAAGGAGATCCGGCGACGGCTGGAGACCGAACAGCATCGCTTCTACGTGCTCGACGAATTCACCTACCCGCTCAAGTGGGGCTGGGTCGATGTGGACGAGGTCGTCGAGACGCTGCGCGACCGGCCCGGCAATCAGCACGTGGTGATCACCGGCCGCGACGCCCCGCAGGCTCTGATCGACGCCGCCGACCTGGTCACCGAGATGACCAAGGTGAAGCACCCGATGGACGCCGGCCGCAAGGGCCAACGCGGCATCGAGTGGTGAGCGGGCCCGCCATGGTGAGCCCGGCGAGCACCCCCGCCGTCGTCATCGCCGCGCCCGCCTCGGGCAGCGGGAAGACCACGGTGGCCACCGGATTGATCGGCGCGCTGCGCCGTGCCGGGCACCGGGTCGCGCCGTTCAAGGTCGGCCCGGACTACATCGACCCCGGCTATCACGGCCTGGCCGCCGGCCGCCCGGGCCGCAACCTGGACCCGGTCCTGGTCGGTGCGGACCGCATCGCGCCCCTGTACCTGCACGGCAGCCGCGACAGCGATCTCGCGGTGGTGGAGGGCGTCATGGGCCTGTTCGACGGCCGCATCGACGAACACCACACCGACCCCATCGCCGAGGGCTCGACCGCCCAGATCGCGGCCATGCTCGGCGCACCCGTGATCCTGGTGGTGGACGCGCGCGGCCACAGCCAGAGCCTGGCCGCCCTGCTGCACGGATTCGCCACCTACGACAGCGGAATCCGGCTCGGCGGAGTGATTCTCAACCGGGTGGGTAGTGAACGCCACGAACAGGTCCTGCGCGCCGCCTGCGCGCGCGTGGGCCTCCCGGTGCTGGGCGCCCTGCCCCGGCTCGCCGAATTGGCCGTGCCCTCACGGCATCTCGGCCTGATCCCGGCGATCGAGCACGGCACTGCCGCCCAGGCGGCCGTGGACGCCATGACGGATCTCGTTGCGGCGCACATCGATCTGGCCGCGGTCGCCGCTCTGGCCGCCTCCGCCGTACAGGGCCGGGCGTGGGATCCGGCCGAGGAAGTGACGGTCCAGGAGTCCGGACCGGTGGTGGCCATCGCCGGGGGACCGGCCTTCACCTTCGGCTACGCCGAACACCGCGAGCTGCTCGCGGCGGCCGGAGCCCAGGTCCGCGTCTTCGACCCGCTGCGCGACGAACTGCCCTCCGGCACGGCCGGATTGGTCATCCCCGGCGGCTTCCCCGAGGAGCACGCCGCCGACCTCGCGGCCAATACCGGGCTGCTGGCGGCCATCGCCGACCAGGCCCGCCGCGGGCTCCCGATCCACGCCGAATGCGCCGGTCTGCTGTATCTGACCCGCACCCTCGACGGTCACCGCATGGCCGGTGTCCTCGACGTCGCCGCCGAGTTCGGCCCGCGCCTCACCCTCGGCTACCGAGACGCGGTGGCGCTCACCGACTCTCCGCTCTGGAGTGCGGGTGACCGCGTCCGCGGCCACGAGTTCCACCGCACCCGTTTGACCTCCACGGGTTCGGCGGACACGGCCTGGGCCTGGCGCTCACCCACCGGTGAGACGGTCCGCGAGGGCGCGATACTCCACCGCGTGCACGCGTCCTACCTGCACACCCACCCGGCCGGGAACCCGGCGGCCGTCGGACGGTTCGTCGCCGCGGCGGCCGACTTCGCCCGAACCGATGTCACGGTCTGACCTGGCGGTCGGCGTCGGGCTGCGCCCCGGGACGACCGCCGACCTCATCGTGGCGGCGGTGCGGGAAGCCTTGGGGGACAGGGCGGTCGGCCGATTGGCGACTCTCGACCGGCGCGCCGGTGAACCAGGGTTTCTAGAGGCGGCGTTGCGGCTGCACGCTGTGGCCATGGGGTTCTCGGCTCTGGAACTGGCAGCCGTGGCCGTTCCCAATCCGTCAAGCCGGGTTTCGGAGGCTGTCGGCGCCACGAGCGTCGCGGAGGCCGCTGCCGTGCTGGCCGGTGGGGGTGGGGATTTGACGCTCCCCAAGACCGTTGTGTCCGGAATCGTGATTGCTGCTGTGGAATTCGATTTGTCGGGATCGCTGGACCTGGGTTCATGATGTCGCCCCTTCCGGGACTCGATCTGAAACGGGAAGACGACTTAGCGCTTCGTGCGCGCCTCGTCTGCGATCATCGGATGCTTGCGACCATGAAAAGCAGTGGGGAGAGATCGAGTTGCCGATGAGATCTCACAGTGAGAACACCGAACTGATCGAGCAGGTCAACCGTGACTTTCAAGAACGTGCCCGTATCTTTCCCTACTCGGCGGTCGGAGAGATGCGGCGAGGTGGTGTACTCGAAACTCAGCCCATGAGCCGAGGCTCTGGGGCGACCATGACAGCAGTCGAGCTTGCCCGCTACAACGTGGTTGCTGCCAGCGACATTGCTCAATCGACGTTCGCTCTCTGCTCAGCGCACCTGACCGCCTATGCAACGATCACACAGGGGTCGGCACGAGAATTGAACGAACGCACCTATTCCTGGTGTCCGCAATGCGGGGAGACCGAAGGGCCACGGTACCCCAGCGGGCAGCCGATGACGGTCGGCCAACCGGTGACATTGCTGCGCGGCCACCACAAGGGCCAGCACGGAACGATTAGGGGATTCACTCAGAAGAAGGTCCAGATCGACGCACGAATTCCAACGGGGGCGGTGGACCAGTGGGGCTTGCGTGAGACAAAGCCTGTTCAGGTTTCGGTCGCACCCGAGGCGGTTGTCCTCGGTCATACGGCTGGTCGACCGATTGCCGCCGAAGACCTGATAAGGGCGGCCGAGGAACGTGGGGTGGTCGGTAGCGCGAGCGTGCGCAAGCTGCACAAGCTGTTACTCGATCTCCGATTCCCAGAGATGGACTGAGCTTCGGGAACTAGGACGAGAAGTGCGAAAATCCTTGCGATACTGGACATTTCGGGTTCTCGCGGTGATCATTCCCGCGTAAAATAGAGGCATGGATTCGAATGGGGTGACACTCGACGACTGCGGTATCGCTGAACTGGCGGCCGCTGTCTCGACCCTGTCGGAATCCGTGCAGGGCGGGAAGATGGCGGAGTTCTCCGACGAAGATGTCGTGTCGTTGATGCAGCAGCTGGAAACCTGCAAGCGTCAGCTCGCTGCACTGGATACCCGCCTGATCATCGAAGCGGGAGAGCGGTCTCTGCATTCACGCAGCGGGGCCGGGAAGATGGTGCCGTTCCTGCGGCACACCCTCGGGTTGTCGCGGTATGACGCGTCGGTACGTGTGAAGATCACCCACCATTGCGGCGAATTCGTCCAACAGACCGGGCACGTCGCGCCGCCGGTACTTCCGGTGACCGCCGAAGCGTTCGCGGCCGGTGAGATCTCGCGGGATCACGTGCGCCACATCATGGACGTGATGAACCACCTGCCCGTCGATGTCCCTGCCGAGGCGCGTGCGGAGGCGGAGCAGATCCTCGTCGACTACTCGCGTAGTGGGTGGCCCGATGACCTGTTGAAGATCGGGCGTGACATCCTCGCCCGCCTCGATCCCGACGGGAAAGTGGTGTCGGACGCTGACCGTCGTCGCCGTCGTGGGATCACGTTGTGCCGTCCTGGTGTGGATGGGATGACTCGGATCGAGGGGTGGATCACGCCCGAGTTGCGGGCGTGCCTGGATGCGGTGTTCGCCAAGCTCGCTCGTCCGGGGATGTGCAATGTCGAGGATCCGGAAAGCCCTTCCGCGGCTGGTGGGTTCATCGCCGACAGCATCCTTGATGCTGCTGCGCGTCGTGATCGTCGTGATGCTGGTCAGCGGACTCATGATGCGTTGCTGGCGTTGGTGCAGCCGGGTGTGAACATGCGGACCTTGGGCATGCACCGTGGGTTGCCGGTCGAGGTGGTGCTCACGATGAGCCTGAGCGACCTCGAGAACGGGACCGGCGTCGCGACCACTGCGTCGGGCACCCAGATTTCGATCAACGAGGCCCTGAAGATGGCGGAAGGCGCTCGCCCGGTGATCGCGGTGCTCGATGGGGATGGGATGCCGCTCTACCTGCGGCGTTCGCGTCGCACCGCGAACCGCGCCCAACGCCTCGCACTTGTGGCCCGCGATAAGGGATGTACTCGCCCGGGGTGTGAACAACCCGCCACTATGTGTGCCGCCCACCACGTCAATGATTGGGCCAAGGGTGGTCCCACCGACATCAACAACCTGACATTGGCGTGCGATCACTGCCATGCGTTGGTCAATGATGGCCCGGATGGTTGGAAAACCGTTGTGATGGGGAAAGATTCGCCGTTCCCCGGCCGTACCGGGTGGATTGCTCCGAAGAGTGTTGATCCCACCGGCACGCCACGGGTGAACGATCGTCATCACGTGGGGCAGTTGATCGCCGCTGCGATCGATTCGAGTTGCCGGACGTGGCGCTCACGGGCAGCGTGAAATCCGGCTGCTCGTCGGCTGCTGGCGTGCGCAAAGCGACGGGGAGTGTGGTCGCGTCGCCTGCCCTGCCGGACTTGGGCTGACGCCGGGCTGGGATCCGTTACCCGCCGATCCCAGCCCACGGACTGCACGCATCACCTTCTCGAGCCAAACCCAAACCCCTTGCTCTTGCTCCGGGATGATGCGCGGCCGAGCGGTGCGGGGCTGGTAGGTGAGGGGCCTCGCAAGCTCGGCCACCTCTCTTCCTTCTCCAGGCGTCTTTAATCTTTTGATCTTTGCCGCTTTCGGTCTTTGGCCTCAGGCCTTTTCTTCTCTATCTTTTGCCATGTGGCCGACCCCACCCTCACTCTCACCCCGGACCGCTGGCGCACCTTCCTGACCTGGTGGCGCTTCTGGGGCATCCTGGGTTTCTGCGGCTCGGCCTTCCTGACGTTCCTGATCATCAGCGATCTGGACGGCGTGCCCGCCTACTGCGGCTGGCGCCACCCCTGCCCACCGTGGATCACCCTGACCATCGGCGCGTTCCCGATGTACGTGTGGGCGGCGGGTGGAGCCGTTGCCTGGCAGCTCGGCAGGATGGCCCGCCGCCGGGGTTGGCGGCCGTCCCTGGGTATCCCGATCGGCGCACTGATCTTCTTCCCCGGCCTGCTCCTGAGCCTGTACATCGTCTACCACTACTGGTGGCCGAACGGCTGAAACACCGCAGCCCCCGCCGACTGGTTGGGTATCGGCGAGGGCTGCGACTTCACGCGATCAGGGCGCGACAGAACCCCAATCGGCGAACCCGGTCGGATCGTGCCGACCCATGGTGCCGTGTTCGAACAACCCCCAGCCCTCGTCGTCGCCGCAGCGCGCCTTGCCGACGTGGTCGATGACGCCGAACGGAATCCGGCCGGCCACAGCGGGATCGGTCAGGTCGTAGAGCTTGCTCTCGGACCAGTTGCGGCCCTTCCACTGTCCGTGCAGCCAGTCCGGGTCGCCGCCGTAGCCGCAGCCGGCGTTGAGCGCGATGAAGGTTCCGGCCTCGACCTCGACCTCGAGGGGCTTGCCGTCGGGCGTGCAGAGTTCCAGCCGCAGCGCGGTGGGGATGCGGGTGCCGGACTTGTAGGTGAGATGCACGCGCGGCCAGCCCAGCTGCTCGACCCGCCCGTCGTTCCAGACCCGGGTGGCGTCATTGAGCGTGCGGAAGCCGTTGGGCTCCTCCTGCACGATGACGATGATCGAGTAGTCGTCGAACTTCAGCGGCACGTACAGCCACCAGAAGCCTTCGGACGGCTCGTCGGCCACGCGCCCGGCCGGATCGGAATCGCCGACCGGCCGGATGCCCCAGGAGCGGTCGCGGGTGCCGCACCACACGGCGGGGTCGATGGCGAAGTCGTCGCCGTCGACATTCAGTGTGCCCGACCAGGTTCCGACCTGGGCGAAGCGCTGGGCGTCGATGATGGGCCGGTTCAGCTTGGTGATGATGGTGTGCGGCTGCTCGGCGACCGCGGGGTGGGCGCCTTCCCAGGTGAGGTCGAACGACAGGTCGTCGTGCTCGCAGATCACGCGCAGCTTCTGCAGCGGCTCGATCACCTCGATGCGGTACCCGCCGACGGCCAGGTCCAGGCCGCGCTGGTCGAGCGCGTCGGAGAACCGCACCGCGCGCTGGGTGTCGCCGCGGCGCACGGTGGCGAAGGCGTCGGTCACGCCCAGGTTCGGGTAGACGCCGAACCCGGTGATGAGCATGGTGTCGCCGCCGGTCTGGATGGCGTTGTAGTAGCTGCGGTCGTAGAAGTTCCGATCGCTGCTCACCACCCGCGCCATCGGCAGCGGGGTCTGGTGGATGGGGTATTCGTCCAGCGGACCGATCATGTCCTCGTCTCTCAATCCCAGTTGTACGTGCCGTCGAGCAGTGCTTCGATCAGATCCGCGTGCATGACGAACTCGTCGCGGTTCTCGGGTTCGGTGGTCTCGCCGAAGTGGATCATCCGTCGCCAGATGCGGGCCATCACGACGCCGTGGCGCAGGGCCGCGTAGGTGAGGTACCAGTCCAGGTCTTGCAGGGTGTGGCCGGTGGCCTCGGTGTAGAGCTTCTCCACGTCGGAGCGCCGCATGTAGTCGGGCACGCCGGTCTGGCCGTACTTGGTGGCCATGTCCTGGAAGAAGCGGTGGATCAGCAGGGTCCAGGCGACGTCGAGTTCGCGCGGGCCGATCGCGGCCATCTCCCAGTCGAGGACGGCGTTGGGGGTCAGGCCCTCGAACATGATGTTGCCGGGCCGGGCGTCGCCCCAGCTGAGCACATCGGCGCTCGGGTGCTCGGGAAAGTTGTCCTCGAGCCACGCGAAGGCGCGGTCCAGGATCGGGATGTTGTAGCCGTCGTCGGTGAGAGCCCAGGCGTACCAAGCCTTCTGGGCGTCCAGGTGGCGGCGCAGCGCGGGGCCGTCGCCGTCGAGGTGCGGGAAGCGCTCGGCGGGCTTGTCGATGGCGTGGATGCGCGCGATCACGTCCACGGTGTTGCGGGTGATCTCCAGGCGCTGTTCGGGGGTGGCGTCGTAGAGCCAGCCGGTGAACACGTAGGGCGGGTTGTCGGACGGCGCCTGGCCGCCGACGCGGCGCATCACCAGGAACGGTGAACCGAGGATGCTGTCGTCGGCCTCGTACCAGCACAGCGGCGGGATCGGCAGGTCGGTGTGCTCGGTGACGGCCGCCATGGTCGCGAACTGGCCGCCGAGATCGTATTTCTCGAAGACGGGGAAGGAGTCGGCTTCCGGTGCGAGCCGGGCGACGAAGGATCCGCCGGCGGACTCGCCGTTCTCGGTCCATTCGGCGTCGAACAGCAGTGTGGCGCTGGACATGCCGCCGGACTGGGGGTGGGTGAGGGAGGTGACCCGGGGCTGGGTGTCGGACTCGACCTTGGTGGACAACCATTGGGCCAATCTCGTCGCGAGCTCGTCGTCATCGCGGTCGGAGACCGTCAATTCCCATTTCTCATTGAGATCGTCGGCGGACATTGCCGTCCCTTCTAGCGCACCCGCATCACCGTCGGCGATGTGGTCTGAGTAACACGTGCCCAAAATGTAACCGGTTCTAGTGGGGGGTGGGAAGTGCTCCCGGCGATTGGTGTAAGCAGTACCGCTGACCGGGATGACCGCTGGTCGGGGGTGTGGACTCGTGCTGCCCCGTAATCCCTTGGGAGGACTTCCGATTAGGCATATTCCGGGTCGGCTCAGGGTCTTCACGGAGGCGCCGCGCGGGGTCCGGAACCTAGCGTCGAAGGTCCGGATCGACGACGAGGGGATGTGGGATGAGCCTGCTGACGGCCGAGGACGGAACCGAACTGGCGCCGCCGCCGCCGGGGGAGCGCGCCGGCTGGAAACCGGCCACCCGGATTCTCTTCCGATTCGGCTTTCTCTATTTCGGACTGTTCTGCGTGTTCTATCCGCAGCCGATCTTCGCCTTTCTCGGCGTCATCCAGGAATGGCTGCCGGAGAATATCCAGATCACCATGGTGAACTGGTATCACGCGCCGATCGAATGGGTCGGGCGGACCGTTTTCGGCGCCGACGTCGCCCTGAATCCGCAATCGGGCAGCGGCGATCAGGCGTATTTGTGGGTGCTGGTCTTCTGTGTCCTGGTGGTCGCCGTCGCGGGCACCCTGGTCTGGAGTGTGCTGGACCGCCGCCGCACCGAGTACCGCCGTCTCGCGGGCTGGTTCCTGCTGTTCATCCGGCTCTGCCTGGCCGGGCAGATGCTGGGCTACGGCTTCGCCAAACTGGTTCCGACCCAGATGCCGGTGCCGCCGCTGGACGCGTTGGTCCAGCCGCTGGGCAGCATCACCCACTCGTCCATGCTGTGGCTGCAGGTCGGCACCTCGCCGGTCTACGAAATGCTGCTGGGCGGGGCCGAGGTCATGGGCGGCATCCTGTTGCTGCTGCCGCGCACCACGCTGGCGGGCGTCCTGCTGAGTCTGGTGAGCATGGCGCAGGTGTGGGTGCTGAACATGACCTTCGACATCCCGGTCAAGCTGCTGTCGTTCCATCTCATGCTGCTGTGCCTGGTGCTGCTGGTCCCGGAGGCGCGACGCCTGACAGCGGTGCTGACCGGCCGGGCGGCGGGACCCGCGGACGCCCCGGAGCCGGTCTCGAGCGCCAGGGGACGCCGGATCCTGGTGATCGGGCAGGTGACCCTGCTCGTCTGGTTCCTGATCGCACAGGTGGTGCAGCAGACGCGGGCCTACCACGAGTGGGGCCCGGGGCGGCCGAAGTCGGAGCTGTACGGCATCTGGACGGTCACCGAATTCACCCGCGACGGGCAGACCGTGCCGCCGCTGGTGACCGATGAAACCCGGTGGCGGCGACTGGTGTTCGACAACCCCGAGGCGGCTTCCTACCAGTCGATGGACGACACGCTGACCACGGTCGGCGCGAAGATCGACGCGTCCGCGCACACGCTGGCGCTGCTCGCCCCCGGCGGTGAGGGTTCGGACGGCCCGCGTCCGCTGGCCACCTTCACCTTCGACCGCCCGCGATCCGAGCATCTGGTGCTGACCGGCGAGCTGTCCGGGCATCCGGTGACCGTCACCCTGCAACGCGTCGACGAGAGCGGTATCCGATTGCGGCAGGGCGGGATTCACCTGATCCAGGACGTCCCGCGGTTCAGCTGACACCGACGGTGCTGCACTGGTTGTCCCACAGCGGATTCGGCGCGAGGAACTCGCCGCTGCCCCGCACGAACGCCTGCCGGGCGTCGGAACTGCCCAGCAGGTGGGCGGCCAGCCAGGCCGTCGGATAGCCGAGGTAGCCGTGCACCCCGGTCGCGCACGGCCAGGCCGCGCCGGAGCAGTCCGGTTGGCCTTGCACGTCATTGTGATCCGGGGTGACCAGGGTGCCCCACGCCTTCGGGATTCCGGCGGGCACCGCGTCGTAAAAGGCCCGCATGGACTCCAGCCCGATGGCCTGCGCCGGCAACAGCTGATCCGACGGCGAGATGAGGGTGTCGGCCGCGCCGTTGACGAAGAACACCGAGCCCGCCGTCAACGCCCGGATATCGGGGCACGACACGCCGAAGACGCACAGCAGTTGGATCGGCAGTTCGATCGGCACCGCGGTCGTGATCCGGCCGCCGGAATGCGCCATGGCATTGAGGACTCCGGTCGCGCCCTGCGAATGTCCCACGGCCCCGACCGCATCCGGGTCGAGGTTGCCGTGGAACACGCTGCCGGGGTCCTCGGCCAGGATCAGCAGCTTGTCCACCGCGCCCGCGATGTCCACGCCGGATCCGGTGGCGGCGTTCTCGGTGGCGATCACCACGAACCCCCACGAGGCGAAATGGCGCAGCAGGTAGGCGTATTGGCTCGGGTGCGCGTCGGTGCCGTCGCCCCAGGTGATGATGGGATGCCGGAATCCCTTGGCCCCCAGGTCGGTCGGATACCAGATGTCGTAGGCCGCTCCGGTGGAATCGCAGCAGGTGAAGGCCGTGTGCTCGGTCACCTGCCAGGGCCCCGGTTGCGAATACGCGCTCTCCACAGGCGGATCCGCGTGGCCGGTGCCCGGGGCGAGGCCGAGCGCCAGCAGCGCGGCGAGCAGGAGACTGCGAACGACCACGACGACCCTGCGTGTCATAGCTATTCAGCATAAGAACTGCCGGGCCGGTTCCGTCGCAAGTTACGCGGACCGCCGCGCGCAGTCCGCGCGGATCGTGAACTTCCTATCGATTGCTGCACGGACGCCAGGCGATTGTCGTGCGCGGCCCCGCACGCCGTACCCTGAATCCTTGTGCAGAACCCCGCAGCCACCCCCGATGACCAGCCGGTTCCCGTGCCCCGGGCCGAGACCGGTGACCCGAACTACCTGGTCGGCCTCGATCTGAACGGCCGCCGCGTGGTCGTGGTCGGCGGCGGCACGGTCGCGCAGCGGCGGCTCGGGCTGCTCATCGCCTCCGGTGCGGACGTGCACGTGATCAGCCGCGAGGTCACCCCGGCGGTCGAGGGCATGGGCACCATGGGGCAGCTGACCATCGAGCTGCGCGCCTACGCCGACGGCGACCTCGACGGCGCCTGGTACGCCATGGCCTGCACCGACGAACCGGACACCAATGCCGCCGTCGTCGCCGAGGCCACCCGCCGCCGCATCTTCTGCGTGCGCGCCGACACCGCCCGCCTGGGCACCGCGGTCACCCCGGCGACCGCCCGCTACGACGGCATGACCCTCGGCGTGCTGGCGGGCGGGCAGCACCGCCGGTCCGCCGCGGTCCGCAACGCGCTGCTCGAGGCCCTGCAATCCGGTGTGGTGACCGATGATTCGGCCCCCGTCACCCCGGGCGTGGCCCTGGTCGGCGGCGGCCCCGGCGACCCGGACCTGATCACCGTGCGCGGCCGCCGCCTGCTGGCCCGCGCGAATCTCGTTGTCGCCGACCGGCTCGCGCCGCCGGAGCTGCTGGCCGAGCTGGGTCCCGACGTCGAGGTCATCGACGCCGCCAAGATCCCCTACGGCCGGGCCATGGCGCAGGAGCGCATCAATGCCGCGCTCATCGAGGGCGCGAAGGCGGGCAAGTTCGTGGTCCGGCTCAAGGGCGGCGACAACTATGTCTTCGGCCGCGGCTACGAGGAACTCGAGGCGTGCGTCGACGCGGGCATCCCGGTGACCGTGGTTCCCGGCGTCACCTCCGCCATCTCGGTTCCGGCGCTGGCCGGTATCCCGGTCACCCACCGCGGCGTCACCCACGAGTTCGTGGTGGTCAGCGGCCATGTCGCCCCCGATCACCCGGACTCCCTGGTCGACTGGCCCGCCCTGGCCCGGCTGCGCGGCACCATCGTGCTGCTCATGGCCGTCGAGCGGATCGAGAAGTTCGCCGACGCCCTCATCTCCGGCGGCCGCGCGACCGACACCCCGGTCACCGTCATCCAGGAGGGCAGCCTGCGCACCCAGCGCATCCTGCGCGCCGACCTGGCCACGGTCGCCGAACGGGTCCGGGCCGAGGGCATCCGCCCGCCGGCCATCATCGTCATCGGCCCCACCGCCGGGTTCACCGCCGGAGCTCCGGACCTGGCCAACTCCTGACGAGCGTGGTGAGGACGGTTGCCCCGGTCACTGCATCCTCTAGAGTGAGCCCGTGCTCGATAACCCCGCTGCGACGATGCAGTATCCGGTGACCAAGCGGGCGTTCGGGCTCGCGATCCTCGTCCTCAGCGGGTTGCAGCTGATGGTCGTGCTCGACGGCACGGTCATGATCCTGGCGCTGCCCCGACTACAGGAGCAGCTGGGCCTGTCCAACGCGGGCAGCGCGTGGACGGTGACCGCGTACGGGCTGCCGTTCGCCGGACTCATGCTGCTGGGCGGGCGGCTCGGTGACTCGTTCGGCCGCAAGCGCATGCTCATCATGGGTGTCGGGCTGTTCACGGTGGCCTCGGCGCTGTGCGGCACCGCGCAGAACGAGGCATGGCTGATCGCGGCTCGCGCGCTGCAGGGCACGGGTGCGGCCATCGCCGCGCCGACGGCGTTCGCGTTGGTGGCGAGCACCTACGCGCCCGGTCCGGCCCGCAATCAGGCGGTGGCCATCTTCGGTTCCATGGTCGGTATCGGGTCGGTCGGCGGTCTGGTGATCGGTGGCGCGCTGACCGAGGTCGACTGGCGCTGGATCTTCTGGATCAATGTGCCGATCGGTCTGCTCATCGTGTGGGGCGCGGTCACCCAGCTGCGCGACACCGTGCACCACCGCATCTCGCTGGATGTGCGCGGCGCGGTGCTGGGCACGCTGGCCTGTGTGGCGATCGTGTTCGGCGCGACCGAGGGGCCCGAGATGGGCTGGACCAACCCGGTGATCCTGGGTTCGGTGATCGGCGGTCTGGTGCTGCTGGTGGTGTTCGTGCTCGCCGAGCGCGATGTCGAGAACCCGCTGCTGCCGTGGTCGCTGTTCGACAGCCGCGACCGCGTGATCACCTTCGTCGCGATCTTCCTGACCTCCGGCGTGCTCGGCGCCACCACCTTCTTCGTGGCCCAGTTCCTGCAGAACGTGCTGCGCTACAGCCCTTTGCACGCCGGTCTGGCCAGCATCCCGTTCACCCTCGGCGCGGGCGTCGGTACCGCGGTGGCCTCGAAGGCGTGCATGTACGTGCGGGCGCGCTGGCTGCTGCTGGCGGCGGCGGTGGTGCTGTCGGGCGCGCTGTATTTCGGTTCCACGCTGGACAGTTCGGCCGACTACTTCCCGACGCTGCTGGTCATGATGTCGATCGTCGGCTTCTGCGTCGGCACGGCCATCGTGATCCTGCCGCTGTGCGTGCTGGTCGGCGTGGACATGGCCCATATCGGTCCGCTGTCGGCGGTGGGGCAGATGTTCATGAACATGGGCACGCCGTTCGCGGTCGGCATCCTGAGCCCGGTCGCGCTGTCGCGCACGCTGTCGCTGGACAAGGGCGCGACGGGCAAGGTGAGCACCATGACCCAGCATCAGATCGACGCGCTGGGCAGCGGTTACACCCTGGTGCTGCTGGTCTGCGCCATCGGCACCGCGCTCATGGGCCTGCTGGCGTTGACGTTGCGGTACACGCCCGCGCAGCTGGTGCAGGCGCAGCACGCGCAGGACGAGGCGCAGAAGAACTGAGCCCGGCGCCCGGGGCCGCTTGGGTGTCAACACGTGTTGGCCTACACTTGTGGGCATGACTGTGGAGACGGGTCCCCGGCGCTCGGACGCCACCCGCGCCGCGATTCTCGAGGCGGCGCGCAAACGGTTCGCCGAGGACGGCTTCCGCAAGGCGACCATCCGGGCCATCGCCGCCGACGCGGGCATCGATCCGTCGATGGTGATGCGGTACTACGGCAACAAGGACGGATTGTTCGACGCCGCACTCGATGTCGACCTGGCCCTGCCGGATCTCGGTGCGGCCGCGCCGGATTCGGTGGGCGGCCTGCTGGCGGCGCGCTTCCTGGAACTGTGGGAGCAGCCGCCGACCAGCGAGATCCTGCTGACCCTGCTGCGCTCCGCGCTCACCGACGAAGGGGTGGCCGAACGCACCCGGCGCATCTTCGCCCAGCAGTTGATGCCCGCGGTGCTGGGTTTCGGCGACCCGGCCGACGCGCCGCACCGGGCGGGCCTGATCGCCGCGCAGATGCTGGGACTCGCCTTGTGCCGCTACATCTTGCGGCTGCCGCCGGTGGTGGCGCTCACCCAGGAGCAGATCGTGGCCGAGATCGGCCCCACCATCCAGCGCTACCTGTCCTCCTGACCCGCCGAGTGGTGAAAGCCACCGTTCTCGAGGGGTTTTCACGGGCCCGAACTTTCGGCACACTGCCCGGATGGGGATGAGCCTGGACACGGAACTGCTGGACCGCTGGACGAAACTGGCCGGGCCGCAGGCGCAGGCGGTGGGGGAGGACCTGGTCCGCCGCTATCGCGAGCCGCACCGCCGCTATCACACCGTCGAACACCTGGCCGCCATGCTCGCGGTCATCGACGACCTGGCCGCGGACGCCGACGACCTGGACGCGGTCCGCTATGCCGCGTTCTTCCACGACGCGGTGTACGCCATGGACGGCACCGACAACGAGGAGGCCAGCGCCCGCCTGGCCGAAACCGCGCTGCCCGCACTGGGAGTCGCGCCCGACCAGGTCGCGGAGGTCGCCCGCCTGGTCCGCCTCACCGGCGGCCACCACCCGGACCCCGCGGACCGCAACGGCGCGGTCCTCTGCGACGCCGACCTGGCCATCCTCGCCGCCGACCCCGCCGGATACGCCGCCTACACCGCCGCCGTCCGCGCCGAATACGTCCACGTCCCCGACAACCTGTTCCGCGCCGGCCGCGCCGCGGTCCTCGCCGCCCTGGCGGAAGGCCCCGCCCTCTTCCGCACCCCGACCGCGCTCCGGCGCTACGAGGCCGCGGCCCGGGCCAACCTCGCCGCCGAAATGGCCGCGCTCACAGGCGAATAGCGCACTCGGCTCAGCGGGTGCCCCACTTGTAGGTCTGTTTGCGCAGTTTCAGGTAGACCATGATCTCCGCGTGGCGGACGCCCGCGAGCGCGCGGATGCGGTTGGACACCAGGTCGAGTAGCGCTTCGTCGTCGGGGCAGACGGCTTCGCAGAGGATGTCGTAGCGTCCGGCGCAGATCACCACGTAGTTGATCTCGTCGATCAGGGCGAGCGCGTCGGCGACCGGCTGCACCGACCCGTCGACGGTGATGGCGAGCATGGCCTGCCGGAACAGTCCGACCTGCAGCGGGTCGGTGACGGCCACGATCTGGATGACGCCGGCGTCGGCGAGCTTGGTCACTCGCTGCCGCACCGCCGCCTCGGACAGCCCGACCACCTTGCCGATGGTGGCGTAGGGCCGCCGCCCGTCCTCCTGCAGTTCGGTGATGATGCGTTTGGAGATGTCGTCGAGGTGCGGGGCGCCGCGTCCGGAGGTCTGGTCGGTCACGTGTGATCATCCTTCCCGAGAAACCCGGTACGTTGGAGAGCACGCCTTCTCCGGCGGCATTCGGTCCGACAAGGATGATCTCCCGTGAAGTACGTTCCCCGCGCGGTTCTGTTCCTCTGCGTACCCGCGCTGTTGTTCCTGCTCCCGTGGTGGCTGCTGGTCTACACCACCCTCTCCGGTGCGGCCTTCTGGCTCGGCACCGCGGTCTTCCTGCTCGGATACCTGGCGCTGCCCGCGGGCATGCTGCTCGGGCACGGGCCCCGGCAGTCGGACGCTGCGGCCCTGGTGGGCGACACCCTGCTGGGTGTGATGTGGGTGGTGTTCAGCTGGTCGGTGATCGGCGCCGTCGTGCGCGGCGGCCTGGCGGTGGCCGGGGTGGACGATCCGGCCCGCTCCCGGATCGTGGCCGCGGGCGTGCTCGCGGTCGCGGTGGTGCTGACCGCGTACGCGATCTACAGCGCCCGCAAGGTGCCGACGGTGCGGACCATCGAGGTCGAGATCCCGCGTCTGGGAGCCGGATTGGACGGCTTCCGGCTGGCCGTGGTCACCGACACCCATTTCGCCGCGACGGACCGGCTGCGCTGGTCGGAGAAAGTCGTGGCCGAGGTCAACGCCCTGCGCCCCGACATCGCCTGCCACGCGGGCGATCTCGCGGACGGTTCGGTGGCCAAGCGGGGCGCGCAGGTGGATCCGCTGGGCAAGGTCGAGGCCGAGTACGGGCGCTTCTACATCACCGGCAATCACGAGTACTTCGGTGACGCTCCCGGCTGGATCGAGCACATGGCGGGCCTGGGCTGGCGGCCGATGCGCAATGAGCACGAGGTCATCACCCGCAACGGCGACAGCCTGGTGATCGCGGGCATCGACGACCCGACCGGCACCAGCCTGACCGGTCACGGCCCCGATCTGCCCGCGGCCCTCGCCGGCGCGGACCCGAACCTGCCGGTGATCCTGCTGGCGCATCAGCCCCGCCAGGTCGCCGACGCGGTGGCGTCCGATGTGGCCCTCCAGATCTCGGGTCACACCCACGGCGGTCAGATCTGGCCGTTCCACTACCTGGTCCGCCTGGAGCAGCCGGTGGTGGCGGGCCTGAGCCGCCACGGCGAGCGCACCCAGCTCTACACCAGCCGCGGCACCGGCTTCTGGGGTCCGCAGCTGCGCCTGTTCGCCCCGAGCGAGATCACCCTGCTGATCCTGCGTTCGCCCCGCTGATCTACCGATCCGCCAGTCGCCGAACGGATTCGGCGTAGGCGGCCGGGTGGGTCAGGTTGCCGTTGTGGCCGCCGGGGAATTCGGTGGCCTCGACGCCCATCAGTTCGGCCAGTTCGAACGCGCACAGGCGGTCGAAGACCTGCGCCGGGGTACGGCGTCCGACGGCGGGCAGGATGCGGGTGCTGGTCCGCGCCAGCCGGTCGACATCGAGCTGGTCCTCGCGGATGGCCGTGAAGTCCTGCTCGATGAAATAGGTGAAGTTCGCGGCCCTTTCGGGCGTGATGGGCGGCAACCGCACGCCCTCCTCGATCTCCTGGTCGGCGGGGTTGATGCCGAGCGTGCGGGCCATCGGGGCCAGCGCGGCCCGCCACCCCTCGGCGCGGCACACCTCCTGGCATTCCTCGAGTTCGCGCTGGTGGTGCGCGCGCTGGGTGGCCGCGAGCAGCCACGGCGAGACCGGTTCGTGCGCGATGAGGGTGTGCACCTGCTCGGGATGCGTTGCGGCCAGGTGCAATCCGAGGGACGCGCCCATGCTGCACCCGAGCATCAGGACGGGCTGGTCGGTAATGGCGGTCAGCAGCCGGTGCACGTCGTCGGCGTGGGCGGCGACGCTGGGCCGCGCGCTCGGCTCGTGAATCCGGCTGCGCGACAGCCCCCGTCGGTCATAGGTGACGACGGTGAATTCGTTCTCCAGGTTCCGCACCAGGCCCTCGCTGCGGCGTGCGTCGCCCTCGCCGCTCTGGGAGATGAGCAGCATCGGTCCGGTGCCGCGGATTTCGTAGTACAGCTCGGCGCCGTCGACGGGGAGGGTGGCGGTCTCGATCGTGGTCATGCCATCACCGTAATCCATCTTTTCTGATGTATCAAGAGTGATGTATCTGAATTGATGTATCGTCGCTGTATGAACGGAGTCGAGCTGTTCCTGCTGGGTCGCGCCCTCATGAAGATGGGGGAGCAGGCCCTGCCCGGCGCGGGCGAGCGCACGGGAAACCGCGCGGTACTGGTCGTCATCGGGGACGTGCTCGAACACCCGGGCACCACGATCAGCGAGGTGACCGGTCGCACCGGGCTCCCGCAGAGCGCGATCTCGGGTGCCGTTGCCCGGCTGCGGGAGACGGGTTCGGTGGTGGCCCGGACCGATCCGCACGACCGCCGCCGCTCGCTGCTCGAACCCGCCCGCGAGTTGTCCGAACGGGTGTCGCAGGTTCGGGCCACCAGCATCGACGACACCCTCGCCGCGGCCCTGGGCGACGCCGATCCCGCCGCCCTCGCCGACGTGCTCGCGGCGCTGGAGCTGCTGTCGACGCGCCTGGGCATCCGCCCGGGCGCGACCGTCGACTAGCTGTCGAACCCCAGCCCCGTGTAGTCGAGGGTCTTCAGCCACAGATTGCGCCGCCCCTGCCGCGCGTCCGCGCGGGCCAGGGACCAGCGGGTGAGGTGAATTCCCGCAGAGCGCAACGGTTCCGGCGGCAGCGGCAACGGCCGCGAGCGCACCATGCGCAGCCGGGTGCGTTCGGTGTCGAGGCCCCACAGCTGATCGAGCATGACCTCCGCACCGAAGCGGGTCGCGCCGACTCCGAGCCCGGTGTATCCGGCCGCGTACACCAGCCGTCCCTTGTACGCCGAGCCGAAGAAGGCGCAGAACCGGCCGCAGGTGTCGATGACCCCGCCCCAGCGATGGGTGAACCGCACGCTCTCGAGCTGCGGGAAGGTCTGGAAGAAGTGCCGGGCCAGGGTCTCGAAGGTGGCCTCGTTGTATTCCAGCCCGGGCGCGATGCGGTTGCCGAAGTGGTAGATGGCGTCGTAGCCGCCGAACAGGATCCGGTTGTCGCTGGTCAGCCGGTAGTAGTGGAAGCGGTAGGAGGCGTCCCCGACGCCGGTGCGGGTGCCCCAGCCGATGCTGTCGAGCTGGTCGGCGGTGAGCGGTTCGGTCATCAGCGCGTAGTCGTAGACCGGCACCACGTGCCGGCTCACCTTGGGCAGCGGTCCCGCGAATGCGCTGGTGCACAGGGCGACCCGCGGGGCGCGCACCTCGCCGTGCGGTGTGTGCAGGGTCAGTCCGCCGCAGGATTTCGACATGCGTTGCACGGGAGTGCCTTCGAAGATCCGCACCCCCGATTCCAGGCAGGCGCGCCGTAATCCCCACGCCAGCCGCGCCGGATCGAGCATGGCGACGCCGTCGCGGTCCCACCATCCGCCGAGATACGTGGGGGAGTGCACCATGCCCTGGACCTGCCCGGCGTCGAGCAGCCGGGTGCGATGGCCGAGCGCCTCGGCGGCGTCGTGGCTCTCGCGCAGCCAGGCGATTTCGTGTGGGGCGGTGGCGACTTCGAGTTCCCCGGTGCGTTCGAAGTCGCAGTCGATGCCGTACTGGACGAGGGCCTTCTCGATGTCGTCGAGGTTGGCGCGTCCCAGCCGTTCCAGCTGCCCGATCTCGTCGGGGAAGCGTTCGAGCCCGTTGGCCAGGCCGTGGGTGAGGCTGGCGGAGCAGAACCCGCCGTTGCGCCCGGAGGCCGCGTGCCCGCACAGCCCCGATTCCACCAGCACCACATCGATTTCCGGATCGCGTTCCTTGGCCAGCAGCGCCGTCCACAACCCGCTGTAGCCGCCGCCGATGACGGCCAGCCCCGCGTCGACGGCGGTGGTGAGGGGGTCGGTGGGGGCCGGCCGCTCGGGCCGGTCGGTCCAGTACGGCGTCGGCGCCGCATCCGCCAGCGCCGACGCCCACCGTTTGCTCTCCTTGGCCGACATGGCCGATCAACTCCTTCTCTCATACCGCGCGGCAGGCATCGGGGTACGCGAAAGCCGCCGATGGCCCGGACGGGTCCAGTCGGCGGCTTTCGGGAGAGTCAGCTGGTGGCGGCGCGATCCTCGGAGCGGCGGGACATGCGCAGGGTGGACCGCAACACCTCTGTCGGCATCATCGGCAGGTCCATTTCCGCCTCCTCCTGATGTCATGAGGATAGCTCAGAAATGCGGGGGCAGCCCCGACCGAATCCACTTCGCGACGCGAATGGTTTATTCGGCGCGGAAGATCACGTCGTGCCAGGGTTTGCGGGCGGCGCCGGTGATATCGGACATGACATGCTTGATATTCGTGTACTCCTCGAATGCGTAGGCGGACATGTCCTTTCCGAATCCGGAGGATTTGAACCCGCCGTGCGGCATTTCGCTGACGATCGGAATGTGGTCGTTGATCCACACACACCCGGCCCGGATCTCCCGGCTCGCCCGCTGGGTGCGGAACACGTCGCGTGACCACGCCGAGGCGGCCAGGCCGTAGTCGGTGTCGTTGGCCAGGGCGATGGCCTCGTCGTCGGTGTCGAACGGCAGCACCACCAGCACCGGGCCGAAGACCTCGCGTTGCACGATCTCGGAGTCCTGGGCCGCGCCGGTGATCAGGGTCGGCTCGAAATACGCGCCGGCCGCGGGCGTGTGTGCCGGAATTCGGCCACCCCGAACGACTTTCGCGCCGGATTCGCGGGCCCGCTCGACCATGCCCTGTACTTTCTCGCGGTGCGCGCGGGAAATGAGCGGCCCCATATCGGTGCCGGGGTCCTCGACGGGGCCGAGCGTGACCCGGTCCATGAGCTCGGCGACCCGGCCCACGAATTCCTCGAACAAGGGCCGCTGCACATAGGCGCGGGTGGCCGCGGTGCAATCCTGCCCGGCGTTGATGAGCGCGCCGGCCACCGCGCCGCGTGCCGCGGCCTCGGGGTCGGCGTCGTCGAAGACGACGAAGGGCGCTTTGCCGCCCAGCTCGAGGTGTACCCGTTTGACCGCGCCCGCGGCGGCGGCCGCCACCTGCTTGCCGACGGCGGTGGAGCCGGTGAAGGACACCATCGCCACCGCCGGATGCTCCACCAGCGGCTGCCCCGCCTGGAGGCCGGTGCCGGTGAGGACGTTGATCACGCCCGGCGGCAGGCCCGCGGCCGTGGCCGCCTCCGCGAACAGCAGGGTCGACAGCGGGGTCAGCTCCGACGGTTTGAGCACCACGGTGTTCCCGGCGGCCACGGCGGGCAGGATCTTCCAGGCCGCCATCTGCAGCGGGTAGTTCCACGGCGCGATGGACCCGATGACGCCGAGCGGTTCGCGCCGGATGGCGGAGGTGTGGTCGCCGGAGTACTCCGCCGCCGCCTTGCCCTCCAGCTGCCGGGCGGCCCCGGCGAAGAAGGCGGTGTTGTCGATGGTGCCGGGCACGTCGAACTCGCTCGCCAGGCGAATCGGCTTGCCCGCGTTCACGCTCTCGACGGCGGCGAGTTCCGCGGCGCGCTCGCGCAGCACCCGGGCCCACTCGTGCATGAGGTCCGAACGCGCGCCCGGCGTGCGCCCGGCCCAGTCGGGGAAGGCGTCCCGGGCCGCCGCCACCGCCGCCGCGGTGTCCGCGGCGTTCGCGCCCGCGCCCGTCGCGATCACCGCGCCGGTGGCCGGCGCGGTGATCGACAGCGGCGCTCCGGACCCGGATCGCCGTGTGCCGCCGATGAATTGCAGGTCCTGCTGATTCACTGCGCTCCTGAAGAATCGAGTCCGCCGTCGGGGATCACACAGTATGGCCGTCGGCGACGGTCAGTGCCTGGTCGAGAATGGCGAGCCCCTCCTTGGCCTCGGCCTCGCCGACGATGCAGGGCGGGACCACGTGCAGGCGGTTGAAGTTCACGAACAGCAGCAGTCCGGCGGCCTTGGCGGTGGCGACGGCCTCGACCATGGCCGGGCTGGTGCCACCGTAGGGCGCGAGGGGTTCGCGGGTGGCGCGATCGCGGACGAGTTCGACGGCCCAGAACACGCCCAGACCCCGGACCTCGCCGACGCTCGGATGCCGTTCGGCCAGTTCGCGCAGGCCGGGGCCGAGGACGCGCTCACCCATGTCGGCGGCGTTCTCCACGATGCGTTCCTCCGTCATCGCGTTGATGGTCGCGACCGCGGCGGCCGTGGCCAGCGGATGCCCGGAGTAGGTGAGCCCGCCCGGATACGGGCGGTCGTCGAAGGTGGCGGCGATGTGCGGCGCGATGGCGACGCCGCCCAGCGGCACGTACCCGGAGTTGACGCCCTTGGCGAAGGTGATCAGGTCGGGCACCACGCCGAAATGGTCGATGGCGAACCAGCGTCCGGTGCGCCCGAAACCCGCCATCACCTCGTCGGCGATGAACACGATGCCGTAGCGGTCGCACAGTTCCCGCACGCCGGCCAGATAGCCGGGTGGCGGAACCATGATTCCGGCGGTGCCGGGCACCGATTCGAGGATCACGGCCGCGATGGTGCCCGGCCCCTCGAGTTCGATGGTCTGCTCGAGGTGCCGCAGCGCGCGGTCGCACTCCTCGGCCTCGGTGGTGGCGTGGAACTCCGAGCGGTACAGGTACGGCCCGAAGAAGTGCACGACGCCGGCGTTGCCGTGATCGTTGGGCCAGCGGCGGGGGTCGCCGGTGAGGTTGATCGCGGTCTCGGTGCCGCCGTGGTAGGACCGGTAGCGCGCGAGCACCTTGTACCGCCCGGTGTGCAGGCGCGCCATGCGTACCGCGTGCTCGACGGCATCGGCGCCGCCGTTGGTGAAGAAGATCCGGTTCAGCTCCCCGGGGGTGCGTTCGGCGATGAGCCGCGCGGCTTCCGAGCGTGCGTCGTTCACGTACGCCGGTCCGATGGTGCACAGCGTGGCCGCCTGCTCCTGGATGGCGGCCACCACCTTCGGATGCTGGTGCCCGATATTGGTGTTCACCATCTGCGAGGAGAAGTCGAGCAGCCGGTTGCCGTCGCCGTCCCACACGTAGCAGCCCTGGGCCGCGGTGATCACCATGGGGTTCAGCGACTTCTGCGCGGACCAGGAGTGGAAGACGTGCTCGCGATCCAGTTCGTAGGCGCGGGCGGCCCGTTCGCGCGCCGCCTCGGGGGTCAGGCCATGGGGCAGGGTCATCGCAGGTCCTTCGATCGTGTCAGCCGTCAGTGGTTCTGGGGGAAGCCGAGATTCAGGCCGCCGTGGCTGGGATCGAGCCAGCGGGTGGTGACGGCCTTGGTGCGGGTGAAGAAGTGCACGCCGTCGGCGCCGTGCGCGTGCGAGTCGCCGAACAGGGAGTTCTTCCAGCCGCCGAAACTGTAGTAGGCCATGGGGACCGGGATGGGGACGTTGATGCCGACCATGCCGACCTCGACCTCGTTGTGGAAGCGCCGCGCCGCGCCGCCGTCATTGGTGAACAGGGCGGTGCCGTTGCCGTAGGGGTTGGCGTTGATCAGGGCCAGCGCCTCGTCGTAGCTGTCCACCCGGACCACCGACAGGACCGGGCCGAAGATCTCGTCGGTGTAGACGCTCATCTCGGGCGTCACGTGGTCGAGAATGGTGGGGCCCAGCCAGAATCCGTCCGCTCCGCCGTCGGCGGCCACGGTACGCCCGTCGAGAACCACTGTCGCGCCGGAGGATTCGCCCGCCGCGATGTAGGACGCCACCCGGTCGCGGTGCGCGGCGGTGACCAGCGGGCCCATATCGGTGCCGCGGGTGCCGTCACCGGTGCGAATGGTCTCGGCGCGCTCGGTGATGCGCACCACCAGGTCGTCGGCGATGTCCCCGACGGCCACCAGCGCGCTGATCGCCATGCAGCGTTCCCCGGCCGAACCGAAGCCCGCGTTCACGGCGGCGTCGGCGGCCAGGTCCAGGTCGGCGTCGGGCAGCACCACCATGTGGTTCTTGGCCCCGCCCAGCGCCTGCACCCGTTTCCCGGCGGCGGTGCCGTGCTCGTAGACGTATCGGGCGATCGGTGTCGACCCGACGAACGACACCGCCTTGATCGCGGGGTTGCGCAGCAGCTCGTCGACCGCGGTCTTGTCGCCCTGGACCACGTTGAACACCCCGTCGGGCAGCCCGGCCTCCTGCCAGAGTTCGGCCATCCACAACGAGGCCGAGGGATCCTTCTCGCTCGGCTTGAGCACCACGGTGTTCCCCGCCCCGATGGCGACCGGGAAGAACCACATCGGCACCATGGCCGGGAAGTTGAACGGCGAGATGATCGCCACCGGGCCCAGCGGCTGGCGCACGGAGAAGATGTCGACCTTGGTGGAGGCGTTCTCGGTGTAGCCGCCCTTGAGCAGATGCGGTATGCCGCATGCGAATTCGACGATCTCCAGGCCGCGGGACACCTCGCCGAGGGCGTCGGCGAGCACCTTGCCGTGTTCGGCGGTGATGATCGCGGCGAGCTCCTCCTTGCGCTCGTTGAGCAGTTCGCGGAACCGGAACAGCACCTGGGTGCGCTTGGCCAGCGAGGCGTCGCGCCAGGCGGGGAAGGCGGCGACGGCGGCGTCGACCACCGTCCGCACGTCGGCCGCCGACGCCAGGGCGACCTGTCCGGTCACCGCGCCGGTGGCCGGATTGGTGACGGGCGCGGTCTCGGCGCTGGAACCGGTGAACGTCTTGCCGTCGAGCCAGTGTGCGATGGTCTGCATGTCTCCTCGATTCCGTGATTCCGCCGGTCGGGCCGCGGTTCGTCCGTCCCTACTGTGCGCCATTACCGGCCGGTTGATACCCGACATTGTGTATTTGTTTTCGAGTTTCGTATTACGATTCGTCGGTGCTCCTCTCCGTTGCTGACGTGCTGGCCATGCCGGTCGTGCGCGCCGGGCTGCCGGAGGTCGTGGGCGGCGGTCCGCTGGATCGGCCGGTGCGATGGGTGCACGTCAGCGAACTGGCGGATGTCGCGAAGCTGTTGGTCGGCCGGGAACTCATTCTCACCACCGGGCAGGCGCTGGCCGGTAGCGACGCCGAGACCGTGGCCTATCTGGAATCCCTGGCGGCGGCGGGGGTGTCGGGGCTGGTGGTCGAATTGGGCACCTCGGTGCGGGAGTTCACGCCCGTGGTGGCGCGGACCGCGGACCGGCTGGGTCTGCCGGTGGTGGCGCTGCACCGGGTGGTCCGGTTCGTGGAGATCACCGAGGCGGTGCACCGGGTGATCGTGGCCGACCAGTACGAGGAGCTGGAGTTCGCGCGCACCGTGCACGAGACCTTCACCGCGCTCAGCGTGCGGCGCGCGTCGCTGGCCGAGATCGTCAAGACCGCCGCGGGCATGCTCGACGCCTCGGTCGTGCTCGAGGATCTGGCGCATCGGGTGCTGGCGCTGACCGCGCGCCACACCGGCACCTCGGCGCTGCTCGACCGCTGGGAGGCCACCTCCCGGCTGCTGTCGGACGCCGATCCGAATGTGGTTCCGGTGGGCCCGCATACCCAGCGCTGGGGCCGGCTCATCCTGCGTTCGAACCGCGTGACCAGTGCTCGCGCCCGCATGGTGCTGGAACGCGCGGCTCAGACGCTCACCCTGCACCGCATGATCGAGCGCGACCGGTTCGGCCTGCACCGGCAGGCGCAGACCGGGCTCATCGACGACATGGTCAACGGCCGCCTCACCGACGAGCGTGACGCCGTCGCGCTGGCCGCCGCGCTGGGCCTGGCCCGCCGGGTCCGCTATGTGCCCCTGGCGTTGGAGGTCGCCGCGGCCGCCGAGTCGGATCCGGTTGCGCAGCAACGGCGTACGGCCGCGCTGCTGGACGCGGCGCTGCACGGGGTGGCACTGGCCAAGGCGACCGCGCTGGCCGCGCCCGACCACGGCAATCGGGTCACCTTCGTACTGGGCGTGCCGCGCGGCGGTGACCTCGACGCCGCGCTCACCGCGATCTGCGTGGCCATGCTCGCCGAGGTTCGCCGGGTGCCCGGCGTGGGGCGCGTGGTGATCGGCGTCGGCGGTGAATCGGACTCGTTGCTCGACACCGCACGCGAACTGGCCCAGGCCGCGCATGTCGCGGAAGTAGCGCTCTCCCTGGACGCTTCGACGCCGCGCCCGTTCTATCGCAGCGGCGACGTCCGGCTGCGCGGCTTGCTCTCGCTCATCCGCGACGAGCCCGGGGTGCAGCGTTTCGCCGAGACCGAACTGAGCGCCCTGCTGCGCCACGACATCCGCAACGCCACCGACCTGACCCGCACCCTGCGCCAGTTCCTGGACCTGGCGGGCAACAAGACAGAACTCGCGAAGCGGCTCAACATCAGTCGCCCCACCCTCTATGACCGGTTGTCGCGGATCGAGCGCATCCTCGACGTCGATCTGGACAACGGCGAGACCCGGACCTCCCTGCATGCCGCGCTGCTGATCCGCGACCTGGCCACGGCGGGCGAGACCCGGTGAGCCCGGCTCAGGCCGGGTCGGCGCCCATCGGGTTCGGGTAGGGGATCTCGCCGCTGCGGGCCACCGCGCGGGCGGCGGGCGTCAGCACCGCGAGGGTCTCGACGATGCCGGGAACATCGCGGTAGGCGGTCATGGCCAGGGCGTCGGTGCGGGCCTCGATGTGGTCGCGCAGCGCGTGCCCGGCGTCGGTGAGGCCGCCCTCGGCATCGAGCAGGCCGCGGTCGGCGAGCCGTTCGCGCGCCGCCTGCCAATCGGTTTCGCTCCAGCCGCGATTGTCCCGCCAGATCTGGGCGGGGACACCGCTGCCGGCGGAGAACAGCACGTGCGCCTCGCAGCCGTCGATGCCCTCGGTGAGCAGGCAGGCCACGTGCCCGTCGCCGCGGTGTTCGCGCAGCGCGGTGACTGCCTGCCAGAGCGCGTGCACGGCGTCGCCGGGTGTGGGCAGGTCGCGGTTGGCGGCGAACAGCGCGCGGCCCCCGGCCGGGGCGTCGGCGACAGCCCGCTGCAGGTGGGGTACGGAGCGGGCGGCGACGGCCGCGATATCGGGGACGATGGCGCGCAGGACCGCGGCGGCGGCGATGGTGCGGGTGGCGACGACCGCGTCGGGCGTGGCGAAGCCCCAGGCGTCGGGCAGGGCCCGCCGGATCATCGCGGGGTGGAAGTTGTAGAAGGTGGCCTCGACCACCGAGGGGCCGACCGCGCCGAACGGAGCGGAGCGGGCGGCGAAGTAGCCCATCCAGAAGCCGCGCAGGCCAACGGCTTTGTTGGCGGCGATGCAGTCCGCGGAGAAGTAGGTGACGGCGTGCAGCGGTTCCAGCACGCGCCACAGGTCGCGGGCGAAGGCGTTGTCCATGGGATCGACTCTAGCGGCTGAGTTCAGTTAACTGAAGTCAGGTGAGGGGAAATGCGCGTAGCCCGCCCGACGATTTGTAAAGGGCTGGACGGTCTTTCGGTCCGACTGTAAGGGTAGTGACCTGAGTCACACCACCGGTCGACGGCGGTAACGCCGTTTCATATCCGCGCAACATTCCGGCCCGCACAATTCCTCGCAGGTCATCGACCAGAGATAGAGGAGTCACACCATGGAACCGAGTGCACCGGTAGCGCTTTCGGGAGAATCCGGCGAATCCGAACCGGGAGTGTCGCGGCTCAAACCCAATGTGGTGGGTTTGCTCGGCGTGGTGTTCATGGCCGTCGCGACCGCCGCGCCCATCACCGCCATGACCGGCAATGTGCCGTTCATGATGTCGGCGGGCAGTGGAATCGGCACGCCCGCGGCCTTTCTGATCGCCATGGTGGTGCTCGCGGTGTTCACCGTGGGATTCACCACCATGGCCAGGCACATCACCGCGACCGGCGCGTTCTACGGATTCATCTCCTTCGGGCTGGGCCGCACCGCGGGCCTGGCGGCCGGACTGCTGGCCGCCTTCGCCTACATGGTGTTCGAGCCGTCGCTGATCGGCATCTTCTCCAGCTTCGCCCACAACACCGTGCGTGAGCAGCTCGGAATGGACGTGCCCTGGTGGGTTTTCGCGATTCTGATGCTGGTGATCAACGCGGTGGGCACCTGGTTCGGCGTCGCTCTCGCCGAACGACTACTGGTCGTCCTGCTGGCGACCGAGGTGACCGTGCTGTTCATCATGGCCGTGTCGGTGCTGCTGCACGGCGGCGGACCGGACGGCATCTCGCTCGCGCCGATCAACCCCGTCAACGCCTTCCACGGCCCGTCCGCGGGACTGGGACTGTTCTTCGCCTTCTGGTCGTGGGTCGGGTTCGAGTCGACCGCCATGTACGGCGAGGAATCCAAGGATCCGAAGCGAATCATCCCGCGCGCCACCATGATCGCGGTGCTCGGTGTCGGAGTCTTCTACCTGTTCGTGTCCTGGATGGCGATCTCCGGCAGCGGTGGTGACAAGGCCCTGGAACTGGCCGCGTCCGACAATCCGATGAACGTGTTCTTCGCGCCGACCGAGCGCTATGTAGGGCACTGGGCGGTCGACGCCATGCAGTGGCTGATGGTCACCGGCTCGCTGGCCTGCGGCATGGCCTTCCACAA
Source organism: Nocardia sp. NPDC004340 (assembly GCF_053602575.1). Lineage (NCBI taxonomy): Bacteria > Bacillati > Actinomycetota > Actinomycetes > Mycobacteriales > Nocardiaceae > Nocardia > Nocardia sp. NPDC004340. The sequence continues at coordinate 269,708 of NZ_JBSGDW010000007.1, forward strand.
CTGCGCCGCTCGCTACCTGTTCGCGCTCGGTCGCGAGGGTGTGGTGCCGGCGCTGCAGCGCACCATCGGCAAGGCCCATCCGGAGCACGGTTCGCCGCACATCGCGGGTCTGGTGCAGACCGTCGTGGCGGCGCTGCTGGTGCTGGCGTTCGGGCTCGCCGGCAAGGATCCGTACGCGGGCCTGTACACCCTGCTCGCGGTGCTGGGCACGATGGCGATCCTGATCGTCCAGGCCACCTGCTCGTTCGCGGTGATCGCCTACTTCCGGACCAACCACCCCGAGAGCCGGCACTGGTTCCGCACGCTGGTGGCCCCGCTCGTCGGTGGCGTGGCCATGATCGGCGTGGTGCTGCTGCTGGTTCTCAATATGGACACCGCGGCCGGGACCGAAGCCGGATCGATGATCCTGAAGGCGACGCCGTACCTGGTCGCCGCGGTCGCCCTCGCGGGCCTCGGCTACGCCGCCTATCTGCGGCGCACCGACCCCGCGCGATACGCGCTGCTGGGCCGGACGGTGCTCGAGGAATCGCACGAGCGCTGAGCGCGGGCGCTCGGATCCCCGGTGTGGGCGGTGGCAGCATGGTCGGCATGATCAATGCGCAGGATCTGCTGGCCACCGCCTACGAAGAGGCGCAACTCGGCCTGCTGGAGGGTGGAATCCCGATCGGGGCGGCCCTCTTCGACAGCGCCGGCACGCTGCTCGGCCGCGGCCACAACCGCCGCGTCCAGGACGACGATCCGAGCGTGCACGCCGAGACCGACGCCTTCCGCAATGCCGGTCGCCGCCGCGACTACCGCGACACCATCATGGTCACCACGCTGTCCCCGTGCTGGTACTGCAGCGGCCTGGTCCGCCAGTTCGGCATCGGCGCGGTCATCGTGGGGGAGTCGCGGACCTTCACCGGCGGCCACGATTGGCTTGCCGAGCACGGGGTTTCGGTCACCGTGCTCGACGATCCGGCCTGCGTGGACATGATGACGCGCTTCATCTCCGAACGCCCCGACCTGTGGAACGAGGACATCGGAGTGCCGCGATGACACCCATCGCGACCATCGACCTGGACCGCTGGCGGGCGGGCGGCGAAGCCGCGGCGGAGGTGCTGCGCGAGGTGGACGCCGGCCTGCGGCGCGCCGGATTCCTGCTGGTGCACGGGCACGGTGTGCCGCAAGGACTTCCGGGCGAGTTGCGAGCGGCGGCCCGCCGCTTCTTCGCGCTGTCGCCCGCGGTGAAACAGCGTTACGCGGTGTCGGTCGGCGGCCGCGGCTGGATCGGTCCGGGACTCGAGGCCAACGGCTACTCCGAGGGCACCGAGACACCGCCGGATCTGAAGGAGACCTTCGCCGTCGGCGCGGACACCCGCACCGGCGATCCGCGCGTGGACCGGGTCTGGTTCCTCGACAATGTGTGGCCGGAGGAGGTGATCGAACTGCGGGAGCTGCTGCTCGCCTACACCGCCGCGGTGCGCGTCCTCTCCGATGAGCTGCTGGCCTTGTTCGCCGCGGCACTCGGCCTGCGGCACAACCCTTTCGAGCGCCTGACCGCCCGGCCCACCTGGACCTGCAATATCAACCACTACCCGCCGTTGACCGAGATCGGCCCGCCCGAACCCGGCCAGTACCGCATCGGCCCGCACACCGACTTCGGCACCGTCACCGTCCTGGACCGCGAGCCCGGCGCGGGCGGGCTGCAGGTGTACACCGACGACGGCGGCTGGGCCGACGCACCCTACGACCCCGCCGCGCTCACCGTGAACATCGGTGACCTGCTGGCCTATTGGAGCGGCCACCGCTGGCCCGCGGGCCGGCACCGCGTGCTGCCGCCGCAGGCCGTCGCTCCGGAGGAGGACCTGGTCTCCCTGATCTACTTCTATGAACTCGACCACGACGCCCGGGTGACCCCGCTCGGGCCGCCCATCGGCCGCGTCAGGGGCCTCGCGCCGGTGGTCTCCGCCGAATTCCTGCGCACCCGATTGGACGCGATCACCCTGGGGTGACCGGCATCCGGCGCGGGGACGCTAGCGCGACTCCTCGGAAGGAGCCCAGCGGTTGGCGGTGAGGGCGTAGCCGGGCAGTTCGGCGGTCGACATCTTGGACTCGTAGATGCGCTGGTAGCCGGTGCTGGCGATGCGCCATACGCCGTCCTCGCGGCGGTAGGTGTCGTGGTAGTAGGCCGCGCCGCGGATCAGCAGGCCGTAGTCGGCGGCGATGACCGTGTCCTCCAGGCACCAGCTGCCCGAGGCGGTGTCGCCGTCCACGGTGATCTCCGGGTGGTTGGCGACGTGCACGGTGATGATGTTGCCGCTGAGCGCGCCCCGCATGTAGTCGACGATCTGGTCGCGGCTGGTGAACTGCGCGGGCAGGCCGCCCGAGGGCGAACCGTAGGAGCCGACGATGTCGGCGCACAGCGTGTCCGCGAACTCGTCCCACTGCTTGAGGTCGAGGGTGCGGAGGTAGCGGTACTTGAGTGCGCGAATCGATTCGAGTGCTGCGAAATCCATACCGCAATGTAGCCGAATCGGACACCAACCTACCAAGCGTTTGCTACGTTTCGGACATGATTTCCACCCTGGTCTGGGGCACGGGCAATGTCGGCCGGGCGGCCATCCGGGCTGTCGCGGCGCATCCCGAACTGGAGCTGACCGGCGTTCTGGTCCACAATCCTGACAAGGTCGGCCGCGACGCCGGCGCGCTCGCCGGATTGGACGTCGATCTGGGGGTCGCGGCCGTCGACGACATCGACGCCGCGCTGGCCGCGGGCCCGCGGGCCGTGGTGTACGCCGCCTCCGGTGACATCCGCCCCGACGACGCCGTCGCCGATATCGAACGCGCCCTGCGCGCCGGGGCCGTCGTGGTCACCCCCGCGCTGTACGCGCTCTACGACCACCGCAGCGCCCCCGCCGAACTGCGCGACCGGGTCACCGCCGCCGCCACGGAAGGCGGTGGCACGCTGTTCGTCTCGGGCATCGACCCGGGCTGGGGCAACGACATCCTGCCGCTGCTGATGAGCGGCCTGGGCAGCACCGTGGACGTGCTGCGCTGCCAGGAGATCTTCGACTACACCACCTACGACCAGCCCGATTCGGTGCGCTATCTGGTCGGCATGGGTCAGCCCATGGACTATCAGCCGCCCATGCTGGCCCCGACCATCCCGACCATGGTGTGGGGCGGGCAGATTCGGCTCATCGCGCGCGGACTCGGCGTGGCGCTCACCGACATTCGCGAGGTGGTGCAGCGCCGTCCCCTCGCGGACACCGTGGAGACCGAGCTGATGGGCAAGTTCGAGGCGGGCACCCAGGGCGCGGTGCGCTTCGAGGTGCAGGGCATCGTCGACGGCAACCCGCGCATCATCATCGAGCACGTCACTCGCATCCACGCCAGTTGTGCTCCCGACTGGCCGCAGCCGCCCAGCGGCGCGGGCGCGCACCGCGTCATCATCGAGGGCCGTCCCCGCATCGAGATCACCGTGCAGGCCACCGACGAGGACGGCAATCACTCCGCGGGCGGAAACGCCACCGCGGTGGGCAGATTGGTGAACGCGCTCCCGTGGCTGGCCACCGCGGAACCCGGTTTGTACGACGCACTCGACGTGCCCCTGCCGTTCGGCACTCTCGGAAGACAGCAAATTTCAAAGGAGCCCGCATGATCATCGACATTCCCGAGGGCAAGGACCCCATCGGCTACGTCTGGGGCGAGATGGTCCCTGGCATCGGTGTGGCGGCCTCCAACTTCTCCCTCGCCGTGTACTCGCACAGCACCCTGGGCCTGCGCGAGTTCGAGGCCGCGCGGCTGCGCATCGCCCAGATCAACGGCTGCCTGTTCTGCCTGGACTGGCGCACCGACCGCAATGGCGAGAAGGTCGAGGAGTCCTTCGCCGACGACGTCACCAACTGGCGCACCACCGAGAACTTCGACGACCGCGTCCGACTGGCCGCCGAATACGCCGAGGTCTACACCCTCGACCACCACTCGCTCGACGACGAGTTCTTCGAGCGCATGAAGAAGCACTACACCGACGCCGAGATCGTGGAACTGTCCATGTGCCTGGGCTCCTGGCTGGCCTTCGGTCGCCTCAACCACGTGCTCGGCCTGGACGCGGTCTGCGTGCTGCCGGGTCACTCCGCGTCGTAGGTCACAGGCTCCACCCCGCCGTCGCGGCCAGTTTGCGCAGGATGTTCCACTGCTCGAAGTCGGCCGCGACGGGTCCGCAGCTGCCGGGCGTCACGGGCGGGACATTCCATTGCGGGGCATCGAGATCGGGCGCCCCGGTGAAGTCGAGCACCTCGGCGATATTGCGGGCGGCGGCGTCGCGGGGAGTCAGAGGCTGCAGGCCCCAACGCCATTCGATGGCCTTGAGCACCGAGGTGTGGTCGTACACCTGATGCGCGACGTGCCCGCGCCGCGCGCGCGGCGAGATGACCAGGCACGGCACCCGGAATCCGCGTAATCCCCGGTCCGGGTTGGCGTCCGGCGCGACCTGCGGCGGCACGTGGTCGAAGAACCCGCCCCATTCGTCGTAGTTGATGATCAGCAGCGTCCGCGACCACACCGGGCTCTTGGTGACGGCCTGATACACCTGGTTCAGAAACGCCTGTCCGGCACGGATATCGGCGTGCGGGTGGTCGTCGGCGGAGGTGCCGGTGGCTTCGTCGAGGAATTTGGGGTCCACGAAGGACACCGCGGGCAGCGTCCCGGCCGCGCAGTCGGACAGGAAGGCCGGGAACCGGCGCGCGATGGAGATGTACTTCGTGCCCCACAGCGCCAGGAACGGCGCGTCGTAGAAGTAGTAGCGGGCCTGAACATCGGCTTCCTTCAACCGATCCCAGATGGTCGGGAGCTTCGAGACGTCGGTCGAGCTGTGGATCCGATCCGTCTGCGCCGCATGCTGATAGAACCGGTTCGGCAGCGTCTCGGCCATGATCGCCGCGAAGTAGTTGTCGCACACCGTCCACGCCGGCGCCGCGTTCCCGTAGAACCCGAGGTCCTCCTTCCGGTAATACCCGATCGAGAACTCGTCATTGGTCCCGGCCCGCAACCACCCGTCGCACTTGCCGTCGTTGAACTCGACCCGCCCGCCCTCGAACGAGTGATCCGGATCGTGATACTCGCACCCCTGCGTGGTGGCGAGATGGAATGTCTTGCGCACCAAACCGTTTCGATCGGCGAACGCGAGATCCTGCTTCCCGTTCGCCCCCGGCAGCCATCCCAGGTAGTGATCGAACGATCGATTCTCCATCATCACCACGATGATGTGGTCGATCCCGCTCTCCGCGGGCACGGGCATCGACGCGGTCTCCGGCGTGCACCCCACCGTCGACCCCGCCACAGCCCCCAACGCGAGGGCCCCGGCCCCCGCCAGCACGGTCCGCCGCGTGGCGGTCCCCCGAACGATTCCCATCACGAATTATGAATCGCCCGGACCACCCCCAATGCATAACCGCCGAACCGCAATTGGACTCGATTCAGATCCGACCGCGCAGTACGTCCACCCCCGGCCCCGCGAGCTCGTCGCAATAGACCGCTCGCCCTGCCATCGCCATGGTCAACGCGAGCGTTGTCCCCCCGATCACCGGCCCAGCTCCCACGGCGAACGGCCCATCACTGGCCTCCAACCGCAGTCCCTCGATCGCACTGCGCCCCGCGACGGTGAAGTCCCGGCTCGCGAAGAACCGGGCCACCTCGGTCACCGCCTCGATCGCCGGCTCCCGCCTCAGCCCCAACGGCTGCCGAATGTCCTGCCCATGTACGACCACCTCCCCGAGCCAGGCCGCCGTATGCCCCGACGGCGCGACCGTGCTGTCCACGATCGACCGAAACCGCTCCAGCGTCTCCTCGGGCGTGTTCCCGCGATGCGCCGCCAACTGCCGGTCATTGTGTCTGCCGAAGTCGAACCGGTTCCGCAGCACACTGAGCATCCACCGCAACCGCCCGGTACTGGCCCCGGCGGTCAGGTGCGCGACGACCTCCTCGACCGTCCAATCCCCACACAGCGACCGCTCACCCCACTGCACGGAGCTCAACCCCGCGAGCTCCTCGGCCAGCGCCCCGCGCTCGGCTCGCACCATCGCCCACAACTCGTCACGAGAAGACGTCTTCGACACTCGGGATACCTCCCAGCTCGGTTCACATTCCCCTCTGTGGACGCCGCCGCCCGCTCGAATTCATCGCATCGCGGAAACCCGGGTCACCGTCGTGTCGGGGAGACCGGCGGCGTTCTCGGGACCGAAGGCCTCGAACATCACGTGGATGTAGGCGATGAGCAGGGCCAGGAAAACGAGCAGGCCGATCAGCATGCCGAGTGCCACCGCCAGTGCGTCGCTGATCAGCGAGGGCGTGTCGGCCGGGTCGTCATCCTCGGGTGGTTCGGCGGATTGTTCGAAATCGGTTCTGCCGCTTCGTATCACCGGATCGACATTATCCGCGGCGGGTGCCGGGATCATGCCGTCGGAATCGTGGGGATGTGATGTCGATCCGGTGGGTCGGGCGTCGAACTCAGGCGTCGAACAGCTTCAGGTACTTGGTCTGGCCGAACATCTCGGCGGCGTCGCGGGCGGACGGGCTGCCCGCGTTCGGGTCGGCTCCGGCGGCGAGCAGGGCGTTGACGATCTCGTCGGAGCCCTTGAAAACGGCTCCGGAGAGCGGGGTTTGGCCCTTGTCGTTGCCGAAGTTGGGGTCGGCTTTGCGGTCGAGCAGGGCGGTGACCGCGTCGGGGTGGGAGTAGTAGGCGGCGAGCATGAGCAGGGTGTCGCCATTGTCGTTGGTGAGGTTCACCGGGACGCCGGCGTCGAGGTAGGCGGCCAGGGTGGCGGCGTCGCCGGTGCGAGCGAGGTCGAAGATCTTGCTCGCGAGTTCGAGGACCTCGGGGGAGAGCTCGTTGGGTTCCACCCGGCCACTCTATCGAGGCTCGGGTCAGTTGGTGATGATGAGCAGCTCGGTCGGGGACGCGATCTCGGTGCGCAGCCCGGCCTTCTCGGCGACCTTGGCCAGAGCGTCGATGGTGGACGGTTCGGTGCGGGTCAGCACCAGGGCGCGGGCCAGCAGGCCCTTGTGGTGTTTGTTGAAGTGGCTCACGACGGTTCGGGAGCCGTCGGGGCGTTCGGTGAGGACGGTGGCGGTGACCGCGCCGGGGATGCGGCCCAGGTTCTGGTAGGTGCCCGAGCGCAGGTCCACGACCAGCTGTCCGGCGGCCTCGGCGCGCAACGCCTCCGGCAGCACCGCCTTCCACAGCGATTGCAGCGTCGGCAGTCCGGGCAGTTTGGAGCCGCCCGAGAGCCGGTAGGCGGGGATCGGGTCGCCGGCGCGCACCACGCCGAACAGTGCCGAGCCGATGCCCAGGCGGGCTTCGGCCTTGGCGCGCTGCGCCTTCGTGAAGCCCGCGGCGTCCAGCGCGTCGTAGAGGACGCCGGTGTACCGGTCCAGGGCCGGGCGGGTGGCGGAGGTGCGCAGGGCGGCGTTGCGGGCGATCTCCGCGTCAGCCCCCTTGCCCAGCCCGAGCGCGGCCCGGGAGGCGTCGGCGTCGGCGGCCAATCCGATCACTTCGGTGACCAGTTTGTCGCGCACCGCCGTGAGCTGCGGCATCGCGAGGGAATCCAGGTCCAGGGGACCGCCCGAACCACCGTCGGACTTGGTTTCTGAGGGAGGCAGCAGCACCAGCACGAGCCAACACGGTAATGCCTTGGGAACTGTTCGCTAGCAGCGGCTACTGTGTTCATCCGTGATCACCCGCCTCTCCCACCTGTTCCTGCGCACCCTGCGCGACGATCCCGCCGACGCCGAGGTGCCCAGCCACAAGCTGCTGGTGCGTGCCGGATACGTGCGTCGCATCGCGCCCGGCGTCTACTCGTGGCTGCCGCTCGGCCTGCGCACGCTGCGCAAGGTCGAGGACGTGGTCCGGGCGGAGATGAACGCCATCGGCGCGCAGGAGATCTCGCTGCCGGCTCTGCTGCCGCGCGAGCCGTACGAGACCACCAACCGCTGGACCGAGTACGGCGACGGCCTGTTCCGGCTCAAGGACCGCAAGGGTCAGGACTACCTGCTCGGCCCCACCCACGAGGAGCTGTTCGCGCTCACCGTGAAGGGTGAGTACAACTCGTACAAGGATCTGCCGGTCACGCTGTACCAGATCCAGACCAAGTACCGGGACGAAGGCCGTCCGCGCGCGGGCATCCTGCGTGGGCGCGAGTTCGTCATGAAGGACTCGTACTCCTTCGACCTGGACGAGGACGGGCTGAAGAACAGCTACGGCGCCCACCGCGAGGCCTACCAGAAGATCTTCGACCGTCTCGGCGTGAAGTACGTGATCGTGGCCGCCACCTCGGGCGCCATGGGTGGTTCGGCGTCGGAGGAGTTCCTGGCCGACAGCCCGGTAGGTGAGGACACCTACGTCATCTGCCGCGAGTCCGGGTATGCCGCGAACGTGGAGGCCGTGGTCACCGCCGCGCCGCCCGCGATCGCCATCGAGGGCCAGGCCGAGGCGGCCGTCCACGACACCCCCGACACCCCGACCATCGCCACCCTGGTGGACTGGGCGAACGGCGCGGGCATCGACAAGGTGCTGGGCCGTGAGGTCACCGCCGCGGACACCCTCAAGAACGTCATGGTCAAGCTGGTCTACCCCGACGGCAAGACCGAGCTGCTGGGTGTCGGCGTCCCCGGTGACCGTGAGGTCGACGAGAAGCGCCTGGAGGCGTCGGTCGAGCCGGCCGCGGTGGAGCTGCTCGACGAGGCCGACTTCAAGGCCAACCCGTTCCTGGTGAAGGGCTACATCGGCCCGAAGGCCCTGCTCGACAACGGCATCCGCTACCTGGTCGACCCCCGCGTGGTGTCCGGCACCAGCTGGATCACCGGCGCCGACGAGCCCGGCAAGCACTATGTGGGTCTGGTCGCGGGTCGTGACTTCACCGCCGACGGCACCATCGAGGCTGCCGAGGTCCGTGACGGCGACCCGTCGCCCGACGGCCGCGGCGTGCTCGAGGCCGCCCGCGGCATCGAGATCGGCCACATCTTCCAGCTGGGCCAGAAGTACACCGACGCCTTCCAGGTGGATGTCCTGGGCGAGAACGGCAAGCCGGTCCGCCTCACCATGGGCTCCTACGGTGTCGGCGTCTCCCGCATGGTCGCGGTCCTGGCCGAGCAGAAGCACGACGACAAGGGCCTGCGCTGGCCCCGCGAGGTCGCCCCGTTCGACGTCCACGTCGTCATCGCCAACAAGGACGACGCGGCCCGCGCGGGCGCCGAACAGGTTGCCGCCGAACTGGATTCCCTCGGCTTCGAGGTCCTCCTCGACGACCGCACCGCGTCCCCCGGCGTGAAGTTCAAGGACGCCGAACTCCTCGGCATGCCCTACATCGTCGTGGTCGGCCGTGGCTGGGCCGAAGGCAAGATCGAACTCCGCGACCGCTTCGCCGGCACCGCCGAGGAACTCCCCGCCGACACCGCCGTAGCCACCGTCGCCGCCAAGATCCGCGGCTGACCCAACCACCCCGAGTGGCGCATCACCTCCTGGTGATGCGCCACTTTTGTGTTCACCCCTGCCCGCGCCCCGAGTCCCCGCGCAGTGCCGACACGGAGATGACGACGAGCATGGCCGGTAGCAGGAACAGTTGGAGAATCACCAGGTAGGTCCCGGAGTGATAGAAGAATGCGAGATAAACTCCATATCCGGCGCACAGGCTGCCGCAGGCCGCGTTGGCCAGCCGCCACCACCAGTCCAGCCGCGGTGGGATCACCAGGACCAAGAGGACGATCCCGCTCGCCAGTAGTAGTACGACGTACCACGAAAACAGCGGGTGCACACCGAAATCCAGATTCACGAGCTTCCTCCCCCGTCGACAGTGGGCCCCATTGTCAACGCAAACCCCAAGGCGGGCAACGGGATAAGATCCCCGCATACCCGCCCCGCTCCACGCACTCCCGATAGCGTCAGGTTCGATCCCGAATCCCTGAAGGGAGCCCGATGCGGCGCAAACTCGGAGACGCGGCCTGGGTCCTCCTGGGCGCGGCCCTGGGCCTCCTCATCGCCCTGATCGCCGCCGTCCTCGTCCTACGCGTCATGGCCGAGGGCTCAGCCGACATGAACAGCCTGGCCCCACCGAATCAGAATTCGATTTCGTCCCAGGCGATGTGGATGGGGAATGGGTGGTCGAAGGCGATGGCCGCCGACGTGCCGGAATTCCACTCGCCCGCGACGATGTAGTTGGCGGGCCGCAGCGACGTCACGCCTTCCGGCAGGCTGGCATGTCCGATTTTCAGGCCGTAGGCGCGAATTGTGGAGATCCGCCGCGGGTCTCGGCCGAGGATGACTTCCCAGTACCAGGGGATGCCCGCTCCCGCGTAACGCGCCTTCTTCGCCTCGATATCGCGTTCGGTGTTCGACGGTGACAGCACCTCACCGGCGATGAGCACGGCACTCGCGCGGATGTCCTGGTAGTCCTGCTCGGGGCACCGGTAGACGAGGAAATCCGGCGTGACGAAATCGGATTTCCCGGTCGAGCCGAAGAAGATGTTCGTCTCGGTCGAGGCCCGCCAGCAGTGCTGAGGCTGTGCCGCCATGGTTTCCCGGGCGCATCGTCGCAGGGCATTGCGCAGCTCCACCGAATAGTCCTGATGCTCGGCCGGGCCCCTGCGGACCCACACCACTCTGCCCTCCCACAGCTCGATCTGCCCGGCGATCTCATCGGGCAGCTTCTCGAGTTCCTCCCATGTCATGAACTGCGGAAGGTCGGGTCGCTCGACGGGCGGGGTCGGCATACCGGCCATGCTACCGAGGCCCGGCCCCGATCCAACACGTCGCTCGCCGCTCGTCATGACCCCCCTGATAGCCACCGTCATACGAGAATTCGGTGCCGTGCGGGTCGTCGGATGGCCGTGTCGGTGCGGGTCAGCGCACCGAATCCGCCAGGGCGGGGCGGGTGGTGAGCCAGGTGCGGTAGCGGCGGAGGGCTCGGCGTTGGAGGGCGGTTTCCTGGAGGAGGGCGAGGGTGGGGTTGAGGGTGGGGCGGGTGGGGCGGCCGGCGCCGAGGCGGCGGAGTTGTTGGCGGACACGGGCCATGGAGGCGGCGGAGGCGATGGCTTTGTTCTTCATGCGGACGGGGGTGAGTTCGACGGCGGCTTCGGGTTCGTCGCGCCATTTGTTGGGGAGGTCGGGGTCGATGGCCAGGGCGCTGCCCATGCCGACCAGGTCGACGCCGCCTGCCAGGACTTCTTCGGCCACTCGTCGCCGGACGATGCCGCCGGTCAGCATGAGGGGGAGTGGGCTGGTGGTGGCGAGTTCGGCGGCGAGGGTGAGGAAGTAGGCCTCGCGGGCGCGGGTGCGGTCGTCGCCGACCTGGCCGGTCATGGCGGGCGCCTCGTAGCTGCCGCCGGACAGTTCGACGACGTCGACGCCGAGGGGAGCGAGCATCGCGATGACGGCGGCGGCGTCGTCGGCGTCGAAGCCGCCGCGCTGGAAGTCGGCGGAGTTGAGTTTGACGGCGACGGCGAACTCGGGAGCGACGACGGCCCGGACCGCGCGCACGATGTCGAGGAGCAGCCGGGCCCGGTTCTCCAGGCTGCCACCCCACTCATCGGTGCGCCGGTTGGCCAGCGGCGAGAGGAACTGCGACAGCAGGTACCCGTGCGCGGCATGGATTTCGACGCCGTCGAACCCGGCTTCGGCTGCGCGGCGGGCGGTTTCGGCGAAGCGCTCCACCGTTTCCGCGATCTGCGCCGCGCTCATGGCGACCGGTTCGGCGAACATCTTGCTGGTCTTGCCGATATCGACCCGGACCGCGGACGGGGCCCACGCGACGCCGGGCATATCCGCCCGCACCTGCCGCCCCGGGTGATTGATCTGCATCCACACCCGAGCCCCGCCGCTCTTGGCCGCGGTGGCCCAGTGCCGGAACGGTTCCAGCGGCGAATCCTTGTCGAGGACGACGCCGCCGGGCCCGGTGAGGGCGTCCGCGTGCACCATGACATTGCCGGTGATGATCAGCCCGACGCCGCCGCGGCTCCAGCGCCGGTACAGCTCGAACAGGGCTCGGTCGGGGAGTTGACCGGAGGCGGCCATGTTTTCTTCCATCGCGGCCTTGACCAGCCGGTTCGGCAGCGCGACGCCGTTGGGTAGCGTGAACGGTTCGAAGACCGGTGTCATCAGCTTTCTCCTGAACGCGGTATGTTTACATTGCTAACATGAGGCTAGGAGGGAGTGTAAGCAGTGTCAACATCAGTGAAGAGTGGCTACCATCACGGCGACCTGCGCGCCTCGCTGCTGGCGGCGGCGATGCGCGGCCTCGAGGCCGGTGAACCGTTCTCGCTACGAGCCCTCGCCCGCGAGGTGGGCGTCTCGCCGACCGCCCCCTACCGGCACTTCGCCGACCGCGAGGCCCTGGAATCCGCCCTGGCCGCCCAAGGCCTGCGCGACCTGAAAGCCGACCTGACCGCGGGCCGCCAACTCCCGGAATCGCCCGCCGACCTCGCCGAACTCGCGGTCGTCTACGTCGAGTTCGCCCTGCGCCGCCCCGCCCTGTTCCGCCTCATGTTCGGCACCGCCTGCGACGCGGGCAGCGAGGAGCGGATCGCCGCGGCGGAGGAGATCCACGATCTCCTGCGCCTGGCGATGGCCTGCGTCTTCCCGGACGGCGGCTCGGACGCGCTGTCCTCGGCGGGCTGGGCGCTGGCCCACGGGCTGGCGTTCCTCCACCTGGACGGCAAGCTCCCCGCGGAATCGAGTCGCGAGGTGGCCGATCACGTGCGGGCCGCGTTCGCCGCCGTCCTCTCCCTGCCCGCCTCCGGCGTAACCGAATAATCCACGACCAGAAGGAGTTTCGAGCATGTCCAAGCGCATCTTGAATGTCGTGACCAATGTCGGCCACTACGACGATCCCTCCCATCCGACCGGCCTGTGGCTGTCCGAACTCACCCACGCCTGGCACGTCTTCGAGCAGCACCGCTTCGATCAGACCCTGATCAGCCCCGCGGGCGGGCCGGCCCCGCTGGAACCGCGGTCGCTGAAGTTCCCCAACTACGACCGCACCGCGAAGGCGTGGCGCGCCGACCCGGCCCGGATGACCCTGCTGGAGAACACCGCCGCCCCCGGCGAGATCGATTCGGCCGACTACGACGCCATCTACTTCACCGGCGGCCACGCGGTCATGTACGACTTCCCCGACAGCGAAGGCCTGCAACGCATCACCCGCGAGATCTTCGAACGCGGCGGCATCGTCGCCTCGGTCTGCCACGGCTATTGCGGCCTGCTCAACACCCGCCTCTCCGATGGCTCCTACCTGGTGGCGGGCCGCAAACTCACCGGATTCGCCTGGCAGGAGGAGGTTCTCGCGCGCGTCGACAAGCTGGTGCCCTACAACGCCGAGGAGGAGATGAAGAAGCGGGGCGCGCTGTACGAGAAGGCCATGCTGCCGTTCGTCTCCTACACCGTGGTCGACGGCAAACTGGTAACCGGCCAGAATCCCGGGTCGGCGAAGGAGACCGCGAAGCGGGTCGCCGCCCTGCTCTGACCTCGTCGGAGTCTTCGGGAAAACCCTTTGACGACCCGCGCGACCATTGCTACCTTTCCTCGGACCGTGCCAGAGGACGAGGAGGTGATACCCGTGAACGCTGTATCGACATGGGTGCTCCCCTCCGGAGTCATGGTCGGGCGATAGGTCGTCCGGGAGCGCCGTTCTGTGCACTCCGAAAGGCACGACCATGCAATTCATTTCCGAAAAGCGTCTCGACGACTCCATCCTCGAGCGTGAATTCACTCTCGGCGAGATCCCCGGCATCCTGTGGACGCCCACGACCGTCGCCGCACCGATACCGCTGATCCTGATCGGGCATTCCGCCGCCGGGCTGCCGACGATGTACCCGCGACTGCTGGGCAGGGCCCGATCCGCCGTGGCGTCGGGCTACGCGGCGGCCGCCCTCGAACTCCCCGGCAGCGGTGTGCGACCTCGTTCCGCCGGCGTCGATCAGGCTCGCGCCGATCTGCAGCGGGCGCTGCGGTCCGGCGAGCCGGTCACCGACGACATCGTCGACCGGCTGGTCCTCCCGCTGGTCGACCAGGCGGTCCCGGAATGGCAGGCCGCCCTGGACGTCCTCCTGGACCTGCCCGAGATCGGCGGCCCGGTCGGGTATTCGGGCGGAGTGATATCCATCGGCGCCCGCCTGGCGGTGGTCGAGCCGCGCATCGTGGCCGCGGTTCTGTTCGCGGGGAGTTTCGTGCCCCGGGCCATTATGGAGGAGGCGCGCCAGGTCACCATTCCGCTGCACGTCCTGCTGCAGTGGGACGACGAGGGCAACGACCGGCAGATGGCCCTGGACCTGTTCGACGCGTTCGGTTCCGAGGAGAAGACGCTGAACGCCAATATGGGCGGTCACACCGGTGTCCCGCAGCACGCGGGGGAAGCGGCGAACCGCTTCTTCGACCGGCATCTGAAGTAGCGGCTGGTCGCCGGGCCGGCACCAGCTGTCGGCCCGGCGACGCCGTCAGGCGCGCCGGGATGTCCAGGGCCGCAACTTCTCCGGGTTCCGGATCACCCAGATGCGGGTGATCCGCCCGTCGGCGATGTCGAAGGCGTAGACCGAGACGACGGTGCCGTCGAGCTCGGCGACCAGACCGGGCTGTCCATTGACGGTGCGTTCGATCAGCGTCATCGGGAGCCCGCGTGCGGCGATCTCCATCCAGGCCTGTGCGATCTGCTCGCGCCCGATGATCGGCTCGAGGAAGGCGAGCACGTGGCCGCCGCCGTCCGCCGTGGCCGTCGCGCGCGGGTCGAGCAGCCCGATGAGTGCCTCGATATCCTTTGTCTCCCAAGCCTTTTTGAAGTCCCGGACCACGTCGGCGCGTTCGCTGCCGGACGGCGCGCGGGAGGTGTCGATGCGGCGTCGGGCACTGGAGGCGAGCTGGCGGCAGGCGGCGGGGGAGCGGCCCACGATGTCTCCGACCTCGGCGAACGAGTACCGGAACACGTCGTGCAGCACGAAGGCGACCCGTTCGGCGGGTGTCATGGAGTCCAGGACGACGAGGAACGCCATGCTGATCGACTCGTCGAGCGTGACCCGGTCGGCGGGATCGGCCGGGGCGATCCCGTCCAACCAGTCGGTCCGGCCGGGCACCGGCTCCGGAATCCATTCGCCCACATACCGTTCCCGCCGGGCACGCGCTGATCCGAGCAGGTCGAGGCAGATCCGGCTGGCGACGGTGGTCATCCACGCCCCGGGCGTCTCGATCTCCTGCCGCTGCGGTTCGGTGAGCGCGTACCAGCGCGCGTAGGTCTCCTGCACCACGTCCT
Organism: Nocardia sp. NPDC004340; assembly: GCF_053602575.1. Taxonomy (NCBI): domain Bacteria; kingdom Bacillati; phylum Actinomycetota; class Actinomycetes; order Mycobacteriales; family Nocardiaceae; genus Nocardia; species Nocardia sp. NPDC004340. The sequence continues at coordinate 284,977 of NZ_JBSGDW010000007.1, forward strand.
CCGCCTCGGCCAGCGACCCGAGCAGCCGGTAGGCGAGGTTGATCAGCTGGCGGCGTTCGTTCATCACCGCGGGCAGCTGCGGGTCGGTCATGGTCGGCTCCTTCGGTCTGCGTGCCATTACCGATATCGACGATGTAGCGGCAAAGAATGTGAGCACGGCCTGACATTCCGGACGGCTGCTTCGTCGGTAGGGCAAGCAACGTTCAGTAGAGCAGGAGTTCGGTCATGACCAGAATCGGCATCATCCTCGGCAGTACCCGGCCCAACCGCAAAGGCGCGCAGGTCGCCGACTGGGTCCAGGATCAGGCCTCGACGCGCGGCGACGCCGACTACGACCTGATCGACCTGCGCGACCACCCCCTCCCGCACTTCGACGAGCCCGTCCCTCCCATGTTCGGCCCGTCGGAGAACGAATCGACCCGCGCCTGGTCCGAACGCATCGCCGCCTGCGACGGGTTCGTCATCGTGACCCCCGAGTACAACGGCGGATACCCCGGCGTCGTGAAGAACGCCCTGGACCACCTGTTCGCCGAATGGAACAACAAGGCGGTCGGATTCGTCTCGTACGGCGTCAACGGCGGCGCCCGCGCCGTGGTGCAACTGCGCGCCGTATGCAGCACCCTCGGCCTCGCGGATGTCGGCTACCAGGTGGGCATCTCGGTCCTCACCGACTTCGAGAACCACACCACTTTCGCCCCGACCGCCGCCCACACCGCCGCCCTCGGCAAAACCCTCGACCAGCTCATCGCCTGGACCACAGCCCTCGCCCCCCTGCGGTCCACCGAATCCACCCTCGTCACCTCCTAGGAGCGAATCATGAACGCGTCCAACAATGTTCAATCCGACCGCACCACCTCCGAAGAGGCCGCGATCCGCGCCCGAATCGACAGCGTGCTGAAGGCCCTGCACACCCGCGACCTCGAATCCATCCGCCATGCCTACACCCCCGACGTCATCTCCTTCGACGTCGAACCCCCACTCCAGCACGTCGGCATAGAAGCCAAACTCGCGAACTGGTCCAAGGTCTTCCAGTTCTTCGATTCCGTGACCTACGAACTCCGCGACCTGACCCTCACCATCGGAACCGACGTAGCCTACGGCCACGCCTTCGCCCGCCTCTCCGGCACAACCAATTCCGGCGACCGGATCCCCGGCATGTGGGTCCGAGTAACCTACGGCCTCCGCAAACTCGACAACACCTGGCTCATCGCCCACGACCAGGTCTCCGTCCCCTACGACGTCACCACCGGCACCAGCGCCATCGACCTCCAGCCCGAGTAGATCAGCCCTCGCTACTTGTCCCGGCCACCGCCTCCCGGTGCGATGATGGCCGGGATGCGAAGCGCGGCTCGACTTCTGGAGGCCGTGCTCGGCGGGGAGGGAAGAGTGTCGGTGGAGGGGACGCGGTTCGGCCGGTACCACTTGCAACAGTTGCTCGGCGAGGGCGGCATGGGGCAGGTATACCGGGCGCACGACAGCCAGACCGGTCGGATCGTCGCGGTGAAGCTGCTGCACCCGCATATGGCGGCCGATCCGGTATACCGGGAGCGATTCCAGCGCGAGGCGCGCGCCGCAGCCGGGCTGGTGCACCCGAACGTGGTGCCGATCTTCGATTTCGGCGAGGTCGAGGACCGATTGTTCATCTGCATGCAGTTCGTCACCGGTGTCGGAGTGGATTCGGTGCTGGCCGAATCCGGCCCGATGCCGGTGGAGCGGGCGGTCTCGGTGGTGGCGCAGGCGGGCGCCGCACTGGACGACGCGCACGCCGAGGGGCTCGTGCACCGGGACGTGAAGCCCTCGAACCTCCTGGTCACGGCCCGCGATTTCGTGTACCTCATCGATTTCGGCATCGCGCGGGCCGTCGGCGAGACCGCACTGACCACGACCGGCGCGACGATCGGCACCTTCGCCTACATGGCCCCGGAACGATTCAGCACCGGTGTCGCCGACGCCCGTTCCGACGTCTACGCCCTGGCCTGCGTGCTGTACCAGTGTCTGACAGGTCGTACTCCGTACCCGGCAACCGCGTTGGAGCAGCAGATCGCCGCCCACCTGACCCAGCCGCCACCGAAACCGAGCCAGGCGCGCCCGCAGATCGGGACGGTTCTCGACGACGTCGTAGCGACCGGCATGGCGAAGAACCCGGAGGAGCGGTACCGAACCGCGGGTGAGCTTGCCGCGGCGTGCATCTCGGCTGTCACGGGCGCACCCCCGCCAGCGGTCACCGAAATCAATCCGGGCTCTCCCTCAGACCCGCCGCGGCGGAGGATTCCCGTCAAGCGGGTACTCACGGCGTTCGCTCTCGTGGGCCTGACCGCGGTCGGCGTCGCGGCCGGCGTGGCGTTCATGAAGAACCAATCCGAAGGCAATGCGGCTCTTCCGACCGCCACCACAACGCCGATCCCGACGACGACAATGGCTCCCTCGTCTGCCCCGCCCACGACAACCACCACGTCGACACAAGCGGTGCTTCTGCCCGGACCCGGAACCCATTGCGGCACAGTGAACGTGGTGAGCGGCAAGCCGATCGACACCATGATCGACGCCGGCAGCATCTCCTGCGCAAGCGTGAAATCGGTGATAGCCCAGTACTACTTGGACATCAAGAGCGGCAAAGCCGAGGGCAGCGGTGCCGCGGTCCGCGGCATCTACGACGTCAGCGGCCGCTGGGACTGCATTTCCGAAACCTACGCAAAAGGCGGACACGCCCACTGCACCCTCGGCTCGATCCAGATCTCCACCACCGGTTGACCATGTTCCCCGGCAAGTCGCCTGGCCTTTTCCCGTGCGATCGCCTTGGCTGGAACCGATGAGTTTCGAGCGTGGAGGAGGTCTACTCAGCTATGAGGAAACTGATCTATGGCATCAGCGTGTCCCTGGACGGCTACATCAACGACCGCGACGGCAATATCGACTGGACCGACCCGGACGAGGAACTCCACCAGTTCCACAACGACCGATACCGCGATATCGACATCGCCCTGCACGGCCGCCGCCTCTACGAACTGATGGCGGACTTCTGGCCCCACGTCCCCGAGGACGAAGGGCCGATCATGCGCGAGTTCGGCGAGCTCTGGACCTCCAAACCCAAGTACGTGTTCTCCCGAACCCTCACCGAGGTCGAGTGGAACAGCACTCTGATCAGTGAGAACGCGGTAGAAGTGGTCCGCAAGCTCAAGTCCGAAGGCGACGGCGTCATGGAGGTCGGCGGCGCGAACCTGGCCGCCTCCCTCATCCCGCACGACCTCATCGACGAATACCAACTGTTCGTCGCACCGATAATCCTCGGCGGCGGCACCCCCATGTTCCCGCCGCTCGACAAACGCATCCCCCTCCGCTTGGTCGAGACCCGAAACTTCAACACCGTCCTGATGCAGCGCTACGTAGTCGGTGACCAGTAGGGAGTGCGATGCCGATCGATATCCGGGAGTTCATGCGCCGAAACCCGTACCCGGGGAGGGTGATCGGTTTCCGGTCCGCTGGTCGGGGGCGCCTGGAGGGGCTGGTCGTGCTGACCGGCCGCAGCCGGGCGTCCAAGGCTCGGGTGCTCGATTCCACCCGGGACGGCAATATCGCGCTGCGGGCACGCTCCACCGAGGACGGCCCGCACGACGAGTTGCGGCATTACCCGGCGGTGATCGCCGACCACCACGGGATCGTCATCGCCAACGGCGACCATTCGGTCCCGCTGCACGGCGCACTCGCCGCAGCCCAGTTCGACTCCCGAATCGCCGCAACCCGATACGAGCCGGACCCGCCGATCAACACGCCCCGGATATCGGTCGCACTCGAACTCCACACCCAGCGGATCATCGCGTCGATCAACGCGGCCGCCACCGGCGACCGTGACGCGCCGCCGGTGCATGTTCGCTTCGACGCCCAGGCGGGGGACGTGAACGACTGGATCATGTTCTCCACCTACCGGTCCGACGGCGTCACCATCGAGCCGAACCATCAGTTCACCCCGGTCGCGTTCACCACGGCCGATCCGCTCGCCGAGGCGTGGGACGCCGTCGACCCGCGCTATCGGGTCGCGGCGGCGGGGATCACCTTCGACAACGGTGCCGCGGTCGCGCGAGAGGTCAGCGGCCGCGTCGGCTGAGGACGCCGGAGAGCCAGCCGACGGCGAAGGTCACCAGGAGGACCAGCCACATGGGGGAGCGAATGGTGAGCAGCAGGAATTCGATGTCGACGCGGTGGCGGTTCTCGGCGATGAATATCAGGGCCAGGATGGCCAGGGCGATGGCGAACCATTGCTTCAGCGAAATGCGGGAAAGCATTGATGGTTTGGAGTTTTCGGCCATGACCAGGGCTCCTGGCGGGGTTGTCGCGCCTTGGGCTCGCCCTCGCGCGAGTGGTCGGTAGGGGACAGCGGTGTGCAGTGGCGATCCTGCCGCCGGCAGGATTCAGGCAACTTTCAGCTATCGATTTGTCGATTCAGGGTAACTGCTCACGTCCGATTTACGCATGTATTTTCCGGATCGATACGACGACTGATGCCCCCGACCTGCGGAGAGTTCTTCCCGGGGCTTTGTCGACGATCGCCCGCGGTGGAGTATCCACGCGGTCCGGATTGTGACATCTATCCCGTTGTGCCGAACGGCATTTCATGGCGTGCACCCGTCGAGTCGGCCTGGCCGATGCTGTGACCTGGGATATCGCGGAACGAATCCGCATCCGAGCTCATCCGTTCGTCTTTCTCGATTGCGCGAAGTGGCATTTTATGTCCTGTCCGGCACACCAATAGCGTCGAATTCATGCAGTGGAATCTTCAATCGGCCGAAGAACTCGCGGCTGCCTTGCGCGCCGGTGCGGTGACCTCGGTGGAACTGACCGACGACGCGATCGCCCGGATCGAGCGCGATGACAAGGCGATCAACGCGATCTGTGTACCCGACTTCGATAATGCGCGGGCCGCCGCGCGCCACGCCGACGAGGCGCGCGCCCGCGGCGAGGACCGGCCGTTGCTCGGCATCCCGGTCACGGTCAAGGAGTCCTACGACATGGCCGGGCTGCCCACGACCTGGGGCATTCCGCAGCACGCGAACTACGTGCCGACCGAGGACGCGGTCCAGGTGTCGCGGTTGAAGGCCGCCGGCGCGGTGGTGCTCGGCAAGACGAATGTGCCGGTGATGCTGCGAGATATCCAGACCTTCAACGACATCTACGGCACCACCAACAATCCGTGGGATCACAGCCGCACGTCGGGCGGGTCGTCCGGCGGTTCGGCGGCGGCCCTGGCGTCCGGGTTCGGCGCGCTGTCCATCGGCTCCGACCTCGCCGGTTCGCTGCGCACCCCCGCGCATTTCTGCGGCATCTACGCGCACAAGCCGTCGCTGGGGCTGGCGCCGACCCGCGGCATGGTCCCGCCGCCCACACCGGCCCTGCCGGTCGACCTCGACCTCGCTGTGGTCGGTCCGATGGCCCGCACCGCCCGCGACCTCACGCTCCTGCTCGACGTGATGGCCGGACCGGACCCGCTGACCCACGGCGTCGCCTACGACCTCGCCCTGCCGCCCGCAGGCCACCAGCGGCTGGCCGACTTCCGTGTCCTGATCATCGAGGACCATCCGCTCATCCCGACCGGATCGGCGGTACGGGCGGGCGTCAACCGGGTCGCCGACGCCCTCGCCGACGCGGGCGCCCGCGTCGAACGGCACAGCCCGCTGCTGCCCGACCCGGCCGAAGCGGCGACGGTCTACCTGCAGTTGATGCTGTCGAACGCCGCCACGAGTCTCCCCGCTGACGTGTACGAACAGCTGCGGACCCGCGCCGCCGCCCTGGGCGCGGACGACAAGAGCCTGGATGCCGCGCGGGTGCGCGGCATGGTGCTCAGCCACCGCGACTGGGTCGAGACGAACAACCGCCGCGAACTCCACCGCCAGGGCTGGCGGCGGCTCTTCACCGAGTTCGATGCCGTGGTGTGCCCGATCACGCCCACTCCCGCGTTCCCGCACGACCACAACGGCAGCCTGGAGAACCGCCATATAGACATCGACGGCGTCGAGTACCCGTACTTCGACCAGCTCGTCTGGGCCGGTATGGCCACCATGCCGGGCCTGCCCGCCACCGCCATTCCGACGGGCCGGTCCCCCGAGGGTCTGCCGGTCGGAGTGCAGCTCATCGGCCCGATGTTCGAGGACCGCACCCCGCTGCGGCTGGCCGAACTGCTCGAGGAGAAGATCGGCGGCTTCCAGGCGCCGTGCTGAGCGCCGAATCAAACCACGGCCGGAACACCGGCTGACGTCGAACGCGTTGTCGCCGAGCACGATTGTGAGGACCCCGGTCACCTCGAGGCGAGGGGCCGGGTGGAACGGGAGTCTGTGCGTTCCACCCGGCCGTCGAACCACGATGTCTGCCCGATATTGGTCGAGTGGGCATCGTGTCCGGAGCTGTGCGGTAACCAGCTCCGGCAGGCGAGGTGAAATGGTCGCGACGGAGTAACCGAACCCGAGCGGTTCCGCGCTTCCCAATCAGCCCCACCTTCGCCGAACCATAGTCATCGCCGAGATCCGAGCAGGTTGATTCCCTGATCGCTGACACGAATCGAGAGCCCGTCGGCACGAAAAGTCATAGATAGCTACAAAGAAGCTGTGCCGGGCGTGGGGAGCATCCGCCAATCCGCCGCAACGTGGTTGTCGGTACCCGCCCCACGCCGTCACCGTATGGACCGCATGGGAGATCGGCGCACCGGCCAGAATCGCCCAGCGCACAACCACTCCTGACCAGGCCGTGACGGACGCTGCTGGAGTGACCCTGGCTAAGGACGCGCTCGCGGAAGGCGAGCACCTCGGAGTTTCGGATTACCACATCGAACTCGGTGAACCGCATCATATCGATGTCACGGACACGGCCGCGTATGTCGTCGTCCCGGTGACCCTCGGTTTCAACGTTCGGGGCGCGCCGGTCCTGCAAACCGGCGCGGTCTTCACCGTGGCACCGCACAAGGTCGACGCCGAGTGGTTGTTGACGGCCTGGGCGTGGGCTAAAGGCCAAGTGCAACAACCTCACTGACACCGCCTGGCAGGGATGCCCGGTTGGCTGGTCCGTCGTTGTCGGTGCGCATCCTTATCGTTGGGCGTATGACCGACATCGGCCCTCTAGCCGCTTCCACCCGGGCCACCTTCGGCTCGCCCGGTGTGCACGCGGTTGTTCGGCGGGGGCGCACCGTGCACGCAGTCAGCCTCGGCCAATGGGTCGAGGGGGAGGAAGTGCCGGAACTGTTGTGCCACACCGGGATCTCCGGCTGGGACCCCACCGCGTTGGAGCCGACTCGCGCGGACGTCACGTGCGCGCGGTGTCTGCGCCGCCTCGGCGGGATCGCGCCGTCACGGCAGATCCCGCTGTTCGGTGAGGAGTCCTGGGGCGGGTAGATCACCGCTCACGAGATGGGTCGCGGGTGCAGCGATGAATTTCGGGAGGGCGCGGCGTCGAATCCTGTGGGTAGACCTAGAGACAGGAGATCGGGATGACGAGGCCGTTTCGGTTCGGGGTGGTGGCGCCGCTCAGGAGTGATGTCAAGGCTTGGCGGGAGCAGGCGAGGCGGGTCGCGGCGAATGGGTATTCGACGCTGCTGATGCCGGACTTTCCGCAGATGCAGCCGGCGCCCGCGCCGATGTTGGCGACGGTGGCGGCGGAGACCGAGTTGCGGGTGGGGACTTGGGTTTACGCGTCGCCGTTGCGGCCCGCGTGGTTGACGGCGTGGGAGGCGCATTCGCTGACGCTGGTCACCGAGGGGCGGTTCGAGATGGGGATCGGCGTCGGGCGGCCGGGGATCGCGGAGGAGTTGGCGGGGAAGGGGGTCGAGGGGGTGCCGTCGCCGGGGCAGCGGTTGGGGGAGATGCGGGACGCGGTCCGGATGCTGCGGGAATTGGATGGGCCCGACCTGCGTACGCCGGTGGCCATGGCCGTGTTCGGGCCGAAGGCTCGGGCATTGGCCGCGGAGATGGCGGATACCGTCACGTTCGCGTTGGGTACTCAGTCTCGAGGGGAGGCCCAGAAGCTGGCAGAGGAGTTCCGCACCGCTGACGGGCCCGAGCTGGCGCTGGCCGTGCCGGTGGTCGGGGATACGGTCGCGCCGCATATGGCGCCGCCCACCACCGACACCGCCGCGTGGCATGCGGCCGACGCGATGGCCGCGCTGCCGGATGACCCGGCCGCAGCGATCGAGGAGATCCAGCGGCGGCGCGAGGAGATCGGGTTCTCCTACTTCGTGTTCGGCGCCCACGTCGCGGACAAGTTCGCTCCGGTCGTGGCCGCGCTCGCGGGGCGTTAGACGGGGCGCGGCCGATCCCCGGCGGGCCAGATGTTCCAACCGGGGCCGCGGCCGCGCACCATCCGCTGGACGGCGGATTCATAGTGCCGTTTGGCATTGCAGTCGTCCGCGCACGCCCGGTGGCGGTCGAGCCCGGCCTTGGCCTCGACGAGGGTCGCCGGAGGGAGGTGGGGTGCGCGGTGGCGGTCACCGGTCACGCGGGACACGATTCGACTCCGTTCGGGTGGCCGGGAACTGAATGACTTTGGCGGACTGCCGCCGCTCGGACGCGACCCGGATGATCTGACTCGCCGCCATCTTCCGCTCGCACAGCGCCGTGAGGCAGTCACGATGCAGGACAATCGATTCCATGGCTTCCGCGGAGTTCATCGTCGGCTCGTCGTCGCCGACGTCGCAGTCCTCCAATCGGTCGTAGGAGTCCACGGCGAATTCACCTCCCGCCGCGCGCGCATTCCTTTCCGCCCCCGGCGGTGACGGCCGCGGGGTCTATTTCCATACCGACCGGAATTTCTCAAATCCTCGACGAGGCAGACGATGAGGACCGTCGCGCCGGTCACGGTCAGCAGCATCAAAGCCCAAGCGTCCCAAGGCATAGCGACTCCCAGAAGGTCTCGAATGAATTCTCTTGCGACGGCGCTCTTCTCGTGCTCGAGAGGTGCTGACTTCAAGTAGACACCTGGATTTACGGGATTGGAACGCACACAATAGATGTGCCACGAAGAATGGTGGAAGCTCATTTTGTGCAGGCCCAAATAGTGCTAACCCGAATAGCGAGGCTAACGAAATGAACGGAGCTACAGTCTCCCGCAGAGCATTCGGAAAGTTCCTTCGTCAGATCCGGGAACGGGCTGGCAAGACCGCCCTGGCGGCAGGCTTGGAGATCGAGGTATCGCGCCAGACGTTGCTACGGATGGAGGACGGGCTTGCCACCAAGATCGCCACGTCCCAGTTCAAGGACCTCCTGACGTTCTACGGCGCATCGGAGGAGATTCGGGAACAGGCGTTGTCTCTGTGGGAAGAGGTCCGCGAGCAGGCGAAAGCCGCGCAGCTGCAAGGAAATTCGAAAGGGTTCTGGCGACCGTACGCGGACCAGTACAACGCCCACTTCCCGCACTACCTGAGGCTGGAGACATCGGCGCGGCGGATCACGACGCATCAGATGATCCTGGTGCCAGGACTGTTGCAGACGGCGGACTACCGCAAGGGCGTGATTCGCATCGACAACCCTGATCTCTCGGCGGTCGACCTGGAACGTCGAATCGAACTGACTGCCCAACGTCAGGCGAGGATCGATGAGGATGGATTCCGCTTCGAAGCCTTACTGTCAGAAGCGGTTCTCTGCCACCGGCCGGCCAGTCCAGCCGCGATGGCAACGCAGCTGAACTGGTTGGCGGAGGTTGGGCAGCGCCCCAACGTCAGCATCCGAGTGGTCAGGTTCGCCTCCGGCGCCCATCGAGGGCTGACCGCGCAGTCGTTCACGAAGCTCGAATTCTCGAAGCTGGAGAACGGATTTGTGGATCCGCCGGTGGTCTACGCGGAAGGAACTCAGGGCGTTGGCATCTACCACGAGCAGGAGGAAGTGGTGGCTACATATGGCAGGACCATTTCGGACCTCTGCGAGGTAGCGTTGACAGAGGATGAGACCAGAGACCTGGTGACGCGTCTCGCGAAGGAGCATGCAGCGTGAAGGGACCGGTAGTCGGCGTCTGGTACAAGTCGAGCAGATCGGAGCACGGGTCGGCGTGCGTGGAAGTTCGACACGAACCGGATTCCACGCTGGTGCGCGATACGAAGGACGGCGGCCTCGGGCCGATCCTGGAGTTTCCCGCGGCCGTGTGGTCCGACTTCATCGACAGCGGCATCTGGAGTCGCTGACAATCTCGGCGAACGGCGAAGCCCCCGTGTGGATTTTCCGACGGGGGCTTCGTGGCCTCGAGCCGACCTCACACCAGGCGATCAGGCGGATTCATCGAGCAGGTGTACATCGCCCGCCGACACCTCCGGCCCCCGTCACGGCTTCTCGGCGGGTACAGTCTCGTCCTGCTCGGCTGAGGTGGCCGTGTGAAGGCGTTGACGGGGGAAGTGTGCGGACGAAGTTGATCGGCGTGATCGTGGCTGGTCTCGCGGCCGGTGTGGTCAGTGGTTGCTCGGACTCGGACAGTTCGCCGACAGGAATGTTCGACCCGTGCAAGGAAATCCGGAAGAGCGCACTTCGCGGCGCGGGATACGACCCGGAGACCAAGAAGGACGTACCGACGATCGGCGACTATTCGGTGAAGTGTCGTTTCACCTCGTTCAGCGGTCATGAGACCTTGTCTCTCGAACATCCCAGCGCAGCCGCTCCCATCCGAACCTATGAGGGATACCTGGCCTCAGCCCAGTCCGCGGTCAAGAGCCCGGGCGGGCAAGCGCCGACCGTCACCAAGATCAACGGCCGCGACGCGTTCTACGGGCCGCAAACCATACTGGGATGCACGGTCACCCTCCGCACCGCTACCGGCGTTATGAGCGTCGAGGTCTCATACGCGGACGGAAACACCTGCGTCAGCGCACAAAACGCCGCAACCATCTTCGAACCCGCCATCGGCGGCCGCTGACCTGCCGGAACGCACCGCGGTCTCGTTCGCGGTGGGCTCGGCCTCCTGCTCGGTGCCCGTCATCATCGCGGGCGACGACCAGCCCGGAATCGAGCGACGCCGTCAGTACAGCGCGGACATCCAGATGTTGTAGAGCACGTCGACGACCAGCTTCGGATCCGTTCGCGGTGGTCGACCCAACGCCTGGGTCACATAGCGTTCATCCATCCAGACCAGCGCGCGGGCTGTCTCGACGGCGTCGAGATCCGAGCGGATACGGCCTTCGGCTTGATCATCGGTGATGCGCTTGGCGGTGGCGTCGATGAAGCGCTGAACGAGTCCGTGGTAGGCGGCCTGGACCTTCTCGTCGCTGCCGGCGGCATCGGACAGCGCACTCAATACCGCGCCGTGCTCGAGGTAGACCTCGGTCAGTCCCTCGAACGCGGACCGGGCATCGTTGGCCAGGTCGGTCCCCGTGAGCCAGCGGTCGAGCACCCGGGAGATTTCCTGTCCGAGCTCGTCGGCGATGTGCAGCGCCAGATCGTGCCGGTCGCGAAAGTGCACGTAGAACGCGGGACGCTTGAGTCCGGTCAGACTCATCACCGAGTCGACGGTCATCTCGCGAAACGGCCGCTCGCTCAAGAACTTCTTCGCGGCCTCGAGGATCTCGCGTTCCGACTCTTTGGGATCGTGCTTCGGGCGTCTGCTCATCGTGTTTCCACTACATCATGAGCCCTGATGACTTCGCGAGGCTGCCCTCGACCGTGTCGGCCCGGTGCAGGGCTCGGTAGGCGTAGTAGTACATGGTCATCTGGAATCCCCAGGTGGCGAGCGCGCCGATATAGAACAGCGTGTGGTTCTCGTCGTCGCCGGGGAGGTGATAGAAGTCGCAGATCGCGGCGATGAGGAAACCCGCGGCGGTAGCGGCGATTACGCCGATCGCCTGTCCTTGCTCGCCGATGTCCCACAGCCGCCGTGCGAAGTACAGCAGGAAAACGGACGTGGCCACATTCACCACCACGTAGAACGTCGCGCCCGCGATGCCGAGGCGGTCGGCGAATATCGACAGGTACAGACCCGCGACAGTCGCGAGCGCGAAGACTCCGACATCGGTCGGCAGCGAAGGCTTGTAGCGATGGGTCACCCTCATCAACCCCAGGACGAGGATCAGCGTGATTCCGACCGACCGGGAGAAGGCATCGAAGAAGAGTGCGATGTGGTACATCGGGCTGGTCCGATGAGCGCCGGTCAACGCGAAGACGAAGAAGTTCGTGCCGGACGTCGCGACGATGACCCATTCGAGGCCCAGCAGATAGTTCTGGTAATTCCGAATGAACTTCCAGCCGAAGGTGAATCCGGCGGCGACCATCCAGAGGTCGGCGAGTAGGAGCAGTGAGTTCTTGATATCCATGGTGATCTCTTGTGTGTGAGGGACTGTGGGCCGCCGGATTCAGTGGCGTGCCAGTCGATCGGCCAGGCGGTCTCCGAGCCACCCCAGTTCCAGCGCCGGTCCGCTGACGAAGCTGGGCCAGAATCCGCCTCGGCCGTGCCAGATGGTTTCGAGATCCTCGGGCATGGAACCGCCGCGCAGGTGACCCGCCAACAGGTGGCCGACGTACTGGGCCTGTGCGAACCCGTGCCCGTTGCACGCCAGCGAATACAGCACATTGGGTGAAGCCGCCCCGGCCACCGGCAGCCAGCTGGAGCTCATGCCGATCCAGCCGCCCCAAGCCCGTTGCGGCGCAATATCGTGCAGTCCGGGAAAGCGTTCACGGAAACCACGGACCAGATCGTCGACGACGCGCGCCGAGGGGGTCCGGGTGGGCAATGAACCGCTGGTCGTCTCCAACCGCCGGGTCCCGAAGACGATCGAATTCCGAGGCGTGACGCGGTAGCTCTCCAGAATCATGTGCGCGGTCACCAGGGGAGCGCGGCTGGTCCAGCCGATCTCGTCCAGGCGCTCCGGGGCGATCGGCTCGGTCTCGACCAGCGACGTCCACACGGGGGAGACCAACCGGCGCGGCGTGATCGCGAGGTCCTGACCATAGGCATTGGTCGTGAGCAGCGCTCGTTCGGCGATCACCCGGCCGTGCGCGGATTCGATGGTGACCCGTTCGCCGCTGTCGGCGACGCTCCGCACGCGGGTGTGCTCGAAAACCCTTGCCCCCGAAGTGATGACCGCACCGCGCAGGCCGCCCGCATACTTGGCCGGATTCAAGGTTCCGCCGACGCCTTCCCGCATGCCGCCGAGGAAGCCCTCCGGCAGACCCGCGTCCGGCCCGTCGACGAACTCGGCAGACGACCCGGCCTCGGCCATGATCTTCGCGTTCCGGCGAGCTTTGCGCAGCTGGCTCCTGGAGACCGCGGCCTGCACGATTCCCGCCTTCTCGAAATCGCAGTCGATGGCACGGTGCGCGATGGCGTCCTGCGTGAATTCGACCGCGGCTTCGGCGAACTGGAACAGTGCGCGGACCTTGCTGCGGCGGAACAACAAGGCCAGCAGCGCCGGGTCGGCGGCGATCGAATTGGTGATATAGCCGGCATTGCGCGAACTGGGGCCCCAGCCGCAGGTCTCGGCCTCGAGCAGCACGACATCGGCGCCGGACTCGGCGAGCCGCAGTGCCGCGGTCATCCCGCCGACACCACCTCCGATGACGGCGACATCGCAGGTGATGTGGTCGGCGAGCGCGGGCAGGGCGGTGATCGACGGTGCGGCCCAGCCGGTTTCGGTCAGCAGTTCCATATCGCTCACCGCCCGCTCTGCGCGGCCGGCTCGGCCTTCCGCGACGTCACCGCTGTGCTCGGCGAGACCAGTGCTTCGACGACCTCGTGGGCCAGTGAACCGCCGGTCCGGGCGAGCATCCGGTAGAAGCGCTCCGGATCGGCCCAGTCCTCGGGCGCCAGCACGCCGGACAGGCCGTCCAGCTCCTCGACGGCCAGCACCATGAAGGCCGCTGTCGCCGAACCGGTCGCGGAGGCCATGTCGGTCCAGGCGGTCCCAGGTCCGCTGACCGGTACCCGGCGGATCGACACCACCGGTTCGCCGTCCCGAGTGCCGGTCACGCGCACGTAGTTCGTCCCGCGGAACTCGGGGTGTTTGCCTGCCGCCGCGGTCGCCAGGTACTTCAGCACCTCGGTCGCACCGATCTCGCCGCGGCGAATCGTGCCCCACAGCCCCGACAGCGCGTGCCGCCACACCCGCGGCGAGCCCGTCTTGTCCGTCATCACATCGTTGACGAAGTCGATGGCCTGGTCCATCGAGATCTTGCCCTGCTGCACCGCCACGGCGATGCCGCGCATGATGCCGTTCACCGGCGGCGGATCGAGCGCTCCGAGCACGCGAATCCGATCGGCGCCGGGCCACCGCCGCGGCATCGTCACCGACTCCGGATGCGCGCATTCGTAGAGCCGGTAGGAATCGCCGAGCGAATTGCCCAACGAGAACACATCCGTTTCGAGGAAGGTCTGATGCGTCACCGAGCGTCCCTGCTCCCAGGTGTGACAGGGCCCGGCATAGCCGCGAATCGCATGATCGAGCACCGCGCGGCCGTAGGGGACCGGTCCCTCGTCGCCGGTCACCCAGCACACGTCGATGCGTTCGACGGCGTCCATATCGCGTGCCGCGTCGGCGGCCATCACATTGGTCAGACCCGGCGACGCACCGCAGCCGACGAAGATCGCCACGCCCGCCTGCTTCGCCCGGGCATCGAGTTCCATTGCGGTGAGGGTGCTTTCCTCGTCGTCGTCGAGGTCGAGATAGGGCACTTTCTCCTCGATGCAGGCCCGCATCACCGGCTCGGCGGTCCGGTTGTACGGTCCCGCGCCGAGCACCACGAGGGTGGCTCCCGATATGGCCGCCCGAAGAGCGGCTCCGTCGAAGAGGTCGAACGAGCCGACCCGCACATCGGCGAACGGCAAGGTGGCGGCGAACTCCTCGAGTACGTCCGGCCGGATGTCGTACAGCTCCAATTTCCAGTCGTCGTTCCCGGCCGTCCTGGCGAAGCGATCGATCGCCACGCGACACATGTCACCGGCTGCGCCGATGAAGACGATTCTCTTTGCTGTGGTCATGGTCACAGGCTAGAACTGTAGTTACATGATGTCAATGACACCGCGTAATTTAACCTCGCATTGACATTTGGCCGGCGTTTCCGCTGTTCGAAGCGTTGGTCAGGGCTTTCCGCGCAGGCTCGTCAGGACGGCTCTGCCTGCCTGCTCGCCGGATTCGGCCGCGTCGGCGAGCGAGGGGAGTTCGAGTTGGTAGTCGCCGGCGAGGTAGATGTTGCCGAGCGGGGCGCGCAGGGCGGGCAGCGATGATTTCCGGCCGGCAGCCCAGAACGGCACGACCCGGTGGTGGCGGCGCACGATGCCCTCGCCGAGCTTTCCCTCGAGCTCGGGAAACACCGTGATCAGGTCCTTGGTGAAGCGCGCTACGACTTCCTGATCGGAGAGCGCGAACAAGGCGTCGGCGTGCGCGCCGCCGGCGAAACACGCCAGTGCGCCACCGGGTTTGCGGTCGTCGCCGGTGCGCATGGCCGCGGCGTGATTGAACATCGCCTGGAACGAGAGCTGTGGTGTCGAGACGCCGAAGTGCTTGTCCCAGCGTTGCGGGCCGACCTCGTCGGTGAAGAATCCGACGACCAGGTAGCGGCCGTAGGCGATGTCGCCGAAGGCGTTTCGGTAGGTGCGGGGGAGATCCGGGATGATCCGGTCGGCGATGTCGGCGGGTGTGGTCACGATGGCGCGCCGGGCTCGGAGTCGCGCCGGACGATCGCCGTCGAGGTAGTCCACGATGACGTCGTCGCCGTCCTGCCGGACCGATCGCACCGTCGTGTTCAACCGGATCCGGTCGCCGAGCTCCTCGGCCAGCACGTCGGTCAAAGTCTGGTTGCCGCCCACCGGCAGTGAGAAGTTCGGAACCTTCTCCGGGTCGGTCAAGGCGATGCCCACCGAGGTGACGAACTGGGTCGCGGCGGTCTCTCCCACCTCACAACCCATCCACTGCGCCGACCACGATCGGACGATCTCGGCGGCCAGCTCGGACCGGACGCCCTTCAGTAGATACGACGCGGGCTTGGCGTCCAGCTCGGCGCGCACCCGACGTGCGATGCGGCTCTGCGACTCCAGGAACGGGGTGACCGCCAGGATGCGCGCGCCGACGACCGCCAGGCCTATCCGGTCGGTCCAGGACATCCGGGTCCGGAACATGAGGGCGATCGGGTTCGAGGTGTCGACCATTCCGCCGTTGAGATACAGCGCGACGCTCTTGCCCGCGAGCGATCCCCGTTCGATGCCGTGCCGGTCGAGGGCGTCGATCAGCGCGCCCGTGCCCTCGGTGAACTGGGTGCCGACATTGATCCAGTAGTCGCCCTGCCGGGCGGTTTCGACCCGGCCGCCGGTGCGATCGCTGGATTCGAGCACCACCACGCCGGTGTCGCGCGCCAGCGTGGTCGCGGCCGTCAACCCTGCGATTCCGGCGCCGACGACTACGACCTCGACGGTTTCCTCCGGTGTTTCGTGCGTGGTCATGGGAACTCCTGAATGGGAAAGTCAAACTCGATTCGAATTCGACTTTACGACCCGGTGAGATCCCCGTCAATCGCCGGTGCCGAATCAGGCCAGGACGTCGGCCAGGAAGGCGACCTGGTCGGCGGCTGCCCGGCGCTGCCACGGACCGTCATAGACGTCGAAATGGTCCACCGGGTATTCGCGGACCCTTGCCCGTCGCCCGACCTTCGCCGCGACGCGGCGGGCGGCCGCGGGCGGCGCGACGCTGTCGTTCGTGCCGATCTGGATCAAGATGGGGCACGTGATCCGTCCCGCGAAGCCGATGGGCCGGTTCAGCCCGACCTCCAGCGCCGCGCGGGCGCACACCTCGTTGCGCCAGGTCGGCCCCGCCACGGGGACGACCGCCTCCACCGCGCCCGGACTGGTCATGACGGCCGCCGATCCGGGCGCACCCAGGATCGGCAGATGATGCGGTGACCGGCCGATGGCGGCACGGCCGAGGTCGAGCAGCCCGTGCCCGGTCAAACGGGCGAGCGGGCCGACACCGCCGCGGTGCGCCAGGTGAGCGAGGGTCGCGGCTCCGTCCATGGCCGGCGTGATCGCGGTGATCGCGGCGATGCGCCGATCCTGTGCCGCGACCACGACGGCGTGCCCGCCGGAGTACGAGGTCCCCCACAGGACGATCCGGTCGGGATCGACGCCGGGCAACCGCCGGGCGGCGGAGATGGCGGCGTGATAGTCCTCGCGCTGCCGCCGGTACGAAACTGCCTGCCGCGGACTGCCTTCGGAGTCCCCGAAGCCGCGATAGTCGAAGACCAGGACGTCGTATCCGGCGGCGGCGAGTGGTTCCGCGTACCCCAGCAGCCCGGTGTCGCGGGTGCCGCCGAAGCCGTGCGCCATGACCACGCAGGCCCGTCCGTGCAGTGCCCCCTTCCCGGTGAGATGCCATGCCGCGCAGCGGGTTCCGTGGCTGTAGAAGGTGATGTTCTTCATCGCCGACCACCCGTCGCCATCGCGAGCTCGGAGGTCCCGGACGCGGATGGGTTCGCGGGCGTGAAGCGCAGGGCGGCGTCCTGGACCGGTCCTTCGCGCAGACGCTCGGCGTCGAGTTCGTAGGCCATCGCCGCCGACCACGGGCCGCTCGTCCCCGCCCGCGGGAAGGCGTCGATTCCCCGCCGCACATATCCGGAGTTCAGGTCGTCCACCAGCGGCACGCGCGGCATGTCCGGATCGGCGGCCGATGGCGTCACGGTGTGAAAACCGTTGGCGTCCATGTGGTCGAGCAGGCGGCAGAAGTGTTCGCTGACCAGATCGGCCTTCAGTGTCCAGGAGATATTGGTGTAGCCGATCACGAACGCCAGGTTCGGCACCTCGGACAGCATCATGGACTTGTAGACCGTCGCGGCGGGCAGATCGACCGTGCGCCCGTCGACCTCGAGGTGGATCCGTCCCAGCGGCGACATGGTGAAACCCGTTGCGGTGACGATGACGTCGGCGTCCAGATGCTGCCCGGATTCCAGGTCGATCCCGGTCCGGGTGAAGCGTGTGATCCGATCGGTGACCACCGAGGCGCGTCCGCTCGCGATCGCCTTGAAGAGGTCGCCGTCGGGCACCATGCACAAGCGCTGGTCCCACGGGTTGTAGCGGGGCGTGAAGTGGGTGTCCACATCGAAATGCGCGGGCAACTGCCGCCGCACCAGACCGATCAGCAGCCGGCGGGCCGTTCGCGGAGCCCGCTTGCACGCCTTGTGGATGCCGCGCGTCATCGCGATGTTCTTGCGCCGGATCAGTGTCGCGGCGCGCTCGTGGCCGAACAACCTGTTCAGCACATTGGCGATGACGTCCTCGGCGGGCATCGAGAACACGTAGCTCGGCGAGCGCTGCAACATGGTCACGTGGGCGGTGCGGCCCGCGAGGGCGGGGATGAGGGTGACCGCGGTCGCGCCGCTGCCGATCACGACGACCCGCTTACCGGTGCAGTCCAGTTGCTGCGGCCAGTGCTGCGGGTGCACGATCGGGCCCTCGAAGTCCTCGGCCCCGGCGAAATCGGGGGTGTAACCGGCCCGGTGGTCGTAGATGCCGGTGCCGAGGAAGAGGAATCGCGCGACGAAGCGCACCTGCCGGCCGTCTCCCTGTTCGGCGAGCACGGTCCAGCGCCCGGTCGCGGAGTCGAATCGCGCCTCGATCACCCGATGGCCCAGTCGAATGTGTTCGGACAGGCCGTTTTCGGTGACGGTGTCGCGCAGGTAGTCCAGGATCAGGTGCCCGTCCGCGATCGACTGGCGATGGGTCCACGGCTTGAAACCGAAGCCGTAGGTGGGCATATCCGAATCCGAGCGAATGCCGGGGTAGCGGAACAGGCTCCAGGTGCCGCCGACCGAATCGCGCGCCTCGAGTATCGCGAAGGTGGTTCCGGGGCGTCGCGTGGCGAGGTGACAGGCGGCGCTGATGCCGGATACACCGGCGCCGATGATCAGGACATCGACAGCGGTGGCGCTGGTGTTGCGGGATCTTCTGGTCACGTGAGGTCTCCTGATCGAGGGGTGTGATCTGGTTCACGTTAGGGCGGTGATCCCGGCATGGGTATGTCCGTGCAACCGCACTTTGACCACGAATATGTGCTGCGGCACACTTACCGGTATGAGCAGTCCGACCCCGGCGCCCGAACTGGTCGAACTCATAGGCCGAGTCGCCGAACTGATGCTGGACGACCTCGACGCGGTGGTCGCCGAGATGGACGCCGCGGAGATCGAACTGACGCCCATGGTCGGCGCGGACGCGGCGCTGGTGGCCGACATGTCCGCCAGCAATCGGGCCAATGCCGCCCGGCTGCTGACCATCTTCACCCGCCGGGAGGCTCAGCTCTCCGACATCGACGTCCCGCCCGAAGCGCTCGACGTGGCCCGGACGGTCGCCCGGCGCGGCCTGGATCTCGACGTCATCTTCCAGTCCTATCGGCGCGGCCAGAACATCGCCTGGCGGCACTATCTGACCCACGCCACCCGCATCGCCGGAACGGGCCCGCTGCTGGTGCCGCTGCTCGAACTGTCCGCGCAACGCATGTTCGCCTATGTCGATCAGGTTGTCGCACGGGTCATCTCGGTCGCGCAGCGGGAGCGGGAGGAGATCCTCGGCGGGGCGCTGGCGCGGCGCGCGGAGGTCATCCGCCTGCTGCTCGACGGCGCGCCGATCGACAGCCGCCGCGCCGGCGAACGGCTCGGCTACGACCTGTCCCGATCCCATATCGCGCTGGTGCTGTGGTCCGCTCCGGCCGGTGAGGTGCAGGGGGCGCTGGAGTCGGCGGCCACGCTCCTGGCGCGAGCGGCCGGGCGGAGGCCGCTGCTCACCCTCGCGGCGGGCAGCTCCGCGCTGTGGGCGTGGATGAGCGGCGACACCCTGCCCGCGATCGACGAGCTGCGGGGGTCGCTGACCGCGGCTCATCCCGGGATCCGGGTGGCGGTCGGTCCACCGCGTCCGGGCATCGAGGGATTCCGGCGCTCGCACGAGGCCGCGCTGGGGATGCACAATCTGCTCGCCGGTCAGCCCGACGCCGCCCGCATCACCCTCTACCGCGATCTGGAGGTCACCGCGCTGGCCGCGCAGAACCCTTCCCGCGCTGCCGAATTCGTCGCCGATACGCTCGGTCCGCTGGCGCAGGACACGCCCGCGGCCGCGCGGTTGCGCGAGACGCTGCGGGTGTTCCTGGAGGAAGCCGAGAACGCCCCGCGGGCCGCGGCGCGGCTGCACACCCATCGCAACACGGTGTTGCAGCGGGTCGCCCGCGCCACGGAACTGCTCGGTCATCGGCCCGGCGAACGGAGGCTGGCCGTCGAACTCGCCCTGGAGATCGCCCATCGGCTCGGCGCTCGCGCACTGTCCGGCGGTGCCGCCTAGCGGCACGGGACGCAGGGGAGGCGAGCCGGACTTTGTTACGATCTCGAATCGTGTTCGACAATCGCCCGACGTCACGAACGTCCACCCGCCCGGCTCCGGTGCAACGCCGGGGCGTGGAGCGCGTGCAGGCGATTCTCGACGCCGCTGAGGCCTTGCTCGCCGAGCAGGGCTACCAGGCCGCCACCCTCAAGGCGATGGGTGAGCGGGCCGGCATCCCGATCGCCTCGGTCTACCACTACTTCGCCGACCGCGGTCAGGTCGAAGCCGAACTCGCGCAACGACATCTGCGTGAGCTCGACGCCCGGGTCGGCGCGATGCTGGAGGCCGCGCCCGCCACGTTGGCCGAGATCTGCGACGCGATCGTCGACGTGTATCTCGGCTACTTCCGCGAGCATCCGAGTTTCGCCGTGCTCTGGTACGCGGGGCGCAGTTCGCCGCTCGGTGAGCTGGCGAGCAGCTTCGACGTGTCGCAGGCGACGCGGCTGTGGCGGTACCTGGTGGACCGGGGGCTGATCCGGTCCGACACACCGGCATTCGTCGTGGAGCTCGCGTTCGAGGCCGGTGACCGGATCTTCGATGTCGCCTTCCGTAAGGCTCCGACCGGCGACGATGTCACCCTCGAACAGGCGCGGCGATTGGTCTCCGTCTATCTGGGATCGTTCGCCCCCGAGAACTGACGCGGCCGGGCGGCCGGGATCCGGTAATCGCTGTTCTGCAGCGCGCGATAGCCGAAGTAGTACACGACCATCTGACAGGACCACGTGGTGAGAGCCAGGATGTAGAAGATCGTGTGGTGCTCGTCGTCGCCGGGGATGCGATAGAAGTCGTACATTCCGGCGATCGTGGCCGCCGCGATCGACACCGCCGCCACGGCCACCGCATGACCGCGCTCTCCGGTATTCCACAGGCGCCAGGCGAAATAGAACAGGAACAGCGTGGTCAGGGCGTTCATCACGACGTAGAAAACGGCTCCGGCCAGGCCGAGGTCCTCGGCGAAGGCCGACATGACCAGTCCGCCCACGATGGCCAGCCCGAAGACGCTGACGTCCACCGCGAGCGAGGGCTTGAACCCGTGGGTCACCTTCATCAAGCCCAGCACGAGAATCAGTGTGATTCCGATCGATCGGGAGAACGCGTCGAAGAAGAAGGCGAGGTGGAACATGGGACTGGTCTCGTTCGCGCCGACCAGCCCGTAGACGAGGAAATTGGTGCCCGAACTCGCGACGATGATCCATTCGAGGCCGAGCAGGTAATTGCCGTAGTTCCGAATGAACTTCCACCCCAGGGTGAATCCGGCGACGATCATGAACAGATCGGCGAGTGCGTACAGTGCGGTTTTGAGATCCATGATCAAACCTTGTGTCGGGGTCGATATCTGACGTTCGGGGAACGGGCGATCAGTGCGAGACGACGAAGATCTCGTCGCGGGGCGTGCCGACCCGTTCGAGGGCCTTGTAGAACCGCTCCGGCTCCGCCCACTCCTCGGGCGTGAATACGCCCGCGCGGCTGTCGTTCTGGTCGTCGAGCGCCACCACCATGAAGGCCGCGCAGGCGGTTCCGGTCGCGGCAGCCATATTGGTGAACAGGTAGGTGCCGTCGCCGCTGACCGAGGTACGGCGGCCGATCACCGCGGGCAGGCCGTCGCGCAGGCCGGTCACCTCGACCTTCAGGGCGGTCTTGTGCGGGAAGGTGTGGCCGATCGCTGACAGGGCAAGGAATTTGATCAGCTCGGTGCGTGTCGCCTCCCCGGTGCGCACCAGGTTCCGCATTCCGGACAGGGCGTTGCGCCAGCCCGTCAGGCTGCCGAACCTGTTGGTCATCAGGGCTTCCAGGAAGTCGATGGCCTTCGACATGGGCATCCGCCCCCGCTGCACCGCCAGGCCGACGCCGCGGACCAGGCCGTTGTAGGGCGTCGGGTCCAGCCCGCCGAAACAGCGAATGTTCTTGGCGTCCGGGTACTTTCGTGGCAGGGTCACCGGTTCGGGGTGTGCCGTCTCGTGCACCAGGGTCAGCCCCAGACCGGCGCCCAGCTCGGTCCAGCGGGTCTCCACCCAGGACTGGTGCAGCACCGGGCCGCCGTGCTCCCAGGTGACGCAGGGGCCCGCGGCGACGCGCAGCATGTGGTCGAGCACCGCGCGGCCGATCGATCCGCGTTCGTCGCCGACCACCCAGTACACGTCGATGTTGTCGACCCGGTCGAGTTCGGCGGCCGCGTCGGCGACCAGCACATTGGTGATCCCGGGGGATGCGCCGCAGCCGATGTACATCGGCACCCCGGCGGCTCGGGCGTCGTCGTGCAGGGACAGCGCGTGCAGGGTGCTCTCGATGTCGTCGTCGAAATCGAGGTAGGGCACCCTGGCCCGCAGGCACGCCTCCATCACGGGTCCGGCGGTGCGGTTGTACGGACCCGCGCCGAGCACCACGAGCGCGGCTCCCTCGATCGCGTCTCGAAGTCCTCGCTGGTCGTAGAGGTCGAGCCGCCCGGCGGTCGCCAGGCCGGGCGGCAGCCGCCGGACCAGCTCGTCGAGCAGGTCGGGACGGATGTCGTACAGGGCCAGCGTCCAGTCCCCATCGGCGACGGCGAAGCGTTCGATGGCGAGCCGGCACATCTCCCCGGCTGCCCCGATGAAGACGATTCGTTTGGTTCCCATGGATATCTCCTGCGGGTAGGGGGCCACACGCGGGCCAGATTCTCGTACTCGATTCGAGTTCGAGTTAGAACAGGATAGTGCCGGATGTGATCCAGGCGCTACCCGTTCCTCGAGACTGTGCTGCCGCACAGGATTCATCGCAACCCATGAGCCGCTGCACATGGTGCCCGCCGCGTCGGACCCGCAGTATCGACTTCGACAGTGACCGGGGTCATAGCGCCCCGATGTCAGGGATGAATCGAGAGAGGTGCCGATCGTGTACGACTACGTCGTCGTGGGCGCGGGGTCCGCCGGATCCGTGCTGGCCAGCAGATTGTCCGAGGATCCGACGGTGACCGTCGCCCTGATCGAGGCCGGGCCGACCGACACCGCCGAGGAGATCCATCTGCCGATCGCCTTCCCGTCCCTGTTCAAGGGCGCCTTGGACTGGGACTTCGACTCCGAACCCGAAGCGGGACTGCACTTCCGCCGGGCCTACCTGCCGCGCGGGCGCGTGCTCGGCGGGTCCAGCTCCATGAACGCGATGATCTACATTCGCGGGGCGCGCGCCGATTTCGACGGCTGGGCCGCCGGCGGCGCGGACGGCTGGAGCTACGACGAGGTGCTGCCGTACTTTCTGAAGGCCGAGGACAACGAGCGCGGCAAGGACACCTATCACGGCGCCGGCGGCCCGCTCTCGGTCAGCGACAGCCGCTCGGAACATCCACTGGCGGAAGCGTTTCTGCTCGCCGCCGAACAGGCCGGGCATCGGCGCAACGACGATTTCAACGGCGCCACCCAGCTGGGCGTCGGGCGCTATCAGCTGACGCAGCGCAATGGCATGCGCTGTAGTGCGGCGGTCGCCTACCTGCATCCGGCCGCGGACCGTCCCAACCTGACCGTGCTCACCGATGCGCTCGTGCATCGGGTCGTGGTCGAGGACGGCCGCGCCACCGGCGTGGTGGTCGGGCGTGGCGGCGGCACGGAGGTCATCGCGGCGCGCCGGGAAGTCGTGCTGAGCGCCGGTGCGTACGGATCGGCCCAGCTGCTGCTGCTGTCGGGCATCGGCCCGGCCGAGCAGTCGGCGGCGTTCGGATTCGATGTGGTCCGAGACCTTCCGGTCGGCCAGGGCATGCAGGACCACCTGTCGGTGTTCCTCAACTACCGCACCGATCGCGAATCCCTGATGACCGCCCTCACGCCGGAGAATCTCGGCCTGTTGCAGTCGGCGGGCCGCGGGCCGCTGACCTCCAATATCGGTGAGGCCGGCGGATTCGTGCAGACCCGAACCGGATTGACGGGCCCCGACATCCAGTTCCACATGGCCCCGGTGCTCTTCCACGGCGAAGGCATGGGCGTCGCGTCCGAGCACGGCTTCGCCTTCGGCCCGTGCCTGGTCGGCCCCCAGAGCCGCGGCACGCTCACCCTGCGCTCCGCGTCCCCGACGACCGCGCCCCGCATCCACCACAACTACCTCGCCACCGAGGCGGATCGCGCCGCGCTGATCGCGGGGCTGCGCGCGGCCCTCGACATCGCCGCACAGCCCGCCCTGCGCGAGCTCACCACGGGTGAATTCTCCACCCCGGCAGGCGATTCCGACGCCGCGCTGCTCGATTTCGCGGCGCGCACCGCGCAGACCCTCTACCACCCGACCTCGACCTGCGCCATCGGCGCCGTCGTGGACCCGCGGCTGCGGGTGCTCGGTGTGGACGGTCTGCGGGTGGCCGACGCGTCGGTGATGCCGTCGGTGGTCCGGGGCAATACCAACGCCGCCACCATCATGATCGCCGAGAAGGCCGCGGCCATGATCGGCGAGGACTCCGCCTCCGAGGGAGGCCACGCGTGAACCCCGCGGTGACCGGCACAGCCGACACGATCGTCACCGCCCTGCGGAACGGCGAGATCCAGTGGGCGCGTACCGCATTGTCCGCCCGGCGCGTGCTGCTCGAACAGATCCACGCCAATACCGCCAGGTTCGCGCAGGAATGGGTCGACGCCGCGGCCCGCATCAAACAGCTGCCCGAGGATTCCCCACTGCTCGGCGAGGAGTGGGTCAGCGGCCCCTACTCGCTGCTCACCGCGACCACCGCGCTGGCGGAATCACTACTGGCGCTGGAGCAGGGCCACAGTCCGATCGACGGCTACCCCACGCATGCGGCGCCCGGTGATCGCACGGCCGTCGCGGTGTTCCCGCACGGCCTGTTCGACGCTTTGCTGCTCAACGGTTTTCACGCCGAGGTCTGGACCCGACCGGGCGTCGACGCCGAAACGGTGCGGGCCCGTGCGGGTCTGGGGCAGCGCACCCCGACCGCCACCGGCGGCATCGGCGTCGTGCTCGGTGCGGGCAATATCTTCTCCATCGCCCCGCTCGACGTGCTGTACCAGCTCTACGCCTACAACCGGGTGGTGGCGCTGAAGCTCAACCCGCTCACCGATCCGCTGCTGCCGGTCTTCCAGAAGATCTTCGCCCCGCTGGTCGAGCGCGGCTTCCTGCGAATCGTCACCGGCGGACCGGAGATCGGGTCGGCGCTGGTACACCATCCGGGCGTGAGCGCGGTGCACATGACCGGCAGCGCGGTCACCCACGACGCCATCGTGTTCGGCTCCGGGGCCGAGGGCGCGCGCAATCGCCTGGCCGGCACCCCGATGCTGGACAAACCCATCACCAGCGAATTGGGCGGCGTCTCACCGGCGATCGTGGTGCCGGGCCGCTGGTCGGACGCCGACCTGCGCTACCAGGCCGAGCACGTCGCGACCCAGCGGTTGCACAACAACGGCTACAACTGCGTCGCCGCGCAGGTGGTGGTGATCCCCGCCGACTGGCCGCAGAAGGACCGATTCCTCGACGAACTGCGGGCCGCGATCGAACGCGCGCCGCAGCGGCCCGCCTACTATCCGGGCTCGCCGGAACGGGTGGCGGACGCGTGCGCCACGTATCCCTGGGCGCAGCGGATCGGTGCGCGAGTCCTCATCGAGGGCATCACGCCCGATCGTGGTGAACCGCTGCTGCACACCGAGTACTTCGCACCGGTGCTCGGCGTGCTCGAACTGCCCGGCGCCGCGGCGGAATTCCTGGATCACGCGGTCCAGGTCTGCAACGAGGAGATCGAGGGCACGCTCGGGGTGAATCTCATCGCCCACCCCGCGACCATCCGCGCGCTGGGAGACCGATTCGACGCCGCGGTCGCCGCGCTCCGGTACGGGACCGTCGCGATCAATGCCTGGACCGGCCTGGGCTACCTCACCGCCCGCGCCACCTGGGGGGCGTTCCCGGGGCACACCCTCGCCGATATCCAGAGCGGAATCGGCGTGGTGCACAACGGATTGCTCATCGAGGACCCGGAACGCACCGTCGTGCGCGGTCCCTTCCGTCCGGCCCCGAGGTCGCTGCTCCACGGTGAGTTCACGTTGTCCCCGAAGCCGCCCTGGTTCGTCACCAACCGCACCGGCGCCACGACGCTGCGACGCCTGACCGGCTTCGCGCACAGACCCGGATTCGCCGCCCTGCCGGGCATTTTCGCCTCCGCCTTGCGTGGCTGACCACCGGCACGCCGACCACGAAGCAAGAGAGAACCTCACCATGAGCCCTTCCCGTCGCCCCCGCGAGGTCCGCGCATGACCCGCACCCCTATCCGTATCGCGCGCTCGCGCAACCCCTTCGAAGAATCCGGCGTGGCCCTGGACGCGGCGGGCGTCCGGCGCTACACCGATCTGCCCGCGACACTGGTGGATGTCCTACGGACGCACGTCGACGCCCGCCCCGATGCCGAGGCGGTCGTCGAAGTCGGCGGCAGGCGACTGACCTACGCCGAACTGTGGGACGGCGCGGTGCGAGTGGCCGGTGGGCTGTACACCGACGGCGTGCGGCGCGGGGACCGGGTCGCCATCCGCTATCCGGCGGGCGTGAACTGGGTGCTCGCGTTCTGGGGCACCGTGCTGGCCGGCGGCATCGCGGTGCCGGTCAACACCCGGTCGGCGGAGCCGGAGGTCCGCTACGTCCTCGACGACGCGGGCGCGACCGTGGACCTCACCGCCGAATCCCCACTGCCCGACGGCGACCCGTACTTCGCGCACGATCTCGAACCGGACGACGTGGCGGCCATGTTCTACACCTCCGGCACCACCGGGCATCCGAAGGGCGTCCCGACCACACACGAGGCGTTCATCACCAACGCCGAGAACATGATTCGCTGCTTCGGGGTCCCCCGCGACAGCGGATCCGAATTGCGCACCCTGATCTCGGTCCCGCTGTTCCACGTCACGGCCTGCAATTCGCAGCTGCTGGTCGCCGCCTACGCGGGCGGGGCCTCCGTGATCCTGCCCGCGCTGGACCTGCCCACCCTGATCGAGGTGCTCGAGACCGAGCGGATCTCGTTCATCGTGACCGTGCCCGCCGTGTACTCGCTGCTGCTCCGGCATCCGGACTTCGCGGGCACCGAGCTGTCCGCCGTCCGCATCGTCGGATACGGCGGAGCGCCCATCGCACCCACGCTGGTGCGCGCGCTGAAAGCCGCCTTCCCCCGAGCGTCGCTGCTGAACGGCTACGGGATGACGGAGACGGCGGCACTGATCACCGTGCTGCCCGACCACGACGCCGCCGCGCACGCTGACTCCGTCGGGTACCCCGTCCCGTCGGTCGACCTCGGCATCGTCCCGATCGACACCGACCCGGCCGTCGGCGAACTGGTGGTCCGGGGCGCGAACGTCACCTCCGGATACTGGAACAAGCCCGCCGCCACCGCCGACGCGCTCGTCGACGGCTGGCTGCACACCGGCGACATCGTGCGGGTCGACGAGGCCGGACGGGTGCACATCGTCGACCGGGTCAAGGACATCATCATCCGCGGCGGTGAGAACGTCTCCAGCGTCGAGGTGGAGGCCGTGCTGCTGTCGGCCCCCGGCGTCGCCGACGCCGCGGTGCTCGCGGTACCGGACGAGGTGATGGGGGAGAAGGTCGGCGCCGTCCTGTTCGGCGGCGAGGCGGCCATCGACCTCGACGCCGTGCTCGGGCACTGCCGAAACCATCTGGCCGACTTCAAGATTCCGCAATTCGCCGCCATCCGCACCGAACCGCTGCCGCGCAACCCCGGCGGCAAACTCCTCAAGAACCAGCTGCGCGGGCAGGTGCGCTGGGGCGCCCCGCTGCGCTAGCCGTCCGAGCATCCACGAAGGAACACACATGACCCGACTCGATCTCACCGGTCGCACCGCGATCGTCACCGGAGGCTCGCGCGGCATCGGACTGGCCGCGGCCAAAGCGATCGCCGCGGCCGGCGGCAATGTCATCCTGACCTCGCGCAGCCAGGAGTCCGCGGATGCCGCCGCCGCCGAAGTCGGCGGCACCACGCTCGGCATCGTCGCACACGCCGTCGACGAGCAGGGCGCGCGGCGCTGCATGGACCTGGCCCTCGAATGGTTCGGCAGCATAGACATTCTCGTCAACAATGCCGGAACCAACCCGGCCTACGGCCCGGTCATCGATCACGACCACGCCCGCTTCGCCAAGACCTTCGACGTCAACCTGTGGGCGCCGGTCCTGTGGACCGGGCTCGCGACCCGGGCGTGGATGGGCGAGCACGGCGGCGCCGTCGTCAATATGGCCTCGATCGGCGGCCTGGGCTTCGAACCGGATCTCGGCCTCTACAACGCGTCCAAGGCCGCGCTGATCCACCTCACCAAACAACTGGCGCTGGAACTGTCACCACGAGTGCGGGTCAACTCGCTCGCGCCGGGCGTCGTCCGCACCAAGCTGGCCGAGCAGTTGTGGAAACAGTATGAGGGACAGCTGAATTCGAGCACCGCGCTGGGCAGGATCGGCGAACCCGGCGACATCGGGTCCGCGGTCGCCTTCCTGGTGTCCGACGCCGCGAGCTGGGTCACCGGGGAGACCTTCGTGATCGACGGCGGACAGCGCCTGGGCGATGCCGCGCTGTTCCGGGCCGAGGCGCTGGCCGATGCCTGACACCCGCGCTTCGGTCGCCGTCGATGCCCCGGTCGCCGTCGATCTCGAGGCGGCCGCCCGCTGGCTGGCGGCGCTCGGCATCGAGTGCGTGCTGCCGCTGGGGCTGCGGCGAATCGGCCAGGGCTATTCGAACCTGACCTACCGCCTCACCGACGCCGAAGGCCGGGCCTGGGTGCTGCGCCGCCCGCCGCTCGGTCACCTCCTGAGCACCGCGCACGACGTGGTGCGGGAGGCCCGAATCATGGCGGCGCTGGCGGGCACCGGCGTCCCGGCGCCCCGAATCCTCGGCGTCGCAGTCGATTCGGACGTCGCGGACGTGCCGGTCGTCCTGATGGAATTCGTCGACGGCCTCATCGTCGACACGATGGCGGCGGCCGAAGCGCTGTCCCCGGAACGCCGCCTCGGCATCGCCCGGTCGATGCCCGCCACGCTCGCCCGGATCCACTCCGTCGACCTCGCCGCCACCGGACTGACGGATCTCGCCGGCCACCGGCCCTACGCCCAGCGGCAGCTCGAACGCTGGGCCGCGCAATGGGAATCGTCCAAGACCCGCGAGTCGCCCGCACTGGACGCGCTCACCCGGCGATTGGCGTCGGCCGTCCCCGAACAACGCGAGATCAGCCTGGTGCACGGCGACTTCCACCTGCGCAATCTGATCACCGCGCCCGCGACCGGACAGGTCACCGCGGTACTGGACTGGGAACTGTCCACCCTGGGCGATCCCTTGGCCGACATGGGCAGCCTGCTCACCTACTGGCCGGAACCCGGCGAGCCGTCGTGCGGCATCCTCGAAGCCTCGACCCTGGCGGGATTCCCCGACCGCGCGGAGATGGCGCGCCTGTATCTCGACGAGACCGGTCGTGACCCGGCGGCGCTGCGCTACTGGCACGCACTCGGCCTCTGGAAGCTGGCCATCATCGCCGAGGGGGTGCGGCGCCGGGCGCTCGACGAGGCGCACAACGAATCCGCGGCGGGCACACCGACTCTCGCCCAGATCGACGCCCTGGTCCAGCAGGCGGGCGAGATCGCCGACACCGCGGGAATATGAACCCTGTGCGCCCGTTCGAGATCGAGATGCTGGAGTTCGCCGCCGAGTGGGCTCCCTACGGCGGCAACGACGACGCGGCGTTCGTGCGCTTCGGGCTCACCCCCGAGGAGTTCCACCGCCGCCTCGCCCGTCTGCTCGTCACCCCGACCGCGCGGACGCTCGACAATGCGACGATCGCCCGGCTCCGGGCGCAATGCGCCGATCGCTCCGGCGGCCCGGCGCGGCGCTGACGAACGACGAAGGCCCGCCTGACATCTCAGGCGGGCCTTCCTCGTACTCGGCTCAGTTGTAGGACTTGGCGACCCCGTCGAGGAGGTGTTCGAGGGTGTCGTAGTCGGGCGGGCTGACCTGGTTCACCAGGTTCGGGTCGACCGGGACCTGGTGGGCGGCCGTGGCTTTCGTGAACAGGCTCACGTCGGTCGGCCGGAAGCCGTGGTCGGCGGCCAGGCGCTGCAGGTCGGGGTCGGTGGTGAGGAGCTTGCCGAGCCGGTCGCCCTTGTCGTTGAACGGGACGACGGTGTGCTGGGACATCACCGTGGGCTTCGGGTACATCAGCACCATGTCGGGCTTGAGCTGGTTGTGCACCGCGGCGTCGACGTACTGGGCCTCGTAGATCCAGGCCATCGGGACGGTGCCCATGCCATTGGCCAGGTAGTCCTTGAACGGGCCGTCGCTGGAGGACTCGGTGTAGCCCTGACGGGTGAACAGCCGCGAAACCCGGGACACCGCATAGTCTTCGGCCTTCGCGCCGCGCACGATGGTGTTGTCATTGGCCACGTAGGCGGTCACGGCCAGGTACATGGCGGCCGAGTTGGAGGTGCGCGGGTCGGTCGTGGAGACCAGCACGTTCTTGGGCACCGAATAGGCCGTGTTGCCGTCCAGCTGCGTCCACTGCACCCCCTTCTCGGCCAGCGACAGGTACTTCTCGACGTCGAAAGTCGTTGTCGCGCCGGGCTGCACGATCCCGGCCTGGGTCAGCAGGTCCGCGATCGGCTTGAAGGTGGCGATGGCCATGGGGGAGGAGAACGGCACGTACTTGCCGCTCACCCCGCGCTGGCGCTGGATCCGCTCCGCCGCCGCCGAACTGGACGGAAACGCGAAGTCGTACTTGCCGAGATCCACCGAGGTCGCGATCTGCCGCGACCCCGCGGGCTCGACGTCGACCTTGAATCCGTGCTTGCCCAGCGCGTCGACCACCTTCGGATCGTCGAAGAACGCCGACTTCTCCGACCCGACGACCCCGCGCACCGTGGTCAGAGCCGGCGCGGCCGTACCGCCCTCCGGCGGCGAATCCGATTGCTGCACAGCCAGAATCACACCCAGTGCGGTGACCGCGGCCACACCGGCTGCCGCGACCCCCAGCACCCGCTTGTTCTCGACCAGCCGCGCCGGGACGAACCGGCCGGCGACGGCCGCGAACACACTCGTGGTCTCCGCGCCGTGGCCGTCGGCCGAATTGCTCTCGCCATTCGCCGCGACCGGCTCGGACTTGCTCGAGTCGACCTGGCCCGCGCTGTTCTTGGAACGTTTCGGATCCAACTCCCGACGCGCAATCCGTTCGACGAGAATCGGAACGAAATCCCGCACCGCATGCCCCTCGAACCGCTTGCGCACCGCACCCACCACGGCCTCGACCCGCTCCGGCGGATGCGCCTCGCCATAGTCGTCGACCAGGCGATTCGTCATCTCGCGTAGGGCCTTCTCCTCCCGCGCAGCTTTCTCTCCCCGCGCAGCACCGACCGCCACGGTATCTCCCTCCGAACTCGCATCGAATTTCGTTGCACGGCAGGAAAAATGCGAAAAGAGCCGCGCCGCACAGACCCTATCGATCCAGGGTTGTGCCCGGTGATCGAGAACGGAAACGGAAAGTGCGGACGCGGCGAATTCCCGGTAACCCTGCGGACCGGTTTCCCGGTATCCGATCAGGCCTTACCGGGGAAGGGTGTGGTCACCGGGCTCGTACCCAGGATGGACTCCCAAGTGGCAAGGCGCACAGCGCATTCGGTGAGCGCGTCGATTCCGGTGCGGCGCACGCCGGGATCGGTGGCGCGTTCCACCACCGCCCGCCAGGAGGCCGCGGCGTCGGATTCCACGGTCACCGCCAGGTGCGCCGCCGGGATCGGATCGTTCACCGGGAACGGCGCGGTGTAGGCGGCGGCCGGTTCGGGAACCGTCGCGCCGTCGGCCCGCAACGCGTCGATGGTGGCGTCGCGCCGGGCCCGGTGCGCGGCGGTGTACTCGGCCACCAGCTTGTCCCGGTCGTGGTTGGCGTAGGCGGCGATCACGCCGTAGGCGTAGACCGCCGCGTACTCGGCGCTCAGGGCATCGATGAGCGCCTGCTGATCGAGGGTGGTCATGCGAGAAGGACTCCTGCGTGGGTGCCGCAGCAGGCGCTGATCGAGGCCAGCAGCCCGGCGCGGAATCCGGAGAGGGAGATGGACAGGTCGGCGGCCGAACGCTGCGAGGCGCTCAGCTGGGTGCGCAGCGACGCCACCGACGTCGGGCTGATGACGGCGATCGCGGTGGGCGGCGGGGTGCGGCGGCTGGGGGTGGTGCCGTCGCCGTAAACGCCGATGGCGCGGTCGATTTCGGTGCGCAGCGCCTGCGCGTGCGCGGTGCGCTGATCGGCGATGGTCTTCAGTGCGCCCGCCCGATCGGGGGTGGTCGCGATGGCCTCGGTGGCGGCGGCGGCATCGGTGAGTGCCGCGGTCTCCTGCGCCAGCAGCGGATCCGGCGCGGCCGGCTGCTCGTTCTTCGTGCACGCGGCCGACGCACCCGCGGCGGCCGCCACCAGCAGGCCGCCCCCGGCCAGCCGCAGCGCGGAGCGCCGATTCACCGCGGCATCGGACCGGGGTGAGGAAATCGGGGTGGGGGCGGAGCCGGTTCGGTCCGGCTGGACCGTGAGACCGACGACATCGGCCATGAGGCCGCTCTGACTGCTGGGCACGGGGTACATGGTGCCAGCCGTCGCGGACAGCTTGCTGCGCGAGGGCGGTCGGATAGGCTGTGATCAGCGACGACGGGCAACCGTCTTGGGCGCGTCGCTCTCGACGCGCCAGCGGTACCGCACGGCCGACCATGCCGAACTCAGGCGGGTCGGCTGGTCCTTTACACTCTTTCAGCGCGTTACGCTAGACCTTCGGCCCGGTATTTCGCCGAAGCAGACAACTCAACCCGTGACAACTGAACCAGGAGCCGCCCCATATGCCGATGCCGACCGAGGAAAGGGTGAGCCAGCTAGTTGCTGAGCTCGTCGAACGCCGAGGATTCGACCTCGAAGGCGTCGCGATCTCGGCTGCCGGTCCAGCGAGCAAGGTCAAGGTGACCGTCGACAGCGACGGATCCCCGGACCTGGACGCGGTCGCGGAACTGAGCTCGGAGATCTCGCAGACCCTCGACGACGCCGGTGACTTCGGCGAGACCCCGTATCTGCTGGAGATCACCACCCCCGGCATCGACCGGCCCCTCACCAGCCCGCGGCACTGGCAGCGCGCGCAGGGGCGCAAGGTCAAGATCACCCTGACTCCCGGCGCCGAATCACCGGAGGAGAAGGGCAAATCCACGTTCGAGGCCAGGGTCGGCGTCCTCACCGACACCGACATCGCCCTGGTCCTCGGCGGCAAGCGGAAGCCACACCGGGTGACGGTGCCGCTCGCCGACATCCACTCGGCCGTCGTGCAGGTGGAATTCACTCCGCCCGGCGTGGCCGAGCTGGACCTCGCGGGGGGAGTAGCGCCGGGCCGACCCCAGCCGGGCGCCCCGGAGGACAACGAAACCGAAACAACAGAATCCGATTCACTGACCGAAGGGATCGTGGAATGAACATCGAAATCGAAGCCCTGCGCGCGATTGTCGCCGACAAGGGGATCTCGATGGAGACGGTGATCTCCGCGATCGAGTCCGCGCTGCTCACCGCCTACCGGCACACCGAGGGCCACCAGCCCAACGCCCGCATCGACATCAACCAGAAGACCGGTGTCGTGCGCGTGATGGCCCGCGAGGTCGACGCCGACGGCAATGTCATCTCCGAGTGGGACGACACCCCCGAGGGCTTCGGCCGCATCGCCGCCACCACCGCCCGCCAGGTGGTGCTGCAGCGGCTGCGCGACGCCGAGAACGAGAAATCCTTCGGCGAGTTCTCCACCCACGAGGGCGACATCGTCGGCGGCGTGGTGCAGCGCGACGCGCGCATGAACGCCCGCGGCACCGTCGTGGTCCGCATCGGCTCGGAAGCCCATGGCGCCGAGGGTGTCATCCCGCCCGCCGAGCAGGTGCCGGGCGAGACCTACGAGCACGGCGACCGCATCAAGTGCTACGTGGTCGGCGTCTCGCGTGGCCCGCGTGGCCCGCAGATCACCCTCTCGCGCACCCACCCGAACCTGGTGCGCCGCCTGTTCGCGCTCGAGGTCCCCGAGATCGCGGACGGCTCGGTCGAGATCGTGGCCGTGGCCCGCGAGGCCGGGCACCGCTCCAAGATCGCGGTCCGCTCGACCGTGCCGGGCGTCAACGCCAAGGGCGCGTGCATCGGCCCGATGGGTCAGCGTGTGCGCAACGTCATGAGCGAGCTGGCGGGCGAGAAGATCGACATCATCGACTACGCCGAGGACCCGGCCGCCTTCGTCGGGAATGCGCTGTCCCCGTCGAAGGTTGTGTCGGTGACGATCGTGGACCCCGACGCCCGCGCCGCGCGCGTGGTGGTCCCCGACTTCCAGCTCTCCCTCGCCATCGGCAAGGAGGGGCAGAACGCCCGCCTGGCGGCCCGGCTCACCGGCTGGCGGATCGACATCCGCTCGGACGCGGCGGCCGACCCGCAGGGCGGCGCGCGTCCCGCGGCGGCGACCGGCGGCTCCGACACGCACCGGAACTGAGGGTCGCGTACGGCCGGGATCGAGGCGCCACGGTAGCTCGATCACGGCCGCCCGGCACCGGGCTGATCTTGCTCGATGAGTCCGGCCCGGTCGGAAATGGATTTGTGAAACAGACCCCTGGGATGACAGCTTGGTAACTTCCAAGGGGTACGGATGCGGAGATCGGGACGTGAGAGCGGTAGAGTGGACGCAGGCTCAGCGCGAGTCTTCGACTTCTCCGCGCGCCGAGCGGGTGCCGGTAAGATCAGCACCCGTCCGGACCTGCATCGGATGTCGCAGACGCGAGCTGGCTGCCGATCTGATGCGGGTCGTGGCGCAAGGGTCTGCCGAGAGTGGGCAAACCCTTGTGGTCGTTCCGGATCCGCGGCGCAGACTTCCCGGAAGGGGTGCTTGGTTGCACCCCTCTTCGGTTTGTCTGAGTCAAGCAGTTCGGCGCCGAGCAATCGGCAGAGCACTACGAGTGTCCGGACATCTGGATATCTCAGCCCTGGAGCATTACGTAGAGAACAGGCACGAGCACTCATGAGCACACCGTGAAGTCCCAGAAATGATCGGCCTTCGAAATTAGTCGAGGTCGTGCGGACGCCCCGTTGTAAGCGGGCTGTCACGCTCGGCCTCTGAGTGAGGAGAGCAGTGGCAGGCAAGGCCCGCGTGCACGAGTTGGCAAAAGAACTCGGTGTCACGAGCAAAGAACTACTCGCGCGGCTCAAGGAGCAGGGCGAGTTCGTGAAGTCGGCGAGCTCGACGGTGGAAGCACCTGTCGCGCGCCGGCTGCGGGAGTCGCTCGCACCCAAGAGCGCCCCCTCCGGTGCCGCCAAGTCGGCGGCCCCCAAGCCCAGTGGTGACAGCACCCCGCGTCCGGCAAGGCCCGGAGAGGCGGCGGCCGGCAAGCCGGCCACCCCGGGTGCCGGTCCCCGTCCCGGCCCGCGTCCGACCCCGGCGGCTCCGGCCCCCGCGGCTCCGGCTCCGGCCCCCGCCGCACCGGTGGCTCCGGCCGCCCGTGCCGAATCGCCCGCGACCCCGGCCGCTCCCGCAGCGCGTCCGGCTCCGGGCCCGAAGCCCGCGGCTCGCGAAAACGCTGCTCCGGCAGCCGCTTCCGCGTCTCCGGCTCCGTCCGCTCCGGCTCCGCAGGCCCCGCGTACCGACGCTCCGCGTCCGGGCGCTCAGGCCCCGCGTCCGGCGCAGCAGGGCGGTGCCCCCGCCCCGCAGTCCGGTCCGCGTCCGGGTGGCCCGAAGCCGGGTCCGAAGCCGCCGCGTGTCGGTAACAACCCCTTCTCTTCCGCGCCCGAGCGTCCCGCGCCGCGTCCGGCCCCTCGTCCGGGTCAGGGCCAGGGTGGTCCGCGTCCGGGTCAGGGCCAGGGTGGCCCGCGTCCGGGTCAGCCGCAGGGCGGCCCGCGTCCGGGTCCGGGTCAGGGCGGTCCCCGTCCGGGTCCCGGTCAGGGCGGTCCGCGCCCCGGTCCCGGCCAGGGTGGTCCCCGTCCGGCTGCTGCCGGTCAGGGCGGTCCCCGTCCCGGCGGTCCGCGTCCCAGCCCCGGTTCGATGCCCCCGCGGCCGAACCCGGGTGCCATGCCCGCTCGCGCTCAGCGTCCGGCCGGTCCGGGTGGCGCAGGCCGTCCGGCGCGTCCGGGTGGTCCGGGTGCCGGCGGCGGCCGTCCCGGTGGCGGTGGCGGCGGTTACCGCGGTGGCGGCGCTCCCGGTGCGGGTGGCGGCGCTGGTGCCGGTGCCGGTGCCGGTGGTGGCACGGGTGCTCCCGGTGGTTTCCGGGGTCGTCCCGGTGGTGGCGGCGGTGGCCGTCCGGGTTCCGGTGGCGGTCGCGGCGGTGCCGCGGGTGCGTTCGGTCGTCCGGGTGGAGCTCCGCGTCGTGGCCGTAAGTCGAAGCGGGCGAAGCGCGCCGAGTACGAGAACCAGCAGGCGCCCATCGCCGGTGGCGTGCGGCTGCCGCGCGGCAACGGTGAGATCGTGCGTCTCGCCCGTGGCGCGTCGCTGTCGGACTTCGCCGAGAAGATCGGCGCCAACCCGGCCTCGCTGGTCCAGGCGCTGTTCAACCTCGGTGAGATGGTGACCGCGACCCAGTCGGTGAACGAGGAGACCCTCGAGCTGCTGGGTTCGGAGATGAACTACGTCGTGCACGTGGTCTCCCCGGAGGACGAGGACCGCGAGCTGCTCGCCAACTTCGACCTCACCTACGGCGAGGACGACGGCGACGAGGAAGACCTGCAGGTCCGTCCGCCGGTCGTGACCGTCATGGGTCACGTCGACCACGGTAAGACCCGACTGCTGGACACCATCCGTAAGGCCAACGTCCGTGAGGGCGAGGCCGGCGGTATCACCCAGCACATCGGTGCCTACCAGGTGCTGGCCGAGGTCAACGACGAAGACCGTCTCATCACCTTCATCGATACCCCCGGTCACGAGGCGTTCACCGCCATGCGTGCCCGTGGTGCGAAGGCCACCGATATCGCGATCCTCGTGGTCGCGGCCGACGACGGCGTCATGCCGCAGACGGTGGAGGCCATCAACCACGCGCAGGCCGCGGATGTGCCGATCGTGGTGGCGGTCAACAAGATCGATAAGGAAGGCGCGAATCCGCAGAAGATTCGCCAGCAGCTGACCGAATACGGTCTGGTGGCCGAGGAATACGGTGGCGACACCATGTTCGTCGACATCTCCGCCAAGCAGGGCACCAACATCGAGTCGCTGCTCGAGGCCGTGGTCCTGACCGCGGACGCCTCGCTGGATCTGCGGGCGAACCCGGACATGGACGCGCAGGGTGTGGCCATCGAGGCCCACCTCGACCGCGGCCGTGGCCCGGTGGCGACCGTGCTCATCCAGCGCGGCACGCTGCGGGTCGGCGACTCGATCGTGGCGGGTGACGCCTACGGTCGCGTCCGCCGCATGGTCGACGAGCACGGCGACGACGTCGTGGCGGCCATGCCGTCGCGGCCCGTCCAGGTCATCGGTTTCACCTCGGTGCCCGGCGCCGGCGACAACCTGCTCGTGGTCGAGGAAGACCGCATCGCGCGTCAGATCGCCGATCGCCGCAACGCTCGCAAGCGCAACGCCCTGGCCGCGCGCAGCCGCAAGCGGATCTCCCTGGAAGATCTGGATGCCGCTCTGAAGGAGACTTCGGAGCTGAACCTGATCCTCAAGGGCGACAACTCCGGTACCGTCGAGGCCCTCGAAGAGGCGCTGCTCGGTATCGATGTCGGCGACGAGGTGCGTCTGCGCGTCATCGACCGCGGTGTCGGTGGCGTCACCGAGACCAACGTCAACCTGGCGTCGGCGTCGAACGCGATCATCATCGGGTTCAACGTCCGCGCCGAGGGCAAGGCGACCGAGCTGGCGAACCGCGAAGGCGTGGACATCCGCTACTACTCGGTCATCTACCAGGCGATCGACGAGATCGAGAAGGCCCTCAAGGGTCTGCTCAAGCCGATCTACGAGGAGCACGAGCTGGGCCGGGCGGAGATCCGCCAGATCTTCCGCTCCTCCAAGTTCGGCAACATCGCGGGTTGCTGGGTGCTCTCGGGTTCGGTCAAGCGCAACGCCAAGGCGCGCCTGATCCGCGACAACGTCGTGGTCGCCGAGACCACCATCCAGTCGCTGCGTCGTGAGAAGGATGACGTGACCGAGGTCCGCGAAGGCTACGAATGTGGTCTGACCGTCGGGTACAACGACATCAAGGAAGGCGACATCGTCGAGGCCTACGAGCTGCGCGAGAAGCCGCGCGACTAGGCGAAAGCAGTACGCGATCCCGCCGGACCTTCGGGTCCGGCGGGGTTGTGCCCCTTTCCTTTCCGGGTAACTGTGCGCGCATTCCCCGGGGCGCGTTCATATGACTGAAAAGATGTTCTTCGGAGCGCTCGAGTTCGATATCTTGCTCGGTGATGTGCATTCACTGAAAGAGAAGCGCTCTGTCATCCGCCCCATCCTCGCGGACCTGAAACGGTTCGATGTGAGTGTCACCGAGGGCGGAGATCATGACCGTTATCGACGGTCATTGCTCGGTGTGGCAATGGTCAGCTACGGCATGAACCACCTGACCGAGGTGCTGGACAAGTGTGAACGGCACGTCGCCAATCGTCCGGAGTTAGAGTTGCTGTCGGTACGCCGCCGCATCTTCGGACCCGAAGACTGAAGAAGTGAGGAGCGCTCTCATGGCTGACCAAGCCCGAGCACGCCGACTCGCGAAGCGCATCTCGTCCATCGTCGCCACGGCGATCGAGTACGAGATCAAGGATCCGCGACTGCGGTTCGTCACCGTCACCGATTCCAAGGTGACGGGGGATCTACGCGAGGCGACAATTTTCTACACCGTCATGGGTGAAACCATCGACGCCGAACCAGATTACGCGGAAGCCGCTGCCGGTCTGAAGGCCGCCGCCGGCATTCTGCGGTCCAAGGTGGGCGCGGGCACCGGGGTGAAGTTCACCCCCACCCTCGCGTTCAAGCTCGACACCGTGCCCGACGCGGCGCGCGAGATGGAAGAGCTGCTGTCCAAGGCCCGCGCCAGCGACGCGCGGGTCGCGCAGGTCGCCGTCGGCGCGACCTACGCCGGTGACGAGGACCCGTACAAGAGCGAAGAGGACGAAGACGACGACGAAGCCTGACCTCCGGTGACCCCCGTCGACGTCACCCCGGCGGTCGAGATTCTCGACGCCGCGAAGTCGGTGACCATCCTGTGTCATATCCAGCCCGATGCCGATACCGTCGGCAGCGGGCTGGCGTTGGCGCAGGTCCTGCGTCGGCGTGGGGTCCCGGTCGTCGTCTGCTTCGCCGAACCGGACCGGTTGCCGGTGTCCATGCGGTCGCTGCCCGGCACCGAGCTGCTGGTCGGGCCCGATCAGGTCCCGGCCGAGACGGATGTGCTGGTCACGGTGGACTGCGGCAGCGCGGATCGGCTCGGTGTGCTGCGGGACCGATTGGCCGGTGCCGCAACCACTCTGGTGATCGACCATCACCGCTCCAATACCCGCTTCGGCGCGGTGAACATCGTCGACGAGTCCGCCGAGTCGACCGCGGGTGTCATCGCCCGGATCCTGGACGCCTGGTCCGAGCCGCTGGACGCGAATATCGCGCACTGCCTCTACGCCGGACTGGTCACCGACACCGGCTCGTTCAAATGGGTGCGGCCGGGCTCGCACGCTCTGGCGGAACGGCTGCTGGCCACCGGTATCGACGGCGCGGCCATCACCCGCACCCTCATGGACACCCATCCCTTCGCGTGGCTGCCGATGCTGTCGCGGGTGCTCGGGTCGGCGCAGTTGCTGCCCGACGCGGCCGGGGGAGCGGGCCTGGTCTACGCGGTGGTCCGCCGCGAGGACACCGAGGCGGTCCGGTCCGAGGAGGTGGAGAGCGTCATCGACCTCATCCGCACCGCCGCCGAGGCGCAGGTCGCGGCCGTGTTCAAGGAATCGCGGACCGAACCGGACCGGTGGACGGTGTCGCTGCGTTCGCACGCCAATGCCGACGGCACTCCCGGCGTCGATGTGGCGCGGGTGGCGGTGTCGCTGGGCGGTGGCGGGCATCGCTACGCCGCCGGGTACAGCGCGACCGGGTCGCACGACGATCTGATCGAGACGCTGAAATCCCGTTTGAGTGACTGAGCTCGAGTGACTGACCCCACCGATTTCCGGCTCGCCACCCGCGATTAAGCCTTTGTGATTACAGTGGATTCGACAACCATCCTCCGCCGACGGCTTGCCGGGGGAACAGTCCGGGGGCTTCCGCGCGAATACGCTTGATGACAAGGACGTTTCAGCATTCTCGAAGTGGGCGAAGGCATGCGCGACCGCGTTCGCGGAACTCCCGATACCGGTGAGGAATTCCCATGGCGTCTGCAGTTCTGCCCCGCATCGCCCGCCGTCTCGGCACCCAGCGCTGGGTCATGCACGCGGCCGGCACGATTCTCGCGTCCGACCGCGCGGTCCGGCGAATCACCCGGGGGCGCAACGGCGTTCTCGATATCGCTGGCCTGCCCTCCCTCGAACTGACCGTGATCGGCCGCAAGACCGGCCTCCCACGCACCACCTCGCTGCTCTACGTCCCCGACGACGGCAGCATCCTGCTCATCGGCTCCAATTGGGGCAGCCCCGACCACCCGTCCTGGTCGGCCAACCTGCGCTCCGCTGCCACCGCCACCGTCCATGTGGGCGGCCAGCGCTTCCCCGTCACCGTCACCCAGATCACCGGCGTCGAACGAAAACGCGCCTGGGACACCGCCATCGAATTCTGGCCCGGCTACGAAATGGAACACGAGCTCTCCGGCGGCCGTATCTTCCGCATCTTCGAACTACGCCCCGTCCACCCGACGCCGCAGCTCGCATCCGCCATCCGCGGCGACACCCTGTCCCGCCCGCGCTCCCCGTACACCCGCCCGGCGCTCGCGGCTGCCGCCGTCACCGTCGCGGCGCTGTGGTGGCGTGCTCGCCGCGAATGACGCGGGCCGCGGCCGAGTTCGGGGGAGAGGCCGACTTCAGTAGGCGGGTACTCCTGCCTACGGTCGGCACCCGGCGAATGCGGCTGCCTCGGTGGTCCGACCGCGAACGTCGGGCTTCGGCTCCCTCCCGGCGGCCGCGTGCGCGCTGTCATCGAGCGGTCGGCGGTAGGCTGGCATGTTCAAATGCGGACATGCGCATCTAATCTTGCCGCCGGGCGCGTCGGATGGCAGAGGCACGGAGGAGCCTTGTCGGGGACCAGGCCTCGGCAGGCAGAGCCGTCGGTCGCTCTGGCGTCGTGGGCCATTCGTGTGGTGGGTCCGGGATTGAGCGTCGGTGCCGGTACCGGGGCGGCGGCTGGAACCGGTGCCCGCGGTCCGCAGCATATATTTGCCCGTTCACGGCTCTCGGCGGGCGCTTCGGCCGGTTCCCGTGTGGAATGGTGGGCCCATGAGCGGTGCGGAGATCGTGGCGGATGGCGGGGAGGATCCGGGATCCCCGGCGGCGGGGGATGAGGCGGCCAGACGCGCGCGGGCGGAAGCTCGGGGCGCGGAGGCGGCGGCCGCGGGGCCGCGGCGGATTCTCGGGATCGCGGTGCCGACCCTCGGTGTACTGGTCGCCGAGCCGATCTACCTGCTGTTCGACATGGCCGTGGTGGGGCGGCTCGGGGCGTTGGCGCTGGCGGGGCTGGCGGTCGGGGGTTTGATTCTGGCGCAGGTCAGTTCGCAGCTGACGTTCCTGAGTTACGGGACGACGGCGCGCGCGGCCCGGCGGCACGGGTCGGGGGATGAGCGCGGGGCGGTCGTGGAGGGCGTGCAGGCCAGTTGGATCGCGGTCGCGGCCGGGTTGGCGATCGTACTGGTGGTGCAGGTGTTCGCGGGGCCGATCACGCGGGCCATCGCCGGCGGGTCCGATATCGCCGACGCGGCCGAGTCGTGGATGCGGATCGCCTTGTTCGGGGTGCCGTTGATCCTGCTGTCGATGGCCGGGAACGGATGGATGCGCGGGGTGCAGCAGACGCGGCGGCCATTGCTGTATGTGATTGCGGGGCTGGTGGTTTCGGGTGTGCTGTGCC
The DNA here is from genome assembly GCF_053602575.1 of Nocardia sp. NPDC004340. Classification (NCBI taxonomy): domain Bacteria; kingdom Bacillati; phylum Actinomycetota; class Actinomycetes; order Mycobacteriales; family Nocardiaceae; genus Nocardia; species Nocardia sp. NPDC004340. Next base: position 327,250 of record NZ_JBSGDW010000007.1, read on the forward strand.
CGACGCTGGTGCACGGGCTGCTGGGCGCGCCCCGGATGGAGCTGGAGGGGTCGGCGGTCGCGAATCTGGCCGGGCAGGCGGTGTCCGGGGTGTTGTTCGTGCGCGCGTTGTGGCGGGCGCACGTGCCGATCGCGCCGCACCTCGAGATCATGAAGGCGCAGCTGGTGCTGGGCCGGGACCTGATCGCGCGCAGCCTCGCCTTCCAGGCGTCGTTCGTGTCGGCGGCGGCCGTGGCCTCGCGGTTCGGGGCGGCGTCGGTGGCGGCGCATCAGCTGGTGCTGCAACTGTGGAATTTCCTGGCGCTGACGCTGGATTCGCTGGCCATCGCGGCGCAGACGCTGGTCGGCGCGGCGCTCGGGGCCGGAAACGCGCGCGGCGCACAGGGTTTGGCCCGGCGGGTCACGGCCTGGTCGACCGTGTTCGCGACGGTGCTGGCGGTGTTCTTCGCCGCGGGTCACTCGCTGATTCCGCGCCTGTTCACCGATGACCCCGCGGTGCTGGACCGCACCAATGTGGTCTGGTGGTTCTTCGTCGCGATCATCCCGATCGGCGGTGTGGTGTTCGCCCTCGACGGCGTCCTGCTGGGCGCGGGCGATGCCGCCTTCCTGCGCAACGCCACCCTCGGCTCGGCGCTGCTCGGGTTCCTCCCGATGATCTGGCTGTCGCTCGAATTCGATTGGGGGATCGGCGGAATCTGGACCGGCCTGGTCGCCTTCCTGGTCCTGCGCCTGATCACGGTGTCGTGGCGGGCGCTGTCGGGCCGCTGGGCCCGCGTCGGCGCCGAGGTGCCGGGACGGATGGCGTAGTCCGTCCCGGCGGCGTCGCTAGTCGCTGGAGCCGTTCGCCTGGGCGGCGGCCTGCTTCTCGAGGTTCTGCGCGACCTCGGCCTGCCAGTTCTCGTTGGCGTGGGTGGTGTCGACCTCGTACTCGAACCGGGCCGTCATTTCCGGCTTGATATCGGCGACGTCGACGTAGAACTGCTCGTACCAGCGGCGATGCTGATAGACCGGCCCGTCTTCCTGGGTGAGCAGCGGATTGTCGATGCGGGTCTTGTGTTTCCAGATCTCGACGTCCTGGAGGAATCCGACGCCGAAGCTCTTGCCGAAGGACTTGGCGAGCTTCTCGGATTTCTCCGGCGGCAGACCCTGGATGCGCTGCACGCTCACGCCCCACTGCAACATGAACGAGTTGTGGGTGACCGGGTAGTGGCAGTTGATGAGCGCCACCTCGACGGTGTTGTCGCCGAAGTCGTTGTGCAGGTAGTTGATCATGTACGACGGCCCGAAATAGGAGGCCTCCGAACGCAGCAGCGACATTTCCTGCGAATAGTTGGACTTGGCGTGAATGTCCGGTCGGCCCTTGGAGTGCAGGAACTGGGTCGCCACATGCCCTTCGAACACATTCTTGAAGTACACGGGGTACGCGAAGTGAATGTAGAAGAAGTGCGCCATGTCGACGTTGTTGTCGATGATCTCGCGGCAGTGCGCGCCCTCGATGAGCAGTGAGTTCCAGTCCCAGTCGCTCCACTGGTCGGTCTCGATGCCCTCGATGTGCGGAATGGCGACCTCGGGCGGCGGGGGATTGCCTTCCGGGTCGTTCCACACGAAGAACTGGCCGTTTTCCTCGCAGGTGGTCCAGGACCGGGTGCGCGCCAACGGCGGAACGCGCCGCGCATAGGGAATGGCGGCGCATTTGCCGTCGCCGCGCCACCGCCAATCGTGGAAGGGGCAGGCGATATTGTCGTCCTTGACGCTGCCGTAGGCGAGGTCCGCGCCCATGTGCCGGCAGTAGCCGTCGAGGGCGTGTAATTCGCCTTTGCTGTCGGACCAGATCACCAGTTTGGTGCCGAAGGCATTGACCGAATGTGGCTGTCCGTCCCGGAAGCTCTCGGCGAGCCCGAGGCAATGCCACCCCCGGGCGAACCGCGTCATCGGTTCGCCGACATCGATGCTGCGATAGTGCTGACTCATCTGCGTCCTCCGCGATCGATCAGTCCGTGCACTTCGCAGCCTACTAGAACACGTGTCAGTTCTGGTTCGGAATCAGGCCCCTCGATACCGCCGCACAACGACTTTCGCGGGCCGGATCGAGCGATCCCCTATGGTCAGGCCCGGCTGGATGACCGACTCCACGGTCTTGTCCGCCTCCCGGTCGTCGGTGCCCACGATCTCGGCGGCCTCCATGGTCTCCGGATCGAACGCCGTGCCCCGGAACGGCGTCACCAGCTCGCCGCCGCGCTCGGCCAGCATGCGTTCGACCCGGCGATTGATCGCCTCGAAGCCCTGCCGGTCCGGTTCCGAATTCGAGGTGGAGACGAAGGTCTGGGCCAGCCCGTGCAGGGCGAACAGATCGCGCAGCAGCGGCGCGTCGGCCTCGGCGCGCTCGTCGCGGATCTTCAGTTTGGCGGCGTCGGCTAGTCGCTCGATGGTGGCGGCCTGCCGGGCGATGACCCGGGCGAGGTCGTCGATGCGTTCGGTGATGCGGTCGAGAGTCGGGGCGGACTCCTCCGCGGTCGCTGGGGGCGCCTGGGGAATCGTGGCCGCCGGGGCTGGATCGGTCATGCACGAACGATAAACCCAGCTGTCGCCGGTGACTGCTACCATCGCCGCCATGGGGGTCTATGGAATCGATCTGGGCACAACGAATTCGGCAATTGCGGCAATCGACGCAGATGGCCGGCCGCAGGTCCTGGTCGGATTGAAGGGGGAACCGACCGTTCCCTCCGTTGTGCTGTTCGCCTCCGCGACCGACCATGTGGTCGGCGAGGGCGCGCGCCGGCAGGCCCGGCTCGACCCCGACAATGTGTGCACCCTCGTGAAGCGCCGCATGGGCGACGCCGAATGGCGGTTCGGCGCGCACGGGCAGCTGTGGTCCGCGCCCGCGGTGTCGGCGCTCATCCTGAAAAGTCTTGCCGCCGATGCCGAGTTCTCCGGTGGCGAACCGGTGCGGCGCGCGGTCATCACGGTGCCCGCCTACTTCGGTGACGAGGAGCGCCGCGCCACCATCCAGGCCGGAACCTACGCCGGATTCGATGTGGCGGGTGTGCTCTCGGAGCCGATCGCGGCCGCGCTGTCCTACGGTTTCGGGCGCCTGGACGGCGGCATCGAACTCGGCAAGGAACCCACGCGCGAGACCGTGCTGGTCTACGACCTCGGCGGCGGCACCTTCGACGCTACCGTCATCGAACTGGCCGATCGCCGCATCTCGGTGCTCGCGGTGGAGGGCGACCATCAGCTCGGCGGCGCGGACTGGGACGAGCGGCTGGCGCTGTATCTGTCCCAGCAGTTCTGCACGGCCAACCCGGATGCCGAAGACCCCCTGGACGATTCGGTCGGCTCCCAGCTGCTGGTGCTGGCCGCCGAACAGGCCAAACAGGAGCTCACCGCCGCCGAGGCCACCGAGGTGGTGATCGCGCACGACGGCGCGCGGGCGGTGATCCCGCTGACCCGCTCCGATCTGGAATCGCTGACCGCCTCGCTCATGCGGCGCACCCTGGACCTGACCAAGGCCGTGCTGGCCGCCGCCGAGAAGCGCGGGGTGCGGCAGGTGGACCGGCTGCTGCTGGTCGGCGGCTCCTCGCGCATGCCGATGGTGGCCGAGCAGCTACGGAAGGAATTCGGGCTCACCGGCGAACTGCGCGACCCGGACCTGTCGGTGGCCCGCGGCGCCGCGCTGTACGGCGAGAAGCTGGAGATGGAGCGGCTGGTGGCCGCGGACCTGGTGACCCGCGGGCGGCTCCGCGACGGAGCGCCGCTCGGTGACGCCGATCCCGGTGACCTGGAGGGTTCGCTGGTGCGGGTGGCCGCATCCTTCGGCCAGCCGGTGAGCCTGGTGCGCCGCATGATCGAGATCCAGGTGGACACCGTGGTGTCGCGCGGGTTCGGTGTGCTGGCGCTGGATCCGTTCAACGGGCTGGCGGCGAGCTGGCTGGTGCACCGCAACCAGACGCTGCCGATCAAGGTGCGACGCTCCTACGGCACGGTGCGCGCGCACCAGGAGCAGATCGAGCTGACCATCGTCGAGCAGCAGGGGCAGGCGGCCTCGACCCGTCCCGAGGACACGAAGGTGCTGGTGGAGGGCAGGATTCGCGATATTCCGCCGGGGTATCCGGAGGGTAGTGAAGTCCGGGTGACCTTCGAGATGGGATTCGACGGTGTGCTGCACGTGACGGCCTACCATGTGGACGCCGATCTGCCGCTGACCTTGTCGGTGCAGACCGGGGCCACCCTGTCGCAGGCGGATGTGGAGCGCGAGCTGGATCAGCTGCAGCGCACCCGCCGTCGCAATTCCTGACCGGTATACGCTGTCCGACGAAAAGCCATGCACGCCTTCGATCCCAATGACTATCGCAAACGCGTCCTCGCCGCCGTCGAACGCCGCGGCGGCCTCGCGGAGTCGGATGCCTTCGAGCTGTACGACATTCCGCTCGCCGACGCGTCCCGGCTGAGTGACGCCGACGTCGCCGCGCGCGTCGAGCAGGTGTGGGCGCTGTGGCAGAAGTTGCGCGACCACCCCAAGTTCCGGGTGCTGGCCGGGCTGCTGGTCGAGGCGCATCAGGAGCTGTCCGAGCCGCTGCTGCACACCGGTTCCCGGCTGATCGAGGCAGACCGGGTCAAGCAGTTGCGTGACCGTCGGGACGCCGAACGCTACGAGATGCTCGATGCCGCCATCGAGCGGCTGATCCAGCGGCACAACGGCATTCCCGCCGGGAAGATCCCGGGACTCGAGGACATCGGCCGCCTGGGCGGCCTGACGGTCGCCGAGGTCGCCGTCCGGGTCCGCCGCCACCGCATCATCGACGAGGCCCCCGCCGCGCCGCCGCCCCCGGCCGCGCCCGCGCTGAGTACCGAGCGTCGCCGCCAGATCCGGTCGCTGCTGGCCGAATACGAGCGGCTCCTCGCCGGTGACCCGGTGCCCACCCTGCTGTCCCTGCTCGACATGGATTTCTCGGCGGCCCACCGCAGCAACGAGATCCGCCTGCGCGCCGAGGCCCTGCGCGCCCGCACCCGCGAGCTCCCGCCCGGCCGTCTGCGCGTGGTCCTCGACGAGCTCCTCATCCACATCGGCGATCTGCTCGAGCCCGGCGGTCCGCTGGTCGACGCCTATCTGCTGACCATCACCGAGACCGTCACCGACCAGCTGCGCCCCCAGGTCCGCGCGGCCGTGCTCGTCGAGGACCTGCTGGTGGCACCGGATTTCGACTACCTGCTGGGCGTGGCCATCGCCGGCGGTCTCGACCGCGCCAATGCCGAACGCATCCTCGTCGCCCTCGCCGACGAGCTCGGCACCACCGTCGAGGGGCGCGAACACCTCGCGGCCGGTCGGAAACCGTCGACCACTCCGGAGAAACAGTCCACCTCAGCCACGTCGACAGCTGCTCCGGTGAATCCCGCCGCGGACGAGGCGAACCCGCCGGGCGCGCCGCAGCCGGAGCACTGGCAGCGGACGCCCTACGACGGCACGACCCAGTCGGGGCGGCCGTGGGAGGCCGCGTTGCGGGCGGCGCGGGCGTCGCTGCGGGCCGGAAAGCCCAAGGAGGCGGCGGCTTTCATCGCCGACGCCCGGCGCCTGGTCGGCGATGACGCGGCGGCCGCGCGCTCGGTGCGCGCGGTGGGGGAGGACGTCGAGCGGGTGCTCGCCGAGGCGGTCGTGCACTGGCGGGCCGCCGTGTCCTGCTGCGCGGGGCGACGATTCGTGGAGGCGCTGGCCGAGCACCTGGACTTCCTGGATCGGAGAGCCGCCGATGTCGCGAATCCCGATCCGCGCGGCGCGAGCCGGGAACTGCTGATCGGCCGTGCGCGGGCCGCCGTGATCGAGGCGGGCCGCCTGTTCGAGGCCCTCCCCGCCGATCCCGGCCTGCGCATGCAGGCGGTGCGCGAAGTCCTCGAGGTCTGCGCCGACCACGCCGAGGCCCGCGCGGCCCTGGCCGAACTCCGCGTCGCCGCGCCCGAACACGTCACCGTCAGCCGCAAACCGGACGGCACGGTCGTGATCACCTGGACCCCGTCGACCACCGACCAGGCCGAGTACCGCATCACCCGGCTGCTCGCGGACGGTTCCTGGCGCGTGGTCGGCCGCACCCGCGGCGTGGCCATGGAGGACGGCGGCGCGCCCGCCGGACCGGTGCCGGTGTACGGCGTGGTCGCCTCGATCTCGGGCCGCGCCTCGGACATGACCCGCTCGGACCGGACCGCCGCCACCACGGGGTCCGCGGCGACAGCGCAACACGGCGATCCCGCCGCCCGTCGAAACACCCCTGGACCCGCCGAGAATTCGGCCACCGGTTCCACCGGGGCTGCCGCCGACACCGCCCGCGAGCCCAGCGGCCTGCCGACCGTGCGCGGCCTCGCCGAGCGCAATGGCCTGCTGGTCTTCCAATGGCCGACCGGCATCACCGAGGTCATGGTCGTGGCCCGCGCCGACGCCCCGCCCGTCGACCCCGACGACCCGCAGGCGCAGCGCTGGAAGGTCACCAATATGCGCTACGAGATCGAGGGTGGCGTCCGTATCCCCGCCGAGATCGCGCGCCCCTGTCATGTGGCGGTGGCGTCGTGTCGCCGGGAGCCGTCCGGAACCCTCACCGTCGCGGCCGGATTCGGCGCCGCGGCTCGCCTTCGCTGGGTGCGGTGACGTCGGTTTCTCCCGCGCATGGGAATCTGGTGGAGGCCGGGATGGTTGCTGCCAGGACGGTCGTGAACAGGAAGGCGGAACCGGGTGATTCCGAAGTTGATGGCGGTGAGCGACATCCATGTCGGTCATCAGGGCAACAAGCCGGTGGTGGAGGCGATCCACGCGGATTCCCCCGAGGACTGGCTGATCCTGGCCGGTGACGTCGGCGAGAAGACCGATGACATCCGCTGGGCCCTGCAGACGCTGCGCGGCCGCTTCGCCAAGGTCATCTGGGTGCCCGGTAATCACGAATTGTGGACCACCGCAAAGGATCCCGTGCAGATGCACGGCGCGGCCCGCTACGACTACCTGGTGTCGCTGTGCCGCGATCTGGACGTCGTCACCCCGGAGGACCCGTTCCCGGTGTGGGAGGGCGCGGGCGCGGAGGAGTTCGGCGGCGCGGTCACCCTGGCCCCGCTGTTCATGCTCTATGACTACTCGTGGCTGCCGGAGGGCGCGAAGACCAAGGCCGAGGGCCTGGCCATCGCCCGGGACCGCAATGTGGTGGCGACCGACGAGTTCCTGCTGTCGGCCGAGCCGTACCTGACCCGCGACGCCTGGTGTCACGCCCGCGTCCAGTACACCCAGCGCCGCCTCGACGCACTGCCCGCCGACACTCCGCTGGTTCTGATCAACCACTTCCCGTTGCTGCGCAAGCCGGTCGACATGATGTGGTACCCGGAGTTCTCCCTGTGGTGCGGCACCGACCTGACCGCGGACTGGCACACCAGTTACAACGTGGTCTGCGCCGTCTACGGCCACCTCCATATTCCGCGCACCACCTGGTACGACGGCGTCCGCTTCGAGGAGGTGTCGCTCGGCTATCCGCGCGAGTGGCAGCGTCGCGGCCTGCCCGACAAGCTGCTGCGTCAGATCCTGCCGGTCCCCGACTACGGCGACACCCTCAACGAGTGGGGCGGCCACTTCAAGATCACCCCGGAGATGCAGGCGGCCGCGGTGAAGATGAAGGAGCAGGCCGAACGCCGTCGCGGCCTGGTCTGATCCGTCGCGGCCTGCCGGGCCGGGCCGTGCACGTCCGCGCGAATCGGCCGGTGACCGGCCTGCCCGGTAGGCTCGATTCGGCAGTTGGTGGAAGCGAGCAGGAGGCGGGTCATCGAGGAGCGGGCAGTCGCGGCGACGGAGTCGGCGCGCATACTCGGCAGAATTCTCCCGAGCGGGGTCGCGGCGGCCGAGCTGACGGCCTACCCGGAGGATCTGAAACCGCATCCCGGCGAGGAGCATCTGATCGCCCGCGCGGTCGAGAAGCGTCGCCGTGATTTCATCGGCGCCCGCTACTGCGCCCGGCAGGCCCTGACCCAGTTGGGTGAGCCCGCCGTCGCCATCGGCAAGGGCGGCACCGGCGAACCGGTGTTCCCGCGCGGCATCGTCGGCAGCCTCACCCATTGCGACGGCTATCGCGCCGCGGCCCTGGGCCACAAGCTCCGCTTCCGCTCGATCGGCATCGACGCCGAACCGCACGGTCAGCTGCCCGACGGCGTCCTGGATTCGGTCAGCCTCGCGCCCGAACGCGAGTGGCTCTCCGCCGTGCTGCCCGGCACCGGCCTGCACCTGGACCGGCTGCTGTTCTGCGCCAAGGAGGCCACCTACAAGGCGTGGTTCCCCCTCACCGGCCTGTGGCTCGGCTTCGAGGACGCCCACATCACCTTCACCGTGGACGAGGAGTCCGCCGCCGGCGGCGCGGGCACCTTCCACAGCGACCTTCTGATCCCCGGCCCCGTCACCGACGGCGGCACCCCGCTGACGGCCTTCGACGGCCGCTGGGTCGTCAGCGACGGCCTCATCCTCACCGCGATCGTGACGGCCTGATGGGCGACGAATCGATGGTGGTCGGCGCGTCGGACGCCGCGGTCCCCGCGGAATCCGGTGCGGTGGAGAACTCCGAGGCGGCGCCGGCTCGTGGCGGTGCGAAGCGTCGCGGCCGGCCCGGTCTCAAGCGGGAGAAGCTGCCGCCCTTGGTCGATGCGTTCGGCGGCCTGCTGATCGTCGACAAGGAGGGTGGCTGGACCAGCCACGACGTGGTAGCCAAGAGCCGAAGGCTGTTGCGCACCAAGAAGGTCGGCCACGCGGGCACCCTCGACCCGATGGCCACCGGCGTGCTGGTCCTGGGCGTGGAGCGCGCCACCAAGCTGCTCGGCCAGCTCATCCTGACCACCAAGTCGTACACGGCCACCATCCGCCTGGGTCAGTCCACCATCACCGACGACGCCGAGGGCGAGGTCACCGCGACCACGGCGGCCGCACACCTCACCGACGCCGAGATCGCCGCGCGCGTAGCCGAATTGACCGGCGACATCCAGCAGGTCCCCGCCACCGTCAGCGCCATCAAGGTCAACGGCGAGCGCGCCTACGCCCGCGCCCGCGCCGGTGAGGACGTGGAACTGGCGGCCCGCCCCGTCACCGTCAGCCGCTTCGACATCCTGGCCCGCCGCGACATCGACACCGGCGACAGCCATTTCGTCGATCTCGACGTCGCCGTGGACTGCTCCTCGGGCACCTACATTCGTGCCCTGGCCCGCGACCTCGGTGAAAAGCTGGGCGTCGGAGGCCATCTCACGGCCCTGCGCCGTACCGCGGTCGGCCCCTTCACCCTCGACCACGCCCGCACGCTGGCCCAGGTCGAGGCCGCCGCCGAGGCCGGAGACCCGGTTCTCAACCTGGATATCGATGCCGCGGTCCGCACCGCTTTCCCGGTTCGCGACATCACCGACGCCCAGGCGAACGACCTCCGCAACGGCCGCTGGCTCGAACCGGTCGGTATCCCAGGCGTTTACGCGGCCCTGGACCCCGCCGGCCACGCCATCGCCCTGCTCCAGGAGTCCGGCAAACGCGCTTCCTCCGTCATGGTCGTCCGACCGGCCAACCTCTGACACTGCCCAACCTCTGACCTGTTGCCGCCCAATCGCTTACCGGCGTGAGCGATCGGGCGGCACCATGGATAGGTCGTCCGGCCGTGCAGAGGAGGCGAAGATGCCCACCGACCTCTCCCTCGATTCCATGAAGCAGTTCGTGGCGGACCATTTCGAGCAGTTCGTCAATCGGCGTAACGCTGCGGTGATCCACCGCAATATGACCCCCGACTTCCTCGATCACGACGGTCCCGGCGGGAAACCGACCGACCTGATCGGTGACGAGAAGATGATGCTCGGCATGTACGAGTCGCTGCCGGGCCTGCATGTCACCGTGGTCGACATGCTCGCCGAGGGCGACAAGGTCATGTGCCGCAATATCTGGCGCTGGACCGACCGCGCCACCGGTGAGCCGATGACCTCCCAGGGCTTCGTCCTGTGGCGTTTCCAGGGCCGCCGCATCGCCGAACGCTGGGCCACCGTCGCCCAACGCGCGCCCGGCACCGGCTGGGACTGACGACCTGCCGAGCGCCACCGGGCAATTCACTCACTGGTGGCCGCGCGGCGGATGCGGACGCCTACCCTTCAGGGGTGGAATTGCGGCAGTTGCGGTACTTCGTGGCGGTGGCCGAGGAGCTGCATTTTCGGCGGGCGGCCGAGCGTTTGTTCATCTCCACTCCGACCCTGAGTCAGCAGGTCCGGGCCATCGAGCGGGAGGTGGGCGGCCCGCTGCTGATCCGGGGCAATCACGGGGTCGAGTTGACCGCGGCGGGGGAGGTGCTGCTGAAGACGGCGCGAACCGTGCTGGAGGCGGCCGAGATCGCGGTGCGGGAGACGCGGGCCGTGGCGCAGCCGGGCAACGTCGTGTTCCGGCTGGGCGTGGTGAACGGGGCGCCGTCCTGGCTGCCGGGACGGATCGAGGCGCTGGTGAAGGCCCGCCAGCCCGGCGTGCGGGTCGCGCTGACCACGGGGACCAGCGGGGATCAGGCGCGGCTGCTCGATTGCGGCGACGTGGACCTGGCGGTGTTGCGGCTGCCGGTGGGGCTGGCCGACCACTTCACCTGCACCCCGGTCGCCGACGAGGAGCTCGGCATCGTCATGTCGCGCAAAAACCCGCTCGCTGCCGCGGTTTCGGTGGAAGCGGCGTGCATCGGCGAGCAGGAACTCATCATGTTCGCGCGCGACGCGGCCCCGGAGGTCCACGATTCGGTGCTGGCCCAGCTGCGTGAGCGGGGCGCGTCGGTGGTGTTGAGCGACAGCGCCATGAGCCACGCCCAGATGCTGCAATTGCTGCCCTTGCGTCCGCAGTCGATCGGGGTCGGTTCGTCCCGCACGGCCTCGGTCCCCGGCCTGGTGTGGCGTCCCCTCCACCCACGCCCGCTGGTCATCACCTACGCCGCCGCCTGGCGCACAGCCACCCGGAACCCCCTGTTGCACACCATGGCGGACGCCCTCTCCGGCGGCCTGCGCCTCACCTCGGAGCGCTCGGAGGGTTGCCCGCCGGTCTGAATCCGGCCGATCTCGTTACCGCTACCGGCGATCATGTCGTTCGGCTATTGACTTCTGCCGTGACCCGGCTCACACTCCTAACTGTGTTAGGAGAAACTACGCGCGATAGGAAAGCCGAACGTCGTGAGGCGACTCGGCGGGAGATTCTCGATGTCGCGTGGTCCGTGGCCCGCGAGCACGGGCTGGCGCAGCTCACGCTGCGGGCCGTGGCCGATCGGGTCGGGATGCGCGCGCCCTCGCTGTACACCCATTTCGCCTCCAAGCACGCCATCTACGACGCCATGTTCGGTGCGGCCTGGCTGGAGTACGAGCAGGTGTCCGGGCGGGAGCTTCGGGACCTGCCGGACTCCCCGCGGGTCCGAGTCCGGGCCATGGCCCGATCGTTCTTCGAGTTCTCGGTGGCGGACCTGGCCCGCTACCAGTTGATGAATCAGCGCACGATCCCCGGCTTCGTTCCCTCCGAGGAGGCGTTCGCGCCCTCGGTGCGGACCGTCCAGCAGGCGATCGACCTGCTCGGCTCGGCCGGGGTCGCGGACCGCGACGACGTGGAGATCCTCTTCGCCATCATCGGTGGCCTGGTGGATCAGCAGCTGGCCAATGATCCCGGCGGCGACACCCGTCGCCGCCTGCTGGATCGGGCCGTGGAGATGTGGGCCGACGGCGTGGGCCTGCCGCCGGACTCCGAAACATCGGGGCCCGAACCGCATTAGGGGAAGCCATGCGTGACAACCAGACCACAGTGCGCGGCGCCATCGAGACGCCGCTCCAGCCCGGAATCGCCCGCCCCGACGCCCTGCGCCTGGCGGCCGACGAATACGCCCGCGTCGCCGACGCGGTCGCCGCCCTCGCCCCCGGCGACTGGGAACGACCCACCGAATGCACGGAATGGACCGTGCACCAACTCGTCTCGCACGTGGTGGGCATGGCCACGATGGCCTCCTCACCCTTCGAGAGCCGCCGCCAGATGCGCATCGCGGAGAAGCGGCCCGGAGGGGAGGCCGAGATGGTCGACGCGCTCACCGCCCTCCAGGTCCGCGAATTCGGCAGGCACACACCGGCCGAACTGGTGGCCGACCTCTACCGGATCGGCCCGAAGGCCGCCAAGGGCCGCCGCCGCACCCCCGGATTCCTGCGCCGCCGCGCCATGGCGGGCTCGGAACTGGTCAACGGCCAGCGCGAACAGTGGACCCTCGGCTACCTCATCGACGTCGTCCTCACCCGCGACCCGTGGATGCACCGCATCGACCTCAGCCGCGCCACCGGCCGCCCCCTCGCCCTCACCGCCGACCACGACGGCCGCATCATCGACGATGTGGTCCGCGAATGGGCCGCCCGCCACGACAAGCCCTACCGCCTCACCCTCACCGGCCCTGCCGGCGGCACCTGGACCTCCCCGGACCCCGACGGCGAAGCCTTCGAACTCGACGCCATCGAATTCTGCCGCGCCCTCTCCGGCCGAGGCTCCACGCCCGCCCCGTTCGACACCCAGGTTCCGTTCTGACCGTTCGGCAGTGGGATTCAGCCTCGCCGGACTCCACTGTCGAGGAACCGATCCCACTGCTCCCCGGAGAACACCGCCCGTATCGAGCGGGAACGCGACCAGCTCCGTCGCCAATCCTCACTGGTTCGCCCGGCCTGACCGCCGCGTCGTCGGCGACTCCGCGGTGTCAGCGGCCGTGTCAGTCCGCCATCAGCACCTTGTCAGCAGCCCCGGACAAAGTACTCCCATCGAACAAAACGGCCCCGAACCGCCGACCGGCTCAGGGCCACAACAACTTCCGAAGGAGCACCTCATGTCCGCCACCACCGCCACCCTCGCCCTGACCGACCAGTCCAAGGCCACCGTCCGCACCGCCGCCTACGGTGCGGTCTCCCTCCTCGCCGCCGCCTCGGACAAGCCCGGCAAGGCCGCCGGCGCCGGCACCACCGCCCTGCTGTCGGCGACCGGCGAGATCGGCCACGTCCTGAACGCCAAGTCCAAGGACATCCACCTGACCGGCAAGACGGTCGCCGCCCTGGCCGACCACGTCCTGCCCGCCCTGACCGCCGCCGCGACCCTCCTCGACGCCCAGAACCCCGCCGAGGCGACCAACTTCCGCACCACCATCCTGATCGCCGCCGAAGCCGCCGCCGCCACGAGCCGCCCCGGCCAGCCGGTCGTCGCCGAGATGACCCGCAAGATCGCCGCCGCCCTGCACACCGGCAATTGACAACGGCCATTGATGAATTGCCCCTGAATAGCTGTTTCCCTTCCACCCGCCCGATCTCTACCGTTTCCCCTGCGAGTGAACCCCCCAACTCCCGCTCGCACCGCCTCACCCCGAATGAGGCACCCGGGCGCCGCCGACCAACGGGCCCGACCCCCACGGTCGGCGGCACCCACCTGCAGACCCCCACTGCCGCAAGCTGATTGAGCTCGGCGCGCGGACAGCGGCAGTGAGGTAACCGGATCGGCTGGTAATCACCCCGGGCACTGGCCGATTCCCACCTCATTCCCGCCCGTCTGTATGGTTCGGATGATCAACCCGGGAGGACCGACGGCATGGCGCAGCTTCACCATCAGATCGACGAAATGACCGATGACTCAGGATTTCTCGGCCTCGTCGACCCTCACGCCTACACCTCGTTCGTCGGCGAGGACTGGACGCTGGAGAGCCTGTTCGAACACATCGAATCAGAGCTTCCCCAACAGTCCATCCTGCTCTGGGGAACCGGCGGCGAGGAGCAATGGCGAATCGACCTCTCCGACTCCCCGGTGGACCCCCACCTCCCGATCATCAGGCAAACCACCGGCCCCATCACCGTGACCGGCGGCGAACTGATCGTCGTCAACCTCGACACCGTCACCATGGCCGCCCAGTACGCCGACTCCTCCGTAGCCGACGACAAGGAAATCTACGGCTCCAGCATCGAACTCCCCAACGGCGACTACACCTGCACCATCACCCAACTCACCGACCCCGAAGAAGACCGCACCCACGACGGCCCCGACTTCCACCTCCACCTACACGCCGGCCGAACCTCCCCCTGGTCAGAGATCGCCTGGTCCGAACTCTGACCCCCTGACCCGGCGCACCGGAATCGATTGCCCGACTAGGTGGTCGGCGTTCCGGCAGGTGCCCTGAGGTCCGGGAGCTCTGCGTAGTCGGGCAGTTCGATGCCGTTGATCGCGCGGTCGATCAGCTCGAGGTCCCACTCGGGCTCGGCGCTCGGCTCGGAGTCGGGCGCGGGGGTTGCGAGGCTGTGCGCGTGCAGTCGCCCGATTTCCTGGTTGGCCTCGACGAACGAACGCATGCGGGCCTCGTACGCGGTGAACCCGGCCTCGGGATCCCATCCGGCGGCGGCCAGCTCGCCGGCCAGCAGGTAGGCGCCGACCAGGGCCAGGCCGGTGCCCTGCCCGGACATTGGCGAGGAGCTGAACGCCGCGTCGCCGAGCAGGCCGACGCGTCCGGTCGACCAGCGGTCCATGATCACTTGGGCGACCTGGTCGAGATAGAAGTCCGGGGTGTCGTCGAGGTGCGCGAGGATGCGCGGGGTCAGCCAGCCCATGCCGGACATTCGGTCGCGCAGCAGGCGTTTCTGGGCGTCGATGTCGCGGTAGTCGACGTCGAAATCGGCTGCGGTGAAGGAGAATATGGCCATCGCGCGGGTGGCGTCCTGGATGGGTCGCAGGCCCGCGGAACGCCCGGGCTCCTGGCAGTCGAGCAGCCAGCGATCCAGCTCGAATTCGTTCGGGACGCTGTAGAACGCCAGCGCCAGCCCGAGATGACGGACGAAGCGTTCATGCGGCCCGAAGGCCATCTCCCGCAATGACGAATGCAGTCCGTCCGCCCCGATCACCAGGTCGAACCGCCGCCGGTCGCCGCTCTCGAAGGTCACGTCGACCCCGTCCGCGTCCTGGGTGAATGCGGCGATCCGGTCGCCGAAGATGTACTCGACACCGTCGCGGGTGTCGTCGTGGAGCACCTGCGACAGGTCCCCGCGCAGGATCTCGATGTCCGCGATGTACCCGTCGCCGTCGTTGTCCTCCGCGCGAAAGGTCTCCAGCACTGTCCCGTTCGTGTCGACGGTGTACGCGCCCGCGGTCTCGGTGCGCGCCGCACGCACTTCCGCGTCCAGCCCCATGCGCCGGATGACCTCCTTGGCCACCCCGCGCGCATCCACCGCCTGCCCGCCCGGTCGCAGCCCCGGTGCCTGCTCCACCACCGTCACCGCCGCGCCCCGCCGATGCAACCAGTGAGCCAACGCGGGTCCCGCGATACTCGCCCCCGCCACCAACACCGTCGTACCGCTCACTGCGCCTCCCGCTCGCTCGGCCGGACCACTGCCCGGATCGATTGCTTCTGCCCCGGCCCACCGCTGTTCGGTGTGCCCAGAGGTGTCGACGACGTATCCCTCTGGAATTCATCGGTCCAGCGGAGATCGTGTCCACTCTGCCGGCCCATCGCAACGACACTCACCGCAACAGTGGTGAAGGCGGCGCTGCACCACAACGCTGTGGTCGGGTGATCAGTGCGGTCGACGAGCAGACCGGCAGCGGCAGGGCCGAGAACGGCGCCGATGTTGAAGGCGGTGGTCGCCAGTGCACCGGCGATCCGCGGAGCCACCGGCGTGGCAGTCTGCACGATCGTCGCGATCAGCGTCGAACCGATACCGAACGCGACCGCACCCGCCACCATCGACATGACCAGCACCCCGGTCAGCGTCTGCGCGGTCATCGCGGCCAGCAGCCAGACTCCGACGAGCACGACCGTTCCGACAAGGATGATCCGCTGCTGATGACGGTCGCTGTAGCGACCGGTGACCATCACTCCGAGAAACGAGCCGACACCGAACAAGGCCAGCACCACCGGAACCCACCGATCACCACCGGCGATGCCGGTCGTGATGGTGCCCAGATAGGTGAACCCGGCGAAGGTCGCCGCGTTGACCAGGACACCAGCCACGACGGCGATCAGTACCGGCCGCTGCCGCACCACCAGCCATTCGCGTCGCATCGACCGTGCCCGCCCGTCCGGCGTATCGCCGTCGTGCGCGTCACCGAGCGTCATCCACATCGGCGCCAGCGCTGCCGCGCTGATGACGGCAACGGCCCAGAACGCCGAACGCCAACCCCAGACCTGCCCCAGCAACGCGCCTGCGGGAACACCGGCGATGCAGGCCACCGTCACCCCGGACACGACCACCGAACTCGCGCGCCCCAGCACCGCCGGACTCACCAACCGCGGCAACGCGGCCAGCGCGATCGCCAAGAACCCGGCATTGGCGATCGCCGCGACAACGCGCGTCACCAGCAGCACCGAGAACCCGGGCGCCGCGGCGCCGACGACATGCGCAGCGCAGAACAACCCCAAAAACGCTGTCACCGAATACCGGACGGGGAATCGGCCCGCCAGCATCACCATCACCGGCGCCCCCACCACCATGCCGGCGGCGAATAGCGAGGTCAGCAAGCCGGCCGCACCGAGCGAGACCCCGACATCGGCCGCGATCTGCTCCAGCAGTCCCGACACCATGAACTCGGACGTGCCCTGCGCGAAAACCGCAGCAGCCAGCACAAACACCACAATGGGCATAAGAGGAACTCCCCGGATACAAGGCGCCGCAGTCACATCCACGACACCTGAGATGAATTGCGGAATCAGGCGAACCATCCACCCGACCGCAAGAAATCGACATCATCCGGCGCTGCGAGATGCCCGAAACGCACCGGTCGCTCGGCGACCGGTGGGGACCACGCTCACAACGCCGCCCAGCCCGCAGGCCGAGCGGCTACCGTTTGGACGCCTCCGGAGAATTCACCCCGCCACCCTAACAACCCACCCGACCCCGCAATACCTAAGGGACCGGGATCATTTCCGGATGCAGCAGGGTGGCCGGGGCCTTGCCGAGGTCGTCGAAACGGCCGAATGTCTTGTCGAAGAACGTGCGCAGGGAGCCGCGCTGCAGATCGAGCGAGTCCCGCGGGTCGATGGTGCCGACGATCTTGGCGGCGAAATCGGCGGGGACGATGCTCGCGGCGGCCAGGACAGGAACGATCAGCTGGTTGTCGCAGAACGAGTGATGTTGCGAGCCGTCGAGCCGGAATTCCAGTTTCGGTCCGTGATCGGCGGTCCAGAACTACGAAATACCCGGCCCAACAAGACAATTCCCTCCGCAGTCTCGGCGATGCTCGCCTCGGATCGGCTCAGCCTAACTCGAGTTCCCGCGCCTCCCGCTCGGCGACTGTCCAGGTGTCGAGCATGGTGCGAACTGTCGACAAGCGAACCCCAAGGTTTCGTTAACGCGGTCCTCGCAGAGTGGTCTTGTCGGACTACGAGGGGAGAACACAATGAAGGCACTCGCCAGCACAGCCGTCATCGGCGGAGTCATCGCGGCGGCGGTCATCGGATCGGCCGGATTCGCGTCCGCCACGGCGACGCCGGTGGTGAACACCTGGTGTCCGCGCAGCGAGCTGATGCATCCGACGTGGGATGTGAACACCGGGGAACCGGTCATCTGCGTCAATACCGGGGTCACCGGGTACATGTGGGTTCCCGACGCGACTCGCTGATTCTCGATCACTGCCGCAGATTCCCGTGGTGACCTGCCAGCGCTTCGAGCACCGCGTGGACGCGCTGGTCGAGCGGGCAGGTCAGCTCGAGAATGGGCACATCGTGGAGCAATTCCATGGTGTCGGCGTAAACCAGTTCCAGCAGAGCATCATTCACGCTCCGGCGGAGCCGGGTCAGCTCCGGTGTGGGCAGCACACGCTCGGTCTCCGCGGTGATCGGAGCGATCACCAGCAAATCCAGGGAGGCCAGCACGGTCCGTATCGCGGATTCGTCGATCCCGGCTTCCGGATCGACGCCGGTGGCCGCCAGGTAGGCGAGGAAGTCGAGCGGTGTCCTGTCGAATACCGCCGCGGGTGCTCGATCACCGAGCAGGCGTATCGCGTAGCGCAACTGCGCCCGATAGTCCTCGGCCGCGGGTGGATACGCGAATTCGTATCCTTCCTCTTCGAGCCATACGTACGGTTCCTCGACCGCCGTGTGCCCGGGTTCCAGTCGCGCACACAGCTCTTCGACCAAGGTCGTCTTGCCGGTCCCATGTGGTCCGGAAACCCCGATGCGCAACTCCGCCCCTTCCTCTTCCTGATCACTACTATGCGTCTTCCGAGGAATCGTGCGGAGACGGGGCGCGGGGTGTCGGCTCCGCACATGTCTCGGCGACGCCTACGCGAGTTGATCGCCATCACATCTCGCGTCGAAATCACTTGACCGGACCGGATGGTCTGAGAAGGTCACCACATGAAGATCGGTGTCGCACTTCCGCAGATGGCTCCCGGCTACGGACCGGGCACGACGCTCGACTGGGCCCGGCGCATCGACGCGGGCCCGTTTTCGAGCGTCTCGGTGGGCGAGCGGGTGACGTTCTCGAACCCCGAGATGGTCGCGACGCTGGGCGCCTGCGCGGCGGTGACGGAGCGGGTGCAGGTCTTGGCGAACCTCTTTGTGCTTCCGCAGCACCCGACGGCGATGGTCGCCCAGCAGATCGGCACCCTCGACCAGCTCTCGAACGGCCGCCTCGAGGTGGCTGTCGGCGTCGGCGGTCGTGAACACGACTACCGCGCTCTCGGCGCCGACTTCAAGGGCCGGCACCAGCAGCTCGACGACAAGGTCGCCGAGCTGAAGTCACTGCTCGTCGGCGAGCCGCCGTTCGAGGGCGCCGACCCGGTCGGCCCGGCATGCGTGCAGCCGGGCGGACCGATCATCCTCGCCGGCGCGATAGGCCCGAAGGCGATGCGCCGGGCGGCGCGATGGGCCGACGGCGTCTCCGGCTTCAGCATCTCGGGCAACGCCGAGGAAATCGCCAACGCGACCGAACTCGCCGACCGCTGCTGGGCCGAAGCCGGTCGCGCCACGACCCCACGCAAGGTCAGCGGCTGCTTCACCGCCCTCGGCGTCCCCGACGCACCGGAGGCGCTGCGCTCCTTCACCGCCCGCTACCTCGGCTTCCTCGGACCCCAGCTGTCCGAGGCGATCGCCACCTCGGCCCGGGCGTCGAGCCCCGAGGTTCTCGCCGACATCCTCGACGGCGCGGAGCGGGCAGGCTGCGACGAGTTCATCCTGGTCCCGGCAGTCACCGACCTGAAGTTTCTCGAGGTGGCGACCGAGGTGGTGGCAGCACGTCTTTGACGCTCGAGTAACAGAACCTCGCGAAACCGGGGTGTGGACCAGGCGAATTCGGGGTGTGGTTCCGGGTGTTACCGGATAGGCGTGGGTGGGCCTGTTCTCTAGCGTCGGATCAGTCATATCCGAACGATCTTGGTCGTGTGGCTGAGGAGAACACGTGCGTGAAAAAGCAATCCGGCGCTCCCCGGTGGTCGTGCTCGCATCTTTGTTCGCCGTGACACTGCTGGCCACGGTCGGCTGCGGCAATCACACGGCGGAACCGAACGCCATCGCCGAGCCGTCGGCGCCGGTCTCCGAGGCGCTCAACAATCTCGTCCGCTCCGGTATGCCTGGCGCGCAGGCGGTCATCAGTGGGCCGGATGGACAGCGCGCCGTCACCGCAGGTGCCGGTGACCTCGGCACCGGAGCACCTTACGCCGACCGTGCACATTTCCGAATCGGCAGTGTCACCAAGACTTTCGTCGCCACCGTGGTGCTGCAACTCGCCGAGATCGGCACGGTCGAACTCGACACCCCGATCGAACGGTACCTGCCGGGTGTGGTGCAAGGTGCCGGCAACGACGGCAACCGGATCACGGTGCGCCAACTGCTTCAGCACACCAGTGGCCTTGCGGACTTCGCCCCCGAGGACGCCGCCCACAAATTGCCTCAGCAACTCGATCAGACATCCGACGGCATGGCCTACCGCGACTTGGCCGCTGCCGACCTGGTACGGATTGCGATGACCATGCCACCGCAGTTCGAGCCAGGAGCGCAATTTCAGTACACCAACACCAACTACGTGTTGCTGGGCATGATGATCGAACGCCTGACCGGTCAACGGCTCGCCGCCGAGATCGACGCGCGCATCCTGAAACCGCTGGCCCTGCACGACACCTATTTCCCCGTGGCAGGCGAGACCGGCCTGCGCGATCCACACCCACTCGGCTACCACAATGTCGATGGCAAGTGGGTCGACGCCACCACGATGGAAGCCGCATGGGCAGGCGCCGCCGGCGCGATGATCTCCACCGGCGCCGACCTGAACCAGTTCATCACCGCACTGACCACCGGAAAACTGTTTCCCACAAGACAACTCGCGCAAATGCAAACCGCCATGCCCATGGCACCCGGCACCGAGATGAATTACGGCCTGGGCCTGATCCGATTCCAAGTGCCTTGCGGTCGACAACAGAAGGAAGTCTGGGGCCACTCCGGCGGCATTCCCGGCTTCAGCACCCTGACCATCGCCACGCCCGCGGGAACCGCCGCAACCGTCAGCGTCAACACCGAACAGACCAACGACCAGTTCTCAACCGCACTGACCGCCATCATCTGCTCACTCGCATGACCCAACCACCCGGGCCTCGCCCCTTTGGCGGGCCGAGATCATCTCGGTCCGTGAACTTTCCGCACCCCGCTGTGGCCGTTTCCAACCGCGCTCAATGCGGCATGAGCGGATATTCGAGTTCTGGGGCTTCATCGTGTTGAGTGGGGTGATGGGTCTGGCGCGCAAGGGAACTCGAATTCTCGACGTTGA
>NZ_JBSGDW010000008.1:0-279442 GCF_053602575.1 Nocardia sp. NPDC004340
TGTTTCGCCCCGGCATGTTTACAACACACAAAAACAAAAAAAAAAAAATTAAACACCCCCCGCCCCCCCACCACTTTTTTGGGGTGGGCCCCCCCGGCGTTTCTGGTTGGTCGGGGATCGGCGTGTCGGGTGTCGGCCACGATTCCCCACACCTCCCCACGGGGGTGCCCCACCGCGCCCCACATGTGCCGGAAATGCACGCTATCTGCGGGTTTGCTGGCGGTTGTCGGGTACCCGCCGGCGCGCGTCGCGCGTGTCGGGGGAACTGCGCGAAATCTTCCCCACCATCGTGATAGCTGGTGTGACCTGCGAAGTTCGCCAAGCGGGGACCGAGATCACCGGCGCTTTCGATTGAAAGTGGGGGAAAGTGGGGTAATGTGGAGCCCGCACTACAGGAGGCCGAACAGTCGAGAGGGTGATCCGGCAGGAGGTGTCGAGACGTGTTTCTCGGGACCTATACCCCTCGATTGGACGACAAAGGGCGACTGACGTTGCCTGCGAAGTTCCGGGACGAGCTGGCGGGAGGGTTGATGGTCACGAAGGGACAGGACCACAGCCTTGCCGTTTATCCCAAGGACGAGTTCACCGCGCTCGCGCGGAGAGCCGCGGCCGCGTCCCGATCGAACCCGCAGGCCCGAGCATTCGTCCGGGCCTTGGCGGCTTCCAGCGATGAGCAACGTCCGGATGCACAGGGCCGGATCATGCTGTCGGCAGAGCATCGCCGCTACGCGAATCTCTCCAAGGATTGCGTGGTGATCGGCTCGGTCGATTTCCTCGAGATATGGGACAAGACGGCGTGGGATTCCTACCTCGCCGAGCACGAGGAGGACTACTCGCAGGCCAGAGACGAGTCGCTGGGCGAGATCTTCTAGCCCGTGCGAGGCGAGTGCCCTGCGGCCTCTGCCCGAAGCCGACCCTGACGTACTTCCCCAACGCCAGGTGCGGTGCTTCGGTCAGAGACCACGGGGCATTCGCCCTAATTCGAAGGTCGTTTGTGAAAAAGGCCACCGTCGCGCGCTATCCGATGTGGCCGTGCGAATGAACGTGAGGCAGTGAATTCCGGGAGGTCCTAGGTGAACCAGAGCAATGACGGCCCCCGCCATGTTCCGGTTCTCCTGCATCGCGCCGACGAAATCCTCGGTCCCGCACTGCATTCCGAGGGCGCCGTGTACCTGGACTGCACGCTCGGTCTCGGCGGTCACGCCGAGCACTTCCTGCGCACCTACCCCAACATCAGACTCGTCGGCCTGGATCGCGACACCGCCGCGCTGAAGCTGGCGGGGGAGCGACTGGCGCCGTTCCGGGACCGGATCACCCTGGTGCACACCAGATATGACGGGATCCCCGCCGCGCTCGAACAGGCCGGTCTGCCCGAAAAGGGTTCGGTCAGCGCCATTCTCATGGATCTGGGCGTGTCCTCCATGCAGCTGGACGAGGCCGATCGCGGGTTCGCCTACTCGGTGGACGCGCCGCTGGACATGCGGATGGATTCCAGCACCGGTCCCACCGCGGCCGACGTGCTCAATACCTACAGTCACGGCGAACTGGCCCGGGTGCTGAAAACCTATGGCGAGGAACGGTTCGCGGGCAAGATCGCCTCGGAGATCCTGCGGCGCCGCCAGCGCACCCCGTTCACCACGAGCGCCCAGCTGGTGGAGCTGCTCTACGACACCATCCCGGCCGCGGCCCGGCGCACCGGCGGGCATCCCGCCAAGCGCACTTTCCAGGCCCTGCGGGTGGAGGTGAACCGTGAGCTGGAGTCGCTCGAGGCGGCGCTGCCCGCCGCGCTGGACGCGCTGGCCCCGGGCGGCCGCATCGTGGTGATGAGCTATCAGTCCCTCGAGGACCGGGTGGTGAAGGTGGCGCTGGCCAAGCGGTCGGCTTCGCGCACCCCCTTGGATCTGCCGGTCGAATTGCCCGGCATGGGACCGGAATTCAAGATCCTGACCCGCGGTGCGGAGAAGGCGACCGAGCAGGAGATCGAGGAGAACCCGCGAGCCGCTCCGGTGCGCATGCGGGCGGCGGAACGTATCGCAGGGGAGGACCAGGCATGAGTGGTCAGGCGCGGAGGCGTCGCTCCATCATCCAGCGCTTGCGGAGCGTAACCATGGAGCGCTCCGCTCATGCCTCAGAACGGCACAGCATGAACCAGAGACGACGTGACGGGGCGCGACAGCGCCGGGGCGGCGGGCGGTTCCGGGCCGTGACCCGAGAGATCGGAGCCGCGCTATGACGATCAAGACGCAGGTGAGCCGGGGGGCCCGCCGGGTGCAGGCCGCCGAGCGGGTCAAATCGGGTGCGGCGCAACGGGCCTACGCCCGGCGCCGCAATCGCGAGGGCGGCGTGGAGCTGCCCGGGATGCGCCGCGGCCGGCGCAGTGAATCCATCCCGCGCGGCCGGATGTCCTTCGTGGCCACCATCATCGCGCTGCTGGGCTGCGGTCTGGCGTTGACTCTGCTGCTCACCACCCGCGCCACCGAGGACAGCTACCAGCTCGGCGATCAGCGCCGCGCCAATCAGAAGCTGTCCGACGAGCGCGACGCGCTGCAGCGCGAGGTGGCCGCGGCCGACTCGGCGCCCGAATTGGCCCAGCGCGCCGCCGAACTCGGCATGATCCCGGCCAAGGACCCGGCCCGCCTGATCATCGCCCCCGACGGTCAGGTGACCGTGGTCGGTAATCCGCAGCCCGCGCAGGGCGCTCCGGCTCCCCCGCTGAACACCACCCCGGCCGCGGCCCCGCCCAAGCAGTCGCAGACGCAGACGCAGGGTGAGCGCGTCGTTCCGGTGACCACCACCCCGGCGGGGCCGCCCACGACGGCCCCGGCACCGCCGACCACCTCGGCCGTGAATCCCGTTCCGGCGTCCCCGCTTCCGACGCCGCAGAACCCGGCGGTCCAGGCGAACGGCGTGCCGCGATGATCGAACATTCGACGACGACCACGACGCAGGCGAATGGGGTTGGTCGATGAGCCCTACCCGCGCGGGGCGCGGGCGTGATTCCGGCCGGGGCCGTTCCGATTCCGGCCGGGGGCGCGCCGCCGTCGCACGGGCGAAGTCCGGGTCGGGGCGCGCGGGTTCGGGTCCGGGCAGGCAGTTCAGACCACGGCCGGCTCCGGGACTGGATTCGAGTACGCGGTTCCGGTTCGGGGTGGGCCGGCTGGTGATGCTGGTGGCGATCGTCGTGGCCGCCATCCAATTGCTGTGGGTGCAGAGCATTTCCGCGCCGAAGCTCTCCTCGGAGGCGGCCAGTCAGCGGACCGTGAAGCTGGCCGATCCCGCCACCCGGGGGCCGATCACCGACCGCTACGGGAAGTCGCTGGCGTTCACCATCGCCGCCAAGGCGTTGACCTTCCAGCCGGTGCGGGTCCGCAAGGATCTGGCCGACGAGCGCGAGAAGCAGCCGAAGACCGCTCCGGATCCGGACGACCGGCTCGCCGCCATCGCCAAATACCTGCACGAGAAGCTGGGTAAGGACGCTCCCCAGAAGGACATCCTGGCCAAGCTGAAGAGTGACGAGCCGTTCGTCTATCTGGTGCGCAATGTGGATCCGCGGGTCGCCGCCGACATCACGCTGAAGTTCCCGGAGGTCGGGCTCGAACGCCAGGACATGCGCGAGTACCCGGGTGGCGCGCTGGCCGCCAATGTGATCGGCGCGACCGGCTGGGACGGGCACGGGCAGATCGGCCTGGAGTCCTCGATGGACGCGCTGCTGGCCGGTTCGGACGGCTCGATGACCTACGACCGCGGCTCGGACGGCGCGGTGATCCCGGGTTCGTGGCGTGACCGCCAGCCCGCGGTGAACGGGTTCGGCGTGGAGCTGACCCTGGACTCGGATCTGCAGTACTACGTGCAGCAGCAGGTGCAGCAGGCCAAGGATCTGTCGGGCGCGAGCGCGGCCTCGGCGGTGGTGCTGGACGTGCACACCGGCCAGGTGCTGGCCATGGCCAATGACAACACCTTCAATCCCGCGATGGGGCCGCGCTTCTGGTCCACCACCGATCTGGGCAATCCGTCGGTGCAGGAGGTGTACGAGCCCGGCTCGGTGAACAAGATCGTCACCGCGGCCTCGGCCATCGAGTACGGCCTCACCAACCCCGATGAGGTGCTCCAGGTTCCGGGCAGCATCTTCATGGGCGGGGTCACCGTGCACGACGCCTGGGACCACGGCGTCGCCCCCTATACGACCACCGGCGTCTTCGGGAAGTCCTCGAACGTGGGCACCCTGATGCTGGCGCAGCGGGTCGGCGAGGACCGCTACTTCGACATGCTCAAGAAGTTCGGCCTGGGTCAGCGCACCGGCGTCGGCCTGCCCGGCGAGAGCAGCGGCGTGGTGCCCTCCCGTGACCAGTGGTCGGGCTCCACCTTCGCCAACCTGCCCATCGGCCAGGGTCTTTCGATGACGACCCTGCAGATGACGGGGATGTACCAGGCCATCGCCAACAATGGCGTGCGGATTCCGCCGCGCATCGTGAAGGCCAAGATCGCCCCGGACGGCGCGCGCACCGAGGAGGAGCCGCCGGAGGGGGTGAAGGTGGTGAGCCCGCAGACCGCCAAGACCCTGCAGCAGATGTTCCAGGCCGTGGTGCAGAAGGATCCGCGCGGCATCCAGTCCGGCACCGGCAGCCCGGCCTCGATCGAGGGCTATCAGATCGCCGGCAAGACCGGCACCGCCCAGCAGATCGATCCCAAGTGCCGCTGCTACTCCAGCGATCGCTACTGGATCACCTTCGCGGGCATGGCACCCGCCGACAATCCGCGCTACGTGATCGGCATGATGCTCGACGGGCCCGTGCGCAGCTCGGACGGCAGCGGTGGCGGGTCGGCCGCACCCCTGTTCCACAGCATCGCGTCGTGGCTGCTGCAGCGGGACCGGATCCCGCCGTCACCGCCCGCCAAACAGCTGATTCTGCAGGCGAGTTAGCGCAGGGAACGGATGGTCGTGACGCACGCCGCCGCCGATACCACTACCGGCGGGTGACCGAACTGCGCCGTGCCGATCGCACGGCAATCGAACACAGGTAACCTGACACGTCGATCCGGTCGTCCGGATCTTTTCTACATATGAAACCCACCCGTGAGAGGAGCTTCGTGCCCGCGCAGTCCAGCCCGCAGGTGTTCCGGCCCGCCGCACCGGCGGCGACCAGCTTGCGCACGGTCTCGGAGCTGACGGGCGCGACGCCCGCCGGGCCCGCGGCAGGTTTGCAGGACATCCAGGTCACGGGTATCGAGCAGCGGTCGAACGCGGTGCTGCCGGGAGATCTGTTCGCCGGTCTGGCCGGTGGGCATTCGCACGGCGCGCGCTACGCCGCGGACGCGGTGGCGCGCGGCGCGGTCGCGGTCCTCACCGATCCGGCGGGCGCGGAGCTGATCGGCGAGATCGCCGTCCCCGTGCTGGTGCACGACGCGCCGCGCACGATTCTCGGCGAGTTGTCCTCGGCCCTTTACGGTGATCCGTCTCGCAAACTGCGCATCATCGGTATCACCGGCACCTCCGGCAAGACCACCACCTCGTATCTGGTGGAAGCCGGGCTCGCCGCGTCCGGGCTGCGCACCGCGCTGATCGGCACCATCGAGACCCGCATCGGCGGGGTCCGGGTGCCCTCGGCGCTCACCACCCCCGAGGCCCCGCAGCTGCACGCCATGTTCGCGGTCATGGTCGAGCAGGGCGTGGACGCCGTGGTGATGGAGGTGTCGAGTCACGCGCTGGCGCTGGGCCGGGTGGACGGGGTGAGCTTCGCGGTCGGCGCGTTCACCAACCTGTCCCAGGACCACCTCGACTTCCACGCCGACTTCGAGGACTACTTCGCGGCCAAGCGCCGCCTGTTCATTCCCGACGGCCCGGACACCGCCGCCGCGTCGCGCCCCTCGGTGGCCGCGCGCACCGCGGTGATCTGCGTGGACGACGAGTGGGGACAGCGCCTGGCCGGCGACGTATCCGACTGCCTGGCAGCCGAATCCGGTGATACCACCGGCCGCCTGCGCACAGTGGCCACCCGCGCGGGCGTGCCCGCCGACTGGACCGCGGGCGCGGCGACCGCCGGGACCGGCGGCACCCAGGAGTTCACCGCGGCGGGGCCGGGCGTCAATGTGGATGTGCGGCTGCGGCTTCCGGGCGCGTACAACATCGCCAACGGGCTCCTGTCGGTCGCGGTCTGCGCGGCGGCGGGCGCCGATATCGAGACTTCCGCGGCGGCGCTCGGCGAGGTGGACGTGCCGGGCCGCATGCAGCGGGTGGATAGGGGTCAGGAGTTTCTGGCCGTGGTGGACTACGCGCACAAGCCCGCCGCGATCGAATCGGTCGTGGCCACCTTGCGCACGTGGTTGGCCGACCGCCCCCGCCTCCCCGGGGCTGGGACGGGACGTCTGGCGGTCGTGGTGGGCGCGGGCGGTGATCGCGATGCCGGCAAGCGGCCCCTCATGGGTGCGGCGGCGGCGCGCGGCAGCGACCTGGCCATCATTACCGACGACAATCCGCGCAGCGAGGACCCGGCCGCCATCCGCGCCGCGGTGCTCGCCGGGGCCGAACAGGTGCCGGACGCGGAACGCGGTGAGGTCCGGGAGGTCGGGGACCGGGCGGCCGCGATCCACGCCGCCGTGAACTGGGCGCGGCCCGGGGACGCGGTGCTGGTCGCGGGCAAGGGACATGAGACAGGGCAGGAGATTGCAGGCGTGAAGCAGCCGTTCGACGACCGCGAGGTACTCGCGGCCGCCCTGTCGGAAAAGACGAGGGACCTGACGCATTCATGATCGAGATGACTTTGCGGGAGATCGCGGAGGTCGTGGGCGGCACGCTGCACGACGTCGCCGATCCCGAGGCGAAGGTCACCGGCTCGGCCGAATTCGACTCGCGCCGAATCGGTTCCGGTGACCTGTTCCTGGCGCTGCCGGGTGAGCGCGCCGACGGCCACGACTTCGCGGCGCGGGCCGTCGCGCAGGGCGCGGTCGCGGTGCTCGCCGCGCGGCCGGTCGGGGTGCCCGCCATCGTGGTGGAGCCCCACCCCGGGAACACCCGCGCCATCGCACTGGCCCACGACACCGACGGCTCCGGCGCGGCGGTGCTGGACGCGCTGGCCGCACTGGCCCGCGCCAGCGTGGACCGGCTCGTGCAGGCCGGGAGCCTGACCGTGGTGGGGGTGACCGGCTCGTCCGGTAAGACCTCGACCAAGGACCTGATCGCGGCGGTGCTCGCGCCGCTGGGATCCGTTGTGGCCCCGCCCGGTTCGTTCAACAACGAGCTCGGCCACCCGTGGACGGCCCTGCGCGCCGACGCGCAGACCCGCTTCCTGGTGCTGGAGCTGTCGGCTCGCGGCCCGGGACACATCAAGGCGCTCACCGAGATCGCTCCGCCCAGCGTCGGCGTCGTGCTGAACGTCGGCACCGCGCACCTGGGCGAGTTCGGCAGCCGAGAGGTGATCGCGCAGACCAAGGGTGAACTGGTCGAGGCGCTTCCGGCCTCCGGGCTGGCGGTGCTGAACGCCGACGACCACCTGGTCGCGCGGATGGCCGGGCGCACCGCCGCCCGGGTGGCGACCGTGGGCCTGGCGTCCTCGGCCGATGTGCGCGCCGCCGACGTCGTGCTCGACGAGCAGGCGCGCGCCCGATTCACGCTGCACGCCAATGGCGAATCGGTCGACGTCCAGCTGGCCGTGTCCGGCGAGCACCAGGTCGGCAACGCCCTGTCCGCCGCCGCCGTCGCCCTCGACCAGGGCGCCGATCTCGCGACCGTCGCGGCGGCGCTGGCCGGCGCGACCGCCGCCTCGGCCCGCCGCATGGACGTGCGCACCCGCGCCGACGGCGTCACCGTCGTCAACGACTCCTACAACGCCAACCCGGATTCGGTCCGTGCCGCGCTCAAGGCGCTGGTCACCATGTCCCGCGCCGGGGCCGAGCCGCGGCCCAGCTGGGCGGTGCTCGGCGAAATGGGCGAACTGGGCGAGGAATCCGTTCTCGAACACGACAAGATCGGCCGCCTGGTGGTGCGGCTGGACGTGGACCGGCTGATCGTCGTCGGTCAGGGTCGTCCGGTGCGCGCCATGTTCCAGGGCGCCGTGCAGGAGGGCTCGTGGGGTGAGGAAGCCATCCACGTGCCCGATATCGACTCGGCCATCGCGCTGCTCGACGAAGAACTCGAGCCGGGCGCGGTGGTGCTGGTGAAGGCATCCAAGTCCGTCGGTCTGTGGACCGTCGCCGAACACCTGATCGGTGCGGACCAGGAGGCCGCTCGATGACCCAGATTCTCTTGTCGGCCGCGATCGCGCTGACCGTTTCGATTCTGCTCACCCCCGTGGTGATCCGCTACTTCGCCAAGCAGGGCTTCGGCCAGGAGATCCGGGTCGACGGCCCGGAGAGCCACAAGGCCAAGCGCGGCACCCCGACCATGGGTGGCGTCGCCATCATCATCGGCATGTGGGCCGGTTACCTGGGCTCGCACCTGATCTCCATGACCTACGGCGAGCCGGGCCCCTCGGCCTCGGGCCTGCTGGTCATGGGCCTGGCCACCGCGCTGGGTTTCGTCGGCTTCACCGACGACCTGATCAAGCTGCGCAAGCAGCGCAACCTGGGTCTGACCGCGGCCGGGAAGTACATCGGCCAGCTCACCTCGGCGATCGTGTTCGGCGTCCTGGCCTTGCAGTTCAAGAACATTCACGGCCTGACGCCGGGCGACAAGCGACTGTCCTACACCCGCGACATCAATACCTTGTCGATGAGCGTGATCGTCTTCCTGGCGTTCGTCTGCCTCATCGTGGTGGCCTGGTCCAACGCGGTGAACCTGACCGACGGCCTGGACGGTCTGGCCGCGGGCTCGATGAGCCTGGTGCTGGGCGCGTACATGATCATCACCTTCTGGCAGTGGCGTAACTCCTGCTCCGCGCACGCGGTGGCGGGCTGCTACCAGGTGCGTGATCCGCTGGACCTGGCGCTGGTGTGCGCGGCGGGCGGTGCGGCCTGTATCGGCTTCCTGTGGTGGAATGCCGCGCCCGCCAAGATCTTCATGGGCGACACCGGTTCGCTGATGCTGGGCGGTCTGCTCGCGGGCCTGTCCATCACCACCCGCACCGAGCTGCTGATGGTCGTCATCGGCGCGCTGTTCGTGGCCGAGACCACCTCGGTGGTGCTGCAGGTGGCGGTGTTCCGCGCGACCCGCAATCGTCTGTTCAAGATGGCACCGTTCCATCATCACTTCGAGCTGAGCGGGTGGGCCGAGACCTCGGTGATCATCCGGTTCTGGTTGCTGGCCGGTATGGCGTCGGCGATCGGACTGGGCCTGTTCTACAGCGAATACCTCTCTGCGGCAGGGTGAGACAGCAATGGCCGAACATTCTCCGAGGGTCCTGCGGTCGCCGGGGCCCATGCTCGAATTCCTGCGTGGCCGTGACGTGCTGGTCGCCGGGTGGGGTGTCTCCGGGCGTTCGCTGATCGAACCGCTGCGCGATATCGGTGCGCGGCCGGTGGTCACCGACAGCGGCGCCAAGGCACTGGCCGAGGCCGCCGAACTGGGTCTGGGCACCGCCACCAGTGCGGACCTGCTGGAACCGGACGCGCTGCGGCGCTTCGCGCTGGTCATCACCAGCCCGGGCTGGCGGCCGGATTCGCCGGTGCTGGCGTCCGCGGTGACCGAGGGCATCCCGGTGTGGGGTGACGTCGAGTTCGCGTGGTGGGTCGATCAGGCCCGCATCTACGGTCCGGTCCGCAAGTGGCTGGTGATCACCGGCACCAACGGCAAGACCACCACCACCCAGATGACGCACTCGATCCTGCGCGCCGCCGGCATCCCGTCGGTGGCCTGCGGCAATATCGGGCTGCCCATCCTGGACGCGCTGCGCCGCAATCCCGGCCCGCAGATCCTGGCCGTGGAACTGTCCTCGTTCCAGCTGCACTGGGCTCCGTCGGTCCGCCCCGAGGCCGGGGTGGTGCTGAATGTGGCCGAGGATCACCTGGATTGGCACGGCGGCCTGGACGCCTACGCCGCCGCCAAGGCGCGCGCGCTGACCGGCCGGGTCGGCGTGGTCGGCCTCGACGACCAGGTGGCCGCGGCGCTGGCCCGGAAGTCCAAGGCGCGTCGGACGGTCGGCTTCCGCATCGGCGTGCCCGCCGACGGCGAGCTGGGCGTGGTGGACGGCAAGCTGCTCGACCGCGCCTTCACCAAGGCCGCCATCCTGGCCGAGACCGGCGACATCAGCCCGCAGGGTCCGGCGGGCGTGGCCGACGCGCTGGCCGCGGCCGCGCTCACCCGATCCATCGACGTGGCCCCGCAGTTCGTCAAGGAGGGACTGCAGGAGCATCGGGTCGGCCCGCACCGGGCGGCCTTCGTGCGCGAGTTGTCGGGCGTGGAGTTCGTCGACGACTCCAAGGCCACCAACCCGCACGCCGCGCGTTCGTCGATCCTGGCCCACCCCAACGTGATCTGGGTGGCCGGCGGTCAGCTCAAGGGTGCGGGCGTGGAGGACCTCATCGAGGAGTGCCGCGAACACCTGGTCGCGGCCGTGCTGTTCGGGCAGGACGCGGCCGTGATCGCGGCCGCACTCGCGCGACACGCCCCCGATGTGCCGGTGGTGGAGCTGAATTCGGGGGACGATGCTCGAATGGGTGACCCCTTCACCGAGATCGAGCCCGAAGCGGTGATGGCGCGCGCGGTCCGCGTGGCGGCCGGTTTCGCCCATCGCGGCGATACCGTGCTGCTGGCTCCGGCCGCGGCATCCCTGGACATGTTCGCCGACTACACGCACCGCGGTCGCAGTTTCGCGGCCGCCGTGCAGGCCCTGGACGAGAAGGACATCGGGAGAACCGAATGACGACGGCGACGCCGCGGCGGGCCGGGAACAAGGGCCCACAGCGTCTGCGAACCGGATGGTTCGTTGCGTGGCTGGCCCGCCCGCTGGCGTCGTTCCACCTGGTGGTGGCGATCGCGGTACTGCTCACCGTGCTCGGCCTGGTCATGGTGCTCTCGGCCTCCAGCGTGGAGTCCTACGCCGGTGGCGGCTCGGCCTATTCGCTGTTCTTCACCCAGGCGGTGCTGGCCGCGGTCGGCGCGGTGCTGTTCTACATCGCGCTGCGCATTCCCATGCGGGTGATGCGGCAGCTGTCGTTCCCGGTGTTCGCGCTGTCGGTGGTGATGCTGGTGCTGGTGCTGATCCCCGGCGTCGGCACCAAGGTGCAGGGCTCGCAGCGCTGGTTCGACCTCGGCGTGGTGTCGGTGCAGCCCTCGGAGATCGCGAAAGTGACGCTGGTGGTGTGGGGTTCGCACCTGCTGGCGTCGCGGCAGTCCGAGAAGGCCGGGTACAAGGACATTCTCATGCCGCTGGTGCCGGCCGGACTGCTGGTCTGCCTGCTGGTGGTGCTCGAACCCAACCTGTCGACCACCATCGCGCTCGGCATCGTGCTGACCTCGCTGCTGTGGTTCGGCGGGCTGCCGCTGCGCATGTTCGTCACCATCGCGGTGTCGGGTGCGGTTGCGGCCTCCATCCTCGCGCTCTCGGCCGGGTATCGCTCGGACCGCATGCGCGCCTTCTTCAATCCGGGCGACGACCCGCAGGGCATCGGCTACCAGGCCCGCCAGGCCATGTATTCCCTTGCCGACGGCGGTATCTGGGGTCGCGGCCTGGGCCAGTCACGCGCCAAGTGGAGCTATCTGCCCAACGCGCACAACGACTTCATCTTCGCCATCATCGGCGAGGAGCTCGGCTTCCTCGGCTGCGCGCTGGTGCTCGGGCTGTTCGCGCTGTTCGTGTACACCGGCCTGCGGATCGCCTCGCGGTCGGTGGATCCGTTCATCCGGCTGCTGACCGCCTCGGCCACCACTTGGATCACCGGGCAGGCGCTGATCAATGTCGGCTACGTGGTGGGTTTGCTGCCGGTGACCGGTCTGCAGCTGCCGCTGGTCTCCGCGGGCGGCTCCTCGCTGGCCATCACCCTGTTCATGTTCGGCATCATCGCCAATGCCGCCCGGCACGAGCCGGAGGCGGTGGCGGCCCTGCACGCCGGACAGGACGGCCGCTTCAGCCGTCTGCTGCGGCTGCCCACACCCGACATCTACTCGCCCGCCCGGGCCGCGCGCGCCCGCGCCAAGTCCAAGGCGACCGGCAAGCCCAAGCCCAAGCCCAAGGTGAACGCGAAGGTGAAGTCCGCGCCGCAGAAGCGCGCGCTACCCTCGGGGCGGGGCCGGGGCGGCTCGGCGGAAACATCCTCGCGGCGGTCGGTAGATTCGGATTCGGCCCGGCGCACCAGCCGCTCCACGGAATCGTGGCGCAGCACCCGGGCCTGGGAGCCCAACTATCCGATGAAACACGCCAGGGAACGGGGTAATTCGAGGTGACAGTGGAGCGGCCGGACAGTGATGTGGGTACCGCGGAAGCTCACACCGATCTACCCGAGCATCTGCGGCGCGTGCACATGATCGGCATCGGCGGTGCCGGTATGTCCGGTATTGCCCGAATTCTCCTGTCGCGCGGCGGCATGGTGTCCGGTTCCGACGCCAAGGAGAGCCGCGGCGTGCTGGCTCTGCGGGCGCGCGGCGCGCAGGTGCGCATCGGCCACGACGCCTCGGCGCTGGACCTGCTGCCCGGCGGACCCACCGCGGTGGTGACCACCTACGCCGCCATCCCCAAGACCAATCCCGAACTGGTGGAAGCCCATCGGCGCGGGGTGCCGGTGCTGCTGCGCCCGGCGGTGCTGGCCTCGCTCATGCAGGGGCACAAGACGCTGCTGGTGTCGGGCACCCACGGCAAGACCTCCACCACCTCCATGCTGGTGGTGGCCTTGCAGCACTGCGGACTCGACCCGTCCTTCGCGGTCGGCGGCGAGCTCAACGAGGCGGGCACCAACGCTCACCACGGCACCGGCGGCATCTTCGTGGCCGAGGCCGACGAGAGCGACGGCTCGCTGCTGCAGTACGCGCCCGACGTCGCGGTGGTCACCAATATCGAATCCGACCATCTGGACTACTTCGGCACCGACGAGGCCTACGTGCAGGTCTTCGACGACTTCGTGGACCGGCTGGAACAGGGCGGCCGCCTGGTGGTGTGCCTGGACGACCCGGGCTCGCTGGGTCTGGCGCGGCGTTCGGCGGCCCGGCTGGCCGAGGATTCGCGCGGGATCCAGGTGATCGGTTACGGCTCCGGCGATTTCGCGGAGTCCGGTCTGACGGTCGGCGCGCGACTGCTGTCGTGGGAGCCGCGTGATGTCGGCGGTGTCGCGGTGTTCCAGCTCTCCGACGAGTCCGCGCCGCGCACCCTGCGGCTGTCGGTGCCGGGCCGGCACATGGCGCTCAACGCGCTCGGCGCGCTGCTGGCCGCCCGCGCCACCGGGGCCGATCTGGGCGAAATCATCCAGGGCCTGGAGGGTTTCGGCGGTGTGCACCGCCGCTTCCAGCTCACCGGGCGCGAGAACGGCGTGCGCGTCTTCGACGACTACGCCCACCACCCGACCGAGGTGCGCGCGGTGCTCTCCGCGGCGGCCGAACTGGTCGCGCAGGAGGCGCGCGACGGCGCCCGGTCGCGGCCGGGGAGGGTGATCGTGGTGTTCCAGCCCCACTTGTACAGCCGCACCGCCACTTTCGCGACCGAGTTCGGGACGGCGCTGTCGCTGGCCGACGAGGTCGTGGTGCTCGACGTGTACGGCGCGCGGGAGGAGCCGCTGCCGGGCGTGAACGGAGCGCTGGTCGCGAGCGCGGTCACCAAACCCGTGCACTACCAGCCGGATATGTCGCGGGTCGGCAAGCAGGTGGGCGCGCTGGCGCGGCCCGGCGACGTGGTGATCACCATGGGCGCGGGCGATGTGACCATGCTGGGCAGCCAGATTCTGGACGGGCTGCGCGCACGACCCTCGCACGGGCGGTGAGCGCCGATGGGCTCGGGTGGGGGAGAGCTGGAGCGGTCGGTTCCGGCCGCGGACGACGCCTACGACACGGCCGCTGCCGATAGCGGCACGCGCGGTACCGATTCCGCCGAGCCGGCCACCGAGGACACCGGGGCCGGCGAACGGGCGGCGGCCCGCCGGGCCCGGCTCAGACGGGGCCGGGAGCCGCGGGAGTCGCGGATCGCGATCGCCTGGCGGTCGCGCGGGGTGCGGATCGGGGTGCTCGCGGGTGTGGTGGCCCTGATCGCGCTCGGACTGGTCGCCTGGTTCACTCCCATGCTGTCGGTGCGCACGGTCGAGGTCGACGGACTGGCCGCGGTGCCGGAAGAGCAGGTGCGGCAAGCCCTGCAGGTGCCCGACGGCCTGTCCATCCTGCGGCTGGACACCGACGCCCTGGCCGAACAGGTCTCCCGGTTGCCGAAGGTCCGCTCGGTGCGGGTGCAGCGGGTGTTCCCGTCCACGGTGCGGGTGACGGTCACCGAGCGAACCCCGGTGCTGTATTTCGACAGTCCCGACGGCGCCCATCTGCTCGATTGCGACAGCGTGGAATTCGCCATCGAGCCGCCGGGCCTCGGGGTGCCCAAACTCGTGACCGAGCATCCGGGCGGAACGGACCCGGTGACCAAGGCGGCGGTGGCGGTGATGGCCGCCATTCCGATTCCGCTGCGCGATCAGGTCGGCGTGGGAGCGGTTGTGGCCCGCTCGGTTTCGGACATTGCCCTGGAGTTGCGTGACGGTCGCACGGTGCTGTGGGGCGGAACCGTGGATTCCTCGCGCAAGGCCGCGGTGGTCGGCCCCCTGCTTTCCCAGCCGGGCAAGGTATTCGATGTTTCGAGTCCGAATCTGGTCACGGTAAAGTGAGCGATACCCATTGGGCCGCCGAAATTTTCGGTGGTTTGCCGGAAGGGCACCGTCGGTTCCGATCCAGGACCGAAGGGCAACCGTCCACGATACGATGCTCGGGTGGGTCGGACGAGGCGAATCACACAAGATTCTGACACTCGTTTCGGCGCGCCTGCGCCCGTAACGCGGTGGCTGCGAATACCGTTCGGCACCAGTCGGATACTTGACATAACGCTGAAGCTATGGTTGAGGGTTTATCGGACCGAGACCATTGTGTCGTTTCATGTCGAGTAACCGAAGACGACAAGCTGTTTCAGATCGAAGGAAGGCGAGAGCCCATGACGCCCCCGCACAACTACCTTGCTGTGATCAAGGTCGTCGGTATCGGCGGCGGCGGCGTGAACGCCGTCAACCGGATGATCGAGCAGGGACTCAAGGGAGTCGAGTTCATCGCGGTCAACACCGACGCGCAGGCGTTGTTGATGTCGGACGCCGATGTGAAACTCGATGTCGGCCGTGAACTCACCCGCGGTCTCGGCGCCGGCGCCGATCCGGAGGTCGGCCGCAAGGCCGCCGAGGACCACAAGGACGAGATCGAGGAAGTCCTCAAGGGCGCCGACATGGTCTTCGTGACCGCCGGCGAGGGCGGCGGCACGGGCACCGGCGGCGCGCCCGTGGTGGCCTCCATCGCCCGCAAGCTCGGCGCGCTCACCATCGGTGTCGTCACCCGGCCGTTCTCGTTCGAGGGCAAGCGCCGCAGCAACCAGGCCGAGGCGGGCATCCAGGCCCTGCGCGAGTCCTGCGACACCCTCATCGTCATCCCCAACGACCGCCTGCTGCAGCTCGGCGACGCCGCGGTGAGCCTGATGGACGCCTTCCGCTCCGCGGACGAGGTGCTGCTCAACGGTGTTCAGGGCATCACCGACCTGATCACCACCCCGGGTCTGATCAATGTCGACTTCGCCGACGTCAAGTCGGTCATGTCCGGCGCGGGCTCGGCCCTCATGGGCATCGGCTCCGCGCGTGGCGAGGGCCGCTCGGTGAAGGCGGCCGAGGCGGCGATCAACTCGCCGCTGCTGGAAGCCAGCATGGACGGCGCGCACGGCGTGCTGCTCTCCATCGCGGGCGGTTCGGATCTGGGCCTGTTCGAGATCAACGAGGCCGCCTCGCTGGTGCAGGAGGCCGCGCACATCGAGGCCAACATCATCTTCGGAACGGTGATCGACGACTCGCTCGGCGACGAGGTCCGGGTCACGGTGATCGCCGCCGGCTTCGACGGCAGCGGGCCCGCCCGCCGCATCGAACCCGCGGTCAGCCGGTTCCCCGGCACCCAGTCGAGCACCGCGACCGCGAGCGCCGGAAGCGTCAGCCGCACTACCGAATACACCCCGGCCCGCGCGGTCGAGCCCGCCCCGGCCGCGCGCCCGGAGCCCGCGCCCGTCGCACAGCCGATCGCCGAACGCGGTCCGGCCCCGTCCTACAGCGCGCCCCGGCCCGTGGTGGACCCGACGGTTGCGAGCAACAACCGCGGCCACATCCAGCCGCCGGACACCGACGAATACGAGGTCGACGTGCCGGACTTCATGCGCCGCGGCTGACACCGCGCTGTCACGGAACGCGATTCGAACGCGCCTGCCCGAGGGGGTGGGCGCGTTCGTGATTCCGGCCGCAGTAGCTGTCTGATTCCGGGTTGCCCCGCGGTGGCTACTACCCTCGGTGGCATGACTTCAGCGGCACCTGTTTTCCGGACCAGACGGGTCGTGACGACGCGGGCGGGCGGATTCTCGCAAGCGCCCTACGACTCGTTCAATCTGGGCGACCACGTCGGCGATGATCCGGAGGCGGTGCGGCGCAATCGGGTTCGGCTCGCGGAGAGCATCGGGCTGACGCCGGACCGGCTGGTGTGGATGGAACAGATCCACGGCCGCAACGTCGAGATCGTCGACGGACCGCGCTCCGAGCCGGTGCCCGCCACCGACGCGCTGGTCACCACCCAGCGAAACCTGGCGCTGGTGGTGCTCACCGCCGACTGCGTGCCGATCCTGTTGTCCGACGACGAGGCCGGGGTGATCGCGGCCGTGCACGCGGGCCGGATCGGGGCGCGCATCGGGATCGTGCCCCGGGTGCTCGAGGCCATGGTGTCGGTCGGCGCGAAGCCGGAGCGGATCGGGGCCTTCCTCGGCCCGGCCGCCAGCGGCCGCCAGTACGAGGTGCCCGCGGCCATGCGCGCCGATGTCGAGGCGCATCTGCCGGGCAGCGCGACCACCACCGTCAAGGGCACGCCCGGCCTGGATCTGCGCGCGGGCATCCGGCGGCAGCTGGAGGCCGCCGGTGTCGGCGCCGTCGCGATGGACCCGCGGTGCACCATCGAGGACAAGACCTTGTTCTCCCACCGCCGCGGCGCGCCGACAGGCCGACTCGCCGGTGTGATTTGGATGTCACCCGAGGGGGTTTCAGAATGACCGAAAGTTTCACCGCCGCAGCGGGATCCGATGCGGCGCACGTCACGTCCGGCGGAGGTCGTGTCGCCGAGCTCGAAACCGCGCTGTCGGCACTCATCGAGCGAATCGACGCAGCGTGCGCGGCCGCGGGCCGCGAACCCGGGTCGGTGCGGCTGCTGCCGGTGACCAAGTACTTCCCCGCCTCGGATATCGAGATCCTCTATGACCTGGGCCGCCGGGAGTTCGGGGAATCCCGTGAACAGGAGGCCGCGGGCAAGGTGGCGCAGCTGGGACACCTGTCCCAGGTCCGTTGGGAGTTCATCGGACGGCTTCAGCGCAACAAGGCGAAAGCCGTTGCACGCTGGGCGGATACGGTCTACTCGGTGGACAGCGAGCGGCTCGCGAGCGCGCTCGAGGCCGGTGCGCGGGCCGCGCTGGACGAGGGCGCGCGTTCGGCCCCCTTGCGCGTACTGCTGCAGGTGTCGCTGGACGCCGACCCGGCCCGCGGCGGCGTCCGCGACGACGCGCTGCGCGCGCTCGCCGATCAGGTCGCGGCCTCGGAATCGCTGCAGCTCGCGGGCCTGATGGCGATCCCGCCGCTGGATGTGGAGCCCGATGCGGCCTTCGAGCAACTGGCCCGCATCCACTCTGTATTAACGATTGTTCACCCCGAGGCGAAAGAACTGTCGGCGGGCATGTCCGGCGACTTGGAGTCGGCCATCCGCCACGGCAGTACGTGCGTGCGTGTCGGTACTGCGCTTATGGGCGCGCGACCGATAACCTCGGCGTAGCAAAGAAACCTCACCAGTCACATTTGAAACATATGCTTGGTGACAGACGAGGACTGAGCAGGACAACACCCCAGGCCAACCGGGGCCGAAGGAAGGTCGACCAGATGAGCACGCTGCACAAGTTCAAGGCGTACTTCGGGATGGTTCCGCTCGAGGATTACGAAGACGATTACGTCGACGACCGCGGAGCCGCCCGGAGCGCCGATGAGCGTGGCCAGCGTCGTCCCCGGCCCTACGCCGAACGCGAGCGTGACTACGACCGATACGGCGAGGACCGTTACGACGACGAGCCGGCCTACGAGCCGTCGTACAAGGCCCCCTACAAGCCGGCCTACAGCGCCTCCCGCCGTGACGACTACGCCGACGATCACCGTGAGCGCGAGCGCGATCACCGTGAGCGTGACCGCTACGACGCCGACGCCCGCTACGACGCCCCGCGTCGCCCCACCCGCATCGACACCGCCCCCTCCAGCCGCACCCGGTCCATGGGCGGCGGTGCGAGCACCCGCGGCGCGCTGGCGATGGACACCGACGCCGAGCGGCGCATCGAGGAGCTGCGGGAGCAGGAGCGCCGCATCGAGGCGGCCCGCCGTCCCCAGATCTTCGAGGACGGAGGCACCTTGTCCAAGATCACGACGCTGCGCCCGCGCACCTACGCCGAGGCCGCCATCATCGGTGAGCGTTTCCGTGACGGCACCCCGGTGATCATGGACCTGGTCGAGATGAGCAACTCCGACGCCCGCCGCCTGGTGGACTTCGCCGCCGGTCTGGCCTTCGCCCTGCGTGGCTCGTTCGACAAGGTGGCCACCAAGGTGTTCCTGCTCTCGCCCGCCGACGTCGACGTCTCCGCAGAGGAGCGCCGCCGCA
Source organism: Nocardia sp. NPDC004340 (assembly GCF_053602575.1). Lineage (NCBI taxonomy): Bacteria > Bacillati > Actinomycetota > Actinomycetes > Mycobacteriales > Nocardiaceae > Nocardia > Nocardia sp. NPDC004340. The sequence continues at coordinate 18,797 of NZ_JBSGDW010000008.1, forward strand.
TCGCCGAGAACGGCTTCTACAACCAGAAGTAGCCAGCTGCCGCTGCCGTGGGGAACGGCGGCGTCAGCCGGTGCCGGCGCACATCAGCGCCGAACACGCACGGCGGCAGCGCAATGCGCCGCGTCCAGGGGGTTGCGACCGAGGGTCGCGGGGGATCATGGGGGAGTCTTGCGGCCATGCCGCGTCAACACCGGATGTGACCGGCACGATCCGTGTTTCTGTTTTGCCGATCATGGTTTGTCAGGCAGAGTGGTGCGGTGGCCTTGTTCCAGGTGTTGAACCTCCTGCTGTTCCTCTTCTGGCTGCTGCTGATCAGCCGAGTCATCGTCGAGTTCATCCGCAGCTTCGCGCGCGACTGGCGGCCGACCGGCTTCGTCGTGGTCATCCTCGAGGTGATCTTCACGATCACCGACCCCCCGGTGAAACTTCTGAGGCGTTTGATACCCCCAGTGAATCTTGGGGGAATTCGGCTCGATCTGTCGATTATGGTCTTGCTGTTTATCGTGTTCATCCTCATGTCGATCACGGGCCAGATAGGGCAGTCGGTAGCTCAGGTGTGACAGAATGAGCCGAAAGAATGCTTGCCCAGATCTACCGCTAGATCTCCATACGAAGCGTGAAGGGATCGTTCCATGCCGCTGACCCCCGCCGATGTTCATAACGTCGCGTTCAGCAAACCGCCGATCGGGAAGCGCGGCTACAACGAGGATGAAGTCGACGCCTTCCTCGACCTGGTCGAGCAGGAGCTCTCACGCCTCATCGAGGAGAACGCGGATCTTCGCCAGCGCGTTGCCGAGCTGGACGCGGAACTGTCCGACGCCAAGAAGAACCGCGGCCCCGCGGTCCAGCCGGTGAAGGCCCCGGTCGCGCCGGAGCCCATCAAGGCCGCGCCGCCGGTGCCCCCGGCCCCGATGCCGGCCCCGGTCCCGGTCGCCCCCGTCAAGGCCGAGGCCCCCTCCGCGGACGCCAATCTGCAGGCCGCCAAGGTGCTTTCGCTGGCCCAGGAGATGGCCGACCGCCTCACCTCGGACGCCAAGACCGAGGCCGAGTCGCTGCTGGCCAACGCCAGAGGCAACTCCGAGCGCCTGGTCAGCGACGCTCGCACCCGCTCGGAGGCGATGATCGCCGACGCGCGCCAGAAGGCCGAGGCCATGCTGTCCGACGCGCAGACCCGCTCGGATTCCCAGCTGCGCCAGGCCAAGGAGAAGGCCGACGCCCTGCAGGCGGACGCCGAGCGCAAGCACACCGAGATCATGGCCACCATCACCCAGCAGCGCAGCGTGCTGGAGAGCCGCATCGAGCAGCTCAAGACCTTCGAGCGCGAGTACCGCGTGCGCCTGAAGTCCTACCTGGAATCGCAGCTGGAGGAGCTGGAGAACCGCGGCTCCGCGGTCCCGGTCGACGGCGGCGAATTCGGCCAGGATGCCTCCGGCAACGGCGCACTCCTCAAGGGCAGCAAGTAAAGTCGTAACCACGGCCTGCGATGCCATGTCGCACGGGACCCGATCCCGGGCGGCACGGCATCGTCGCCAACCTTTCGAAGCGACCTCCGGTGGCCTTCGCCGCCGAAGACACACGAGGGGATGGTGCACTTGCTCGCAGTGACGCTCGGCCTCGCCGCGGTCGGTTTCGGACTGCTGGTGACCGCACTGACCACCGGTTCGGTGATCTGGGCATGGGGCTGCATCATCGTGTGCGTGATCGGCGCGGTGCTGCTGCTCGTCAGTGCGTTGTCGCTGCGGACCGATGACGAGGACGCGTCCTCGCCACCACCGGGCGGACGGCACGCCAGGCATTAGCGGCTCACACGATTCGCTTCGGGGCGGGTCCGGGGAATAACCCCTGGACCCGCCCCGCTAGTATGTAGACAGCACCACGGCGTCGATCCGGCCATCACCGGGGAGCCTTCGGAAGAACGGCGTGACCTGCTCCGCGCGGGTATCGCCCACTAGAACCGAACGGGTGAGCCCGTCACAGCTCGCAACGAGAGGCTCGGTCTCGCAAGGGTTTTCACAGCTCCTGCGGTCCGGGCAAGCGGGGTGGTACCGCGGTTACGGCGCGCCGAGCGCCGGGATCGTCCCCGTGCCCACGACGCAGGCACGAGGAGACGAGAGGCCGCCATGGCGGACGACAGCAGCACCCGAAGCGCATACCCCCGCGCGGACCTGAGCCGGACCACCGGGCAGGTCTCCTTCCCCGAGCTGGAGCAGCGGGTCCTGGACTACTGGGCCGCCGACGACACCTTCCGTGCCAGCATCGAGAACCGTTCCGAGGCAGAGGAATTCGTCTTCTACGACGGCCCGCCCTTCGCCAATGGGTTGCCGCACTACGGTCATCTGCTGACCGGATACGTGAAGGATTTGATCCCGCGTTTCCAAACCATGCGCGGTAAGAAGGTCGAACGGCGTTTCGGCTGGGATACTCACGGGCTGCCCGCGGAAATCGAAGCGGAGAAGCAGCTCGGTATCACGGACAAATCACAGATCGATGCCATGGGTCTCGCGGAATTCAATGCCGCGTGTAAATCTTCGGTCTTGCGCTACACGAACGAATGGCGTAACTACGTCACCCGTCAGGCGCGCTGGGTCGACTTCGACAACGACTACAAAACCCTCGACCTCGACTTCATGGAGTCGGTCATGTGGGCGTTCAAGTCGCTGTACGACAAGGGCCTGATCTATCAGGGCTTCCGGGTGCTGCCCTACAGCTGGTACGAGCAGACCCCGCTGTCCAACCAGGAGGCGCGTCTCGACGACTCCTACCGGATGCGCCAGGACCCGGCGGTCACCGTCGACATGGTGCTGCGGGTTCCGGCCGACCACCCGCTGCACAACCTCGACGGCGCCAACGCGCTGATCTGGACCACCACGCCGTGGACGCTGCCGTCCAACCTCGCCATCGCCGTGCACCCCGACGTCACCTACGCGCACGTGCAGGGCAAGGACGGCAAGCGGTATGTGGTTGCCGCCGAGCGGGTGTCGCACTACACCCGTGAGTTCGGCGAGGAGCCGCAGGTGCTGTCCGAGCACTCGGGCGCCGCGCTCGAGGGCCTGAACTACCTGCCGCCCTTCGACTTCTTCCTCGGCCACCCGCGCGCGCACCGCGTGCTCAACGCCGACTACGTCACCACCGACTCCGGCACCGGCATCGTGCACCTGGCCCCCGCCTTCGGTGAGGAGGACATGGATGTCGCCTCCGCCAACGGGATCGACATCGTGCAGCCGCTCGACGCGGGCGGCAAGTTCACCTCCATGGTGCCGCCGTACGAGGGCCTGATGGTCTTCGACGCCAACCCGGTCATCATCAAGGACCTCAAGGCCGCCGGAAAGCTGTTGCGGCACGAAACCATCGAGCACTCCTACCCGCACAGCTGGCGCTCGGGCCAGCCGCTGATCTACATGGCGGTGCCGTCCTGGTTCGTGGCGGTCACCAAGTTCCGCGACCGCATGGTGGAGCTCAACAAGGAGATCACCTGGGTCCCCGAGCACATCCGCGACGGCCAGTTCGGCAAGTGGCTCGAGAACGCGCGCGACTGGAACATCAGCCGTAACCGCTACTGGGGCGCGCCGATCCCGGTCTGGATCTCCGACGACCCGGCCTACCCGCGCGTGGACGTGTACGGCTCGCTCGACGCCCTCGAGCGGGACTTCGGCGTGCGCCCGGACGACCTGCACCGGCCCATGATCGACGACCTGGTGCGGCCGAATCCCGATGACCCGACCGGGAAGTCGATGATGCGGCGCACCCCCGAGGTCCTCGACTGCTGGTTCGAGTCGGGTTCCATGCCCTACGCGCAGGTGCACTACCCGTTCGAGAACAAGGAGTGGTTCGAGGGCACCTCGACGGAGTCGATTGACGGCGCCGCCGTCGCGGCTCCGCACAGCCCCGGCGATTTCATCGTCGAGTACAACGGCCAGACCCGCGGCTGGTTCTACAACCTGCACGTGCTCTCGACCGCGCTGTTCGACCGCCCGGCGTTCAAGTCCGTTGTGGCGCACGGCATCGTGCTCGGCGACGACGGCCTCAAGATGTCGAAGTCCAAGGGCAACTACCCCGACGTCAACGAGGTCTTCGACCGTGACGGCTCCGACGCCATGCGCTGGTTCCTCATGGCGTCCCCGGTGCTGCGCGGTGGCAACCTGATCGTCACCGAGCGCGGTATCCGCGAGGGTGTCAGCCAGGCGCTGCGCCCGCTGTGGAACGCCTGGACCTTCCTGCAGCTGTACGCCTCGCAGCCCGGCGCCTGGCGCACCGACTCGGAGAACGTGCTCGACCGGTACATCCTGGCCAAGCTGGCGGCCACCCGCGACGTCATGACCGACGCGCTCGAGGTCTACGACATCGCCACCGCCTGCGACGAGCTGCGCACCTTCGCCGACGCGCTCACCAATTGGTATGTGCGCCGGTCGCGTTCGCGTTTCTGGGAGGAGGACCGCGACGCCATCGACACCCTGCACACCGTGCTCGAGGTGACGACCCGGCTCGCGGCCCCGCTGCTGCCGCTCATCTCCGAGGTGATCTACCGCGGTCTCACCGGTGAGCGTTCGGTGCACCTGGCCGACTGGCCCGCCGCCGACGTCCTGCCGCACGACGCCGAACTGGTGTCGGCCATGGACGAGGTCCGCACCGCCTGCTCCACGGTGCTGAGCCTGCGCAAGGCCCAGAACCTGCGGGTGCGCCTGCCGCTCTCGGAGGTCACCGTGGCCGCCGCCGACGCGGAACGCCTGCGCCCCTTCGTGGATCTGATCGCCGACGAGGTCAACGTCAAGAAGGTCGACCTCACCGCCGACGTGGCCGCCCACGGCCGCTTCGAACTGGTCGTCAATGCCCGCGCCGCCGGTCCGCGCATCGGTAAGGACGTCCAGACGGTGATCAAGGCCGTCAAGGCGGGGGAGTGGACCGAGGCCGCCGACGGCACCGTGACCGCCGCCGGCATCGCCCTGCTCCCCGAGGAGTACACCCAGCGCCTGGTCGCCGCCGAGCCCGAATCCACCGCCGCCCTGCCCGGCAATGCCGGTCTGGTGGTGCTGAATTCGGTGGTCACCGAGGAACTCGAGGCCGAGGGCTGGGCCCGCGACCTCATCCGCGACCTCCAGGAAACCCGCAAGTCCCTCGGCCTGGACGTCTCCGACCGCATCACCGTGGTCCTCGACGTCCCCGGCGACCGCCTCGCCTGGGCCGAAACCCACCGCGACCTGATCGCGGGCGAGATCCTCGCCACCACACTGACTTTCGGTGCGGCCCCCGCGGACGCCGCCGAGATCGTCGGCGGCGTCAAGGCCTCGATCACCAAGGCCTGACCGAATTCACCTGCCGGCGGCGCGGACCTCCGGGTCCGCGCCGCTGTCGTATCGGCGCGCTGTCGTGTCGCTCCGATCCGCGTCGCGGCGGCCCCCGAATGACCGAACATGGAGGGCGCGAACATATACGGCCTGAACGATCCGCGGACGCGGCTCGAGGCGATCGTGCGCGGTGTGGCAGCTACCGGCGAGGAAGCGATCATCACCGACGGCGGCAGCGAGATAGCGGTCGTCATCTCGGTCGCCGATTACGAACGACTGCACGAGCACGCCGACAGGGTTGATGCCCTGCGCCTAGTTTCGGGGCCGCAGGCCTTCGAGGACGGGCTCGACCAGGGTCGGGACGTCGAGTAGTTCGCCCGCGCCGAGGAGGAAGCGGAGGTAGACCGGGCCGTAGAGCATGTTGGTCATGGTCAGGAGGGGGAGGTCGGCGCGGATCTGGCCGGCGCGCATGGCGGTTTCGAGGCGGCGGCCGGCCATGCGGGCGCGGGGCTCGATGAACGTTTCGCGGACCATCTGGAGGAGCTTCGGGTTGTTCTGGGCCTCGGCGATGACACCGCGGTAGACGCAGCCGGCGTCGCCGGCGAGCATGTGTGACAGGGCGGTGATCTGGGTGGTCAGGTCGGCGGCGATGTCGCCGGTGTCGGGGAAGTCGGTGGCGGAGCCGACCTGATCGTTGATGGCCTCGAGGGCGATCGCGCCCTTGGAGGGCCACCAGCGGTAGATGGTCTGCTTGCCGACGCCCGCGTGCGAGGCGATGGCCTCGATGGTGAGCTTGCCGTAGCCGTTGCGCACGGCGAGCTCGAAGGTGGCGTCGAGGATCGCCTGATGGGACTTGGCGCTGCGCAGTTCGGGGTTGGGCGGCTGGGGCATGGGTCCAGCATACTCCGCAAACGAGACGGTACGTCTCGTCTTGACAGAGTTTCGGTGGCGGGCTAACTTACTTCATGAGACGAGACGGACCGTCTCGCCAGAGAATGGGAACACGGTCGCTAGGAGCGAACAATGACCACCATCACCACCCCCGCCGCTGTCGTCGCCACCCCCGCCGCCATGCCGTCGGTGCACCGGCGCGCGCTGATCACCTGGCTGGCCGTGTACCCGACCATCACCCTCGCGCTGGCCCTGCTCGGCCCCGAGATGGGCGGGCTGCCGGTCTTCGTGAAGACGCTGATCCTGACCGTGATCGTGGTTCCGGTGTCGGCGTACCTGTTGGTTCCGCTGTTGATGAAGGCCAACCAGCGGCTGACGGTGTGGGCGCGGCGCTGAGCCGGCCACGACGCGAGACTCCAGCAAACACGGAGCGCCTCCCCGATCGGGGAGGCGCTCTTTTTGTTATGTGGGGTCTGGATCGATTGACCAGGAGTTTCTTCGGGGGAGGCGGCAGCGGCTCGAGACACGCCAGCCCTGGTTCTCTTGTGGCTGCTGTGGCAGGTGCGATAGAACGGCTATCAGCTAGCTAACCGATCTTGTTCACAGCTGTTCCCGCGGTACCACCGATGAAGGGGCGCCCCATGGCTCGCAAGCGGCTCGGCAGGCTCAGAACCTTGGCCACGACGGTGGCCGCGATGGCGATGACAGGGGCGATGTGGGCGGGCGCGGCGCATGCCGACACCGGGTCGGGGGGTTCGGGCTCCGCGTCCGGATCCTCCTCCGGCGGCGGGACCGGGTCGTTCTCCGGAAGTGCCAGCGGCTCGGCACAATTGCCGATCGCGAGCCCGCGGGCCATGGTCGCGCTGGCGCTGGCAGGCACCCAGACCGGTAAGCCCTACCAGTGGGGCGGTACCGGTCCGGATGCCTGGGACTGCTCGGGATTGGTGCAGTGGGCCTTCCGCAGCGTCGGCATCAATCTGCCGCGCACCACCTGGCAGCAGGCCGAGGTCGGTCTCGAGGTGCCGTTCGGGGCGCTGCAGCCCGGGGATGTGCTGATCCTCAACGATGACGCCTCCCACGAAGGGATCTACGCGGGCGGCGGCAACGTCTTGAACGCGTACAACTGGGGTGTGCCCGTCGGACTGACGCCCTTGAGCGAGTTCGACATCTACACCATTCGCCGATTCTTCTGAATCGCCTTACTCGGCAATCAGTTCCACGGGGATATTGCCCCGGGTGGCCTTGGAGTACGGGCACACCTGGTGGGCGGCCTCGACCAGCGCGTGGCCCTGCTCGTTCTGCAGCTCCGCGGGCAGTTCCACGTGCAGCACCACGGAGATGCCGAAGCCGGTCTCGTCGTCCTTGTTCAGGGTGACGTCGGCGGTCACCGAGGTGTCGCCGAGCTTCACGCCCTGGCTGCGGGCCACCGCCTGCAGCGCGCCGGCGAAGCAGGCCGAGTAGCCCATGGCGAAGAGCTGCTCGGGGTTGGTGCCGTCACCGCTGCCGCCCGCCTCCTTGGGCTGGGCGAGCTTGAGGTCGAGGTAGCCGTCGGAGCTGACCGAGCGGCCCTCGCGGCCGACGGAGGTGGCGGATGAGGTGAAGAGTGCGGGCATTGATATCTCCTAGACAGACTTGTCTGTTCACGTCCGAGTCCCAGCGTAGACAGATCTGTCTGCTATCGTCAATACATAGCCCCGATCAGGGAGAAGGAGAGCAGGTCAAGCCATGAGCGAAGCCCGCGAGCGCCTGCTGGACACCGCGACCCGGCTGTTCTACGCCGAGGGGATCCACACGGTCGGCATCGACCGGATCATCGCCGAGGCCGGGATCGCGAAGGCCACCTTCTACCGGCACTTCAAGACCAAGGAAGATCTGGTCGTCGCCTACCTGGTCCGCGAATACGGCCGTCAGCGCGAGACCTTGGAGGCCATCCCCGGTTCGGGTTCCGAGTCCATCGTCGGCATCTTCGAGCGGCTCGGCGAGCTCAGTCGTGGCCCGGGATTCCGGGGCTGCCCGTTTCTCAATGCCGCCGTGGAGTTCCCGAACTCCGACCACGCCGTGCGCAAGGTCGTCGACGATTATCGCGCCTGGTTCCGCGACCTGATGGCCGAGCGGCTGCGCGCGGCCGGTCACCCGCAGGTCGAGGACGCCGCCCGCGCGCTGTTGCTGACCCGCGACGGCGTGACCATCAGCGGGGGAGTGGGCGACGCGGAGACGGTCCGGGTGGGCATCCGGACCGCCTTGTCGCAGTGGGGTATTCGCTAGACCCCGACCGCCTCCTCCATCTCCGCCTCGGCGGCGTCGCCCGCGACGGGCTCGGGCGCGGCGTGCTTCGGCGCGGCCTGCCGCTTCTCGGCGAGGCCCGCGGCGGCCATGAGCACCACGCCCGCGGCCAGCCACAGCACCAGGCTCGCCATCCGGCTGCCCAGTCCGATGCCGTCGAAGTAGAGCAGGCTGCGCGCGCCCTCCACGAATCCCGCGCCGTTCCAGAACCGGTGCAGCGTGCCGAAGAAGTCGTTCTGCAGCCACGGGCTGTAGACGCCGCCGGAGCTGGTGAAGTTCAGCATCACGAACAGCACCATCATGGCCAGGGTGGTCCAGCGCTTCAGGAAGGTGTGCAGGCCGATGCCGATGCTCAGGATGCCCGCCGCGTACAGCCACGACATGCCCCAGATCGCGCCCAGATCGTGGTCGACGATGTGGAAGACCGGGCCCGCGAGCGCCAGGCCGATCAGGCTCACCAGCAGCGAGGTGACCAGTCCGATGATGCCGCGCTGCCACAGCGGCAGGCCCGCGCCCGCGGCGCTGATGGCGGCCACGCTGCCGTAGGAGCCGATGGTCAGCGCGACCAGCAGGAAGAAGATGCCCTGCGCGGTGGGGTCGCCGGAGCTGGGGGTGGTGACGTCGGTGATGGTGAGCGGCGTGTTCTGCAATCCGGCGACCTGCCCGAACACGGCCTCGGCGGCCATGGCGGTGGTGTCGGATCCGGCCTTGGCGACCAGCAGTTCCGGCTGCCGCGGGTCGGGCACGTACGCCCCGGCCAGATCGCGGTGGCGCAGCTTGTCGACGGCGTCGCCGCGGGTGGGCACGGTGATCACGTCGAGGGCGTTGCCGCCCTTGTCCTTCAGGGACTGGGCCAGCACCTTGACCTGCGCGTTGTCGCCGACCACGGCCACCGCCAGGTGGTTGGGCTCGGGCTGGTGGAATGCGCCCAGGTAGGCCAGGCCCATGCCGAGGCACATGAGCAGCGGGGTGAGCAGGTGCACGGCGACGTGCCGGATCTGTTGGGTGGCCATGAAGTCTTCTCCAATAGTTGGTAAATACAACCAAGCGAGGTTGTAGTCTACAACCATGAAGAGTGAATCCGCATTCCCCGGCCGCGCCGATGCGATCGAGGTCATACAGCGCGAGCTCACCGCCTTCGCCCGCCGCGCTCGCGGCCGGGCCAGTGAACTCCACCCGGAACTGTCGCTGGTGGCCTCCAGCATCCTGGACCTGGTGATCGAGCGGAACGGCTGCCTGGCCGCCGATCTCGCCGGGCACTTCCACCTCGACAAGTCCACGGTCAGCCGCCAGGTCGCCGCCCTCGAACGCGACGGCTACCTGGAACGCGAAGTGGACCCGACGAACCGCCGCAACCTGGTGCTGCACGCCACCGCCGAGGGCCGCCGGGTGGCGCGCGCGGCGGCCCGCAGCCGCGCCACCGCTTTCACCGAACGCTTCCAGGACTGGGACGACGCCGATGTGGAGCGGCTGGCGGGATACCTGGTGCGCTACAACGCCGCCGACGCGGGCTAGGCCCGAACCCGGCCTGGCTCAGTCGGTTCCGTCGGAGCGCCTCAGTTGGTTCCGTCCGAGCGCGCGGTCTCGGGCGCCCATTCCTCGTCGGGCAGGCCCATGCCCTTGGCGAGCACCGGCCACGAGGCGCGCAGCGCGTCCTGCCAGTACCCCCAGGAGTGCGTCCCCGCCTGGGTGATGTCGAAGGTCGCGGGAATGCTCATGTCCCGCAGCCGCGTCCGCAGATTCCGCGCGCACCAGTCGCTGGCCGCCTCCAGGATGCCGCCCACCAGGATCTGCTGCGGCAGACCGCCGTCGGCCGGGCCCAGGCTGCGCACATCGGCCACATTGTCGTGCTTGCCGGGCAGGCCGCTGCCGTTGGAGACGTAGATCTCCATGCCGCGCAGGGCTTCCGCGTGCACGTAGGGGTCGTTGGCGGCCCACTCCGGATCGTCCATCGGCCCGTACATGTTCACCGGATTGCCGCCGCCGATGGTGATCACCAGGTTCGCAAACTTCTGCCCGACCGGATCGGAGATCTGCGCGCACCCGCTGTAGGCGGCGACCGCCCGGTACAGGCCCGGCGCGGCGATGGCCAGCTGCAGCACCGAGGTGCCCGACATGGACATGCCCGCGATGGCGTGGGTGCCGTCGGTGTCGAGCGCCGCGTCCACCAGCGGCGGCAGTTCCTCGGTGAGGAAGGTCTTCCACATGGGCTGGCCCAGTTTGGGATCGGCGTTGCGCCAGTCCGTGTAGTAGGTGAACGCGCCGCCGATGGGCATCACCACGTTCACGTTCTTGTCCATGAAGAACTGGGTGGCGTCGGTATTGCGCTTCCAGGTCGCGGTGTCCTGGCCGCCGCCCGCGCCGTTGAGCATGTACAGCACCGGCCGCGGTCGCGAGGGATCGGCGGGCCGCTGCACCTCCACGGTGATGTCGGCGTCCATGGCGGCCGAGTGCACCAGCAGGGTGAGGTTGCGCGCGTCGTGGATCTCGAAGCTCTCGATCGACGATCCGTCCTCGGAGACCGTTGTCGCCGCGAGTGCGGCGCTGCCGGTTATCGGGTCGGGAGGGGCGGCGAAGGCCGGGCCCGCGGGCACGACCGTGGTGAACGTAGTGACAAGAGAACAACTTGCCGCCGCGAGCAGTGCTGCCCGAGTGCCCAATCCGCCTAGCAAAACCGACCTTCGATCCACAGGGTGTCCCGACCCATGCGCATGATCGCCGACTCGTGCCCCAATGTTTCAGGTTTCGACAATATCGGGGTCGGCGTGCTTGTGGCACACGGCACTTGTGCGCCGGGCTATGCGGATCGGCTGTGGTTCAGCGCGTGTCGCGGTGCTCCTACTCGGCGACCAGGCCGCGCAGCAGCGGACCGTACTCCGGGTGCGCCAGCGCGGAGGCGAATTGCGCGGTCAGGTAGTCGGCCGGGTTGCCGGTGTCGTACCAGCGACCCCGGATCACCTGGCCGTACACCGGGTTCTCGGCGGCGAAGATATTGATGGCGTCGGTCAGGTACACCTCGCCGGTGCGATGGGTGTACCAGTGGTCGACCTGGCGGCGCAGCTCGGCGATGATGCCGGGCGTGACCACGTAGCCGCCGATCGCGGCGAATTCCGACGGCGCGTCGGCCGGCTTGGGCTTCTCCTTGAGGCCGCTGATCCGCATCAGGCCGTTGCCCTCGGTCTCCTCGACCACCGGCACGCCGTAGCGCGAGGATTCGGCCGGGTCCATCGGCATCAGCGCCAGCACCGGCGCGCCGGTCTTGGCGTAGGCGTCGACGAGCTGCTGGGCGCGCGGCACCTCGGCGACGAAGACGTCGTCGGGCCACAGCACCAGCATGGGCTCGTCGCCCAGGTGGCGGGCGGCGTTCAGCACCGGCGTGCCGTTGCCGTAGGGGCCGTGCTGGTCCAGGTAGGTGATGTGGCCCGCCCGGGCCAGCTCACCGACCTCCTCGACCGCGTCGGCGTAAGCGGTCTTGCCGTCCGCGCGCAGCTGTGCGACCAGCGCCGGATTGGGGCGGAAGTGGTCCTGGATCAACGACTTTCCACCGCTGACCACGATGGTGATGTCGGTGATACCGGAGGCCACGAGTTCGCGGACGGTGTGCTCGATGACCGGCTTGTCGCCCACCGGGAGCATTTCCTTCGGGATCGCCTTGGTCAACGGCAGCAGGCGCGAGCCGATGCCAGCGGCGGGAATCACGGCCTTGCGAATCGTCATGGACGAATTCTCACACAGGTTCCTGCCCGTACCTGTCGGTAGCGGCTTGTAGATTTCCCTCTGTGACCACCTCCGCCGGCCCCGCGAACCCGGGCATCGTGCCTGGTGAGGCCGGTTGTGCTGGGGCGGCGGCGCCAGGCGGCGGGCCGGTGGGGGCCGTGGCGGATTCACGGCAACCCCTCAGCCCCGCCGGAGGCCGGGGCCAGCGGCGCTGGGTGCTGCACATCGATATGGACGCCTTCTTCGCCTCGGTCGAACAGCTCACCCGGCCGACCCTGCGCGGGCGGCCGGTGCTGGTCGGCGGCATGGGCGGGCGCGGCGTGGTGGCCGGGGCCAGTTACGAGGCGCGGGTGTTCGGCGCGCGGTCGGCCATGCCCATGCATCAGGCGCGTCGGCTGGTCGGCGCGTCGGCGGTGGTGATACCACCGCGCGGCGCGGTGTACGGGGAACTGAGCGGGCAGGTGTTCGAGGCCTTGCGGTCGCGGATCCCGGTGCTGGAGACGCTGTCGTTCGACGAGGCGTTCGGGGAACCCGCGGAACTGGCGGGGGCGACGCCGGAGCGGGTGCTCGAATTCTGCGAGGAGCTGCGGACGGCTGTGCGCGAGCGCACCGGGCTGGTGGCCTCGGTCGGGGCGGGCAGCGGCAAGCAGCTCGCCAAGATCGCCTCCGGCCTGGCCAAACCCGATGGGGTGCGGGTGATTCCGGCGGTCGAGCAGGACGGTTTCCTGTCCGCGCTGCCGGTGCGCAAGCTGTGGGGGATCGGGCCGGTGGCCGAGAGTCGTTTGCGCTCCTTGGGAATCGAGACGGTGGGGGCGCTGGCGGCGCTGCCGGAATCGGAGGCGGCCTCGATCCTGGGCGGCAGCATCGGGGTGGCGCTGCACCGGCTGGCCCGCGGTATCGACGACCGACCGGTGGCCGAACGCGCCGAGGCCAAGCAGATCAGCGCCGAAACCACCTACGAGACCGACATTCTCACCCTCGCCCAGCTGCGCCCGGCCATCGACGCCATGGCGTCCTCGGCGCACCGGCGGCTGAGCGCGGACGGGCGCGCGGCGCGCACGGTGGTGCTCAAGCTGAAGAAGACCGATATGAGCATCGTGACCCGATCCTCCACGCTGCCCTACGCCACCGAGGACCTGGTCACCCTGACCGCCGCCGCGCAGCGCTCGGCCCTGGACCCGGTCGAGATCGGCCCGATTCGCTTGGTGGGCGTGGGTTTCGCCGGGCTGTCGGAGATCCGGCAGGAATCGCTGTTCCCGGAACTGGATCAGACGGTGGGCGCCGACGCGGTCGCCGAGGAGCCCACGCTGGCCGCGCCCGGCGGTCCGGATCCGCTGGTACCGCCCGCGACTCGCTCCTTCGCGATCGGAACCTGGTATCCGGGACTGGATGTCGAGCACCCCGATTTCGGCCACGGCTGGGTGCAGGGCGCGGGGCACGGGGTGGTGACGGTCCGCTTCGAGACCCGTTCCACCGGACCGGGTCCCACACGCACCTTCGCCGCCGCGGATCCGGCTCTCACCAGGGCGGATCCGCTTGGCAGCCTGCGCTGAAGGCGTTAAGACCCGAATGCGCGAATTATGAGGATTCGGCCTGAATATGCCGCGCCACCGCCCTCGGACGCGGTTTCCGCGACCGGGCGTTGGTAGTGTCGCCAGTCGGGCAGCGCCGCCGCGGTGTAGCTGTCACTTGTCGAACGGACCTACTCGAACGCAAAGGACGAGCAGTTGAAGCTTCAGAAGACTGGACGTATCGCGGTCGCCACCCTGGCTGTCGTGACCGTACTCGGGCTGTCGGCGTGTGGCAGCGGTGACAAGAAGGAGACCAAGCCCACCAAGGCCACCACCTCCAAGGTCACCGGCGCGCAGAACAACTACCCGGCGGCTCCGTCCGTGGCGGACCTGAATGCCCAGCTGCAGAAGGCGCTGGATCCGAGCATCCCGGACGCGCAGAAGCTGGACATGATGCAGGGCGCCAACGCCGACCCGGCCCTGCCCGGCCGCCTGGCCGAGGCCTACCGGCAGAACAACGCCACCATCACCGTCACCAATGTGACCGACCTCGGCAACGGCACCATCACCGCCGACGCCCAGTTCGCGGTCAACGGTGGCGCGCCGCAGCAGGCCGTCGTGCCGTTCGTGGCCGAGGACGGCAAGTGGAAGGTCCAGAAGGACTGGGTCTGCAACGCCCTCTCGCTGGTCAACCAGACCTCCCCGGCCTGCGGCTAGTCGTCTCGAGCGGACCCGGCATCCCCTAGCGGAATGCCGGGTTCGTCCTCTTCTTGGCGGTCGATGATGAGGACCGCTTAGGATCTGCGGTCGTGACGGACGTGTTGGAGAAGGCGGGGCCGGATGCCGCCGGGAGTGCTGGTGCCGAACCCGAGAGACGGACTCGAGGGGGCTGGGCGCGCCCTGTCGCCCTGATCGCCGGTTTGATCGCGGTGCTCGCGGCGCTGGCGGTGCCGTTCCTGCCGGTGCGTGTGGACCACACCACTCTGACCTGGCCGCAGGGCAATTCGACGCAGAGCGTCGAAGCCCCGCTGATCAGCTACGCGCCGCAGAGCTTCGACGCCACCATTCCCTGCGCCGCCGTGGCCCAGCTGGGCGCGAAGGGCGGCACCCTGGCCGCCACCGGACCCAATGGCGCGCCGGACCTCGAGAAGTACGGATTCGTGGCCCGCGTCACCGCGGCGACCACCGCCGACGGCGTCACCACGCCCGGCAAGCTGGAAGCGATCCTGCACCACAAGACGCTGCTCAGCGTGCCCGTGGACCAGCTGGGCGCGGGCTGCGCGCTCACCGTGCACTCGGACTTCACATCCTCCACCGCGACGCTGACCGGTTCCTCGGTCGAGCCGGTCACCCTCAACGGTGACTACCGGCCGCAGCTGGTCGGGATCTTCAGCGATCTGACCGTCTCCGACGGCGCGAAGGTCACCGCGGCGGTGGACAGCCGCTTCACCTCCACCCCGGGCCCGCTCAAGCGGATCGCCATCTGGACGGCCATCGCCGGCACCCTCGTCGCGCTGGGCGCCCTGTTCGGGCTGGACCGCCTCGACGGCCGCCGCAGCCGCCGCTTCCTGCCCAAGCACTGGTGGACCTTCCAGCCGGTCGACGCCGTGGTGCTGGGCACGCTGGTGCTGTGGCACTTCATCGGCGCCACCACCTCCGACGACGGCTACCAGTTCGGTATGGGCCGCGCGTCCCTGCACGCCGGATACATGGCCAACTACTTCGGCTACTTCGGTGTCCCCGAAACTCCGGTCGGCACACCGTATTACGACCTGATCGGCCATATGGCGCAGGTCAGCCCGGCGAGCGTGTGGATGCGCCTGCCCGCGCTGGCGGCGGGCGTGCTGATCTGGCTGGTGCTCAGCCGCGAGGTGATCCCGCGCCTGGGCGCGCGGGTGCGCCGCGACCGGATCGCGGTGTGGACCGGGGCGCTGGGCTTCCTGGCCGTGTGGCTGGCCTACAACAACGGCCTGCGGCCGGAACCGCTGGTGGCTCTCGGTGTGCTGCTCACCTGGGTGTCGGTGGAGCGGGCCATCGCGACCGGGCGGCTGCTGCCCTACGGCATCGCCGTCAGCATCGGCGCGTTCACCTGCACCGTCGGCCCGTCCGGCATCATCTGTTTCGCTCCGCTGCTGGCGGGCATCCGGCCGATCTGGCGGATCCTCAACCGGCGCGCAACGGAATTGGGCAAGCCGACCCCGCCCGACGCGAGCGCGCTCACCATTCTGAAGGCCCGCTTCGGCGCGTACCTCACGCTGGCCGCTCCGGTGGCCGCGGCCGGCGCCGTGGTGCTGGCGGTCATGTTCTGCGATCAGCCGCTGGCCTCGATGTTCGAGATGAGCCGGGTGCACACCGCGGTCGGCCCGGATGTGCACTGGGACGGCGAATACATTCGCTACCAGTACCTTTTCATGCCCACCATCGACGGTTCGCTGGCGCGGCGCTTCGGCATGTTCGTGTTCTGGATCGGCCTGGCGGTGTGCGCGGCGGTGCTGCTGCGCAAGGGCGGCCGGATCCCGTTCACCGCCTCGGGCCCGGCCCGGCGCGTGCTGGGCACCGGCGTCGGCGTCATCCTGCTGATGATGCTGACCCCCACCAAGTGGACCCACCACAACGGCATCTACGCCGGACTGGCCGGTGTGGTCGCGGTGCTCACCGCGGTCGCGGTCGGCCCCCGGGTGATGCGGTCGCCGCGCAACCGGGCGCTGTTCGCCGCGGTGGTGGCGTTCGCGCTGGCCGCGGCGTTCGCCAGCATCAACGGCTGGTGGTACGTGTCGAACTGGTCGATCTCCTGGAATGACAAGCCGGTGGTGCTGGCCGGGTTCCTGGTCTCGAAGATCTTCCTGGGCATCGCACTGGCGCTGCTCGCGCTCGCCGGCTGGTTCCATGTGCGCGCGCCCGAAAAGCCGGGCCCGCACCGGATCTCGAAGCTGGGCTGGCGTTTCATCGCGATCCCGCCGCTGACGGTGGCGGCCGCGTTCATGGTCGTGTTCGAGGTGGCCATGCTCGCCAAGGGCGCGGTCGTGCAGTACCCGGCGTACTCGCTGGCTCGCTCGAATATCGATGCGGTGCTGGGCAAGCCGTGCGGCCTGGCCCGCGACGTGCGGGTGGAGGAGCAGCCCAACGCGGGCATGCTGGTGCCACTGACCGGCGACGCGCACAGCGCCTTCGGCGCCGAGGCCACCGGCTTCTCGCCCAAGGGTGTCGCCACCGATCTGCGTCCCGACGACGACCTCGACACCGGCGGCAGCGTCGCCAGCGCGGTCAGCGGGCGCAGCAGCGGCACCGCCGACGGAACCACCACCGCGCCACTGCCTTTCGGCCTGGACGCGAGCACCCCGGTGCTGGGCAGCTACAACAGCTCCGAGGCGATCTCCACCCTGACCACCGGCTGGTACACGCTGCCCGCGGCCAAGGATCGCTCCGGCATCATCGCGATCGCCGCCGCGGGCCGCATCCGCTCGGTCGACCAGGACGGCATCGTGACCCCCGGCCAGTCGGTCGAGGTCGAATACGGTGTGCCCGGCGCCGACGGCGTGCCCGTCGCGCAGGGCCGGGTGACGCCGATCGATATCGGTCCCGCCCCGACCTGGCGCAATCTGCGGACGCCGCTGAGCGAGATCCCGGCCGCCGCCACCGCGATTCGCGTGGTCGCCACCGATCGCGACAGCGACCCCAAGCAGTGGGTGGCGCTCACCCCGCCGCGCATCCCACACACGGTGACGCTGCAGGAGTACGTCGGCAGCGCCAAGCCCGTGCTGCTGGATTGGGAAGTGGGCCTGCAGTTCCCGTGCCAGCGGCCCTTCGATCACCTCGACGGCATCGCCGAGGTGCCCGAGTACCGCATCCTGCCCGACCGCGGCGGCGCGGCCATGACCACGCTGTGGCAGAGCCACGACGGCGGCGGCGCGCTGGGCTGGAGCTCGATGCTGTTGCGCCCGGTCACCATCGCCACCTTCTTGGACAACGACCCGCGCCGGGACTGGGGCGAGCTGCAGCGGTTCGAGCGGATCGACAGTTCCGCGCAGACCGCCAAGCCGTCGGTGACCGTCGAGAGTCACACGGGTATGTGGAATCCCGGGCCGATCAATGTGACCGGCTGGCAGTAGCTTCGGCCGTCACACCGTGACCGTGATCCGCCCCCGCTTCCGATCGGAAGCGGGGGCGGTGTCGTTCTGGGGGACTCAGCCCTGCATGGCCGCGGGCCTGTAGCTCCTGCGCGCCGCGGACAGGGCGGCAGCTAGGGGCCCGCGGCTCCCCGCAGTTTCCGCACCTGGGCCGCCGTCATGGCGCTGAGCTGCTGCGGATCGGGTTCCTTGGCGTCGGAGTAGGCGATCTGCACGACGGTCGAGCCCACCAGCGTGATGCTCACGTCGGTGTAGAGGGTGAGGCCTTCGCTGGTGGTCCGGACCTGGAACGCGGTCGATCCGTCGCCGGCCTGCGGCTGATTCAAACCACCCAGCCGGAACTCGACCTTGGTGTTGTCGGCATCGGTGCCCGAGTACTTCGTGCACCCGGTCAGCAGCGACTGGGCGGCGGAGAAGGCCTGGGCCGCGCCGCCGTTCGCATAGGACGCCGCGTCGATGTCGACACTGGCGAAGTTCATGCCCCCGAACTGGGCCGCCGCGCGCGCCGCCGCGCCGGGCGCCTGCACCGCGATGGCTTCCAGCACCTTCGCGCACTGCGCGGGATCGGTCTTCGCGCCCGCGCCGCCCGACGCGCCGGGCGGCGGGTCGTCCAGGGCGGTGAACCCCGCGGGCATGGCCGTCAGATCCAGCAGATCCGAGCGCAGTGTGTACTCGTCCAGAACCGGTGCGCCGCCAGGCGACTGCGTGGGCTGCACGGCCGGGCCCAGGCTGGGCAGCGGGCCCCCGGAGTCCTTGCTGTTCCCGCAGGCGGTGGCGGTCAGCGCCAGCGCGCCCGCCAGCAACGCCAGCCGTGTCAGGCTCCCCACTGCACCTCCGTGCGCAGCGTCTGGC
This sequence comes from Nocardia sp. NPDC004340, assembly GCF_053602575.1. Classification (NCBI taxonomy): domain Bacteria; kingdom Bacillati; phylum Actinomycetota; class Actinomycetes; order Mycobacteriales; family Nocardiaceae; genus Nocardia; species Nocardia sp. NPDC004340. The sequence continues at coordinate 37,460 of NZ_JBSGDW010000008.1, forward strand.
GCAGGGTCACCGCGCTGCGCGGGTCGCGGTAGGTCTGGTTGCCGCCGACTTCGACCTGGCCGGAAACCGGCAGCGGCAGGCCCAGATCCACGGCGATGGTGCCGGTGCCGTGCATCAGGTAGTCGACGATCTCGAGCTGGCCCGCCTCGTTGGGCAGATGCCACACCGCGGACTTCGGACTCTGCACCACGTTCAGTTCGATGGTGAGCTCGTTGCCCTCGCGGGCGGTGAGGGTGCAGGTGGTCACCTGCTCGAGCGGGACGCTCCCGGAAACCTGTTGCCGCACGGTCCATACCGCGCCCACGCCGACGGCCTCGGTCGGGAAGGCGATGGACTGGTACACGGCCTGATAGAACGACTGCTCCAGGGCGGCGCGCGCGGCGTCGGAGGTGGCAGGTTTGGGGGCCAGCTTGAGCGCGGTGATCGCGCCCAGCTCGCTCACGTCGAAACCGACGTGGGAGCCGTCGGCGTGGGTCAGCGCCGCGGCGAGGGCCGGGTCGGGGGAGGTGACATTGCCGACGGTCAGTTCGACGCCGTCGGCCTCGGCCTGCGCGGTCAGCGGGATGGTGACCGCGGGCGGGGAGATGTCGCGCTGCGCCTGCTGATTGATCTGCTGCTCGATGTGGTGCTCGGTGCTCAACGTCACCTGCTGGCTGGTGCCCGGCTCCAGGGTGCGGCGCAGAGGGGAGCGGGGTTCGGCGCCCGGGTTGACGACGGTGGTGGTCACGGCCTCGATGGGCATGGTGACCTCTTTGTTGATGCCCACCGGCTCGGTGCCGTCGCCCTCGGCCGTGGTCTCCGACGAGTCGCTGCAGCCGACGCCGAAGGCGGTCAGGGTGACCGCGAGGACCAGCAGCAGCACCCCGGAACGGTGGCCGCGGGCGCTCCCGCGGCGAGGCGGTCGCGGGGCTCCGGAACAGGGTGCGGTGGCGTTCGCCGAGCTGGGGGAGGAAGACAACACCGTCACGTCGAACAGGTTACGACGGGTTCCTGAAAAACAGCTGGGATCCTGTGCGGCCGCCGTTTCGGTCCGCCGGGACGGGCCCCGGGTCGGCCCGCGCGGCGGTTCGGAGCCGCCCGGCCCGGACCGTTCGGAGTCCGCGGGCGTCGATAAGGAATGATGTCAGGGTGAGTACCGACCGGCCGCGCGAAACGGGCGCTGAGGAACCAGACAAGTCGCCAAGGGAGACCGTTCCCGCGATCGATGCCGAGGCTTCCCCCGCCGGCGAACCCGCCGAGTCGGACAGCGCTCCCGCCGAGACCGCGTCGCAGCCGCTGCGCCTGCGCAATCTGCTGGTGCTCGCCGCCGTGGTGCTCGGCCTGGATCTGCTGACCAAGACGATCGTGGTCTCCACCATGACCCCCGGCAAGCCGATCTATCTGATCGGCGACTGGGCGCGGCTGTCGCTGGTCCGCAACCCGGGCGCGGCGTTCTCCATGGCCACCGGCATGACCTGGCTGCTGACCCTGATCGCCGCCGCCGTGGTGATCGGCGTGATCCGGATCGGTCGCACCCTGCGCTCGCTGCCGTGGGCCATCGGCCTGGGCCTGGTGCTGGGCGGCGCGCTCGGCAACCTCATCGATCGCCTGTTCCGAGCGCCCGGCCCGCTGCAGGGTCACGTGGTGGATTTCGTGGCGGTCGGCTGGTGGCCGGTGTTCAATGTGGCCGATTCGGCCATCGTGTGCGGCGCGATCCTGCTGGTGGCGTTGACGGTGTTCGGTTTCGAACCCGACGGCACCCGCATGCACCGCGCGTCCGCGACGACCGCGGAGGGGAAGGCGGCATGAGGGAGACTCGCAGCATGCCCGTGCCCGACGGCCTGGACGGCATGCGTGTCGACGCCGGGCTCTCGCGGCTGCTGGGCCTGTCCCGCACCGCGGTGGCGGCCATGACCGAGGACGGCTCGGTGCAGCTCGACGGCGTCGCGGCCGGAAAGTCGGATCGGCTCACCGCCGGTGCGTGGCTGGAGGTCGAATTCCCCGAGCCCAAGCGCGAACTCACCGTCGAGGCGACCCCCGTCGAGGGCATGAAGATCCTCTACGCCGACGACGACATCGTGGCCGTGGACAAGCCGGTCGGCGTGGCCGCGCACACCGGTGTCGGCTGGACCGGCCCCACCGTGGTCGGCGGTCTGGCCGCGATGGGCTACCGCATCTCCACCTCTGGCGCGCACGAGCGCCAGGGCATCGTGCACCGTCTCGACGTCGGCACCTCCGGCGTGATGGTGGTCGCGCAGTCCGAGCACGCCTACACCCAGCTCAAGCGCGCCTTCAAGTACCGCACCGTCGAGAAGCGGTATCACGCTCTGGTGCAAGGCCATCCGGATCCGTCGAGCGGCACCATCGACGCTCCGATCGGCCGGGCCCGCGGCAACGACTGGAAGTTCGCGGTCACCGCCGACGGCCGCCCGTCGGTCACCCACTACGACACGGTCGAGGCCTTCCAGGCCGCCAGCCTGCTCGACATCCACCTGGAGACCGGCCGCACCCACCAGATCCGTGTGCACTTCTCGGCCGTGCGCCATCCCTGCTGCGGTGACCTCACCTACGGCGCGGACCCGCGCCTGGCCGAACGGCTGGGTCTGGAACGGCAGTGGCTGCACGCCCGCCAGCTGGGCTTCAACCATCCCGCCGACGGCCGCTGGGTCGAGATCACCAGCGAATACCCCGCCGACCTGGAACACGCGCTCGACGTCCTGCGTCAGCACTGATCGGAGCTCCGAGTGGATGCACCGCGGCCGCGCGGCGTGGCGGGCTCGACCCCGCGCCGCGCCGGGATCGCCACGGCGGCGGTGCTTCTCGTCGTCCTGATCCTCGTCCTGGGCTGGGCGAACCCGCCGCGGCCGGGGATCATCGCGACCGACCGGCTGGGACCGGAAAGCGGTGAGCCGGTGGCCGATTACCTGACCCGCGCCCGGAATTCCTTGGAAGGCAGCGACTCCGGAGGCCACTGGGCCCTGCTGTCCTTCACCGAGGGCGTCACCGCCGACCGCATCCCCGAATTCAGTGCGGGCCTGCGCGTCTCGGAGGTCGACTACCACGTGTGGGTGGACCGGGTCGCGACGCCCATCATCGCGATCGGTGTGCCATCGGGGGAGAGCGTCGCGGTCGCCTCGGTGAAATCCGCCGCCGCCCAGATGGAATCGACCACCACCTTCGACACCCGCTCCGCGCAGGTCAAGGACCTCGTCGCCGCCCGGCTGCGCGCCGACTGCGCGTGCGTCGTGGGCGTCGTCGTCCACGGCTCCCTCTCCCAGCTGCGAACCGTGGCCACCCGTCCTGGAATCCGCGCGGTCGAAGCGCTACCGGCCGACGCTTCCGCCGCCGTCTTCGCCGTCTCGCCGCTCCTGCCCGAGCAGCGTGAGGCCGCGGTCCCGGGCCCCGACGACGGCCCCGTCCCCGCCGGCTGACCGGTTCCTGGACGCTCGACTTTGCAGAATCTTCATCAACTAAATCTGCTCGCTCCGTCCGAATCGATTGATAGCCGGGAGTATGCTCTTACCTGGCGTCGTTCCACATGACGTCCTTTCCGGTCAGGTCGATGCGGTAGCTCTCGGCCGGCCACAATGCGCGTTCCGATCGGGACGTCGCATGTGCTTCACAAGGTTTACTACTTCACCAAAGAGCCAATCGGGTGTCGCAGAGCCGATTCGGCGTGCGACGCGATCGTGGTCAGGTCCGGTAGCTCGGCAACGCAGCCTGGTAGACGCGGACATCACAACAGCTCGTGGTAAGGAAGCAAAATGTCCAGAAAGATCATGAAAACCGTAGCGGCGACAGTATTTGCGGCGCCCGTGCTGGTCTTGGCCGCACCCGCGGCCGGCGCCGACGCCACCGCTCCGGCGCCTCCGGCGACCTCCGCCACGCCGATCGACGGATCGTTCGGATCAGCTGCGTGGTGTTTCAACCTCGGTAGCGTCATCTGGTGCATCTGAGTGCTCCTGTGACAGCGCCATCCCTCGGTGCGCGAACTGCCAGCGGGTTGCCCCGTGTGGATCGGTCAGCGCCACCCCGACGGCCGAGTGGATGGTGAAGCGGTACAGGTGCCATGGTGCGGGACCCGCACTCTGGGCGCTGTAGGGGGCGGTGACCTCGTCTCCCGATCGTTCCGCGGGCCATCCGCCCGCGCGGTAGACAGCCGTGACGCGGTCGAGTTCGACCGTGCCGGAAACTCGGTGAGCCTCCCCGGAGAGGACCAGGTCCACTCCGGGGAGGCGGAGTGAGAGCGTGCAATTCGGGTTCGAGGCCAGGTTCCGGGACTTCCTGGTGGCCGGTCCGCTCGTGAAGTAGAGCCGGCCGTCGGCTTCGACGCAGCCGATTCCGGCGGAGCTGGGCTTGCCGGAAGGGCTTACGGTGCTGAGGAATTCGGCCGTCTCGGGGAGGCCGATGGCCATGTCGAGTGCCTTCAGGACGCGGTCCCAGGGCAGGTCGGCCTGGCCGTAGATATTGAGATCCTCGGCGGAAACGGGGGTGGGGAGCATCAGTCGTCCTCCAGTGGGCGGAGTTGGGCGATGGCGCGTGTCTCCTGGTCGACGGTGAACCAGAGCGTGAGCGCGCCGGGGGCGTCGACGGCGTGGATGTCGAGGGGTTCACCGAAGCGGATCGGCTTGTTGTACTCGAGGATGTAGCGGTGCGGGCCGCGGGTGAGTCCGGGTGCGTCGGCGGCGAATTCGTGGACGGCGTGCCAGTACGCGGTGTTGGTGATGTGCCGGAAGTGATCGGTGTCGGCGCGCCGGAAGGTGTACCGGGTGCCGTCGGCCGCCGGGGCCGGGGCGTCGAGCCACTGGCGCCAGCGCAGGCGGTGGTCGTCGGTGGTGGTGGCCATGAGTTCGAAGAATTCGTCGGTGAGGCGGGAGGGGCTCATCGTCGCCTTGTTCACGTGAATCCAGAAGCCCTCGGTATCGACCAGGCCGCCGGCCTCGGAGTCGATGCGGACGCGCATGGTGCACCAGCGCGGGGAGACGCCGGAGCACCAGCGACGGACACGGAGCCGGGTGGGCCAGGCGATCGGGCGCAGCACGTCGATGACGGTGCGCCGCACGATCCAGTGTGGGTGGGATTCGAGCGAGCCGATGTGCATCAGATGGTCGACCCCGGCGTCCTGGAGATGGCGGGCGATGCCGTCGATGCGCATCTTCCGGTTCTCGTCCATGTCGACGGTGCTCAGGCGGCGGTCGACGTCGAAGATGTGGCCGGAGCCCGGGACGGGGGCCAGGGGCGCGGACAGCGGGTCCGCGGCGGCCCGGTCGGAATGGCCGGCGAGCTGGTTCTTCATCGGCAGAACCTCCGGATCTTGCATCCGAGTGGCGGGAGGGAGTGCACGGAACGACAGCGGCGGCGACACTGCACCGGAGTGATTCCGAGGGTAGTCCAGAACCCGTGAAGACCGCGGATGCCCGGTTCGGCGTGGCCCCGGGGTGGGTAACGTCGTAGTGGATCGGATACGCGTGGCGGATCGATGCCGACGGCATCGGAGCGGAAGAGGCGATTGCGGATGGAATTGACGCCGGAGCAGGCTGATCGGGCCCTGGGCGTGCTGGTGGGGACCGCGGCGGGGGATGCGCTGGGTGCCGGATACGAGTTCACCCATCCCGGTCCCGACGTGGAGATCCATATGAAGGGCGGCGGCGCGTTCCGGTGGGCGCCGGGGGAGTGGACCGACGACACCGCCATGGCGGTCGCGGTGGCCCGCGCGGCGGCGGTGGCGGGCGACCTGTGCGGCCCCGAGGGGCTGGACGCGGTGGCCGCCGAATTCGTTGCGTGGTGGGACTCCAAGCCCGTCGATATCGGGAACCAGACGCGGCAGGTGCTCGAGCACCGCGATCGGACCGGCCGGGCCATGCAGCTGCGGGCGCACGATCTGCCGGGGCTCAAGGCGGGCAACGGGTCGCTCATGCGGACCGCCCCGGTCGCCCTCGCCTACCTCGACGATGCCGAGAAGTGCGGCAAGGCAGCCAAACTGGTGAGCTCCCTGACCCACTACGACATGCAGGCCATGCAGGCGTGCAAACTCTGGACCCTCGCCATCCGCCACGCCGTGCTGTTCGGCACCTACGACGGCCTGCGGGAGGCGCTGTCGCAGGTGGACACCGGATTCTGGGAACCGTTGCTGGACAAGGCCGAAACCGGCGTCCCGGCCGACTTCGCCAAGAACGGCTGGGTGGTGCACGCCCTGCAGACCGCGTGGTGGGCGATCACCCACGCCGAAACCCTCCCGGCCGCACTGGAACTGGCGGTCCGCGCGGGCGGCGACACCGACACCACCGCGGCCATTGCGGGCGGCCTGCTCGGGGCCCGCTGGGGCGCGTCGGCCGTGCCCGCGGAGTGGCGGGAGATCATGCACGGCTACCCCGGCTACCGGGCCGACGACCTGGACACGCTCACCCGGCAGATCGTCGCGCGCTGACGCGGCTCTCAGTCCGGGATGCGGACGACGCCGTCGAGGTAGCGGCGGCAGCGGCCGGTCAGGCGGACGCGGTCGCCCGTCAGCGTGCAGCGCAGGGAGCCGCCGCGGCGGGAGAGCTGTCGGGCGGTGAGGCTGGTGCGGCCCAGTTCGCGGCTCCACAGCGGGGTCAGCTGGGCGTGCGCGGAACCGGTGACGGGGTCTTCGGGAATGCCCTGGCCGGGGGCGAAGACGCGGGAGACGAAGTCCACCTCGGTGCCTTCGGCGGTGAGGATGGCGGCGCGTTTCAGGTCGGGGAAGGCGGCGAAGTTCGGGCGGGATTCGCGCACTTCGTGTTCGGCGGTGACGACCAGCACCACGTCGATGCCCTCGAAGGCGCGCAGCGGCCGCACGCCGAGCGCCTCGGCGAGCCGGTGCGGAAGTTCCTCCTGCGCATCGATTTCCACCGATGCCACCGACGGCAGGTCCAGCACCAGGTCGTCGCGGTCGCGGTCGACGCGCAGCCAGCCGCTGCGGGTGTAGAAGTGCACCCGGTCCGCGCCGGGGTGCATGTCGTCGAGGATCTGGGCGGCGGTGGCCATGGTGGCGTGCCCGCAGAGGTCGACCTCCACGGTGGGGGTGAACCAGCGCAGGTGGAAGGCGGGCGAGTTGTCCGGCGGCACACCCGCTTCCACGGGTAATGCGGAGGTGTAGAAGGCGGTCTCGGCGAGGTTGTTCTCCTCGGCCAGCCGCTGCAGCAGCTCGTCGGGCAGCCACGACAGCAGCGGCATGACCGCCGCGGGGTTGCCGGAGAACGGCGCGTCGGCGAATGCGTCGAGCTGATGCAGCAAGACCTCCATGGGGCACAAGGTACCTGCGATTTCGACCGCTGCCCAGGACGGCCGACCACCCGGCGAGCCAAACCATGCGACCAGTTTGGAAACAGCGGAGCGGCGGCACACCGTGGGGTGCGCCGCCGCTCCGGAACATCGTGCGATTCAGTCGTTTTCGTCCAGGAGGGCCGGTGCGTTGTGCGGGGTGTCGCCGAGATACTTGGCGCTGAGCCACCACGCCACCTCGACCAGCACCACGCCGATCGCGCCGCACACCACCGCCGAGGTGGTCAGCGCGACATTGGACGGATCCAGCTTGAAGAAGTGCCGCGTGAACGGCACCGCGAACAGGATCAGGTATCCCGCAACGGAACCCGCGACCAGCAGGATCTTCCACCAGTTCCACGGCCGGGCCACGATGGCCAGCACCCACACCGCGATGATCAGCAGCGTGATCAGCGCCGTCGTGCCGGCCTGCACCTTCGCGGTCTCTCCGGCATCGGGTCCCCGGTAGGCGATCAGGTAGGAGATGAACGTCATCACGCCGATCACCACGCCGGACGGGATCGCCAAACGCATGACGCGGCCGACGAATCCGGTGCGGGCGCGCTCGTTGTTGGGCGCGAGCGACAGGATGAAGGCCGGGATGCCGATGGTGAACCAGGCGGCGATCGTCACGTGGCGGGGCAGGAACGGGTAGCCGATCGCCTTGTAGTGGAAGATCTGCGACCCGATGCCCGCGATGCCGACCAGGAACGCCAGCACCACCGAGTAGACGGTCTTGGTGAGGAACAGGTTGGAGACCCGCTCGATATTGCCGATCACCCGGCGGCCCTCGGCCACCACGTACGGCAGGGTCGCGAACTTGTTGTCCAGCAGCACGATCTGTGCCACCGAGCGGGTGGCGGGGCTGCCCGAGCCCATGGCGACGCCGATGTCGGCGTCCTTGAGGGCGAGCACGTCGTTGACGCCGTCGCCGGTCATGGCGACGGTGTGACCCCGAGACTGCAGCGCTCCGACCATGGCGCGCTTCTGATCCGGGCGGACCCGGCCGAAGACGGTCTTCTCGTCGAGCACGTCCGCGAGTTCGTTCTGATCGGTCGGCAGCGTGCGGGCGTCGACCGGATCGTCGCCGCCGCTCAGCCCGAGCGAGGACGCGACCGCGCCGACCGACACCGCGTTGTCGCCGGAGATGACCTTGGTCGAAACATGCTGGGAGGCGAAGTATTCGAGGGTGCCCTTGGCGTCGGGCCGCACCTTCTGCTCCAGCACCACCAGCGCCGCCGGGGTGACCTGGCCGGGCGCGTCGGGTGCGTCGACCGGGCGGTCGCTGCGGGCCAGCAGCAGCACGCGCAGGCCCTTGGCCCCGATCTCCTGTGCGGTGGCGGCGATCTCGGTGTCCGGGTCCAGCAGCACGTCGGGCGCGCCCATCAGCCAGTTGCCGTGCTCACCGTAGGACATGCCGCTCCACTTCTTGGCGGAGGAGAACGGCGCGAGACCGGTGGACTGCCAGCCGGGGGCGTCCGGCAGGGCTTCCTTGATGGCGAGGACGGACGCGTTGGGGCGCGGGTCGTCGGCGGCGAGGGCGGCCAGCGCGCGGCGCAACTCCTCGGGGGCCTGGCCGTCGTTCGCCGGGTCCACCGCGCGCCCGCTGTCGTCGACCGGCCGGATCTCGGCCAGCCGCATGCCGTTCTCGGTGAGGGTGCCGGTCTTGTCGGCGCACACCACGTCCACCCGGGCCAGGCCCTCGATGGCGGGCAGCTCCTGCACCAGGCACTTGCGCGCGCCGAGCCGGACCACGCCGACGGCGAAGGCGATGGAGGTCATCAGCACCAGGCCCTCGGGCACCATCGGCACCAGGGCGGCGACCATGCCGTTGACCGCGGGCCGCCAGGATTCCTTGGAGGAGAACAGCTGGTTGTAGATGGACAGCAGGCCCGCCGGAATCAGCAGGTAGGTAATGACTTTCAGGATGGTGTCGATGCCGCTGCGCAGCTCGGACTTGACCAGGGTGAACTTGCTGGCCTCGTCGGCGAGTTTGGCGGCGTAGGCGTCCTTGCCGACCTTGGTGGCCCGGTACGCGCCGCTGCCGGACACCACGAAGCTGCCCGACATGATCTGCGCGCCACGGGTTTTGTCGATGGGGTCGGCCTCGCCGGTGAGCAGTGACTCGTCGACCTCGAGGAGTTCGGTCTCGATCACCTCGCCGTCGACGACGATCTGGTCGCCGGGGCCGAGTTCGATGATGTCGTCGAGCACGACCTCCTGCGGCGTGACCGCGGTGGCCTGCCCGTCGCGGCGCACCACCGGTTTGGCCTGTCCGACGATGGCCAGCTTGTCGAGGGTGTTCTTGGCCCGGATCTCCTGGATGATGCCCACCGCGCTGTTGGCGACGATCAGCAGGCCGAACATGCCGTCGATGATCGATCCGGTGGCCAGCACCAGGATGAACAGCACGCCGAGGATGGCGTTGATCCGGGTGAAGACGTTCGCCCTGACGATGTCCTTGACCGACCTGCTGGCCCGTTCCGGCACGTCATTGGTCAGCCCGTCCCGCCGCCGCTGCTCCACCTCGGCGGAGGTGAGCCCCAGCGCGGGTGGGCTCGGCGGACTCGCTGCCTGCGCGGTGATCGACATGCCGACCAGGCTAGCCCTTCCGGGCCGTTAACCCAGATGTAGCTGACATCGGAGGTGTCGAAAAGGCGCGCTGTGCCAGGTCAAAGGCAAATACGACAAATCGGACATCGGGAAAAGGGCTTGTTGCGCACGCTAACGTAATTGAGTGGCCGAAGGACATCAGCATCCGAAGTCCCCCGCCCCGCACCCGGCCGCGGGCGCCGCGACGGTGACGGCCGAGCGGGGGTGGCGTGGCCGCTTCACGCGGCACGACGGCGAGCGGGATGCCGGGATCGCTTTCGGGATCGGCGCGTACTTCCTGTGGGGTCTGTTCCCCGCGTTCTTCGGTTTGCTGTCCTTCGCCAGCGCGGGGGAGGTGCTGGCCGAGCGAATCTTGTGGACCCTGGTCGTCGCGCTGCTGGTGCTGCTGGTCGCCGGGCGGCTAGGGGAGTTGCGGCGGATCGACGCGCGGACCTGGCGGCTGGCGGCGGTGGCCTCGGCCGCCATCTCGCTGAACTGGGGCACCTATGTGTACGGGGTCATCTCGCATCACGTGGTGGAGTGCGCGCTCGGCTATTTCATCAACCCGCTGGTGACGGTGGCGTTCGGCGTCCTCATCTTCCGCGAGAAGCTGCGCACCCCGCAGTGGGTGGCGCTCGGGCTGGGCGCGACCGCGGTGATCGTGCTGACCGTCGACTACGGGCGGCCGCCGTGGATCGCCTTGATCCTGGCCTGCTCGTTCGCCACCTACGGTCTGGTCAAGAAGGTGATCCGGCTGGACGCGCTGCCCGGGCTGGCGGCGGAGGGGCTGGCGGCCGCGCCGTTCGCGTTGATCGCGGTCATCGCCATCGCGCTCACCGGCAACGCGACCTTCGGCTCCTCGGCCGGGCACACCGGACTGCTCATGCTGACCGGTCCGGTGACCCTGGTCCCGCTGGTGCTGTTCGCGCTGGCCGCCCCGCGAGTCCCGTTGTCCACCATGGGAATCCTGCAGTACCTGACGCCCGCGCTCCAGCTGACCTGGGGTGTCGCCGTCGGCCACGAACCGATGCCCGCCTCCCGCTGGGCGGGTTTCGCGCTGATCTGGCTGGCGCTGGCCATCTTCACCGCCGACGCTCTGCGCCGCTCCCGCCGCGCCGCGAAGACCTCCGCCTAGCTCGGAACCGCACACCCCCTCATGCGGTGTGCGGTTCCGGGCGGCCGGGTCAGGGTCGGTGTGCGCCCTGGGCCTTGCCGACGAACTCGTTGGTGTAGGTGGCGTCCAGGTCGATACGGTCCTTGACGGGAGCCACATTGCGGGAGTACTGGCCGAGGATGCGCAGGACGTTCTCCGCGCCTTCGCGTTTCATCAGGCCGTCACCGTTGAACATGCTGATCGAGTCGGTGATGGACTTGACGTACAGCTTCGGATCGCCGCCCGCGTACTGGGCGGGCATCTCGGCGGCGATCTCCTCGGGGGAGTGGGCCTTGATCCAGCGCAGCGTCTCCACGAACGCGTTCGCGAGCTTCTGCACGATGTCCGGATGCGCCTGCACCGTCTCGCACCGCATGTACAGCGACGCGGCCGGATACAGTCCGCCGAGCGCCGCCCGGGTGCCCTGCTCGTTGCGCATGTCCACCAGCACCCGGGCGTCCCCGGAGGAGACCATCTTGGCGACGGTCGGATCGGTGGTCATGCCCGCGTCGATGCCATCGTGGTTCATGCCCGCGATGAAGGTCTGTCCCGCACCGACTTTCACCCGTGTGTAGTCGGAGGTCCCCAGTCCGGCCTGCCCGGCCAGCGCCTGGGTGAGGAAGTCGGTGGACGAACCCAGCGACGTGACACCCAGATTCCGGCCCTTGAAGTCCGCCGGCGACTTGATGGCGGCAGCGTCGTCCTTGGACACCAGCTCCACCTCGCCCGGCACGTCCGCGAACTGCACCACGGTCTTCAGGCACTGGTCCTTGGCCTGCAGGTCGATGGTGTGGTCGTAGAAGCCGACCACGGCCTGCACGTCGCCGGTGAGCAGCGCGGTCTCGGCGTTCGCGCCGGACTGCTCGCCCAGCAGGTGCACGTCGAGGTCGTTGGCCCGGAAGAAGCCGAGCCGCTCGGTCAGCATGGCGGGCAGGTAGATGACCTTCTCCAGGCCGCCCACCATGATGGTGATCTGCGGCCGCCCGTTCGCGGTCGGAATGGTGCGGGAGTCGCGGCAGCCGGTCGCCAGCAGCAGCGAGCCGACGGCGAGCAGGATCACGGCGATATGCTTGCGGTACTTCATGGCTCAGATCCCGTGTCCCGAACCGGCCTGCGACGGACGCCATTTCAGCAGCCGGTTCTCCGCGAGCCCGATCAGCCATTCGGCGACCAGCGCCACCACGGTGATGATGATCATGCCCGCGTAGATGCCCGCCGCGTCGAACGTGCCCTGCGCATTGCTGATCAGCAGGCCCAAACCCTTGCTGGCGCCCGCGTACTCGCCGACCACCGCGCCGATCAGCGCGAAACCGAACGCCGTGTGCAGCGACGACAGGATCCAGGTGGTGGCGCTGGGCAGCACGATCGAGCCCAGCACCTGACGGCGGCTCGCGCCCAGGATGCGGGCATTGTTGATCACATTGCCGTCCACCTCACGCGCGCCGGTGAAGGCGTTGAAGAACACCGCGAAGAACACCAGCACCACCACCGTGGCCACCTTGGACTGCAATCCCAGCCCGAACCAGATGATGAACAGCGAGGCCAGCACGATGCGCGGGACCGCGTTGAGCGCCTTGATGAACGGGGCCAGCACATCGGCCCAGTAGCGGGAGCGGCCCAGCAGCACGCCCAGCACGATGCCCGCGATCGTGCCGATGGCGAAGCCCAGCACCGCCTCCTGCACGGTGGTGTACAGCTGCAGCCAGATCGAACCGAACTGGGTTCCCTCGGTGAACCATTCGACCAGGCGGTCCCAGATCAGCGATGGCTTGGAGTAGAAGAACGGGTCGATCCAGTAGGTGGCGGTGAGCTGCCAGGAACCCAGCCACACGGCCACGATCAGGGCGCGCAGACCCCAGGTGCGGATCTTGTTCCGGCGGGCCTGCGAGCGGACCCGCGCGAGGATCTGCTCCTCGGTCTCCACCTCGAATTCCGGTGCGGCGGCGGTCTTGTCCATGACATCGAGCGTCGATGCGTCAAGCGACACGGGCCGCTCCCTTCGTGCGAGCCGCCTCGAACTGATCGCGCAGCGTTTCCCAGATCTCCTTGTAGAGGTCGCGGAACTCCTCGGTGAGCCGCACCTCCTCGACGTTGCGCGGCCGGTCCAGCGTGACCTCGAAATCGCCGCACACCGTCGCGGGACTTGCGGTCATGACGACGACCCGATCGGCGAGGGCGATGGCCTCCTCCAGGTCGTGGGTCACGAAAATGACCGCCGCGCGGCCCTTCTCCCGGCTCTCGGAGCCGTCCGAGCCCGACCACACGCGCAGCAGTTCGTCCTGCATGAGCTGGCGGGTCTGCACGTCCAGGGCGCTGAACGGCTCGTCCATGAGGATGATCTCGGGATCGTTGACCAGGGTCTGGGCCAGGGCCACCCGCTTGCGCATACCGCCGGACAGCTGATGCGGGAAGTAGTTCTCGAACCCGCCGAGCCCGACCGTGCGCACCCAGCGCGCCGCCCGCTCCCGCGCCTCGGACTTGCCGACGCCCCGGAACTTCGGGCCCAGCGCCACGTTCTCGAGCACCGACTTCCACGGCAGCACCGCGTCCTGCTGGAACATGTAGCCGACGCCGTCCGGAATGCCGCGGACATCCTTGCCGCGCACCAGGGTTCGACCGGCCGAGGCCGGTTCCAGGCCCGACACCAGCGACAGGGTGGTGGACTTGCCGCAGCCGGTGGGGCCGACGACGGCGACGAACTCACCCGCGGCGACGGTGAAGTTCAGGTCGCGCACCGCGGTGTGGATGCCGCCGTTGTTACCGGGGAACCGCTTGGTCGCGCCGCGCAATTCGATCAGGGGTGCCGGCTCGATCGGTGGCGTCGTGCCACCGCGCTCCGTGGTCGTTGTGCTCATTACCGCTCCGTTCCAGTGCCGCCGCTGCGGCGTCGAAGCGAAGCTACGTGTGCCGGGTCACACTCCATCCGGTTGTGCGCGCAAGTCACACAAGCAGCGATTCGACCGTTTTGCGCATTCTGCTCAGGCGTTTGCGGAGGGTTGTCTACACTGGCGTCGTGTTGTCGCCAGGCCCGCGTTCCGTCCGGCTCCGGACGCAGATCCTGCTGTTGCAGATCGCGGTGGTGGGTCTGACCGTCGGCCTGGCCTTCGGCGTCTTCGCCTACGTCGGCGGCGACCGCCTCTCGGGCGAATACGGGCAGCGCGCCTTGGCCATCGCCCGCACCGTCGCCTCCGACCCGCAGGTCCGCGCCGCCGTCGCGCACTACGCGGACAGTCCGCTTCCGACCGGTCCGGGCCTGAAGACGGAGCTCGCGGACGGAGAACTCGAGCGGATCGCGGACAGCGCCCGGCTGCGCACCGGTGCGTTGTTCGTCGTGATCACCGATGACGCGGGCATCCGCCTGGCCCACCCCGACCGCGCCCGCCTCGGCGAGATGGTCAGCACCGATCCCTCCGGCGCCCTGGGCGGCGGCGAGGTCGTGATCCAGGAGCAGGGCACCCTCGGCGAATCGGTCCGGGCGAAAGTTCCGGTCCTGCAACCGGATCCGCAGGGCTCGCCGGGCGGGCAGCCGGGTCCCGGCCGGGTCGTGGGCGAGGTGAGCGTCGGCATCTCGACCGCGGCCGTGCACGAACAGCTGCTGCGGGATCTGCGCCGGGCCGGTCTGCTGGTCGGCGGCGCGCTGCTGGCGGGCATTGCCGGATCGGTGTTGCTGGCCCGTCGCTGGCACGGCCTGACCCTTGGTCTCGAACCCGCCGATCTGGCCGACCTCGTCCGCGAGCAGGACGCCGTCCTGCACGGCATCGGTGAGGGCGTGGTCGCCGCCGACGCGAAATCCCGGATCACCGTCGTCAACGACGAGGCCCGCCGCCTGCTCGGCATCGATCCCGCGCCCGGCAGCGGCATCGACTCCATCGGCCTGACTCCCCGTGTCCTGCAAGCCTTCCGCGCCGCCGACGGCACCCCGGTCCAGGCCGCCGTCGGTGACCGCATCGTGGTCGTCACCGCTCGGACCGTCACCCGCGACGCCCGCGCCCTCGGCGCGGTCCTGTCCGTCCGCGACCGCACCGACGTCGAATCCCTCACCCGCCAGCTCGACGCCGTCTCCACCATGAGCACCGTCCTGCGCGCCCAGCGCCACGAATTCGCCAACCGCCTCCACCTCCTCAACGGCCTCCTCCACACCGGCCGCCCCGACGAGGCCGCCCGCTACCTCGAGGAGTTACTGGGATCCGGACCTCTCGGCACCACATTGCCGGGCATCGACACCATCAGAGACCCCTACCTGCAAGCCTTCCTGGCCGCCAAGGCCGCCCACGCCCGTGAACAGGGCGTCCACCTCCGCCTCGGCCCCAACACCTGGGTCGACGCGAATCTCGCCGCCCCCGTGGACGTCACGACGGTGCTCGGCAATCTCGTCGACAACGCCATCGACGCGGCGGGCAGCGCCCCGGCTCCCGGCGGCGAACCCGTGGTGGAGGTCGAGCTGGTGCGCGACGGCGACACCTTGCACCTCGCGGTGGCCGACAGCGGGGCGGGCGTACCGCCCGAGCTCGCGGATTCGATTTTCGCCGAAGGAGTCTCGACCAAATCCGGTGGCGGAACCGGCGGACGCGGCCTGGGACTGGCACTCGCGCGCCAGGTGGCGCGCGCCCGCGGCGGTGAGGTACTGCTCGGCGACCCCGGTGGGGTGGGCGACGATTCAGGGGACGAGGAGTCCCGGCTGCGGGGAGCGGAGTTCATCGCCCGCATGCCGGGCGTACTGACCGAGGAGGAGCCGGCGTGGGCCGAGGAGAACTGACCGTCCTGGTGGTCGACGACGACTTCCGCGTCGCGAACCTGCACGCCGGAATCGTCTCCGCACTCCCCGGATTCGCGGTCGGAGCCACCGTGAACTCGATCGCCGCCGCCCGCGCCGCACTGGCCGAGGACGCCTTCGATCTGGCGCTGGTGGACGTCTACCTGCCCGACGGCTCCGGCGTCGACCTGGTCCGCGAGCTCACCTGCGACGCCATGATGCTCACCGCCGCAACGGAATCGGCCACGGTGCGGGCCGCGCTGTCGGCCGGCGCCCTCGGGTATCTGGTGAAGCCGTTCGATCACGCGGCGCTCGCCACCCGGCTGGCCGGTTACGCGCGCTATCGGCGACTGCTCTCGGGCCCGGAGGTGACCGCCGCGGATGTCGATGCCGCGCTGGCGGCGCTGCGCCCCGCGGCATCCCCGGCCGGCGTGTCGACCGGCGCGGCGGCGGCCGCCTCGCCGACGAAAGATCTGGTGCTGCAAGCGGTCCGCGACGCCGCCGCGGCCATGTCGGCGGCTCAGGTGGCGGCCGCCATCGGCATCTCCCGCGCCACCGCGCAACGCTATCTGGCGAACCTGGTCGGTGCCGGTGACCTGCGGATGCAGCTGCGCTACGGCAGCACCGGCCGCCCGGAACAGGAGTACTCCGCGCCCCGGCGGGCATGACCGTTCGGGCGCGGACCTCGTGTGTGACGGTCGCCACACCGCCCTTGGCGAATTCTCGGGAACGTGGTTAACGTCGAGTCAGTGGCGGTGCTCCTGTCGGCCGACTTGTACCGGTCCAGGGTCGGGATCGCCACGAACACAGGAGAATTCCTATCACTATCCAGTTCAACCACACCATTGTCGCGTGCACGGACAATCGGGTTTCCGCCGAATTCTGGGCGGATATCCTCGGGGTGGAAGTGGGCAAGCCGTACGGGCCGTTCATTCCGATTTCCGTCGGGAACGGAGTCAACTTCGACTTCGCCGATCTGCCACCGGGTTTCGAGGGCGAACCGCAGCCACAGCATTACGCGTTCCTGGTTTCCGAGGACGAGTTCGATGCGGCATACGCCAAGATCAAGCGGTACGGCATGACGTATTGGGCCGATCCGCGCCAGCAGGGCGTCAACGAGATCAATCACAATGACGGGGGCCGGGGGATCTATTTCCTCGATCCCGTCGGCCACTACCTGGAATTGATCACCGTCCCGTACGGCGGCTGGCCGCAGGCGGAATAACCGCTACGAGGCGACCGCGGTGCCCAGGGAGAACGCCACCCAGGGCTTGGGGCCCTGCTGGTAATACCGGTCGATATCGCGGATCTCGAAACCCGCGCCTTCGATCAGTCCGGGGATATCGCGGTTGAGATGGCAGCCACCGGCGACCTTCTGCTCGAGGGGGTCCAGCCGGTGCTGCCATTTCCGGACACCCGGATCCGGCGCCAAACCGTGCTCGACGAAATGGAAAGTGCCGCCCGGCACCAACACCCGGCGCACCTCGGCGAGCGCGCCCTCGACATCGGGAATCGTGCACAGCGTCCACGTCGACAGCGCGGAATCGAAACTGTTGTCGGCGAACGGCAGTGCCTGTCCGTCCAGGCCGGCGCGTTCGACCGGAATCGTCGACGCGGCCACCCGTCCGGCGGCCATCCGCCAGCCGAGATCGGCGGGCTCGACCGCGCTCACCGACTTCACGGTCTCCGGATAGAACGGCACATTGCGCCCGGATCCGAAGCCGATCTCGACGACCCGGCCCTGGAGTCCGGCGCAGACCCGCTTGCGTTCGCCGTTCATGTTCTTCGCGCCGCAGCACAGGTCGACCAGCCGGGGCACGACTCGATCCTCGTAGAATCCCACGACACCACTCTCGCAATCGGTTGGCTCGTCCGCCACTCTTTCGGTCCATACGGGCGATTCGGGCGGGTGGTTCAGTGGCCGGGCGGGAAGCGCTGGGTCAGCCAGCCGGTCACAGTGGTCAGCACCTGCGGGTCGATGGTGGTCTCGATCCGGGCGTACTCGTCCGGCGTGCCCTTGTCGGCGGGCTGCATCAGGTGATTGAGACCGTCGAACACCATCACGGTCGCGTCCGGATCCGCGGCCAGCAGCGTCCGCGCCGGGCCCTCGTTCTGGGCCGCCGGCACCTGGAGATCCTTGCTGCCGTAGAACGCCAGCACCGGAACCCGCAGCGCCGACAGCGCCGGGGCCGGGTCGTAGCAGACCAGCGCCGCCATGTAGGGCGACACTATCTCGTCCATGGCCTCCTCGGAGAGCCGTTCGTCCGCGGGGAGCGTGTCATTGTGCTGGCGCACATAGTCCTTGGCGGCCACCAGATCGCCCTTGCACAGCACCGACGACAGCGTCGAGGTGAACCCGACCTGCTTGCCGACCTGCTCCGGCGTCGCGCCCTGCGCGGCCAGGATCAGCCGATTCTGTTCCAGCAGCACCTCGGAACCGGGCACCGCCGGGCCCGCCATCATGATCACGAAGGCGACCCCGCTGTCCGGTCGCCGCGCGTACAGCGGTGCGAGATACCCGCCCTCGCTGTGCCCGAGCAGCCCGATCCGCTGGGCGTCGATATCGGAACGGCCGCGCAGGAAGGTCATTCCGGCGGCGATGTCGCCGGTGAGATCGCTGTAGGTCGCGCTGTTCAGCCGCCCGCCGGTCTGCCCGACACCGCGCTTGTCGGTCCGCAACACCGCGTACCCCGCGCGGGTGAGGGTGTCGGCGAGCAGCAGGAACGGCTGGTGGCCCAGCAGTTCCTCATCGCGGTCATTGGCTCCGCTGCCGTTGATCAGCAGCACCGCCGGGAACGGCCCGCCCGACTGCGGCTCGGTCAGCGTTCCCGCGATCGTGATGTCACCGCTGCGATAGCTGACATCCTCGGATTTGTACGGGAACGGCGGCTTCGGTTCCTGCGGTCGCGGCGGCCCCTCGACCTTGCCGTGGGTCAGGGTCAGCGGGAACGACTGCCCCGACTGGGTGAACTGTCCCTTGATGCTGTCGGAGCCCTGGTCGTAGACGCCCTGGAACGACGGCGTGCCCGGAATCTTGGTGATCGTCCAGGTCACGGCATCCGCGCCGGTCCGGACGTCGCTCAACGGTCCGTCCACCACGCCCTGCGCCGGAATGTCGATGGTGGCCGTGCCCTCCGCGGTGAAGCTGATTCCCACCGCCAGCGGCTGATCGGGCACTTCGATCGTGCCGTGCCAGTCCCCGGTCAGCGTGATCGGAGGGGCGCTCTCCTGCTTCGACGACGAACATCCGGCGACCAGCGCGGCGATCACGACCAGCGCCGCCGCAACCATCGACCACGGCTTCCGCATGCGCTTCAGCCTACCGACGCGCCACCGTCACCCCGCTGATCTCGATAGACCTCGCGTCGATAACGCCGGGGTCACTACCCGGCCACTTCGAAATAACCACTGGGCCAACGACAGTAACTCTCCCGGTGTCGTCATTGCCCTCGGTGACTGGTCACTCGTACCGTGGATTACGTGAGCAATGACGCTACGGGGCTCGTCGACCTGCCCTCCACGGTGGGTGGTTACGCGGCCGCCGAATTCGGCCCGCTGGTTCGCACTTTTGCCCGCTTGGTCGGCGGTCACCCTGGCGCCGGGGGCGCGCTCACGGTGTACCTGCGCGGGGAGCCGCTGGTGCGGATCTGGACGGGGGAGGCCGCGCCGGGCCGGGCCTGGGACGCCGACACCGGGGCCATCGTCTTCTCCGCCACCAAGGGCATCGCGGCCACCGTCATCCACCGGCTCGCCGACCGCGGTCTCCTCGACTACGACGCCCCCGTCGCCCACTACTGGCCGGAGTTCGCGGCCAACGGCAAGGGTCGAATCACGGTGCGGCAGTTGCTGTCCCATCGCGCCGGGCTCTACGGGCTGCCCGAGATCGCGCGCGGCCTCGACGACGTGCTCGACCATCGCATGATGGAAGACCAGCTGGCCGCCGCGAAACCCGATCACCTGCTGGGCGTCCCGACCTATCACGCGCTCACCTTCGGCTGGCTGCTCGCCGGGCTGGCCCGCGCGGTCACCGGGCGCGGCATGGCCGAACTGATCCGCACCGAGGTCGCCGAACCGCTGGGCGCGGAGGGCATCCACCTGGGCCTGCCCCCGGCGGGATCGCCGACCAGCGCCGCGGTGCTGAGCGGCAACAAGCTGTCGGCCGTCGGCGCCAACTACGTCTCGCTGGTGCTCGGCCGCGCGTACTCACTGCCCGGCGCGGTCGGCGCGGCGGCGCGGGCGCTGTTCCTGCCCGGTCTCGACCAACTCCTCGAGGGCGAGGACCCGCCGATCCTGCACACCGAACTGGGCGCGGGCAACGGCGTCTGCACCGCCACCGGACTGGCCACGGTGTACGGGGCGCTCGCCAACGAGGGCATGCACGAGGGCCGCCAGTTCCTCTCGCCGGAGACCATCGCGGCCATGCGGCAGGTGGAGAGCTATCGGCTCGACCACGCGCTGTTCTACATCCCGATGATGTGGCACATGGGCTATCACTCGCTGCCGGTGCCGGGGGCGCGCGCCGGCTTCGGGCACATCGGATTGGGTGGGTCCTTCGGCTGGGCGGAACCCCGGCTGGGCCTGTCGGTCGGATTCGTCCACAATCGGCTAGGCATCGGGGCCATGAGCCTCGACCAGATCGCGTCGGCATGGGTGCTGCCGCTGGCGGTGCGGGGCGCCAACGCGGCGCGCCGCACCACAACCCTCGCCCGGCCCGCCGCCGCCTGATTCCGATGCCCGCGAGCGGCTCCGCGTGACCTCTGCCACGACACGCAGGGCCCGCCACGCCGATCATCGGAGGCGCCCCCGCGTGGCTGCGGAACTCGTCGGTGGGGCCGCATAGTATGTCCGGGTGTCAGCCTCGTCGGGATCATTCGTCCATCTCCACAACCACACCGAGTACTCGATGCTCGACGGCGCGGCGAAGATCACGCCCTTGTTCAAAGAGGCGACCCGGCTGGGAATGACCGCCGTCGGCATGTCCGACCACGGCAATATGTACGGCGCCTCGGAGTTCTACAACTCCGCCAAGAAGCAGGGCATCAAGCCGATCATCGGCATCGAGGCCTACATCGCGCCCGAGTCCCGGTTCAACACCAAGCGCGTGCTGTGGGGCGACCCGTCGCAGAAGGGCGACGACGTCTCCGGTTCGGGTTCCTACACCCACATGACCATGGTCGCGGAGAACGCGACCGGTCTGCGCAACCTGTTCAAACTGTCCAGCCTCGCCTCCATCGAAGGCCAGCTGGGCAAGTGGGCGCGCATGGACGCCGACATCATCGCCGAGCACGCCGAGGGCATCATCGCCACCACCGGCTGCCCGTCCGGCGAGGTGCAGACCCGCCTGCGCCTGGGCCATGAGCGCGAGGCCCTCGAGGCCGCCGCCAAGTGGCAGGAGATCTTCGGTCCCGAGAACTTCTTCCTCGAGATCATGGACCACGGCCTGTCCATCGAACGCCGGGTGCGCGAGGGCCTGCTGAACGTCGGCAAGCAGCTGGGCATCCCGCCGCTGGCCACCAACGACTGCCACTACGTGCACGAGCACGACTCGGGCAATCACGAAGCGCTGCTGTGCATTCAGACCGGCAAGACGCTCTCGGACCCGACCCGCTTCAAGTTCGACGGCTCGGGCTACTACCTCAAGTCCGCCGAGGAGATGCGCGCCATCTGGGACGCGGAAGTCCCCGGCGCGTGCGACAACACGGTCCTCATCGGCGAGCGCGTCCAGTCCTACGACGACGTCTGGGCGCACCGCGACCGCATGCCGATCTTCCCGGTGCCCGAGGGCGAGACCCAGGGCAGCTGGCTGCGCAAGGAGGTCATGCGCGGCCTGGATCGGCGCTTCCCCAACGGCGTTCCGGCCGACTACATCACCCGCGCCGACTACGAGATCGGCGTCGTCAACGAAATGGGCTTCCCCGCCTACTTCCTGATCGTCGCCGACCTCATCACCTACGCCCGCTCGGTCGGCATCAATGTCGGCCCGGGCCGTGGTTCGGCGGCCGGTTCGCTGGTCGCCTACGCCATGGGCATCACGAACATCGACCCGATTCCGCACGGTCTGCTGTTCGAGCGCTTCCTCAACCCCGAGCGCGTGTCCATGCCCGATATCGATATCGACTTCGACGATCGCCGCCGCGGTGAGATGGTCCGCTACGCCACCGACAAGTGGGGCAGCGACCGCGTCGCCCAGGTGATCACCTTCGGTACGATTAAAACCAAAGCGGCGCTGAAGGACTCGGCCCGCGTGCAGTTCGGCCAGCCCGGCTTCGCGATCGCCGACCAGATCTCCAAGGCGCTGCCGCCGCCGATCATGGCCAAGGACATTCCGCTCTCGGGCATCATGGACCCGGAGCACGAGCGGTACAAAGAGGCCGCCGAGGTCCGCGAGCTCATCAACACCAACCCGGACGTCAACAAGATCTACGAAACCGCCCGCGGTCTCGAAGGTCTGATCCGCAACGCCGGTGTGCACGCCTGTGCCGTCATCATGTCGTCCGAGCCGCTGACCGACGCGATCCCGGTGTGGAAGCGCGCGCAGGACGGCGCCATCATCACCGGCTGGGACTACCCGTCGTGTGAGGCCATCGGCCTGCTGAAGATGGACTTCCTGGGTCTGCGCAACCTGACGGTCATCGGTGACTGCCTGGTCAACATGAAGGCCAACCGCGGCATCGACCTGGACCTCGACACCCTGCCGCTGGAAGACACCGCCACCTACGAATTGCTCGCGCGCGGTGACACTCTCGGCGTGTTCCAGCTCGATGGTGGCGCCATGCGAGATCTGCTGCGCCGTATGCAGCCCACCGGCTTCGAGGACATCGTCGCCGTGCTCGCGCTGTACCGCCCCGGCCCCATGGGCATGAACGCGCACAACGACTACGCCGACCGCAAGAACGGGCGGCAAGAGGTCAAGCCGATTCACCCTGAGTTGGAAGAGCCGCTCAAGGACATCCTGCGTGATACCTACGGCCTGATCGTGTATCAGGAGCAGATCATGCAGATCGCGCAGAAGGTCGCCGGCTACTCGCTGGGTCGAGCAGACATTCTGCGTCGCGCCATGGGTAAGAAGAAGGCCGAGATCCTGGAAGCCGAGTTCGAGGGCTTCGAGGAGGGCATGGTGGCCAATGGCTTCTCCAAGCCCGCGGTGAAGGCGTTGTGGGACACCATTCTTCCGTTCGCCGGGTACGCGTTCAACAAGTCGCACGCCGCCGGCTACGGCCTGGTGTCGTTCTGGACCGCGTACCTCAAGGCCAACTATCCCGCCGAGTACATGGCCGGTCTGCTCACCTCTGTCGGTGACGACAAGGACAAGGCCGCCGTCTATCTGGCCGACTGCCGCCGCCTGGGCATCCAGGTGCTGCCGCCCGACGTCAACGAGTCCGAACTCGAATTCGCCTCGGTGGGCAATGACATTCGCTTCGGCATGGGTGCGGTCCGCAATGTCGGCGCGAACGTGGTGGCCTCGATCATCGCGGCGCGCAAGGAGAAGTCGAAGTTCACCGACTTCTCCGACTACCTGAACAAGATCGACGCCATCGCCTGCACCAAGAAGGTCACCGAATCCCTCATCAAGGCGGGCGCTTTCGACTCGCTCGGGCATCCGCGCAAGGGCCTGCTGCTGGTGCACTCCGACGCCATCGACGCCTGCATGTCGACCAAGAAGGCCGAGGCCATCGGCCAGTTCGACCTCTTCGGCGGTCTGGACGAGGGTGACGACTCGATCGCGAGCGTCTTCAATGTGAAGGTCCCCGACGACGAGTGGGAGACCAAGCACAAGCTCGCCCTGGAGCGGGAAATGCTGGGGCTCTACGTGTCCGGGCATCCGCTCAACGGCGTCGAGCACGTGCTGACGGCGCAGTCGGACACCAATATTCCGGCCATCCTCGAAGGCGACATCAAAGACGGTTCGCAGGTCACCATCGGCGGCATCTTCGCCAATGTCACCCGCCGCGTGAACAAGAACGGCCTGCCCTGGGCCTCGGCGCAGCTCGAGGACCTCACCGGTGGCATCGAGGTGCTGTTCTTCCCGCAGTCCTACTCGGTCTACGGCATGGACGTCACCGAGGACGCCATCGTGCTGGTGAAGGCCCGCGTCAACGCCCGCGACGACCGGGTCTCGCTGATCGCCAACGACCTTGTGGTGCCGGATCTCTCGTCGATCGGCGTCGACAAGCCGCTGCAGGTGGTCATCCCCACCCGCCTGTGCACGCCCGACAAGATCGGCGAGCTCAAGCGTGTCCTGTCCCGCCACCCCGGCACCGCGGACGTGCACATCAAGCACGTCGGTTCCCGCGACCGCACCACCAAGCTGAAGGTCGCCGACAACCTGCGCGTCTCGCCGTCCTCGGCGCTCATGGGAGACCTCAAGGCCCTCCTGGGCCCGGGCTGCCTCGCGGGCTGACAGGCCACGGGCCGGGATTACCCACCCCTTCTTGCCCTGGGGGCCCCTCGCGTCAGCGAGGGGCACACGAGATTGTCAGCGCCGGACGGAACCGGCGATCCACCGCAGGGCCGCGATCACGGCCGCGCCGAGCACGGCGGCCTGCGCGGACCCGGTGATCAGGGCGAGGGTCAGGGCGACCACCACACCGGCGAACAAGGCTTCCAGCTTGTAGACCGGCCACGCCGTCCCGGCGATATCCACGGCGGCGACGCGCGCGACCACGCGCTCGGTGTCCGTAGGGTGAACCACTGCCATATGGTCAGGGTAGACGTCGAACCAAAGTTCGGGCAACCGAAACTTTCTGTCGGGAACAACACACGAGCCCGGGCCGTTGCTGGTCGTATGCCACTTCACGGAGAGTACGAACCCAGCACGTCCGATTGGGCACGCGAGCAGGCCGAGAAGTACGAGAACTCCGGGGGAGCCACGGGCACCACCCTGCAGGGTGTGCCGGTCATCCTGCTGACCACCCGCGGCAACAAGTCCGGCAAACTCCGCAAGACCCCGCTCATGCGCGTCGAACACGACGGCGAGTACGCGGTGGTCGCCTCGCTGGGCGGCGCGCCCAAGCATCCGGTCTGGTACTGGAACATCAAGGCCGACCCGCACGTGGAACTGCGCGACCGCGACGTGGTCAAGGACTACGACGCGCGCGAGGCCACCGGCGACGAGAAGGCGGTGTGGTGGAAGCGGGCCGCCGAGGTCTGGCCCGATTACGACGCCTATCAGAAGAAGACGGACCGCGAGATCCCGCTGTTCGTCCTCACGCCACGCGCCTGACACGCCGTACCGATCCCGGAGGCGGCCCCGAAATGGGCGCTGCCTCCACCGGGGCGCACGCGCCCGGCTAGCATGTTCGGGTGTCTGATCCGCTTGCAGTAGCAGAGAAAGTGTCCGGTCCGCTGCCCGAATTGACGGCGGACGAGATCGACGCGGCTGCCAAGCGAATTTCGAACATTATCGAGCCGACGCCGCTGCAGCGGATTCCGCGGCTGTCGGCGCTGACCGGCGCGGAGGTCTACCTCAAGCGTGAGGACCTCACCGCCGTCCGGTCCTACAAGCTGCGCGGCGCCTACAACTTGATGGCGCAGCTCACCGACGACGAGAAGGCCGCCGGCGTGGTCACCGCCAGCGCCGGAAACCACGCCCAGGGCGTGGCTTTCGCGTGCAAGGCGATGGGCGTGCGCGGGCGCATCTACGTGCCGCGCACCACCCCGAAGCAGAAGCGCGACCGGATCCGCGTGCACGGCGCGGAATTCGTGGAACTCATCGCGGTCGGCGACACCTACGACGCGGCCGCCGCGGCCGCCGCCGACGATGCGGCCCGCACCGGGGCCACCATGGTCCCGCCCTTCGACGATCCGCGCACCGCGGCCGGGCAGGGCACCATCGCCGCCGAATTCCTCGAACAGCTCGGCCGCGCACCCGATCTGGTGATCGTGCCGGTGGGTGGCGGCGGCTGCCTGGCCGGGGTCGGCACCTACCTGCGCGAGCGGTCGCCGCAGACCGCGATCCTGGGTGTGGAGCCCACGGGCGCGGCGTCCATGACCGCCGCGCTGGTGGCGGGCGGCCCGGTCACGCTGCCCGAGATCGATCCGTTCGTGGACGGCGCGGCCGTGCGCCGGATCGGCGCGGTGCCCTACACCGCGGTGTCGCGCTTCGGCGGCCTGGTTCGTTCGCACGCCTCGCTGCCTTTACTGACCAGCACCGAAACCGAGTCCGGCGCGGGCACTTTCCGCATGATGCACGTGGACGAGGGCGCGATCTGCACGGCCATGCTGGAGCTGTACCAGAACGAGGGCGTGGTGGCCGAGCCGGCGGGCGCGCTGTCGGTGGCGGCGCTGCGTGAGATCGACGTGGCGCCGGGCTCGACGGTGGTGTGCCTGCTGTCGGGCGGCAACAACGACATCTCCCGCTACGGCGAGGTGATCGAGCGCTCGCTGGTGCATCAGGGCCTGAAACACTATTTCCTGGTGGACTTCCCGCAGGAGCCCGGTGCGCTGCGCCGCTTCCTCGACGAGGTGCTCGGTCCCGACGACGACATCACCCTGTTCGAGTACGTCAAGCGAAACAACCGGGAGACCGGGGCCGCGCTGGTCGGCATCGAACTGGGCAGCCCGGACTGCCTGGAGCCGCTGATCGCACGGCTGGAGGCCTCGCCGATCCAGGGCCAGCGGCTGGACCCGAACTCGCCCGCCTACCGGTATCTGACCTGACCCGGTGACCCGTGTGATCCGACCCCTCGTTCGGATCACACGGGACCGGTTGCCCCCGTGGGGTTTTCAGGCGTGCAGCAGGGGACCGCGGCGGTGGGGACATGGGCTCACGGTGCCACGCCGATCGTGAACGATTCATGACCGATCGCGGGCCGCACCCGGCGCGTTAACGGCGCTGGTGCGGGTACTTATGGGGGCGCGCGCGGGGTTAACGGGCGCGCGGCGGGACCGCGATTATTCGAGTAGTTCGCTACGCAGGAAACCGGACGGTCAGAACGGGAGGCTGGCGTTCATGAAAAGACTCGTGGTGTGTTGCGACGGCACGTGGCAGGCCGAATCGAGCTCGGCGGTGTCCAATATCGTGAAGATCGCCGAGACGGTCGCGCTGACCGGGACGGATCGGGACGGGAACCGCGTCGGCCAGCGCATCAACTACGTCCCCGGGCCGGGCTCCCGCGGCTTCATGTCCGACAAGCTCATGGGCGGCGCCTTCGGGCTGGGCCTGGAAGCCAACCTGTCGGCCGCCTACTGGCAGCTGGCCCTGAACTGGGAACCCGGCGACGAGATCTACATCTTCGGCTTCAGTCGCGGCGCGTACACCGCCCGCAGCCTGGCCGGGATGATCAACCGGCTCGGCATCCTGACCTACCAGGCCATGATCGGCGGTCAGTACCCCAAGGCCTTGAAGATCTACCGGACACGCAAGAAGCACGCCGACGATCCGGACCCGCCCGAATGGGCCGAGTTCCGCGCCCGGAACTCCCACCCCGAGGCCCCGACCATCAACTTCCTGGGCGTCTTCGACACCGTGGGTGCGATGGGCGTCCCCGGCATCACCGCGCGCCTGCACCGCTTCCACGATGTGCGGCTCTCCCGCATCGTGCTGTGCGCGCGGCAGGCGCTGGCCATCGACGAGCGGCGGCGCGCCTTCTCGCCCTGCCTGTGGGAGGTCCCCGACGATCAGCGCGAGCTCTACGCCGACCGGCCCGACCGGGTGAAGCAGGTCTGGTTCGAGGGCGTGCACTGCGATATCGGCGGCGGCTACGCCGACTGCGGCCTGTCCGACATCACGCTGCGCTGGATGATCGCCGAAGCCGAGGCCGAGGGCCTGGCCTTCGACCACGATCGACTCGACGACCTGCTGCGCGGCTGCCCGTTCGACGCCCCGCACCTGCACGATTCGCTGAGCCCGGGCTTCCGGATCCTCAATGTCGCCCGGATGGCCACCACCTGGCGCAGCTCGCGCTTCTACTGGGACTCGTGGCGCAAACTGCTGCAGCCCGGCGACCAGGACAGCTTCCTGGCCTCCACCGTCGAGGAGCGAAAAGGCTACCGCCCGAACAATATTCGGCGCTGGTGCGAGCACCGCCCCGGCCCCGTCCCGCCGGAGTTGATCGAGACGGTCGACCTGGTTCCGCTGCCCCGGCATCCGGTGAGCATCGACGAGGGGAGCGGGTCGGCGGAATCCGCCGCCTGATAATGGGCTGCCGGACCGGCGTGACGGCGCTATCCTCCTCGAATCGGCGGGCTCCGGGAGGAGGTGCGCGGACGGTGGACGCAACCGAGCTGGCCGCGGGGTCGGTCTTCGCCGGATACGTCATCGAGCGCCGGCTCGGCGCGGGCGGGATGGGCACGGTCTACCTGGCCCGGCACCGGGCGCTGGACATGCCCGTCGCGCTGAAACTGCTCACCCCCATGAAGACCGGCACCGCCGGCACCGCCCAGTTCCGCCGCGAGGCGCAGCTGGTGGCCAATCTGCAACACCCGAACATCGTGGACGTCAAGGACTTCGGCGACGCGGACGGCACGCTGTGGATGGCCATGCAGTACGTTCCCGGCGGCGACCTGGCCGACCTCATCGAGGCCAACCCCCTCGGCATCGACCCCGACCGCGCGGTCCGCATGGTCGTCGACGTCGCCGCCGCCCTCGACTACGCGCACGCCCACCAGGTCATCCACCGGGACGTCAAGCCCGCCAATATCTTCCGCACCACCGGCACCGCGGGCGCGGACTGGGTCCTGATCGGCGACTTCGGCATCGCCCGCAGCCTCGCCGCCGAGGAAACCCGGACCGCCACCGGCCGCTGGGCCTTCTCCCAGCCCTACGCCCCACCCGAACAGTGCGCGGGCCGCACCGTCGGCCCGCCCGCCGACGTCCACGCCCTGGCCGTCACCCTCTACCAGCTCACCACCGGCCACCTCCCGCGCGAGATCCCGATCCCCGCAACGGATCCGAGCCTCCCCGGCCTGCTCGGCGTGGTGCTGGCCAAGGGCACCGCCTGGCAACCGGCCGACCGCTACCCCGGCTGCGGCGACTTCGCCGCTGCCGCGAAAGCCGCCCTACGCCTGCGCGACTCCGACCGGCCACCCCTGGCGTTCGCCCCGCCCGCCCCCGGCCGCGCGGACGTCCTCGACACCGCCCCCACCGAATCGAGCCCGGACCGCCTCGAATCGACGCCGATGCGGCTCGACGACGCCGACATCGCCCGCCTGCTGGCCGCGGATTCGGCGGAGACCGTGGACGCGAACCCCGGAGCGAGCGCGCTCGCGTACCGTTCGCGCCGATCGGCCTGGTGGCGCATCGCCACCACCGGTGTGGTCGGTGCGGTGGCGGGCGCCGCGGTGATCGCCGGTGTGCTGCGCTGGGATTCGGACTCGGCCCGTCCCGAAGCCACCGTGCCCTCCGCCCCCATCACCGCCCGCTGCCAGTACACGGCCACCGTCCCCCAGACCCCCGACCGCCCCGTCATCGTCCCCGCGACCGCGGACGGAGGCCGCCGCTGCGTGCTCTCCACCAAGGACGCCG
Organism: Nocardia sp. NPDC004340; assembly: GCF_053602575.1. Classification (NCBI taxonomy): domain Bacteria; kingdom Bacillati; phylum Actinomycetota; class Actinomycetes; order Mycobacteriales; family Nocardiaceae; genus Nocardia; species Nocardia sp. NPDC004340. Next base: position 66,683 of record NZ_JBSGDW010000008.1, read on the forward strand.
CGCAGGGCCCGTTGGCGGGCGTCACGACCCTGCAAGCCGCCCTACGGGTCTGCTATCAAGCCGAAATCAACGACCCCGAAGGCATTTACGGTCCCGACACCAAGCGCGCCGTCCTCGTCGCCCAGGACCGCCACACCGTCACCAAGGACGGCGTTTTCGGTCCCCAGACCTCCGCCGCCATGACCTGGCCCACCACCGCCGGGGACGGCACCCCCCAACCGCCCTGCCGCACAGTCGGTATCTGAGCGACACCGACAAGGGTGTCAGCGCACCAGCAGGGCGACCGGGAGGCGGGCGAAGAGTTTCTCGAGTCGGGCGCGGCCGGAGAAGGTGTGGCCGGTGAGGCGATCGGTCCAGTGGCCCTGGGGAAGGTCGAGGACCGTGTCGCCCCAGCCGCCGGCCTCGTCGAGGCGGATGCTGTGGCGGGTGACGGCGACGATGATCTCGGGGGATTCGCCGGTGCGGCCGCGGGCGTAGGAGAGCAGGTGGTGTTCGCGGTCGCCGGAGGCGAAGAGGGGGGTGTAGGTGCCGCCGACGAAGCAGTCGGGGCGTTCGCGGCGCAACCACAGCGCGTAGGCGGCGATCCACATCTTGACCGCACCGGTGGGGTCGAGATCGGGGGTGCCGGTGAGGGATTGGAGCAGCAGGGAGCGGTGGGTGAAGTCGACCGGGCGGCGGTTGTCGGGGTCGACGAGGGAGTCCTCCCACAGTTCGCAGCCCTGGTAGATGTCGGGAATGCCGGGGCCGCACAGCTGCAGCAGCTTCTGGGCCAGGGAGTCGGTCCAGGCGTGGATGGCGAGATCGTTGACGAACTCCCCGAGTTCCGCGCCGACCGGTCCGTCGATGACGGCGTCGATCCAGCGGTGCACCGCGGTCTCGAACTCGATATCGGGTTCCTCCCACGAGGATTGGGTGCCCGCCTCGCGGACCGCCTTCTCCGCGAACTGGTGCAGCCGTTCCCGCAGCCCGGGCACGCTCGCGGCGGGCCGTCCGTCGGCGGGCCACACGCCGAACATGTTCTGCAGCAGGAACAGTGTGGTCGCGCCGTCGGGCCCGGGCGCGATCTCCTCCCAGGTGTTGACCGACCGCGCCCAGATGTCGGGCACCTGCGACAGCATGCCGATGCGGGCGCGCACGTCCTCGCCGCGCTTGGTGTCGTGGGTGGACAGCGCGGTCATGGTCGCGGGCCAGCGGGCCGCGCGTTCGGCGTTGGCGAGATGGAATTCGATGGGGGAGCAGCCGAACCGGGCCGGGTCGGCGCCCATCTCCTGCAGCGACACCAGCCGGGCGGCGCGGTAGAACATGGTGTCCTCCACCGCTTTCGCGCTCATCGCCCCGCCCACCTGGTGGAAGCGGGTGGCGGCCTCGCCGCCCACGGCGAGCGCGGTCACCAGCACCTGCAGCGGGGCGGTGAGTTCGGCATTGCGGCGTGCCACCTCCGCGACCACCGCGCCGACCATCCCGGCCAGCGGCGCGTAGTCGGTGCGGTACACCGGCATGAACGACAGCACCTCGATGGCGGCGTTGGTGAGCGCCATGGTGTCGAACACGTCGGCGCGGGCGTCGCGTTTGACCGCCGCCACCAGCCGCCGCACCTCCGGCACCAGCATGGTCTCGGCGACCGCGCGGCGAATCCGGTGCTCCTGCTCGGTGAACCAGGCCCGGTCGCTACCGTGCCCGGTGAACTGCCGCGACAGATCGGTGAGCTGCTTCTCGCCGTCCGGGTCGATGAGCACCCCGCCGATGTCGGCGAGCGCGTCGTAGCCGGTGGTGCCGTCGATGGGCAGGGTGGCGTCGAGGGGCTCGCGGTTGGAGAGCACCTTCTCCACCAGCAGCAGCCGCTGCGGCCCGATCAGCCGTCGCAGCCGCTGCAGGTACTGCGCGGGTTCGGCCAGCCCGTCGGGATGGTCCACGCGCACACCGTCGATGAGGTCGTGCTCGCACCAGGCGGCCAGTTCGCGGTGGGTGGCCTCGAAGACCGCCGGGTCCTCCTGGCGCAGCGCGGCCAGCCCGCCGACGGTGAAGTAGCGCCGGTACCCGCACAGCCCGGATTTCCAGTTGACCAGGCGATAGTGCTGTTTGTCGTGGATGCGCAGCGCGTTCTCGCCGTCGGTGCCCGGCGCGATGGGGAAGCGCATGTCGTGCAGCGCCAGCATGGGTTCGGGCCCGGACCGGTCCACGGTCAGCGCGGCCGGATCGTTCTCGCCGGCCAGCACCGGCAGCGCGATCCGCCCGCCCGCGCCGTTGCCGGAGGTCCAGTCGATGTCGAACCAGGTGGCGTAGGGCGAGTCCCTGCCGTCCCGCAGCACCTCCCACCACCACTGGTTCTGCCGCGGATCGGCCACCGACACGTGGTTGGGGACCAGGTCGACGATGAGTCCCATACCGCGGCTGCGCACCTCGTCGGCGAGGGCCTTGAGCCCGGTCGGCCCGCCCAGCCCCGCCGACACCGTGGTCGGGTCGGTGACGTCGTAGCCGTGGGTGGAGCCGCGGGCCGCGCTCATGACGGGCGACAGGTACAGATGCGAAATGCCCAGCTGTTGCAGGTATTCGGCGATACCGCGCGCGTCGGCGAAGGTGAGCGCGTCGGGCCGCAGCTGCAGGCGGTAGGTGCTGCGCACGGGCATCTGGCGGGCGATGGGGCCGGTGGTGTGTTCGGGCGAGCTGGTCATGTCGCTACCGATCATGCCGTACGGCGCAGTACGACGAGACAGCGTGCGGGCACTTGCACCGTGGCCGACGCGCCGTGCGGGTCGCTGCCTGCCGGTTCGCCGGTCGGGGTGGAGCAGTCCAGCGCCACCGTCCAGGCCCGGCCGTGCCGGCCGTCGGGCAGGGTGAAGTCGAGGGCCGCGTCGTGGGCGTTGAAGCACAGCAGGAACGAGTCGTCGGTGACGCGCTGCCCGCGCGGGCCCGGTTCGCCGATGCCGTCGCCGTTGAGGAACACCGCGAGCGAGCGCGCGAAACCGGTCTCCCAGTGGGCGTCGGTCATGGCCGCGCCGCCGGGGGTGAACCAGGCGATGTCACCGAGCCCGTCCGGCGCGGGCGCGGGATCGAAGAAGCGCCGCCGCCGGAACACCGGGTGCGCGGCGCGCAGGGCGACGGTGCGCCTGGTGAATTCGAGCAGCTCGGCCTCGGCGTCCATGCGGGTCCAGTCCATCCACGACAGCGGCGAATCCTGACAGTAGACATTGTTGTTGCCGTGCTGGGTGCGGCCGAACTCGTCGCCGTGCAACAACATCGGGGTGCCCTGCGAGAGCATCAGGGTGGCGAGCAGGTTGCGGCGCTGCCGGGCCCGCAGGGCCACGATCTCCGGGTCGTCGGTGGGGCCTTCCACGCCGCAGTTCCAGGAGCGATTGTAGGTTTCGCCGTCCTGGTTGCCCTCGCCGTTGGCGTCATTGTGTTTCTCGTTGTAGGACACCAGGTCCGTGAGGGTGAACCCGTCGTGCGCGGTGACGAAGTTGATGCTGGCGCTGGGGCGGCGGCCGGTGGCCTCGTACAGGTCCGAGGAGCCGGTGAGCCGGGACGCGAACTCGCCCAGGGTGGCCGGTTGCCCGCGCCAGTAGTCCCGCACGGTGTCACGGTATTTGCCGTTCCATTCGGTCCAGGCGACCGGGAAGTTGCCGACCTGGTAGCCGCCCTCCCCGACATCCCAGGGTTCGGCGATCAGCTTGACCTGGCTCACCACCGGATCCTGATGCACCAGGTCGAAGAAGGTGGAAAGCCGGTCCACGTCGTGCAATTCGCGCGCCAGGGTGGCCGCCAGGTCGAAACGGAAACCGTCCACGTGCATGTCGAGCACCCAGTACCGCAGCGAGTCCATGATCAGCTGCAAGGCGTGCGGATGCCGCATGTTGAAGCTGTTGCCGGTGCCGGTGTAGTCCATGTAGTGCTGCGGATCGCCGTCGACCAGACGGTAGTACGCGGCATTGTCGAGGCCGCGGAAGCTCAGCGTCGGCCCGAACTCGTTGCCCTCGGCGGTGTGGTTGTAGACCACGTCGAGGATCACCTCGATGCCCGCGGCGTGGAAGGCGCGCACCATGGCCTTGAATTCGGGGACCGCGGCGGCGGGGGAGGCCCCGGCGGCGTAGCCCCGGTGCGGTGCGAAGTAGCCGAAACTGTTGTAGCCCCAGTAGTTCCGCAGTCCCCGGTCCAGCAGGATGCGGTCGTCGAGGAACTGGTGCACCGGCATGAGTTCCACGGCGGTGACGCCGAGTCCGCGCAGGTGGTCGATGATCGCGGGATGCGCCATGCCCGCGAAGGTGCCGCGCAGCTCCGGCGGCACCTCGGGGTGGGTGACGGTCATGCCCTTCACGTGCGCCTCGTAGATGACCGTCTCGTGGTACGGCCGTTTCGGCGCGCGGTCGTCGGCCCAGTCGAACCAGGGGTTGATGACCACCCCGGTCATGGTGTGCCCGAGCGAGTTCTGCCCGTAGTTGTAGGGCGCGATGGCGGTGCCGAAGTCGCCCTCGAACGCCTTGCCGTACGGGTCGAGCAGCAGTTTGCTCGGATCGCAGCGCAGGCCCTCGGCCGGTTCGAAGGGGCCGTGCACCCGGAATCCGTAGCGCTGCCCGGGGCCGATCCCGGGCAGGTAGGCGTGCCAGACGTACCCGTCGACCTCCTCGAGCTCGATCCGGGTCTCCCGGTGTTCGGCGTCGATGAGACACAGCTCCACCCGCCGGGCCACCTCGGAGAAGACCGAGAAGTTGGTCCCGGCGCCGTCGTAGGTAGCGCCCAGGGGGTAGGCGGTCCCGGGCCAGACACCGAGCCCGGTGGTGCCGGGAGTCGCGGGAGCCATACCCGGAACCCTATCGGCCGGGGTCGGCCGCCGATCGCAGTGCCCGCCGCCAGGTCTGGCCGACCAGGTCGACGCCGAAGCTGTGGTGCGGATTCGATTCGGCGAGTGCGAATCCGGCGCGTTCGTAGATGTGGCGGGCGGAGTCGAGGACGCTGTTGGTCCACAACACCATCTCGGTGTAGCCCGCGGCGGTGGCGAAGCGCAGGCACTCGCCGACCAGCGCGCTGCCCACGCCGAGCCCGCGCGCGGAGGGCTCGACCAGCAGCAGCCGCAGCCGCGCGGTGTGGTCGTCCTCGCGCATGCAGTAGACGCAGCCGACGGGCGCGCCCCGGTATTCGGCGATCCAGGCCCGTTCGCGCTGCGGGTCATGGGAATTCAGCCAGTCGCCGATGATCTTGGCGGCCAGCGCCTCGTACTCGTGGTTCCAGCCGAACTCCTCGGCGTAGAGCACGGCATTGCGGGCGATGGCCCAGCCGTGCTCGCCTGGCTTCGGGGCGCGCAGGGTGACCGCGTCGGGATCGGCGTCGGGACTCTGCTCGGTCTCGCCGTCGAGGATTCGCTCGATGGTCCGCATGGCCCCGACCAGCCGGGTGCGCACGAGGGGGGAGTGCGGGACCAGCAGATCCCCGATCTGCTGCTGGGTGCGCTGGTCGAGCAGGTCGAACGCGGCGCGGCCCGCCTCGGTCAGCTCCACCACCTGCCGCCGCCCGTCGGCCTCGGACCGGCGCCGCGCCACCAGCCCGCGCTCCTCGAAGCGGGCCAGGATGCGGCTCAGATAGCCCGCGTCCAGGTCCAGCGACAGCCGCAGATCCACGACTTCGGCGGCCCCGAAGTGGGCCAGCTCGAACAGGATCCGGCCCTCGGTGAGCGAGTATTCGGTGCCGAGCATCCCACCCTGCAGGACTCCGATGACGCGGGTGTAGTGCCGGTTGAAGGCGCGCACCGCGGCGATGTGACGGGCTTCGACCAGGCGATCGGTCGTTTCCGAGGCCATCCGGGCTCCAATCCTTTGACCGAGTCAAAGGTTACGCGCGCTTGCCGGGTCGTAGGGCGGTTCTGGTAACTTGAACGCCGTTCAAGCCCGCTCCTCGAAGGACCACCTGTGGCATTGACCGACCCCTTGACGGCATCGGCCGCGCTGTCGCCCGCCGAGATCACCGCCCTCGACGCCGCCCACGTGTGGCATCCCTACGGCGGCTTCCCGGCCGGCACCGAACCCCTGGTGGTGGCCTCGGCGGCGGGCACCCGGCTCACCCTGGCCGACGGCCGGGAACTGGTGGACGGCATGAGTTCCTGGTGGGCGGCCGTGCACGGGTATCAGCACCCGGTGCTGGACGCGGCGCTGCTGGCGCAGTCGCGCAAGATGAGTCACGTCATGTTCGGCGGTCTCACCCACGAACCCGCCGTGCGGCTGTCGCGGCTGCTGGTCGAGCTCACCCCCGAGGGCCTGGACAAGGTGTTCCTCTGCGATTCCGGCTCGGTGTCGGTCGAGGTCGCGGTGAAGATGTGCCTGCAGTACCAGCGCGCGCTGGGCCGGCCCGGCAAGCACCGGCTGATGACCTGGCGCGGCGGCTACCACGGCGACACGTTCACCCCCATGAGCGTGTGCGACCCCGAGGGCGGCATGCACTCGCTGTGGTCGGACGTGCTGGTCCCGCAGATCTTCGCGAGCGCGCCCCCCGCGGACTTCCGGCCGGAGTACGTCGCCGAACTGGAACGGACCATCGCCGAGCACGCCCACGAATTGGCCGCGGTCATCGTGGAACCCGTGGTGCAGGGCGCGGGCGGCATGCGTTTCCACGACCCGCGCTACCTGACCGAACTGCGCCGCCTCTGCGACGAGCACGACGTCCTGCTGGTCTTCGACGAGATCGCCACCGGATTCGGCCGCACCGGAACGCTTTTCGCCGCCGACCAGGCCGGGGTCCGCCCCGACGTGATGTGCGTCGGCAAGGCCATCACCGGCGGCTACCTGACCCTGGCCGCCGCCCTGACCACCGCGGAGATCGCCGAGACCATCAGCCGTTCGCACGGCGGTCTCATGCACGGCCCGACCTTCATGGGCAATCCCCTCGCCTGCGCGGTGGCGGTCGCCTCGATCGAATTGCTGCTCTCGCGGGACTGGCAGGGCGAGGTCACCCGGATCGAGGCCGAGCTGAACTCCGGTCTGGCCCCGGCGCGGGACCTGCCCGGCGTCGCCGACGTGCGGGTGCGCGGTGCCATCGGGGTGATCGAGCTCGATCACCCGGTGGACATGCGCGCGGCGACGCACGCCGCCGTCGACGCGGGAGCCTGGCTGCGGCCCTTCCGCAACCTGGTCTATGCCATGCCCCCGTTCATCAGCACCTCGGAGGACGTCCGCCGGATCACCGCCGCCATGCTCGCGGCTGCCGCGGCCTGATCCTGGACTACCGCCGGGATGCCGAATTCCTAGCGGTTGACCCGTTTCTCGCGTGCTTTGTCTGCATTGTCGCTATCTGACAGGACTTCCCAGACTTTGAACACGCAGTGATAGTCATCGGACCAGCCACGTGCGATCAGCATGAAGGTGTCGCCGTCGCGCAGAATCGTGCGGCGGCTGATCAACTTCGGATGATCGGGAATGAATTTCGAGACGAGGTCAGGGACCTTCGCGAGAGCTTGTTCGCGGGTTCCCACCACCTCGGTGAGGATCTTCGGACTCCAGGTCTTGGAGTCGCCGAAGCCGGTCGTCTGCTCGACCACTATTGCCCATCGTGGCATCGCGCAGCCTCCTTACGATCCTCAAGCATAGCGCCGTCCGCCGACACCCATGGCCACCTGAACGGCGTTCAAGTATGCTTCCGAGCTGTGACTGCCGATCCCTTGAGCTGGCTCGACACCCGCGCCGCCGAACGCGTCGACGCGGGGCTGCGCCGTGAACTGCGACCCCGCACCTCCGACGCGGCGAGCATCGACCTGGCCTCCAACGACTACCTCGGGCTCGTCCGCCACCCCGAGGTCGTCGAGGGCTCGGTCGCCTCGGTGCGGCACTGGGGCACCGGCTCCACCGGTTCGCGGCTGGTCACCGGGACCACCGTCGAACACGAACAGCTCGAGCGCGAACTCGCCGAATTCGTGGGCGCGGAAGCCGGATTGGTGTTCGCCTCCGGCTACGCCGCCAACCTGGGTGTGGTCACCGCGCTGGCCGGGCGTGGGGCGCTGGTGGTTTCGGACGAGGGCAGTCACGCCTCCCTGGTCGACGCCTGCCGCTTGTCGCGGGCGCGGGTGGAGATCGCGGCGCACAAGGATCCCGCCGCCGTGGATCGGCTGCTGTCGCAGCGCACCGAGGAACGCGCGCTGGTGCTCACCGATTCGGTGTTCAGCGCCGACGGCGACCTCGCGCCGCTGACCGAACTGCATCGCGTCACCCGGGCCAACGGCGCGGTCCTCATCGTGGACGAGGCGCACGGACTGGGTGTGCGCGGCGACGGCGGGCGCGGCCTGGTGCACGAGTGCGGGCTGGCCGGGGAACCCGACCTGATCATCACCGCGACCCTCTCCAAAGCCTTTGCCGCGCAGGGCGGTGTGGTGCTGGCCAGTGAGCGGGTGCGCGCGCATCTGATCGACGCGGCCCGCACCTTCATCTTCGACACCGGCCTGGCTCCGGCCGCCGTCGGCGCGGCCCGCGCGGCGCTGGCGCTGCTGCGCCGCGAGCCCGAGATGGCCCAGCGGGTCCTCGACCGCGCCGCCGACCTGGCCCGCATCGCCGGTGTCGGGAACCCGGAGTCGGCGGTCGTCTCGGTCGTGCTCGGCGAGGCGCAGGTCGCCTACGACGCCGCCCAGGCCTGCCGGGCGCGCGGCCTCAGCGTCGGCTGCTTCCGGCCGCCGTCGGTGCCCGAGGGCACCTCGCGCCTGCGCCTGACCGCGCGCGCCGATCTCACCGAGGCCGAATTGGCCACCATCGCCACCGTTCTCGGCGAGGTGCTGGCCGAAGCCCGTGGGCGGGAGGTCGTTTCGGTATGACCGCGAACCTGCTCTTCATCACCGGCACCTCGACCGATGTCGGCAAGACCATCGTGACCGCCGCGCTGGCGGCGACCGCCCGCGCCGCCGGAACCGAGGTCGCGGTGGTCAAGCCCGCGCAGACCGGCATGGCCCCCGGCGAGCCCGGCGACCTGGCCGACATCACGCGGCTCAGCGGCGTGACCCGCACCCTCGAATTCGCGCGCTACCCCGACCCGCTGGCCCCCGACACCGCCGCGCGCCGCTGCGGTCAACCGCTGCTCACCCTGGCCGAGACGGTCGCCGGGATCGAGTCCTGCGCCGACGCCGACCTGATCCTGGTCGAGGGAGCGGGCGGGCTGCTGGTGCGCATGGGCGAGTTCACCCTGCTGGACCTGGCCCAGAAGATGAGCGCCCCGGTCCTGCTGGTGGCCGCCGCCGGGCTGGGCACCCTCAACCACAGCGAGCTCACCACCCGCACGCTGGCCGCGGCCGGTGTCGACTGCGCGGGCCTGGTCATCGGATCCTGGCCCGCCGCACCCGATCTCGCGTCCGAGTGCAATCGCACCGACCTGCCCGCCGTCACGGGCGTCGACCTGGTGGGTTCGCTGCCCGCGGGCGCCGGGGCCTGGGGCCGGGCCGAGTTCACCGCGGCCGCGCCGGGCTGGTTCGACCCGGACTGGACCGATCGGTATCTGCGACCCTGACCGGTAGCCGCCCGCCCTAACGAATTCCTCACGGGCGTTCTGCCACGGTGACGGTATGAGCGCGCCGGGAGTCGTGGCCGGATGACCGGTATGGATGCTGTAATGGCGCAGGTGCGGGTACTCGTGGTCGAGGACGACAGCAACCTGGGCGACGAGGTCGCCGCGGGCCTGCGGGCGGCGGGATTCGCGGTGGATCTGGCCCGCGACTACGCCGACGCCGACCTGAAGACCGCCGTCAACAGCTACGACTGCCTGGTCGTCGACCGGGGACTGCCCGACGGGGACGGGCTCGACCTGGTGCGCGCGCAACGTGAGGCCGGGCGGCGCACCCCGGTCGTCGTGCTCACCGCCCGCGACGCGCTCGCCGACCGGCTCGACGGGTTCGCGCACGGCGCGGACGACTACGTCGTGAAACCCTTCGCCATGGACGAGCTCGCCGCCCGCGTGGGCGCGCTGTGCCGCCGCCGCGAACTGCCCGCGCCCACCCGCACCGTCGTCGGCACCCTGATCGTGGACCGCCCGCGCCGCCGCGTCCACCGCGCGGGCACGCTGCTCACCTTGACGCCCAAGGAATTCGGCGTGCTCGAACTCCTCGCCGCCCGGGCCGGTTCCGTCGTGACGCGCGCCGAACTCATCGAATGCTGCTGGGACGAAATGGCCGAGCCCGCCTCCAATGTCGTCGATGTCGTGATCGCCCAGCTGCGCCGCAAACTCGGCGCGCCGCCGCTCATCGACACCGTCCGCGGCGCCGGATTCACCATCGCGCCATGAGTATCCGGCAGCGACTCGCGTCCTGGCGCGGACCGGGAACTCCGACCTCGCCGGGCCGGTTGCGACGGACGCGGTGGCTGCTGACCGGGCTGTTCACCGGGCTGACCGCGCTGTGCCTGGTCGTGCTCGCGTCGATCGCGGCCTCCATCGATTCGCACTCCCGCGAACACGATCTCGACGCCGGGGTGGATCGGGTCGTGACCGGGGTGGCGCGGGAGGTGTATTGGAACGAGGACGGCAGCGTCGATCTGGAGACGGTGCGCGGGGACGAGGATCTGGTCGGGGGCGTCAACGCGGTCACCATCCTGGTGCGGCAGCCTGACAACAGCTGGCGGGAACTGTTCGTACACAAGCGTTCCGGGCTGCCCGCCGACCTGACCGGACTGGTGCGGCGGTCCGCCGACGCCGAGGAGACGCAGTGGCACACCACCGCCGATCGGGACGGGGATCCGGTGCGGCTGGCGGTGGCTCCCGCCTGGGACAACGACGCCACCGTCGGGGCCGTCGTCGTCGCGGGCGGTGATCCGGAGCCCGGCGCCCGTGACCACCGCCGGCTGGTGGTGGCGTTGTGGAGCGGCGGACTCGCCCTGGTGGCGCTCGCGGCGCTGGCCGGGCACCTGTTGTCGGGGGTGAGCATGCGCCCGGCGGTGCGGATGCTCGACGAGCAGGAACGGTTCCTGTCGGAGGCGTCGCACGAATTGCGCACGCCGCTGGCCACCCTGCGCCTCTATCTCGATGCCGCGCTGCGGGATCCGGCCGACGCCCGCCGCGCGGTCACCGACGCGCGCTCGCTCACCGATCGCATGGGCCGCATGGTCGCCGGGCTGCTGGCCCGCACCCGCGCGGAAACCGGTGCGGGCGAACTGGATCGGCAGCGGCTGTTCCTGGATCAACTGGTGGAGGGCGTGGTCGCCGACTGCGGCGGTGAGATCGGGCTGAATACCGAACCCACCGCGGTGTGGGCGGACCCGGAGCTGCTGGCCCTGGCCGTGCGCAATCTCGTCGACAACGCGCTGGTGCACGGCGGGCCGCCGGTGGAGGTCCGGGTCGCGGCGGGGCAGGTGACCGTGCGCGATCACGGGCGCGGGCTGGATCCCGCGCTCACCGACCCGTTCCGGCGCGGCGCGGTCGGCGTGGGCGGGCGGCACGGCATCGGACTGTCGCTGGTGCAGTGGGTCGCCGCGGTCCATTCCGGTTCGGTGACACTGGTTCCCGCGCCCGGCGGCGGCACCCTGGCCACCCTCACCCTGCCGGTCGCGCCGGACGACGCGGGCACGGCTGCGCCGGGGCTGTCGTGATCTTGGTCACAGCGAGCGTAGGGTGGCGCCCGTGCCTTCCACTCGAGTCGAGAAGTTCGTCGGTGCTCCGCGTCCCAGTGTCTTCCGCGCCCTCCTGGACGCGCATTCGGTCCGGACCTGGATGGTGCCCGACGGAATGACCAGCCGCGTCCACGAATTCGATGCCCGCGTCGGCGGGCGGTTCCGCATCTCGCTGACCTACGACCTGCCCGCCGAGGCCGGCAAGACGAGCCCGCACACCGACACCTTCCACGGGGTCTTCGCCCGCGTCGTCCCCGACCGGGAGGTGGTGCAGACCATCGAGTTCGAGACCGACAATCCGGAACTGACCGGCGAGATGACGGTCACCTACACCCTCGACGACGCGCCCGGCGGCACCCGCGTCACCGCCCAGCACGACAATCTGCCGCCGGGGCTGTCCCCGGAGGACAACGAGGTCGGCTTCCGCACGGCCCTGCACAATCTCGCCGCCCTCGCCGAACGCGCCGAGGGACACTGATTCCGCCGCGGCACGCGCAGGTGACGCGCGCGGTACCAGCGGATGACGCGCAGCACAAGCCTGGATGACGAGCCGGAAATTCGTACAGTGGATTGATGGCCCTGCCGGGGTTCCCGTATCCGTCCGGCGCCGCCGACCACGACGATCGGCGACGGCGCGCCCGCCTGCGGTCCACCCGGCTCGGCGCGCGCTGGGGTCGCTTCCGGCGGGCCCGGCTGCTGGCCCTGCGACTGGGCCTGGTTCCGCTGGTCGCGCTGGGCGCGTTCGTCGAGTACATCGGCCTGGACGTACTCCCCGAACAGGATCGGCTGGCCCGCACCGAACCCTCGGTGCTGCCCATCGCCGCGCCCGCGGAGTTGCAGGCCACCGACACCGCCGTCTTCGACCTGGTCGGGCTGGGCGTCCTCGACGCCGGGGACACCGCGCGGGCGCTGCCGTCGCTGTCGCGGCTGGGGTCGGTGTGGGCGGTCCGCTACGACAACACCGGTATCGACACCAAGGTGATCGCGGACCTCATCGTGAAGGTCACCGCCGCCGCCAAGGTGCCGAACGTGGTGCTGGCCGGGCACAGCATGGGCGGGGTCATCGCGCTCGAGATCGCCAAGCACCTGCACGAGGACAGCGACGGCACACGGGTGCGGGCGGTGATCCTGGACTGCACGCCGGTGGATCTGAACGCGGTGCGGCCGGAGAGCCGCGACCAGGGCGAGGAGATGCTGCGCTGGATGGGCTGGGTGCCCGGGGCGCGGGAGAGCCGCATGCTGCGGCTGGCCGTGGAAGTGTATGCGCGCCATGACCGTTTCGTCGGCGGGCGCTACGTGATCCGCGGCGGCGAGTTCCGGCGCGCGGTCGACGATGTGCTGCGGTCCAAGATCCTCAATACCGACGCCGCCAGCAACGGTCTGATCGAGGCGCAGTTCAAGGCCATCGTGGCGGGCGGCGCGGTGGACGACCTGCGGGCGCTGGCCAAACCCGCGGCGGGCAAACCACGCCCGGCCATCGTGTTCATCCGGCCGCACGACCCGTACGACGATCCGGTGGTGGACGTGGAGTACTCGCACCAGGTGCTCATCGACCGGGTCGGCGGGGTGCGCGGGACCCTGCTGGTGGTGACCACGCGAACCACGGGGCACGCCAATCCGATCGAGCGGCCGCAGGAGTACAACACCGTCATCGAACAGCAGGTGGTGCCGTTCGTGCGGCAGCTGTGGCGGGATCAGTCCGGAGCCGCCGCGGTGGGCCACTGACCGGGCCGCGCCGGTGGGCTCGGCGTGGTCCGCCTAGCGCACCGCGTCGTCGGCGGCGGGGCGAATGCCCGAGGCGGGCACCAGGTTCCAGCGTTCCAGCTGCGCCCGCACCTGCTCGGCGGCGTCGATGTTCAACGGCCCGCTGGTCCACAGCGCGTACGGCAGGTTCAGGAAACGGCCCTGCGTGACCGCCCGCAGATTCTGGATGCCCGGCTTGCCGCGCAGCAGATCCACCTTCTGCTGGAAGGTCTGCGGCGGATAGTCGACGAACACGATGGCGTCCGGGTCGGCCGCCGCCAGCCGCTCCCACGACACCGCCGTCCAGGTGTCGGCCACATCGGACAGCGCGTTGCGCGCGCCCGCCGCCTCCAGGATCGCCTGCGGCGCACCGTATTGCCCGCTGGAGAAGACGGTGTCGGAGGCGCTGTCGAACAGGAACACCGTCGGCCGCCGCTCGGGCTGCGGCGCTGCCAGCAGGGTGGACACTCGGCGATCCAGATCCCCGGTGACCCGTGCCGCCTGGTCCGCGCGCCCGGTGATCGCGCCCAGCGCGGTCAGATCCGTGCGCAGCGCGGTCCAGGCATCCACCACACCCCGCTCGCCGCCGGGCCGGCGGCAGCTCTCGGTGAGCACGTACGGCGCGACGCCGGCCGCCCGCAACGACTCCGGCGTCAGATTCGCCGACTCCGAGTAGCCGTAGTTCCAGCCCGCCACCATCACGTCGGGGCGCTGGGCCAGCACCGTCTCCCGCGAGGGATAGTCGGGGGCAACGGAATTGAGCCGGTCCACGCCGTCCCCGTAATGCTTGCGCAGCGTGTCCGCGTCCCGCTTCAGGCTCGACACCGCCACCGTCTGGTCCTGGGCTCCCAGGGCCAGCACCATGGAGATCAGGTTCCCGTCATTGACGAACATGCGTTGCGCGGGCGACGGGAACCGCTGTTCCGCACCGCAATTGCGCACGGTCATGTTCCCGGTCGCCGCCTGCGGCGATCCGCAGGCGGTGAGCACTCCCGCGATGGCGGTGACCGCGACGAGCGGAAGGATCCTGTTCAAGACCGTGCCTTTCGAGTCAAGACTGTGCCGTTCGAGCCGTGATGAGCAGATGGGAATCACCGGTGTCGGGATCCGGTATCCGGCGCGCCCGCACGCCGAACACCTCGTCGAGCACCTCGGGCCGCAGCGCGGTGCCGGGCGGTTCGAGGGGGCGGGCCCGGCCGTCGTCGAGCACCAGCACCCGGTCGCAGAACCGATCCGCGAGGGTCAGGTCGTGCAGGCTCATGACGACGGTCCGTTCCAATTCCCGGGTCAGTGCCAGCAATTCGAGCTGATGGGTGACATCCAGATGGTTGGTCGGCTCGTCTAGCAGCAGGACGGGCGTGTCCTGGGCGAGCGCCCGCGCCAGCAGCACCCGCTGCCGTTCCCCGCCGGACAGCCGCCCGACCGCGCGCCCCTCGAACCCGGCCAGATCCACCCGACCCAGCGCCCGTTGGACGGCCGCCCGTTCGCCCGGCCCGCCCGCGCCCCACGGCGGCAGGTACGGCGTCCGGCCCAACGCCACGAGCTCACCCACCAGCAGATCGGTGGGCGGCACCTCGTCCTGCCCGACCAGACCCACCAGCCGCGCCCGCTCCCGCGCCGAAACCTGGTGCACCGGACGGCCATCCACCTCGACACCGCCCTCGACCGGTGCGATCAACCCCGCCAGGGTCCGCAACAGCGTGGTCTTGCCCGCGCCGTTCGGCCCGACGATGCCCACCGTCTCGCCCGGCGACACCGTGAAGTCGACCCGCGCGACCACCGTGCGCCGTCCCGCCGCGCAGGCCAGTCCGGCGGCCCGCAGCTCGCCCGCGCCCCGGTGACGCGACCCGGCCCGGCGGGGCCTCACGCCGGACCGAATCGGTAGGTGCGGCGGCCCATGAGGAGCAGGAAGGCGGGGGCTCCGATGAGGCCGGTGAGGACGCCGACCGGGATCTCGGTGGGGCGGACCAGGACTCGGGTGGCGGCGTCGGCGACGACCAGGAAGGTGGCCCCGCACAGGGCGCTCGCGGGCAGCAGGACGCGGTGGCGCGGCCCGACCAGGAGCCGGGCGGCGTGCGGGACCACCAGCCCGACGAAACCGATGCCGCCGGAGACCGCCACCAGCACGCCGACCAGGACCGCCAGCAGGACGAACAGCGCGATGCGCAACTCGCGCACCGGAACTCCGATGGAGGCCGCCGTGTCCGGGCCCAGGTTCAGCGCGTCGAGCCAGTTGGCGGCGAGCAGCAGGGCGGTCAGGCAGGCCGCGACCACGCAGCCGGGCAACAGGATTCGGGTCCAGTCCGCGCCGGAGAGGCTGCCGAGCAGCCAGAACAGCACCGACTGGGCGGCGGACGGGTCACTGCTGCGGAAGATCAGGTAGCTGCTGAAGGCGGCGAAGGCCGAGCCCAGCACCGTGCCGGTGAGCACGAGACGCAGTGGCGTGAGCCCGCCTTGGGCCAGGGCGATGAGGAATACCGCGGCCGCGGCGGCGAAGGCCCCGGCGAGCGCGCCCGCCGACAGCGCCCACAGTCCGGCCCCGGCGAACACCCCGGAGGTGATGACCGCCGCCGCGCCGACGCCCGCACCGGAGGAGACGCCCAGCAGGTAGGGGTCGGCGAGAGGATTGCGGACCAGGGTCTGCATGGCCGCCCCGGCGACCGCCAGGCCCGCGCCGACGATGGCGGCGAGAACGGTTCGCGGCACCCGCAATTGCCACACGATGGTGTCGAGCCCGAGATCGGTGTGCGCGGTGCCGGTCAGCCGGTCGCGCAGCACCGCGAGCACCTCGCGCACCGGGATCGTCTCCGCGCCGAATCCGGTCGCGACGATCATGGCCACGACCAGCAGCGCTCCCATGACGGGCAGGGCGAGCGAAGTCCGCGCGCGGCTCATCGCGGTAGCTCCTCGGGCATGACGCGGCCTCTCCAGAGTGTTGCGCGGCGGGGGAGGTCTGACTCGCACCGGGATCCGGTGCTCACAGTGGCGCGACCGCTCCGGATTCCCACCGGATTCCCGCACCCGCCGATACTGACGAGGGGAACCCTACCGTCCGGAACCTTCGCCGGTTCCGACTGGTCGGTTCATCCCGGTGTCCGCGAAGGTCAGCGGATCCGCGAACCGAGCAGATGCCGCACGCCGCTCACGAACAGCTGCAATCCGAAGTCGAATCGCGCGGTGGCGTCGGGCATGTCGTACAGCGGCGAGTTCTCCTCGGTGAGCGCGCCCGCGGAGTCCATCTGGATGCGCGACTGCTCGTCCACCGTCTGCCCGAGCACGTAGTACAGCAGCGTGTAGGCGGCCAGTTCGGCCTCCTCACGCGTCATGCCGGCGCGAATCGCGGCGCTGGCCAGTCGTTCCCGGCCCTTGCTGGTGGTGAGGCGGGACGCGTAGGTGGCCGAGACCAGTTCGGCCCCGTCGCGGTAGGCGAGCAGGCTCTCGCGCAGCCGGTGCGCGAGTTCGGTCATCTGCTTGGACCATTCCTCGGCCCGGACCGGTTCGTCCATGGGCGCGAGAATGCGGTCGGCGACCGCGCCGAGCAGGGCCTGCTTGTTGGGGAAGTGCCAGTACAGCGCGCCGGGCTGGACGTGCAGCGAGGTGGCCAGGCGGCGCATGGTGAGATCCGCCAGCCCGTACTGGTCGAGGATGGCGATGGCCCCGTCGACCACGTCCGTGCGATGGAGTTGCACTGAAGAATCCGACCCTCTCGTGTTCCGGCTCACGTTCCGGGCTGCTAGCCTACCCTGAACACCGTTCAAGTTGCTCGGCCACACGGCCGGACGAAGGGATTCCCGCGGACATGACCCAGGTAGCCGTCACCACCGAAGCCGGTACCAACGCAGGCGATGACATCCTCGCCATCGCTCGCGAGCAGGTGCTCGAGCGCGGCGTCGGCCTGACCCAGGAGCAGACCCTCGCGGTCCTGCGGCTCGGCGACGAGCGGCTCGAGGAGCTGCTCGGCCTGGCGCACGACGTCCGCATGAAGTGGTGCGGCCCCGAGGTCGAGGTCGAGGGCATCATCTCGCTCAAGACCGGCGGCTGCCCCGAGGACTGCCACTTCTGTTCGCAGTCCGGCCTTTTCCAGTCGCCGGTGCGCGCCGCCTGGCTCGACATCCCCTCGCTGGTGGAGGCGGCCAAGCAGACCGCCAAGACCGGCGCCACCGAGTTCTGCATCGTGGCCGCGGTGCGCGGTCCGGACGAGCGCCTGATGGCGCAGGTCGCCGCGGGCGTCGAGGCCATCCGCAACGAGGTCGACATCCAGGTCGCCTGCTCGCTGGGCATGCTGAACCAGGAGCAGGTGGACCAGCTGGCCGCCATGGGCGTGCACCGCTACAACCACAACCTGGAGACCGCGCGCTCGCACTTCCCGAACGTGGTCACCACCCACACCTACGACGAGCGCTGGGAGACCCTGCGCATGGTGCGCGAGGCCGGCATGGAGGTCTGCTGTGGCGGCATCCTCGGCATGGGCGAATCCCTGGAGCAGCGTGCGGAATTCGCGGCCGACCTGGCCTCGCTGGAGCCCGACGAGGTGCCGCTGAACTTCCTCAACCCGCGCCCGGGCACCCCCTTCGGTGACCTCGAGGTGCTCCCGGCCGCCGACGCGCTGCGCGCCGTCGCCGCCTTCCGTCTCGCCATGCCGCGCACCATCCTGCGTTTCGCCGGCGGCCGCGAGATCACCCTCGGCGACCTGGGCGCCAAGCAGGGCATCCTGGGCGGTATCAACGCCGTCATCGTCGGCAACTACCTGACCACCCTGGGTCGTCCGGCCGAGTCCGACATCGATCTGCTCGGCGAACTCAAGATGCCGATCAAGGCGCTCAACGAAACGCTCTGAGCGAAATCCACTGAGAGAAAAAGGGGGTTCGGGGCCAATGCCCCGAACCCGTCTCGTACGGTAGGGGTGCGGGGGTTTGCATTCCCCTGGACCTGATCTGCCCGCCGAGTTCGATACGCGAAGGATCCATCGAGGTGGTCGTGGACATCGAGGAGCGCTACAACCCTTTCACGGGCAAGCGAGTCGTGCCGGGGCTGGACGATCCGGTACCCCCCGCGGCGGCCCTGGGCCTGGAGCCGCCGCGCTTCTGTGAACAATGCGGACGCCGCATGATCGTGCAGGTCAGCCCCGACGGCTGGTGGGCCAAGTGCTCGCGCCACGGGGTGCTCGACTCCACGAGCCTGGAACACCGCTAGTGGCAGCCACATTCGCCGCCGAGCCGGGCGGACTACGCGTCGATGTACTGATGCGGGAAGTGCGTGCGGCGGCGGCGGTGTGTGCCGCGCTCGCCGCGGTGAGCGCTCTGGCCGGGGTGGCCTGGGCGTATCTCGCTCCGGCGGAACAACTGCTGGTGGTCGAACCCGACCGCGGCACCGCGCTGACCGGTGAGAGCCTGCACCGTTTCGACGCGCTCGCCATCTTCGTGCTGATCGGCATCGTGCTCGGCGTGCTCGGGACGGTCGCGGCCTGGCGCTGGCGGCGGGTGCGGGGCCCGGTCCTGCTGACCGGCATCATTCTCGGTTCCGCGCTCGGCGCGTTGCTCACCAAGGTGGTCGGCGAGGCGGTGGCCGAGCAGCGCCACGTCCGCCCGAGCCATCCGCCGATCCACACCATCGTGGAATTCGCGCCCTCCGTGGAGGGTTGGGCCGCCCTCATCGCGCAGCCCCTGGCCGCCGCGGTGGTGATCCTGCTGCTCGCGGCGCTGAGCACCTCCGACGATCTGGGCACCGGCGAATACCTACCCTTCGGCGGCGCGCGCCCCGACCCGGTGATCGTCGCCCCGTCCCAGTACGGCTCCGCCATCCTCTACGGCCCCTACCCCGGCAATTCCGGTGCGCCGCAACCCCACGCGCCCCACGGCCCGGCGGTCCCCTTCGAAGCCCCCGAACCCGAAGCCCCCCGCTGACCCGAATCCGGCAATAATCGCTGGACCACGCTTGTTGTACCCCCTACCGTGTTCGCGACCACGGATTCGCACCACCCAGGGGGACCCCATGAAGACCGCACCGCCGGGCAAGTCCGCGCCGCCCGACGCCGCCGCACCGGCCGAGCGCCCGGACCTCACCGCCTGGCGTCACCGCCACGAACTCCGCAGATCCAATGCGTCCCAGCCGATCCCGAGCGGCCGCCGCTACCGGCGCACCACTAAGCACCGCGACCGTTCCCGGGGCGACTAGCCAATCAGCAGACGGCGCCGCGGCTCGCGGCCGTCGCCTCGAGAATCGTTCGCAGCAGCGGGAAGTCGATGGCTTCGGGTTTGCGGAAGCGCAGGCAGCCTTTGCCCATGTCCTTGGTATCGAGGTGCTCGGCGAAGGCCTCGCGGATGTCGCCGCGCATGAGATAGAAGGAGATGTACTGCTTCTGGCTGGCGAACGCGATCTCGGCGATGCCGTCGCGCTCGTAGACCGGCATGCCGAAATCCATGTCCTCGTGGAATCCGACGAGGGTTTCCCGGCACAGTTCGCGCAGCCGGGTCAGGGCCGGTCGCCGGTCCTCGGCCAGCTCACCGAGGTAGTCGTCGACGGTGCTCGCAGTACTTCGTGGCATGGGCCCAGAGTATGCCGATAGTTAGCTGAATGGGGTCGGTGATAGGCGTCCGGCGGTGCGAAATCGACATGACTCCTAGCTGCTGCCGCTGCCGGTATTGATTCCGAGGTAGCGCTCCAGGATCCCCTGCACGCCGTTGTAGTCGCCGATGGTGACTGTGCGCGTGGCGGTTCGGTCGCCCTGCTTGGCGGTCAGGGTGTACCGGCCGCCCTTGGATGGGATCCACGCGGTTTCGTTGGTGCACCAGCAATTGGTCGAGGGCGTGGGTGTGGCGATGACGGTGCCGTCGACGCTGATGGTGACGGGCGTGGTGAGGTCGGTCAGGAGTACGACCGAGATCCAGCAGGTTTCGGTGGACAGTTCACAGCTGTAGCGGCCGGGGTCCATCTGCATCAGGTCGATCTGGAAGTCCTGGGCGGCCGCGGTTCCGGTCGACAGCGGGATCGCCGCGGTCAGCAGGGCGGCTCCGAGTGCGGCGCGGGTGGTCGTTCTCAATGGACGTCCCCTGCGGGAAACTGGCAACCGGCGGAGATGGTGGCGCTGCCCGTCTTGCACGGGAGGGTCCGCAGGTACGCTTCGGTTCGCTGGGCGAAGGCTTCCAGCGAGTTGTTGTCCATGATCTGGATGGTGACCGACTGCGAGTCGCTGCCCTGCTGCACGGTGATGGTGTTCGGGCCGGCCGTCTGCGGGACCCACAGGATCTTCAGCTCCCCGGGTTCGATCGTGCCCGATGTCGGCGTCGGCAGGGCGGAGGCGATCGTTTTCCCGTTGACGCTGAGGGTGATCGGGGTGGTCATGTCGTAGGCGTACCCGATGACCTGGCACTGTTGCGCCGTCGCCCGGCAGGCGAGCAGGTCCGTTCCGCCGCCCACCCAGAGTGAGACGTGGCCCGTCGCGGCCGTGGCCGTTCCGGTCGAGAGTTGTACCGCCGCGGCCGCGAGCGCGGCCCCCACCGCGGCGTAGCGACCGGCCTTCTTGGTGTTCATGGCCGAGAAGTATTTTTGAATAACCCTTGTTTCACAAGGACTTTCGGGGACCCAGGTTTTCGGGGGGTCGCTCGTCCGCCCGCGGTGCGATGCCGGGTGTAGTGTCCGCTGAAGTCCGGATGACACACCAGGGGAGCCCATGCGGATACAGACCGATCATCCGATCGTCGATGCGGTGCTCGACCGGTATCGCGACCAGCTCGGCGCGTCGTTTCCCGCCTACCGCAATCACGTTCTGCGCAGCCTGAACTACCAGCGACTGCTGCTGGGGGAGCCGGTTCCCGATGTGGCGGCCCTGGCGTGGGCCGTGCACGACCTCGGTGTGTGGACCGCGGGGACCTGGGACTATCTCGATCCATCCGCCGACCTGGCCACCGTGCACGCCGCCGATTTCGGTATCACCGATGTCGGCACCGCGCGCCGCCTGGTCCTCGACCATCACCGGCTCCGCGCCGTCGACGACCGCCTCGTCGAGACCTTCCGCGTCGCCGACCGGATCGACGCCAGTCGCGGCCTGGTTCGGCGTCCGCTGGCCCGCGCCGACATCGAATCCGTTGTGGCCCAACTCCCGTACGAGGGCTTCCACGCCTTCCTGGCGCGTCGGGGTGTCGCGTACGCCGTCACTCACCCGCTGCGGCCGCTGCCCATGCTGCGCTGGTAGCCGATCAGCGGACGGTGTCGGGGTTATCGGTACACGTCCGGTAGTGGGAAACCGAACTTCGCGGCCAGGGCGCGGACGTCGTGGAGGTCTTTGGCGGCGGGAGGGTAGGCGGTCTTGAAGGTGTACATCCAGCGGGCGGCGATGCAGTCGACCCGTTCACCGTCGATAGTGCCGGTGCCGGTGAGGGATTCGACGGGGTAGGCGATGCCGTAGCTCACCGCGCCGTCGGCGTCGTGTTCGAAGACGTGCAGGTCGACCGAGGCGTCCGGGCCCTTCGCCAGGACGAAGTTCCACGGGGTGTCGTCGGGTGTCGGGGAGGCGAGATAGCCCATGTCCGTGAGGATTTCGCGGACTCGGTCGGCGTCGCGGCGGTGGACCGCGATGTCGAGATCATGGTGCGGGCGGGTCTGCTCGCCCAGGAGGGCGTCCACGCACCAGCCGCCGTCGATCCAGACGGTGAGCCCGGATCGAGAGCAGGCGTGGTGCAGGGCCAGGACATCGGCGGCTCGCATGGGACGCAGCCTAGGGGCCGGCGGCTCAGTTGTAGTCGGTGACGAAGCCGAAGGTGAAGTGGTGTCCCTTGGCGTTGCACGAGATCGCGCCGCGGAAACCGCTGCCGTTGCAGGTCGTGCCCGCGTAGGTGATGGTGGCGTCGGGACCGTAGGGCGAGTTCGAGCCGGGGGTGGGGCCGCCGCCGGTGAGCAGCGGGCTGCCCGGGCGGCCGTGCACGCCGATCGGTCCGATCGCGGGATGGGCGGGCAGGAACGCGGCGTCGATGGTCAGGTTGGTGACCGGCAGGCCGTACCAGCGCAGATCGATACTGGTCGCGTCGCAGCCGACGTCGCCGGTCGGCTTGATCGCGCAGTTGGCGAGGTTGGAGTAGCTGAAATAGACCGTGTCGCCGACGAGATAGGCGTTCGGATCGGCCACCACCGTCTCGGCGGACGCGACCGCGGATCCCGAGATCGACACGGCGGCCGCGGTCAGGGCGGCCCCGGCGAGGGCGGTTCCGATGCGCACGGATGCGGACATGGCACTCCTTCGATAGTGATCTTGGACGTTCATTCCACTATCGGGCGCAGCGCTTTTCGGGTTACCCGCCGCCGCTGCCACCAAAAATGGGGGCCTCAGGCGGGCGGGCGGAAGGCCGCGAATTCGTCGGTGACCCGGATCTCGGAGTCGGTGAAGCGATAGACCGCGGCGGGGCGGCCGCCGGCCCGGCCGGGGGAGGCGGTCTCGCCGGTCGGCGTGATCACCTTCCGGCGGGTCAGGACCCGCTGCAGGTTGGTGGTGTCCACGTCGTATCCCAGTGCCGCGCAGTAGATCTCACGCAGCGTGGACATGGTGAAGGTGGCGGGCGCCAGCGCGAAGGCGATATTGGTGTAGGAGAGCTTGGCGGCCAGCCGGTTTCGCGCGTGCCGCACGACGGTGCCGTGGTCGAAGGACATGGTCGGCAGGTTCGAGACCGGATGCCAGCGGGTGTCGGGCGGCAGCACCGGTTCGGCGGTCAACGGCACCAAACCCAGGTACGCCGAGGCGATGCGCCGGTCGCCGGGCACCCGGTCGGGATCGCTGAACACCCACACCTGTTCCAGGTGGGTCAGCTCGCGCACATCGACCTTCTCGGCGAGCTGGCGCGCGGCCGAGGCGTCGAGGTCCTCGCCGTCGCGCAGGCGGCCGCCGGGAAGTGACCAGGTGTCCTTGGCGGGGTCGAGGGCGCGCTCCCACAACAGGACCGCGAGTTCGGTGCGCTGGCCGGGCGGGCACCGATCCGTGACCGCGCTGCGCCGGTCCCTAGCGCTCTCACCTGCACCGATGGTTTCCGGGAAGCGACGAACCTGGAACACGGCGGTGAGCGTTTCGTGGATGGTGCTACGATGGGCCACGTTTTCGATTCTAAGTCGAAAACCGTGTGGATGCGAATCGGCGAAGTTGCCGGGCGCATGAGAGAAGGAGCCATGCCATGGCTGCAGCAGTGGGCACGCTGACCGAGCGCATCGCCGACGGGCCGTCGGGGTACACCGGTGTGGAAGCCACCCCGGACTGGGCGGCGGAGATCAAGCGGCTGGCGCGCGAGCGCAATGCCACCATCCTGGCGCACAACTATCAGCTGCCGGAGATCCAGGACATCGCCGACCATGTGGGCGACTCCCTGGCCCTGTCCCGGATCGCCGCGGAGGCGCCCGAGGACACCATCGTCTTCTGCGGTGTGCACTTCATGGCCGAGACCGCCAAGATCCTCAGCCCGGAGAAGACGGTCCTCATCCCGGACGAGCGGGCGGGCTGCTCGCTGGCCGACTCCATCACCGCCGACGAACTGCGCGCCTGGAAGGCCGAGTACCCGGACGCGCTGGTGGTCTCCTACGTGAACACCACCGCCGCGGTGAAGGCCCTGACCGACATCTGCTGCACCTCCTCCAACGCCGTCGACGTGGTCGCCTCCATCGACCCCGACCGCGAGGTGCTGTTCCTGCCGGACCAGTTCCTGGGCGCGCACGTCAAGCGCGTGACCGGCCGCGAGAACATGCACATCTGGATGGGCGAGTGCCACGTGCACGCGGGCATCAACGGCGACGAGCTCAACGAGCAGGCGCGCACCCACCCCGACGCCGAGCTGTTCGTGCACCCCGAATGCGGTTGCGCCACTTCGGCTCTGTACCTGGCGGGCGCGGGTGAGTTCCCGGCCGACCGGGTGCACATCCTGTCCACCGGCGGCATGATCGACGCCGCCAAGGCCGCCAAGTCCAGTCAGGTCCTGGTCGCCACCGAGGTCGGCATGCTGCACCAGCTGCGCAAGGCCGCCCCGGGCATCGACTTCCAGGCCGTCAACGACCGCGCGTCCTGCAAGTACATGAAGATGATCACCCCCGCCGCCCTGCTCCGCTGCCTGGTGGAGAACCGCGACGAGGTCCACGTCGATCCCGAAACCGCCGCCCTGGCCCGCAATTCGGTGCAGCGCATGATCGAGATCGGCAACCCGGGCGGCGGCGAGTAGCCACGCCCGCCCCGTCGGGGGAGGGATGAGCAAGTGAACACATCGATTTCGGTCACCTGGGAAGCCGAGGCCGACCTCGTCGTGGTGGGTGGTGGCGTGGCCGGGCTGACCGCCGCGCGCACCGCCTCCCGGCACGGGCTGCGGGTGCTGACCCTGAGCAAGGGCGGACCCACCGACACCTCGACCCAGTACGCGCAGGGCGGGATCGCGGTGGTCGCGCCGGACGGGGATTCGGTGGAATCCCATGTGCACGACACCGTGGTCGCCGGCGCCGGACTGTGTGACGTCGAGGCGGTGCGGTCCATCGTCGAGGGCGGTCAGCAGGCGGTCGACGCGCTGACCGACCTGGGCGCGGTCTTCGACCTGGGCCGTGACGGCGAGGTGTCGCGCACCCGCGAGGGCGGGCACAGCACCCGCCGCATCATCCACGCGGGCGGCGACGCCACCGGCGCGGAGGTGCAGCGGGCCCTGAACGCCGCCGGACTGCCGGTGATCTTCGGGGCCGCCGTCCTCGACATCGTCACCGGACCCGAGGGCGTGCGCGGCGTGATCGCGCTGTCGGACAAGGGCTTCGGCATCGTGCACACGCCCGCGGTCCTGCTCGCCACCGGCGGCCTCGGCCAGCTCTACGCGTGCAGCACCAATCCCGCGGGCGCGACCGCCGACGGCATCGCGCTGGCGTTGCGGGCCGGGGCGCTGGTCTCGGATCTGGAGTTCCTGCAGTTCCATCCGACCGTGCTGTTCACCCCCGGCGGTCTCGGCCGCCGCCCGCTGATCAGCGAGGCGGTCCGCGGCGAGGGCGCGATCCTGGTCGATTCCCGGGGCGATTCGGTGACCGCGGGCGTGCACCCGCTCGGCGACCTGGC
Source organism: Nocardia sp. NPDC004340 (assembly GCF_053602575.1). NCBI lineage: Bacteria > Bacillati > Actinomycetota > Actinomycetes > Mycobacteriales > Nocardiaceae > Nocardia > Nocardia sp. NPDC004340. Next base: position 92,033 of record NZ_JBSGDW010000008.1, read on the forward strand.
CCCGCGCGATGTGGTGGCCAAGGCCATCGCGGCCCGCATGCACGAGCTCGGCGACGACCACGTCTACCTCGACGCCCGCGCGCTCGAGGGCTTCCCGCAACGCTTTCCGACCATCACGGCCTCGTGCCGGGCGGCGGGCATCGACCCGACCACCGACCTGATCCCGGTCGCGCCGGCCGCCCACTACCAGTGCGGCGGCATCCTCACCGACACCTCCGGCCGCACCACGGTGCCCGGCCTGTACGCCGCCGGTGAGGTGGCCCGCACCGGGCTGCACGGCGCGAATCGCCTGGCCTCCAACAGCCTGCTCGAGGGCCTGGTGGTCGGCGAGCGCGCGGGTACGGCCGCCGCGGAACGGCAGGGCATGTCGGCCCCGATCTCCGAGGTCGGCCCGCTGCGGTTCCCGCGCGCGGACCGGAAACTGTTGCAGGAGCTGATGACCGAACGCGCCGGGGTGGTCCGCGACGGCGACGGGCTGCGCGCCGCCATCCTGCGCATGCTCGGCCTGGTCTCCGACAACGAGGCTCCCGACATCACCGTCGAGTGGGCGCTGAACCGCGGGGCGGCGGAGGCCGACGGGTCCGACGACCCGGCGCGCGTGGATCGGGCGGGCGTGCCCGCCGACGCGGCCGCGGCCTTCCTGCGCGACCTGGAGGATTCGGCCCTCACCCTCACCGCCCGCGCGCTGCTGGTCGCCGCGGCGGCCCGCACCGAGAGCCGCGGCTGCCACACCCGCTCGGACTATCCGGACCCGCGGGAGGAGCTGCGCCGCAGCACCACCGTGCGGCTGGGTTCCGACGGCCGCCCGAAGCTGGTCACCGAGGACGCGGAGGCGGCGCCCACGTGGGGCCGCGACGTTATCCCCGCCGCGTCGTGAGCGGCGTCAGAGAACAAGGAGTGCTGTCATGACCCTCGATGCCGGACTCGATCGCGACGAACTGGTCGCGTTGATCCGCACCGCCCTCGACGAGGATCTGCGGTACGGCCCGGACATCACCACCCTGGCCACGGTGCCCGCGGACGCGGTGGCCAAGGCGGGCATGGCTTCCCGGCAGCCGGGCACCGTCGCCGGGCTGGACGTCGGGCTGCTGGTGCTCGACGAGGTGCTGGGGGCGGGCAACTACGAGGTGACCGGGCGCGTGCCGGACGGCACCCGGGTGCAGCCGGGCGACACCGTGCTGAGCCTGGTCGCGCCGACGCGCGGGCTGCTGACCGCCGAACGCACGCTGCTGAATCTGGTGTGCCACCTGTCCGGCATCGCCACCGCGACCGCCCAGTGGGTGGACGCCGTCGAGGGCACCGAATGCCGGATCCGCGACAGCCGCAAGACCTTGCCGGGCCTGCGCGCGCTGCAGAAGTACGCGGTGCGGGTCGGCGGCGGCGTGAACCACCGCATGGGTCTCGGCGACGCCGCGCTGATCAAGGACAACCACGTGGTGGCCGCGGGCTCGGTGGTCGCCGCGCTGCGCGCCGTGCGGGAGCTGGACCCGGACATCGAGTGCGAGGTCGAGGTGGACAGCCTCGAACAGCTCGACGCCGTGCTCGCCGAGGACGTGGAACTGGTACTGCTGGACAACTTCCCGCTGTGGGCCACCCAGGCGGCGGTGCAGCGCCGCAACACCCGGTCGCCGCGCACCAAACTCGAGTCCTCGGGCGGGCTTTCGCTGGACATGGCCGCCGACTACGCGCGCACCGGCGTCGACTACCTGGCCGTGGGCGCGCTCACCCACTCGGTCCGGGTGCTCGATCTCGGCCTGGACATGTAGCGCGGAAACCGTTGCGTCGACGCGGCCCCGGGGTGTCATTCGCCCGGGGCCGCGTCGCTGCTCGGAGCCGGTTCAGGCCCGGGGAAGGGGCGGGTCGACGAGCCAGCCGATGCCCCCGCACCCGGTGCACAGGATGGCCGAACCCGCCTCGGAATAGCCTGCGGCCCCGGTGCCTTCGCACCATCCGCAGTACCGCCAGCCCCGATTCGGGTGGACGGTGTCGAGCAGGATATTGAGAAACCCTTGGATCGCCATGCAGAGTGGATCCCCTCGCTGGGCAGCAAACGACCCAAGAATGCGCGTCGGCTCCGGGCAATGTCCAGCAAAAGCCAGGGGGGCTTTACAGACCGAATTCCCTTGGGTCCAACCGCAGCACCTGACATGCCTCGCGAATCACCGTGGCCGCGTGTGCTCCGAGTTCGCCATCGGTTCGCCCCACCGTCAATCCGATGCGCAGCACGGCGGCCGCCTGGTCGGGATACTCGGTGGCCTTGGCGATCTGGGCCATCACGTAGGCGTGGCCGAACGCCGGATCCATGATGAGCCGGGCGCAGTTGTCCTCGAACCGGTTTCGCAGGTCCTCGGCGGGCCGGCGGCCGAGCACCTCGTGCGCCCCGACCATCTGCGCGACCCGCATCCGCGCCGCCGGATCGATACGGCCGTCGGTCGCGGACAACACCGCGCACATGCCCAGCGCCGCATCTCGGAAGGCATCGCCCCACTGCTCGTCGAGCCCTCCCGGCAACCTGGTGAGATGCGGTGCGGGCCGCGCGTCCGGGGATCCGGCGGGCGCGGCGGCGGCCGGATCGGTGCGCGGGGCAGCCGGGGAGACCAGCCGATTCGAGAACGCCATGACACACACTCCGAAGAAATGGCCGAACCCGTGGACCTCCCCGAGTCCGGGCCCGGATCGTGCGAACAACACGGTCGACAGTAACAGTCCGCCGTGGCGGGGCCCGCAGAAATTCTCCGAATACTCGCGCACAGCAACCGCGTTCGGCGCGCCCGTGATCATCGGGCGCGCCGTGCGCGGGGGCCGGACGGTCAGGCGGACAGTTCGCGTTCCAGCGGCGTGCGGAAGCGGGGGATCGGGCGGACCTCGCCGTACCAGCCGCGCAGCCGGTCCGCCTCGGCGGCGATGGCGCGCTCGGCGTCGGCGCCGACATCCTCGAGCAGCCGCCAGGCGATGTCGCCGTCCGGTCGCTGCGCCCAGCCGCCGACGATGCGACCATCCCACCACACCGACGGGCCGATATTGCCGTTGCGGTCGAACAGGGCGGGCTGATGCGGTCCCAGATACCAGTCGCGCGATTGCCAGCCCATCGGCGTGGGATCCAGCGCGGGCAGCAACGCCGCCCACGGTTCCGGGGCGGGCGTGAGCTCCAGATCGTCGGCCAGCACCAGGCCGGTCTCCCCGCCCAGGTCCACCTCGACCGTGTCCACCAGCGCCAGCGCCTTGCGGACCTCGCCCAGCGTCCAGCCGGTCCACCATTTGAGATCGCTCACCGGCGCGGGACCGAAGGCGCGCAACCACTTCCGGACCAGCTCGGCGCGAGCCTCCTCGACCGGCATGACCGCGATCCCATCGGGCAGCCAGGATTCGATGGGCGCCCAGGTGTATTGGCTGCTGGACCAGGTCCCATTGGGACGGCCGCGCACGATTCGGCCCTCGCAGCCGAGTGTGACCAGCACCCAGGTGGTGATATTGGTGGGCTTGGAGTACGGCTTGCCCGGCGCGGTGTCCACCTGGGTCCGCAGCTCGGGCACCGCCTTGCTCAGCTGCGCTCCCGTCGCCGCCCCGCGGGCCAGCAAGGCGTCGTGCGTCTTCGACTCGACCGCGTTCCACCACTTCACGACATTGCCGGGCACCGCGCCGGACTGTTCCAGATAGCGCCCATAGGTCTTGCGCTGCTTGTGCGCCAGCGCGTCGGCGACCGCGGCCTGCAGCACCGGCACCAGATCGACGGGTGCGACGAACATGGTGCGCCGCATGGCCAGCATGCGCAGCAGGATCCGGTCGTCGTAGAGCGACTTCTCCACGTGGCCGGTCTCCAGGTCCGCCGAGCGCGCCGCGACCGACAGGTACACGGTGGCCGGGTCGGTCGCGTGCAACACCACCAGGGACCGCACGATCGACTCGACCGTGTCGCCGCGTTCCGCCGCCGCCAGCCGGTGCCGCACCCCGAGTCGAGCCCGCCGCTCCGCGGCATCCATCGAACGCATGGTCGAATCCTAGCCGCCGGCAGCCTGATTCGGGCACACCCCGGCACATCCTTTCCGGCGCGCCGACCGGCCCGGCGTGGGTTCCCGACCGGACCGCCCGGACATGCGACGATGCCGGACGTGCGTGCTCATCGGCGAGGGTTGCGGGTAATCGGTGCGGTCGCGAGTGTGGTGGCGGCGGCCATGGTCGGGCTACCGGGCATCGCGGGCGCGGCCGGCGACGGCGTGTCCATGCGGCCGATCAGCCTCATCGTGGACGGCGAGACCGCCACCGGCCGCGTCTACGAACCCGAGGGCGGGGCCCGCGCGCTCATCGTGGCGGTGCACGGCCACGACGGCAGCGCGAGCGACTTCCCCGACTACATGGCCTCGATCGTCAAGAACACCGGCGCCGCCCTGGTCACCATGGACCAGCGCTCCGACTCCGGCGCGTGGCGCACGGGGGAGTGGAACGTGTGGGCGGGCTGGCGCGACACCGTCGCCGCCACCCAGTGGTACCGCGGCGCACACCCCGGCCTCGGACCCACCGTGCTGTGGGGCTGGAGCCAGGGCGGCGTCACCAGCGGACTGGCCGCCGCCTACGCCCCGCCCGGCACCTACGACTACTGGGTCGACACCTTCGGCCACGCCGGGGATCTCACCGCCTGGCTGGAAGCCAACCTGGCCGGCAAGCAACTGCGGCCGGAGATCGAACGCGATGCGGGCGGCTGCATTCCGCTGACCTGCCCGCAGGCCTACATCGACCGCTCGCCGGTGCTCATGCCCGGGCGCATCGACGTCCAGCGGGCGGTGCTGGTGCACGGCACCGCGGATACGGTGGTGCCCTATACCAGTTCGATGGAGATGCGCGCCGCGCTGATGCTCGCGGGCAAGCGGGTGTCCATGTACACCGTCGTCAGCGGCCGCGATCTCGACGGCCGCGTCGTGCCCGGCGAGCACGGCATCAATCCGGTGTTCTTCGAATCCGGTTGCGCGGTCATGCGACTGCTGCAGGGCACCGAACCCCTCGGCGGCGACCACGACTACACCATCGATGTCGGCGCGGGCGTCAACACCGCCCCGCCGGCCCCGGCGAACGCCAAATGCGCGGCCTGACAGCCGGTCCCGCGCGCAACCGGTAACCGCTTCCGACGTCGAGCCCTGCGTGGGCCGACCGCCGTGCCACACGATCGGGCGCCGAACACTAGGCTCGGCCCCGGCATCGGCAGGGCGAGACGGGATGAAGCGCAATGAAAGTCGTGGTGGCGGGAGCGACAGGGGCGATCGGGCGGCCATTGGTGACGGCGCTGCGCGCCCGCGGGCACCAGGTGTACGCGCTCACCCGTGACGGCCGCGGCGCGGAGGTCGCGCGGACGCTCGGAGCCACCCCGCTGGTCGCCAATGTGATGGATCGCTCGGAGCTGTTGCGCGCCACCGAACGGCTCACCGCCGACGCGGTCATCCACGAGCTCACCGCCTACCGGAACTCGCCGCCCACCCACTACCACTCGCCGGGCCTGCTGCGCACCAACGCCTTACGCGAGACCGGCGGCAAGCACCTGGTGGAACTGGCCCAGCGTGCGGGCGCGCGCCGGTACCTGACGCAATCGGTGATCTTCGGCTACGGCATGCGCGACCACGGCCCGCGGCCGGTGACCGAGCAGGACCCCTTCGGCCGCATCCCCGGCGACGTCAACGACGGCCTCATCGGGGCGTTGCACGAGGCCGAATGCCACGCCTGGCGGGCGCCCGGCATCGACGGAATCGCGCTGCGCTACGGCGTCTTCTACGGACCCGGCGCGTCCGCGTCCTTCACCCGCGCCCTGCGGCGGCGACTGTTCCCGCTGCCCAGCACGACCACCGGGCACACCGGCTTCGTGCACGTCGAGGACGCCGCCGCCGCGACCGTGGCCGCGCTCGAACGCGGCGTGCCCGGCCAGGCGTACAACATCGTCGACGACGAGCCCGCCACCTGGGAGGCCATGTTCGACGCCGCCGCCGCGGCCGTCGGCGCGCGCCCGCCGCTGCGGGTGCCGCCGCGCCTGATGCGCATCACCTCCCCGCTGACCGCGGCCCAGATGCTCGACTTCTCGCTCCGCCCCTCCAATGCCAAGGCCCGGGCCGAACTGCGCTGGGCGCCGCGCTATCCGAGCTACCGCGAGGGACTGCGCACCCTGGCGCGCGTCCACGCCTGACCCGGCGGTCCGGTCGCGTCGGAACACAGCCGCGCCCACTACCGTTGATCACCACGGAAGACGGATGATCCACGCGAATCGGGCGCGAAGGAAGGCAGTGATGAACACACCGGCGGACCCCACCTACACCTGGCTGGGCGCGGAGCTCGACCTCGACGCCTACCTGGACCGGATCGGATTCACCGGTGCGCGCACGCCCACCCTGGAGACCCTGCGCGCCCTGGTGCGCGCCCACACCACCACGATCCCGTTCGAGAACCTCGAGATCATCCTCGGCCGCGGCATCCCCCTGGACTTGGAGGCGCTGCAGGACAAGCTGATCCGGCGGCGGCGCGGCGGCTACTGCTACGAGAACGTCGGACTGTTCGCGGCCGCGCTGGAACGGCTCGGCTTCGAGTTCACCGCCATGTCCGGCCGGGTCACGCTGGGAGCGACCGGCCTGCGTCCGCCCACCCACGCGCTGCTGCGGGTGAAGACCGCCGACGACGACCGGCTGTGGCTGTGCGACGTCGGTTTCGGCTTCGGCCCCCTGGAACCGATCGAGCTGGCCCCCGACCGCGGTGAATTCGGCGCGGGCGCATGGCGTTTCCGGCTGGAGCGGACCACCGACGCGGTCGGCGGCGAGCTGTGGACGCTGTACCAGTTCGGGAAGGACGGCTGGGTGGATCGGCACACCTTCGCCATCACCCCGCAGTATCGCGTCGATTTCGCGGTCGGGAACCACTACGTGTCCACCTCGGCGCGATCGCCGTTCACCATGCGGCCCTTCGTACAGCGCTTCCTGCCCGACGCACACCACCAGATCGACGGCACCACCTGGACCACGCACCATCCCGACGGGTCGGAGGAGGTGCGTGAGCTCGAGGTCGCCGAGCTGCCCAAGGTGCTCGCGGAGGTCTTCGATATCGAGCTCGATGCCGACGACGCCGCCCGGTTGGTCCGCGCGGAGTGGGCCGCGGCGGTGAAAAGTAGCTGAACTCGATCGGTGTGTGGGAGCAAACACGCACCAAACCGATCGGTCTATGTCTGGTCATGTATGTGTCGCGACCAGCGCATACGCCGACCCGGTCACAAGCGGGTCGCCGACGGGCGGCGCAGATCTCATCGAGATCTCCGCCATATCTCACGCTGACGTCGGCGATCCGCGCGTCGCCCGCTACACTCGTGCGGGGAAACGCGCGGGCAACCGCATTGTCACAGTCATCTCGAAGAACCTCGGAGTAGTGCCATCGAAACCGGCCAAGTGATCGCAGGGCATTACCGCCTGGTCGAACGGATTGGTAGCGGCGGCACAGGTGTCGTCTGGCGAGCCGTCGACCAGCGGCTGGAACGTTCCGTCGCGATCAAGCAGATCCTCACCCAGCCGAGCCTGTCGGACGCGGACAAGGACATCGTCAAGCAGCGGGCCGCGCGCGAGGCGCGCAACGCGGCCCGCTTCCAGCATCCGAACGCCATCGTCGTCTTCGACATCACCGAGCACGAGGGCGACCCGTGCTTGATCATGGAGTACCTGCCCTCGCAGAGCCTCGCCGTGGTGCTGTCCGCGCAGGGCACGCTGCCGCTGCCGCAGTGCGCGCGCATCGGCGAACAGGTGGCTTCCGCGCTGATCGCCGCGCACCGCGCCGGCATCGTGCACCGTGACGTCAAGCCGGGCAACATCCTGCTCGGCGACAACGGCGCGGTGAAGATCACCGACTTCGGCATCGCCAAGTCCAAGGGCGACGTCACCCTCACCGCCACCGGGCTCATCTCCGGCACCGCCGCCTACCTCGCCCCCGAGGTCGCCCGCGGCGCCGAACCGACCCCGGCCGCCGACGTCTTCGCCTTGGGCGCCACGCTCTTCCACGCGCTGGAAGGCGAACCGCCCTACGGCACCAACCCGAATCCGCTGGCCTTGCTCTACGCCGCGGCCAACGGTCAGATCAGCGAGCCGCGCAATGCCGGGCCGCTGTCGGACCTGCTGCTCAGCCTGCTCAGCTTCGAGCCGGAGGACCGGCCGAGCATGCTCGACGTGCGCGACATCATGGCCGAATTCGCCGAGGTCGGCCCGGACGCCGAGGCCACCCGCGTGCTCGCCGCCCGCCGCTCCGGCCCGATCACCCCGCAGGGCGGCGCCGCGCCGCGCCAGCAGACCCGGCAGATGGAACGCCGTTCGTCGGCCAACGCCGACATCCCGACCGGCGCCATGAGCCAGGCCCAGCTGCTCGAGACCCCGCCGCCGCGGCCGGTCCCCAACGGCGGCCCGCCGACCCGCAATCACCCCGCGCCGGAACCGGATTCGGAGCCGGGCGGCAAGAAGAAGCTGGTCTGGATCCTGCTCGCCGCGGTCGTCGTGGTGGCCGGCGGCATCGTCTACGGCATGATGAGCGACTCCGGCTCGAACGACTCGCCCGGCGCGGGCGGCGCCACCACCTCGGTGAAGGCCTCGACCTCGGCCAGCTCCACCAAGGGCACGCCCTCGGGCCTGGGCCAGACCAAGAGCGCCTCGACCGTGAGCGTCGGCAATGGCGCGGACGCCGTGGACAAGTTCTACGACGCCCTCACCTCGCAGCGGTACCAGGAGGCGTGGACCCGGCTCACCCCGGCCGCGCAGCAGGTGTACGGCAGCGCGACGGCGTTCCAGACCTACTGGACGAACAATCCGATCAGCCGCTACTCGACCATCGAGGGCGCCCGCGGGACCGACAGCAACAATCCCGATGGCTCCGTGGACATCTCGCTGGCCAGCCTGAGCACCAAGAACAGCGGCAGCAAGTCGGTGACGCTGCGGGTCGTCGACAGCGGCGGCTCCCTGCTGATCGACAGCGACACCAAGTAGCCCGATCGCTCGAACCACCTGCGCCGCACCGGATCACCGGTGCGGCGCAGTGCTTTCCGGGGGTCCTGCCCGGGTCGGCTAGTGGTGGGTGGCCGGATCCGCGGCGAGCGAGGCCAGCAGGCGCAGGGCGTCGGCGCTGGGGGAGCCCGGCTCGACGTGATGGGCGACCAAGGCCTGATCGGGATCGTCGGGCAGGCGCAGGGTTTCGTAGCCCAGATCGAGGCGGCCCACGATCGGGTGCCGGTAGATGTGGCGGCCGTGGGTCTTGTCCTTGAGCTCGTGGCGTTCCCACAGAGCGGCGAATTCGGGGCTCGCGGAGTTCATTTCGGCGATCAGCGCGGTGATGCGAGGGTCGCCGGGATTGCGGGCGGCGTCCACCCGCAGATACGCCACGGTGTCGGCGGCCTTGTCGTCCCAGTCCTCGTAGAGGTCCTTCGCGCCCTCGTCCAGGAACACCAGGTGCAGGAAGTCGCGCTGCTCGGGGGCGATCGCGCCGAAATCGCCGATCAGGGCCGCCGCCAGGCGATTCCACGCCAGCACGCTCACCCCGCGGCCCACGATGTAGGCGGGCACGTCGTGGGCGGCGTCCAGCAGCCGCCGCAAGCCCGGGCGCACCTGCTGGGCGGCGGGCGGCTCCTCACCCGACCACGGGCGGGCCAGCCGGTAGAGGTGGTCGCGCTCGACCTGGTTCAAGCGCAGCGCCCGCGCCACCGCGTCCAGCACCGACTCCGAGAACTGCAGACTGCGTCCCTGCTCCAGGCGCACATAGTGATCCACGCTCACCCCGGCCAGCAGCGCCAGCTCCTCGCGCCGCAGTCCCGGCACCCGGCGGCGGGCCCCGTGCGAGACCAGGCCCACCTCCTCCGGGCTCAGCCGGGCGCGGCGGGAGCGCAGGAATTCACCGAGTTCGGCGCGACGGTCCAGGGTCATGGAACCAGGTAACCACGCGGGCCCCGGGTTTCATCCTGGTCATGCCGTGCCCAGGCAGACGCCGCACTGTTTGCCGCGCCCGGATCGGACGACTGTAGTGCTCAGCGCCGCACACCACGGCGGACACCGACTCCCGAGGAGCACAGCATGACCTCCCTTCCCACCCGTCAGCTCGGGACCACCGACATGCGCATCAGCCGAATCGGTTTCGGCGCGTGGGCACTCGGCGGCGCGGGCTGGCGCTACGCCTGGGGCGCGCAGGACGACGCCGGCTCGATCGCCACCCTGCGCCGCGCCATCGACGCGGGCGTGAACTGGATCGACACCGCCGCCGTCTACGGGCTCGGCCACTCAGAGGAAGTGGTCGGCAAGGCGATCGGCGACCTGTCCGAAGCCGACCGGCCCTTCGTCTTCACCAAGGCCGGGCTGGTCTGGGACGAGAACGACCGCGCCGCCGCGCCCCGGCGGATCATGGCCGCCGCCAGCGTGCGCCGCGAGATCGAGGACTCGCTGCGGCGACTGGACGTCGAACGCATCGACCTGTACCAGGTGCACTGGCCCGACACTGGTGCCTCCCTGGACTTCTCGGACCCGGACGGCGTGGCCGACGCCGTGGTCACCCCGCTGCACGAGTACTGGCAGACCATGGCCGACCTGGTCACCGAGGGCAAGGTCCGCGCCATCGGCCTGTCCAACCACGACGTCGGACAGCTCGAACTCGCCGAGTCCATCGCCCACGTCGACGCCATCCAGCCCCAGTTCTCCCTGATCAAGCGCGCCGCCGCGGGCGAATTGGCCTGGGCCGCAGCCCATCACACCGGCGGCATCGTCTACCAGCCCCAGCACTCCGGCCTGCTGACCGGCGCCTTCTCCGCCGAACGCGTCGCCGCCCTGCCCGACGACGACTGGCGCAAGGGCTTCCCCGAATTCACCACCGACCTCCACCGCAACCTCGCCCTGGTCGAAGCGCTGCGCCCCCTCGCTGCCGCCCACCACACCACCGTCGGCGCCCTCGCCATCGCCTGGACCCTCACCTGGCCCGGCGTCACCGGCGCGATCGTCGGCGCCCGCACCCCCGCCCAGGTCGACGGCTGGATCGACGCCGCCACACTGGACCTGACCCCCGCCGACCTCGACACCATCGCCACCGCCCTGCGCACCACCGGCGCGGGCGAAGGCCCGATCACCCACTGACACACCCCACACCGAACCAGAGGACCACACCATGACCCTGCACGTCGTCGCCGAACTGCGCGTCACCGCCGGAAACGAGGACCGCCTGCGCACCGCCCTGGAAGCCATGATCGAACCGTCCCTGGCCGAACCCGGCTGCCTGTCCTACCAGCCCTTCACCAACCCCAACGACCCCGCCCACATGGTCGTGGTCGAGGAATGGCAGGACGCCGACGCCCTCGAGAAGCACTTCGCCACCGACCACTTCCAGCACGTGGCGGGGGTTCTGGAGGGCATCGTCGCCGAGCCGATGATCATCCGCCGCCTGGTCGCCGAATAGCGGTCGCGAAGCCCGTGCCCCCGCACTCCACGGCGGGGGCACGGCCGTCGAGTCCTGCTCGACGCGCCGGACTTATGCGACGATGCCGCTAGGCGTACCGTCAAGTCTGTGAGCAGTGGCGCCGTTCCGGCGGCAGGGGTTGAAGGCTCGGACCTGTGGGCCCGGGCTTTCGCGGCACTGTACGACCCTCTGCTGTGGATGGGCGAGAAGGCGGGTATGAGCACCCGTCGGCGAAATCTGCTCAGCCGTGCGAGGGGGCGGACAGTCGAACTCGGCAGCGGTACCGGCCTCAACCTGGGGTACTACCCGGACGGCCTCGACGAGCTGATCTTGACCGAACCGGAGGCCGCGATGCGTACGCGGTTGGCGCGGAGGCTGAGTCGGAGTCGCCTTCGCGCACGCGTGCTCGACGCAACGGCGGAACACTTGCCGTTCGCGGATGAAACCGTGGATACGGTCGTCTCAACGCTCGTATTGTGCACCGTCGATGACCCTGATCCGGTGTTGCGGGAGATCGGACGGGTGTTGCGTCCCGGCGGCCGGCTGCTGTTTCTCGAGCACGTCCGCTCCGATTCGCCGCGGCTTTCCCTTTGGCAGGACCGCCTCGCCGGCCCTTGGCGCCGGTTCGCAGAGGGCTGTCATTGCAACCGCGCCACCCTCGAGCTGCTCCGGGCGTCGGGGCTGAAGGTCGAAGACGTGCAAGAAATGTCGTGGCGGGCCATGCCCCCGATTGTTCGACCGCTGATCACGGGTGTGGCCACCAAAAACGAAATCTGATTGCGGCCAGGAGTGAATGTTCCAGCGGGCCTGCCAGTCTCGTTCCCGCTGTTCCTTTCCTGGTGAGATATCCCGACGCCCGCACGGCGGTGGATACTTATCGGCCAGCGAGTCCACACTCGTTCGGCGCCGGATGTATCCGATGTCGTGTGCTGCTCAGTCGGTGATGTGGTCGAAGTCTATGAGCAGGTGTCGGGGGCCGCGGAAGATCTGGCTTCGCCGATAGGGTGGCGGATCGACGACCAGGCGGGGTGTGGCGACGCGGCGTAGGAAGGTCTCCATCGCGAGGTTGACTTCGAGTCGTGCGAGCGGACCGCCGAGGCACGTGTGGATGCCGCTGCCCCAGCCGAAGTGTTCGTTGTCGGGGCGTTGGATATCGAATCGGTTCGGGTCGGAGAATCGGTTCGGGTCGCGGTTGGCGGCGGCGTAGATCAGATGCACCGCTGCCCCTTTCGGGATGACGGTGCCGGCGATGTCGATATCGGCGGTAGTGCTGCGGCTGGGAAAGAACTGCACTGCGGCCTGCAGCCGCTGGACCTCTTCGATCGCGCGTGGGAGCAGCTCCGGTCGGTGGCGTACCTGGTCGTAGGACCCGGGGTTGCGCAGCAACGTCATCACAGAATTGGCGATGGTGTTGACCGTCGAGTCGTGACCGGCGACGAGCAGCAGCAGCGCATTCGACAATGCCTGCTCAGCGGGCATCGGACCATCGGGGCCGTCGTCATGGATCAGTTCGGACAACAAGCCCGGCCCGGGCTCGCGCTGGAGCTGCTCGATCAAGTCGGCCAGATAGTGCATGAGTGCGTCACGGCTTGCACGGGACTTCGCGGCACGGGCCTGGCCTTCCTCGGTGGTCGCGTCCGGACCCAGATCCACGCCGGTCAACATGTCGTTGATCCAGGCATGGAGCATGGGTTCGTCGGCGAGCGGGACCCCGAGGATCTTGCAGATGACCATCACCGGCACGGGGTACGCGTAATCCTCGACGACGTCCATCCGGGTCTTGCCACCGGCCTTGATGCGGTCGAGCAGTCGGTTGCACAGATCGACGATGCTCGGTTCCATGCCGGGGATGACATCGGGCGCATGCGGTGGGCCGAAGTGGCGCATGACCTGCCGACGCGCTCGATCGTGCTCGGGGGGATCGGAGACGATGATGCTCGGCCGGCGCCCGTAGGCCCGCATATCCTCGGCGCCGGGTTCCGGGCCGGTGCCCGCGCTCAGGGCAGCGCCCAGCGGGCTGCGGCTGATGTCGGAGCTGATCCGGGGGTCGTGCGCCAGCGCCAGCAGTTCCTGGTAGCCGGTCACGACATATAGATTCTCGGCCACTCGCGCGACGGGGGTTCGGCGCAATTCGTCGAAGAACGGATACGGGTCGGCGCGGTGTTCGTACTTCATCGCCTCCGCCCAGGCGGTTGCGGCAGTCATGCCGGCTCCCTTGTCCAGTGGAACTCGGCGCCCCGTGAGGTGGGGTCGTGGCCGGTCAGCACCACGTCGGGAATCTCGGTCGGCACTCGCGGGTCGGGAAAGCGGGCCGGCATCGGTGACGGGTCGGGTGCTCGGTCGTAGCCCGGCGGCGGTGGCGGGAACGGTGCTGAGCGCTCGATCATCGCCGCGTAGTACGGCAGCCATTTGCCATGATCGAACGTCACCGCCCCGACAATGCGGCCGCGGCGGCCGTAAGCCGCGGCGAAGCGATAGTCCTCGGGAGAGCCCTGGGTGAACACGATCTCATCGCCGAACGAGCACACCCCCACCCCTTTGATGTTCACCCCGAATTGCGCGGACCAGAACGAAGGCAGCGGCAAATGTGGTCGGCGCTCGGTCTCCAGGCTGATCATGTTGTTCGCGGCGACCTGCGCCCCGAACACCGCGTTATCCCAGTGCTCCATCGAGATGAACTGATACTCGTACAGCACGTGCGGCTGGCGCGCGATATCCCCGGCCACGAAAATGTTGTCGGTCACCACCCCGTTGACGTCGAACGCCCGGCAGCCCGCATCGCAACCGACTCCCCAGAAGCCGGCGGCCAACCCGGCCCCCGCCAGCCACTCGACGTTACGGATCGACCCCAAGGACGCCACCACCACATCCACATCCAGCACGGTCCCATCCGACAGCCGGGCCCGGCGCACATGCCTGTCGGCGTCGCCATCGAGCCCTTCCACCGACACGCCGGTGCGCAAGTCGACGCCGGCGTCGCGCTGCATCCGGGCGGCGATGTCGGCGATCACCCCGCCCAGCGGCCCTACCAGCGGCCCGCCTCCACGTTCGGCGACGGTCACCGGCAGCCCCAGCTCGCGGCACACCGAAGCCATCTCGGAGCCGACGAACCCCGAGCCGACGACGAGCACCCGTTTCGGGTTCGAATGCAGCGCCGCCTGCAGCCGGGCCGCGTCATCGCAGGTGCGCACCGTGAAGACCCCCTCCAGTGCGGCCTCGGCCGGGTTGAACCACGGTCGTGCCCGGACACCGGTGGCGATGAGCAGCCGGTCGTAGGGCACCGTATCCCCGGTGGCCAGCACAACCTGCTTGTTCACCCGGTCCAAACCGGTCGCGGCCACACCCAACCGCCACTGTGCGTCGATGGCCCGCATCCGGGGAAGCTTGGTGTGATCGGCGCGAACCCAGCCCTCGAGGACCTGCTTGGACAACGGCGGGCGATCATACGGTTCGTGCGGCTCATCACCGATGAGAGTCAAAGGACCGTGGAAGCCCTTGTCCCGCAAGGCCTCCGCGGCGCGAAGCCCGGCCAGTGACGCCCCCACGATCACGATCCGCCCCTCGGCCCGAAACGTCCTGACCAGGTCCGCGGCCAGCGACGCGGTGCTCATGCCGCGGGCTCCGGCCCCTCGGGGATAACGGGCTCCGACCCGTCGGGGGTGTACGTTTCCACGACGATCGCCTGGACCGGGCACGACGCCGCCGCCCGCAACACGCGCCGGCGTTGCGCGTCATCAGGGTTGGGGTCATACGCCAGCGCCTCCTCACCCAGCATCTCGAGCACATCCGGCGCCAGTGGAACGCACTGCGCGTACCCCTGGCACCTGTTCAGATCGACCACGATGCGCATTCGCTCAGCTCCTCATCCGAACCCCATGTCCCGATGTGGTCATCCCCTGCGAAACCGCTGCGGGCCCGAAACACGTACGCCCTCAGAGGTTGACGTGAACTTTCAGAAGACGATCACGCCCTGAAGTGCCGATGCCGGGTGGGCACCTCATACAGGACTCGGAGCACCCGAGGCCGAGGTTCTGCCATGTGCCAACCGGCAACCACCCGCCACTTCAGCTTCCCATCCAACAAAGGCACCGCACCACCGCCACGCCACCTGGATCGCGGGCAGAGGGATCTGGATTCACTGTCGAGCACGAACCACACAGCCGCGGTGCCAGCAGTCGATGGCCTCGGCCGCGAGCTGCGGGTTGTCGGCCATCGGAAAGTGCAGCCCCCAGGGGACGGTGACTCTGGTCAGGTACGGGAACAGACGCCGCCAACGGCGAACGAAGAAGAAGTAGTCGCCGAGTCGGCCGAATACCGTCATCATCGGCCGGCCGGTCAGCGCGGTGACCGTGCTTGCCGCTCGTGCGGCGGTGGCGCGGTCGCGGGTCGCGTCGCGAAACATTCGGTGCAAGAACCGGCGACGGTCGCGGTCGCGCAGACCACGTCGCCACGCGGTCTTACGGGTGCGGTTCCATCGTCTGCCGACACCGAACCTTGTCGCACTCACCCAGGCGATCAACCCGAGCCATGCGTCGACCTCCCGCATCAGCTCCGAGCCGAAGAATCGCAGTGCGAGCCACAGTATGCCGCGGGGCTGCCAGCCGAAGGTGTTCATGGCCACCAGCGCGGCCACGCGGTCGACTCGATCGTGGACAGCGGCGAGTGCGGCCAGGCCCCCGAGGTCGTGTACGACCAGTGTCACGGCGTCGAGGTCGAGATGGTCGATGAATGATGTGATCGTGTGGGCGGCCGATGCCACCGTGGCCTCGCCGGGATCGGAGAGGCCCGTTCCAGGCAGATCGAGGGTCACGCACCGGTACCGGTCCTCGAGGTGGCTGATCAGATCAGCCCACAGCAGCGACCAGAGTCCGGCGTGGACCATGAGCAGGACCGGACGGTCACCGCCGGTATCGGTGTAGACGACGCGGCGCCCGTCGAGGTCGAACGCGTACAGCGGATGGGGCCAATCCTGCGTGGTAAGCCAGTCAGGCCGAGTGGGTTCGGTAGTAAGGGTCATATCTCTAAGGACGTGTCGGCGGGGTCGTGTGTGACGGTCACACTTCACCGGGCTCATTCGTCGGAGGTAGGTATGAGCGACATCATCGAGCAGGCTTGGCACCTGCACCGGCGGCGGGTGCTCGACGTCTCCTACCGCATGCTCGGTACCCTCGTCGACGCCGAAGACGCCGTGCAAGAGACGTTCGCCAGACTCACCCGCCACGGCTGCGAGGGCATCGACGATGTCGAGGGCTGGCTGGTCACCGTCGCGGGCCGAGTCTGCCTCGACCGGCTGCGCGCCGACCGCACCCGGGCCCGCTACGTCGGGCCGTGGCTGCCCGAACCGCTCGTCGAGCCGGCCGGCACCGATCCCGACCCGGCGGATCAGGTCACCCTCGACGACAGCGTGCGCCTGGCGCTCTTGGCGGCGCTGCACGCCCTCAGCCCCGCCGAACGCGTCGCGTTCGTGCTCCACGATGTCTTCGGAGTGAGCTTCGAGGAGATCGCCGGGGTGGTCGGCCGCTCACCGGCCGCGGCCCGAAAGCTGGCCAGTCGTGCTCGAGCCGCGCTGCGCGACAACCCTGAGCCGCGGTTCGAGGTCTCACCGGTACAGGCACGCGCGGTCGCCGAGAGATTTGCGCACGCCTGCACCACCGGCGACCTGGCGGCACTGATGGAGGTACTCGCTCACGACGTGGTCGGCGAATTCGACTCCGGCGGGCGAGTCGCCGGCGCCCCCCTCGGACCACTGGTCGGCGCCGAGCTGGTCGGCGTCACGCTCGCCGGAACTCTGTTCGGAGCGGGCGCCGACTTCCGGGTCGTGTCGGTCAACGGCGAGCCGGGGGTGGTCGTGTCACTCGCGGGCCAGGTCATGGTCGTGATCGCGTTGGAGTCCCATGACAACCACGTGGTCGCGATCCGCGCCATCGGCAATCCCGACAAGCTCGCACGCCTCAACGCTCGCTGAAACGAGACACGTGGGGCGCCCGTGGTGCGAAACACAGGGTGCCGCGGGGGAGGAACGCGGGTACTGTCGGGCGCATGATCACGCGGATTCGGACGGCGGCGCTGCTGGTGTGCGCGCTCGTGGTCTCCGCGTGGGCGGTGCTGTATCTGGGTGCCGCACATCCTGATTCGCTGATCGTGCTCGGCGCGGTCGCACTGGTCGCGGTGACCGCGGCGGTGTTGTCCGCGCGCGGGCCGCTGCGGGTGGCCGGGGTGAATGCCGGACCGGCGGAATCGGCCGGCAAGCGGCGGCGGGGAGCGTTTCTGCGGCAGAGCAATCCGGATGCGCCGGGGCGGCCGCGGCCGCGAGCGCCGGGAGTTCTCGCGGCCTGACCCGCGTACGGCCGTGCGGTCGTAGCCGGGTCGGGTGCTTCGCGTCCCGAATTCCCTTCGCCCGCACGCGTGTGCGGGCACCGCGCAGCGAGGTTTCTCCCGTGCTCGATTTCATCTATTACCCCGTGTCCGCCGTGCTGTGGCTGTGGCACACCGCCTTCGCGTCCGTGCTGGGCGCGACCAGTGGCCTGGCCTGGGTGCTGGCCATCGTGTTCCTGGTGCTCACCCTGCGAGCACTGCTGATCAAGCCGTTCGTGGCGCAACTGCGGTTCTCGCGGAAGCTGGCCGAGATGCAGCCGCAGATCCAGGAGATCAAGCGCAAGCACGCGGGCGACCGTGAGCAGCAGGCGCTGGCCATGCAGGAGTTGCAGAAGGAGTCCGGGGTCAATGTGCTGACCGGGTTCCTGCCGATCATCGGCCAGGCGCTGGTGTTCATCGGGCTCTACCACGTGCTGCGGTCCTTCCAGCCCGGTCACACCCAGAATTACGTGTTCGGCGCCGGGCAGGTGCAGTCGTTCCTGGACGCCAAACTGTTCGGCGCGCCGCTGGCCGCCACGCTGTCCGGGGCGGGTTCGGAGTTCGGAACCATTGCCGCGGTCGCGATTCCGCTCATGGTGATCGCCGCGATCGCCACCCACTTCACCGCCCGCGCCGCCATCGCCCGCCAGCCCGCGCCGGCCGAGGGCCCGGCGGCCTCGACCGCGCGCATCATGAACACGCTCTCGCAGTGGGTGTTTCCGGCGGGCGCGCTGGTGGTCGGCCCGGTCATGCCGATCGCGATCCTGCTGTACTTCGTCACCCAGAATGCCTGGACATTCGCCCAGCAACACGTGGTGGCGACCCGCTTCGGCGACGACCGCGCCGAGCGGGGCGGACGCGGTGAAAGCGCCGGGTCGGCGGCGGTCGCCCACGAATAGCGGGCGCTCGGGTGGTGCGCGGATAAAGCGGTGGCGGTGACCGGATAGGCTGGTAGCTGGTCGCAAGCGGTTTCGGCTGCGTCGCGAACCCCCTCGAATCAGCACAGACAAGGACTGCACAGCGCTATGACCAGCCGCATCGAGCTCGCCCGCGTCGACCTGCGCGGACGTACTCCCACTGCTGCCGAACTGCGCGCGGCTCTGCCGCGCGGGGGCGTCGACGTGGACTCGGTGCTGCATCATGTGCGGCCCGTCGTGGAGGCGATCCGCGATCGGGGCGTCGAGGCCGCGCAGGAGTTCAGCGAGAAGTTCGACGGCGTGCGCCCCGCCTCGGTGCGGGTGCCGGCCGCCGAACTCGAGCGTGCGCTCGCCGAGCTGGATCCCGCCGTGCGCGCGGCCCTCGAGGTCGCCATCGAACGCACCCGCAAGGTCCACAACGACCAGCGCCGCACCGACAAGACCACCCAGGTGGTGCCCGGCGGCACCGTCACCGAGCGGTGGGTGCCGGTCGAGCGCGTCGGCCTGTACGTGCCCGGCGGCAATGCCGTCTACCCGTCCTCGGTCGTCATGAACGTGGTCCCGGCGCAGGCCGCGGGCGTGGAGTCGCTGGTCGTGGCCTCGCCGCCGCAGGCCCAGTTCGGCGGCCTGCCGCAC
Organism: Nocardia sp. NPDC004340; assembly: GCF_053602575.1. Classification (NCBI taxonomy): domain Bacteria; kingdom Bacillati; phylum Actinomycetota; class Actinomycetes; order Mycobacteriales; family Nocardiaceae; genus Nocardia; species Nocardia sp. NPDC004340. The sequence continues at coordinate 111,364 of NZ_JBSGDW010000008.1, forward strand.
CCGACCATCCTGGCCGCCGCCCAGCTGCTGGGCGTCACCGAGGTGTGGGCGGTCGGCGGCGCGCAGGCCGTGGCGCTGCTGTCCTACGGCGGCGTCGACACCGACGGCGCGCAGCTGGAACCGGTCGACCTGATCACCGGCCCCGGCAATATCTACGTGACCGCCGCCAAGCGGCTGTGCCGCGGCCTGGTCGGCATCGACGCCGAGGCCGGGCCCACCGAGATCGCCATCCTCGCCGACGCCACCGCCGACCCGGCGCACGTGGCCGCCGACCTCATCTCCCAGGCCGAGCACGACGTGCTCGCCGCCAGCGTCCTGGTCACCGACAGCGTCGAACTCGCCGACGCCGTGGACGCGGCGCTCACCGCGCAGATGGCCGTGGTCAAGCACCACGACCGGGTCGCGGAAGCGTTGTCGGGCAAGCAGTCCGGCACCGTGCTGGTCGACGACATCGAGCAGGGCCTGCGCGTGGTCAACGCCTACGCGGCCGAGCACCTCGAGATCCAGACCGTCGACGCCGCGGGCGTGGCCGCCCGGGTGCGTTCGGCCGGAGCGGTTTTCGTCGGCGCCTGGTCGCCGGTGTCGCTGGGCGACTACTGCGCCGGCTCCAACCACGTGCTGCCCACCGCCGGATGTGCCCGGCACTCTTCGGGATTGAGCGTGCAGACCTTCCTGCGCGGCATCCACGTCGTCGAGTACACCGAGGCCGCGTTGAAGGACGTCTCCGGGCACGTGGTCGCACTGGCCAACGCCGAGGACCTGCCCGCGCACGGCCAGGCCGTGCAGGCGCGATTCGGAGAACTGCGGTGAGCGCCCAGGCCGGCCTGGAAGGCACTGTGCCCGGTTCGAAGATCTCGCTCGACGACCTGCCGCTGCGCGACAACCTGCGCGGCAAGAGCCCGTACGGCGCACCGCAATTGACGGTGCCCGTCCAGCTCAACACCAACGAGAACCCGCACCCGCCGAGCCAGGACCTGGTCGACGATGTCGCGGAGTCCGTGCGCGCGGCCGCCGCCGACCTGCACCGGTACCCGGACCGTGACGCGGTCGGCCTGCGCACCGACCTGGCCGCCTACCTGACCCGGCAGACCGGCGTCGCGGTGGACGTGGCCAATGTGTGGGCGGCCAACGGCTCCAACGAGATCCTGCAGCAGCTGTTGCAGGCGTTCGGCGGACCCGGCCGCAGCGCACTGGGTTTCGTGCCCTCGTACTCGATGCACCCGATCATCTCCGAGGGCATCGACACCGAGTGGATCGAGGCCAAGCGCAACGGCGACTTCTCCCTCGACATCGACTTCGCGGTGCTCACGGTGGGGGAGAAGAACCCCGACGTGGTCTTCGTGACCAGCCCCAACAATCCGACCGGGCACAGCATCCCGATCCCGGACCTGGAGCGCATCCTCGACGCCGCCCCCGGCATCGTGGTGGTCGACGAGGCGTACGGCGAGTTCTCCTCCGCGCCCAGCGCCATCGGCCTGATCGACAAGTACCCGACCAAGCTGGTGGTCAGCCGCACCATGTCCAAGGCGTTCGCCTTCGCGGGCGGACGGCTGGGCTACCTGGTGGCCGCGCCCGCGGTCATCGACGCCATGCTGCTGGTGCGCCTGCCCTACCACCTGTCCGTGGTCACCCAGGCCGCGGCGCGGGCGGCGCTGCGGCACGCGGACGAAACCCTGGGCAGCGTCCACGAATTGGCCGCGCAGCGCGACCGCGTGATGGCGGCGCTGACCGAACTGGGCTACGACGTGATCCCGTCCGACGCCAACTTCGTACTGTTCGGCCGCTTCGCCGACGCGGCGCGCGCCTGGCAGCACTACCTCGACGAGGGCGTGCTCATCCGCGATGTCGGCATCCCCGGCTACCTGCGCACCACCATCGGCCTGGCCGCCGAGAACGACGAATTCCTGCGCGTCAGCGCGAAACTGGCGTCCGAGGAGCTGATCGCCCGATGACCACCGAACGTCCCGCCGACCGCATCGCCCGGGTCGAGCGCACCACCCGCGAGTCCAGCATCGTGGTGGAGCTCAACCTGGACGGCTCCGGCAAGACCGACATCTCCACCGGCGTCCCGTTCTACGACCACATGCTGACCGCCTTCGGCCAGCACGGCAGCTTCGACCTCACCGTCCAGGCCAAGGGCGACATCGAGATCGAGGCCCACCACACCGTCGAGGACACCGCCATCGTCATCGGCCAGGCCCTGGGCCAGGCGCTCGGCGACAAGAAGGGCATCCGCCGCTTCGGCGACTGCTTCATCCCGATGGACGAGACCCTCGCCCACGCCGTCGTAGACGTGTCCGGCCGGCCGTACTGCGTGCACACCGGCGAGCCGGATCACATGCTGCACACCATCATTCCGAGCGTCGCCCCGACCGCGTCCTATTCGACGGTCATCAACCGCCACGTGTTCGAGTCGATCGCGCTCAACGCGCGCATCGCCCTGCACGTACGCGTGCTCTACGGCCGCGACCAGCACCACATCACCGAGGCCGAATACAAGGCCGTCGCGCGGGCACTGCGCGCGGCGGTCGAATACGACCCGCGCGTGTCCGGGGTCCCGTCCACCAAGGGTTCGTTGTGACCAAGAAGATCGCCCTGCTCGACTACGGTTCGGGCAACCTGCACTCGGCGAGCCGCGCCCTGGCCCGCACCGGCGCCGAGGTGATCATCACCGCCGACGCTGAAACCGCCCTGAACGCGGACGGTCTCGTGGTCCCCGGCGTCGGCGCCTACGCGGCCTGCATGGCGGGCCTGCTCGCCGTGCGCGGTGACCGCATCATCGGCAAGCGGCTCTCCGGCGGCCGCCCGATCCTGGGCATCTGCGTCGGCATGCAGATCCTGTTCGAACGCGGCGTCGAGTTCGGCGTCGAGACCGACGGCTGCGGCGAATGGCCCGGCACCGTCGAGCGTTTGGACGCGCCGGTCCTGCCGCACATGGGCTGGAACACGGTCAAGGCTCCCGAGGACAGCGTGCTGTTCGCGGGCATGGACGCCGACACCCGCTTCTACTTCGTCCACTCCTACGCCGCCCAGCACTGGGGCTGGACCGACGACGGCGGCGGCCACCTCGCCCCGGCCAAACTCACCTGGGCCGAACACGGCGTCCCCTTCCTCGCGGCCGTCGAGAACGGCCCCCTGTCCGCGACGCAGTTCCACCCCGAGAAGTCCGGTGACGCCGGAGCCCACCTCCTCCGGAACTGGGTCGACTCGATCTGATCGACCGCGCTCGCCCAAACCCCCGGTTCCGCGGCGAATCCGTCAGAGCGCCCGCTTCAGCCCGACATGACTGTTGTCGTACCCGAGCCGCGCGTAAAAGGCGTGCGCCCGCGTGCGGACCCGGTCCGTGGTGACCTGCGCGAGTGTCGCGCCTCGGTGCCTGCCGTGGTCGTGCGCCCACTCGAGCATCGCGGTTCCGATGCCGCGAGAGCGTTCCGCGGCGGCGACCCGAACTCCCTCGATCTGGAGGCGAGTGGTGCCGCCGCGGGACAGGCCCGGAATGATGGTGAGCTGCATGGTGCCGACGATCCGGTCGCCCTCGTCCCGGACCACGGCCAGATAGTGCGAGGGATCCCTGGTGATGGCGTCGTACGCCTCCTCGTAGCGGGCAATCTCGGAACCTTCACGGGCACGGCCGATCTCGTCATCGGCGAGCAGCGCGACCAGCGCCGGAACGTCGGACCGCGCCGCCCGCTGCACACGATAGATCCGGTCGCCGAGTCGGAGCCGGCCACCGACCGAAGCCCGTGCCCGGGCCTGCAGCCGGGCGATCAGCGTGTCCAGCCAGGCGCCGACGTGCCGCCGGGCCTCGGGAGTGTCCGGGTACCGGCAGCGCAGGTGCAGCCCGGTCTCGTCGAGGACGAACCAGAGCATCACGCCGTCGGTCCGAATCGTCGCGCCGACGTATTGCGCCTCCAATCCGGTCGCGTCGACTCGCACCGGCAGCCGGCGCAGGTCCAGCCACGAAATCGCGAACATCCCCGGCGCCTCGGGCATCCCGCCCCACGGACGCAGGATGTCCTCCAGTGGCCAGGACCCCATCCGGACGGCCTCCTTCACCGCCTCGGCACTGGCACGGGGATCGGAGTCGGCCGACTCGAGCACCGAGTTGGTGATGAACCACCCCACCGAGTCGTGCCAGGTGGTGTCATACCGACTGTGCACCGGAAACACCGCCCGCAGTGCGGTGCCGGCCAGCTCGCGGGTCACCTCGGTCATCGCCCCCACCACCAGCGCCAAGGTCGAGACGCCGTCGTCGCGGGCCTGCGCCGAGAACGCGGCGCTGTCGTCGACGTCGAGGACATCGCGCACCTCCACACGCTCCTGCTGCAATGTCGCCTCGCCCAGCGACAGCGGGAACCGTGGCATCACATCACCGCTGCCCGCCAGCACCTCTGCCCAGCGGCGGTGCACCTCGGCGGGCGCCGGCGGGCGGTCCCGCAGCGCGCGGGTGTGCTCCGCGAAGGCGGGTACGGGCGGTAACGACGGTGAACGACCCTGCTGCACCGCGGCCAGCGCGGCGAGCAGGTCACGCGCGATCACCAGCATCGACCACATGTCGACGTGCGAGTGGTCGGCGGCGACCACCACGGTCGGCCCGACCGCGGTCTCGAGTACACACAGCCGATGCGACGGGCGACTGTACGGTGAACAAGCGTGGTCGAGCACGGCGCGGAGCGCATCGTTGACCGCCTGCCCCGGAGCGATCACATGCTCGACCCAGCCGCCGGGGACGATATCGACCTCGTACAGCTGAGGCTCGCCGTCCGCGCCCGGCACGAAGACCGACCGCAGCGTGCCGTGCCGCTCGATCACCGCCAGCCAGGCGGCCGCGAGCTCGTCGGGCGGTACCGGCGCGGAGAGCTTGAAGGACAACGCCATCCAGGATCCCGCTCGGTCGCCGGCGCCGACATGGCGTCGCTGGTCGAAGGACACGGGAAGAGCCCGGCCCACCCGCCCCGCGGTGACGTCGAAGCCCAGTAGGCGGCCGAACGGCAGGCGCAGGTGCGCGACGTTGGTCAGCCGCATGCCGGTATCCTAGGCTCCTTCTCGAGCGATCGCCGTCTCACCAGCACCCTGGAGCCACCGTGCCGACCTTCCGCGTTTCCGGCGCCGACATCGACGTGGAATTGAGCGACGAGGGCGGCCACCCGGTCGTCCAACTCCACGGCCTCACCTCCAGCCGCCACCGCGACCGTCTGATGGACCTCGATCTCGGCCGCGGACTCAGCGGAACCCGATTGCTGCGGTACGACGCGCGCGGCCACGGCCACTCGACGGGTCGTGCCGTCCCCGAGGACTATCGGTGGCCGGTTCTGGCCGATGACCTGCTGAACCTGCTCGACCACTGGTTCCCCGGTGAACAGGTGCACGGTGTCGGTCCGTCGATGGGTACCGGGACACTGCTGCATGCCGCTGTCCGCGATCCCGGCCGATTCGCCGGCCTCACCCTGCTCGTGCCCGCGACCGCGTGGCGCACCCGAGCCGCGAAGGCCGACCTCTACCGGAAGAATGCCCGCTTGATCGAGGAGCAGGGACTCGCCGCCTTCCTCGGCGCCGATCTCACCGCGCCTCGCCCGCCGGCCACCGTCGGAACGCCGGAAACCGTGCCGGATGTCGCCGAGCACCTACTGCCCGCATTGTTCCGCGGGGCGGCGATGAGCGACCTGCCTGCCCCCGGGGCGATCGCCGCGATCGACGTGCCGACCACGGTGTTGGCCTGGACAGACGACCCCGCCCATCCGGTGTCGACCGCCGAGGCGCTGGTGGACCTGCTGCCGAAGGCCACCCTGGAGGTGGCGTACACACCGGCCGATCTCGCTCGCTGGCCGGGCATCCTGTGCGAGGACGTGGCACGACACGGATAGGCACGACGGCCGCGCTACTCGGGAGTCCGGCTCCACAGCTCGACGAGTGGCGCGTCGTGGTCGCGGCGTCGCCATTGCTCGGTGAGGCGGTGGAGGCGGGCCGGGGCGCCGATGCCGTGCAGGGCGGCGATCTTGTCGTCGCGCAGTTCCAGGATCGTGACGCTGAGGATTCGGTCGTCGAGGGTGATGAGCATGGCGGGGCAGCCGTTGAGAACGGCGGCGTGGATTGCGGGGGAGCCGTTGAACTGGCGGAGTTTCGCGGGTGTGGGGGTGAAGCCGGCTCGGACTGCGATGGCAACGCGTTCGGGGGTGCGGAAGTGGATCAGCTTGGGCGCCGAGCCGCCCGCGCCGTCGGAAGTGGCGGTCGCGTCGGCGGTGAGCAGGGATACGAGGTGGTCGGTGCGGCCCGAGGCGGCGGCGTCGACGAAAGCCTGGACGATGCCGCGGGCGGCGGCGGGGTCGCTGCCGGTGTTGCTGGCGGAGAAGGTGATTCGACGGCGGGCTCGGTGGGCGTGCTGCTGGCTGGCGGATTCGGTGATGGCGAGGATGTCGGCGATTTCGGCGTGGGTGTAGGAAAAGGCCTCGCGCAGAACGTAAACGGCTCGTTCGAGCGGGGTCAGGCGCTCCATCAGCAGCAGGACCGCCACGGTCACCGATTCGCGTTGTTCGGCGGTTTCGGCGGGGCCCAGCATCGGATCGCCGTCGAGCAAGGGTTCGGGCATCCAGGCGCCGACCGCGCGTTCGTGGCGGACCCGCGCCGAGCGGAGGCGGTCGAGCGCCAGGTTGGTGACGATCTTCGTCAGCCACGCCTCGGGGACCTCGATGTAGTCCCGGTCGGCCGCCTGCCACCGCAGGAACGCGTCCTGCACCGTGTCCTCGGCGTCGGCGGCCGAGCCGAGCAGACGGTAGGCGAGGGAGGCCAGCCGGTTGCGGCTGGCCTCGAAACGCGCCACGGTGGCGGCATCCATGAGCGTCACCCTATGCGGTGACCGCATCCACGGGGTGCGGGCGGGCCGGCGCCGAGCGGCGTGTGCGGCTTGGCATTCCGAAGGTCGGGTGGCCGATGCTCCAACCGCTGCCCGCCACGATCGCCGCCTTGACCAGCGCCGCCGGGCGGCCGCACAGGGCCCCGGGCTTCGCCTGCCCGGCACCGTCGACCAGCTGGAAGATCGCGTCCTCGCGGCCGAGGCTGATGTGGTTGCCGACGTAGCTCAGGGTGGTCGCCTTGACGGTGCGCCCGGTCCGGTCGCCGAGGATCGCGGCCGCCGCCTGCATGCCGGTGAATCCCGCCGACGCGCACGACATCGGCAGCGGACGGCCGTTCTCGCCGATGACGAAGACGCTGTCACCGGCGACGTACACCTCCGGGTGCGAGACCGACCGCATCTGCCGGTCGACCGTGATCTGCCCGTTGGCTTCCACCGCCAGGCCACTGTCGGCGGCGATCGGATGGACGGCGAAGCCCGCGGTCCACACGATCGCGTCCGAGGCGAAGACGGTCCCATCGTCGGCGACGGCCCGCCGCGCCTCGACCCGCGCGATGGCGGTGCGCTCGTGGATGGTGATCCCGAATCGATCGAACGCGCGCAGCAGATGACGGCGGGCCTTGGGACCCAGCCAGCCGCCCAGTTCACCGCTGGTGGCCAGCTGGACCCGCAGTCCTGGACGGGCTTCGGCGATCTCGGTGGCGGTCTCGATCGCGGTCAGATTGCCGCCGACCACGAGCACCGTGCCCTGCTCGCCGAGCTCGTCCAGACGGGCGCGCAGAGCCAGCGCGGACGGCCGTCCGGCGACGTTGAACGCGTGCTCCGCGGCACCCGGAACGTCGTGCACGGCGGCGGTACTGCCGAGCGCGTAGAGCAGGGTGTCGTATTCGATGCGGTGTGTGCCTTCGGCATCGGCGATGGTGACGCTGCGGTGGTCGGCGTCGACACCGATCACCCGCGCGACCCGCAGCCGGATGCCGGTGCCCGCGAACACCTCCGCCAGCGGCCGGTGCGGCAGCGCGTGTCCGGCCGCGAGCTGATGCAGCCGCAGCCGTTCGACGAAATCGGGTTCGGCGTTGACCACGGTGATCTCGAAGTCGCGGGAGTGGAGGGTGCGGGCCAGGTATCCGGCGGTGAAGGCGCCGGCGTAGCCGGCCCCGAGGACGACGATGCGGTGCTGCATGATTTCGCTCCTGTCTGGTTCGCGTGCCCTCTGAACGAGACAGCGCGCGGATTCCTGACAGCACCGCCGGTGACGTGGGTCACTCCCGCGTCGGGCGAGCGCCGACGGACCAGACGGGGGACGAAGCGACGCCCGCGAGCTGCCAGCCGTCCGGGGTGCGGGCGGCCTCGAAGCGGTAGACCTCGCCGAGGGTGAGGCGGGGTCGGGAGCCGAGGGTGGGGTCTTGGGCGGGCCCCCAGGCGAAGACGGCCAGCAGGTTGGCGCGCACGCGGGCGGTGTCGCCGTCCAGATCGACGATGACTCCCGTGATGATGTGCTGAATGTGCTTGTCGGGGGAGTGATTTCGGCTGGCCTGAGCGACCAGGGCGGTGCGGCCGACGGCTAGCCCGCCCGGGGTCTGGGCGGTGGCTTCGGGGGTGTACAGCGTGCCGAGTTCGTCCCAGTCGCCCTCGTCGAGGGCGCGGCCGAGCCGGTGCACCAGCTCGGTGATCTCGAATTTGTCCGCCAGCTCCTGGATTCGCCCGGCGCTGATGTCGATCGCGTTCATGGTGGCAGTCTTTCGACGAATTTGTTGGTTGGGCCAACGTTGGTAAAACCAATGTAACCGATCGTGGGTGCTCCCAACAAGTGTTGGTAGATTCGCCTCATGGACACCGCGCCCGAGGGAGCCTCCGGTCGACTGCGCGCCCTTCCCACCCGCCTGATCGGCCAGGTCGGCATCATCGCCAACCGCTGCACCGAGAAGGCCCTGGAACCAACGGGTTCCCGCCGCTACCACTACGCGCTGCTCGCCACCCTCGACGAGCACGGCCCGCTCAGCCAGGCCGAGGCCGGCCGCCGCACCGGCATCGACCGCAGCGACGTCGTCGCCACCGTCAACGACCTGGCCGATCGCGGTCTCCTTACCCGTACCCCCGACCCCGCCGATCGCCGCCGCAACACCCTCACCCTCACCCGCGCGGGCCGCGCCCACCTCGCCGACCTCGACGAACGGCTGGAAGCGGCCCAGCGGCAACTGCTGCCCGGCTTCACCGCCGTCGACCGCGCGCATTTCGTCCTGACCCTCAATCGCATCCTCGAAGCGCACGCCGCCGACAGCTGAAACCCGCCTCGGTGGGATGGTGGAAGCCGAGGCAGTGCGACAACGGAAGGAGCGGACATGAAGATCGTCGTCATCGGCGGAACGGGCCTGATCGGCTCGAATGTCGTCAACCGTTTGAGCCGGAGCGGCCACGAGGCGGTCCCGGCCTCGCCCAGCAAGGGCGTCGACACCGTGACCGGAGTGGGCGTCAAGGAGGTGCTGCAAGGGGCCGACGTCGTCGTCGACGTCTCCAATTCGCCGTCGTTCGCCGACGACGACGTCATGGCGTTCTTCCGCGCCTCGACCGCGCACCTGCTCGACGCGGCGCGGAGCGCGGGCGTCGGCCACTATGTCGCCTTGTCGGTGGTGGGCTCCGGCCGCCTGCCGGAATCGGGATACCTGCGGGCGAAGGCGGCGCAGGAGGAAATGATTCAGAGCTCCGGCCTCCCGTACACGATCGTGCACGCCACCCAATTCTTCGAATTCGCCGGTGGCATAGCCGATTCGGCCACCACCGAGGGTGTCGTCCGGATGTCGGACGGCGGCGTCCAGCCGATGGCCGCCGACGATGTCGCCGCCGTGACGGCGCGAGCCGCGCTGGACCCGCCCCGCAATGGCGCACTCGACGTCGGAGGACCCGAGAAGTTCGGCCTCGACCAGTGGATCCGCACCGTGCTCACCGCCCGATCCGACCCGCGCGACGTGGTCACCGACCCGCAGGCCCGGTACTTCGGGACCCTGCTCGGTCCGGACAGCCTGGTGCCGGGCCCCGGCGCGGAACTCGCCCCGACCCGGCTCTCGGACTGGCTCGCCCGGCAGTGAATCGGGACGGAGGGCGGCCCGGCCGCGCCGCCGCGACTCGGTTCACCCTGCGAACGGTGTGACGCCGGGCAACCACTAGGCTTACCCCGTGAGTCTTGTGCTGCTACCTGCCGTCGATGTCGCCAATGGTGAAGCTGTGCGCCTGGTTCAAGGGGAGGCGGGCAGCGAAACCAGTTATGGTTCGCCGCGCGACGCCGCTCTGGCCTGGCAGCAGGCGGGGGCGGAGTGGGTGCATCTGGTCGACCTGGACGCCGCGTTCGGCAAGGGGTCCAATCGCGACATCATCGCCGGGGTCATCGGCGAACTCGATGTGAAGGTCGAACTGTCGGGCGGAATCCGTGACGACGAGTCGCTGAAGGCGGCGCTGGCCACCGGCTGCGCGCGCGTCAATATCGGCACCGCGGCCATCGAGAACCCGGAGTGGTGCGCCCGCGCCATCGGCGAGTACGGCGACAAGGTCGCCGTCGGCCTGGACGTGAAGCTCATCGACGGCGAGTGGCGGCTGCGCGGCCGCGGCTGGGTCACCGACGGCGGCGACCTGTGGGAGGTGCTCGAGCGGCTCGAACGCGACGGCTGCTCGCGCTACGTGGTCACCGACGTGTCCAAGGACGGCACCCTGACCGGGCCGAACCTGGATCTGCTGAGCCAGGTCGCGAACGCGGCCGAGGCGCCGGTCATCGCGTCGGGCGGCATCTCGGTGCTCGAGGACCTGACCGCCATCGCCACCCTGGTGGACGAGGGCGTCGAGGGCGCGATCATCGGTAAGGCCCTGTACGCGGGCCGGTTCACCCTGCCCGAAGCCCTGGCCGCGGTTCGATAACCGCCGATGGCCGCCGAACTCGCCGAACTGCTCGGCATCGCCAGCGCGGTGCTCGACTCCGCCGCACCGCGTTTCGTCGAGGGCATCGGGGCGCCGAGCGCGGTCGAGAAGGGGCGCAACGACTTCGCCACCGAACTCGACCTGGAACTCGAGCGCACCATCTCGCAGCGACTGGCCGAGCGCACCGGAATCCCGGTGCACGGCGAGGAATTCGGCGGCCCGCAGCTGACCTCGGGCACCGCGTGGGTGCTCGACCCGATCGACGGCACCTTCAACTACTCGGCGGGCAGCCCGATGTGCGGGATGCTGCTGTCGCTGGTGCGTGACGGTGTCCCCGTCATCGGGCTGACCTGGCTGCCGATCCTGGGCCAGCGCTACGCGGCCGTCGACGGTGGGCCGCTGCTGCTCAATGGCACCCCGCTGCCGCGGCTGGCCCCGGCCAAACTGGCCACCGCCATGATCGGGTTCGGCAGCTTCAATATCGATGGGGCGGGCCGGATTCCGGGCATCTTCCGCTTCAACCTGCTGGGCGCGCTGTCGCGGCTGTCGGGCCGGCAGCGCATGTACGGCTCCACCGGCATCGACCTGGCCTACACCGCGTCCGGAATTCTGGGCGGGGCCGTGGTGTTCGGACATCACCCGTGGGACAACGCCGCGGGCGTGGTGCTGGTCCGGGCCGCGGGCGGGGTCGTCACCGATCTGCTGGGCGCGGACTGGACCATCGAATCCGGTTCGGTGCTGGCCGCCGCGCCCGGCGTGCACGAGGAACTACTGGAACTGATCGCCGACACCGCCGATCGGGTCCGAGGAGAGGCAGAGCAGTGACACTGGCAGTACGCGTGATTCCGTGCCTGGACGTCGACGCCGGGCGCGTGGTCAAGGGCGTCAACTTCGAAAACCTCAGGGACGCGGGCGATCCCGTCGAGCTGGCGGCCACCTACGACGCGCAGGGCGCGGACGAGCTGACCTTCCTCGACGTCACCGCCTCCACCGGCGACCGCGGCACCATGATCGACGTGGTCACCCGCACCGCCGAGCAGATCTTCATCCCGCTCACCGTCGGCGGCGGCGTGCGCACCGTCGAGGACGTGGACCGGCTGCTGCGCGCGGGCGCGGACAAGGTGTCGGTGAACACCGCCGCCATCGCCCGCCCCGAGGTGCTGCGCGAGATGTCGGAGCGGTTCGGCTCGCAGTGCATCGTGCTGTCGGTCGACGCCCGCACCGTGCCCGCGGGCCAGGACCCCACCCCCTCCGGCTGGGAGGTCACCACCCACGGCGGCAAGCGCGGCACCGGCATCGACGCCGTGGAATGGGCCGTGCGCGGCGCCGAGCTGGGCGTGGGGGAGATCCTGCTGAACTCGATGGACGCCGACGGCACCAAGGCCGGCTTCGACCTGACCATGATCCGCGCGGTGCGCGCCGCGGTGTCGGTGCCGGTCATCGCCTCCGGCGGTGCGGGCAAGGTCGCCGACTTCGCGCCGGCCGTGCAGGCGGGCGCGGACGCGGTGCTGGCCGCCAGCGTCTTCCACTTCGGCGATCTCACCATCGGCGAGGTCAAGGACGCCATGCGCACGGAAGGGATCACGGTTCGATGAGCGCCCTGGATCCCGCGATCGCCGCGCGCCTCAAGCGCAATGCCGACGGCCTGTTCGCCGCCATCGCCCAGGAGAAGAGCACGGGGGACGTGCTGATGATGGCGTGGATGGACGACGAGGCGCTGGCCCGCACCCTCGACACCCGCAAGGGCACCTACTACTCGCGCTCGCGGCAGCAGTACTGGGTGAAGGGCGAGACCTCCGGCCACACCCAGTACGTGCACGAGGTGCGGCTGGACTGTGACGGCGACACCGTGCTGCTCATCGTCGACCAGGAGGGCGCGGCCTGCCACACGGGCACCCACACCTGCTTCGACACCGACGTGCTGCTGTCGCAGGGCGATCGGCTGCTGTCCGACGAGGGCTGAGCCTCAGTCGGATTCGGCGGGATCCAGACCCAGATGCGAGCTGGGCCGCCCCGAGCGGCCGAGCCCGCGGGTCATGCCCTTGTCGAGCTGTGCCACCAGGGTTTCACCCAGTGCCAGCAGCTGCTCGGTCTGATCGGCGTCGAGGCCGTCGAACACCAGGCCGCGCACGCACTCCAGATAGCCGGGCCCGGCATCGCTGACCTTGCGATATCCCGCGTCGGTGAGCACGGCCTGGGCCCCGCGACGGCCGGTCAGCGCCACGCGTTGCGCCCAGCCGAGCCGCTCGAGTTTGGACACCACATGCGAGAGCCGTGATAGCGATGCGTTTGCCTTTTGCGCGAGGTCGCTGAGTTGCAAGCGGTGATCGGGTTCTTCGGAGAGCAAGGCCATCACGAAGTATTCGAAATGGGTAATCCCGGACTCGCGTTGCAGTTGGGTATCCAAAGCGGCGGGCAGTCGGGTGGTGAGCGCGATCAGGGTTCGCCAAGCTCGCTGTTCTTGGGGATTCATCGACTTGGTCACCGTGCGCGCCCTCTCGTACCACCCGAGTGACGGTTGGTCCCCGACCGTTCGAGAGCCCGTGTCACGGCATCGAACAAGTCACTCGCACGTCAAAGTTTGCCACGACTTCGCTCGTCAGTCACGGTGTTGCCGAATGACGTGACATCGATCACGCGTGTTGCGCGCGGAATTAGTTCGTGCCGACTTCGGGAGGATTTGCCGGAGTTTCCGGCGACACGCTCGGCTTTTCCGGTTCGTTTCGCTGTCTGTCGGCGCGGTGGCGGCGGAATCGCTTGCGCACCAAGAGAAATGCGGCCAGCAGGAACAGTACGGCGGCGATGATCGCGCCCGCCAGGCAGGCGCCGCGGAATCCCGGGGCGTCGACGTCGAGAATGCGTTCCCCGGCGTGCGCGGCACTGGAGTTGCCCCACACGATGGTCAGCGTCATCAAATTCGGGATGGCGAAGACCAGGGCCAGTACGGCGGCCCCGCCCGCGACGAACTTTCCGGCCCGTTTACGCCAGGACAGACCCGCCGCCAGGAACAGGAACAGTGGCACCGCTGTGCAAATCAGCCCCATCAACAGGCCGTACCAGATGCCCTTGGCGAAACTCGAGCCGACCATTTCCCCCAGGCGCTGTGCCCACCACCGCGGAATGAACGCGGCCAGGATCAGATAGGACAGCCACAACACCGCCAGGGTCACGACCGCGGCAATGATGCGATTGCGCCACGTGACGAAGGTTGAAGACTTTCGCTCCTGCTCGGTGCCGGCCGTAGTCATGCGCCCAGCGTATGTCCGAATTGTCGGCGGGCGAAGCACCGACGCGACGAGGTCGCGCGGCCGGGACCGAGCGGGAGCGGTCCGTCAGCGTTCGCGCAGGAACTTCAGGGCTTCGTCGGCGTGCACGTTGGCGCGCATCTCGCTGGTGATCACCTTGGCCACGGTCCGATCCGGGTCGATCACGAAGGTGGTCCGCTTGACCGGCACGATCGCGCCCAGCAGGCCGCGCTTCACGCCGAACTCCGCGGCGACCTTCGCGCCCGGGTCCGAGAGCACCGGGTAGCCCAGTCCCTGCTTCTCGGCGAATCCCGACTGCACCTCGACCGAATCCGCGCTGATGCCCACGCAGCTCGCCCCGGCGGCCTTGAATTCCGTTGCCAGATCCCGGAAGTGGCACGCCTCGGCGGTGCACACCGGCGTGTTCGCCGCGGGATAGAAGAACAGCACCACCGGGCCGTCCGCGAGCAGTGACTCGAGCGAACGCGGGGTGCCGGACTGATCCGATAGTTCGAAATTGGGTGCGAGCTGACCGACCTTCATGCCCGTACCCTACCCCCAATTCATCGTGCACGAGCTATTCGGGGAGGCGGTGACCGCCCGGTCGGAATCCCTTGCCGGGCAGGGGGCTTGGCGAGTGCCCACCGCCGGCCTGTCGGCCGGTTCCCTGCCTGGGGGTCCGGGGGTCGGCCCCCGGAGCCCCAACCACCCCCGACACGCGGTGTCGGTGCGGCGTCACGCCCCGATCAGGGCGGCGACCTCCGGGTTCTTGATGTTCATCACGTCGAGGATGCCGTGGGCGCGCAGGAACGGCTTCAGTTCCTTGATGCGATCGGTGTGCTCGGCGTACTCGTCGGGGAAGTTGCCCGGATCCAGCGACTCCAGCGCCTTCACGTAGGTGACGAACGAGGAGATGGCGGAGTACTTCCCGCCGGGGTTCATGTGCATCATCCGAGGCAGCTGACCGGGCATGACGCCCGGGGCCATCTGCGGAGCTGCGTGCCGTGGACCCTCCGGAGCCACCGGTTGCGAGGGGTACATCTGTGTTGATCTCCTCTCGAAAATGGGGGATACCGCGTGCTACCGCCGCGAGCGTAGTGAGACCGCTTCAGGTATTCGCCGCAGCGGCTCGCTCGGCTGGGCGGGGAGAGCGATTTAGATCCCGCCCGGTGGGCCTGGAATGATGGGGCAATGCACGGCGCCCACGGTTTGCCAATCGACACCACCACCTCCCGGGAGCAGTTCCGGTCGCTCGCGGCCGATCACCGCGTGGTCCCGGTGATCCGAAAGGTGCTGGCGGACTCCGAGACTCCGCTGTCCGCCTACCGCAAACTGGCCGCCGACCGGCCCGGCACCTTCCTGCTGGAGTCGGCGGAGAACGGCCGCTCGTGGTCGCGATGGTCGTTCATCGGCGCGGGCAGCCCCAGCGCGCTCACCGTGGTCGACGACCAGGCCGCCTGGCTCGGGCAGACCCCAGCCGACGCGCCCGTCGGCGGCGACCCCCTGGAAGCGCTGCGCGAGTCGCTGCGGGTGCTGCGCACCGAGCGCCTGCCCGGCCTGCCGCCGCTGACCGGCGGCCTGGTCGGCTACCTCGGCTACGACACCGTGCGCCGGCTCGAACGCCTGCCCAGCCTGGCCACCGACGACCTCCAGGTCCCCGAGATGGTCCTGATGCTGGCCACCGACCTGGCCGCCTTCGACCACCACGAGGGCGCGATCACCCTGATCGCCAACGCGGTGAACTGGAACGGCACCGACGAGCGCGTCGACGCGGCCTACGACGACGCGGTCGCCCGCCTGGACCGCATGACCGAGGCCCTGGCCGCGCCCGCCGAGTCCACCGTCTCGGTCTTCGACCGGCCCGAGCCCGACTACCGCCGCCAGCGCACCTCCGAGGAGTTCGGCGCGGGCGTGCGCCGCCTGGTCAAGGAGATCGAGGCGGGCGAGGCGTTCCAGGTGGTGCTCTCACAGCGTTTCGAGATGGACTACCACGGCACCCCGCTGGACCTCTACCGCATGCTGCGCGCCTCCAACCCGAGCCCGTACATGTACCTCATGCACATCCCGGACGGCTCCGGCGGCACCGCGTTCTCCATCGTCGGCTCCAGCCCCGAATCGCTGGTCACGGTGAAGGACGGCGTGGCCACCACGCACCCGATCGCGGGCACCCGCTGGCGCGGGGCCACCGAGGAGGACGACCTGCTGCTGGAGAAGGGCCTGCTCGAGGACGCGAAGGAGAACGCCGAGCACCTCATGCTCGTCGACCTGGGCCGCAACGACCTGGGCCGGGTCTGCGAGCCGGGCACCGTGCGGGTCACCGAGTACCGGCACGTCGAGCGGTACTCGCACGTCATGCACCTGGTGTCCACGGTGTCGGGCCGGCTGCGGGCGGGCAAGGTCGCGCTCGACGCGGTCCAGGCCTGCTTCCCGGCCGGCACGCTGTCCGGCGCGCCCAAGGTCCGGGCCATGGAGTTGATCGAGGAGCTCGAGCCCACCCGCCGCGGCGTGTACGCGGGCGTGGTCGGCTACCTCGACTTCGCCGGTGACGCCGACACCGCGATCGCCATCCGCACCGCGCTGCTCAAGGGCGGCACCGCCTACGTGCAGGCCGGCGCGGGCATCGTCGCCGACTCCGACGCCGAGTACGAGGACGTCGAATCGCGCAACAAGGCCATGGCGGTGCTCAAGGCCGTCGCTGCGGCGGAGACCGTACGCGCCTACCGGCCGAACGGCACCGGGCAATGACCGAGTCCGGTCCCGATACCCCGCCGCGGAATCCTGCCCCGCAAACGGGAGACGGCTCGTCCGGCGTGAAACCCATTGTGCCGCAGTCTGATCAGAGGTCCGGCGGAGCGGGCGCGGCGGATCGAGCCGAGGCGGACGCGGATGCCGCGCAGGCGGTGGCCGATGCGCGTGCCGCCGAGGCGGACGCCCGCGAAGCCGAGGCCGACGCCCGGGCCGCGGTCGCCGAGGGCGCTCGGAAGCGCCCCCGGCCCTACCTGGCCGTGGCCCTGCTGGCCGTCGCCGCCGCACTGCTGTGGGCGTCCTCGCGGATGACCTGGGTGACCCTCGAGGTGACCAGCGAGCTCGGTCCGCCGCGCACCGCCCATCTCAACGGCAGCACCTGGTTCGGCGCGCTGACGCCGCTGGCCCTGGTCCTGCTGGCCACCATCGCGGCGGTGTTCGCCACCCACGGCTGGTGGCGGCGTGGCGTGGGCGTGGTGGTGGCGGTGCTCGCCGCGGTGGCCGCGGTGCCCGCCTACGCCCTGTTGGTCCATCAGGGCAGGACCGGTGACCGGGCCGCCCGGCTGGCCGAGCTGCGGGGCTGGGAGCACCCCGGAACCGTCACCACCGCGTCGTTGCCGGCCGTGCTGACGCTGTTCGGGGCGGTGGCGGCGTTCGTGGCCGGGCTGCTGCTGGTGCGCATGCCCCGTGAGACGGCCCGCATGTCGGGCAAGTACGACAGCCCGGCCGTGCGTAAGTCCGCGGCGGCCGAGCAGGTTGCCCAGCATCACGCCGACCGGGGACCCGCGGAATCCGGGTCACAGTCGCCGTCGAAGGAGCAGTTGTCGGGTCGTGTGCTGTGGGACGCGCTCGACGAGGGCCTGGATCCGACCGCCGACGACGCCGATCACTCTGCCGCGCAGGACGATCCGGGTTCCGGGGCCCCGCGCGGCGAACACCACTGAGCTGGGCCGGACAGCGGCAGCGTCGCCGCTTCCAGCCCCGCCGTCAAGACCGGGAACATAGCCATTTACTCTTTATCAGCAGCGGTGAGACAGCGCCTGGGGGGATTCTCAGGCAGCAAGTCCGTCTCCCCAGAAAGGATTCGAGCCAGATGACGGTACTCGACTCGATTCTCGACGGGGTCCGTGCGGACGTGGCCGCGCGGGAAGCCCTTCTGGATTTCCAGGCCGTGAAAGCGGCCGCGGCGGCGGCGCGGTCCCCGCGTGACGCCAAGGCCGCCCTGCACGCCGAGGGCATCGGCGTCATCGCCGAGGTGAAGCGGGCCAGCCCCTCCAAGGGCGCGCTCGCCGACATCCCCAACCCCGCCGACCTGGCCCGCGCCTACGAGGACGGCGGCGCCCGCATCATCAGCGTGCTCACCGAGCAGCGCCGCTTCGGCGGTTCGCTGGCCGACCTGGACGCGGTCCGCGCCGCGGTCGACATCCCGGTCCTGCGCAAGGACTTCATCGTCGGCCCGTACCAGATCCACGAGGCCCGCGCGCACGGCGCCGACGTGATCCTGCTGATCGTGGCCGCGCTGGAGCAGGACGTGCTGTCCGCGCTCATCGACCGCACCGAATCGCTGGGCATGACCGCGCTGGTCGAGGTGCACACCGAGGAAGAGGCCGACCGCGCCCTCGAGGCCGGGGCCAGCGTGATCGGCGTGAACGCCCGCAACCTGAAGACCCTCGAGGTGGACCGGGATGTGTTCGCGCGCATCGCCCCCGGTCTGCCCAGTGAAGTGATCCGCGTGGCCGAGTCCGGCATTCGCGGCACCGCCGACCTGCTGGCCTACGCCGGCGCGGGCGCGGACGCCGTGCTCGTCGGCGAGGGCCTGGTGACCAGCGGCGACCCGCGCGCCGCGGTGGCCGAGCTGGTGACCGCCGGAACCCACCCGTCCTGCCCGAAACCGGTTCGCCGGGGACGGTGAAAGAAGCGATGACACAGACCGAAAAGCTGTCCGGCAAGAACACTCTCGGCCTGCCCCAGGCCAGCGACGGTGTCGCGCACAAGAGTCACGAACCCGACGTGGGCGGCCACTTCGGCGTCTACGGCGGCCGCCACGTGCCCGAGGCGCTGATGGCCGTGATCGAAGAGGTCACCGCCGAATACGACAAGTGCCGGGTGGACCCGAACTTCCTCGACGAGCTGGACCGGCTGCAGCGCGACTACACCGGGCGTCCCTCGCCGGTGTTCGAGTGCAAGAACCTGTCGCGGCACGCGGGCGGCGCGCGCATCTTCCTGAAGCGGGAAGACCTGAACCACACCGGTTCTCACAAAATCAACAATGTGCTCGGCCAGGTACTGCTGGCCAAGCGCATGAACAAGACCCGCGTCATCGCCGAGACCGGCGCGGGCCAGCATGGCGTCGCCACCGCCACCGCGTGCGCGTTGCTGGGCATCGAGTGCGTCATCTACATGGGCGCGGTCGACACCGTGCGCCAGCAGCTGAACGTGGCCCGCATGCGCCTGCTCGGCGCCGAAGTCATCAGCGTGACAACGGGTTCGCAGACCCTCAAGGACGCCATCAACGAGGCGCTGCGCGACTGGGTCACCAATGCCGAGCAGACCTACTACTGCTTCGGCACCGCCGCGGGCCCGCACCCGTTCCCGCTCATGGTGCGCGACTTCCAGCGCGTCGTCGGCCTGGAGACGCGGCAGCAGATCCAGGCCCACACCGGCCGTCTGCCCGACGCGGTAACCGCCTGTGTCGGTGGCGGTTCCAACGCGATCGGCATCTTCCACGCCTTCCTCGACGATCCGGCCGTGCGCCTGGTCGGCTACGAGGCCGCCGGCGACGGCGTCGAAACCGGCCGTCACGCCGCCACTTTCACCGGTGGCAGCCCGGGCGCCTTCCAGGGCGCGTACTCGTACCTGTTGCAGGACGAGGACGGGCAGACCATCGAATCGCATTCCATCTCCGCGGGTCTGGACTACCCGGGCGTCGGCCCGGAGCACGCCTACCTCAAGGACATCGGGCGCGCCGAGTACTACCCGGTCACCGACACCGAGGCCATGGACGCGCTCCTGCTGCTGAGCCGCGCCGAGGGCATCATCCCGGCCGTCGAGTCCGCGCACGCGGTGGCGGGCGCGATCAAGCTCGGTCAGGAGCTGGGCCCGGAGAAGATCATCGTGGTCAACCTGTCCGGCCGCGGTGACAAGGACATGGACACCGCCGCCCAGTGGTTCGGGCTGTTCGACAAGCCCGAGGGGGACGACAAGTGAGCCAGCAGTCCCGTCTCGCCAACACCTTCGCGGCCTGCCGCGAGGAGAACCGCGCCGCGCTCATCGGCTACCTGCCCGCGGGCTACCCCGACGTGCAGGGCTCGATCGACGCGTGCAAGGCGATGGTCGAATCCGGTTGCGACATCATCGAAGTCGGCGTCGCCTACTCCGATCCGGTGATGGACGGCCCCACCATCCAGCGCGCCGCCGAACAGGCCCTGGCCGGGGGCGTGCGGGTGCGCGACGTGTTCAAGGTCGTGGAGGCCATCTCCCAGGCGGGCGGCAAGGCCGTCGTCATGACCTACTGGAATCCGGTGCTGAAGTACGGCGTGGACAGCTTCTCCCGCGATCTCGCGGCGGCGGGCGGTCTGGGCCTGATCACCCCCAACCTGATTCCGGAGGAGGCCGACGACTGGTTCGTGGCGTCCTCCACCCACAACCTGGACCGCATCTTCCTGGTCGCGCCGTCCTCGACCGAGGAGCGGCTCGTCAAGACCCTCGAGGCCTCGAAGGGCTTCGTGTACGCGGCCTCCACCATGGGCGTCACCGGCGCGCGTGACGCGGTGTCGTCCATGGCTCCGGCCCTGTGCGCCCGCATCCGCGCCCACTCCGACATCCCGATCGGCGTCGGCCTGGGAGTGCGCAGCGGCGCGCAGGCCGCCGAGATCGCCTCCTACGCCGATGGCGTCATCGTGGGCTCGGCCCTGGTGACGGCGGCGGCGCAGGGTCTGGACGCGATCCGGACGCTGACCGAGGAGCTGGCGCAGGGCGTCCGCTCGGCGGCGGTCGCTTCCTGACCGAAGGACCTTTTCGAGAGGTGTGTACCGAATTCGGTATACACCTTTCTTTTTGGCCGTGAACCTGCCCGTGGCCGTACGGAGGGGTCGCTCGAACACTGCTACGGTGGGGACTCGTGACGATACGAGCCCTTGCCGAGAGCACCGGCGCCGATGTCCTGGCCTATATTCCCAGTCCGCCTCGCGGCGTGTGGTACCTCGGGCCGTTCCCGCTGCGCGCCTACGCGATCTGCATCATCATCGGCATCGTCGCGGCCATCTGGCTGGGCGAGAAGCGGTGGGTGGCCCGCGGCGGCGAGTCCGGCGCGGTGCTCGACATCGCCATGTTCGCGGTGCCGCTGGGCCTGATCGGCGGGCGGCTCTACCATGTGGCCACCGACTGGGAGAAGTACTTCGGCCCGCATCGCAAGGCCGACGCCCACTGGTGGGCCATCTGGCAGGGCGGGCTCGGCATCTGGGGCGCGGTGCTGCTGGGCGCGTTCGGCGCCTGGATCGGCTGCCGCCACTATCGAATCCCCTTGCCCGCCTTCGGTGACGCCATCGCGCCGGGCGTGCTGCTGGCGCAGGCCATCGGACGTCTGGGCAACTACTTCAACCAGGAGCTCTTCGGCCGCGAGACCACGCTGCCGTGGGGTCTGGAGATCTTCGACCGCTTCGACGCCAATGGCGGCTCCGATCCGATGAACGGCGTCTCCAATGGCGTGGTGGTGCACGTCGTGCAGCCGACCTTCCTCTACGAGCTGCTGTGGAACCTGCTGGGCGTCGCGATCCTGCTGTACGTGGACCGCAAGTTCCGCATCGGCCACGGCCGTCTGTTCGCCCTGTACGTGGCCATCTACTGCTTCGGCCGGTTCTTCGTGGAACTGCTGCGCGACGACGAGGCCACCCACATCGCGGGCCTGCGCGTGAACACGTTCACCTCGGCGATCGTCTTCGTCTGCGCCGTGGCCTATTTCCTGCTCGCCACCAAGGGCCGGGAGACTCCCGCGCAGGTGCGGGCGGGCGCGGAACGCCCCTGGCCGTGGCAGTTCGGCGCACTGCGCGCCTACGGGGCGGCCGTCGCGACCGAACCCGCGATTCCGAGCGCGAGTGCCGCGGCGAACGAGTCCGCCGACGAGAAGTCCGGCGCCGGCGAATCCACCGACAAGGCCGAATCCGAATCCGCCGACAAGCCGGTGCCTGCCGATGACGCGGAGCCCGCGGACAAGGCGAAAACCGCCGCGGAGCCGGAGAAGGTCGAGGTCGCCAAGAAGTCCGACACCGCGGACAAGGCGGACAGCAAGAGCGATTCCTGATCATGGAATCGCGCGAATCCCGTAGCGCGGCGCGGTGATTCGGGAGACAATCGGGCATCGACGGCCGCCGGTGCGGCCGTAGGGGGAACGGGTCGGCGGGAGGATCCGTACGCATGCCAGGAGGGGCGAGTGACCGGTCCGTATCAGCAGCAACCCGGTTTCGGTGGGCCACAGTACGGTCCACCGGGAACCGGACCGGCGGGGCAGCAGTACGGCCTCCCGGCTCCGATGCCCGCGGCCGTGCCGCAGCAACCCGGGTTCCTGATCGCGATCGGCGATATCGCGGTCTCGGAGGGTCTGATCACCACCCCGTCGGGCAGTTTCCCGCTGCGCGGGGCGATCTGGACCGCGACCGATATGTCGCAGTCCTCGGAGCGGACCCCGCCGTACGCCATCGTGCTGGCGATCCTGTTCCTGCCCTTCTGTTTCCTCGGGTTGCTGTTCCTGCTCATCAAGCAGAAGGTGGTCGCCGGATACGTGCAGGTCACCGTGAACAGCGCGGGCCGGTTCCACTCGGCGATGATCGCGGTGCGGAACGAATCCACCTTCCCGATGGTCATGCACCAGGTGAACTACGCGCGCACACTCAGCGCCATGTAGCGGTCGATTCGCTTCGCCCGGCAACGAATCCGCGACGGCACGCGATAATTCCTGCGTGACCGATCCCTTCCAGAAACAGCCGCCGCAGGACGGCCCGCAGTACGGCGCGCCCGGCACGGGCCCGCAGTACGGACAGCCCTACGGCCAGCAGCCCTATCCGGATCCCCAGCAGTTCGCCGCGCCCGGCCAGCAGTTCGGCCAGCCGGGCGACCAGTTCGGCCAGCCCCAGCAGTTCGCGCAGCCGGGCCAGCCCTACGGCCAGCCGCAGCAGTTCGCCGCGCCCGGCCCGTACGGTCCCTACGGCGGGGACCCGGAGGCCCCGTTCGGCCGGGATCCGTTCGGAGTTCCGTTGTCGGACAAGAGCAAGCTGACCGCGGGTCTGCTGCAGCTGCTCGCCGGCGGTTTCGGGATCGGCCGTTTCTACCTGGGCTACACCACGATCGGTGTGCTGCAGCTGGTCACCTGTGGCGGTTGCGGTATCTGGGCGCTGATCGACGGCATCCTGATCCTCACCGGCAAGGTGCCCGATCTCCAGGGGCGTCCGCTGCGCGACTGAGCGCCACCGCTGCGCGACCGAGCGCGACACTCCGCATGTCGGCGGCCGTCACTCGACCGGGTGGCGGCCGTTTCGCGCATATCATCGGGCCGGAGCCGGATCCAGGTTTTCGCGCATCGTGATGGTTGCCGTGCCGCCCGGTCGGTCCGCGGCGTACCCTTTGTCGGTTGTTTATCGCGTGTTCACTCCACACGCCCGAGGAGAGGTCCCCGTCGTGCGCCACAAGCTAGCCGCCACCCTGCTCGCCGTCGTCGCCGCAGCCGGGCTCGTCGCCTGCAGCTCGAGCAAGGACGACGCGAACACCCTGAAGGTGGGCACCGAGGGCAACTACTCTCCCTTCACCTACCAGGACAACGGCAGCCTCACCGGCTACGACGTCGACGTGATCAAGGCCGTCGGCGACAAGCTCGGCAAGAAGGTCGAGTTCACCACCGCGCCCTGGGACTCGCTGTTCGCCGCCCTGGAATCCAAGCGCGTGGACCTCGTCGCCAACCAGGTGACCGTCAAACCCGAACGCGAGCAGAAGTATTCGCTGTCGCAGCCCTACACGGTCTCCGAGGGCGTCATCGTCACCAAGACCGGCAACGGCGGCATCCACGCCCTCACCGACCTGTCCGGCAAGACCTGTGCCCAGTCCGAGACCAGCAACTGGGCCGAGGTCGCGCGCGGCGCGGGCTGCAAGGTCGAGGCCATCCCCGGCTTCGTCGAGGCGGTGCAGCTGCTCAAGACCGGTCGCGCCGACGCCACCGTCAACGACACCCTCGCGGTGAACGCCTATGCCAAGCAGCAGGGCGCGGGCATCGTGCAGGTCGCCGGGAAGACCGGTGAGACCTCCAAGCAGGCCTTCGCCGCCCGCAAGGACTCCCAGGCCCTCACCGATCAGGTGAACAAGGCCCTCGACGAGCTGCGCGCCGACGGCACCCTGGCCAAGATCTCCGAGAAGTACTTCGGCACCGACGTCAGCAAGTAAGCGGCGCGGGGCATTTCGACATGGACGACGCCACCTGGGCGCTGATCCGGCACAACCTGTGGCCCATGCTCGAGG
This sequence comes from Nocardia sp. NPDC004340, assembly GCF_053602575.1. Classification (NCBI taxonomy): domain Bacteria; kingdom Bacillati; phylum Actinomycetota; class Actinomycetes; order Mycobacteriales; family Nocardiaceae; genus Nocardia; species Nocardia sp. NPDC004340. The sequence goes on from NZ_JBSGDW010000008.1 coordinate 135,610, forward strand.
CCACGGTGAACAAGACGCTGCCGCTGACCGCCGTCAGTTTCCTGATCGGACTGGTGATCGCGCTGTTCGTGGCGCTGGCGCGGATGTCGAGCGTGTGGCCGCTGTCGGCGGCCGCACGCGTCTACATCTCGATCATTCGCGGCACGCCGCTGCTGGTGCAGCTGTTCATCATCTTCTTCGGCCTGCCGGCGTTCGACATCGTGCTGGAGCCGTTCCCGGCGGCGATCATCGCGTTCAGCCTCAATGTCGGCGGGTACGCGGCGGAAATCATTCGCGCCGCGATCCTTTCGGTCGCCCAGGGACAGTGGGAGGCGTCGTACTCGGTCGGCATGAGCTACGCCCAGGCGCTGCGGCTGGTGGTCCTGCCCCAGGCCTCCCGCATCGCGGTGCCCCCGCTGTCCAACACGCTGATCTCACTGGTGAAGGACACCTCGCTGGCGTCGACCATCCTGGTCACCGAGTTGCTGCGCACCGCGCAGATGGCCGCCGCGCCCACCTTCGATTTTTTCGCCCTCTACGGCGTGGCCGCCATCTATTACTGGGTTGTCTGCCTCATCCTGGGATTCTTCCAAACCTTCTTGGAGACCCGTCTGGCCAGGCACGTCGCTCGGTGACCTGCCGATAGCTGAACGGGTGCTTACAAGAACCGTATATGTGTGTGCCGGGGTCGGCATGAGCCTTACCACAGGTCTAGGGTTGAACGCGTGATGCGACGAACGAAGATTGTGTGCACCCTCGGACCCGCAGTGTCATCCGAGGACCGGATTCGTGAGCTCGTCGAAAGTGGCATGGACGTTGCGCGCCTGAACTTCAGCCACGGCGAGCACTCCGATCATGCCGAGAACTACAAGAAGGTGCGTGCGGCCAGCGATACCGCCGGTCGCGCGGTCGGCATCCTCGCCGACCTGCAGGGCCCCAAGATCCGGCTGGGCCGGTTCGAGGGCGACGGCAAAACGGTGTGGAACACCGGCGAGGAAGTCCGGATCACCGTCGACGACATCATCGGCACTCACGACCGGGTCTCCACCACCTACAAGCACCTGGCCAAGGACGCCAAGCCCGGTGACCGACTGCTCGTGGACGACGGCAAGGTCGGGCTGACCGTGCTGAGCGTCGATGACAACGATGTCATCTGCAAGGTCACCGAAGGCGGCCCCGTCTCCAACAACAAGGGCGTCTCGCTGCCCGGCATGGACGTGTCCGTGCCCGCGCTGTCCGAAAAGGACATCGACGACCTGGAATTCGCCCTGAAGCTGGGCGTGGACTTCATCGCGCTGTCCTTCGTGCGCTCGCCCTCCGATGTGGAGCTGGTGCACGACATCATGGACCGCGTGGGCCGCCGCGTGCCGGTCATCGGCAAGCTCGAAAAGCCCGAAGCCATCGACAATCTGGAGGCCATCGTGCTGGCCTTCGACGCCATCATGGTCGCCCGCGGCGACCTCGGCGTCGAGCTGCCGCTCGAGCAGGTGCCGCTGGTGCAGAAGCGTGCCGTGCAGATGGCGCGCGAGAACGCCAAGCCGGTCATTGTGGCCACCCAGATGCTGGAATCCATGATCACCAACTCGCGCCCGACCCGCGCCGAGGCCTCCGACGTGGCCAACGCCGTGCTCGACGGCGCGGACGCGGTCATGCTCTCCGGCGAGACCTCGGTCGGCGACTACCCGATCGAGGCCGTGCGCACCATGGCCCGCATCGTGCACGCGGTGGAGTCCGAGTCCTCGACCCGGGTGCCGCCGCTGACCCACGTGCCGCGGACCAAGCGCGGTGTCATCTCCTACGCCGCCCGCGACATCGGCGAGCGCCTCAATGCCAAAGCGCTGGTGGCGTTCACGCAGTCCGGTGACACGGTGCGCCGCCTGGCTCGCCTGCACACCCCGCTGCCGCTGCTGGCCTTCACCCCGCAGTCCGCGATTCGCAGTCAGCTGGCCTTGACGTGGGGCGTGGAAACGTTCATCGTTCCTCCGGTGGGCACGACCGACGAGATGATCCACCAGGTCGACAACGCGCTGCTGTCGATCGGGCGGTACAGCAAGGGTGATCTCGTGGTCATCGTGGCGGGCTCCCCGCCGGGTACTGTCGGGTCCACCAACCTGATCCACGTGCATCGCATCGGCGAGGAGGACCACTAATTTGAGTGCGTCGCTGGACGAGACGTCTGCGGACGTCGTCGCGGACCCCGAGGGGGCCGGGCTATCGGATGATCTGCGGGTGCTGCTGCGTCTGCTCGATCTCGAGGAGAACGGCCCCGACATCTTCCTCGGACATCACCCCGAGAAGGTGTGGAGCCGCACGTTCGGCGGCCAGCTGGTCGCGCAGGCGATCATCGCAGCGGGCCGGACCGTGGGACCGGAACGGCCCATCCACGCGGTGAACGCGCACTTCGTGCGCGGCGGCGACCCGAAGCAGCCGATCGAATACCACGTCGATCGGCATCGCGACGGCCGCTCCATCGCCAACCGCACGGTGACCGCGTACCAGGACGGGCAGGAGCTGTTCGTCATGCTCGCGGCCTTCCAGGACTGGGGTAAGGGGCTCGAGCACGGCACGCCCCTGCCCGACGTGCCGGGGCCGGAAGGTCTTCCGCGCGTGGAGGAGTCGTTCGCGGGCATGGAGGACAAGCTCCAGATGTTCGTGGACGCACCGCATCCCATCGAGATGCGGTACACCAACGACCCGGCCTGGATCCTCAAGGGCAAGGGCGAGAGCCTCGCCCACAACCGGGTCTGGATGCGCACCGACGGCGCGCTGCCCGACGATCCGCTGATTCACGTTGCGGCGCTGGCGTATTCGTCCGACACCACGGTGCTGGACTCGATCATCACCACGCACGGGCTGTCGTGGGGCTGGGACCGCATCATCGCGGCGACGGTGAACCACTCCATCTGGTTCCACCGGCCCTTCCGCTTCGACGACTGGTCGCTGTACGCGACCGAGTCCCCGGTGGCGGCGGGCTCGCGCGGCCTGGCTCGCGGGCACTTCTACGCCACGAACGGCGACCTGCTGGCGACGACGGTCCAGGAAGGCGTGATCCGCCACTTCCCGGCACGCCGCTGAGACACGCGACGGCGGGCCGTACCCCTCGGGGTGCGGCCCGTTGTCACGTCCGGGGCTAGATCAGTTCCCGGTTCTCTTCGAGGTCGAAGTTCTCGCGCTGCAGGGCGTGCACGATGTAGGGGATCGGCTCGCCCGCGGAGAGCTCGAGCAGTAGCCGCTGCTCCAGTTTGGCGATACCCGCCTTGGTGAGCTGGCGGGCTTCCCCGACGAGGCTGAGCGCGATCTCGTAGGTGCGGCGCTCGCCCGGCTCGGCGGCGGGATGATCCAGCCGCCATTGGGTTTCGAGCACCGTGTGGGCGGGATCGTCGCACTCCACCGGGAGGGTGAAGCGCCACGCGAAGATGTCTCGATCGGCGACGTATTCGTCGACCACCCGGCACACCGTCTCGGTGACGCGGCGCAGGGTGTGGGGTGTCACGTAAACATGGAGCGAAACATCCGAAATGCGCTTCGGCATGTCCTTGGTCCTGTTCTTGTGTCGAACCACCGGCAGTGGCGTTCGGCGGAACGGATAAGTGTTCCGCGCGAGAGTGTAATCCCTTACCGGACCATCGCGGCAGCAAGGTGTATTGACACGCGGACTCCGACCGGCCGGTTTGCCGGGTTCGCCTGCTATCCGGCGGATTCCGCCGCGCGGCGGGCCGGGCGCGGTGCCGGATGGGGCGATTGCGCGGCCGGTCGCGGTGATTGCGCTGCCGTTCGGGGAGATTCGCCGCGTCCGCCGTCTATCACCAGCAGCGGCGGCTGCCCGTCGGGGGCGCTGCGCGGACGCAGCGTGGCCTGCGGATGCTGATGCGCGTGCATCGCCAGCAGCAGCGGCACCAGCGCCTCGGCGATCTTGTCGCCGACATCGCAATACTGTTGCGGGGACAGGCCGACCGGGTCGGAGATGTTCTCGCGGCCGACGTAGGCCAGGTCGTCGCGCGCGGCGTGCAGGCCGACCACGGTGCGCGCACCGCTGACCTTCGCGATCCGGTACGCCTCGAGCAGGGTGAAGGTCCGGGGGAGCGCGGCGGGCACGAGTTCACGGACCTGGTCGCGGATCTTCTCGGTCATGGTGAGCACCAGGTCGGCGCGGTGCACCATCTCGGCCTTGAGCCGCCGGGCCTTGAAGTTGGAGGCGTCACCGCCGAGGCCGGTAATCGTCTGTGCGGCCAGGGGTTCCACGGGGAAGCCCACCAGGGCGCGCACGCCGGCGCTCTCGGCGGTGAGCTCTTGTAGTCCGTGGTCGGCGGCCACCGCCAAGGTGAGGCGTTCGGCGATGACGGATCGGCAAACATTTCCGCTGCAGACGAACAGGACGTGCATGCGGACAACCTATGCCCGCCGTTGTCGATTCGAAACAGTTCCGTGACCGAATCACACGTTTCAACCGCATTGTTCATGCGGTGGCCGGATGTCGCTCACCTGTTGTCGGCGGGCGTTTACCGGAGTGTCCGGCGGGCCAACGGCATCGCGGACGATCATGCCTTTTCACACACGCCGAATCAATAGCTCGACGATTATTCGTCGGTCGTGCCGTACAACGCGGATTCCGTTACCGCGGGCGCGATTTCGGATGCGGCGCCGCGTGTGCGCCCGCGCGTGGAGAACAGCCGCCCGCGGGCCGGGACGATCGGCGCGAATCGCGCCAGTCCGGTGTTCGCGGACATGTCGTCGTACACGGAATCTATTCCGCCCCCGGCGAAATAGGCCTCGTGCCAGAAGCCGGTCCCGCCGGAGTCCCGCAGGAACCGCTGCCACCAGTCCCGATGCGGTTCCGACCGCGTCCACCGTTCCAGGCTCTCCAGGTCCCGCCAGTACTGTCGCGCGCCCCAGTGCGGCGGGAACAGCGACCACACCACGTCCTCGTGGGACAGCAGCCCGTCGGGCCGATCGTGATGCGATTTGTACAACCGTGGCCCCAGGCCCAGCAGCCGCAGCATCCCGCGCGGCCTGCGCACGCGCATGCCGAGCAGGATGACGACCAGGTCCGGATAGTCGGCCAGGTCGGCGGTCATTCTCTTCACCGGCATTCGTGACCTCCGCACGGTTGACTGCTCTGTGCGGGTCTACGTGGCTCCCGTGCCCGCGGTTCGAAACGCGGTCCTGTGAATCGAGTCTACGACGTACTCAACCGCAACACGGCCGAGCTGCCCTGGACAGCAACTATCTTCACGGTCAGGCCATTCAGGAAAATGGTCCCGCCGACCCCGGTGGATCCACTCACCGGCAGCCCGAACACCGTGGTGGACGCCGTGGTCGACAGCGCGCTGATCTCCCCGATCCGCACACTGCCGCCGATCCGCGAATATCCGGGGACCGGAATGGTCGTGGGCCCGTCGACTCGAATTTCGCAATTACCTTTCGAACAGGCTCCCAGATCGGTCCCATTCGCCGCCGCGGGTAATCCGCCCGAGGCTTTCGTGGTGTCCTTCGCGGAATTCGTGGTCGTGGAATTCTGTCGCACGCTCGTCGTCCCCGTCTGTGTCGTCTCGGGCATCGCGTGCCCGTCCGTCTCCGATCCGCATCCCCCGATGAGCCCCGCGATCATCACGCCCACGGCGAGGCCCCACCCGCCTCTCGCCATCGAGGTCTTCGGGATTCGCATACGGCCTCCATACTGCGCTGGGAACTTGCCCCCGATCATGCGCGACGCCGAGCCGCCGGGCAGCGCTTCGCGCAAGATCACCGTCACCGGCCGGTGACGTGGGCGCGCAGTGCGCCGACCACCGCTTCCGGATCCGGCATGGTGGCGATTTCGGCGGCGATCGCGGCGGCCGCGTCGCGATGCTCGTTGCCACGGCGGGACAGCAGTCGTGCGGCCCGGTCGGCGACGGCGCCCGGATCGATGTCGCCCGCCCGGAGCTGGATGGCCGCACCCGCCGTGGTGGACGACGACGGCCGCGTGCGGCAGCAGCCGGGTCTGGGGGACCCAGCCGTGGACGCTGACATAGCTGGGCAGTGGGCCGAGCTCGCTCGGGGTCAGGCGGCCCGCGGCGACGACGATGTGGGCGTCGAGCCGGGCGAGCCCGGCGATGGCGGTGGCGAGCGGTCTGCCACGCAGGGCGTCTCGCGCCGCGCGGCAAACTCCGACCGGCCGAGTGCCCGCAGTGCGCGATGCCATGATGAGCGGGTGCGAGTACTGGTCACCGGAGCCAATGGATACCTCGGCCGCGCCGTCGTAGCGGCCCTCCGCGCCGCGGGCCACGAACCCGTCGCCATGATCCGCGCCGCCTGCCCACCCATCCCCGGTGCCGCCGAACTCCGCACCGCCGACCTCCTCGACGAGCCCGCACTCGCCCGCGCCCTGCACGGCATCGACGTGGTCTGCCACCTCGCCGGCCTGACCCGAGCCCGCGAGTCCCTGTCCGAGCCGCTGCGCTACTTCCGCGCCAACACCACCGCGACGCTCGCACTATTGGAGGCCATGGCGGCCGCCGACCTCGCGAGAATCATCTTCGCGTCGACCGCCACGATCTATGGGACCCCGGACCGTCAGCCGATGACCGAAGATCTCCCGGACGCCCCACCGCACCCCTATGCCCGCAGCAAGCTGGCCGCTGAACTGACTATCGAAGCCGCGGCCCAGTCCGGCGATGTGGCGGCGGTGATCCTCCGGCTGTCCAACCTCGCCGGCGGCGCCGACCCCGATCCCACCCGTCTGATCCCGCGTGCTCTGGCTGCGGCACTGGGGAATTCACCCCTGGCGGTGAATGGTGACGGCACCGCTACCCGCGACTACCTGCGCATCGACGATGCCGCTCGGGCTTTCACGGCCGGCCTCGACCACCTGCCGAACCCCGGCACGGTCACCCGCTACAACATCGGGAGCGGTCGCGGTACCAGCATTCTCGACGTCGTCGCCACGGTGGAGAGGGTCACCGGTCGCCCGGTCGCACTCGATCACCGGCCCCCGGTGCCGGAACCGCCCACCCTGGTGATGGACCCTTCCAAAGCCATTGCCGAAATGGGCTGGAAACCAACCCATTCCACCATCGACGCGATTATCAGTGATACGGCAGCGGTTACCCGAGCCGGCGGCGAATGACTCGATTCTCGACCACTATTCCGCCGATCAGGATTGCGAGGAGCGCGGAGATGCCGAGCCACATCGCCGTCGCCTCTCCGACGGCGCCCGCTGCGAAGATCGCCGCGAACGCCACCAATAGCCGCCATGCCCGAACCAGGAACACAACTCCACCCCCATGCTTGTGATGATCTTGCAAGGCAGTCTAGGGGCGTTCCGGGGCACGGCAACTCGTGGAATCGGCTCGGACGGGACGGCACGGAATCTCCACACTGTGTCCGCCGGGTCCGCACATCGTCGTCCTACAGTCGGTGTGCGAACGGCCCAGACATTCGAGAACGGAGGGTTCGCATGCGCGACTCGGATGAATTCACCCGGTGGACTACGGAATTCGAGGCCAAGGCCCGGGCCCGGGACCGGACCGGCGACCCGGACTGGTCCGGTGGCGCGACTCTGGATCCGGTGCTGGTACGCAGTATCCAGCGTTTTCAGGTGGGGGAGTCGGGGGACGGGGCTCATCTCATCGCCAAGGCCGAGGCCGCGGGGGATCCGGTTTACGCTGCGGCGGTTCGGCTGTTCGTCGCCGAGGAGAGCAATCACGCGCGGCTGCTGCTGAACCTCCTACAGGCGGCGGGGGAGCGGCCGATCTCGCGGCATTGGACCGACGCGATCTTCGTCGTACTGCGCCGGGGGCTGGGCTTGCGGCTGGAACTCATGGTGCTCTCGGTCGCCGAGGTCATCGCCGTCCCCTATTACCGGGCCCTGCGCGACGGCGCCCGCGACCCGCTCGCCACCCGCACCGCCGCCCTCATCCTGGCCGACGAGCAGCGCCACATTCCCTTCCACGCGCACCGCCTGCGTCTCGCCTTCGCGTCCACATCGCCCGTGTTGCGTCCCCTGGTCCGCGCGGCCTGGTGGGGCATCCTGCACGCCGCGATCGCGGTGGTGCTGCTCGATCACGGCCGTGCCCTGCGCCAACTGGGCTGCACCCGAAGGGAATTCGTGCGCGCCGTCCGCGTGCTGTTCGCCCCGATCCGCGCGACCACCCTGCCGCGGCCGGATCGCGCAGTCGTCGGCGACTCCGCGAAGTGCGAGGGAAATGAACGGGTGACCCCATCCCGACCTTCTTGAGATAGGGCGCGTACCTCCGTGACATCGCGTGCACGGGATGAATCACCCAGGCAGGCAAGGGTATTGATCATACCCCCCTGTCCCAGGGCGAGACTTGTTGTCGCCGACGGGATCTGTTGGCGCCCCGATTCGCGTGTGCTGAACGTCACGCCGACGCTGCAGGGAATTGCCTTGTCCGAGATCGCAAATTCGAAGGAAGTCCTCTAGCATCCTGAGCCGGAAGAGGGGACTTCAGTGGGGAGAATCGTCATGAATTTGCTTGTCGTACAACCGTGCCCGCGTAGCCTGCGCACGCTCGGAGCGCTGGTCGGAGCGGTTGTGGTTGCCGGAGTGATCGCGGGCTGCGGTAACGGTGATAGCAGCGGCACTACCTCGGCGAATCCCGAGCAGGCGCAGATGGAGTCGAATCTGCGCGCGGTGATGAGCGCCAAGAGTCCGAGTGATGTCGCGGACAAGTTCTGCACCCAGTTCAGTGATCTGATCAAGTCGGTTCCGGCCGAGATGATGGCCAACGCATCGACTACCCGCCCGAAGGGCAAACTGAGCAAGCTCGACAAGGTTGAGATCACCGGCGACTCGGCTACCGCAGAAGCTGTGGGCAAGTCGGACAACGGTGATGACTACACCGGCCCGGTCAGCTTCAAGAAGGAGAGCGGGCAATGGAAGTACTGCCCTGACCTGGGCATTCCTTCCTCGACTCATCCGACGAAGTGATGACGGCCTCGTCCACCGGATTCGATCCGCAGCCGATGCCTCACGCACGTGGCTCTCGCAAGCGGCTCTTGTTCGTCGGACTGACCGCCGCGGTGGTGGCAGCTGTTATTGGGATCGGGGTGTTTGTCATGGTTGGCCGCCATACTGATCCCGCTGCCCAGCGTGCTCACGATGAAGCTGAAATCGAGACGGTCCTGCGCGGTGTGCTGGAAACCGACGATCCGAAGAAAGTGCTCGACCTCTACAGCGGCACTTTGCGGCAGCGGTACGAAAAAGTGACCCTGCCGCCGGCCGGTATCCGATCCGATCAGGGCAAGGTGTTGTTCGTCAGCAACATCCTCATCGACGGCGATCTCGCGAATGCCGATGTGACAGTACGCTTTCCGGATCTCGCTGAGGAAACCACAATGTTCTACCTGGTCAAAGAGGGTGGCAAATGGCGTTACACCCGATGACGTCTGCCGAACGCATGCGGGAATCGGCACTGCCGCGAGTGCTGGCGGTGGTGTTCGCCGCCATCATCGCTCTGGCTCTGGGCCCCTCCGACGTTGCCTCTGCCCAGCCCGGTGAGCCCGCCGACTGCATGCAGGTTCTCGCCGAGGAACAAGCGTGGGAACAGCGAGCCGACGCCCACGACAACGCCGCCCCGACCATCGACAACACCAACGCCGCCGCGGTCAACAGCTACAACGCAGAAGCTGACCAGCTCGACTCGGAAGGCGCCGCGCTCCAGGCGAAAGCACAGTCGTGTGTGCTCGCCGCCACCAACGCAGCACCTGCGCCCTCGCAGTCCGCAAAGCCCAGCGGCAAAAACCAGCCGTCGTCGAACAGTGCGGCGGCCGCGTCGGCGGCACCCCGCGCGCCGCCCAAGCCGACCGAGGTCGAACTCCGCAATCTGCCGATAGCGGAGAAGATCAAGGATTCGTCCTACCAGTTGGCCTATTACAATTCCTACCCTTCGCTGGGTGAGTTTCGGCGCAAGGACGCCCACGCGGTCGACATCAACGGTGTTCCGGTTCCGCAGATCCAGTTGAACTCCACGACGAATCAATACGAGATCGTCGACGAGAACCTGGTCGGCGCCACCTTCAAACCCGGACCCGTGAAGCCGACGCCCGCCAGCCTGCAACTGCGTATGAACGCCATGCGAGACGTGGTCAAACGGTACATGTCCATCCAACTCGTGCAGGCGCTGTCCATGAAGGCCGACAACGAGAAAGCCGCCACCGGCAACGTCAGCGATCAAACCGCCACAGCCCTGACCAATGCGTATGTCGCGCAGCGTGATGCGGGTGAGCGACTGGGTCACATCGCCGGCGGGCAGTACGTTGAGGACCGCTATCCGTCCAGCGTCTACAACGTCAAACTCATCAGCGATCCGCATCGTGCCGGCCCCGGCAGTTTCGACAAGGTCTACGAAATCACCGGCAAGGACGGCCGAACCAAGATCCTGATTGTGGAGGAGAAGAGCCCCCAGGCACGGCTCGGTTCCCGCATCGGTGACGACGCCAAGCGCTACGAGCAGGGCTCGGGAGGCTACTACCGTGCCATCCTCACCGAAATGGCAAACAACGGAACCCCGATCGAGCGTGGCCTGGCAAGCAGGTTGCTCGCGACGGACCCGGCCGACATCGAGTACGTTCTGGTGCGGGCTCGGGTCCAGGACTTGAAGAAGAACGGGCAAGTCGTCGGCGAACAGTACGGTGGGTACGTCGACAAAACCTTCGACCTAGGGAAGTGAACCAGGAGTGACCGAGGTTGTGCCACGGCACCCCATCGACGCCAAGTCCTTCGAAGGCCGCGCCGACGAGTATGGAGGCTACCTCGGTGACCACATTCCGCGGCTCCCACAGCGACCCGACAACCTGTTCTTCGTCGAAACACTGGCACGAGCACTGCTCGGCGTTCTGCTCATCGGCGACCCGGACGCCGAGTCGATCGCGACTCTCGAGGCTGCTCGGCTCGCTGAACATGCTGCGACAGGATTGTTCTGGGTGACCGATGGTTTCGTCACCGGCGAGCGCGATATCGTCGATCTGCGCTTCGGCGACGAGATCTACCAGCTGCCCACCGGGCCGGACCAGGCGGCGGAGGTCGGGCGCTGGCTCACCGCGTTCTGGTGGGCAATCATCGCCCGCGATACCGAAGCCGGTGACATGCTCGCTCGGTACCCCGTCGAGCGTCTGCGTGGTACTGGCGATGGCGGGGTCGCCGACGAATTTCAGTACGAGTGGGTCGATCTCCTCCAAGCAGCCTGGCACGACGACCCGAGCCAGTTCGTAGTGCATGCACAGGAACTCGACACCACCAGCAAGATCGGGGCCCAAACGATCATCGATCAGCTGTTCAAGCCCACGATCGACGTCTTCACCGCGATGGCCGCCGACGACTCGAAGGCTTTCACCAGAGAGCTGGTGAAAGCCCTGAAACGGCACCGGAAGCATTTCGACACCGCCAAACGCCGCAGTGGCCCGGACGGATTCGTCTCCGTCCCGCTGCTCGCCCTCACATGCTGGGCACACGACCGCGGCATGAACATCGACGTCGAATCCGAATACATCCCACGGGGATTCGTCGCGCATCCGGACTGGATGCGCTCGTTGCCGTAAACACCGCGTCCTGGACGCCTGAGCCAAACCTCGTACGCGGCAAAGACAACGGCCCGGAACCATCAGGTTCCGGGCCGTTCCAGGAATGGAGAGTGGATCTACTGCACAAGGGCAGCAGCAGATTCGAGGGCCGTGGCTTGTCGGCGTCGCGGGTCATGCAGTCCTATCAGGTTCTCGAGGAACTGCGGCCACTGCTGAAGGATCGCGATCCCGACGCGCTGGTGTTCCCCAGCCATCGGCGTGGCTATCTGACCTCCACGGAGTTCCGGTGGGTGTTCGACCGGGCCGCCCGAGAGGTCGGTATGGCCACCTGTACGACGACGACCTCGACGCCGTCGCCGAACGGATGGTTGCCGGAGCGCAAGCCGCTGCGGGGCCAACTGCGGGCCGGATGACAAAAGGGCTGTTCCGATGATCATCGGAACAGCCCTCCACCTTGGTGCCGAGTGTGGGAATCGAACCCACACGCCCTTCCGGGCAACGGTTTTTGAGACCGTCGCGTCTGCCAATTCCGCCAACTCGGCGCACCGGAGGGAAATGATAGCGGGTGGTGGGGCAAACCAAGAAATCGAGGTGGTCGGGCGACTACATCGTTGTGATACTGGTCGGTTTGCCCTGGGTACGTGGGTTGTAGGGCCGGGTGAACGGTACTCTTTGGGAGACTCGGGTGCGTGCTGGTCCTGTGAGGGTGGCGCAAGACGAGGTGGCATCGGGTATCGGATTTCGGAAGCGACAGGGGTTCATCTATGGGAACGACAGCAGGGGGCGGTTCGAAGAAGGACGCTGCGGCGTCCGCCCCCAAGCGGGTGGTGGTTGCCGAGGACGAGGCGCTCATCCGGATGGACCTGGTGGAGATGCTCTCCGAAGAGGGCTATCACGTGGTGGGTGAGGCGGGTGACGGTCAGCAGGCCGTGGACCTCGCTGTGGAGCTGCGTCCGGATCTGGTGATCATGGACGTGAAGATGCCGCGCCGGGACGGCATCGACGCGGCGGCCGAGATCGCGTCGAAACGCGTTGCGCCGGTGGTCATCCTGACCGCCTTCAGTCAGCGCGACCTGGTCGAACGGGCACGCGACGCGGGGGCGATGGCGTACCTGGTGAAGCCGTTCACCAAGTCGGATCTGGTGCCGGCCATCGAATTGGCCGCATCGCGATTCCATGAGATCGCCGCGCTCGAGAGCGAGGTCGCGAACCTCACCGACCGGCTCGAGACGCGCAAGCTGGTGGAGCGTGCCAAGGGTGTGCTCATGCAGACCCAGGGGCTATCCGAGCCGCAGGCGTTCAAGTGGATTCAGCGCACCGCCATGGATCGTCGCACCACTATGAAGGCGGTCGCGGAAGTGGTGCTGGAGAACCTCGCACCGAAGTAAGTCGCATTTGCCGGGTCGTCGCCCTGTTGTTGCCACTAATGCACTGAGGAAATTAACAGTGCGGTAACAACAGGGCGTTCCACTTTAGTTGCGATGTCACATGAATGATTCGAATGTGATGCGGACCTAACGTGGCCCGACTATGTTTCTGTGCGGGCCGATCGATGGGGCGGCCCTCCTCGGTCACCCCGGGGGTGCACAGAACATGAGGTGAATCGTGCTTGGTTCAATGACGCGCACGTCGACCCTGCGGCACAGTCGCACGGTCAAGATGCTTGTCGTCGGGGCCGCGGCCGTACTCGCATTGGGCAGTGCCGGCTGCAGTAGCAAATCGACGGACAATTCGGGCGGAGGCGGGTCGAATCTGACCATTTCGCCCCTGGTGCAGGTGGACTCGCAGGGCAAGGAGGTCCCGGTCACGGACTCCAGCGCGGCCGCCGACCCCGCCGGTGACGGCAAGGGCAAGTGCGCCCCGCAGACCATCGCGATGGCCGGCCCGCTGACCGGCGACAACGCCAACCTCGGCCTCAACATCATCCGCGGTGTGAAGCTGGCGCTGGACCAGCACAACAAGGCCAACCCCGGCTGCCAGGTCTCGGTCAAGGAATTCGACACCGAGGGCGACCCGCAGAAGGCCACCCAGGTCATTCCGACCATCGTCAGCGACCCGTCGATCGTGGCGCTGATCGGCCCCACCTTCTCCGGTGAGACCAAGGCGACCGGCGCGATCCTCAACCAGGCCAACCTGCTGTCGCTGACGCCGTCGGCCACCAATGTCACCCTCACCACCAACGGCTGGACCAACTTCTTCCGCGGTCTGGGCAATGACGGCATCCAGGGCCCGGCGGTGGCCGGATACCTCAAGGGCACCGGCAAGTTCAAGAAGATCTGCGTCATCCAGGACGACTCGGATTACGGCACCGGCCTGGCCAAGACGGTCACCGAGGGCCTGGGTCCGATTGCCGACCCGAGCTGCGCGGCCAGCGTGAAGGCGAAGCAGAAGGACTTCTCGGCGACCGTGTCCAAGATGGCGTCGGCCAAGCCGGACGGCATCTTCTACGCGGGCTACTACGCCGAGGCCGCCCCGCTGGTGAGCCAGCTGCGTGACGGCGGCGTGACCGCGACCTTCATCTCCGACGACGGCACCAAGGACGTCGAGTTCACCAAGCAGGCCGGCAGCAAGTCCAAGGACGCGCTGCTCTCCTGCCCGTGTGGTCCGGCCGGTGACAAGTTCGCCACCGCCTACAAGGCGTTCAACAACTACGAGCCCGGCACCTACTCGACCGAGGGCTACGACCTGACCACGATCGTGCTCAAGGGCATCGAGGCCGGTAAGGTCACCCGCCCCGACCTGGTCGAATACGTGCGTGGATACGACGGCCAGGGTCTGGCGCGTCAGTACAAGTGGGGTTCCACGGGTGAATTGGCCAACGCGTTGATCTGGATGTATCAGGTCAAGTAGCGATCACTGTTAATCGGAACAGCGTGTGCCGAAATTCGTTTCGGCACACGCTGTTTTCCACGACAGCGGAAAGTAACGAATGTCTGCACCCGCTTTGGCCGATGTGACCCTCCTCGCGAGCGGGTCCATCAAGTTCGATCTGTCCGGGGTCGCCGATCAATTCTGGCGGCTCACCGTCGAAGGACTGACCTACGGCTCGATCTATGCCCTGGTCGCGGTCGGTTACACACTCGTCTACGGTGTGTTGCGCCTGATCAATTTCGCCCATTCGGAAGTATTCATGCTCGGCACCTTCGGCCAGTTGGTCGGATTGATGGTGTTCGGATTCGCGGCGAGTGGTGATACGTACTCCCAGGGTGTCGGACTGACCGTGGTCTACCTCGCAGCGGCCATGGTCTTCGGCATGTTGGTTTCCGGCGCGGCCGCGGTGGCGCTGGAGCGAGTCGCGTACCGGCCACTGCGCAAACGCGGCGCGAAACCGCTGATCTTCCTGATCACCGCGATCGGAATGTCGTTCGTGCTGCAGGAATTCGTGCACTACATCCTGCCCAAGCTCACCGGCAACAAGCTCGGCGGCACCAACGCGCAGCAGCCGATCCAGCTGGTGACGCCCACCGAACAGTTCAAGCTCTTCGGCGCGTCGGTCACCAATATCGCGCTGGTGATCGTGCTGGCCGCGGTGGCGCTGGCGCTCACCACCGAATTGCTGATCAACCGGACCAAATTCGGCCGCAGCATTCGCGCGGTGGCCCAGGACCCCGACACGGCGACGCTGATGGGCGTCTCCCGGGAGCGGGTCATCATGCTGACCTTCCTCATCGGCGGTGTGCTCGCGGGCGCCGCCGCGCTGCTGTACACGCTCAAGATCCCCAACGGCATCATCTACAACGGCGGATTCATTTTGGGCATCAAGGCTTTCAGCGCCGCGGTGCTGGGCGGTATCGGCAACCTGCGCGGCGCGCTGCTGGGCGGTCTGCTGCTCGGCCTGGCCGAGGACTACGGCCAGGTGCTCTTCGGCGATCAGTGGCGTGACGTGGTCGCGTTCGTGGTGCTGGTCGCGGTGCTCATGGTCCGGCCCACCGGCATTCTCGGGGAGAGCCTGGGGAGGGCGCGCGCATGACCGACACGAAAACGACTCCCGCGCCGCACAGTTCACCCGCGGGACGGGGCGTCGGCGACGCCATCCGCACCTGGTGGGCCGGGCTCTCGCGACCGGCGCAATGGGCGTTCGGCATTCCCGCGGTCATCGTGCTGGCCGCGCTGCCGCTGTTCAAGCTGCCGCTGCTGGACACGCCCGGCACCAGTTTCGGCGGGGTGATGGCGCAGTTCGCCATGTACGCGCTCATCGCCATCGGCCTGAATGTGGTTGTCGGGCAGGCGGGTCTGCTCGACCTGGGCTATGTCGGCTTCTACGCGGTCGGCGCGTACTCGGTCGGCCTGCTGACCAGTCCGAACAGTCCGTGGAACCAGACCAATGGGGGCTGGCTCGATCCGCAGTGGGCGTGGCTGGCATGCGTCCCGATCGCGATCCTGGCGACCGCGATCTCCGGTCTCATCCTGGGCACGCCGACGCTGCGCCTGCGCGGCGACTACCTGGCCATCGTGACCCTCGGTTTCGGTGAGATCGTCCGGCTGCTGGCCGACAATCTGCCCGAGATCACCAACGGCAGCCTCGGCCTGTCCCGCATCCAGTACCCGCACGTCGGCGAGTCCGACACTCATCCGGGCGGCTACTTCTCCTCCGGCAATCTCGGTGACGTGCACACCTGGAATGTGCTGGACCGGGCCAACTCCGGCACCTGGTGGTACTGGCTGGGCATTGTCCTGGTGGTCGCCGTGCTCATGCTGGTCGGCAATCTCGAGCGCAGCCGGGTGGGTCGCGCGTGGGTCGCCATCCGGGAGGACGAGGACGCCGCCGAGATCATGGGCGTGCCCACCTTCAAGTTCAAGCTGTGGGCGTTCATGATCGGCGCGGCCATCGGCGGTCTGTCGGGCGCGCTGTACGCGGGTCAGGTGCAGTACGTGAATCCGCAGGGGTTCAACGTCATCAACTCGATGCTGTTCCTGTGCGCGGTGGTGCTGGGCGGGCAGGGCAACAAGCTCGGCGTGATCGTCGGTGCGTTCCTGATCGTGTACCTGCCCAACCGGTTCATGGGCGTGAACGTGGGCGGGCAGTCGCTCGGTGACTACAAGTACCTCTTCTTCGGTCTCACGCTGGTGGTCGTGATGATCTTCCGGCCGCAGGGTCTGTTCCCGGCGCGGCAGAAACTGCTGACCTACGGGCGGCAGGTGTATCGGGCGGTGCGACGGCCGGCGGTGGCCGCGCAGACGACGGGAGCTGCACAGTGACGGGGCCGGGCGACGCGCTGTTCGACAACGAGGACATGGCGGCCGGGTACGCGCGGCCCGAGGTGGAGCCCAGCGCCGGCATGCTCGACGTGACCGAGGTGCTGCCCGTCTACAAGGACCCCGAGGTGGTCGCGGAAGTCGTTGCGCCGCACCGGGACATCGAGACCGCGGTCGGCGCGCCGCTGCTGCGCACCGACGGGCTGACCATGCGGTTCGGCGGTCTCACCGCGCTCGACAATGTGAGCTTCGAGATCCGCCGCGGCGAGATCCTCGGACTCATCGGGCCCAATGGCGCGGGCAAGACGACCTGCTTCAACGCCATCTCCGGGGTGTACCGCCCGTCGGACGGCACGGTCTACTTCGACGGCAAGCCGCTGACCAAGACCAAGCGCAACGAGATCACCCGGTTGGGCATCGCGCGCACCTTCCAGAACATCCGGCTCTTCGGGGAGATGACCGCGCTGGAGAACGTGGTCGTCGGCGCGGACGCCCGGCACAAGACCTCGGTCCCGGGCGCGCTCTTCCGCACCCCGCGGCACCGCGAGGAGGAGAAGGACTCGCTCGAGCGGGGCATGGCGTTGCTGGAGTACGTCGGCATCGCGCCGCACGCGGTCGAGAAGGCGCGCAACCTCTCCTACGGCGATCAGCGCCGCCTGGAGATCGCCCGCGCGCTGGCGACCGAGCCGAAACTGCTGTGCCTGGACGAGCCCGCCGCCGGGTTCAATCCGAGCGAGAAGTCCGCGCTCATGGATCTGATCCGCAAGATCCGCGACGACGGCTACACGGTGCTGCTCATCGAGCACGACATGCGACTGGTCATGGGCGTGACCGACCGCATCGTGGTGCTGGAATTCGGCCGCAAGATCGCCGACGGGTTGCCGGAGCAGATCCGCCAGGATCCCGCGGTGATCAACGCCTACCTGGGCGTGCCCGACGAGGCCGACGCCGAGTCGGCCGAGGACGCGGCCGAGGCGCGAAGCATTGCCGCCGAACCGGTTCCGGATCTCACCAAGCAGGCGCCCGGTTCCGTCGCGCCCACCGCCTCGACCGGCGAGCCGCTGCTGACGGTCGAGGACATGGTCGTGAACTACGGCAGAATCCAAGCGCTGCACGGCATCTCGCTGGAGGTCGGGCAGGGCGAGCTGGTCACCCTGCTGGGTGCGAACGGCGCGGGCAAGACCACCACCATGCGCGCCCTGTCGGGCCTGCTGCCGCTGACCCGCGGCCGCATCATGTTCCAGGGCCGCGACATCACCCGCATGAAGGCCCACGAACGCGTGGTGGCGGGCCTGATCCAGGCCCCCGAGGGCCGTGGCGTCTTCCCGGGCATGACGGTCCAGGAGAACCTCGACATGGGTTGCCACGCAAGGCCGTTCGCGTCGAAGGCGGACTACGCGAAAACCCTGGACTGGGTCTTCGAGCTGTTCCCGCGCCTGCTGGAGCGCCGCCGCCAGGTGGGCGGCACCCTCTCCGGCGGCGAGCAGCAGATGCTGGCCATCGGCCGCGCCCTCATGGCCCGCCCGCAGCTGCTGCTGCTCGACGAGCCGTCGATGGGCCTGGCCCCCATGGTGATCCAGCAGATCTTCCGGATCATCGCCGACATCAACGCCCAGGGCACCACGGTCCTGCTGGTCGAACAGAACGCCCAGCAGGCCCTGACCCGCAGCGACCGCGCCTACATCCTGGAAACCGGCGAGGTGACCAAGACCGGCGGCGGCCGAGCCCTGCTCACCGACCCCGCCGTCAAGTCCGCCTACCTCGGCGTCGGCTGACCGGCGGCGGCCGGCCCCACCCACCCCGAAAAGCATTCGGGCCGGTCACCTTCCGGTGACCGGCCCGAACCTTCAAGCAGGGGCGACAGGAATCGAACCTGCAACCTGCCGCTTTGGAGACGGCTGCTCTGCCAATTGAGCTACACCCCTTGGCGGGGGCAACGCTACCAGGTAGCGGGTCGAGGATGAAATCGGTTTCGCTGACCTGGGGCGACGGGCCGAGTACGCCCGCTGCCCACGGATGTCGGGGGCGGTACCTAGACTCTTGCGGGTGACCCCTGCCTCTACTGATCAGCGTCCTGTTGTTGCGTCCGAAGCCGTGCCCGGGGAGCAGCCGACCCTGCTGTTGCTGGATGGGCATTCGCTGGCTTATCGCGCGTTCTACGCGCTGCCCGCGGAGAACTTCAAGACGCAGAGCGGGCAGACCACCAATGCCGTGTACGGATTCACGGCGATGCTGATCAACCTGCTGCGGGACGAGAAGCCGACGCATGTGGCGGCGGCGTTCGACGTGAGCCGCAAGACGTTCCGGACCGAGGCGTTCCCGGAGTACAAGGCGAATCGGGCGACCACCCCGGACGAGTTCAAGGGGCAGGTGGACACCACCCAGGAAGTGCTGGGCGCGCTGGGGATTCCGGTCATGGCCATCGAGGGGTACGAGGCGGACGATCTGATCGCCACGCTCACCACGCAGGCCGTCGCCCAGGGGTTCCGGGTGCTGATCGTGACCGGTGACCGTGACTCGCTGCAGCTGGTCGAGGACAACGTCACCGTGCTCTACCCGAAGAAGGGCGTCTCCGAGCTCACCCGGTTCACCCCGGCCGCGGTCGAGGAGAAGTACGGGCTCACCCCCGCGCAGTATCCGGACTTCGCGGCGCTGCGTGGCGACCCGAGTGACAACCTGCCGGGCATTCCGGGCGTGGGGGAGAAGACCGCCACCAAGTGGATCCGCGAGTACGGGGACCTGGCCACCCTGGTCGACCAGGTGGACAAGGTGAAGGGCAAGGTCGGAGACGCGTTGCGCGCCAACCTGTCCAGCGTGGTGCTCAACCGGCAGCTCACCGAGATGGTGAAGACGGTGCCGCTGCCCTACACGCCCGACCAGCTGGCCGTGCAGCCGTGGGATCGGGACAAGATCCACCGGCTGTTCGACGAGCTGGAATTCCGGGTGCTGCGCGACCGCCTGTTCGACACCCTGGCCCCGGTCGAGCCCGAGGCCGAGTCCGGCTTCGAGATCAGCGGCAGCGCGCTGGCCGCCGGCACCGTCGCCGCCTGGCTGGCCGAGCACGCCGGAACCGGTGTGCGGCACGGGGTTTCCGTGGTCGGCAACGGCTTGCCGACGCACGGCGACACCCAGGCCATCGCCCTGGCCGCCGCCGACGGCGAGGGCGCCTACATCGACGTGCACACCCTCACCCCCGAGGACGAGAAGGCGCTCGGCGACTGGCTGGCCGACCCGGCGACGCCGAAGGCGCTGCACGAGGCCAAGACCGCCATGCACGCCCTGCGCGGGCGCGGCTGGCGGCTGGCCGGGCTCACCAGCGATACCGCGCTGGCCGCCTACCTGATCCTGCCGGGCCAGCGCACCTTCAACCTGGAGGACCTGTCGCTGCGCTACCTGAGCCGGGAGCTGCGCGTCGACAATGCCGGGGAGACCCAGCTGTCGCTGCTCGACGACGAGGACGAGGTGGACGCCGAGGCCGCCAATGCCCAGATGCTGCGCGCCCGAGCGGTTTACGACCTCGCCGACGCCTTCGACGCCGAACTCGAGCGCATCGAGTCCACCGCGCTGCTGCGCGATATGGAGCTCCCGCTGCTGAGCGTGCTGGCCGACCTGGAGGCCGCGGGCGTCGCGGTCGACTCCGCCCAGCTCGAGCAGTTGCAGCGCGAGTTCGCCGACCGCGTCGCCGAGGCCGCCGAGGCCGCCTACGGCGTCATCGGCAAGCAGATCAACCTGGGCTCGCCCAAGCAGCTGCAGGTGGTCCTGTTCGACGAGCTCGACATGCCGAAGACCAAGCGCACCAAGACCGGCTACACCACCGACGCCGACGCGCTCGAGGGCCTCTACGAGAAGACCCAGCACCCGTTCCTGCAGCACCTGCTCGAGCACCGCGACGCCACCCGCCTCAAGGTGACGGTCGACGGCCTGCTCAAGTCGGTCGCCGACGACGGCCGCATCCACACCACCTTCAACCAGACGGTCGCCGCCACCGGCCGCCTGTCCTCGACCGAGCCGAACCTGCAGAACATCCCGATCCGCACCGACATGGGCCGCCGCATCCGCGACACCTTCGTCGTCGGCCCCGGCTACGAGTCGCTGATGACGGCCGACTACAGCCAGATCGAAATGCGGATCATGGCCCACCTGTCCAAGGACGAAGGCCTCATCGAGGCCTTCAACTCGGGCGAGGACCTGCACAACTTCGTCGCCTCCAAGGCCTTCGACATCCCGATCGCCGAGGTGGAGCCGGAGCTGCGCCGCCGCATCAAGGCCATGTCCTACGGCCTGGCCTACGGTCTGTCCGCGTACGGCCTGTCCCAGCAGTTGAAGATCAGCGCCGACGAGGCCAAGGTCCAGATGGACATCTACTTCAACCGCTTCGGCGCCATCCGCGACTACCTGCACGACGCGGTCGATCAGGCCCGCAAGGTCGGCTACACCGAGACCCTGTTCGGCCGCCGCCGCTACCTGCCGGACCTGGATTCCAGCAACCGGCAGCGCCGCGAGGCCGCCGAGCGCATGGCCCTCAACGCCCCCATCCAGGGCACCGCGGCCGACATCATCAAGGTCGCCATGATCGACACCCAGAAGGCGATCCGGGAGGCGGGCCTGAAATCCCGCATGTTGCTGCAGATCCACGATGAACTCGTCTTCGAGGTCGCCGCGGGGGAGCGGGAGCGGTTGGAATCGCTTGCGCGCGAGCACATGTCCAATGCCATCGAGCTGTCGGTGCCGCTGGAGGTGTCGGTGGGCGTGGGCCACAGCTGGGATTCGGCCGCGCACTAGGGAACTCGACACGCACTCGCGAGTCGTGCGACACGCGGACCGCCCGCACCGGGTTTCGGTGCGGGCGGTTTGTGTCTCGGACGCCCTCTCCGCGCGCACCGGCACCCGCCCGCAACCCGCTGTACGGGTTGCCGGAATTGCGTCGACCTGGGGATGTTCACGAATCGGATGTTTGCCGGGCCCACAGTGTTTGCTCGCGGCCGCGCCGGGGGTCGTGTGGCGCCCGTCGCATCGGCGGTGACCTGCGACGAAGTTACCCGTGGGTCCCTCACGAATATGGTTGCCATTACGTGAGCTCCCCCCTATGCTCGACCCCGTGCCGAATCCCGCCAACAGCCGCAGCGCAGCGCTCGACGTCGCAGACCGCGACCGCGCAGCGCTTATTTCGCTTACCGCGAATGTGGCCGGCGATCGCGTACTCGTAGTTCTCCGCCGTAGCGGGGTCTGATTCGGACCGGCCCCTCGCTGCGGCCGATAGAACTTTCTTTTGCTGGTCCCCTCTGTCAATTCTTCGGAAGAAGTCGGGAAGACCTAGTTCAATGACCATCACCCTGGATACCGCCATGTTCATCGCCGCCGCTCCCGCGACCTTGCGGGCCGAATGCACCGGCCTGACCCCCGCCGAGTTCCACGACCGCTACTGCGACCCGATGGGCCCGGTCAAGCTCAGCGACTGGACCCCGATCGGCGACCGCGCCGGTACGGCCACCCTGGAAATCGCCTCCCACCTGCGCACCGTCGTGGCGACCGGTAGCCCGGTGGCCGCGCTCACCTCGGCGCTCTACGACGAGGGCTACCCGGTGGAGATCCTCGCCTTCCATCAGCGCCGCACCCCGGACGGCACCGCCACCTTCGTGCAGTGCGAGTTCAACGGCCGCCGCGGCTGGGGCGCGGCCCTCGCCGACGACGCCGCCGAGTCGACCATCCGCGCCATGATCGCGGGCATCAACCACCTCGGCTCGCACTTCTGATTCATCCGTGAAAAGCGAAGCGCCGCAACTCCTTCGGGAGTTGCGGCGCTGACGCTGCGGCGGGAGGCGGCTACTTGGCGGACTCCTGCTCGGCGAGCTGCTTGCGCACCTCGTCCATGTCGAGAGCCTTCACCTGGGTGACCAGATCCTCGAGCGCGGCCGGGGGCAGCGCGCCGGGCTGCGCGAAGACGAGCACGCCCTCGCGGAACGCCATGATGGTCGGGATGGAGCGGATGTTGGCCGCCGCGGCCAGTCCCTGCTGATCCTCGGTATCGACCTTGCCGTGCACCACGTCGGGGTGGGTTTCGGACGACTTCTCGAAGGTGGGGGCGAAGCTGCGGCACGGACCGCACCACGAGGCCCAGAAGTCGACGAGAACCACGTCGTTACCGGTGACTACCTCGTCGAAGTTCTGTTCGGTCAGGGTCTGGGTGGCCATGGCTTCCTCTCGTATCGATGTCCCCGGTCCAACACCGGGCCCTGCGGTTATCTTCCCCGCGCTACCGGGTGGGCCGGTCACCGGCGGGTCACCGACCATTCGGCGCGCCGGTCACCGTCCCATCGGCGGATGTCCTCCACGGTAGCCCGCACGTCCTTGTCCCAGCCCACCGCGCCCAGTGCGGCGTCGAACTGGCCCGGTCTCAGCCGGCGGGCGAGGGTGACGTGCGGGGTCCAGTTGTCGGGCCGGACATTGCCGGGGATGCCCGGGCAGTCGGCGACCACCCGGAACAGCCTGTGCTGCAAGGAGATCAGTGGTTCGGATGGCACCACCGCCCGAACCAGTACGGCGGCACGGGATCCGAAGACCAGTAGTCCGCCCAGGCGCACGGGGAACGGGTGGAAGTCCTGCTGCGCCAAGACCTTGTCCAGCCGGGGCCAGATCTCGGTGGCCACCGCGACGGTGATGTGCGGCCGGTACCAGGGCCCGGGCGTGTGCAGGCCGAGTTCGCTCAGCGCCGCCCACTGCCGCCGCACCGCGGTCTCGGACGCCTCGTCGAGCACCAGTTCCACCGATTGCACCATGGTGTCCTGAACTTACGCGCGATCCTCGTCCAGGTCTCGAAACAGGCGTGGCAGCGTGTGCCGGGGCGCGACGGCGGCAGGGTTTGCGCGAGGATGACTGCCATGAGCGAGAGCGAGACTCGAATCCGGCTGGGCCTGCTGGAGGGCGACGGTATCGGCCCCGAAATCGTCCGTGCCACCCGGCATGTGGTCGACGACGCCTTCGAGACCACGGGCCTGCCGCCGGTGGAGTGGGTCCCGCTGCCGCTCGGGCACGAGGCGATCGAACAGTACGGCAACCCGGTGCCCGAGCAGACGCTCGCCGCGCTGGCCGAACTCGACGCCTGGATCATGGGCCCGCACGACAGCGCCTCCTACGCCCCCGAACACCGCACCGGCCTGCCGCCCGCGGGCGCGGTCCGCAAGCGCTTCGGTCTCTACGCGAACATCCGCCCGGCCCGCAGCCTCGAAGGGGTGCGCGCGCTGGCCCAGGACATGGATCTGCTGATCCTGCGCGAGAACACCGAGGGTCTCTACGCCGACCGCAATATGGCCGCCGGGTCGGGCGAGTTCCAGCCGTCGCGGGATGTCGCGCTGTCGGTCGGCGTGTTCACCCGGGCCGCGATCGAACGCATCGCGCGGCTGGGGTTCGAGATCGCGTCGGAGCGTTCGAAGAAGCTGACCGTGGTGCACAAGGCCAATGTGTTGCCCATGACCATGGGCATGTTCCGCGATATCTGTTACGAGGTGGCCGCGGACTACCCGGACGTGGAGATCGACGACGAGCACGTGGACGCGGCGGCGGCGCATCTGGTCCGCGCGGCCCGCGACTACGACGTGATCGTCACCGAGAATCTGTTCGGCGACATCCTGTCCGATCTGGCGGGCGAATTGAGTGGTTCGCTCGGTATGGCCGCCTCGGTGAACTGCTCCGATACCCAGATCATGGCGCAGGCGGTGCACGGCGCGGCCCCGACCCTGGCTGGGCGCAATCGCGCGAATCCGGTGGCGCTGTTCAACTCCGCGGCGGCGATGCTGCACTGGATGGGTCGCACCCAGCGCTACAGCGCATTGCGCCGGGTCGGCGACCGCATCGAACGCTCGGTTGCTGACACGTTGCGAGCTGGTGTTGCAACGTCCGATTTGGGTGGGCTAGCCTCTACCTCCGAATTCACCGAGCAGGTGCGCGCACGGCTGCACCGCTGGTGAGCGCGCATTCCGGGCCGGGCGTGTTCGGCCCCGCTCTGGCGTGTCGCCGATTAATCTTCGGTTACCGGCCGACGCGGACGGTGTCACTCGCTTACATTTCAAACGGCGGGCGACCCACGGATGTCGCGCACCCGAACTGTGGAGGACTGCTGTGTCTGTTCGTAACTCTTTTCGCGGGCGTGCCCTGCGAGCCGCTGTCGTCGTCGCCGGTGGCGCTCTCGCACTGACCGCTTGTACCAGTAATTCCGAGTCCAGCGGTCCCGAGGTGGCCAAGGTCGACGTGGCCAAGGTCGACACCATCGCGGGCAAGGTCCCCTCCGACATCAAGTCCTCCGGCAAGCTGACCGTCGGCGTCAACGTTCCGTATCAGCCCAACGAGTACCGGGATCCGTCCAGCGGCAAGATCGTCGGCTTCGACGTCGACCTGATGGACGCGGTCGCCAAGGTGCTGGGCCTGAACGCGGACTACAAGGAAGCCGACTTCGAGAAGATCATCCCCTCCATCGAGGCCGGCACCTACAACCTCGGCATGTCCTCCTTCACCGACAACAAGGAGCGCGAGGCCACCGCCGACTTCGTCACCTACTTCTCCGCGGGCAGCCAGTGGGCCCAGCAGAAGGGCAAGACCGTCGACCCCGACAATGCCTGCGGCAAGCGAGTCGCGGTGCAGCGCACCACCGTTCAGGACACCGACGAGATCCCGGCCAAGTCCAAGGCGTGCGTCGCCGCGGGTAAGCCGGAGATCCAGAAGGTCGCCTACGACGAGCAGTCCGCCGCCGCCAACGCGCTGGTGCAGGGCCAGGTCGACGCCATGTCCGCCGATTCCCCGGTGACCGCGTACGCCATCAAGCAGGCCGGAGACAAGATCGAGCCCGCGGGCAAGATCTTCGACTCCGCGCCGTACGGCTGGCCGGTCAAGAAGGGCTCCACGCTGGCGCCGGTGCTGCAGGAAGCCGTGCAGTACCTGATGGACAACGGCCAGTACAAGAAGATCGCCGAGAACTGGGGTGTCCAGGAGGGCGCGATCACCAAGTCCGTCATCAACGGGGCCAGCTGACCTCCTATGTCGCAGGACAAGAACCACCTCTCGATGCCGGTCGAGAGCTCCGAGCCCGAGCCGATCAAGGCGATTCCGCTGCGACGGCCGGGCCGGTGGATCGCCGCCGCGATCATCCTGATCGCCCTGGCCCTGTTCATCTGGGGCGCCAAGACCAACGAGGCCTACCACTGGAACACCTACTTCAAGTACCTGGGTGACAAGCGAATCGCCCAGGGCGCGTTGGTGACTCTGGAACTGACCGTGCTGGCCATGCTGATCGGCGTGGTGCTCGGCGTGCTGCTGGCGGTCATGCGCCTGTCGCCGAACCCGGTGCTGCGCTCGGTGGCGTGGGCGTACCTGTGGATCTTCCGCGGGACGCCGGTCTATGTGCAGCTGGTGTTCTGGGGCCTGTTCCCGTCGCTGTACAAGACCGTCACCGTGGGTGTGCCGTTCGGGCCGTCGCTGACGCACTTCGATGTGCAGCACTGGTCGGCGCCGTTCTTCTTCGCCATGATCGGCCTGGGTCTCAACGAGGCCGCCTACATGGCCGAGATCGTCCGCGCCGGAATCAATTCGGTGGGCGAGGGGCAGCGCGAGGCGTCGGTGGCGCTGGGCATGTCGTGGTCGCAGACCATGACCCGCACGGTGCTGCCGCAGGCCATGCGGGTGATCATCCCGCCGACCGGCAACGAGCTCATCTCCATGCTGAAGACCACCTCGCTGGTGACGGCCATCCCGCTCACCACCGACCTCTACGGCCGGGCTCGCGACATCTACAGCGTGAACTTCCAGCCGATCCCGCTGCTGCTGGTCGCTGCCACCTGGTATCTGGCCGTCACCAGCGTGCTCATGATCGGCCAGTACTACCTGGAGCGGTACTACTCGCGCGGTTCCTCCCGGCAGCTGACCGCGAAACAGTTGCGCGCCTTGGCCCAGGCGCAGGTCGCCGGCGGAACGGGATAGGTGAACATGTCCGAGGATTCGATGTCGTTCTCCAAGGAATCCACGCCGCTGATCGACGGCTCGCTGCCGCCCTCGGCGGTGCCGATGGTGCGCGCCGACCGGGTGTGCAAGAGCTTCGGCGCGCTGAACGTGCTCAAGGGCATCACCCTCGAGGTGAAGCGCGGCGAGGTGCTGTGCCTGATCGGCCCGTCCGGCTCCGGCAAGTCCACCTTCCTGCGCTGCATCAACCACCTCGAGCGGGTCAATGCCGGACGGCTGTACGTCGACGGGGATCTGGTCGGCTACCGCGAGAAGAACGGCAAACTCTACGAGCTGCACCCGCGCGACGCCGCCAAGCAGCGCCGCGATATCGGCATGGTGTTCCAGCACTTCAACCTGTTCCCGCACCGCACGGCGCTGGAGAACATCATCGAGGCGCCGACCCAGGTCAAGAAGCTCAAGCGGGCCGACGCGGTGGCCCGCGCCCGGGACCTGCTGGCCCGAGTTGGTATGGCGGACAAGGCCGATGCCTACCCCGCCCAGCTGTCGGGCGGTCAGCAGCAGCGTGTCGCCATCGCGCGCGCCCTGGCCATGGACCCCAAGCTGATGCTCTTCGACGAGCCCACCTCGGCGCTTGACCCCGAGCTGGTGGGCGAGGTGCTCGGCGTCATGCGCGAACTCGCGGCTTCGGGCATGACCATGGTGGTCGTCACCCACGAGATGGGTTTCGCCCGTGAGGTGGCCGACCAGCTGGCCTTCATGGACGGCGGTGTCGTGGTGGAGGCGGGCGATCCGCGTGAGCTGCTCGCCAATCCCCAGCACGACCGGACCAAGGCGTTCCTCTCGCGAATCCTGTAGTCCCACAACGAGATCAGAGAGCCCTCGGCGCGAGGGCTCCCTGATCTGTCACTTGCGGAGGAACTCCAGCACGGGCGTGGTCTGACCGAGGATGGCGTGACCGACGCCCGGGAGCACCCGGGTGGTCGCGTTCGGGATGGATTGCTGTGCGCGGCGGGCGGTGTCGGCGGACTTGAACATGACGTCGTCCTCGCCCACGATCACCAGGACCGGCATCGGGAGGGCGCTCAGCTGCGCGTCGGTGAAGAGGGGCAGTTTGCCGGTGCGCGGGTTGAAGTGGGTGAAGGTCAGCGTCACGTCGTCGAGGATCTCGGCGTGGTCGGTGAGGTTCAGGCCGGTGACGATGGCGGCCGAGCGGCGCAGGTCGTGGTTGCTGAACAGGTGGTCGAGCAGGTTCTTGAAGATCCAGCCGAAGCGCTGCTTGCCGATCCCGCCGGGGCACAGCAGCGCCAGCCTGGTGACGGCGTCGGGTCGGCGGACCGCGTAATCCAGGGCGGTCCAGCCGCCCAGCGACATGCCGACGAAGGCCGCGGCGGAAACGCCCAGTCCGGCAAGGACATCGTCGAGCCATGACGCGACCGCGTCCGAGCCGAGCGCCGGGCGGGACTCGGCGCTGCCGCCGGGCTCGCCCACCATGTCGACCGCGTAGACGCGGAAATCGGTTGCCCAGGAGGCGATATCGCCGAGCCAGGTGGCGGAGTTGGCCCCGGACCCGTGCAGCAGGACCACCGGCGGCGCGTCCTTCGGGCCGGAGGCCAGCACGAAGGTGTCGCCCTCCCGGGTCGGAATGTGCAACTGCTCCACCGCGACCGGCCAGCGGCGCACCAGTTCCTGGTAGCGGGCCTGGATGGCGGCCCGTCCGGCCTCGGACTTGTAGATCGCGTTCACGACGCGAGAACTCCTTCCATGTATTCGAGCAGCCGGGCGGTATCGCCCAGGCCGCCGACGAGAATGACCTTCAGGCGGGCGCGTTCGCGGTCGTAGAAGGTCTGCACCCGCAGTGGTTGCCCGTCACCGGTGTGGGTGCCCGCCGCCGCGGTCAGCAGCGTGCTGACCCGGTCGGCGATCGAGGGATCCGCGGCATCGACCTCGATGATGCTGGACACCTCCGAATACCGTTGCGGGGCAGGCGATCCGCCCTCGGGGGCGGGCAGGCCGGTGAAGGCTTCCAGATCCGCCCGGGTGATGCGGTACTGCTTGCCGATGCGGGTGGCGGGCAGCTTTCCTTCCCGCACGTACCCGCGGACTGTGCGCACGTGCAGGCCGAGGCGTTCGGCGACTTCCTCGACGGAATAGAGACGATCGGTCACGAAAACTACCCTAACCATCCCTATTGAGAGTAGCAATAGGGATGGTTAGGTAATTATGTGATGGCACTTACGCGGAGCCGTCAAGTCAACTACAGTTTGTAGTAGATATTCGGTCGCACCGTTGGGAGGCGGCGACATGGCGATGACGGCGACAGGGGAGCGTCCGGTTGCGCGGGCGCGATGGAGCTTTCTGCAAGGAGCGGTCTTCGTGGTCGGCGTCGTCCACATCGTGTGGGCGATCGTGGGCTGGATCGCCGAACCCAGCTTCGCGATGGGCGAACACGCCCCGGCCACACCGGTTCTCGGCATGGACTACAACGGCTGGCACGGGCTCGCGGGCCTGCTGCTGTTCACCCCCGCGCTGCTCGCCGCCCTGCGTAAGCGCTGGGCCGCCTGGTACTGCGTGATCGCCGCTGTCGGAGGCGGATTCGTGGTCGGGATCTGGGCGCTGTTCGCGCACAACGTGTTGATGTTCAGCTTCCCGAATCACCGGAGCGACGCCATCGAACACATCGTGACCGGCGTCGTGCTGCTGGCGCTGGTCGGGATTCAGGCCGTCCGCGACCGCGGCCTGCGGGCCGTATTCGCCTGACCCGGCGTCTTCCAGGTCGCGAGCGCGATACGGAGTTGGCCGAGCAGGACTTTCGTGGCCGGGCTCAGGGGGCGTTCGGTGCTCCACGCCAGCACCAGGCGGCCGCACATCGCCGGATCGATCTCCAGGGTGCGGATACCGAGGCGGGCGGCCTCGTCCGCCGGGATTCGCGGAATGACGGCAATGCCGAGGTTGTGGGCGGCCAGCCGGATCAGTAGCGGGGGTGCGGCGGCCTCGAAGGCCACATCGGGTGTCAGAGAGGCCGCGGCGCAGGCGTTTTCGAGTAGCGCGCGCAGCCCGGTGCCGGTGGGCAGGCAGATGAGCGGGTGCTCGCACAGTTCGGTCAGGGTGATCCGGTCGCCGTAGCCCTCGGCCGCCACCGGCACCGCCGCCACGATCGTGCTCTCGTAGATGAGCTCGGTGCCGATGCTCGGGTCCAGATCCTCCGAGATGGAGAGCAGGCCGATGTCCAGCTCGCCGCGCCGCAGGGCGCCGTACATGGCGTCGGAGGTGTCCTCGGTGAGGGAGATGCCGATCTGCGGGTGATCGCCGTGGAAGTCGGACAACACCTGGGCGATGTCGATCTCCTCGCCCGCCGCGCCGGAGATCAAGCCGACCCGCACGTGCCCGCGCAGCAGGCCGGTGAATTCGTCCACGGTGTGGGTGATGCGCTCGACGTGTTCGAGGGCCGCGCGGGCGATCGGCAGCACCGCCTCGCCGACCGGGGTGAGCGTGACCGAGCGGCTCGTCCGATCCAGCAATGGTTGTCCCAGTTCGCGTTCCAGCCGGCGGATCTGCGCGCTGAGGCCGGGCTGGGCCAGATGCAGGCGCGCCGCCGCGCGGGTGAAGTTCGCCTCCTCGGCGACCGTGACGAAGTAGCGCAGCTGACGCAGTTCCATAACTAATGATTCTAGCTATGAGAAGAACTATCTGTTGGAGTTATTGTTCCGGGGCGAGCAGGGTGGGAGGCATGACGAAGACAGCGATCACCGAACTGCCCGCCACCACCGGACCCGTCTTCCAGCCGGGCGACACCGGCTACGACGCCGAGATCGCCGGATTCCAAACCGCGTACACCCACCGGCCCGCCGTCGTGGTGGCCGCGGCCCACGCCGAGGACGTCCGCGCCGCCGTGGAATACGCGGCGCGGCACGGACTTCCGGTCGCCGTGCAGGCCACCGGGCACGGACTGTCGGTCGCCGCCGCCGGCGGCGTGCTCATCACCACCGGCCGCCTCACCGACATTCGCGTCGACGCGGACGCGCGCACCGCCCGCGTCGGGGCGGGCGTGCGGGCCGGAGCCCTGATCGAGGCGGCCGCCGCGCACGGCCTGGCGCCGCTGAACGGCTCCTCGCTCTCGGTCGGCGTGGTCGGCTACATTCTCGGCGGCGGGGTCGGCATCCTGGCGCGTGAATACGGTTATGCCGCAGAGCATGTGCGGGCCGTCGAGATCGTCACCGCCGACGGCCGCCTGCGCCGCCTGACGCCCGCGGACGAGTTGTTCGGCGCGGTGCTGGGCACCGGCGGCAACTTCGGCGTGGTCACCGCGCTGGAACTGGACCTGCTGCCCGTCACCCGGGTCTACGGCGGCCAGTTGCAGTTCGACACCGCGCTGGTCGCCCCGGCGCTGGAGGCCTGGCGTCGGTGGACCCGGGAGGTGCCCGAGACCGTCACCTCGGCCATCACCATGCTGACCTTCCCCGATATCCCGCAGCTGCCCCCGCACCTGCGCGGGCGGTACGTGGCGACCATCAATATCGCCTTCACCGGCACCGAGGCGGAAGGTGAACGTCTCGTCGCGCCGCTGCGCGCGGTCGGGGAGCGCATGACCGACGACCTGCGGATGATGCCCTACACGGAAAGCCATGCCATCTACCGGGATCCGGATCACCCGCACGCCTACACCGCCACCAACGCGCTGCTCTCGGACCTGCCCGCCGACGCCGCCGACGCTTTCCTGGCGGCGACCGGACCCGAGGCCGCGCTGCCCACGGTGGCCGGATTCCGGCACCTGGGCGGGGCATTGAGCCGTCCGGGCCCGCACGGGATCTCGATGGACCACCGCGACGCGCAGTACATCGCGCGGGTGCTGGCCATGCCGCGACCCGACACTGTCGGGGCGGTGCGCGACCAGCTGGCGCTGGTGCGAAAGACGTTGCGGCCGTGGACCGTCGGCCACAACCTCAACTTCCTCTACGGCAGTGGCGACCAGGCCGACGAGGCGCAGACCCGGGCCGGGTACAGCCCCGCCACCTACGACCGGCTGGCCGCGCTCAAGGCGAAGTACGACCCCGCCAACCTGTTCCGCAACAACCGCAATATCCGCCCGAATTGATCGCCTGAACCCGAAGCCCTTTGCCCCGCCGCACCTTTGCGCGGCGGGGCGAGCTGCTTTTCGAGCTTGCCGCGCAAGCCTGCCCGCGCTATCGTCGTGATATCACTTCGATACTAGGAGAGTGTCATGGAGATGCGTCGGGCCTTCCGGTTGAACGGGTTCCTCATGCTGGGGGTCTTCATCTTGCTGGTCGTCGGAATCGTGCTGGAGTCGCACGCGCTGAGCAGCGGCGCCGAAGGAGGTGCGCGGACCGTCATCGGCATCGCGCTGGCGGTCACCATCGTGGCCGCGGTGCTCGCCGCCAGCGGCTTCATCACGGTGAATCCCAACCAGGCCAAGGTGATCCAGTTCTTCGGCCGCTACATCGGCTCGGTCGCCGAGTCCGGCTTCCACTGGGTGACCCCGCTGTCCAGCCGGCGCGGCATCTCGCTGCGCATCCGCAACTTCGAGACCCAGAAGCTGAAGGTCAACGACCTGGACGGCAACCCGGTCGAGATCGCCGCGGTCGTCGTCTACCAGGTGGTGGACAGCTACAAGGCCGCCTTCGCCGTCGACGACTACGAGGACTTCGTGCGCACCCAGTCCGAGACCGCGGTCCGGCACCTGGCCACCACCCACCCGTACCAGACCGACGACGCGAGCACCTCGAGCCTGCGCGACGGCGCGGAGGTCGCGGGCGAGCTGACCACGGAGCTGCGCGCCCGCACCGAACTGGCCGGCATCGAGATCATCGAGGCCCGCATCACCCACCTCGCCTACGCGCCGGAGATCGCCCAGGCCATGCTGGTCCGCCAGCAGGCCGCCCAGGTGGTCGCGGCCCGCAGCCGCATCGTCGAAGGCGCGGTCGGTATGGTCGGCATGGCGCTGGACCGGCTCGCGGAACAGGGCGTGGTCGATCTGGATGAGGAGCGCAAGGCGGCGATGGTGTCCAATCTGCTGGTCGTGCTGTGCGGGGACCGCTCCGCCGCACCCGTGGTCAACGCCGGCACCCTCTACGCCTGATGTCCGCCGCCAAACGCGAGCCGAAACGCGTGCTGCTGCGCCTGGACCCGGCCGTCCACGACGCCATCGCCAAATGGGCGGCCGACGACCTGCGCAGCATCAACGCCCAGATCGAATACGCGCTCCGGATGGCTCTGAAACAAGCGGGCCGCGAACCGAAGTAGTCGCGACCCGC
This sequence comes from Nocardia sp. NPDC004340, assembly GCF_053602575.1. NCBI lineage: Bacteria > Bacillati > Actinomycetota > Actinomycetes > Mycobacteriales > Nocardiaceae > Nocardia > Nocardia sp. NPDC004340. The sequence continues at coordinate 168,522 of NZ_JBSGDW010000008.1, forward strand.
GGTCGGCACCTGGATCCGGAAGCCGTCAGCTCGGCTTCTCGGTGACGAAAATGGCTGTGCCGGGGAAGATCTCGCCGCGGAGGGGGCTCCACTGGCCCCATTCGCGGTCGAGCCATTCCGGCCAGTCGGGTTCGATGATGTCCTTCACGATCAGCCCCGCGGCGACGATCTCCCGAACGCGGTCGCCGATGGTGCGGTGGTGCTCGACGTAGGTGGGCTCGCCGTCGGGGCCGAGCTCCACATAGGGCGTGCGGTCGAAATAGGGAATGGTGGCGCGCAGGCCGCCGGGACCCGGATCGTCGGGGAAGATCCAACGCATCGGGTGATTGACGGAGAAGACCCAGCGGCCGCCGGGACGCAGGACACGGTGGACCTCGCGCATGACGCGCGCCGAGTCGGCGACGAAGGGGACCGCGCCGAAGGCCGAGCAGGCCAGATCGAACGATTCGTCGGCGAACGGCAAATCCTCCGCGCCCGCCTGGATCAACGGGACGCGGGGTCCGCCCGCCGCCATGGCGGCCAGACCGCGATCCAGCATGGAACGGGAGATATCGAGGCCGACCGGGTGCGCGCCGTGCGAGGCGAGCCAGCGCGAGCAGGGGGCCGAGCCGCAGCCGATCTCCAGGATCCGCTTGTCCTCTATATCGCCGAGCAGATGCCAGTCACCCTCGTGCAACCCCTCCGGGCACCACACGAACTCGCCGGCGGGGGAGTCCACGCCGAGGAAGTCGGCGTGCGTCTCGTGATAGGCCGCCGCATCGGCGTCCCACCACTTGCGGCTGGCGCGCTGACTCGACTCCGAATCGACCTTGGCGCGTGTCACTCCCACCGTGCCGAGCAGGGCATTGGCCTGGGCGTGCCGGGCGTCGTCGGGGGTGGCAGAGTGATCTTCGGACATGGGCACACCCTAGCGAGGCTTGCGATGAGACCCATGTTTGCTTGGTACAACACCCGTCGCGTACGCTGTTTTCCGCGAGTGTCTTCTGTACCCGGTTTCTCGAGCCGCGTAGAGCAGATAGTCGTGCTGCGTTGTGCAACATTAGAGCCATTGCCCGCTGTCCGCAGCAAAACCGAAAGTCCACATGTCCACTACCGACCACAATCCGTCCGGAGCCTCCCAACACATGCCCACCACTGTCACCTCGCCGCAGGTTGCCGTCAACGACATCGGCACTGCCGAGGACTTCCTCGCCGCCATCGACAAGACCATCAAGTACTTCAACGACGGCGATATCGTCGAAGGCACGATCGTCAAGGTCGATCGCGATGAGGTCCTTCTCGACATCGGTTACAAGACCGAAGGCGTGATCCCGTCTCGCGAACTGTCCATCAAGCACGACGTCGACCCCAATGAGGTCGTTTCCGTGGGCGATGAGGTCGAGGCCCTCGTTCTCACCAAGGAGGACAAGGAAGGCCGCCTGATCCTGTCGAAGAAGCGCGCTCAGTACGAGCGGGCTTGGGGCACGATCGAGGAGCTCAAGGAGAAGGACGAGGCCGTCAAGGGCACCGTCATCGAGGTCGTCAAGGGCGGCCTGATCCTGGACATCGGTCTGCGCGGCTTCCTCCCGGCGTCGCTGGTCGAGATGCGCCGTGTCCGCGACCTCCAGCCGTACGTCGGCAAGGAGATCGAGGCCAAGATCATCGAGCTCGACAAGAACCGCAACAACGTGGTCCTGTCGCGTCGCGCCTGGCTCGAGCAGACCCAGTCCGAGGTCCGCAGCGAGTTCCTGCACCAGCTGCAGAAGGGCCAGGTCCGCAAGGGTGTGGTCTCCTCCATCGTCAACTTCGGTGCCTTCGTGGACCTGGGTGGCGTGGACGGTCTGGTGCACGTCTCCGAGCTGTCCTGGAAGCACATCGACCACCCGTCCGAGGTTGTCGAGGTCGGCAACGAGGTCACCGTCGAGGTTCTCGACGTCGACCTGGACCGCGAGCGTGTCTCCCTGTCGCTCAAGGCGACCCAGGAAGACCCGTGGCGTCAGTTCGCCCGCACCCACGCGATCGGTCAGATCGTGCCGGGCAAGGTCACCAAGCTGGTTCCGTTCGGTGCGTTCGTGCGCGTCGAAGAGGGCATCGAGGGCCTGGTGCACATCTCCGAGCTGGCCGAGCGCCACGTCGAGGTCCCGGACCAGGTTGTCGCCGTCGGCGACGACGCCATGGTCAAGGTCATCGACATCGACCTCGAGCGTCGTCGTATCTCGCTGTCGCTGAAGCAGGCCAACGAGGACTACACCGCCGAGTTCGACCCGTCGAAGTACGGCATGGCCGACAGCTACGACGACCAGGGCAACTACATCTTCCCCGAGGGCTTCGACTCCGAGACCAACGAATGGCTCGACGGTTTCGAGAAGCAGCGTGAAGAGTGGGAGACCCGGTACGCCGAGGCCGAGCGTCGCCACAAGATGCACACCGCTCAGATGGAGAAGATGGCCGCCGACGCCGCCGCCGAGGCTGCCAACGGTGGACCGCAGAACTACTCCTCGGAGTCCGGTTCGCAGGCTGCCGCTTCCTCCTCGGACGCGCCGGCCGGTGGCTCGCTCGCGAGCGACGCGCAGCTGGCCGCGCTGCGTGAGAAGCTGTCGGGCAACGCCTGATTCGCTGATCCGCGTTAAGCGATAAACGAAAGTCCCCTGGTCCTCGACCAGGGGACTTTCGTTTACCAGCGGTTCGCTGAGCTGTCATGATGCGCAGGTTGGATACGAACTGGACGTGCGACCGATCCGTGTCGGCACCGTCCCTTCACTGTCACTTCTAGCGGGAAGGCACCACCGGAGCATGGGCGTGTTCGCCGGAGTCAACAGGCGGGAATTTCTGGCGAAAGCCATGGCAGCGGGCGGTGCGGGCGCGCTCGCGTCGGTCGCCGGACCGATCATCGAAAAGGCTTACGCCGCAGACCCGGCGGGCATGGGCGGACTCGGCGACATCGAGCACTTCGTGTTGCTCATGCAGGAGAACCGCTCCTTCGACCACTACTTCGGCACCATGTCCGGGGTGCGCGGGTTCGACGACCCGTCCCCGGCCTGGAACCAGTACGGGTACACCCCCGGCGTCGGCCCCACCGCGGACGGCTTCCTCAACCCGTTCCGCCTCGACACCACCCGCGGCGCCAGCCTCGACGGTGAGTGCATCAACGACCCGGACCACAGCTGGGCGGCCATGCACAAGGCGTGGAACAACGGCCGCAACGACGGCTGGATGCCCATGTCGATCGCCTCGGTCGGGCCCGGAAACGCGCCCGCCGCAATGGGTTACTACACCCAGGCCGACATTCCGGTGCACTGGGACCTGGCCAATGCCTTCACCCTGCTCGACAACTACCACTGCTCGGTGCTCGGCCCGACCGACCCCAACCGGCTGTACTGGATGTCGGCGACCATCGACCCCGAGGGGCACAATGGCGGCCCGCTGCTCGAGACGCCGACCCTGATCCCGCAGAACGCCTACAGCTGGCGGACCATGCCGGAGAACCTCTCCGATGCCGGCGTCAGCTGGAAGATCTACAACAACCGGGACGTCGGCCCGCTGTCGTCGGTGATCCTGGACGGCATGATGGGCTGCTTCAAGCAGGCCGCCGACCCGAATTCCGAACTGGCCCGGCGCGGTAAGGCCCCGGCCTATCCGCAGGACTTCGCCGCCGACGTCGCCGCCAACCAGCTGCCCGCCGTGTCGTGGGTGATCCCGTCGCTGCTGAACTGCGAACACCCCGCGCTGCCACCGGCTTTCGGCGCGGTCGGCATCATGCAGGTGCTCGACATCCTCACCTCCAACCCGGCGGTCTGGGAGAAGACCGCGCTGATCATCAGCTACGACGAGAACGGCGGCTTCTTCGACCACGTCACCCCGCCGACCGCGCCCGCGGGCACGCCGGGGGAGTACGTCACGGTGCCGATCGACAAGAAGCACGAGGGCATCACCGGTCCGATCGGTCTCGGCTACCGCGTACCGGGCCTGGTCGTCTCGCCCTACAGCCGCGGCGGCCTGGTCGCCTCGGAGACCTTCGACCACACCTCGCAGCTGCGACTCCTGGAGCGCCGCTTCGGAGTCGACGTGCCGAACCTGACGGCGTGGCGGCGCAGCGTCACCGGTGACATGACCTCGGCCTTCGACTTCGGTTCCGGCCCCGATGCGTCCAAGCCCGTGTTCGCCCCGGCGGACCGGAAGGTCAACGACGCCATCGCGCAGTGCGGCCCGAACATCGCCCTCGGGACCGCGACTGTCGGCACCCCGTATCCGGTGCCGCCGAACTCCATGCCGCGCCAGGATCCCGGCACCCGGCGCAAGCCCAGCGGCATCGTGTAATTCCGCTGCCGCGTAAGGAGACACGCGCACAACACAGTGGCTCGGTCCGGTTCGGACCGAGCCACTGCGTATGTATGTGGCGAATCAGGGAGCGGTGCTGGAAGTTCCGGCGGAATCAGCCGACGGTGGCAGGCACCCAGCGGCGGACGACGCCGGACTCGGGTGACTGTTTTCGCCTGGTGGTCGCGCTGTGCCGGGCGGGGCTGAACAGCGCGGTCAGCCAGGACCGTCCGTGCTCGGCGAGAGCGGCTGCGACGGCGGGGATCTCGATGCAATGCACGGTGCCCGCCAGGCCCAGACGGTGGCGACCCGTCTGGAGGTTCTTGGTGCTCACTGATGTTCCTTCTCTTGCGTGTTAACCGGCCTGAAGATCGCCTGCGGCGAACAATAGCCGAACAAAAGTGTGAGTCACAGAATTTTGCGGGGCGTGCGCCCCGGCGTGTCGGAATGTTGCCGACAAACGGTCGGGATTGGCCGGAAAAGTTGCGAAATGATCTCACCGGCATCACGGAACGGGCAAGGACTGTGCTTGCAGGTGAAACGACCGGGTCGAGTGGGTAATCCTGACCAGGGTCGAGTGGGTAACCCTGGCACGCGACGGAACCGGCAACGATGCGAGACTGGTCGAATGTTGCGAATCGGTCTCACCGGAGGCATGGGCGCGGGCAAGTCCACCGTGGCCCGCATTCTCACCGAGCGCGGAGCCGTGCTCGTGGACAGCGATGTCATCGCGCGCGAGGTGGTCGCCCCCGGCACCGAGGGCCTGGCCGCCCTGGTCGCCGCGTTCGGCGACGACATCCTCGCCGCCGACGGCAGCCTCGACCGACCCGCCCTGGCGGCCAAGGCCTTCGCCACCGACGAGGCCCGCGCCACCCTCAACGGCATCACCCACCCGCTGGTCGGCAAGCGCACCGCCGAACTCATCGCCGCCGCGCCCGCCGACGGCATTGTGGTGCAGGACATTCCGCTGCTGGTCGAGAACGGCCTGGCGCCGTTCATGAACCTGGTGGTCATCGTGGACGCCGCCGAGGAGACCCGGCTGCGCCGCCTGGTCGAGTTCCGTGGCATCGACGAGGCCGACGCCCGCGCCCGCATCGCCGCCCAGGCCACCGACGCCCAGCGTCGCGCCACCGCCGACGTCCTGCTCGACAACAATGGCGCGACCGGCCTGATCGACGCCGAGGTGCATCGGCTGTGGGACGAGCGCCTCGTGCCCTTCGAACGCAATCTGCGCACCCGCACGCCCGCCGCGCGGCCGGAACTGCCCGTGGTGGAAGCGAATCCGGAATGGCCCGCGCAGGCGCGGCGGGTGATCGCCCGCCTGGCCCTGGCGTGCGCCGCCGACGCCGCGAGCATCGAACATGTCGGGGCGACCGCCGTGGCGGGCAAGCCCGCGGCCGACGTCCTCGACATCCGGATCACGGTCGCTGCCGGGGTGGACCCCGACTCGCTGCGGGATCGACTGGCGGACATCGGTTTTCCGCCGGTTCCCGCCGGCGATCCGCTCGCCGCGGGCGTCGAGCTCGCGGCGGGGGAGCGACTGCACGCCAATGCCGATCCGGGCCGGGCGGTCACCCTGATCATCGGCGCCTAGCCGACGAAAGAGGGGCCGTCGGCGCCTCTCGGTGCGGACGGCCCCTGGTTTCTCGGTCTACATCCAGGTGAGCGTAATGCCCTGGGCCGCCAGCCAGTCCTCGAAACTGTGTCCGTGCGCGGCGATTCCGTCGATGGTCGCGGTGGCGGACTCGATGGCCTGCTGTGCCTCGGCCAGGGTCAGGTAGTCGGCGGCGTGGGCGGCCAGCAGCTCGTCCACGTCGAGTAGCTCCACCTCTCGGCCCTGCCGCACCACCAGGTCCAGGTAGTGGTCCACCGACTTCCACCGCTTCGGCCCGACCTGCGCGAACTCGCCGATGTCGATGTAGTAGTCCTGGTCGCGCAGATGCGCGGGGGTGAAGTGGAAGACGGTGGCGCGCAACGACACCGTGGGCAGCAGCCAGGATTCGATGTAGTGGAACTCGGGATGGTCCGAGGTGCGGGCCATGTACAGGCCCCATGGCTCCACCTGGTAGCGCTCCACCTGCCGCACGAAACCCTTGGGATCGATATTGGTGAGCTCGTCGATATTGAAGTACTCCACCTTGGGTCGGTGCAGATCCACCGCGGGCGCCCGAGTCATGTCATTCAGCATCGCCTGTCGAGCGGCGGCCGTCCAGGGGAGCGGGGGTGGCGTCGCTCGCAGATTGCTGGAATCCGGCGTGGAGCGGGGCGAATATCCCGAAAACTCTATTTGAAGCGAACATGTTTCGCTATTGTTCGATTGCGCTGTATCGTCGCGCACGACTACCCGCCGTTCGTGGGCGGGATCAACCGTAAGGGAATACCTGCATGAGCGAACAGAAAACCCGTGCCCGCCGGGTCGGCATGGGCCTCACGACCTTCGGCGCGGTGGCTGGGACCATCGTCCTGGCGGCGCCCCAGGCCGGTGCGTGGCCGACCGGCCTCGAGGTCTCCGGCACCAGCCACAATGTCGGCTGCTCCTACACGCTGACCGCGTCCATCGACGTCGACCGGCTGCTGTCGGTGGCCTTCCGTGACAACGGCACCGAGCTGCCGGGCAGCCCGGTCACCCCGTCGCTGCTGAGCGGCAAGGTCACCATCAACTGGACCCCGAGCACCGCGGGCAAGCACACGCTGACCGTGACCCAGACCCTGATCTCGAAGTCGATCGACGTCGACGTGGCCGAGGCCAACCCGCTGACCAGCACCGGCAGCGTGGGCTGCGGTCTGAGCAGCGGCTCGAGCAGCCTGTTCCCGAGCCTGTCGGGTGGTCTGAACGGCCTGCTGCCGAGCATCTCCGGCTAGTCGGAGGGCGGAGATACCCGCAAGACCTCGCCCGGTCCGGATCCATCCGGACCGGGCGTTCGCGTTCTCCGGGCGGTGCCGGTCAGAGCCAGGTGAGCGTGACGCCCTGGGTGGCGAGCCACCGGTCGACATCGTGCCCGCAGGCGCCGAGGCCGTCGACCACGGCGGCCGCCCGCTCGATGGCCCGGTGGGTCTGCGCGGTGTCGAACTGGCCGGCCGCGTGCGCGGTCAGCAGGTCGTCGATGCCGAGCAGTTCGGGCGCGCGGCCGGGGCGGGCCACCACGTGGAGATAGTGGCTCTCGGCGCGCCACTTCTTGTCCTCGCACGGCCCGTACTCGCCGATGTCGAGGAAGTGGGTCTGGGTCCGATCGTGGCCCGGGCGCAGGTGATACACCGTGGCGCGCAGCGACAGCTCGGGCAGCAGCCAGGACTCGACATAGTGGTACCGCGGATTATCCACTGTCCGTTCGATATACAGACCGAACGGTTCGGCGTGTAAACGCTCCACGGGGTGCAGAAACCCGCGATAATCGGTCCACGACAGATCCGCGAGATTGAAATACTCGAGTCTGGGGCGATGCGGGGACACCGCGGGGGTGCCGTCGGTCGTCCGGTGCGGACGCGCGCCATTGGTGGAATTCCGCTGTGGCGTAAACAAACCGGTCATCGCCATGCCTTCTCTCGAATCGTGCGACCAGCGAGCTCAGAGTACACCTGGAACCTGGTATTCAAACCGTCGTGAACGGACTGAGATCTACGCGACACCGATCGGCCTGGACGGCCTGAAATCCGTTGGGGTAAAGGTAAATTCGGACATTGGAAGCCCTTTACCGAAATGAGTACCGGACTAGAGAATTCGGAGCCGCTGCGCGATTGGACGGGTGTGCGCCGCGCGGGCAGCCATCGCGTGGCGACGGGACCGCGGGCACCGCCGGCCGTGGCCGGGGTCACGGCCGGGTCCGCCCTCGGTGAACAGGCTCGCCGCTGAGTGTTCTTGTCGGTGGTCCGTCCTAGGCTGGTGCCATGGCTTTCGCAACCGAGATCCCGGACGACCTGCCGCTGGCCCATTCGGAGCATCGGCCCATCGGTGAGGTCGAGCGGACCGACAGCCAGTTCCAGGTGGTCAGCGAGCACGTTCCGGCCGGTGACCAGCCGGCCGCCATCGCCGAGCTCGAGCGGCGCATCCGCTCGGGGGAGAAGGACGTGGTGCTGCTGGGCGCCACCGGTACCGGCAAGTCGGCGACCACTGCCTGGCTGATCGAGCGGTTGCAGCGGCCGACCCTGGTCATGGCCCCCAACAAGACCCTCGCCGCGCAGCTGGCCAACGAGCTGCGCGAGATGCTGCCGAACAACGCGGTCGAGTACTTCGTCTCGTACTACGACTACTACCAGCCCGAGGCGTACATCGCGCAGACCGACACCTATATCGAGAAGGACAGCTCGATCAACGATGACGTGGAGCGGCTGCGCCACTCCGCGACCTCGAGCCTGCTCTCGCGCCGCGACGTCGTGGTGGTCGCGTCGGTGTCGTGCATCTACGGCCTCGGCACCCCGCAGTCCTACCTCGACCGGTCGGTGCAGTTGGAGGTCGGCACCGAGATCGATCGGGACCGGCTGCTGCGCCTGCTGGTGGACGTGCAATACACCCGCAACGACATGTCGTTCACCCGCGGCAGTTTCCGGGTGCGCGGCGATACCGTCGAAATCATTCCCTCGTACGAGGAATTGGCGGTGCGCATCGAATTCTTCGGCGACGAGATCGAGGCGCTCTACTATCTGCACCCGCTGACCGGTGATGTGGTGCGCCAGGTGGATATGGTCCGGATTTTCCCGGCCACCCATTATGTGGCGGGTCCCGACCGTATGGAACGCGCGGTGCGCGCCATCGAGGCCGAACTCGAGACGCGGCTCGCGGATTTGGAGAAGCAGGGCAAACTGCTGGAGGCGCAACGGCTTCGGATGCGCACTCAATACGACTTGGAGATGATCAAGCAGGTCGGTTTCTGCTCGGGTATCGAGAATTACTCGCGGCATATCGACGGGCGGCCCGCGGGTTCCGCGCCGGCCACGTTGCTGGATTACTTCCCCGACGATTTCCTGCTCGTCATCGACGAATCCCACGTGACCGTGCCCCAGATCGGCGGCATGTACGAGGGTGACATGTCCCGCAAGCGCAACCTGGTCGAGTACGGCTTCCGGCTGCCGTCGGCGGTGGACAACCGGCCGCTCACCTGGGAAGAGTTCGCCGAGCGGATCGGGCAGGCGGTGTACCTGTCGGCCACTCCGGGCCCCTACGAATTGGGCCAGACCGGCGGTGAGTTCGTCGAACAGGTGATCCGCCCGACCGGCCTGGTGGACCCGCACGTGGAGGTCAAGCCGACCAAGGGGCAGATCGACGATCTGGTGCACGAGATCCGGCTGCGGACCGAACGCGACGAACGCGTTCTGGTCACCACGCTGACCAAGAAGATGGCCGAGGACCTCACCGACTATCTGCTGGGACTCGGTGTGCGGGTGCGGTATCTGCACTCGGAGATCGACACCCTGCGCCGCGTGGAATTGCTGCGGCAGTTGCGTCTGGGCGAATACGACGTACTGGTCGGCATCAACCTGCTGCGCGAGGGCCTGGACCTGCCCGAGGTATCGCTGGTCGCCATTCTGGACGCCGACAAGGAGGGCTTCCTGCGGTCCTCCACCAGTCTCATCCAGACCATCGGCCGCGCGGCGCGCAATGTGTCCGGTGAGGTCCACATGTACGCGGACAAGATCACCGACTCCATGCGCCACGCCATCGACGAGACCGAGCGCCGCCGAGCCAAGCAGGTCGCCTACAACGAAGAGCGCGGCATCGATCCGAAACCGTTGCGCAAGAAGATCGCCGACATTCTGGACCAGGTGTACCGCGAGGCCGAGGAGACCGAGGTCGAGGTGGGCGGCTCGGGCCGCAATGCCAGCCGCGGCCGCCGCGCCCAGGGCGAGCCCGGACGGGCGGTGAGCGCCGGTGTCTACGAGGGCCGCGACGTGCGGAACATGCCGCGCGCCGAACTCGCCGACCTGATCAAGGACATGACCGCGCAGATGATGAACGCCGCCCGGGAGCTGCAGTTCGAGCTGGCCGGTCGCCTCCGCGACGAGATCGCCGACCTGAAGAAGGAACTACGCGGCATGGATGCCGCCGGTCTGTCGTGAGGCGGAAACCCCTAGGCGGCAATGCGAATGCCGGCGCGACAACTGATTTCGGGTCGATGGGGGTAACTCGTCGGGCACGTCCGAAATCGGGTTGGCACCCGACCGCCGGCACGGGTTGCCAAGTGCCGGCGGCTCAGAGCTGTCCGCTACAGGCTCGGGGAGGCGGAATCAGCCATCCATTCGTTGACGCGGCGTTCGGCCTCCTCGCGGGAGACGTCCTCGACGCGGGTCATGACGATCCAGCGGTGGCCGAACGGATCCATGACGCGGCCGTAGCGGTCGCCGGTGACGAAGGTCTGCGGCTCGGAGACGAAGCGGGCTCCGTTCTCGGTGGCCAACTTCGAGACCGCGTCCACGTCCGGGCAGTAGTGCACCACGCTGGTGTGGACCCAGTCGTCGGCGGGGGCGCGCAGGCCCTCGTCGGGGATCGGCATGCCGACCTGGATGGTGGAGTCGCCGATCAGCAGTTCGGCGTGCGCGGCCTGGCCGTCGGGAAGATCGTTGCGGCTCAGCAGTTTCGCGCCGAACACGGCGCTGTAGAAGTCGATGGCCGCATCGGCGTCGGGGACGGCCAGGAAGCAGGTGATGGAGTGGTAGTCCTGCGGGATCGGATTCACGGTTTCGCTCATGACCGCTACCCTCCTCGGCGCGGCCGCGATGGTCTTGTAAGAATGCGACGGGGGCGATGACCAGCGCTGACAATCCCGAAAACCGGTTCGCGCCACGGCCGGTGCCGCCGCCGGAGACCGCCAAGGGCATCCTGCGGCCGCGCCAGCAGAACGCCGCCAACAATCACGCCCGCCTGCCCGCGGGCGAACGGGTGTCGCGCTATGTCGAGTGGTACTGGGCGGTCCGCTGGGACCGCCGCGGCGAGCCGCCGTTCCATGCCGAGGTGCTGCCGTATCCGTGCGTGAACCTGACCTTCGAGCGCACCCACGAACGCACCGGCGCCTTCGTCACCGGCGTGTGGACCACCAAGTACGTGCGCGAATTGGCCGGGGCGGGTGAGACGTTCGGGGTGAAGTTCCGGGCCGGCGGCTTCGGCGCGTTCACCGGGTTGGACGTGGGCGCGCTCAGCGACACCTCGGTCCCGGCAGCCGAGATCTTCCCCGCCGCCGACACCCTGGCCGAGGCCGTGCTCGCCACCGATGACACGCTGCTGCGCCGCGAGCTGATCGAGGATTTCCTGGTGGCGGCTCAGGGCGCCGAGGGCGACCAGAGCGCCTACCGCCAGGTCCTGATGATCATCGAGGCCATGGAGCACGATCGCGACCTGACCCGGGTGGACCAGGTCACCGAGCGTTTCGGCATCCCGATCCGCACGCTGCAGCGTCTCTTCCGCCGCTATGTCGGGGCGGGTCCGAAGTGGGTCCTGCGCCGCTATCGGCTGCAGGACGGCGCGCACCTGCTGGCCGAGGGCCGGACCTCGGACCTGGCCGCGCTGGCCCTCGAGCTCGGCTATTTCGATCAGGCGCACTTCTCCAACGAGTTCGCCAAGGAGATCGGAATGCCTCCGCTCGAATACGCCCGCATCTCGCTACCATCCTGACAAACTGACTGGTACGGGAATAGCAGTGGACCTGATGAAGTTGGTTGCCATATCACCCAATGGCGCATCGATCATCGAAGGAGCGGGCCATGGACGTGCTGGTGTTGATCGGACGGATCCTGTTCGCGTTGCTGTTCCTCGGCTCCGGCTTCGGGCATCTGGCGCAGCGTGAGTCGATGGCGCAGTACGCGCAGTTCAAGGGCATACCGATGCCCACGCTGGCGGTGCCCGCCTCGGGCGTGCTGCTGCTGGCCGGCGGGTTGAGCGTGCTGCTGGGCGTCTGGGCCGACCTCGGCGCACTGCTGCTGATCCTGTTCCTGGTGCCGACCGCCTTCCTCATGCACGCCTTCTGGAAGGAGACCGATCCCGAGGCGAAGCAGGGCGAGATGGTGAACTTCAACAAGGACATCGCACTGGCGGGCGCGTCGCTCATGCTGTTCGCCTTCTTCGCCCACGTCGGCCACGATCTCGGATTGACGCTCACCGGACCGCTTTTCGACCTCTCCTAGGAAATCCGCGGCGACGGGCAAAACGAAGTCACTGATTCCCGGGCCGTTCGTTGTGACGTGGCACAACGAACGGCCCGCGGACATTTCGGGCTTGTGACGAATCTCCCAGGCGTGCAAGGCCGTTGGCATTGTGTGTTCCGCGTCGCGATCGCCGGGAAATTCGCTGGTAGCCGGGGCCGTGTTCGGAGCGTGCCGGGAATGTCACAGTCGCCGATCCCGCCACGCGGTGTGATGTGTTGCGATATCGAATATTTCCGCCGGTTATGCCGCTATTGTCAGGCGAAGTTGCCGCGGTGAAAACCCCACTGTCGAGGAATCCGCGGCCCCGACCCTTGTACTTGGAGGAGAAATGACCGCCTACCGGACGATCGTCGTCGGTACCGATGGCTCGGACTCGTCGTACGTCGCCGTCGAGCGGGCCGCGGCTCTGGCCGGCGACGAGGGCGCCACGCTGTACATCGCCTGCGCCTACTTCCCGACCGACGACCGCGATGTCGCCGCGGCCGCGGACGTGCTGAAGGACGAGGCCTACCAGGTGCGCGGCTCCGCGCCCACCAGCGAGATCCTGCGCGTCGCCCGTGACAAGGCCGTCGCCCTCGGCGCGGTGAACGTCGTGGAGAAGCCCGTCGTCGGCGAGCCGGTCGAGTCGCTGCTGGACCTGGTGAAGGACGTGGAGGCCGACCTGCTGGTCGTCGGTAACCGCGGCCTCAACACCCTGGCCGGTCGCCTGCTCGGCTCGGTGCCCTCGGACGTGGCCCGCAAGTCGCGCTGCGACGTGCTGATCGTGCACACCGTGCGCTGACGCTCGAAGAACGAAGAGAAGCGGCCGGGCCCCATCGGGACCCGGCCGCTTCTCCGTTCGCGGGTCAGCGCAGCCGGTGCAGGACCTGCGGCAGGTCCTCGGTGTGCACGACGGCCAACCGCTGGGTGGCGCGGGTCAGCGCCACGTACAGGTCGTTGAGGCCGCGCGGCGATTCGCTCAGGATGCGGTGCGGTTCGGCCAGGATCACCGCGTCGAATTCCAGGCCCTTCACGTCGTGGACGGTCAGCACCCGCGTCGAATCATCGGACAGGTGACCGAGTTCGGCGGCCAGATCGTGCGGCACGATGACCGCCGTGGTGCCGGGATGCTCGGCCTCGGCCGCGATCAGCCGCTTGACCTCGTCGGCCAGCTCGCCCGCCGTCACCCGGGTCGCGGCCGGTTCGAAACCGGAGTCGCGGACCGAGCGCGGCGCGGGCGCGGCCGGATCGATGGCGGCCAGCACGTCCCCGGCCACCGCCATGATCTCCGAGGGCGTGCGGTAGTTGACGGTCAGCTCGGTGAGCTTCCAGCGTTTGGCCACATACGGTTCCAGCACCTGCTGCCACGACGAGGCGCCCGCCGGATCGCCGGTCTGGGCGACATCGCCGACTGCGGTGATCCACCGATTCGGGATGCGGCGCATGACCATCCGCCACGCCATGGCCGAAAGCTCCTGCGCCTCATCCACGATGACGTGCCCGTAGGTCCAGGTGCGGTCCCCGGCGGCGCGTTCGGCGGTGGTCTGGCGGGTGCGGACCTGCTGGCGCTCGGCGAGCTGGGAGGCGTCGATGAGGTCGTAGGCCATGAGCAGTTCGGGGTCGAGGTCGTCCTCGAGATCCTGTGGCGCGGAACCGGTCAGGATATCGAGGGCGTCCTGCGCCTCGGCGAGCTGGGCGCGCCAGCGGCGGCGGGAGCGCTCACGCTCCTCGCTGTCGTCGATGCCCAGCAGTTCGGCCAGTTCGTCGAGCAGCGGCGCGTCGGCGTCGCTGAACTCGCCGCTGTCGGAGCGCTGCAGTTCGGCCCGATCGGCCGCGCTGAGCTGTCCGGCCGCGTTGGACAGGCGCCTGGGGTCGGCCCACAGCCCGCCCAGCACCTCCTGCGGGGTGAGGATCGGCCACAGTCCGGCGATGGCGCGCTGGATCTCGGCGTCGGCGCGCATCTCGTCGCGGATCTCGGTGAGATCGGTCTGGCTCAACAGGTTTCGACCGCCCAGCGGGTTGGAGCCGATGGCGGCGGCGAGCTGGTCGGTGAGCGCGTCCACCACCGCGGCCGCGAAGATGGGCCGGGCCAGGTTGTGCGGGCGGCGCGAGGAGCGGGCGCGGCCGCGGGCCTTGGTGACGATCTTGCGGTCGAGTTCGAGCTGGTGCCCGTCGAAGTAGAGCGGGATGGTCTCGCGCGGCACGTCCTGCCAGTCGCGCACCCCCTTCTTGAGCACCTCGAGCATGTCGAGGGAACCCTTGAGTTCCCCGGCGCGCAGCGAATCCTCCAGTGTCGCTCGCACTCCCGGGTACAGGTTGCCTACGGTGGAGAGCAGCACGCCGGTCTCACCGAGCGAGGGCAGCACCTGGCCGATGTAGTCGAGGAAGGTGGAGTTCGGCCCGATGATCAGCACACCGGCCTTGTCCAGCTGCTGGCGGTAGGTGTAGAGCAGGTAGGCCGCGCGGTGCAGCGCCACCGCGGTCTTGCCGGTGCCCGGCCCGCCCTGCACCACGAGCACGCTCTTGTGCTCGGAGCGGATGATCGCGTCCTGCTCGCTCTGGATGGTCTCGACGATGTCGTTCATGTGCCCGGTGCGGGCGGCGTTGAGGGCGGCCAGCAGCGCGCTCTCGCTGCCGACGCCGCCGTCCGCGCTGATCACGCCGGCGGCCTGGGCGGCCTCGAGGCTCAGGTACTCGTCGTTGACGCCGGTGACGTTGCGGTTGCGGGAGCGGATGTGGCGCCGGCGGGTCACCCCGTCGGGGGCGGCGGTGGTGGCCAGGTAGAACGGCCGGGCCAGGGGAGCGCGCCAATCCAGCAGCAGTGTCTCGTAGTCGGCGCTCTCGTCGAGGATGCCGATACGACCGATGTAGCGGTTCTCGCCGTCGCCGTCGTTCTCGCCCGGGGCGATGTCGATGCGGCCGAAGCACAGGCCGTGTTCGGCGGCGTCGTACTTGGACAGGTCCTCGGAGTAGAGCTGGGTGAACGACTCGCGCTCACTGCGCGCCTGTGGGGTGCCGCCGGTCTCCAGGAGCACGGTGCGCAGCCGCCGCTGGGCGTAGGCGCGCATGCCGTCGAGCTGTTCGTAGAGCTTCGTGAGGTACTGCTGCTCGCGTTCCAGGTCCGGGGATACCGCGTCAGCGGAATCGGGCACAGAACGCTCCTCGGTGAGGTCGGGCAAGACGGAACTCCTTGTTCACCACGTCCGCCGTGCGGGGACGGCGCGCGAAGCATCGAGAACAGAGTTGTCGAGTCTAGTGCGCCTGGCTTGCCCGCGCCGTATCGCCAGGTGACGAGGCGTGGGTGCCCGGGTTACGAGGCGTGGGTGCTGTCGGTGCGCCGCGTCAGCGGAGTGTTGTGGTGGTTGGGCGGCTTGGCCCGGTACATGGCCAGGTCGGCGTCGTGCAGCACGGCTTCCGGCGTGCGGGTGTCGCCGGCGTGCAGGTGGGTGACGCCGACGGAGGCGTCGACCTGGATGCGGTGTCCGCGCGCGATGATCGGCTCGGAGGTGGCCTGCCGCAGCCGGGCGATGAGGACGTCCAGATCGTCGCCCAGGGTGCGCCCCGACAGCAGGACCAGGAATTCGTCGCCGCCGATGCGGCCCACCACGTCGTCGGCGCGCAGCCCGCGCTGCAGCCGCTGGGCCACGATCTGCAGCACGGTGTCGCCGATGGCGTGCCCGAGGGTGTCGTTGATGGTCTTGAATCCGTCCAGGTCGATGAACAGCACGCTCGACACCGGCAGCGTCTCGGCGGTGCCCACCGCCGCGGCCAGCTTCGACAGCACCAGCGACCGATTGGCCAGCCCGGTGAGCGGGTCGTGGGTGGCCTGGTACTCCAACTGCCTTCGGCTGGCGCGAAATTCGGTGATGTCGTTGAACGACGACACCGCGGGGGAGTTGGGGTCGGTGGGGTTGAGCAGGCGGCTGTTGGCCGAGAGCCAGCGCCGCTGCCCGTCGGGCCGGTCCAGCCCGAACACGAACCGTGTCACGTCCTCGCCGGTGGCCAGGGTGCGGATGATCGGATACCAGGTCGAGGGCATGGGCTGGGCGTTCGCGTCGAGCAGGCACAGCGGCAGGTCGTCGATGTGGGTGCCGATCAGGTCCTTGGCGTCGTAGCCGAAGATGCGGCGCGCGGCCGGGTTGGCGGATTCGATGCGGCCGTCGCGGTCGATCACCACCACGCCCTCCTCCAGCTGCGACACCACGGAGGTGAAGAACTGCTCGGCTTGCCGCTGGGCGGCCTCGGCGCGGCGTTGCGGGGTCAGGTCGTGCACGACGACCTGATAGGCCAGATGGTCGTGCCAGGCGGTCAGCACCGACACGGTCTCGACCTCCAGCGTTTTCCCGTCGCAGCGCAGCAGGGTCATCTCGGTGGGGTCGGAGGCGGTGCCGGCGATGGTGAGCCGGCGGATGCGGTCGAGCATGGGCGCGACCGACGGCGGTGAGACGAAATCGGTGACGGGCCGGCCGATGACGTCCTCGGGGTCGTCGGCGGCGAGCATGCGCAGGAGCGCCGGATTGGCGTAGACGATCATTCCGCGTTCGTGGACCACGATGCCGTCCGGGCTGAAGTCCACCAGGGACCGGTACCGCTGGGCCAGCTGTTCGGTGTCGGACGGGAGGTTTGCCCGATCGTTACCCACCATTTCGTTCACCCCCTGATCGTCGGTGCGGAACACGTCGATGGAGCACGGCACCATTCTGTTATCTGAAAATTTGCTGGTGCAGCTTGCCGAGCGTATTGAATGAAGTGCCTGGAGAGGAGCGATGCAATGCCTGGCGCCAACCCCGTCTCGATTGCCGACGGTCAGCATCAAGATCATATGACGATTGCCGGTATCGGTGCCGTGACCGGGTACGGCTGGGGCCGAGAAACCCTCTGGGAGGGTTTGCTGAGCGGGAAGTCCGCGGCCCGGCTACATCCAGGGTACGGGCCCGGACGCGATCGGCATGGGTGGGTTGCGCGGATTCCCGAAGGCGGCGATCCGGACTTACCGCCGAGCCGCTACCTCCGCGCGGTCCTGGACTCCGCACGCGAAGCGGTCACCGACGCCCGTGGCCGCGGCTGGCGGCCCGGCCGGACCGTCGGACTGCTGCACGCGATCGTGCTCGGCAACCTCGACGAATGGCAGGACTTCTTCACCGTCGACGGCGGACAGCGGCGCTCGCGCGACTATCTGCGGCTGATCCCCTCGACCCCGGTGTCGATGCTGATGAACGAGTTCGGCTTCCACGGTCCGGCCATGAACGTGAGCGCCGCCTGCTCCTCACTCAACGTGGCCCTGGTCACCGCCCGACTATGGATGGACCACGGCGTGGCCGACGACGTGCTGGTGGTGGCCACCGACCTGTCGGCCTCACCCGACATGGTGCAGGCGTTCGTGAATCTGGGCGCCGCGGTCTTCGACGCCGATCCGCTCGAGGCGTGCCGGCCGTTCCAGGAGGGCAGCCGCGGTTTCGTCTTCGGTGAGGCCTCGGTCGCGTTGATGCTGACCCGCGACGCCGACCGCCCCTACGCGGCGGTGCTGGGCGGGGCCATGACCAGCGACGGCTACCACGTCGTCTCCGTCGAGCCGTCGTTCGAGCAGATCTACCACTGTGTGCACCGCGCCCTCGCCGCGGCGGACGTCCGCCCCGAGGAGATCGCCTGCCTCAATGCCCACGCCTCCGGCACCGCCCAGTGCGACGCGGCCGAAACCGCGCTGCTGGCCCGGATTTTCGACGACCGCCCGCAGGTGACGGCGCTCAAGCCGCTGGCCGGGCACTGCCAGGCCGCCTCGGCCGGAATCGAGATCGCCGCCGCGGCCATGGGCTACGAGCGCGGGGTGCTGGTGTCCGCGCCGATCGTCGCGCCGGCGTACGCCCGCCTGGTGGACGGCGTGCAGCCGGGCATCCGCGGCCTCACCTTGAAGACCGCGCTCGGCATGGGCGGCAACAACAGTGCGGTGGTGCTCGGCCCGCTCACCTGACGCCGGCCGGTGCGGTCGGGTGGCGTTGATTCAGTGCAGCGGTACCGACCAGTGCAGTTTGGTTCCCGTGGTGGTGATGTCCTCGTCGTCGCCATTGGTGTCGCGGCGCGGGTACACCGCCAGCCGCCCGCCCGACTGTTCGGCCCGGCGCGCCAGGTTGGTGAGCCCGCTGGGCGTGATGGAATCCGGGATCCCGCGGCCGTTGTCGGCGACCACGATGGTGAGATCGTCGGCCACCCCGATGTCGATGGTGATGGTGTCGGCCCCCGAATGCCGGACCGCGTTCGAGACGGCCTCGCGCACAACGGCTTCCGCGTGATCGGCGAGCGCGGGCTCGACCACCGACAGCGGGCCGGTGATGTGCATGAGCGCCCGGATGTCGGTGGCGGTGGTCTGCTGCTTGACCGCGCGCTCGATGCGCTGTCGCAGCCGGTTGCTGTGCCCGTCGCCGCCGTGCAGGTCGAAGATCGAGGTGCGGATCTCCTCCACCACGTCCTGCAGATCGTTGATCGCGTCCGCGAGCCGGCGCTGCACCTCGGGCACCCGCGCGCGCGGCACCGTGCCCTGCAACGCCAGCCCGATGGCGAACAGCCGCTGGATGACGTGGTCGTGCAGATCGCGGGCGATGCGGTCGCGGTCGGTGAGGATGTCGAGTTCGCGCATGCGCCGCTGCGCCACCGCCAGCTGCATGGCCAGCGCGGCCTGATCGGTGAAGGCGGCGATCAGCTCCACCAATTCGTCGGAGTAGGGCGCGGATTCGGCCGAGCGCAGCGTGATCAGCACGCCCAGGGTGGAATCGGGGG
This sequence comes from Nocardia sp. NPDC004340, assembly GCF_053602575.1. NCBI lineage: Bacteria > Bacillati > Actinomycetota > Actinomycetes > Mycobacteriales > Nocardiaceae > Nocardia > Nocardia sp. NPDC004340. The sequence continues at coordinate 187,698 of NZ_JBSGDW010000008.1, forward strand.
TGTGCAGCGGCAGCACCAGGGCCGGGCCGATATCGGCGATCGGGGTGCCCAGGTCGATGTGGCGGCCGTCGTCGAAACGGAGCGGGGTGCGGGTGGTGAGGGCCTGGCCGACCGCGGTCTCGACGGTGCGCACCGCGTGCCCGGCGGGCGGCTCGCCCGGCCCGGACCACTGCGCCACCACCAGCTCGGTGACCCGCTCGGGCGCTTCCTCGGGATCGGCGACCACGGCCAGCAGCGCCTGCTGGGAGGCGGTGAGTTCGCGTGCGTGCGCCACCACGTGGGCGAGCACCTTGTTGGGTTCGGTGTCGGCGAGGAATTCGGTGGCGATGTCGCGGGTGGCCTCGATCCACGCCTGCCGGGTGCGGGCCTGCTCGTAGAGCCGGGCATTGTCGACGGCGATACCGGCCGCGGCGGCCAGCGCCTGCAGCAGCACCTCGTCGTCCTCGGTGAAGGGGTGGCCGCCGGATTTCTCGGCGAGGTAGAGGTTTCCGAATATCTCGCCGCGGATGCGCACCGGCATGCCCAGCAGGGTGCGCATCTCCGGATGATGCTCGGGGAAGCCGACGGCGGCGGGATGACGGGTGAGATCGTCCAGGCGCAGCGGTTCGGGCTTGTCGAGCAGCAGTCCGAGCACGCCGTGGCTCTCGGGCATCGCCCCGATCTTGACCCGGGTCTGCTCGTCGATGCCGTGGAAGATGAACTGGCTGGGCTGTTGTTCGTGCCCGAGCACGGCCAGCGCCCCGTAGCGGGCGTCGACCAGGATGGTGGCCGCGCGCACGATGGTGCTCAGCGTCTGCTCCAGGTCCAGCCCGGAGGTGACCAGCAACATCGCCTCGACGAGCCCGTCGATCCGATCGCGGGCGTCGATGATCTGTTCGACTCGGTCCTTGACCTCGGTGAGCAACTCGCGTAATCGCAGCTGCGACAGCGTTTCACGCACCGAGTAAGGGCCGGTGCGGGGGATGTCGTGCATGTATGTCCTGCGGTCCGGCGGATACGCGACGTCAGCGCGATTCTATGCGCGCCGGGGTTGCCGTGCGGTTGTCATGCCGAACGTGGTTGTCCCGTACGCAATTTCGATGCCAGGACGGCCGCCTGGGTGCGGCGTTCCATCCCGAGTTTGGCCAGCAGCCGGGACACGTAGTTCTTGACCGTCTTCTCCGCCAGGAACATCCGTTCGGCGATCTGCCGGTTGGTGAGGCCGTCGCCGAGCAGATCGAGCAACTTGCGTTCCTGATCGGTCAAACCGGCCAGCGGGCCGTCGAATTCGGTGCTGCGCCGCAGCCGGGCCATCAGGGCGGCGGCCGCGCGATTGTCCAGCAGCGAGCGGCCCGCGCCCACCTCCTTGATGGCCTTGGCCAGCTCCATGCCCTTGATGTCCTTGACCACGTAGCCGCTGGCGCCGGCCAGGATGGCGTCCATCATGGCCTGTTCGTCGGTGTAGGAGGTGAGGATCAGGCAGCGCAGATCGTCGATGTCGGCCAACAGGTCCCGGCACAGTTCGATGCCGTTGCCGTCGGGCAGGCGCACGTCGAGCACCGCCACATCGGGGCGCAGCGCCGGGATCCGGGCCAGCGCCTGGGCGACGTCGCCCGCCTCGCCGACCACGGTCAGCTCGGGGTCCTCCTCCAGCAGGTCGGTCAGACCGCGGCGGACGATCTCGTGATCGTCGACCAGGAAGACTTTGATCACGACGGCCTCCAGGATGTCGGTGATGCGCGGTCGGTTCGCGCGCGTGCGCGAATGGTCCCGGCCAACGTAACTCGCGGCGCGGCAACGGGATACCGCCGAAGGTCCCTAATCTCCAGGCGAATCGGCGCGCCCGAGATCTTTTGTCGGAGACTTTTCCCCGAAAGTGGTCTGTTTCGGGACTTTCGGCACTGTCGGGCCCACGTGACGTGTGTTGCCATGGAGTTCGGTTGCCGGGTCGGAGACAGGGAGAGCGGGGTCGGCTATGGGCGCGTTCGATGTGTGGTCGAGTGGAATCGATCCGGATTTCGTGGTGACCACGCACGGGCCCGTCCCGTCGGGGGAGGTGACCCGCGTGGCGCGCGGACTGGGCAGGGTATTGCGCCGCCACGGAGTCGTCGGGCCGGTGCGGGCACGCCTGCACTGGCCCGATCCCGACGACGGCGATCCCGAGGACGGCACCACCCTCGCGCAGGCGAGTGTCCGAGCGCTGGGGAAGTCGTTCCGGGTACAGGTCGCCGGGCCCGGCCGGTTCGCCGCCACCTTCGCATTGGAACGGCTGGACCTGCGACTGGGCTGCCCGCCGGACGAATTGTCCCGGCCCTGGCCGGATCCCGCGCGCCCGTCGCTGTCCGCGATCACCGAGCCGCGGCCGATCGTGCGGCGCAAGGACTGCCGACTACAGGTGGCCACGCCCGCGGCGGCGGCGCGGGTGCTCGACGCCATGGACTACGACGCGCACCTGTTCATCGACGCCGACACCGGATCCGAGGCGGTGGTCTGCTGGACCGGGCCGCTCGGGGTGCGCACGCTGGGCCGTCCGCGCGACGGCGTGCCCATGCTGCTCGAGGACGAGGCGGTGGCGCGGCTGTGCCTGGGCGGGCTGCCGTACCTGTTCTTCATCGACGCCGACGTCCGCCGCGGGCGGCTGCTCTACCGCCGTTTCGACGGTGACCTGGCCCTGGTCACCGCGGCCGGGTCCGAGGATCGCGCCCGCGATCGGGAGCGGGCGCGGCCGCCGCGGGTGCTCTCGAGCTGCGTGCGCCGGGCGCTGCCCAGCGTGGCCGGGGCCGCCACGGCGATCACCGAGAAGTCGGTCTGAGCCGGTGCGGGCGAGATCACTCTCGCCCGTCGCAATAAACACACTGTGACCAGCGTTTCAGTCGGCGTATCCAAACTTGTCGGTGGGTGCCCCTAGCATGGCGTCGGGGGTATGTCTGGATGCCGGAACGTTGGAAGGATGGCCAGGTGGCGGATCGCCTGACGGTGCGCGGAGCGCGGGAGCACAACCTCAAAGGGGTCGATCTCGACCTACCCCGTGACAGCCTCATCGTTTTCACTGGTCTGTCCGGGTCCGGAAAGTCGTCGCTGGCCTTCGACACCATCTTCGCCGAGGGACAGCGCCGCTACGTGGAGTCGCTGTCCGCGTACGCCCGGCAGTTCCTGGGTCAGATGGACAAGCCGGACGTGGACTTCATCGAGGGCCTGTCCCCGGCGGTGTCCATCGACCAGAAGTCGACCAACCGCAACCCGCGGTCCACGGTCGGCACCATCACCGAGGTCTACGACTATCTGCGTCTGCTGTTCGCGCGCGCGGGCACCCCGCACTGCCCGGTCTGCGGTCACCTGATCGCCAAGCAGAGCCCGCAGCAGATCGTGGATCAGGTGCTGGCCATGCCGGAGGGCACCAAGTTCCAGGTGCTCGCGCCGGTGGTGCGCACCCGTAAGGGTGAGTTCGTGGACCTGTTCGAGTCGCTGAACTCGCAGGGCTACTCGCGCGTCCGGGTCGACGGCGTGGTGCATCCGCTGACCGATCCGCCCAAGCTGAAGAAGCAGGAGAAGCACGATGTCGAGGTGGTCATCGATCGCCTCGCCGTGAAGCCGAGTTCCAAACAGCGCCTGACCGATTCGATCGAGACCGCGCTGCGGCTGGCCGACGGCATCGTGGTGCTGGACTTCGTGGACCGCGACGAGCACGCCCACGATCGGGAGCGACGTTTCTCCGAGCGGCTGGCCTGCCCGAACGGGCACCCCCTCGACATCGAGGATCTGGAACCGCGGTCGTTCTCCTTCAACTCGCCCTACGGCGCCTGCCCGGATTGCACCGGTCTCGGTATTCGCAAGGAGGTCGATCCGGATCTCGTTGTGCCGGACCCGGATCTGAGCCTGGCCGAGGGCGCGATCGCGCCGTGGTCGCGCGGGCAGACCGCCGAGTACTTCACCCGCTTGCTGTCGGGCCTGGCCGAGGCCATCGGCTTCTCCATGGACACGCCGTGGAGTCAGTTGCCGCTCAAGGCCCGCAAGGCGGTGCTGGAGGGCAGCTCCGAGCAGGTGCACGTCTCCTACACCAACCGCTACGGCCGCAAGCGTTCGTATTACGCCGATTTCGAGGGTGTGATGCCGTTCCTGCAGCGGCGCATGGACGCCACCGAGTCGGAGGCGATGAAGGAGCACTACGACGGGTACATGCGCGACATCCCGTGCCCGGTGTGCGCCGGCGCGCGCCTGCGGCCGGAGATCCTCGCGGTCACGCTGTCGGCCGGCACGGAACGCCGCTCCATCGCCGACATCTCGGATCTGTCGATCGGCGATGCCGCGCACTTCCTGAACACCCTCACCCTCGACGACCGGCAGGCCGCCATCGCCGCGCAGGTGATCAAGGAGATCCAGGCGCGCCTGGGCTTCCTGCTCGACGTCGGCCTGCAGTACCTGACGCTCTCGCGCGCCGCCGCCACCCTCTCCGGCGGTGAGGCGCAGCGCATCCGCCTGGCCACCCAGATCGGGTCGGGCCTGGTGGGCGTGCTGTACGTGCTGGACGAGCCGTCCATCGGCCTGCACCAGCGCGACAACCGCCGCCTGATCGAAACCCTCACGCGCCTCAAGAGTCTCGGCAATACGCTGATCGTGGTCGAGCACGACGAGGACACCATCCACGCCTCGGACTGGGTCGTCGACATCGGCCCGCTGGCCGGTGAGCACGGCGGTCAGGTGGTGTACTCGGGTCCCTACGAGGGGCTGCTGAAGGACAAGGATTCCCTCACCGGCGCTTACCTTTCCGGGCGCGAGCGCATCGACCTGCCGCTGGTGCGGCGGCCGATCGACAAGAAGAAGCAGCTCACCGTGGTCGGCGCGACCGAGCACAACCTGCGCGACATCGACGTGAATTTCCCGCTGGGCGTGCTCACCTCGATCACCGGCGTCTCCGGTTCGGGTAAGTCGACGCTGGTCAACGACATTCTGGCGACCGTGCTGCAGAACAAGCTGAACGGCGCGCGTCAGGTGCCGGGCCGCCACACCCGGGTCAACGGCCTCGATCACCTGGACAAACTGGTGCAGGTAGACCAGTCGCCGATCGGCCGCACCCCGCGCTCGAATCCGGCCACCTACACCGGCGTCTTCGACAAGATCCGCACCCTGTTCGCGGCCACCACCGAGGCCAAGGTGCGCGGCTATCAGCCGGGCCGGTTCTCCTTCAATGTGAAGGGCGGCCGCTGCGAGGCGTGCTCGGGTGACGGCACCCTGAAGATCGAGATGAACTTCCTGCCGGACGTGTACGTCCCGTGCGAGGTCTGCCACGGCGCGCGGTACAACCGCGAAACCCTGGAAGTCCACTACAAGGGCAAGACCATCGCCGAGGTGCTGGACATGCCGATCGAGGAGGCCGCGGACTTCTTCGAGCCGGTGACCTCGATCCACCGCTATCTCAAGACGCTGGTGGACGTCGGTCTCGGCTATGTCCGCCTGGGCCAGTCGGCTCCGACGCTGTCCGGTGGTGAGGCGCAGCGCGTGAAGCTGGCCGCCGAACTCCAGAAGCGGTCCACCGGCCGCACCATCTACATTCTCGACGAGCCCACCACCGGCCTGCACTTCGAGGACATCCGCAAGCTGCTGGCCGTCATCAATGGCCTGGTGGACAAGGGCAATACGGTGATCGTCATCGAACACAACCTCGATGTCATCAAGACCTCCGACTGGGTCATCGACATGGGCCCCGAGGGCGGTTCCGGCGGTGGCATGGTCATCGCCCAGGGCGCCCCGGAAGACGTTGCGGCTGTGGCGGACAGCTACACCGGTCAGTTCCTGAAGGCCGTGCTCGCGGCCCAGCCGCCGGCCCTCGCCGAGCCGAAGCCCGCGAAGAAGGCGCCCGCGAAGAAGGCCGCCCCGAAGACCGAGGCTCAGGCCGCGGCCACCAAGAAGGCCGCCGCGGCGCGCCGCAAGGCCGCCGCGCTGCGCTGACCGTCCCACAGCGCGAAGGCCCCGTACCGGAATCGGTACGGGGCCTTCGGCTTTCGCTCCTACTCGGCGGCCGCGAGCGGCGGCTCGAGTTCCTTGACCTCGGCGATGTGGCCGAAGTCGAGTTTGACGAGCTGGTCGGCGCAGTCGAAGTACCGGTCGTCGTGGGTGATGACGATGACGGTCTTGCCGCGGTTCTTCAGCGAGACCAGGATCTCGCGGTAGAACACGTCACGGAACTTCGGCTCCTGATCGGCGGCCCACTCGTCGAACAGGTAGATCGGCCGGTCCTCGAGCAGCGCGGTCAGCAGCGCCAGGCGCTTGCGCTGTCCCTGCGACAGGTCGATCGTCGACAGGCGGCCGTTCTCCACGGTCACCTTGTGATCGATCCGGAGTTCCTTCAGGTACTTCCGGACCTGGTCGTCGACGCCGTCCTCGAAGCCGAGGTAGTCCTCGAACAGGTGGAAGTCGGTGAAGACCGCCGAGCTGTTCTGCCGGAACCACTCGATATTGGTGTGGTCGATCGTCTCGCCGTTGAGCGTGAGATGGCCGTGCTGCGGGACGTAGAGGCCCGTGATCAGTTTGGCCAGCGTCGATTTGCCGCTGCCGTTGCCGCCCACGATGAAGCTGATCTGGCCGGGTTCGAAGGTCAGATCCAGCGGGCCCAGGTGGAAGCCGGAGCCGTCGGCCTGCGGCGGGGCCATGGGCCCGCCGTTGGGCAGCGGGTGCCCGCCGTGGCCGACGAACCTGTGCCCGTTGACATCCGGCCGGTCGACACCCTGCGGACCGTGGCCCGGGGGCGGGCCGCCGGGATGCGGCCGGCCCCCGCCGGGGCGCTGTCCGGGACCCGGGCCGGGGTGCGGTCCGGTGCCGGGCAGCGGCGGGATCGCCGGCGGCGCCTCGGTCAGGTAGCTGTAGCCGACGTCGTTGAGCTCGAGCCGCGCCGCGGTGACGGCGGCCCGCTCGGTGTAGGGCAGCCGCGATTCGTCGTGCGCGGTCTGGATGGACAGGTTGAGCGACCGGATCTTGGCCAGTGCCACGTCACCGCGCAGCAGGTCCGGGATGCGGTGCATGAAGTTCTGCATCGGCATCGCCAGGAACGTGGTGACGAGCACGTAGCCGACCATCACGTTCTGCGGCAGTTCCAGCGCCCGCGCCAGCCCGAACAGGATGAGCGCCATGGTGGCCAGCTGCAGCAGCTGCCCGAACCCCTGGGCCACGGTGAATTTCGACCCGGCGTCGATGTTCTGCGCCCGCAGCGTCTCCGCGGAGCCGAGCAGGTGCTTGTCCATGAAGTCGCGTCGCCGGCCGCGGTGCAGCTTGAGCTCCTTGATGCCCAGCGACACCGCCTGGAAGGAGCGCAGCAGCCCGTCCTCGTTCTCCCGTGCGGACTGGTACAGCGCCCGCACCCGCTTGAGAACCAGTTCCACACAGGCGATTCCGAGCAGCGTGCCCGCCACCGTGGTGGCGAAGATCGGCCCGGACACGACCGCGAGGAACACGAAGCAGCCCACGATGGTGGCCAGGTCGATGCAGATGCTCGGGATGGCCGTCACCGCCTGCGACAGGGCCCGCACGTCCTCGGTGAGGGTGGCGATCAGCCGGTGCTGGCCCAGCCGCTCCAGGTGTTCCAGCGGCGCGGACACGATGCGCGAGCTCAGGTCCGCGCGCAGCCGGTAGATGGCGTCCTGGGCCAGCCGGATCAGCAGCACCTGCGAGATCACGCCGCTGATCAGGATGACCAGGGCGGTCGCGACGAACGCCTGGACGGTGACGCCCGGGTGCGGTTCCGGTGACACCACTCCCCGAATCAATGTCACCAGGTAGGTATTGGCCGCACCGCAGACGAGACCGGAGGCGATGACGCCGGCGATCCGCATCCACGAGATGGAGATGAGGAATCTGATGAGTTGCATGACTGCTGGCTCTCTGGACTGGACGGGTCGGGCTGGTCAGGAACGGATGACGTCGAACACGACGCCCTCGAGGGTGACGCCGGGCGCGAAGGAGAACGCCACGCCCGTCGAGATCGGCTGGGACGCCGACTGCGCGACCATCTGCTCGAGCACGAAGATCAGCGAGACGCTGAGCATGTTGCCGTACTCGGCGAGCACGTCCCAGCTGGTGGCGGCCTCTTCGGCGCCGAGGCCGAGCGAGCGCACCGACTCCTCGATGATCTTGGGGCCGCCCGGGTGGATCGCCCACAGATCGATGTCGGACTTGGTGAGGCCCTGGCGCGCGAGCACCTCGGTCACCACCGGGTCCACGCCGCGCAGGATGTACTGCGGCAGGTTCTCCGACAGCTCGCAGGTGATGCCGTTGTCGTTGACGCCCAGCACGATTCCGTCCTCGGCGTCGTCGAACAGGTAGCTGAAGCTGTCCCGGATGACGATGGATCCGGCCGGCAGCTGCTGGTGCGCCTGCCGGGCGCCGATGACCACCGCGCCGCACCCGTCGCCGAAGAGGCTGTGGATGATGACGTCGTTGACATTGTCGTCGAACACGGCGTTGACCGAGCTCAGCTCGATGCAGATGACCAGCGCCTTCTTGTCCGGGTGCGCCCGCACGTAATCCGTCGCGGCGCGCACGGAGTTCATGGCCGCGGCGCAGCCCATGAAGTTCACGACGACCCGGTTGACGGTGGGGGACAGGCCCAGCTGCTTGACCACGGCCACGTCCACGCCGGGTGCGATGAACCCGGTGCTGGTGGCGAAGACCAGCATGCCGATCTCGGCGGCCGGGTCCTCGAGGTGGGCGACGGCGCGGCCGGCCACGTCCACGGCCAGCGGCACCGCGTGGTCGTAGAAGGTGTTCATGCGGTCGCGGATGGTGCCCGATTCCCGGCTGTAGGACAGGAATTCGGGGTCGATCGGGTTCACCGCGAGGTGGCGGGTGGTGACCCGGGTCTTCTGGTAGATCCGCGGGATCCGGGCCTGCTGGGCCGGGTCGGTGAACAGTCCGGCGACCTGGGCGGCGGCGTCGGCCTGCGCGAAGATCTGCGCGGGCGCGCCGGTGGCGATGGACTCGATCACGCCGACGGTGGTCGGCGGGGCCGGCGGCATCGGGGTCGGCGCGAAGTCGTAGCCGGGTTCGCCTCCCGCGAACCGGGCTGCGGGCCGGGCGGCCCCTTCGTCGATGGTGATGGACACGAATGACTCCCCTCGTATTCTTTGGTGGAACCCGCGGTGCGGCCGGCGCATGTTCCGGCGCGCCGCGGTGTTCGGAATCGGTTCAGACCGTGCCGATTCCGGTGAAGCCCTGCGCGGTGTAGACGACACAGGTCTTCAGGGCGAGCGGCGAGAAGTGCTCCTTGACGAACCCCCACTTGCGCTCCACCGCGTCGTCGGACGGCGCGAGGATGTAGGTGCGGATCTGCTTGGGGAAGCGGTCGGTGAAGAAGCTCTTGGCGGGAAGCCATTCCACGCCGAACTTCGCCGACTCCTCACGCAGCACGTCCTCGGTGGCGATATTGGCGAAACCGCTGCGCTGGTAGGGCAGTACGTGATGGACGCGATGCGAGCTGAGGCCCGCCGACAGGAAGCAGTCCAGGTAGCGGTTGCCGACCACCTTGAGGTCGTAGGCTTGTTCGATCTGGTCGACGCCCCAGTCCTCGGAGTTGTGCTCGAGTTCCTCGGTTTCGACCTCGAAGTCGTGGCTGGCCACCACCAGGAAGGTGGAGACCCACAGGGTGATCACGAATTGCAGGGCCCAGGCCCAGAAGTCGCCCATCACGGTGAAGGCGATGAGCTCGCCCAGCAGCAGGAACCGCGCGCCGAACGACCCGATGAAGTGCGGCAGCGCCCCACCCCAGGTGCCGTACATGTCCTTGATGCCCACCTTGCGGGTGAGGCGGCAGACGTCGAGCAGGCGGAAGGTCATGCCGGTGACGGTGTGACCGAACTTGTGCAGGGTGTGGATCGGCACCCGGTACAGCCGCGGGATCCGCATCATCATGGTGAAGACGTTCTTCTTGATGTCGACTTCACTCTGGGTGTGCGGGTGGTGCAGCAGGGCGTGGCCGTCCGCGGTCACGAATGCCAGTGCGACGTAATTGAAGTCGAAGGCGTTCGTGTAGATCTTGTTCATGCCCTTCTGGGCACGGTGGATGGCGTAGTGCCCGAACCCGGCCAGTGAGCTGCGCAGCAGCACCATCGCGATCACGAAGACCGGCAACGGCATCCAGGACCGCTCGAACAGCCGCAGGCCCTGCACCGCGAAGTACGCCACCGCGAGAATGGCGACCACGATGTTGAAATAGGTGTCCATGCGCCGGATCCGGGCGGCCAGCTCGGGTTCCTTGAGCCGCGCCTTCACCTTGTGCAGCAGGTCGTCCTTGTTGTCGAAGCTGAACTTCGGGGTGTCGCGCCAGCTGTCGAAACCCTCGTTGAACAGGAACGCGGGCGCGTTGGCCTTGGGGTGGATGTCCTCGGGCAGGGCGTCACGGTCGAGCGCGTACTTCTTCAGAATCTTGCCGATGGCTTCCGGATTCTTGTGGTACGAGCCGACAATCGAGGTGATGTCGCGGTTCTTGGTCCGGCCGATGAAGAACTCGCCGCCCGGATGCTTGGAAATCCAGTCGGAGAGGTCGTAGGCTTTCCCGTCGTAGACCCAGACGTTGGAGATGGGTGGCGGTCCGTCGAGCGGGGGCCGGCGGAATTCACCTTCGGGCGCCTGCCGTTCGATCGTCGCCTCGGCCTCGGGCCGTTCGATCGTCATAGCTTTCCTCCACACGCACACACCGCGTTCGAACTTACGGATGGAATCGTCGGCGTTGCGGCTTGCAATTCACTGAACAATCTCTTAAGTGGGCTTTTGTTAACAGCAGCCCGGAAAAAATGCGAAAGCCGGCCGGGGTCGGACGACAGCTGTTGCCGCCGTTGCTCGTTCCCCGAACCGGCTCCCAACTCACAGGACAGACGGGCGCGTGTTTAGCCGCCGGGCTTGGTGACGTGCACCGGCTTCGCCCAGTCGGACAACGTCACGGTGACGGTGCCCGCGTCCTTGGTGACGATGGCGCGCACCAGGTTCGGGCCGGTGCCCGGCGAGGCCGCGGTCGAGGGCAGGGTGGTGCCCGCACCGCTCGGCGGCGCGACGTCCTTGATGTACAGGGTGATCGGGAACTCGCCGCCGTCCTTGCCGATCTGCGGGACGACCGGGTCCATGACGTCGGCGGAGATGGTGCCGCTGACCTTCACGGTGTCGACGCCGTCGATCTTCTCGCGGCCTTCGGCCTTGGCGTTCTTCACCTGCGAGATGGCGTAGGCCAGACCCTTGTCCTTGTCGAGCAGGACGCCCGGGTCGTAGATCTTCTCGGCGGGGCCGACGGGGGAGTACTTGGTGCCGTCACCCGTGTAGAGGGTCTTGTCGACGACCATGAACTTGGTCTTGGTGAAGTCGCCGTCCTGCTTGACCTTCACCTCGGCGTCACCGATGGCCTGGCCCTGGCCCTGCGGCTGGTTGGTGACATCGGCCTTGATGCTCTTGACCGACAGCGTGGGCAGGTTCTTCACGTCCAGCACCACGTGCACCGACTGCAGGGTCTGGGTGGTCTTGGCCGATTCGGCGACGATCTGCGCGCCCTCGGGCAGCTGCGACGGCGGGGCCGCCTGCGAGGTGGTGGCCTTGCTGTCCGAGCTGGAGGACGAGGTGCAGCCCGACACGAGCGCGGCGGTCGCGGCCGCGGCGATCATGATCGGGAGCACGCCGCGCCGAATCCGGCTGCCGGACGTGCGGTTCCCTTGGGATATCAGGTCATTCATGTACAACCCCCGAAGTCCATTCGATCTCGTAGTGAGGGCAGCCTTGCCGCTGCCCGTCGTAGTATGCAGGACGTCGCCCGCGCTCGCGCCGATCGGTGCGATACTCCGGCATCCAACCAGCACCGGCTCGATGTCGCCACGCTGTTTCGATCATCCAGCCGCACAGGCGATCAGCCCGCAACCAGCTATGTCGCAGGTCCGGCCGCGCGTTAACAATCCGGCCGAGATCCCAGCAGGCCGGAGCGGCCGATTCTCCGGATGCCGCTCCGTCGCTGGACGTTTGCCGGTTGGTCGCTGAACGTTCAGCGTAATTCGTTACCCGGGGCGGGTATTGACACGCGCCTTCGGCCGCGCGCAATATGAACATACGTTCATGAACACCTGTTCACAATAGGAGCCGAGCATGACCGAGATCGTGAATACCGCCCAGTCCGAAGCCTGGAACGGCTACGAAGGCGAACACTGGGCAGGCCACTACGACCGCTACGACGCCGTGAACCACGGCTTCGACGAACCCCTGCTGACCGCCGCCCGCATCACCGACGGCGACCGGGTCCTCGACATCGGCTGCGGTAACGGCCAATTGACCCGCGCCGCCGCCCGCCGCGCCGGCGCCGGTTCAGCGACCGGTGTCGACCTGTCCGGACCGATGCTCGCCCGCGCCCGTGAACGGGCCGCCGCCGAAGCCGTCCCCAATGTCGGCTTCGAACAGGGCGACGCCCAGATTCATCCCTTCCCCGACGCCGCCTACGACGCCGCGCTGAGCCGCTTCGGCATCATGTTCTTCACCGACCCGGTGGCAGCCTTCGCCAATATCGCCCGCGCCCTGCGCCCCGGCGGCCGCCTGGCCTTCGCCGCCATGACCCCGCTGCCCGGCACCGACCTGGGCGCCGTATTCGGCGCCGCCGCAGCTCATCTCGGCGATTTCACGGTCAGCCCCGCCGAAGGCCCGTTCTCCGAGCCCGACCGCATCCGGGACCTGTTGTCCGCCGCGGGTTTCCATGAGATCGGCGTCGAATACCGTGAGGCCGAAGGCATCTGGGGCGACGACATCGCCGACGCCACCGAATTCATCATGGGCTGGGGTCCGGTCCGCTACCACCGCTCCCTGGCCGGGTTCGCCACCGACGACGAAGTCCGCCAGGCGATCTCCACGGCCCTGATTCCCTACGCCACTCCCGGCGGCATCGCGCTGCGCGGGTCGGCCTGGCTCGTCACGGCCGCGACCCCGCTACCGTAACCATCCATGTCCCCCCGTAAGGCCGCGGCGCTGCGCGCCACCGACGACACCCTGCGCGATCACCTCGTCGCCACCGCGCAGCGCCTGCTCGCCGACGGCTCGGCCGCCACCCTGACCGTGCGCGCCATCGCGCGCGCGGCCGGGGTGGCCGACGGCGTCCTCTACAACCATTTCCCGGACAAGGACGCCCTGCTCGCCGCCGCGGTCCGCGCGCACGTCGACGCCGCGCACCGCGCGCTCGGCTCACTGCCCGCCCCGGGGGAAGCGACGGTCGCGGAGAATCTCCGTATATATCTGAGCGCGGGCCTCGATCTGCACCGCGCGGTGCTGCCGGTCTTCGCGGGCCTGCTGTCCGCCCCGGCCGTGCTGGATCGGTTCGCCGAACTGCCGACGGCTCAGCCCGACTGGCGAGTGCTGCTCTCCGACTATCTGGCCGGTGAGCGGCGACTCGGCCGCCTCGCCCCCGACGCCGACATCGCCGCCGCGGCGGCGGTCCTGGTCGGCATCTGCCACGACCGGGTCCTCAACGCGGTGCTGCCCGGCATGTCACCGCCCGCCATCGAGCCCGCGGCGGTCGTCGCCACACTCCTCGACGGCATCGGCCCCAGGGCGTAGCGGCTGCCCGAACGAAAAACGGCCCGCCCCGAAAGAACTCGGGCGGGCCGTTTTCGACAGCTGACGTCAGGGCGTCCGATCAGTACACCGGGCCGGTGTACTTCTCGCCCGGGCCCGCGCCCGGGGCGTCCGGGTACTCCGAGGATTCGCGGAACGCGCGCTGCAGCGACTGCAGGCCGTCGCGGATCGGACCGGCGTGCGGGCCGAGGTACTCGACCGACGCGGTGACCAGGCCGGCGAGCGCGGTGATGACGCGGCGCGCCTCGTCCAGGTCCAGGTGGGGGCTGCTGGCCGGGTCGGGTTCGCCCAGGCCCAGCTTCTCGGCCGCGGAGCTCATCAGCATGACGGCGGCGCGGCTGATGACCTCGACCGCGGGGATCTCGGCCAATTCGCGCACGACCTCGCCGTCGATGAGGGCGGAATCGTCGTTCAAGGTAGCCTCGCTCATGGGGTAGAGAATGCCATCGCGCGCGTCGGCGCTGGTCGTGGGGGCGGCCGATTCGGAGCTCCCCGCTATGAGTGTTAGACTCTTCCGCGACGACCGCCCCGGACTGGTTCCTGCAACCGACTCGGGGCATCAAGTGGAGCCCGACTCCCACCGTCAACCAGCGCTGACAGCGCCGGGTTGAACGGTCCGGTCGCCCATCATTCACGTGATGGGTTCTGCGCGTGGGTTTTTCCTGCGTGCGGTGCGATGCGAGCTGTTTGCGTCGCGGATCGGTCGACTCGGGCCCCGTGCCGGTGAAATACCGGAGCGGGGCTTTCGTGTTGAAATTGGGGTTGCAGTTATTGCTTGCGGTCGTTGACGAACCGCTTGACCTAGGAGGCCCCATCAGCACTGAGACCCGCATCAACGATCGCATCCGCGTTCCCGAGGTCCGACTCATCGGACCCGGCGGCGAGCAGGTTGGGATCGTGCGTGTTGAAGATGCACTACGCGTCGCTCAGGAAGCTGACCTCGACCTGGTCGAGGTCGCGCCCGATGCACGCCCGCCGGTGTGCAAGATCATGGACTACGGCAAGTTCAAGTACGAGACCGCGCAGAAGGCGCGTGAGTCTCGGAAGAACCAGGTCCAGACCGTGATCAAGGAGCAGAAGCTCCGCCCGAAGATCGATGACCACGACTACGCCACCAAGCGCGGCCACGTGATGCGCTTCCTGGAGGCCGGGTCGAAGGTCAAGGTCACCATCATGTTCCGTGGTCGCGAGCAGTCGCGCCCCGAACTCGGGTTCCGGCTCCTGCAGCGACTGGCCGCCGACGTCGCCGACCTCGGATTCGTCGAAACCTCGGCCAAGCAGGACGGCCGAAACATGACCATGGTCCTCGCGCCGCACAAGGGCGCGAAGACGCGGGTGAAGGCCCAGAACGACGCGAGCTCGACGCAGCAGCGCAGCAGTGCGCCCGCGCCGGCTCCCGCCGAGGCGGCCCCGGCCGAGACCGCAGCCCCGGCTGCCGAATCGGTCACCCCGCAGCAGTAATAACGAGAAGCTCCGGAGGCGTGTGGTATCCGCGCGCCTCCGGCACGACAGAACTGAGGAATCCATGCCGAAGATGAAGAGCCACAGCGGCGCCTCGAAGCGATTCAAGGTGTCGGGCAGCGGCAAGCTGCTGCGTCAGCAGGCGAACCGTCGCCACCTGCTCGAGCACAAGCCGTCCACCCGGACTCGTCGTCTGGACGGCGTGGAGGTCGTCGCCAAGGCCGACGTCGCTCGCGTCAAGAAGCTGCTCGCCAAGTAATTCGGCTGAGCCGACCGACCAACCTCCGGGTGCGATCGCCGCACCCCCTATTCGATCAAGGACTGAAAAGTGGCACGCGTCAAAAGGGCCGTCAACGCTCAGAAGAAGCGCCGTTCCGTTCTCGAGGCCTCCAAGGGCTACCGCGGTCAGCGGTCGCGCCTGTACCGCAAGGCCAAGGAACAGCAGCTGCACTCGCTCACCTACGCCTACCGGGACCGCCGGGCGCGGAAGGGTGACTTCCGTCAGCTGTGGATCACTCGTATCAACGCCGCCGCGCGTCTGAACGACATGACCTACAACCGCTTCATGCAGGGCCTCAAGGCCGCCGGCATCGAGGTGGACCGCAAGATCCTGGCCGAGCTCGCCGTCTCCGACGCCGAGGCCTTCGCCCAGCTGGTCGCGGCCGCCAAGGCTGCCCTGCCGGCCGACGTCAACGCCCCGGCCGCCTGATTCGGTCTGCGTGACAAAGCAATAGCCGGAACGACCCGCGGACGATGGTCCGCGGGTCGTTTCGTTTCTTCTCTTATCTCCGCGTAACTCCGAGGGGCAAGGTGGCCGTGAGCGCTGATTCCATCGACTGGCGTAACTCCCGGATCGTGTCGGCGGTCAAGCTGCACCGCAGTCCGGTTCGTCGCAAGACCGGCCTGTTCCTGGCCGAGGGCGCGAACTCGGTCGAGGCGGCGCTGGACACCGGCCGGGTCGAGGAACTGTTCTTCTCGGAGAAGGCCGCCGAACGCGAGCACGCGCTGGTCGCCGGGGCCGCCGCCCAAGGGGTGCGGACCACGATGGTGACCGACCGCGCCGCGGAGATGCTGGGGGAGACCGTGACTCCGCCCGGGCTGGTCGCGGTGTGCCGGCTGGTGGACGTGCCGCTGCGCGAGGTGCTCGACGCGTCGCCGCGCATGCTCGCCGTGCCCGTCGAGATCGCCGACCCGGGCAACGCGGGCACCCTGATCCGCGTGGCCGACGCCGTCGGTGCGGACGGCGTCGTGCTGGCCGGTGATTCGGTCGACCCCCACAACGGCAAATGCGTACGCGCCTGTGCCGGAAGCCTTTTCCACGTCCCCGTGGCCCGCTCTCGCGATATCGACGCCACCCTCGACGCGCTCGAGGCGGCCGGCATCGCGATCCTGGCCACCACCGCCAAGGGTGAGGTCGACCTCGACGACGCCGACGAGATCCTGAGCGGCCCGGTCGCCTGGCTGTTCGGCAACGAGGCGCACGGCCTGGACAAGGCCATCGCCGCCCGCGCCACCCACCGGATCCGGATTCCCATCCACGGCCGCGCCGAGAGCCTGAATCTGGCTGCCGCCGCGGCTATCTGCCTCTACTCGAGCTCGCGGGTCCAGCACGCGAAGTGAGGTCCGCGGCGGGTTCCGGCCCGCCGGTCAGATGCCGTCCTCGCCGAGGTTCTCGAGGATCTCGGCCGCCCAGGGCGGGGTCTCGGCCTCGAGTTCGGTGACGCCGAGCGCGGTGAGGTCGATGAGCAGCATGCCGGTGGCGAAGAAGCGGCGGACCTCGGAGGTCGACGCGCCGGTGAGTTCTTTGGCGAGGATGTAGAGCCGTCCGAAGTTCTCCCGGATGCACTCGCCGATGGCCGGTTCGGCCGCCGCCGCGATGCCCTGCAGGAAGACCCGGGGCAGCTCGCGTTCGGTGAGGAAGTACTCGCCGAAGTGGGAGCCCAGGGAGTCGAGGCGGTCCTTGGGGGAGGCGTCGGGCTCGGCCTGGGTGGCGCCGGCGCGGAACAGGTCCTCGATGCGGCCGCACACCCGGTCCAGGACGGCCAGGAACAGCTGCTGCTTGGTGCCGAACAGGCGGATGACATACGGCTGCGAGACCCCCGCGCGGCGCGCGATCTCATCGGTTTTCGTTGCCGCGTAACCGGATTCGGCGAATGCGGAGATCGCCGCGCGCAGCACTTCCTCGCTGCGTTCCTCGGCCGTCATCCGGGTCCTGGTCATGGTGGCAGCGCCTCCTCGTGGGGGAATCATCCTTGCCATTGACATGTTATCAGTCGATGCATACTCTCTAGTTATCAGTCGATTACAACAAGGGGATCGGACATGACTGAGACACTCGAAACCTCCTCGCTCACCGGAAAGGTGGCCGCACAGGCCCGGCAGCGCCCGCTCGCCGCCGTCCTCGCCGCCGTGGGCATTCCGATGTTCATGGTCACGCTCGACAACCTCGTGGTGACCAACGCGCTGCCGGTGATCCGCACCGAACTGCACGCCTCGCTCTCGGACCTGCAGTGGTTCGTGAACGCCTACACCCTGGCCTTCGCCTCACTGCTGCTCACCGCGTCCGCGCTGGGCGACCGGCTCGGCCGCCGGCGCGTCTACCTGGGCGGCATCGCCTTGTTCACGCTCGGCTCGGCCGCGTGCGCGCTGGCCACCGAACCGTGGATGCTGATCGCCGCCCGCGCGGCCCAGGGCTTCGGCGGGGCGGCGGTCATGCCGCTGTCGCTGACGCTGCTGTCCGCGGCGGTGCCGGAGAAGATGCGCAGCGCCGCCATCGGCATCTGGGGCGGCATCTCCGGCCTGGGCATCGCACTGGGCCCGGTGGTCGGCGGCGCGGTGGTCGACGGCCTGAACTGGCAGTGGATCTTCTGGCTGAACGTGCCGATCGGCCTGATCGCGGTGCCGCTGGTCGCCCGCGTGCTGAACGAATCCTTCGGCGGCGCACGGCGATTGGACCTGCTCGGCCTGCTGCTGTCGGCGGGCGGCGTGCTCGCGGTGGTGTGGGGCGTCATCCACGGCGCCGACGACGGCTGGACCTCGGCCAAGGTGCTGACCGGCCTGATCGGCGGCGCGATCGCGCTCACGGCGTTCGTGATCCTGGAGAGCCGGACCACAGATCCGATGCTGCCGCTGCGCCTGTTCCGCAAGCGCGGCTACGTCATCAACGTGGTGTCGTTCACCTTCTCGCTGGGCACCTTCGGCTCGATCTTCCTGCTGGCCCAGTACTTCCAGGTGGTGCAGGGCTATTCGCCGCTGGCTTCCGGCGTGCGGACGCTACCGTGGACCATGGCCCCGATGGTGGTGGCCCCGCTGGCCGGACTCATCGTGGACCGGGTCGGCGCACGGGTGCTGGTGTCGATCGGGCAGGCGCTGCTGGCGGCCGCGCTGCTCTGGATGGCGCTCACCACGAGCGTGGACGTGTCCTACAGCCACTTCGTGCTGCCGTTCATCCTGGGCGGTGTGGGCATGGGTCTGACCTTCGCGCCCACGGCGACGGTCGTCATGGCCAATGCGTCACCGGCGGATCAGGGCATGGCCTCGGGCGCCAACAACACCATCCGTGAGGTCGGTGTGGCCATGGGTGTCGCGGTGCTGGCCTCGGTGTTCGCCTCGCACGGCTCGTACATGAGCCCGGCGGATTACGTCGACGGCCTGATCCCCGCGGTGAAGGTCGGCTCGGTCATCGTCGCGCTGGGCGCGTTCGTGGCGCTGCTGCTGCCCGGACGTCGCGCCACGGCCGAATCAGGTTCCGGCGCAACCGTTCTCGCGCACTGAGCCGGACCCAATCGAAGGGAGAGGCATCGGCGCCGATCGTGCACGCGATCCGGCGGGTTCCGGTCAGGGCAGGGGAGACGGGGTAGCGCTCGCCTCGAAGGCCCCGGCGATGGTCGCGACGACGCGATCCATCGTCGGGGCCTCGTCGGTGTTCAGTTCCCTTTCCACCGACGTCATGTCGACGTCGGGCAGCCCGCAGGCCACGGCCAGCTTCCACGGCGACAGGTCGCCGGTGACATTGAGGGCGAAGCCGTGGGTGGAGACATTGCGGCCGACGCGCATGCCGATCGAGGTGATCTTGCGGCCGGTGTCGCGGGTCCAGACGCCGGTGAGCAGCTCCGAGCCGGGCGGGGTGACGCGGCGCTCGGCCGGGATGCCGAGGTCGGCCAGCGCCGCGACGATGCGCAGTTCCACATCGCGGATCAGATCCACGACGCCCTCGCCGGGCTGCAGCTTCACGATGAGATAGCCGACCAGCTGGCCGGGCGCGTGGTAGGTGAGCTGGCCGCCCCGGTTGGTGGTGAAGACCGGGATGTCGGTCTCGGGGGCCGGCAGGTGCTCCTCGGGAGTGCGGCGGCCGATCGTGAAGGTCTGTTCGTGGCTCAGCAGCCACAGCGTGTCGGGCCGCTGGTCGGCGACGCGCTCCTCCCACATCTGCTGCATGCGGTCCATCGCCGCCGCGTACTCGATGAGGCGGTCGGAGTCGTCGATCAAGGTCAGCGGCCGGGACTTCACGAGTCCATTGGTACCACCGCTGTGGTCACCACCACGCCGAAGGGTGGGCCCGAGCTGGGAAAATCCAGGTGAGGTGGGCTGATTACAAGGTTTACGATGCGACCAGCAAGAATGGGTGGGCAGTAACCATTGCCGATAAGACTTTCCGCCCGACCCGTAACCAGCCTGGGGAGTGACGAACCATCGTGGCCGATGACAACAGTGCCGAGCAGACCGCCGCGTTGAGCGAGGAATCGCTCTCCGCCGCCGCGGAAGCCGCGGAGAAGGCGTTCGCCTCGGCCTCGACCCTGGACGAGCTGGCCACGGCCAAGACCGAGTACATGGGTGGCAAGTCGCCGATCTCGCTGGCGCAGCGGTCGCTGGGCACGCTGCCCAAGGAAGAGAAGGCCGACGCCGGCAAGCGGGTGAACGTGGCGCGCGGCCGGGTGTCGCAGGCCTACGAGTCGCGCCAGGCCGAGCTGCTCGCCGAGCGCGACGCGGCGGTCCTGGTGGCGGAGACCATCGACGTGACCCTGCCCGCCGACCGGCGCGCCACCGGCGCGCGGCACCCCATCTCGGTGCTGTCCGAGCGGGTCGCGGACGTGTTCGTGGCCATGGGCTGGGAGGTCGCCGAGGGTCCCGAGGTCGAGACCGAGCACTTCAACTTCGACGCCCTGAACTTCCTGCCCGACCACCCGGCCCGCACCATGCAGGACACCTTCCACATCGCGCCGGAGGGTTCGCGGCAGGTGCTGCGCACCCACACCTCGCCGGTTCAGGTGCGCACCATGCTGTCTCGCGAGCTGCCGATCTACGTGGTGTGCCCGGGCCGCACGTTCCGCACCGACGAGCTGGACGCCACCCACACCCCGGTGTTCTCGCAGATCGAGGGCCTGGCCATCGACAAGGGCCTGACCATGGCCCACCTCAAGGGCACCCTGGACGGTTTCGCGCGGGCGCTGTTCGGCCCGAACACCACCACCCGCATGCGGCCCAGCTTCTTCCCCTTCACCGAGCCGTCCGCCGAGGTGGACGTGTGGTTCGAGGACAAGAAGGGCGGCCCCGGCTGGGTCGAGTGGGGCGGTTGCGGCATGGTGAACCCGAAGGTGCTCATCGCCAGCGGCATCGACCCCGAGGTGTACAGCGGCTTCGCGTTCGGCATGGGCCTGGAGCGGACCCTGCAGTTCCGCAACGGCCTGCCGGACATGCGCGACATCGTCGAGGGCGATGTGCGGTTCACGCTGCCGTTCGGCATCCAGTCCTGACCTGACCCCGATACGAGGAAGCGAAACGTCAAGTGCGAGTAGCTCAGTCCTGGCTGACGGACATCCTGCAGCGGACCACCCCCGGGTGGTCGGTGACGGCCGAGGAGCTCGACGCGGGGTTCGTCCGGGTCGGTCTCGAGGTCGAAGAGGTCGACCATCTGGCGCCCATCGGCGGTGACATCGACAAGCCGCTGGTGGTCGGCCGGGTCGCCGAGATCACCGAGCTGACCGAGTTCAAGAAGCCGATCCGCTTCTGCAAGGTCGACGTCGGTAACCCCGAACTGCAGGAGATCGTCTGCGGCGCACGGAACTTCGCCGTCGGCGACCTGGTCGTGGTGGTGCTGCCCGGTGGCGAGCTGCCCGGCGGATTCAAGATCGCGTCGCGGAAGACCTACGGCCACACCAGCAACGGCATGATCTGCTCGGTCGCCGAACTCGGCATCGGCAAGGACCACAGCGGCATCCTGGTGCTGGAGCCCGGCACCGCCGAGCCCGGCGCGGACGCCAACGAGCTGCTGGGCCTGGGCGACACCATCATCGAGCTGGCCATCACCCCCGACCGCGGTTACGCGTTCTCCGCGCGCGGCCTTGCGCGTGAGCTGGCCTGCGGTTTCGACCTGGAGTACGGCGATCCGGCCGTGCGGCTGCTGCCGGACTCCGAGGTCGAGGCGTGGCCGGTGAAGATCGACCCCGAGTCGGGCTGCACGCGTTTCGCGGTGCGCCGCGTCACCGGCATCGACCCGAAGGCCGTGAGCCCGTGGTGGCTGCAGCGCCGCCTGCTGCTGTCGGGCGTGCGCCCGATCTCCCCGGCCGTGGACGTCACCAACTACGTGATGCTCGAACTCGGTCAGCCGCTGCACGCCTTCGACGCCGCCAAGGTGCGCGGCGGATTCGTGGTGCGCCGCGCGAACACCGGCGAGACCCTGCGCACCCTCGACGAGGCCGAGCGCACCCTCGACGCCGAGGACGTGATCATCGCCGACGAGTCCGGCGTCATCTCGCTGGCCGGCATCATGGGCGGCGCGAGCACCGAGGTGTCGGACACCTCGACCGACATCCTGCTCGAGGCCGCCACCTGGAACCCGGTGGCCGTGGCCCGCACCGCGCGCCGCCACAAGCTCGGCTCCGAGGCGAGCCGCCGCTTCGAGCGGATCGTGGACCCCGAGGTCAATATCGCCGCCCTCGATCGCGCCGCCACCCTGCTGGCCGAGATCGCCGGTGGCACCGTCGAATCCGTGCTGACCGACGTGCGCGTGCTCACCCCGGCCGTGCGGCCGATCACCATGGACATCGATCTGGCCGACCGCACCGCGGGCGTGCACTACGCGCCCGGCGCGGCCACCCGCCGCCTGCAGCAGGTCGGCTGCGCCATCGAGGTCGGCGTCAGCGACGCGGGCCACCCGCAGCTGATCGTGACCCCGCCGTCCTGGCGTCCCGACCTCACCCAGCCCGCCGACCTGGTGGAGGAGGTGCTGCGCCTGGAGGGTCTGGACCAGATCCCGTCGGTGCTGCCCACCGCTCCCGCCGGCCGCGGCCTCACCGCCGCCCAGCTGCGTCGTCGTGCCGTGAGCAAGGCGCTGGCGTTCGAGGGCTGTGTCGAGGTGCCCGCCCCGGTCTTCATGCAGGCCGGTGTCTTCGACACCTGGGGTCTGGACGCCGACGACCCGCGCCGCAACACGCTGCGGGTGCTGAACCCGCTCGACGTCGAGCGCGCGGAACTGTCGACCACCCTGCTGCCCGGTCTGCTGGAGATCGCGGCCCGCAATATCTCTCGCGGCCAGCGCGATCTCGCCATCTACGCGATCGGCCAGGTCACCCTGCCGACCGAGCGGACCGCGCCCGTCGGGCTGCTGCCCGTGGATCGCCGCCCGACCGACGACGAGATCCAGGTCCTGCTCGACTCGCTGCCCGAGCAGCCGACCCGGGTCGGCGCGGTCCTCACCGGCCGTCGTGAGCCGCGCGGACCGTGGGGCCCCGGCCGCCCGGTCGAGGCGTCGGACGCCTTCGCCCTGGTCGACGCGATCGCCGAGGCCGCCGGTCTGACCATCGAACGCCGTGCGGCGCAGTTCCTTCCGTGGCACCCGGGCCGTTGCGCCGAGCTGCTGGTGGACGGCGTCGTCGTCGGCCACGCGGGTGAACTGCACCCGGCCGTGCTGGAGCGTTCCGGCCTGCCGCCGCGCACCTGCGCCTTCCAGCTCGACCTCGACGCCCTGCCGCTGCGCGAGATCCGGCCCGCCCCGGTGGTTTCCGCGTTCCCCGCGGTGCTGCAGGACGTCTCGGTCAGCGTCGACAAGGCCGTTGCCGCCGTGACGGTGGAGCACGCGCTGCGCACCGGCGCGGGCGAGCTGCTCGAGGACATCTCGCTGTTCGACGTGTACGAGGGCGCGCAGGCGGGTGAGGGCCGCAAGTCGCTGACCTACGCCCTGCGCTTCCGGGCCACCGACCGCACCCTCACCGAGGACGAGGCCAGCGCCGCCCGTGACGCGGCGGTCGCTCGCGCCGCGGACGCGGTGGGCGCGGTGCTGCGCGGCTGATCCCAGTCCCTACCGAAAGGGCCCCGATCCGGGTGGATCGGGGCCCTTTCGGTATGAATGAACCATGTGGCATCCGGCGACGGCGGTCCTCAACGCGCTCAGCTACCAACCGGGCGAGCGGGGCATCGCGATGACTCCCGACACGTACGGGTTCGCCTACGACGACCTGTACTTGCGGACCTCCGACGGGGAGACCGTCAACGCGTGGTTCGTGCGTGCGGTGGGGGAACCGGTGGGGCACATCCTGTTCGCGCACGGGAACGGCGGGAACCTCGGGGATCGATCGCCGATGCTGGCCATGCTGGCGGCGGCCGGATTCGATGTGATGGTCTTCGACTATCGGGGGTACGGACGCAGTACCGGGCGGCCGGATGAGAGCGGGACCTATCGGGATGTGCGGGCCGCGCGGGAGGCGTTGCTGGCGCAGCCCGGGGTGGATGCCGAACGGGTGGTGTATCTCGGCAAGTCGCTCGGCGGGGGAGTGATGCTGGAGTTGGCGAACGCGGTGCCGCCCGCGGCACTGCTGCTCATGTCGACGTTCACGAACATGCGGGACGCGGCGACGACGGTGTATCCGTTCCTGCCGAAGGTCTTCGTGCCCAACGCCTATCCGAGTCTGAAGCGGATTCGGCGATTGACCTGCCCGGTCCTGATCATGCACGGTGACGCGGACGAGCTGTTGCCCGTGCGGATGGGTCGGGAGTTGTTCGCGGCGGCGCCGGAGCCCAAGGAGCTGGTGATCTATCCGGGCGGGCTGCACAACAATCTGATCGGATTCCCCGGCTGGGCCGAGCGGGTCGCGTCCTGGGCGGCGGGCGTACTACCGCCCAAGCGGCTCATTTCCGGATGATGTTGGCGAGGAACTCGGCATTGCCGCCGGTCTTGCGCAGGCCGTCGAGGAGCAGGTCGAGGGCGCGCTGATCGTCCAGATCGGCGAGAGTCCGGCGCAGGGTGGCGACGGCTTGGCGTTCGGCCGGATCGAGCAGCAGATCATCGCGGCGGGTGCTGGACTTGGCGATGTCCACCGCCGGGAAGACGTGGCGGCCGGCCAGGGCGCGGTCGAGCTTGAGCTCGGCATTGCCGGTGCCCTTGTACTCCTCGAAGATGACGGTGTCGGCGAGCGAACCGGTTTCGACGAGCGCGCTGGCCACGATGGTCAGCGAGCCGCCGTTCTCGATATTGCGGGCCGCGCCCAGGAACCGCTTGGGCGGCAGCAGCGCGGTGGAATCCACACCGCCGGAGAGGATTCGGCCCGAGGCCGGTCCGGAAGTGTTGTAGGCGCGGGCCAGCCGGGTGAGCGAGTCGAGCAGGACGACGACGTCGCGGCCCTCCTCGACCAGGCGCTGCGCCCGCTCGATGGCCAGCTCGGCCAACGCGGTCTGCTCGGCGGGGGAGTGGTCGAAGGTGGCGGCGACCACCTCGGCGGGGACGCCGCGGGACAGGTCGGTGACCTCCTCGGGGCGCTCGCCGACCAGCACCAGCATGAGGTGCGCTTCCGGGTGATTGACGGCGATGCCATGCGCGATCGACTGCAGCACAGAGGTTTTGCCCGCCTTCGGCGGTGCGACGATGAGCGCGCGCTGGCCCTTGCCGATCGGCATGATCAGGTCGGTGACGCGGGTGGTGAGCTTGTTCGGCTGGGTTTCCAGCCGCAGCCGCTCGTTCGGGTGGATGGGGGTCAGGTCCCGGAAGTGCGGTCGCGCGCCCAGCTCGGCGGCCGATCGGCCGTTGACGGTGTCGACGCGCACGAGGGGAGCTTGCTTGCCGCCCTTGGGATTCGGCTGCGCGAGTCCGGTGACCAGGTCGCCGCGGCGCAGTCCGTGCGTGCGGATCAGGCGGGCCGGGACGTGGACGTCGTGCGGGCCGGGCAGGTAGCCGTCGCGGCGCAGGACGCCGGTCTGGCCGTGCAGGTCCACGATTCCCGTTGCGGGAGTGAGTGTTTCGATGTGGTCGAGGGCCGGGGTCGGATCGGTGGATACGACCGGGGGCCGGATTTCGGTGGTTGTCATGGTTTCTCCTTGGTGTGGCCGGATACGGCCGAGGGCGGTGGATGACCGCGGATGAATGTCGAGGGATCACCGCATAGGCGGGATCTGCTCGGTGAGGAAGGAAATCGCGGTGGGAGGGACTCTGCGTCTACCTGCGTCCACGGGATCGCGACGCCACCACGGTACGTCACCCCGCGGGGCGCGGTCAATGCGTAGCCTGGAACCCATGAGCGATGCCCAGGAACTCGCGGCGCTGTTGGCGCAGCTGCCGGATGCCGAACTCGCGGGTGTGGTCGGGGCCGCCACCGAGGGCCGGGCCGGTCTGGCCGCCCTGCACGCGGTGGCGCGATCCCTGGCGGACACCCTCGGTCATGCCCCGGATGTCATCGATGTGACTCCTGACACCCTGCCGGTGGATGGCTATTCACAGTCTGAGACGGTCGGGGGATCCGGGCAGGTCGGAGCGGGTCCGGTGGCGACCGGGATACCGGTACCGCCTGCGGGTATCCCCACCGCGCCCTCGGTCGGCGGCTATACCTCCGCCGGGGTCCCTACTTTCGAGTCAGTTCGCGATAAGGTCGAGCAGCGCTACGGGACCTCGCAGGGGATGGGCGAGCTCGATCGGCAGACACCAGTGGGCCGTAGCGTAGAGGAACAGTGGGATGCGCGAGCCGAGGCCGCGCGGGAACGACTGGATCAAATTCGAAAATCGATGCAGGGCAACGATTCCGAGTAGGTCCGGCGTTCCGTCTGAGATTGGGTGGAACCTTTGACCGAGCCGCGCGAAATTGCCGAGAAACTGCTGGATCTCCAGGTCGACTTCATTGTCGCCGAGGTCTCCGGCGATCGCTTCGCCGAAGTGATCGCCCGCGATGTGGAAGCGGTGATCGGCGTCGCCGACACCATCATCTTCCGCGACGTGGTGGAGATCGATCAGGCCAAGCAGACCGTCGCCAATGTCATCGACCTCATCGGCGGCAGCCCGGTGCTGGGCGAGATGGTCGGCACGCTGGCCGACACGCTCTACGAGGACATCGCCGGGAACACCGAGTACACCCTCGGTGACGTGGTCGACCGCGAACCGGTCGAACAGCTGCTGGAGAAGCTCTTCGGCATGCACCAGGCGCAGGAACGCATCCTGGAACGCCTCACCGAGAGCCCCCTGATCGCGACCGTGGCCGCCAAGTTCGTGGACAAGCTGGTCGACGATCTGATGGAGACCAACAAGCAGATGGCCTCGAAGATTCCCGGGGTCGGCTCGCTGGTGTCGATGGGCACCAATGCCGCCAAGACCGCGCGCAAGGCGGCGGAGAAGGCCGGCGGCACCTTCATCGGCGAAATGGCCGGGAAGGGAGCGCAATTCGCGCTCAAGCGGACCAACAACGCCATCCGCGAGATGCTGCGCGACGCGCCGGTGCACGACGCGGCCATGGAGTTCTGGGACCTGCACGCCGGGGAACCGGTCAGCGGCCTGCGCGAGTACCTGTCGCAGCAGGACCTGAAGGAGCTGGCGCTGATCATCCACCGGATCGGCGTGACCACCCGCAACAAGGAATACGTCGGCGTGCTGGTGGACCAGGGCGTCGAGGTGTTCTTCGAGAAGTACGGCGACCACACCCTGGCCGCCATGCTGCCCGAACTGGGCCTGTCCGAGGCCGTCATCGCTGAGGAGATCCTGCGCTACGGCCCCGCCGTGGTGGAGGCCGCCAAGCGGAACGGCGTGCTGGCCAAGCTGATCCGCGAGCGGTTGGAGCCGTTCTTCCTGTCCGAGCCGGTGCTGGCGGTGCTCGCCGGGAACTGACGCCGGAGACTCGATCCGGGGCCGTACGCGGTGATCGCGTGCGGCCCCGCGTCATTCCCTGGAGGGAATCGCGCAGCGTATCGATTCCTCGCAGACTCATGGTCATGACGAACAACGACATCGACCTGAACGACATCGCCGCCCGCTACCTGGCCCAGTGGAACGAGTCCGATCCGGAGGCGCGCCGCAAGCTCATCCACGACCTGTGGGCCGAGGACGGCGCGCAGATCCTCGTCGATCCGCCCGAGGCCATGCGCACCGCGGCCGCCGAGCTGAACTTCCCGATCCCGGCCCTCGAGGTCCGCGGCCACCACGCACTGGAACGTCGCGTGGAACGGGCCTACGACATGTTCATCGGCACCGGCCACCGCTTCGTGCAGCGCGGGGAGACAACGGCGCTGCTGAACCATGTCATCGCCATCACCTGGTCCATGGTGACCGAGGACGGCGCCGTGGTCGGTGGCGGCCTGGACGTACTGGCGCTCGACGAGGACGGCCGCATCCGCACCGACCACCAGCACATCGCCGTCGCCTGACGGCGTGGGTGAAAACCGGTGCGCGACAGGCGATACCCGCGCTTCCGCAGTGCCGCACCCGGAGTGGGTGCGGCTGTGGTCGACAGAGGTGTCGCCCGCCGATATCGAGCGCCGACCCATCCGGGTGCGTTCATCCGAGACCGGCGAATGGGTGAGCATGCACGTGCAGCTCTTCAAATTCGAACTGCCGCAGCGGCCGTGGTGGATCTACTCGCCGGTGCCGGTCGGCTGAGCCGGGCTCAGGGCGAAATGCTGGCGGTAGCGTTCGGGTGTGGTGGCCAGGCGGCGGGTGAACACCCGGTGCAGGGTCTCCCCGTGGCGGTAGCCGACCTGGCGGGCGATCGCGCCGATGGTCAGTTCGGTGGACTCCAGGAGTCGTCGGGCCGCCTCGACTCGCAGATCCTCCACGAATGCCGCTGGTGTGCAGCCGGTTTCGGTGCGGAAGGCGCGGGCGAAATGACGTTCGCTCATGCCCGCGCGGGCCGCCAGCCCACTCACGGTGAGCTCGTCGCCGAGGTGATCGGGCAGCCACTGCTGCACGGCCCGGATGGCGGGCGTGCGGGCGGGCTGACTGCGCAACTGGGCGCTGAACTGGGCCTGACCGCCCGGACGACGGGTGAACACCACATACACCCGCGCGATCATGGCGGCCGTCTCGCGACCGTGGTCGTCCTCGACCAGAGCCAGCGCCAGATCGACGCCCGCGGACATGCCCGCCGAGGTCCAGCGATTGCGGTCGCGGACGTAGATGCGATCCGGTTCGACCGTGACCCGCGGATAGCGCTGGGCGAGTAGGGCGGTCGAACCCCAGTGGGTGGTGGCGCGGTAGCCGTCGAGCAGGCCCGCGGCGGCCAGCAGCAGCGCGCCCGCGCACACCGATGTCACCCGGCGGGCCTTGCGGGCGAGGGCGGGGAGAGCGGGGACCACCGCCGCCGCCCCGGGACCGTGGACATCGCCGCCCACCACGATGAGGGTGTCGAAGTCGTCTCCGGCGGTGATGTCCTCGAGCGAATGCGCGACCGACAGGGTCAGTCCGCCATCGGCCTCGATGGGCAGCCCGCCCGGCGACGCCGTCAGCAGCCGGTACGGCAGTGCCGGGGAGTCGCCGTCCGAGGCGTCAGCGGTCTCGCCGAGGGCGCCGGCCGGGCCACGCAATTCCGGTGGCAACCGATCCGGCGGCGTCTCGACGATGGTGTTGAGGAGTGCGAACACATCGAGCGGTCCCGCCAGTTCGGAGATCTGCATGCCTTGGAAGACGACGAAGACGACGGTGCGAGGCGCGGGCACCTCCCGATCATCGCAGTCGGCGCAGGCGGCTGTCACGGTCAGTTGCTGATCGATCCGGCCGGATCGCGGGTGGTGTGGCGGTCCAGGAACGGGATCATCAGCGCGGCCACCAGCTCGGGGAACTGGGCGTGCGGATAGTGCCCGCCCTGCTCGACCAGCACATACTGGCCGAGCCCGCTGGGCAGGCCGGCCACGATCGCCCGGGCCTCGTCTTCCGGGTGCGGGAAGTCCGGATCGTCCGCGCCCATGATCACCAGTGCGGGACAGTGGACCTCGGGCAGCCGGGCCGCGGCGTCGGCCGGGGTGGTTCTGCCGGTCTTCATGTATTCCGCCCAGCGGCCGGGGCGCTCCAATTGGGTCCGCAGTTCGGCGAGGTAGCCGTCGTGATCGGCGGGCGCGGTCGGGTAGGCCACGCCGTCGAGGTACCCGAACCACAGACGCGGCGACTTCAACAGCTGGGTGCCGATCAGTTCCAGCATGCCGCGCCGGTGACGGCGATCCGCCCACAGCGCCCCGAAATCCACGCCCTGGGTGAGCGTGAAGGGGTCGATCTCGACGATCGCCGACACCAGCTCCGGCGCCTCGGCCGCCGCGATGGTCGCCGAACCGCCCGACAGCGAGTGCCCGACGATCACCGCCGGACCCCCGAAATGCCGGATGACTCCGAGCAAGTCGAGGGCCACGTCGGTGCGGCTGATGGCGGCCTTCCCGGTCACCGACGGCCAGTCCACGCTGGACTCGCCGTGCCCGCGCATATCGACATTGACCACGCGGTACCCGGCGGCGGCCAGCGGGGCGACCAGATGACGGAAGTCCCGCCGCCAGGTCCCCATCCCGTGCGACAACACCACCAAGGGCCCGTCACCGGTCACGTCACACGCGATCCGCCCGTGCTCGAGCTCTACATACTCGGTCATTTCCAGTTCCTTCCAAGCGATTTCGCTCCGCTGCCGCGGTGGGCGGCATGCAGGAATTGAACGCCGGAACCGGGGTTCGGCCGAGGGGCCGGGCAGGGCGGATCAGTGGTGTGGCCGATCCGGTCAGTCGCTGACCGCCCCGACCCGCACCTCGGTCGTCGCCGTTTCGGAGGCTCGAACCAGGCGGTGAGCGCGTCCCGCAGCGCCGACTCCGCCGTGTCCGCGGGCTCGGCCACCCTTGCGGCCCAGGGCGATGCGGGCGTCAGTCTTACCTACGCACGGCTGAGAACAGCGATCGGGAACTGCCGCGGACTCAGCGCCCGGTAGGTATCGAAGTGGGGGTAGGTGGCAGCGAGAGTGCGCCAGTGCGCGTCGTATTCAGCGGAATCGGTAACCACCCGATACGTGACCGGAAAGCTCTCGCGCCCGATCCGAACCTGAGCCTTGTCGGTGGCCAGAAGGTTCTTCCACCAGTTGGGCACACCGGGGTTACCGCCATTGGAACCACACACCAGCAGATCATCGCCGGACCGGACGAGCATCAACATGACCGGCCGAGGCTCGCCGGACTTGCGGCCGGGCACCGTCAGCTCGAAGACAGGGTCGCCGAAGAGAGTGGCGAACCGGGTGCCGCCGAAACGCGTGTAGAGACGACGGTGCACGCGAGCGTAGAAGCGGGCCACCCCGCCCAGATAGGTGCTGGAGTAGAAGTTGAAGCGGCCCATCAGGGTCAGCTTGCCGGGATCGGCGCCGGTCATTGGATTCCCCTCGGGACGGTGGGCGTTCGAAACTGACTGTACATGGTGTCCAGCGAGTTGACGCGAGGCCTACTGGCTAGGCTTCGGGGATGGGGACGGACACGGATCGGGCGGCCGGGGTGGACGAGTTCGATGGGCTGCGACCGTTATTGTTCACGGTCGCCTACCAACTGCTCGGGAGCGCCGCCGACGCCGAGGACGTGGTGCAGGACAGCTACCTCCGGTGGCGGGACACGGACCGGGAACGAGTCGAGAACCCGCGCGCGTATCTGACCACGGTCGTGACACGGCAGGCGCTGAATCATCTGCGGACGGTGCGACGGCGGCGTGAGGAATACGTGGGCAGCTGGCTGCCCGAACCCATCCGCACCGACGCCTACACCGAACACGATGTGCTGCTGGCGGAATCGGTGTCGATGGCCATGCTGCTGGTGCTCGAAACCCTCGGGCCGACCGAGCGGGCGGTGTTCGTGCTGTCGGAAGTGTTCGGGCACAGTTTCGTCGAAATCGCCGGGATGGTGGGCAAATCCGATGCCACCGTGCGGCAGATCGCGCATCGGGCTCGCGCGCACGTACGGGAACGCCGCAAGCGGTTCGAACCCGACACCGAGACGAGCCGGGCGGTGATCGAACGGTTCCTGCTGGCCACACAGACCGGCGATACGCAGACGCTGATGGATGTCCTCGCGCCGGACGTGGTGCAGATCTCCGACGGTGGTGGGAAGGTCACCGCGGCCCGGAAGCCCGTCGCGGGCGCGGAGCGGGTCGCGATCTACCTGGTGCGGCTGGCGCGGAACGGCATCGCGGACATGACCGTCGAGTTCGGCACGTACAACGCACTGCCCGCCGTCCTGCTGCGCACCACGGATGGACTACTCGACACCGTGCAGCTGATCGAAACCAGCGGCGACCGCATCACCGGGCTGTATGCGATCCGTAATCCGGACAAGCTGCGGACCGCTGAACTGACGCGCGTGCTCGCTCGGTGACCGCTCGCTGCGGAGCCTAAGGCTCCAGGACGCGCTGAATCGTTGCGTAACTGGGTATTTCGGCGACCAGCGGATGACCGTGGGCCACGGATTCCGCCGTATGCACCGCGGCCGCCAGTGCCGCGCGGTACAGCAGCGATCCCGTGCTGATGCGCCGGACACCCAAGCCGCCCAGCTCGGCCACCGTCAGCCCGGCAGGGGAGAACAGGATGTTCAACGGCGCGCTCAACGCCGCCGTGAGGGCACGAATCCCCTCGGCGTCGCTGATCCCCGGCACGAAAATGCCGTCCGCACCACACTTCTCGTAATGCTGGACCCGTTCCAGCGTGGAGTCCGCGTCGATGCCGAGCCAGTAGGTGTCGGTGCGCGCGTTGACGAACAACTCGGGCACGCGAGCCTTCACCGCCGCGATCAGCTCGCCCTGCTCGCGAGGATCCGCCAACGCCGTATTGGATCGGCTGTCCTCCAGATTGATTCCCGAGATCCCCGCGTGCGCGAGTTCCGCGCAGAACTCCGCCACCTCGCGCGGATCGGTGCTGAACCCGCCCTCGATGTCCACGGTGACCGGGATGGTCAGCCGTCCGAGCCGCCGCGCCAGCGCGAGCGTTTCGGCACGCGTGGCGGCGGTGCCGTCGGGCAGTCCGGCCGCGGCGGCGACGCCCAGGCTGGTGGTGCCCAGCGCCGGGAACCCCGCCTCGGCGAGCATGGCCGCCGACCCGTAGTCCCACGCGTTGGGCAGGACCAGCGGGCGGTCACCGTGGTGCAGACTGCGGAAGAGCTCGGTCTTCGTCATAGCGGCACTCCGTTCGTCGACGGTGGGTCACGCGGGTCGCGGCGATATCAGGTCACGCGGGTGAGATCAGTTCACGCAGGGGATCTTCGAGCCGATGGTGGTGGTCACCGGCTTGCCGGAGTCGGGCGCGTCCGAGGTGGTCGTGTCCGAGGTCGCGGCCTGGCTGGTGCTGGAGCCGTTGGCGGTGGTGGTCGGGGTGGTGGCGGTCGCCGTCGGGTCCAGGGACGTCGGGATCTCGAGGTCGCTGCCGACGACCAGCTTCACATGCCCCGCCGACACCGACGTCGACGGGCTGACCGGTAGGCCGCCGAACATCTCCGACACCTGCTTGGCGTCGGTGTCGCCGCCGGTGCCGTAATACACGGTCGAGCTGGTGCCGTCGGCGTAGGAGGCGTTGGCGACCTCACCGGCCGGGAATCCCTTGGCGGTCAGCAGCTTCGACACCTTCGCCGCCTGGCCGGGGGTGCCGCTGGCGTTGACCACGTCCAGCGTCGAGGTGGGGGTGACGAGCGGGGCGCTGGGCGCGGCCGGAGTCGAGACGCCGAACGCCTCGCGCACCGTTTTCTTGATCGCCACCGGATCGATGACGTTCACGTCCTGGCCGTCGACATTGTCGTAGCGCAGCACCGGCAGCGTGCGGAACTCCACCGACGGCGAGTCCGCGCGGCCCAGGGTGGTGGCGAAGTCGGTGAGGCTCCAGCCGTCGGAAAGCACCACGTCCTTGTGCGCCACATCGATCAGCGCCTTGAGCCGACCCGGATTGGTCAGCGTGTCAGAGCCTTTCAGAGAGTTCGCGACCGAGGTCAGGAACGCCTGCTGCCGGTGGGTGCGGTCCAGGTCGCCGTTCTCCAGGCCGTGCCGCTGCCGCACGAACGCCAGCGCGTCCGAACCGTCCAGGTGCTGCGGTCCCGCCGGGAACTGCGCGCCCGAGTAGTAACTGTCGTCCACGGCGTGGTTGAGGCACACGTCGACGCCGCCGAGCGCGGTCGCCAGATCGTAGAACCCCGCCAGCGAGATCTCCGCGAACCGGTTGATCGGGACGCCGGTCAGTGCCTTCACGGTCTGAACGATGCTGGCACGCCCGGCTTCCCGGCCCTGCCGCTCCAGTTCGGGACCCTCGGCCATGCCCTTGGCCTTGAGTTTCTCCTCGACCGTGTACTTCTTGAGGCCGTACGACTCCTTGATCTTGGCGTGGTCGTAGCCCGGAATGCCCTGCACCGGCACATAGTCGTCGCGCGGGATGGAGAACGCGACGATGTGCTTGAGGTCCTTCGGAATGTGCACCAGGATCAGCGAATTGGCGTTGTAGCCGCCCTCGGTGCCGTCGCCGGCGTGCAGCTGGTCGAGGATCTCCTTGGGGAGATCGTTGCCGTTCAGGTCTTTTCGGGTGTCCAGACCGATCAGCAGCATGTTGATGTCGCCGTCGAGGTTCACGTCCTCGGGCGAAATCGCGCCGGAGCGGGTGAAGCCCTGGTCCAGGGTGGTCTCGCCGTACCAGACGACACCGGTGATGCCCATCACGCCCGCCGCGACCATGGCCATGGCACCGCGTCCGGCCAGGCGCAGCTTCTTGTCGCGCTCGCGCTCGGCGGGGGTGCGCTCGCGGCGGTTGCCGCCGCTGTCCGGCTTCTCGCCGCCGCCGCTCCGACCCTCGGTACGACGGCGGCCCGCGCGCGGGGGCTTCGAGTCACCCTGGGCGCGCCGCGAGCGGCGGGGGGCGGGATTCGGCGTCTCCGGTGCCCGGTGAGAGCGGCCCGACTGGGGGCCGACAACCGGCAGCGGCTGGGTGGCGTCGTCGTACATGGCGTTGTCGAGTGTGCCGTAAGCGGCGCGTCCTGTCAGATTTCCGCCCGGTTGTGAATGAGCTTGCACAGTCGTGCATAATCATCACATGGTGGATACCTCGAACGGGCCCCTACGGGTCGCGGTAGCTGGTGCGAGCGGCTACGCGGGCGGTGAAGTGCTGCGCCTGCTCCTCGGACACCCCGCCTACCGAAGCGGGCACCTCGAGATCGGGGCGCTGACCGCGGGCTCCAACGCCGGCACCACCCTCGGTGAGCTGCAGCCTCACCTGCTGCCGCTCGCCGACCGGGTCCTCGCGCCCACCACCGTCGAGGAACTCTCCGGCCACGACGTGGTCTTCCTCGGCCTGCCGCACGGCCAGTCCGCGGCGATCGCCACGGCCTTGCCGGACTCCACGATCATCATCGACTGCGGCGCCGACTTCCGGCTCACCGACGGCGCGGCCTGGGAGAAGTACTACGGCACCCCGCACGCCGGCCACTGGCCCTACGGGCTGCCCGAACTGCCGGGCGGCCGCGACAAGCTGCGCGGCGCCACCCGGATCGCCGTCCCCGGCTGCTATCCCACCGTGTCGAGTCTCGCGCTGGCCCCGGCCGTCGCGGCGGGCATCATCGAACCTCGGGTGAATGTGGTTGCGGTGAGCGGCACTTCGGGCGCGGGCCGCAAACTCGACGTGGGCCTGCTCGGCTCCGAGGTGATGGGCTCGATGCGGGCCTACAGCATCGCGGGCGCGCACCGGCACACCCCCGAGATCGCGCAGAACCTGAAGGCCGCCCAGCTGTCCGGAGGCGCAGCCGATGCCGACGTGAGCGTGTCGTTCACCCCCGTGCTGGCCCCGCTGCCGCGCGGCATCCTCGCCACCTGCACCGCCCCCACCACCGTGGACGCCGCCCAGGCCCGGGCCGTCTACGAGAAGGCGTACGCCGACGAGCCTTTCGTGCACCTGCTGCCCGAAGGCGTGCTCCCGCAGACCGGTTCGGTGCTCGGCTCCAACGCCGTCACCCTCCAGGTCACCGTGGACACCGACGCCGGACTGCTGGTGGTCATCGGCGCGATCGACAACCTGACCAAGGGCACCGCCGGGGCCGCGGTGCAATCGATGAACCTGGCCCTCGGAATCGACGAGACCGCAGGACTTTCCACCGTAGGAGTGGCACCGTGAGCAACGACAACGTCAGCAACGACAGCGAGGCTGTGGGGAACGGCAAGCTGGTGCGGTCGCAGGGCGTCACCGCGCCGCTGGGCTTCCGGGCGGCCGGCATCACGGCGGGCATCAAGAAGAGCGGCAAGCCCGACCTGGCGCTGGTGTTCAACGAGGGCCCCGATTACGCGGCCGCGGGCGTGTTCACCCGCAACAAGGTCAAGGCCGCACCGGTGCTGTGGTCGCAGCAGGTGCTGACCGGCGGGCATCTGCGCGCCGTCATCCTGAACTCCGGCGGCGCCAACGCCTGCACCGGCCCCGGCGGCTTCCAGGACACCCACACCACGGCCGAGGAACTCGCGAAGGCGTTGAGCAACTGGGGAACCGAGACCGGCGCCGGTGAGATCGCCGTCTGTTCCACCGGTCTGATCGGTGACCGGCTGCCCATGGACAAGCTGATCCCCGCCGTCACCGAGATCGTGCACGAGATGGGCGGTGGCCTGTCCGGCGGCGCCGAGGCCGCGCGCGCCATCATGACCACCGACACGGTGCCGAAGGAGACCGCCTTCCACCACCAGGACAAGTGGAACGTCGGCGGTATGGCCAAGGGCGCGGGCATGCTCGCGCCGTCGCTGGCCACCATGCTGGTGGTGCTCACCACCGACGCGGCCGCCACCCCGGACCAGCTGGACGAGGCGCTGCGCAACGCCACCCGCTACACCTTCGACCGCCTCGACGTGGACGGTTCCTGCTCCACCAATGACACCGTGCTGCTGCTGGCCAACGGCGCGTCGGGGGTCACCCCGAGCCAGGCCGACCTGAACGCGGCCGTGCTCGCGGTCTGCGACGACCTCGCCGAGCAGCTCATGTCCGACGCGGAGGGTGTCACCAAGCGCGTGCACATCACCGTCAAGGGCGCGATCAGCGAGGACGAGGCGCTGATCGGCGCGCGGGCCCTGGCTCGCGACAGCCTGGTCAAGACCGCCTTCTTCGGCTCCGACCCGAACTGGGGCCGGGTGCTGGCCTCGATCGGCATCGCGCCCATCGAACTGGATCCGAACCGGGTCTCGGTGTCGTTCAACGGATCCCCGGTGTGCATCGACGGCGCGGGCGCGCCCGGCGCGCGCGAGGTGGACCTGTCCGGCCCCGACATCCAGGTGCTGGTGGAACTGAACCTCGGCGACGGCGAGGCCACCGTCCGCACCACCGACCTGTCGCACGGATACGTCGAAGAGAACTCGGCCTACAGCTCATGAGCGATGTGGTGAAACAGCTTTCGGCCCTCGACAAGGCGCACGTCCTCGCCGACGCGCTGCCGTGGCTGCAGAAGTTCCGCGACAAGATCGTCGTCGTGAAGTACGGCGGCAACGCCATGATCGACGACGACCTCAAGCGCGCCTTCGCCGCCGACATGGCGTTCCTGCGCACGGTCGGCGTGCACCCGGTGGTGGTGCACGGCGGCGGGCCGCAGATCAGCGCCATGCTGAAGAAGCTCGGCATGACCGGCGAATTCCGCGGCGGCTTCCGGGTCACCACCCCCGAGGTCATGGACGTGGTCCGGATGGTGCTGTTCGGGCAGGTGGGCCGGGAACTGGTGGGGCTCATCAACGCCCACGGCCCGTACGCGGTCGGCATCTCGGGTGAGGACGCGCACCTGTTCACTGCCACCCGCCGCACCGTGCAGGTCGACGGCGAGGCCACCGATATCGGGCTGGTCGGCGACGTCACCTCCGTGGAACCCTCGGCCGTGCTGGATCTGATCGCGGCGGGCCGGATTCCGGTGGTGTCCACCATCGCCCCCGACGCGGACGGCGTGGTGCACAACATCAACGCCGACACCGCCGCGGCCGCGCTCGCCGAGGGCATCGGCGCGGAGAAGCTCGTCATCCTCACCGATGTCGAGGGCCTGTACACGAATTGGCCCGACCGGTCCTCGCTGACCAGCCGCATCGACACCGACGAGTTGGCCAAGTTGCTGCCGTCGCTGGACGAGGGCATGGTCCCGAAGATGGAAGCCTGCCTGCGCGCCGTCGAGGGCGGCGTCCCGACCGCGCACGTGATCGACGGGCGCGTCGCGCACTCGGTCCTGCTGGAACTGTTCACCGGGGAGGGCATCGGCACGATGGTCACCCCCGCACAGGAGATCTCATGAGTACAGCCGACATTCAGCAGCGGTGGCAGACCGCCCTGATGAACAACTACGGCACCCCGAAGGTCGCGCTGGTGCGCGGCGCGGGCGCGGTGGTCTACGACGCCGACGGCAAGCGCTACCTCGATTTCCTGGGCGGCATCGCGGTCAACAGCCTCGGCCACGCGCACCCGGCCATCCTGTCGGCCGTCACCCAGCAACTGGGCACCCTCGGCCACGTGTCGAATCTCTATGCGTCCGAACCGGTCATCGAGCTCGCCGAGCGGCTGCTCGCGCACTTCGGCGACGGTCACGGCAAGGCGTTCTTCTGCAACTCCGGCACCGAGGCCAACGAGGCCGCGTTCAAGATGGCGCGGCTGACCGGGCGCACCAAGATCGTCGCCTGCGAGGAGGCGTTCCACGGCCGCACCATGGGCGCGCTCGCGCTCACCGGCCAGCCGTCCAAGCGGGAACCGTTCGAGCCCATGCCCGCCGGCGTCGTGCACGTGCCCTACGGTGACGCGCTCGCGCTGGCCGCCGCCGTCGACAAGGACACCGCCGCAGTGTTCCTCGAACCCATCATGGGCGAGAGCGGCGTCGTGGTGCCCCCGGCCGACTACCTGGCCAAGGCCCGCGCCATCACCAAGGACCAAGGCGCGCTGCTGATCCTGGACGAGGTGCAGACCGGCATCGGCCGCACCGGCGCGTTCTACGCCCACCAGGCCGCGGGCATCGTCCCCGACGTCATCACCCTGGCCAAGGGACTCGGCGGCGGCCTGCCCATCGGCGCGGTGCTGGCCCAGGGCCCGGCCGCGGATCTGCTGCAGCCGGGCATGCACGGCACCACCTTCGGCGGCAACCCGGTGTGCGCGGCGGCCGCTCTCGCCGTGTTGCGGACCATCGACGAAGAGGGTTTGCTCTCGCACGTGGAGAAGGTCGGCAAGATCCTCGTCGACGGCATCGAGCACCTCGGGCACCCGCTGGTGGATCACGTGCGCGGCGCGGGC
Organism: Nocardia sp. NPDC004340; assembly: GCF_053602575.1. Taxonomy (NCBI): domain Bacteria; kingdom Bacillati; phylum Actinomycetota; class Actinomycetes; order Mycobacteriales; family Nocardiaceae; genus Nocardia; species Nocardia sp. NPDC004340. The sequence continues at coordinate 226,148 of NZ_JBSGDW010000008.1, forward strand.
CTGCTCATCGGCATCCAGCTGACCGACGACGTCTCCGCCGAGGTCGATCTCGCCGCCCGCGAGGCCGGATATCTGCTGAATCCCGCCAAGCCCAACGTGATCCGGCTCGCTCCGCCCCTGGTGCTCACCGAGACCCAGGCCGAGAACTTCCTGTCCGACCTGCCCGGCATCCTCGATGCCGCCCAGGCCCAGAAGGAGTCCAAGTGACCATCCGGCATTTCCTGCGCGACGACGACGTCACCCCCGCCGAACAGGCCGAGATCCTCGCCCTGGCCGCGGAATTGAAGGCCGCGCCGCTGGCCCGCAAGCCCCTGGAAGGCCCGCGCGGCGTCGCGGTGATGTTCGAGAAGAACTCGACCCGCACCCGCTTCTCCTTCGAGATGGGCATCGCCCAGCTCGGCGGTCACGCCGTGGTGGTGGACGGCCGCGACACCCAGCTGGGCCGCGAGGAGACCCTCGCCGACACCGGCCGCGTGCTCTCCCGCTACGTCGACGCCATCGTGTGGCGCACCTTCGAACAGGCCCGTCTGGACGAGATGGCCGGCGCCGCAACTGTTCCGGTCGTCAACGCGCTGTCCAACGAGTTCCACCCGTGCCAGGTGCTGGCCGACCTGCAGACCCTGCGCGAGCGTAAGGGCGACGACCTGACCGGCCGCAACCTCACCTTCCTGGGTGACGGCGCGAACAATATGGCGCACTCGCTCATGCTGGGCGGCGTCACCGCGGGCATGAACGTCACCATCGCCGCCCCCGAGGGTTTCGAGCCCTTCGGCTGGATCGTGGACGCCGCCCAGAAGCGGGCCGCCGAGACCGGCGCGACCATCACCCTCACCCACGACCCGCTCGCCGCCGTCGAGGGCGCCGACGCCCTGGTCACCGACACCTGGACCTCCATGGGCCAGGAGAACGACGGCCGCGACCGCGTCGCCCCGTTCCGCCCGTTCCAGGTCAACGCCGAGCTGCTGGCCCGCGCGGCCGCGGATGTGACGGTGCTGCACTGTCTTCCGGCCCACCGCGGCGAGGAAATCACCGACGAGGTCCTCGACGGCCCGCACAGCGCGGTCTGGGACGAGGCCGAGAACCGCCTGCACGCCCAGAAGGCCCTGCTGGTCTGGCTGCTGGAACGATTCGCGCGAGGCGACAGGTGAGCAGCGGCGAACGACGCACGGCCGCACCGGCTTCGGGTAAGTCCGGTGCGGCCATCGCACGCACGCGCGCGGGCCGGCAAGCCCGCATCGTCGCCATCCTCGCTCAGCACGAGGTCCGCAGCCAGTCCGAACTGGCGGCGCTGCTCTCCGGCGAGGGCATCGACACCACCCAGGCCACCCTCTCCCGCGACCTCGACGAACTGGGCGCGGTGAAGCTCCGCGCCGCCGACGGCGGCGCGGGCGTCTACGTGGTCCCCGAGGACGGCAGCCCCGTCCGCGGCGTCACCGGCGGTACCGAACGCCTCTCGAAACTCCTCGGCGACCTGCTGGTCTCCACGGACGCCAGCGGCAATATCGCGGTCCTGCGCACCCCGCCGGGCGCGGCCCACTTCCTGGCGAGTGCGCTGGATCGGGCCGCCCTTCCGGAGGTCGTCGGCACCATCGCCGGCGACGACACCATCGCCGTCATCGCCCGCGAACCCATGACCGGCGCCGAACTCGCCGCCAAGATCGAACAGCTGGCCTGAGCGGTCACTCAGCCTTCGTGCGCGACCGCGGAGACCTTGTGCGCCACCGCGAAGACGCGGCGGAACGGCAGCCATGTCGTGCCGTCGGGGTTGCGCGGGTAGGCGTCGCGCAGGATCGGGGCGAGGTCGGCGCGGAAGTCCTGCCATTCGCGGTCGTCGAGGGTGTCGCGGACCGGGCGCAGGGCGGTGCCCGTAATCCAGTGCAGGACCGGGTCTTCGCCGGTCAGGGGCTGGAGGTAGGTGGTTTCCCAGGCGTCGACCGCGCAGCCGGCGGCGGCCAGGACGGACGCGTATCCGGCGGCGTCGGGGACGGCGTGGCGGTCGAGAATGCCTGCGGCCGACAGCCGCTCGCGCCAGCGTGGTGAGGATGCGACGTCGCGGATCGCGACATGCGAAGGGGCGTCGAAGTTTCCGGGCACCTGGAGGGCCAGCCACGCGCCGCCGGGGAGCGCGTCGATCCATTTCGGCAGCAGGGCAAGGTGGTCCGGGACCCATTGCAGGACCGCGTTGGTGACCACCACGTCGGTGTCGGGGGCGGGGTGCCAGTCGCGGACGTCGGCGACGGTGGCGTCGATGCCGTGTTCGCGTGCGGCGGCGACCATTTCGGGGGAGGAGTCGAACGCTTCGATGGTGGCGTCGGGCCAGCGCTCGGGGAGGGCGGCGGTGAGATTGCCGGGGCCGCAGCCCACGTCGGCCACGCGGCGGGGGCGGTCGGCTCGGACGCGGTTGACCAGATCGAAGAACGGGCGTGCGCGCAGGTCGTCGAAGGCGAGGTAGGTGGCCGGGTCCCACATGGGTTCCTCCGCATCGTCGAATTTACCAAACCGTACGTACGTACTGTATTCCTGTTCGGGGGTCGGTGCAAGACTCCTGGCCGCGATAGGCGCAGGCGGGGACCCCGGTTATGAATGGGATTGCATCGTCATGCATAATCATTTGCAGGACGACGGAGCGCACCAGGGGACCGGGTAGGGACCGCGGGCAGCGCACCGGCCGAGGGCCTAAACGGACTAATGAGGAGCACACGGACTATGACCAAGCGCGTCGTACTCGCCTACTCCGGCGGACTGGACACATCGGTCGCCATCAGCTGGATCGGTAAGGAGACCGGCGCCGAGGTCGTCGCCGTCGCCATCGATCTCGGCCAGGGCGGCGAGGACATGAACGACGTGCGCCAGCGCGCGCTGGACTGCGGCGCGGTCGAGTCCATCGTCGTGGACGCCCGCGACGAGTTCGCCAACGAGTACTGCCTGCCCACCGTGCAGGCCAACGCCCTCTACATGGGCCGCTACCCGCTGGTCTCGGCCATCTCCCGGCCGCTGATCGTCAAGCACCTGGTCGAGGCCGCCGAGTACCACGGCGCCGACACCGTCTCGCACGGCTGCACCGGCAAGGGTAACGACCAGGTCCGCTTCGAGGTCGGCATCGGCGCGCTCGCGCCCGACCTGAAGGTCATCGCCCCGGTCCGCGACTACGCCTGGACCCGTGAGAAGGCCATCGAGTTCGCCGGCGAGAACAAGCTGCCGATCAACGTGAGCAAGAAGTCGCCGTTCTCCATCGACCAGAACCTGTGGGGCCGCGCGGTCGAGACCGGCTTCCTCGAGGACCTGTGGAACGCCCCGACCAAGGACGTCTACGACTACACCGTCGACCCGACCGTCAACTTCGAGGCGCCCGACGAGCTCATCATCACCTTCGACAAGGGTGTCCCGGTCGCCATCGACGGCCGCCCGGTCACCATGCTCGAGGCCATCACCGAGCTGAACCAGCGCGCCGGCCGTCAGGGCGTGGGCCGTCTGGACATGGTCGAGGACCGGCTCGTCGGCATCAAGAGCCGTGAGATCTACGAGGCCCCCGGCGCCATCGCGCTGATCGCGGCCCACCAGGAGATGGAAGCCGTCACCGTCGAGCGCGAGCTGGGCCGCTACAAGCGCCAGGTCGAGCAGCGCTGGGGCGAGCTGGTGTACGACGGCCTGTGGTTCTCCCCGCTCAAGCGCGCCCTCGACGCGTTCGTGCAGGACACCCAGCAGCACGTCTCCGGTGAGATCCGCATGGTGCTGCACGGCGGCAGCGTGGTCGTCAACGGCCGTCGCTCCGACGAGTCGCTCTACGACTTCAACCTGGCCACCTACGACGAGGGCGACACCTTCGACCAGTCGCTGGCCAAGGGCTTCGTCCAGATCCACGGCCTGTCCTCCAAGGTCGCGGCCCGACGGGACCTCAACAGCAAGTAGTAGCGTCGATCCGGGCAGTGCACGCACCCGGCCGAAGGAGACGCGCCCATGCGAACCGATGACGACAGTTGGGACATCACGGAGAGTGTGGGCGCGACCGCCCTCGGCGTCGCCGCCCTGCGCGCCCACGAGAGCGGGCGCGAGGACGCGCTGTTCCAGGATCCGTACGCCGCGAAACTGGTGAGCGCCGTCGGCTCCGACGGCTGGAACAACCTCATGGCCGGGATGCGCGACCTCGGCGACAGTGAGCAGGGCGGCGAGGACACCGACCTGAGCAACTGGTCGATGGGCAGCGTCCTGATCGCCCGCACGATCTACTTCGACGAGTACTTCGCCGCCGTCCAGCGCGCCGGGATCCGGCAGATCGTGATCCTGGCCGCCGGGCTCGACGCCCGCGCCTACCGGCTCGAATGGCCCGAGGGCACCCGCATCTTCGAACTGGATCAGCCGAAGGTACTGGCGTTCAAGGCCCGAGCGCTGGCCGGCGACGAACCCGCCGCCGACCGCCGCGAAGTGGCGATCGACCTGCGGCAGGACTGGCCGAAAGCCCTGCTGGACAAGGGTTTCGAACCCGGCGAGCCGACCGCCTGGCTGGCGGAGGGGCTGCTGCGGTACCTGCCCGGCCACGCCCAGGACAAGCTGCTCGAGCAGGTGGCCGAACTCAGCGCGCCCGGCAGCCGGGTGGCGTTGAACCTCGGCACCGACAAGGACATGGCCGACCAGTTCCGGGAACGCCGCGCCAAGGTGATGGCCGACGCCGGGGTGAAGATCGACCTGGAAAACCTGTTCTACCCGTGGGAGGACCGCAAGGACCCCCGCACCTGGTTCGCCATGCACCAGTGGCTGGTGACCGAGGGCGACCCGGTCACGCTGCTCGAGGACCGCGGCCGTACCGTCCCGGAGACGGCCAAGGCCGGTATGGGCCACCACATTCTGATGACCGCACTCCGACCCCGAGGAGACGACACGCTATGAGCCAGGGCGGCAGCACCAATGAAGGCGCGCTGTGGGGTGGACGCTTCGCGTCCGGGCCCGCCGCGGCGATGGCGGCGCTGAGCAAGTCGACCCACTTCGACTGGGCGCTCGCGCCGTACGACATCCGCGCCTCCAAGGCGCACGCGCGCGTGCTGCACAAGGCCGGGCTGCTCTCGGCGCCGGATCTGGAGGGCATGCTGGCCGGGCTGGATCAGCTGGCTGCCGATGTGGCGTCGGGCGCGTTCGGGCCGCTGGAATCGGATGAAGACGTGCACGGCGCGCTCGAGCGCGGCCTGATCGACCGGGTCGGCACCGAGCTCGGCGGGCGGCTGCGCGCGGGCCGCTCCCGCAACGATCAGGTGGCCACGCTGTTCCGCATGTGGCTGCGGGACGCGGTGCGGCACATCGCCGCCGGCGTGCTGGACGTGGTCGACGCCATCGTCGCGCAGGCCGCCGCGCACCCGGACGCGGTCATGCCCGGCAAGACCCACCTGCAGGCCGCCCAGCCGGTGCTGCTGGCCCACCACCTGCTCGCGCACGCGCATCCGCTGCTGCGCGACATCGACCGGATCCGCGATTTCGACAAGCGGGCCGCGGTGTCGCCCTACGGTTCCGGCGCGCTGGCGGGCTCCTCGCTGGGCCTGGATCCGGAAGCCATCGCCGCCGAACTGAACTTCGACTCCTCGGCCGCGAACTCCATCGACGCCACCTCCTCGCGCGACTTCGCCGCCGAGGCCGCGTTCGTGCTGTCCATGATCGCCGTCGACCTCAGCCGCATGGCCGAAGAGGTGATCATCTGGAGCACACCGGAATTCGGTTACATCACGCTGGCCGATGCCTGGTCCACCGGCTCGTCGATCATGCCGCAGAAGAAGAACCCCGACGTCTCGGAGCTGACCCGGGGCAAGGCCGGTCGCCTCATCGGCAACCTGACCGGTCTGCTGGCCACGCTGAAGGCGCAGCCGCTGGCCTACAACCGTGACCTGCAGGAAGACAAGGAACCGGTCTTCGACTCGGTCGCCCAGCTCGAGCTGCTGCTGCCCGCCATCGCGGGCCTGGTCTCCACCCTGACCTTCCACACCGACCGCATGGCCGAGCTGGCCCCGGCGGGCTTCACCCTGGCCACCGACATCGCCGAATGGCTGGTCCGCCAAGGCGTTCCGTTCCGCGTCGCGCACGAGGCCGCGGGCGGCTGCGTCCGCGCCGCCGAGGCGCGCGGCGTCGGCCTGGACGAGCTGACCGACGCGGAGTTCGCGGCCGTCGACCCGGGGCTCACCCCCGCCGTGCGTGAGGTGCTGACGGTGCAGGGCTCCATCGCCTCCCGCAACGCGCGCGGCGGCACCGCCGGAACCCAGGTCGCCAAGCAGCTCGAAGAGGTGCGCGGCACGGCCGCCACCCAGCGCGCCTGGCTGGGCTGACCCACCCGGGCGACAGCTGATCGACGAAACGGCCCGTGGGGGTTCCTTTTCCGGAACCCCCACGGGCCGTTCGTCATCCGCGACGGTAATTCATGTGTTTCGCGGCGGGCACGGACGCGCGACCGGAGTCGTGCACCTTGCCGTCGCGATCGTGTTGTTTGCGTGCGCCCTTGCCGCGCCGTTCGGCCCGCGAGAGTTGACGCTCCGCGGGAGCCTCGACAGGGATCTCGGGCGACGCGGGAATTACAGGTGACGCGGGAATTGCAGGCGACGCAGCGTTTTCGGGCAGCGAGAAGTGCTCGGGCACAAGTCCTCCTAGAAATATGCGTGACCGACTAACCGGATCGGATGCCGGTCGGAATCGGGAAAGCCACGGGCGGTCGAGACGACAGACCGCCGGGCGTCAGACGCGAATCGCGCTCAGGAGAACAGGAACAGCCACATGCCGAGCACTCTAACCACAGGCCCGCATCCGCCGCATCCCATTTAATTCCGCGTGTCCCGCAGGGCGAGGACGGCGGCGGTGATGCCCTTCCGGTCGTAGCTGCTGACCGGCATGGTCGCGCCGTGGGCGTGGCGGACGGTGCCCCGGGCGTCGACGAGCACCGTGCCCGACTGCCGCATCGAACCGAACATCCGCCGGGTCAGGCCGACCGACTCGTGCGGGTCGCCGGTCGAACCGGTCAGGACGGCGAACGGTATGGCGTGCTTGGTCTTCCAGGCCAGAGCGGCGTCGCGATCCTCGGGCACGACGATCACGACCCGGATGTTCTCGTCGTCGAAGAAGTCGTGCCGCGCGATCAGGTCACGGACGTGCCGGTTGCAGATCGGGCACGAGGTCGAGCGCATGAAGTACAGCAGGGTGCCGCGTGCGTCGCGGCTGTCCGCCGGCCGCCAGGGCTGTCCGGCGGTATCGATCAGGTCCAGGTTCGGCGCGGGGTGTTCGGTGGTGAGCATGACGGAGCGTCCCTTCGCATGGGGTGGTACGAGATGGCCGGATGGCGTGCGATGACCGGTGGCGCGTTCGGCCCGGCGGTCAGCGGAGGTCGTCGAGACCCAGGCGGACCGCGGCGCGGGCGCGGTGCAGCTGCGATTTCATTGCCGCGGTGCTCAATCCGAGCGCGTCGGCGGTCGCGCGGCCGGGATAGCCCAGCACATCGCGCATGATCAGCACCCGGCGCTGCACCTCGGGCAGCGCCGTGATCGCCTCGGCCAGCTGGTCGGCGTCCAGCCGCCGCAGCACCTCGTCCTCGGCGGAGAGGACGACGTCGCCGGCCTCGATCCGCGGCGCGTGGTCCAGGACCCGGCGCGCCCGGCGCAGGCACTCGTTGCGGACGATGCGGAACATCCACGACGCCAGCGCGGTGGTCGCGCGCAGCGTGCCGATCTTGCGGTACAGGATGATCAGCGCTTCCTGCGTGGCGTCCTCGGCATCGGTGTCGGAGGCGCACAGGTGCTGCGCGAACCTGCGCACATGCGGATGCGCGCCGTACACGACGGCGGCGATCGCCTCGCGGTCACCGTTCTGGGCCGCCGTCACCAGTTGCTCACCGGCCCAGCCGCGTTCCACGTCCTGCTCTCTCACTGGGATTCGTACAGTCACCACCATAAGAGCGTCCCCGGCCGGAAGAGGATTCGAATCCGGCCGGGGAAAGTTCGCCCGTGGGTGTTTCGACGCTGCGAGGGCTAGCTCAGGGCCTGCCGCACGAGTTCGGTGACGCGAGCCTCGGTGGCGGAGTTCATGGTGGTCAGCGCATAGTTGACCGGCCACATCTCGCCGTCGTCCAGGTTGGCGGCATCGTTGAAGCCCAGGATGGCGTAGCGGTACTTGAACTTGGCGGCGGGCTGGAAGAAGAACACGATCTTGCCGTCGCGGGTGTAGGACGGCATGCCGTACCAGGTCTTCGCGCCGAGCTCGGGGGCGATGGACTTGACCAGGGCGTGCAGGCGTTCGGCGATCGCGCGGTCGGCGTCGTCCATCTCGGCGATCTTGGCCAGCACGTCCTGCTCGCCGTCGGCCTTGGCGGAGCGGGAGTTACGGCGGCGGGCAGCGGTCTTCAGTTCCTCGGCATGGGCTTTCATGGCGGCGCGCTCGTCGGCGCTGAAACCGACGGTGGTCTTCTCGGCGGGGTTCTCGGTGGCCATGTCTGGGTTCCTTCGCGGGAGTGGGGGAGACGCGGGAGTGGGGGAGGATCAGTTGTCCTGGATGAGGCCCAGGACATTGCCGTCGAGGTCGGTCACGGTCGCGACCAGGCGGCCACCACCGACCTCGCGGGCGGCCTGCTGCACCGTGGCGCCCGCGGCGGTGAGCGCCGCGACCTTGGCCTCGATGTCCGCGACGTGCCAGTAGGAGACGGGGGATTCCGGGCTCTGCGGGCTGCCCGCCGGGACCAGGCCGATGTGCTGGCCCTCGGTCTCGAAGCCCACGTAGTAGGGGGAGTCGGTCTGCGGCTCGAGGCCCAGCAGAGCGGCGTACACGGTCTTGGCGGCGGCCAGGTCGGCGACGGGGTGCAGCACGGTCTTGATGCCCTGGGTGGTCATTGTTTCTCCTGGTGAGAGGGTGTTCGTTCGGTGTGCTTCCAGCTTCGCCTCCGGGGCCCCTCGGTCACATCCGTGGCGACCACGGAATCCACCACGGAGAGCGACACCGAGCCCGCCCGTACCGCCGCGGCCCATCCCATACGGCAGACTGGGTTCATGGCTGTGACGTTGGAAATCTCCACCCGCGAAGCCGAGGTGCTGGCCCTGGTGGGCGAGCACCTCAGCAATGCCGAGATCGGTGCGCGACTGTTCATCTCGGTGCGCACGGTGGAGAGCCACGTCTCCTCGCTGCTGCGCAAACTCGACGTGCCCGACCGCCGGGCCCTGGCCCAGCACGCGGCCGCCACCCGCACCGCGAGCCCGCAGGCCGCGCCCGTGCTGCCGAAACCGTTGACCTCGTTCATCGGCCGTACCCGCGAACGCGCCGAACTCGCCGAACTGCTCCGGACCCAGCGTCAGGTGACCGCGGTCGGACCGGGTGGCGTCGGCAAGACCCGGCTGGCCCTCGCCGTCGCCGCCGAGCTGGCCGCCGATTTCGCCGACGGCGTGTGGTTCGTCGACCTGGTGCCGCTGGCCAGCCCCGACACCTGCGTGGTCGCGGGCACCGTCGCCATGGCCCTCGGCGTCGGCGAACAGCCCGGCCGCCCCTTCGACCGCGCCGTGCTGGCCGCGCTCGCCGACCGGAATGCACTGCTGGTCCTGGACAATTGCGAACACGTCCGCGACGGCGTGGCCCCCTTCATCGAAGAGCTGCTGGCCACCTGTCCCGGCATGCGCGTGCTGGCCACCAGCCGCGCCCGCCTGCTGGTGCCGTTCGAACACGCCTACACCGTGCCGCCCATGTCGCTTGCCGGAGAAGGTGATTCGGACGCCGTCGCCCTGTTCATGGACCGCGCGGCCGCCGGCGGCTGGCCGCCCAACCACGCGCTGCGCGACCAGGTGGCCGCGTTCTGCGGTCGCCTCGACGGCGTGGCCCTGGCCATCGAACTGGCCGCCGCCCGCTGGACCTCCCTCGGATTGGACGGCCTCACCGCGGGTTTGGACGACCAGCTGCGCATGCTGTCGGGCGGCGCCCGCGCCGACGACCGGCACCGGTCGGTTCGCGCCGCCCTGGACTGGAGCCACGCCCTGCTCGAACCCGAGGACCGCACCCTGCTGCGCCGGATCTCGGTGTTCATGGCCGCCTTCCCCGTCGAGGGGGCCGCCGCGGCCGCGAACCTCGACAAGGGCACGGTCGCGGCAGGATTGGCGCGGCTGGCCGAGCAGAGCCTGCTGGTCGTCACCGACACCCCGACCGGAACCCGGTTCCGCGCCCTCGAGACCATCCGCCAGTACGGCCTCGAACAGCTCGACGCCGCCGGTGAGATCGACGACGCCCGCGCCGCCCACCTGCGCTGGTGCGCGGCGGAGGCCACCGAGCTGGTTTCCGTTCGCGACGGCTGGCGGCCCCGATTCGATATCGCCGCGGACGATTTCCGCGCCGCCCTCGGCTGGGCCTTCGAACGCCCGGACCAGCGGGCCGACGCTTTCGCCCTGGCCCGTGGCTTCGGACACCTGCTCTTCGCCCGCCATCACACCGGCGAATCCCAATGGCGCCACGAACAAGCCGCCTATCTCGCCGATGACCCCGCTGTCGCCGCCGACCTGCTCCGACAGTCGGCGGCCGCGGCGGGCTGCGGCGGCAACGGCGACGACATGTACCGCCTGCACCGCTCCGCCGCCGAATTCGCCCAGCGCGCCGGTGATCCCGCCGCCGCGGCCATCGACCTGGCCACCGCGGCCTCGGATGCGTACCGCTTCTGGGGCAAGTTCGTGCAGCTCCCCACCCGGCAGGACGCGGCGGCGCTCATCACCGAGGCCCGGCAGCTGGCCGACACCGCCGCGGGCGGGGATGACGCCCGGGTGGCGGCGGCCCGGTCCGCCATCGCCTCGGCCGAGGCGACAGTCTTCGCCAATCCGTTCAACGCGCCGCAGGGCACCGCCGAAGTGACTGCCGCCGAAGCGATGTCGCAGGTCGAGCACGCCGTCGAACTGGCCCACGCCACCCGCGACCTGTTCGCCGAATCCGCCGCACTGGACGCCCTCGCCGCCGCCCAGAGCGCCGCCGGGGACGTCAGGGCCGCCGCCGCCACGGCCCGCAAGCGCATCCGGCTGCTGTCCACCACTCCCGACAACCCGGTGGGCACCCACGAACTGATGGACGCCCTCGGCCAGGCCGCCGAATTCGGCCTCGGCGCAGGCGATCTCGCCGGTGCCCGGCGCTGGGGCCGGCAACTGGCCGAACACCCCATGCTCGCCGAGGTCGGCCACACCGCCACCAGCCGCCTCCTGGTCGCCGAGGCCCTGGCCGGCAATGTCGACGACGTCCTCACCCACGGCGCCCGCTTCCTCGAGGCCTGGCACCGCGAGGACTGCCCCGCCCGCTCCGCCCTCGGCGCCGCCGTCGCCGGCGTCCGAATGATCCACGGCCTCCGCGACGACTTCGACGCCGAACGCGAATGGACCGGCGTCCTCCAGCAACTCGGCACCCCACCCGCCGACGCCGACGGCTACCAGGCCGTCTTCGACGCCCTCCTGATGCTCCACCACGGCCAGCCCGAAGACGCCCTCGAACGCACCGAACTCACCCCGGCCGAAGCGACCACCCGCGTCCCAGGCGCCTGGCTCCCCTGGTATCTCGCGCTGCACGCCGAGGCTGCGGTACTGGCCGGAAACGGCGATGCGTCAGAGGACTTCGACCAGGCACGCCTCACCGCCGCCGGAAACCCGGTCGCCGCGGCCATCATCGACCGGGCCGAGGCGCTGCTGACCAAGGATCGGGACCGATTGCTGTCCACCGCGGCCACTTTCGACGCCGCGGGGTGCGTCTATCAGGCGGCCCGGACCCGGGTGCTGGCCGGTGGCGCGGATGCCACCGACGGCACGGCGATGCTGACCACCCTGGGCGTTTCCCCGATGACCGCGCTGGTGCACCTGTAGCGGGTCAGCCTCGCTATTGTGCGGCTATGACCTTGTTGTTGCTGGCGTTGGCGATCGCGTGTGAGGTGACGGCGACGGTGTCGCTGAAGATCTCCGAGGGGTTCAGCAAGCTGGTGCCGTCGATCATCGTGGTGATCGGGTACGGGGCGGCGTTCTACTTCCTGTCGCAGGCGTTGAAGCGGGGGATGGCGATCGGGGTGGCGTACGGGATCTGGTCGGCGGTGGGGGTGGTGGCGGTGGCGACCATCGGGGCGTTGTTCCTGGACGAGCGGATCACGGCGGTGCAGATCGGGGGGATCGTGTTGGTGATCGCGGGGGTGCTGGCGCTGGAACTCGGTGGGGCGCACTGAGGTTCGGGGAGGGGCTCAGTCCTGGACTCGGACCTCGTAGCCCGCGTCGGCGAGGGTGGTGAGGACCTCGTCGCGGTGGGCGGGGCCGCGGGTTTCCAGGGTGAGGAGGACCTCGACCTCGTCGATGCCGAGCCAGGCGCCGGTGCGGGAGTGGGCGACGTCGAGGACGCTCGCGCCGGTGCGGCTCAGCTCGGACAGGAGGCGGGACAGGCTGCCGGGGCGGTCGGAGATGGTGATGCGGGCGGCCAGGTAGCGGCCGGCGGCGCTGAGGCCGTGGCCGATGACGCGGGTCAGCAGCAGGGGGTCGATATTGCCGCCGGAGAGGATGGCGCAGACCGGGCCGTCGAGGGCGAGTTCCGCTGCGGTGTAGGCCATCAGGGCGGCGACACCGGCCGCGCCCGCGGGCTCGACGATCAGCTTGGCCCGTTCCATGCACAGCAGCAGCGCCCTGGACAGGGCGTCCTCGTCGACGGTGACGATGGTGGGCGCGGAGTCGAGGACGTGCTCGAACGGGACCTCGCCGGGCAGGCCCACCGCGATGCCATCGGCCATGGTGGACATCTGTTCCAAGGCAATCGGTTTCCCCGCGGCCAGGGAGGCGGGCCAGGCGGCCGCCTCGGCGGCCTGGACCCCGATCACCCGGACCTGCGGGCGCAGCCGTTGCAGGGCCGCCGCGACGCCCGCGAGCAGGCCGCCACCACCCGTGGGGACCAGCACGGTGCCGACATCCGGAAGCTGCTCGAGGATTTCGAGCCCCACCGTCGCCTGCCCGGCCACGATGTCGAGATGATCGAACGGGTGCACCAGCGTCGCCCCGGTGCGATCGGCGAATTCCTTTGCCGCGAACAGGCATTGATCGACGGTGTCGCCCACCTGGTACACGGTCGCGCCGTAGGCCCGGGTGGCCACCAGCTTCGGCAGGGCCGCGCCGACCGGCATGAACACCGTGGAGTCCAGACCCAGCGAGGTCGCCGCCCAAGCCACCCCCTGCGCGTGATTGCCCGCGCTGGCCGCCACCACGCCGCGCTCCCGCTCGGCGGGCGACAGATTCGCGATCCGGTTGTAGGCGCCGCGCGGCTTGAACGATCCGGTGCGCTGCAGGTTCTCGCACTTCAGCCACACCGGGTGCCCGACCCGCTCCGCCAGCACCCGCGAACCGACCACGGGCGTCCGGCGGATCACCGGTTCGAGCAGAGTCGCCGCCGCCTCGATTCGCGCCATGAGCTCCATGCGCGCCATGTTGCCAGGAATTCACCTCACCCGCGGGGTGGCGCGGCGCGGCGGATAATGGCGAATCCCGCACGCAGCGCCCGAGAAATGTGAAGCACGTGTGAACGGGCTGGTCGGAAAAGATATACGGATCACGCAATGGCCCGGAAACCGAAAAGCAATCCATGGGGAACGGCTGATTCCTACCTTGAGCACACTCATCGGCTTTCGGATCGGATGCAACCCCATGACCGACATCGTCACTCCCGCAGCGGCGGGTGCGGAATCAGCGGCACCGCCGCCCGCTCCAGACTACGACCTCAGGCTCACCAATGACGATCTCGCCCCCCTGAAGAAACAGACCTGGGGCTCGTACCACATCTTCGCCTTCTGGATGTCGGATGTGCACAGCGTCGGCGGATACGTCACCGCCGGTAGCCTTTTCGCGCTCGGCCTGGCGGGTTGGCAGGTGCTGGTCGCCCTGCTCATCGGCATCACGATCGTATATTTCCTGTGCAATCTGGTGGCCGCGCCCAGCCAGCGCGCGGGCGTCCCGTACCCGGTCGTGTGCCGCAGCGCCTTCGGCGTGAAGGGCGCGAACATCCCGGCCATCATCCGCGGCCTGATCGCGGTGGCCTGGTACGGGATTCAGACCTACCTGGCCTCGGCCGCGCTGATCGTGGTGGCGGTCAAGCTCTTCCCGAGCCTGGCCCCCTACGCCAAGTCCGGCGACTACGGCTTCCTCGGCCTGTCGCTGCTCGGCTGGGGCGCCTACCTGGTGCTGTGGATCGTGCAGGCCGCCGTGTTCTGGCAGGGCATGGAGTCCATCCGTAAGTTCATCGACTTCTGCGGTCCCGCCGTCTATGTCGTCATGTTCTTCCTGTGCGGCTACCTGATCTACAAGGCGGGCTGGGGCGCGATCGACCTGCAGCTGGGCGCGGTGAAGTACCACGGCTGGGACGCGCTGCCGGTGCTGCTGGGCGCGATCGCGCTGGTGGTGTCCTACTTCTGCGGGCCCATGCTGAACTTCGGCGACTTCTCCCGCTACAGCAAGTCCTTGGAGGCGGTGAAGCGCGGCAACCTGCTCGGGCTGCCGGTCAACTTCCTGGCCTTCTCGCTGCTGGTAGTGATCACCGCGTCGCTGACCATCCCGGTGTACGGCGAGCTCATCACCGATCCCGTCGAGACCGTCTCGCGCATCGACTCCACCTTCGCGATCGTGCTCGGCGCGCTCACCTTCACCATCGCCACGGTCGGCATCAATATCGTCGCCAACTTCATCTCACCCGCCTTCGACTTCTCGCACGTGAGCCCGCAGAAGATCTCGTGGCGGATGGGCGGCATGATCGCGGCGGTCGGGTCGGTGCTGATCACGCCGTGGAACCTGTACAACAACCCGGACGTCATCCACTACACCCTGGAAGTGCTGGGCGCGTTCATCGGACCGCTGTTCGGCGTGCTCATCGCCGACTACTACCTGGTGCGAAAGAAGACCATCGTGGTCGACGAGCTGTTCACCATGGCCGAGACCGGGAAGTACTGGTACCGCAAGGGATTCAACCCGGTCGCGGTGATCGCCACTGTGATCGGCGCCATCGCGGCGGTGTTCCCGGTGCTGGCCAAGGACCTGTACGGCATGCACACCGCGGCCCAGTACAGCTGGTTCATCGGCTGCGGATTGGCGCTGGTGATCTACTACGGGCTGGCCACGCGCACCCAGTTGATGGTCGCGGCCTGAGGCCATCCCTCACCGAAATCCCTGGCAGCGGTGCCGGACGCTGCCAGGGATTTGCCATTCGATGATGAAGAAGCGCTGAGAAATGTGGCGTGGCTTACATAATCCCCACGATTTCGCGTATTAGACGGCACAGTCAAAATATTCGGCTTTTCTTAATCGCAATTAGTACGGTGGATCTCATGCAGCTCTCCCGGTTCACCGATCTCGGCTTGCGGTCGCTCATGCGCCTGGCGGTCAGCAGTGGGGCCGACGAGCGCGTCACCGTCAAACTCATTGCGCGGCAGGTGAATGCCTCGGAGAACTACGTTGCCAAGGCCGTCTCCAAGCTGGCAGAACTCGGCTATGTCGAGTCCCAGCGCGGGCGCACCGGCGGGATTTTCCTGACCGATGCCGGCCGAAAAACTACCATCGGCACTATTGTGCGACAGCTGGAATGTGATAACGAAGTCGTCGACTGCATCGGTGACAATCCGTGTCCCATTGCGAATGCGTGTCGTTTGCGGGGAGTCCTCGCGAAGGCGCAGAACGCCTTCTATGCCGAACTCGATCGGTACGTCCTGGCCGATCTGGTGGATCAGCGCACCGTGGAACTGCTGCACATGCCGGTCTTCCCGGCAGTCGCACTCACCGAAATCTAGGAGACCTCATGAGGCTCGCGCCGGATTCCACCCTGAACACCGTCCCCGAACTGGAACCCGAGCACGCCGAGGTGATTCGCGCGACGCTACCGCTGGTGGCGGCGAACATCGATCAGATCACCCAGCTGTTCTACCGCAAGATGTTCACCGCGCATCCGGAACTGCTGCGCGACCGCTTCAATCGCGGTAATCAGAAGCAGGGCGGGCAGTCCAAGGCGCTGGCGGCCTCCATCGCCGTCTTCGCCACCCACCTGGTCGACCCGGCGCTGCCGCACCCGCGTGAGTTGCTGGCCCGCATCGGCCATAAGCACGTCTCGCTCGCCGTCACCGAACCCGAATACCGGATCGTGCACGAGCACCTGTTCGCCGCCATCGTCGAGGTGCTGGGCGCGGACGTGGTGAGTCCGCAGATCGCGGCCGCGTGGGATCGCGTGTACTGGCTGATGGCCAAGACTCTCATCGACTTCGAACGCGAGTTGTACGACCAGGCCGGGGTCGAGCCCGGTGATGTCTTCCGTCAGACGCGGGTGGTGGAGCGCATCACTGATCCCTCGGGCGTGGTCACCTTCGCTGTGGAATCCGTCGACCCGACCCGGCCGCTGCCGGGGTTCGTACCCGGACAGTACATTTCGGTCGGCGCCCGGCTGCCCGACGGCGCGCGCCAGCTGCGCCAGTACAGCCTCGTCAACCGAGGCGGCGACGGCCGCCTGGCCTTCACAGTGCGCGCGGTGCCCGCGGACTCGGATGTGCCCGCCGGTGAGGTGTCGAACTGGCTGCACGACAACATCCAGCCCGGCGACACCCTCGAGATCACCCTTCCTTTCGGTGATCTCACCATCGACACCGAGGCCGCCACGCCCGTCGTGCTGATCTCCGCGGGCATCGGTGTCACCCCGATGGCCGGAATCCTGGAATACCTGGCGGCTGAAACCCCCACGCGCAGAACGGTCGTCCTGCACGCCGACCGCTCCAGCACCTCGCACCCGCTGCGTGAGACGGTCGCCGAGCTGTCCCGCCGCCTGTCGGACGTGTACGTCCGCGCCTGGTACGAGGCCGACGATCACGGTCTGCTGGATGTCACCCAGGTCGAGCTCCCCGAGGGTGCGGACTACTACCTGTGCGGTGGCACCGGTTTCCTGCAGCATGTGCGCGCCCAGCTCGCGGCTGCCGGAATCCCTTCGGACCAAGTCCATTTCGAGCTCTTCGCGCCGAACGACTGGCTGCGCGACGCGGAGCAGCAGCCCGCCATGGCCTGACCGGACCCGCCGCGATCGGCCGGATGGGCCGCCGTTCCGGCCGACCGCCGGCGCTTCCGTCGGGCGCTGCGCCTAGCGGCGCGCGGCGATGACCTCCAGGACGCCGCTCAGCCAGGGGGTGTAGCGGGCGGGCTCGTTCGCCACATCCTCGGCCAGGGTGTCCGGCCGGATCCACGCGGTATCGGCCACCTCGTCCGGATTCGGGTGCGGGACGGTCTCGTCCAGCCGTCCGATCACGACGTGGTCGTATTCGAATTCGACGCGGCCGGTGTTCGGGTCGGTGGCCTGGTAGGTGAACGCGCCCACCTCGGACAGTTCCGCGGTGACGCCGAGCTCCTCGTGCAGCCGCTTGGCCGCCGCCTCCAGCACCGGCTGCCCGGGCTCGGGATGTCCGCAGCAGGTATTGGTCCACAGCAGCGGGAAGCGGGTCTTCACCGCGGCCCGCTGCTGCAACAGCACCCGCCCACCGGCGTCGAACAGCAGCACCGAGAACGCTCGATGCAGCTGTCCGGGCGCCGTGTGCGCCGCCGCCACCGACAGTGATCCGCGCGCGTGGCCCTGCTCGTCGACGAGTTCGACGAGCAGGGTCTCACGGTCGGCCACCGGGGTGGCGTCGGAATCCGCCACCGGGGTGGTGCCGGATGCGTCAAGGGTGCCGGTCACCTGCCCACCTTATCGGCGACGATCATCAGGTACTGGAAGCTGCCCTCCTTGTACGAGGTCAGGAAGGGTTTCTCGACTCCGGTCGCCAGCTCGGAGTGGGTGCGCAGCTCCCAGTACGGGATGGTGTCCGGGGTGAGGTCCCGGACCGCGACCGGCACCAGGTTGTTGGCCGCCAGCGCCTTGAAGTACTGGCTGCGCGGGTGGATGTTGCAGCCGTAGTGGGCGTCGATCCAGCTCACCGAGGAGGAGCGGGCGCCGAACACGTCATTGGAGCAGCCGGTGATGCAGACGTAGCGCCCGCCCGGCTCGAGCAGCCGGGAGAACTCGGCGAACAGCTCGAACAGGTCCACGTACATGGTGGTCTCGTTGGTCCAGATGCCGCGCTTGGAGCCGGTCTCGAACCCGGTGTCGAGCATGTTCTTGAAGTGGAACTGCACCTTGTCCGAGACGCCGCGCTCGCGGGCCTGGTCGTTGGCGAAGCCCACCTGGTACTCGGAGATGGTGACGCCGTCCATCCGGCAGCCGAAGCGCTGGTTGGCCATGAAGCTGGTGCCGCCGCGACCGGACCCGCCGTCCATCAGCGCGTCGCCGGGGCGGACGTCGCCGAGCTGGTCGAGCAGTACGTCGGCCTGGGCCGTCTCGAGCCGGTGCAGCTCCTTGACCAGACGTTCCTGGCGGGTCTCCTCCGGACCCTCGAGAACCGACAGATCGGGTGCGCCGATGCCGTAGTGGTGGTGATAGAGCCCGTCCACCTCGCCGAGTTTGGTGTTGACCCGGTCGTCGTTGGGGTTGTTGTTCCAGTACGACGCGACCGATTTCTGGTACTCGGTCTTCAGGACGGCGTCGGTCTGGGGGTGAAGCGCGGTCATGGCAGGTCATCCTCTCGAAATGGGTGATTGACGCTGGAAGTACTGCGCGAACGAACACACCGGTGCGGGACGGGAACACCGATCGCGTGAAATGCGAAGCGGCTCAGGGATTGTCGTTGTAGCGGCGACTGTCCGCGTGCCAGGCGCGGTTGCCGCCCATCCAGGACCACAGCCCGGTCAGGAAGCGGCGCAGCTCCGGGGATCCGGTGGCGGCGAGCGCACCCGCCTCGGCCTCGAAGCGGTGCACCAGTTCGTCGTGGACCTCGGCGGTGCGCCGCACGGCCTCGCGGCGCGAGCAGTTCTCCTCGGCGGCCAGCACGGTCGGGAGGTTGAATTCCCGTCCGCCCGAGAGGTCCTCGCGGGCCATCGAGTAGAGGTCGTTGACCATCTGGCTGGCCAGCGCGGCGGTGGTGACCACCCGCCGCACCCGTGGATCGGAGTACTCCGCGGCGGGCAGCTCGTACCCGCCGACCGCGTCCAGCGGGGCCATGCAGGGCAGGAAGCTGTGCGGTTGCCGGTTCAGCAGGTATTCCCACACCGGCGGCATCCGGCCGGCCGCCCGCCAGCCCGCCTCGGCGCCGAGCGCGATGAACCAGCCCGCGATCTCGGTGCGCAACCGGGCCACCTGGGCCGGGGTCGCGAACCGCGACAGGTGCTCGAAGGAGGTGCGGAAGGCACGCAGGATGGGATCGGCGCGCATCGCCTCCTCCACCTTGACCTGGTAGCGGGGTGGCAGGTGCACGGGATCCATGGCGGCGGCGGCCAATTCGAGCCGGGGCCCCAGCTCGGCCTCCGCACTGGACTTGCTGCCGTCCGGTGCGATGTCGCTGGCGTCCTCCTCGCAGTAGTAGTCGTCGACCGACCACTCCGAGACCGCGCATTTGGCGACGGCCAGCAATCGGTCCGCATCGTCGCAGTCCGGATGCGCGAGCATGATCAACCGGCCGAAGTCGGCCTTGCGGAGTTCGTCGAGCCGGCCCTCGTAGAGCCCGATCTCCTCGGCCCACGCGATGATTCCGACGTTCACCGCCTCCGCGAGCGCGGGGTTGTCCCGCACCGGCGGCGGACAGTAGAGCGTGGGAATCATCGACCCGCGCGGCTGGCCCCGATGGGTGGAGGCTGTCCCGATACCGGTCGGTCCGTGCGAGAACCGGCGGGGCTCAACCGAATTCGGCGCCGCACCGGAGACCGGGGTGACCGGTTCGGCGGGCGGAGCGGGAATCCGCCCGGAACCCAGGGACCGGGGGATGGGACCCCGTGGCCGGGCCGGGGAGATCGGCGGCCGCGGCGTCGGCACCGCGCCGCCGGCAGGCGACGGCGGACGCGATGCCTGTCCCGCGAGCTCCGTGATCACCTGGGGGGTGGGTAGGTTCACGCGGAGACTCGGGGCCCCGAGGCCCGAGGGGCCGAGCAGCCGTCGGGGGGAGAGCTCCTCGGGCGTGCCGAGGCCGGGATCGGCGAGGCCGAGGGATCGATCACCCTGGGCCGCCGCGGCTTCGGCGGCGGCGAACAGGGTCTCGGGTGCGGTGGTGTCGAGATTGGTCAGCAGAGCGGCGACGGCCGCCGCCACCTCATGGGTGGCAGGCGGGGCCGCGGCGCGGGAGAGCACCGACATGGGTGGACACCTCGCTCAGTCGGACTGACGGGCGACCAGCACATTGTCGAGAATGCCGAGCGCGTCGGGGACCAGGACGGCGGCCGAGTAGTAGCAGCTGACCAGGTAGGAGATGATCGACTGATCGTCGATGCCCTTGAATCGCACGTTCAGGCTGGGCTCGTACTCGTCCGGAATTCCGGTCTGGTGCAAGCCGATCACGCCCTGATCCTTCTCGCCGGTCCGCATGGCGAGGATGGACGTGGTCTGGGTGTCGGAGACCGGGATCTTGCCGCACGGGAAGATCGGCACGCCGCGCCAGGCCGGCACGCGATGGCCGTCGACCTCCACCGGGTCCGGATACAGTCCGCGCTTGGAACATTCGCGGCCGAACGCGGCGATCGCCTTGGGGTGGGCCAGGAACAGCTTGGTGCTGCGGCGCATGGACAGCAGGTCGTCCATGTCGTCCGGGGTGGGCGCACCGGATTCGGTGTAGATGCGCTGCTTGAGGTCACAGTTGTTGAGCAGACCGAAGTCCGGGTTGTTGACCAGGTCGTATTCGCGGCGCTCGTAGAGGGCCTCGGTGGTCAGGCGCAGCTGCTGTTCGATCTGATCCATCGGATCGTTGAACAGGTCGGCGACGCGGGTGTGCACGCGCAGCACCGACTGGCCCAGGCTCAGCTCGTACTGGCGGGGCTGGTCGTCGTAGTCGACGTAGGTGCCCTCGAGCATCGGCTCCCCGGAATGGCCGGAGGAGATGAGGATCTCGGCCTCGCCGTACTTGTTCTGCGGCAGCGCGGGCGCGGTGGCCACGGCGGAAAGGTGTTCCGCCAGTGCCGGAATGTTCTCGGTGAGCTGCTCGACGGTGGAGCGGGCCAGCACCAGCATGGTGGTCGGGGTGACCGTCTTGATGGTGACCGGCCAGATGGCGTCGCCGCTGGTGAGGGTCTCGTCGCCGAAGAAGTCGCCGCCGCCGAGCATGCCGAGCTTGGTGGTCTCGCCGTACTCGCCGGCGCCGATCTTGGAGAGCTTGCCGTGCACGATGAGCAGCACCTGGTCCATGGGGTTGCCGAATTCGGCGACCACGGTGCCGGCGGGCAGATCCCGCTGTTCGAAGCGCCCGGCCACGGCGGCCAGCACCTCTTCGTCGTCGAAGCCGCGCAGCTGCGGCAGCTCCTGCAGCTCGAGCGGGATGACCCGGGCGTGCGGGCCGTTGATGATGTACTCCACCTCGCCGTTGCCGACGGTGTGGGTGAGGCGGCGGTTGACCCGGTAGACACCGCCCTTCACCTGGGTCCACGGCAGGGAGCGGGTCAGCCAGCGGGAGCTGATGCCCTGCATCTGCGGTTCGGATTTGGTGGTGTGGGCCAGCTGGCTGGCCGCGGCGGTGCTGAGGGACTTGCGTTGGCCGTTAGTGAGCTCGATGGGCAATTCGATGGTCATGCTGCGGTCCTCACCTCGAAGGGCCACCGCGGTCATAGAGCGGTGGAGTCCACGGCAGAGCGGCAGGCCGGGAAAAGGCCTGCAGAAATTAGACAAGTGAGTGAATTGACAAGCGCGACACTGCGTTCCAGCGATACCGATGGTAGAGGTCGCTTGGGTGCGGCGGACCGAAAAGGCAAAACATGATGCCTGGAATGTTGCTGTATCCCGTAAACCCCGAACGCCCGGTTTGGTTAGCCACGATTAGCTCGCATGGTGCTGGTCACAGCGCCAGCGCAGTAGGCTGGGGGTATGGCAAGCTCATCGGGACGCGTCGGGGCGGGTGACGCTGGTCAAGGCCAGGAAATGTCTGGGAGAGAAGCCGTGAAATTCAATACGAGGTCCGTCGTGGGTCCGATCGAGCGATTGGTAGCGACCGCGCAGAACGGCCTGGAGGTGATCCGGTTCGGGGGGCTGGTTCACGACATCGAATCGTCACCGTACGAAGTGGTGGAGCGGAAGCGGATGTACCGCCTGCGGCACTACTTCCCCGATGACACCGGGGCCGAGCGCCCCGTGGTGGTGCTGGTGCCGCCCATCATGGTGACCGCCGAGATCTGGGACGTGAATGCCGCCGATGGGGCGGTCGGCATTCTGCACCAGGGCGGAATCGACTGCTGGGTGGTCGATTTCGGCTCGCCCGCCACCGAGGAGGGTGGCTGGGACCGCGACCTCGCCGACCACGTGCTGGCGGTCTCGAGCGCCATCGACACGGTCACCGAGATCACCGGGCGCGCCGTCCATCTCATGGGCTACTCGCAGGGCGGCATGTTCGCGTATCAGACCGCGGCCTACCGCTACGGCAAGGGCATCGAGTCCATCGTGACCTTCGGCAGCCCGGTCGACGCCGTGGCCGGCATGCCGTTCGGCCTGCCGCACGGGCTGGCCGCCGACGCCGCGGACTTCCTCACCGACCACGTGCTGAACCGGCTGCCCATCACCGATTCCATGGTGCGCCTGGGCTTCCAGGCCCTGGACCCGGTCAAGACGGTGCGCGCCCGGCTGGACTTCCTGCGCCAGCTGCACAACCGTGAGGCGCTGCTGCCCAAGGAGCGCCAGCGCCGCTTCCTCGAGGTCGACGGCTGGCTCGGTTATCCCGGCCCGGCGCTCACCGACCTGCTGCAGCAGTTCGTCAAGCACAATCGAATGATGCTGGGCGGCTTCGTGATCCGCGACCAGCTCATCTCGCTGGCCGAGATCAAGTGCCCGATCCTGGCCTTCGTCGGCGAGGTCGACGACATCGGCCAGCCCGCCGCCGTGCGCGGCATCGTGCGCGCCGCCCCGAACGCCGAGGTGTACGAGACCAGCATCGTGGCCGGGCACTTCGGACTGGTGTCGGGATCCACCGCCACCAAGCAGACCTGGCCCGTGGTCCGCGACTGGGTCAACCACGTCAGCGGCCGCGGCGTCCTGCCCGAGCAGGTCGAGCGAATGAGCACCGAGGTGGTCCGCGGCGGCCCGCGCACCGGTCTGACCCGGGTGGTGCACGCCCTGGGCACCCTGGCCGAGGCCGGGACCAGCGTCGGCAAGACCATCGAGGGCGTGGCCGGGCAGACCCTGCGCGGCACCGTCGAGCTGACCAGCGAGGCCGCCCGGGCGCTGCCCCGGCTGACCCGGCTGGGCATGATCCAGCCGCACACCCGGATCTCGCTGGGCCGTCTGCTCGCCGAGCAGGCGACTCGCGCGCCGGGCCGGGACCTGTTCCTGTTCGACGACCGTGTGCACACCCAGGAAGCGGTCAACCAGCGCATCGACAATGTGGTGCGCGGGCTGATCTCGGTCGGCGTGCGTCCCGCGACCCGGGTCGGCGTGGTCATGGAGACCCGGCCCAGCGCGCTGGCCGCCATCGCCGCGCTCTCGCGCCTGGGCGCGGTCGCGGTGCTGCTCGCGCCGGGCAGTGAACTGTCCAAGATCGCCGAGCTGACCGGGACCAAGCTGATCCTCGCCGATCCGGAGAACCTGGCCAGCGCCGCGGCCACCGGGCACCGGGTGCTGGTGCTGGGCGGCGGCGACGCCCGCGAACTGGACGTCCCGGTGGGCGCCGACGTGATCGACATGGAGCAGATCGACCCCGACAAGGTGGAGCTGCCCGCCTGGTACCGCCCGAATCCGGGCCTGGCCCGGGAGCTGGCCTTCATCCTGGTCACCGGCACCGGTGACAAGTTCGACGTCAAGTACGTGACCAACCACCGCTGGGCGCTGTCGGCCTTCGGCACCGCCTCGGCCGCCAACCTGGGCCGGCACGACACCGTGTACTGCCTTGCGCCGCTGCATCATTCGTCCGGATTGCTGGTGAGTCTGGGCGGCGCGGTCGCCGGTGGCAGCCGGATCGCGCTGGCCCGCTCGCTCGAGCCCGCCCGGTTCGCGGAGGAGGTGCACCGCTACGGCGTCACCGTGGTCACCTACACCTGGACCATGCTGCGCGACATCCTCGACACCGACACCTTCGTCGCCGGGCACCCGCACCCGATCCGCCTGTTCATCGGCTCGGGCATGCCTGCGGGCCTGTGGCGGCGCACCGAGGAACGCTTCACCCCCGCCAAGGTGGTCGAGTTCTACGCCTCCATCGAGGGCGACGTGGTGCTGGCCAATGTGGCCGGCGCGAAGATCGGTTCCAAGGGCCGTCCGGTGCCGGGCACCGCGAAGGTGGAACTCATCGCCTACGACCCGCTGACCGACGAGATCCTCACCGAGGACAGCGGCTTCGCCCGGCGCTGCGCCGACAACGAGGTGGGCCTGCTGATCGGCACGGTGACCGACACCGTCGACCTGTCCGCGGGCGGCCTGCGCGGGGTGTTCACCCCCGGCGACGCCTGGATGCCGACCGAGAACCTCTTCCGCCGCGACAGCGACGGCGACTACTGGCTGATGGACCGCCGCGACACGGTGATCCCGACGCCGCGCGGTCCGGTCTACACCCAGCCGATCGTGGACGTCCTCAACGACATCACCGCGGTCGACATGGAGGTGGCCTTCGCCATCCCGGCGCGCGACCGGGTGCTGGCGGTGGCCGCGGTGAGCGTCCGCCAGGGCTTCAGCCTGGCCCCCAAGGATGTCACCGAGGCGGTCCGGGCCCTGGCTCCGGAGCAGCGGCCCGACATCGTCTACGTGGTCGACGACATTCCTCGCAGCTCCACCTTCCGGCCTTCCACCCGGGCGGTGCAGGCCGCGGGCCGGGCCGAGCCCGACGACCGCACCTGGTGGTACAACCGCACCACCGACGCCTACGAGGTGCTCACCCCGGAACTGGCGTCGCGCCTGTTCGCCTGATCGATTTCTGGAAAAGCGCCCCGGCATCCGTGCCGGGGCGCTTTCTTCGGTTCAGGGCGTAGTCACTCCGATCTCCGCGAACCGTAACGAGATTCGCCGATCGTTACCGCACGAGCGGCGTCAGGACCCGTTCGACGAGGGCGGTGTCGCAGTGTTCGACGATCTCGATGATCCGCCCGCCCGCCAACCGCATGACCAGGCAATAGGTTTGCGGGTAGGGCTCGCCCGCGAGGGTGGTGCCGGTGGCATGCGCCTGCACCACCACCCGGTCCCCGTCGGTGAGAATACTGTCGGCCACCATGCGGTAGTCGCCCGCGAACTGCGCCATCAAGGGGCGCAGCAGACCCTGCACCACAGCGGATTTCGGCTCCCACACCGCGGCCCACGACCAGACGCCGGGGAAGACCCAGCGGCATTCGTCGGCCATGGCGTCGGTCAGGGCGCGGCCGTTGCCGTTCGCCATCTCCGCGAAGACGGCGCGAATCGTTTCCTTGTTCTCCAGCGTGCTCATGTCTGGAAACTACGGCCCGCGCGGGCATGCGACCAGCGAGGATCTCGCATGTCAGGTATGACTGGACCGCATGGGTGAGTTCACGGTGACCGGCTTGCGGGTGGTCCGTGAGGCCGCGCGATCGGGGTCCTTCACGCGCGCCGCCGAACGGCTGGGTTACACCCAGTCGGCGGTCTCGCGGCAGATCACGCTCATGGAGCAGGTGGCGGGAGTTCCTCTGTTCGAACGGCGGGCCCGCGGCGTGCACCCGACCGACGCGGGCCGGATAGTCCTGCGCCACGCCGACACCGTGCTCGACGCGCTCGCCGCCGCCGGGGACGAACTGCGCAACCCGCTGCCCACCGGACGGATACGGGTGGGGGCGTTCTCCACCGCCATGGCCGCCCTCGTTCCCGGCGCCATCGCCGCGGTCGCCGCCCGTCATCCCGGTGTGCGCGTACACCTACGCGAAGGCACCACGCCCGCGCTGTCGAACGCTCTCGGCAAGGGGCGCATCGATCTGGCCGTGTTGTCGGGTCATCCGGACCTTCCCGAAGACCTGGACGTCGAACCGCTGCTGGACGATTCACTGTTCATCGCCGTCCACGGCGCTCACCGCCTGGCGGGCCGGGCCAGTGTCCCGATCGCCGAGCTGCGCGCCGAAGCGTGGATCACCGGTAGCTCGGACCCCGGCGATACATTGCTGGGTGCGTGGTCAGGGTCCTCCTGGCAGCCCCGCGTCGCGCACACCGCCCGGGACTGGGTCGCCAAACTGGGTCTGGTCGCGGCCGGCCTGGGCGTCACCGTGGTTCCGGGGCTCGTCGTATCCGGGCTGCCCGCACGGATTTCCGTGGTCCGCATCGATGATCCGGCCGCCCGCCGCGCGACGGTCCTCGCCTACCGCCGGGACACCACCGCCCCCGATCACCCCATGATCGAGGCCCTGCGCGACTCCGCCGCCACGCTTGCCGCCGAAGTACGTGCCCGCCTGCGGGAGTGACCCCGGGAAACAGCGAACGCCCCCGGAGGAAGGAGTCTCCGGGGGCGTCGAGCCGATGCGGCGGGCTACTGCGCGCTCAGGCTGCTCTGCGAGGTGCAGGAGGCGCTGCCGGTGCCGAGCAGCTTCGACACGATGCTCTGCTCGGAGACGGTGACGTCGACCGACTGGCTGCTGATCAGCTCCTGCTTGGCGGTGATCGTGTGCTTGCCGGCGCTCTTCGGGGTCCAGTTGATGGTGGCCTGGTTCGCGGCCAGGACGACGCTGGACTTGCCGAACTCGACGCCGTTGTCGAGGAAGGTGACGGTGAAGACGCTGCCCAGCAGCGAAGTGTTCGCCGTGACCAGGTAGGAGCAACCGACCACCGGGTTGGTGCTCGCCACGACCACATTGTTGATGACGGCGCTGGCGGACGGCGCCGCCAAAACCGCGACAGCCGCCATGGCGCCGAACGCGCCCGCACCGTAACCGGCTCGCTGCATCTTGCCCATAGGTTTACCTCTCAATCCTGTCGGCCAGACGCGCCGACTGGATGTGAAAGGTATCTGCTCCACACTTCCTGTGAGCGATTTCGAGAAAAATTCTCTCACAAAGTTTTCGGTTCAGAGTTGGTCATACGCCCAGGTTGGGGATGTGACTTCCGGTACCAGATAGCCGATTCCGGTCGCTGCCGGGCGCTAGACGGCGAAGCTCGTGACGCCCTCGACGACCCGGGTCAGCTGTGCCTCGGTGAGCCCCGGCCACAGCGGCAGCCGGACCAGGGTGGCCGAGAACTCGGCGCTGCGCACACACGGGTTCGGCGTGCGGCCCAGCTTCAAACCAGCGGGGGAGGAGTCCAGGGGCACGTAGTGGAACGGGGCCACGATGCCCAGACCCGACAGATGCGCGATGAGCGCGTCCCGGCGGTCCTCCGTCGGGACCCGCAGGTAGTACAGGTGCGCCGTGTGCTCCCGGTCCGACGGCACCGACATCAGCCGAATGTCGTTGCGGGCGGCCCAGTCCGGCAGCGTCGCCGCGTAGTGGTCCCACACCCGGTGCCGGTTGCGCTGGATGGTGTCGAACTCCGCCAGCTGCGCGTCCAGCACCGCCGCGTTCAA
The DNA here is from genome assembly GCF_053602575.1 of Nocardia sp. NPDC004340. Taxonomy (NCBI): domain Bacteria; kingdom Bacillati; phylum Actinomycetota; class Actinomycetes; order Mycobacteriales; family Nocardiaceae; genus Nocardia; species Nocardia sp. NPDC004340. Next base: position 253,623 of record NZ_JBSGDW010000008.1, read on the forward strand.
TTCGCTGGGCAGATACGAGGATCCGATGTCCTGCCACGAGTACTTGTCCACCGCGCCGCGCAGGAACCGCGCCCGGTCGGTGCCCTTCTCGCGAATGATCTCCGCGCGCGCCATGAGGATCTCGTCGGTGAGCAGCACCGCGCCGCCCTCACCGCAGTGCACGTTCTTGGTGTCGTGGAACGACAGCGCGCCGACCGTGCCGATGCTGCCCAGCGGACGGCCGCGGTAGGAACCGCCCAGACCGTGCGCGTTGTCCTCGATGATGGCGAAGCCGTGCGCGTCCGCCAGCCGTTGCAGCCCTTCCATGTCCGCGGCCACACCGCCGTAGTGGATGACCACCACGGCCTTGGTGCGCGGCGTGACCGCCGCGGCCACCGACTCCGGGTCCAGACTGCCGGTCGCGAGATCGATGTCGGCGAACACCACGGTGGAGCCGCGCAACGCCATCGAGGTGGCGGTCGAGGTGAACGCGAAGCTCGGCACGATCACCTCGTCCTCGGGCCCGAGTTCCAGCAGCAGCCCGGCCATTTCGAGCGCGTGCGTACAGGACGTGGTCAGCAGCGCGTGCGGCGCGCCGGTGATGTCGCGCAGCTTCGCGGTCGCCGCGGCGGTGAACGGACCGTCGCCGTGGCTGTGATCCGACGTCAGCACGGCCTCCACATTCGGCAGCTCGCGCGCGGCGCGGAACGGGCGGCTGAAGATGATGCGGTCACTGCTCACGCGCGGGGATCCCCCTCGATACCGTCGAAACGAGTTGCGGTGTGGCGGATTCCGGCGCCCACGCCCTGCTCCGGGCGCGGCGTCGGCGAATCCACCGTCAGATACAGGGGCTTACCGACCAGCACATGCAGTGCCACCCCGAGGTATTCGGCGATCAGGCCCAGCGAGAACAGCACCGCGCCCGAACACAGCAGCAGCACCGTCATCAGCGACGCCCAGCCCTCCGGGTCCCGGCCGCTGTTGGTGAGCGCGTGGTAGACCACCCAGCCCGCCATGCCGAGCCCGCCCAGCGCGAGCGTCACGCCCAGCATGCTGACCAGGCGCAGGCCGCGGGTTCCGCTGCACAGCACCATCTTCCAGAACAGCGAGAACAGCCGGCGGTAGTTGTAGCCGGACTCGTCGCGGCCCTCGGCGCGCAGCTGCACCGGCACCTGCGCCACCTCGCCCACCACCCAGGTGAGCGCCACGTCCAGGTAGACGCCGTTGGAGGCCACCCGGGCCAGCTGCCGCGCGATGTCGCCGCGGATCAGCCGGTAGCTCTCGAAGCGGGTCGAGTCGGGGAAGGCGAACAGGGTGGCCAGCACCAACTTCGCCCCGCGCGAGGTGATGTTGCGCAGGAAGCCGTGCGGGCGGGTGTTGACCGGCTTGGAGTAGACCAGATCGGCGCGCTCGGTGAGGGCGGCGTCGAGGAAGTCGGCGATGAACGCCGGATCGTGCTGACCGTCCTCGTCCATGGTGACCGTCCAGTCGCCCTGGGCGGCGGCCATGCCCGCGATGGTGGCGGCGTCCTGACCGTAGTTACGGCTCAGCCACACCACCCGCACCTGCGGGTAGGTCTCGGCGAGTTCGCGCAGCACCACATCGGAGCGGTCGGGGCCGTGATCGTGCACCAGCACGATCTCCTCGACCCGGAAGCTCGCGCCGCGCGGCGTGGTCACCGGCTCGCCGAGCTTGTCCAGTTCACTGACCAGCGAGGCGATGGTGTCCTCACCGCGGTACACGGGCACCACGACGGAGACCGCGTGCACCCGCGCCGGGCGCTCGCCGGAGGTCACGCTGGGGTCGCTCGCGTAGGTGCGGGCGGACGGAATCGGCATCAGCTGAATGTACTTTCGATGACGGAGTGCGCCGGAACTCCACACCGGAAACCGGAGCCCGAGCCGCCGTGAACTCTAACACGCTGCTCGGCGCGGCATTCGGCGCGAAGTGTCGACATTCGCCCATCATTCCCCATCCCCGCCGGAGGCGACGGATCGGCGTAAGCGGGATGGACGCCCGCCCGCTCGGGCCGCCGTCGGAAGTGCCCCGCCGCCACGGCGTAAGTGCCATCGACAGCACCGCCCTGTAGGGTCTGGAACTCGTGGTGGACAGCTCAGTTTCCCAGGCGGTCGGGGCCGCCGAATCCGGGCCGGACGAAGACGACGCGGCGCGCCGCGCGACCCGGCGTGAGGTGTATCGCTGGGGCGGCGTGACCGTCCTCGGCGTGATCCTCGGCTATCTGGCCGTGGTGCTGGCCAACCCCCGCCACTTCTTCACCGACGACACCGAATCCCAGTACACCGGACTGTGGGTGTTCTTCGGCCGCGCCTTCCGCGACGGCCACTTCCCGCTGCTGCAGCCCCAGCAGTGGATGACCGGCAACTACACCAATGAGGAAGCGGGACTGTTCAACCCGCCGCAGCTGCTGATCGACCTGATCGCGCCCTCGGTGCCGAACCTGGCCCTCTACGCCACCATCGTGAAGGCGATCTACGCGATCATCACCGGGCTCGGCGTGTACCGCGTCTGCCTGGCGTACGGCGCGCGCCCGCAGTGGGCGGCGGTCGCCGGTGTGGCCATGCCGTTCACCGGATTCTTCCTGTTCTTCGACGAGGCCAGCTGGTTCACCGCCATGGCGGGCACCGCGTGGATGATCCACGCCTGGGCGTCCTCGGAGCGCTACCTGCGCGGCCAGGGCGGTCCGATCCCGGTCTTCGTCTACCTGTACCTGGCCATCTCGGTGCAGTACGTGTTCCCCGCGGTCGAGGCCGTGCTCATGCTCATCGCGGTGGCCGTCGGCTTCCTGGTGTGCCGGGGACCGCGCACCTGGCCGCAGTGGCGCGCCGCGTTCGCCCCGCTGCTGCGCCTGGCCGCCGCCGCGGGCTGCGCGGGCGCGGCGGGCCTGCTGACCTTCCTGCCGTCGATGCTGTCGGCGCAGGTGAGCTGGCGCGGCAATTCGCAGATCAATAACGACCAGTTCCTGACGGTGCCGTGGTCGGAGTCGCTGAACGCGAGCCTGCCCACCACCATGCCCGCGTTCAACTCGTGGTGGGGTTATGTGCAGCCGCTGCCCATGACCTACATCGCCTGGTTCCTGATCCCGGCGCTGGCCTTCGTGGACTGGAAGGCGGCGCAGAAGCACTGGAAGCAGTTCGTCGCCATCGCCCTGTTCGCCTTGATGGCGCTGATGTGGACCGCCGGGCCCGGCACCGTCGGCCCGCTGCGCTGGCCCGCTCGCGTGCTGCCCATGCTGGCGCTCGGGCTGCTGGTCCTGGTGTGCGTGCTGCTGGGTCGCTTCGCCACGCTGAAGGACCGCAACAACCGGATCATCGCCGCGCTGGTGCTGGTTCTCGCGCTGTGGGTGCGCACCTTCTCCGCCGACCCGCACCAGGTGCTGTGGCACCTGGGCTCGGCCGCGGTCGTGATCGCGCTCGGCTTCGGGGTGGTGTGGCTGGGCCGCACCCGCGGCGCGTCCGGGGCCGCGGCGCTGGTGATCGCCGCCATGGTGCCGATCGCGTGGTTCCAGGTGTGGTGGGTGCAGCCCACCCCGATGTCGTGGAACCTGCCCGCCAACCGCAGCGAGGCCATGGCCGCGTTCCCGAAGTTCTCCGGCGGCACCACCATTCAGCTCGCCGAACGCGGCCTGCTGCAGCCCGCCGACAAGAGCCTCGAAGGGGCGTACGGATCGCTGGTGTGGGGCAACTACGCCAAGGACCTGGAGAAGGACTACGTCAACGGGTACACCCCCAACGGGCACTTCTACTTCGGCGAGATGCTCTGCATGCGGTGGGATTCCAGCGTCTGCCCCGACGCCTACAAGCGCCTGTTCAGCCCCGAGCCGACCACCGGCCGCATTCTGGCCGACCTCATGCTCATCGACCGGGTGGTGCTGCAGAAGGCCATGCTCCCCGACGCCGGTGACCAGCCCGCCCCCGAGGGCTGGCATTTCGTGGACGTCCCGGGCCACGAGAAGTACATCTGGGTGCTCGAACGCGACAACGGCCCGATCTCCACGGTCAACGGCCGCGTCGGTGACGCCCACGATGTCACCGCCACCTCGATCGAGGACACCGACACCACCAGCCGGGTGCGCGTGTCCTCGGAGACCGGCGGCCGCGTCACCTTCGCCCGCCTGGGCTGGCCCGGCTACCGGGTCACGCTGAACGGCAAGACCATCCCGTTCCACACCGTGTCGAAAGTCTTCGTCGCCGTGGACATTCCGGCCGGCACCGACAGTGCCGAACTGGAACTGAGCTGGCGCCCGCCGGGCTGGAAGATCGGAATCGCCGGCGCCGGAGCCGGACTCGTCGGCGTGGGCCTGCTGCAGTGGCTCTACATCCGCTCCCGCCGCCGCGGCGCGGACGCGCCCGCCGTCGAACAGCTCGACGACGACCAGGATCGCGAACTGGTGGGTTCGGGGCGGTGACCGAGACCCAGCTGCCCGCTGAGGGCGCGCCCGCCGGGCCGCTGCTGCGGCTGGTGCGCCGCCAGGAGGTGGCCTTCGCGCTGGTCGGCGGGTTCAACACGCTGATGGGCATGGTGCTCACCATCTTCTGGCTGACCGTGCTCGGCGACGCGGTGTCCAAGGATGTCGCCGCCGCCCTGTCGGTGGCGCTGGCCTACGCGGTCGGCATGGTGATCGCCTTCGCCCTGCACCGCACCCTGGTGTTCCGGGTGCGCGGCCACCTGCTGCGCGACTTCGTGGCCTTCGTCGGCGTGAACGCGGTCGGCATGGTGCTGAACATGGTGCTGTTGCAGCTGGCCGTCTCGCTGCTGCACGCCCCGGCCAAACCGGCCGCGGTCGTGGTCATGGGCCTGGTCGCGGTGGCCAGCTTCTTCGGCCACCGCCACATCAGCTTCCGCCGCCCCGCCGATTCCGTCGCCGCGCCGCCCGACCGGTAGGTTGTCGGACATGTCGGAGGAAATCCTGGACCCCACCCTGCTGACCCTGCTGGCCTGCCCGCAGGACAAGGGCCCCCTGCAGCTGGTCCACACCGCCACCGGTGACACCGTGCTCTACAACCCCCGCCTGCGCCGCGCCTACCCGGTCGACAACGGCATCCCGGTCCTGCTCGTGGACGAGGCCCGCGACGTCTCCGACGACGAGCACACCCTGTTCCTGGGTCAGGACTGATCCCGGCCCGGAGTTCGCTCAGCCCGCGGTGAGCCCGTCGAGGTCCGCGGTGAAGTAGCGCTGCAGCGTGGGACCGATGGTGGTGGCCAGCTGGTCGATCGGCATCGAGGCGATCGGTTCCAGCCGCAGGATCTTGCGGGTCACCAGCAGCCCCGCGAGCTGCGAGGCCGCCAGGACCGCGCGTTGCGCGCCGGTGCCGGGCGGCGAATCCACGCGCGGGCGAATCTCTTTCAGCACCACCTCCAGCAGGAAGGTGCGCGCCAGCGTGGGATCGTCGCTGGCGAGCATGCTGCGGAAGGCGGCGACCGCGGGCATCCCGATGGGGGAGTCCCAGATGCCGACCACCGTGCGAATGATGTGCTCGCCCAGCTGTTCCAGGGGGACCACGGCGAATCCGGCCAGGATCTCCTGCGGGTCGATCGGCAATTGCAGTGCCGCCGCGAACAATTGGTGCTTGGTGCCGAAATAGTGGTGCACCAGCGCCGGATCCACGGCGGCCGCCGTCGCGATCGACCGGATGGAGGCCTTGTCGAAGCCGACCTCGGCGAACCGCACCCGGGCGGCGTCGAGAATCGCCTCCCGGGTGCCGGAGTTGCCGGGCCGGCGGCCGCTGCGTGTGCCGGAGCTACCCGTCACGCGGTCCGCCGACGTAGGGTCGCGGCCGCCAGCACCAGTGCCACCGCGGCGAACACGGCCACGATCAGGATGTCGCGCCACATCTGGCCGGTCGCTCCGGTGTGCGTCGAGACCTGCTCGAGCGCGTCGACGGCGTAGCTCAGCGGCAGCACATTGCTGATCGCCTCCAGCCAGCTCGGCAGCTGACCGCGCGGCACCAGCAGCCCGCACAGGAAGAACTGCGGCAGCACGATCACCGGCATGAACTGCACGGCCTGGAACTCGGTGCGGGCGAACGCGCTCGCCAGCAGGCCCAGCGCGACGCCGAGTACCGCGTCGATCACCGCGATCAGCACCACCAGCGCGGGACTGCCCGCCGCGTTCAGGCCCAGCAGCCAGAACGCCACCAGGCACGCCACCCCGGCCTGCGCGGCCGCCGCGATGGAGAACGCGGTGCCGTACCCGGCCAGCAGATCCAGCTTGGACAGCGGGGTGGTCATCAGCCGTTCGAGGGTGCCCGAGACCCGTTCGCGCTGCATGGCGATGGCGGTGATCAGGAACATGACCACGAACGGCAGGATGCCGAGCATGGTGATGCCGATCCGGTCGAACAGCCGGGGCGCGCCGGGCATCATCGGATAGTTCTTGTACACGAAATACAGCAGCGTCATGAGCAGCGCGGGCACCAGCACGATCATGGCGACGGTGCGGTGGTCGGCGCGCAACTGCCGCAGGATGCGCACGGTGGTGGCGGTGTAGCAGCCCAGCGGGCGCGGGCCCGCCGGGCGCGAAAGGGTCGCGGTCACAGCTCTTCTCCCATCCGGATCAGCTTCAGGAAGGCGTTCTCCAGACTGGATTCGCCGGTGTCGGAACGCAATTCGGCGGGGGTGAGCTGGGCCAGCAGGCGGCCTTCGCGCATGAGCAGCAGCCGGTCGCAGTGTTCGGCCTCGTCCATGACGTGACTGGACACCAGCAGGGTCCGGCCCTGTTCGGCGAGCGCGTCGAACTGCTCCCACAGGTCCGCGCGCAGCACGGGGTCCAGGCCGACGGTCGGCTCGTCGAGTACCAGCAGTTCCGGATCGGCCACCAATGCGCAGGCCAGGGACACCCGGGTGCGCTGTCCGCCCGACAGCTCGCTGCCGCGATGGCCGGAGTGACTGCTCAAACCGACCGCGGCCAGCGCGGTGGCGACCTCGGCCCGCGAGGCCCCGTACAGTGCGCCGAAATACGCCACATTGTCGGCGACGGTGAGGTCGTCGTAGATGCTGGGCGCCTGGGTCACGTACCCGACCCGCCGCCGCAGCGTGCGCGATCCGGCCTCGTCGCCGAGCACCCGCACGGTGCCGGATTCGATGATCTGCGTGCCGACGATGCTGCGCATGAGCGTCGTCTTGCCGCACCCCGACGGTCCGAGGAGTCCGGTGATGCTGCCCTTGGGGACGGTCAGGGAGATGTTCTGCAGCACCTGATGCCCGCCGCGGCGCACTTCCAGGTGCTCGATGGCGATGGCGTCGGTGGTTGTCGCTGGTGCCGTCACGGTCACCCTCAATTCATCGAGTGTTGAATTCACTACGTGATGAATTGTGCGCCGGTCGGCGACGCGAGGCAAGACCCCCGCGTGTCGGCCCGCCGCGATCTGACCAAATCGTGACGAACCCGGCGACCTCGGCCGGTCCGGGCGCATTCCGGCGGCAGTGCGGCCAGAATCGCCGCATGCGTGTACTCCTGACCGGCGCAGCCGGGTTCATCGGCTCGCACATCCACCGCGCGGCGCTCGCCGCCGGCCACGAGGTCGTCCCGGTCGACCTCATGCTCGCCGCCGCCCACGGTCGCGACGCCGTCCCGCCGCCCGGCATCGTCCCGGCCGACGTCCGCGACCCGGACGCCTTGGCCGAGCTGCTGACCGGCGTCGACGCGGTCTGCCACCAGGCGGCCGTGGTCGGCGCGGGGGTGAGCGCGCAGGACGCGCCCGCCTTCGCCAGCCACAACGACCTCGGCACCGCGGTCCTGCTCGCCGCCATGGACCGGGCCCGCTGCCGCCATCTGGTGCTGGCCTCGTCCATGGTGGTCTACGGCGAGGGCCGCTACGTCGACTCCGCGGGCGACCCGGTCGACCCGGCCCCGCGCACCCGCGCCGACCTCGACGCCGGGCGTTTCGACCACCGCGGCCCCGACGGGCGTCCGCTGTCCTGGGCGCCCATCGACGAGGACGCGCCGCTGCGGCCGCGCAGCCTCTACGCCGCCTCCAAGGTCGCGCAGGAACACTACGCCACGGCCTGGGCCGCGGCCACCGGCGGCACCGTCACCGCCCTGCGCTACCACAATGTCTACGGACCCGACATGCCCAGGGACACACCGTATTCCGGTGTCGCCGCCATCTTCCGGTCGGCGCTCGAGGCGGGTGAGGCCCCGCGCGTCTTCGAGGACGGCACCCAGGCCCGCGATTTCGTGCACGTCCGCGATATCGCCGCCGCCAATGTGTCCGCCCTCGAACAGCCGCTGACGGCGTTCACCCCGCTCAATATCGCCTCGGGCATTCCCATCACGATCGGCGACGTGGCGGCCACCCTGGCCACCGCGTGCGGCGGCAAACAGCCGGTGGTGACCGGGGAATACCGCTCCGGCGATGTCCGCCACATCGTGGCCGGACCCGAACGGGCACGGCGCGCACTGGGTTTCACCGCCGCCGTCACCCCGACCGCGGGCCTGGCCGAATTCTCGTCCGCGCCATTGCGTGCCGCCTGCGGGGACGGAGCGCCCACCTGGCGGTGAATCCGCGTGCCGCGGTCACCAGTTCGTCAGGATCAGATGATTGACGATCAGCGCCCCCGCCGCCTGCGCCACGAGCCAGAACCGGGCACTGTGGCGGGGGAGCAGCGCGGTCGCCGCCAGCGCCCACACGTCGAACGGCAGCCAGATGCGTTCGGTCTCGGCCTTGCTGAGACCGCTGATGTCGGCGATCAGGATGGCGGTGAGCCCGGCCCCCGCCATCAGCGCGGCCGGATCGACGTGAGAACGCCAGCGCGACAACCATTCCCGTAGCGGACGCAGCGGCGGGATCTCCAGCTCGACCAGGACCCGGCAGCCGGCCGCGGCGGTGGCCAGACCCACCGCGCACACCGTCGCGGCCAGATTGCCCCACACCCAGTACCCGTACGGCCGCTCGTGCGCGATGCCCTGGTAGTACCGCTGCACCACCAGGTGATAGCCGGTGAACCACCAGAACCCGGCCGCCGCGAAAGCCGCCACCACCGCCAGCGCACCCGCGAGCGCGGGCAGCGCGGGCCGCAGCGAGCGCGCCAGCAGGACCGCCGCGGCCGGAATCGCCATCAGCACAAGGCCGTAACTCAGGAAGACGGTGAACCCGAACAGCACACCCGACCCCAGCGCGGCCGCGATCCAGCCCCGCTCCAGCCGGGTGGCGAGCGCCAGCAGCGCCACGGCCCACGCCGCCACGCCCGCGAACAAGCCGTCGGCGGAGACCGCGATCCAGATCGCCGCGGGCATCAGGGCCAGGAAAGGCGTCGCCGCGCGCGCCCGATGCTCGGCGCCCAAGGCCCGCAAGGTGAACGGCACCGCGGCCGCCGCACTCGTCCCCACCACCAGGCACAACAGGCCCGCCCACGCCCCGCCGCCCAGCCCGATCCGGTCCAGCAACACGAACACCAGCAGCGCCCCCGGCGGATGCCCGGACACGTGCGTGGTCCACGAGTCGGGCTGGAAATCCAGGATGCGGCCGGAGAATCCGCGCACCATGGCCCCGATGTCGTGCACCCCGCCGACCTCGTGCAGGTATTCGTCGTGGGTGGTGAGCCGCCCCGCGAAGCCCCGCTGCCAGCCGTCGATCATGGCCAGCGCGAACGCCCACGCCGCCGCCGTCGCCCAAGTCGCCAGCAGCAGCCGCCCGAACGAAAGCCGCCGCGCCAGCTCCGGTCCGAACCGCACCACCGCCGCCGCGATGGCCACCGCGGGGACCGTGCCCCAGCCCAGATGTGGGAGCCAGCCGCCGAAGAGCGGTGCGGCCCCGGCATAGAGCTTGTCCCGCCAGGGTTTGCCCTCGATTCGCGGAATCAGGAAGGCGGCCAGGACGAGAACGAAGGCCGCGAGTGCGCCGTAGCCGTCGACGCGAGTGGAGACGTAGCGCGCGACCCTCGTCGCGGAAGCGTTCGCCATGCCGGAAACCATAGGCCCCGAAACCCGCCGGAACTGTCCGGATCGCCATTCTTGCTGCTCCCGTCATACTTTCGTCATGCGTGTCCCGGGGGTCGAACGCCCCGATTGGGCTTACCGTCGAGGCCATGACCGAGTTGGACTCCGAGCCCGGGGTCACGGTGGTGATCCCCTGCCGGGACGAGGCGGAAGCCCTTCCCGGCGTACTGTCGGCAATTCCCATCGGGTACCGGGTGATCGTGGTGGACAACGGCTCCACCGACGGCACCGCGGCGGTGGCCCGCGCGGCGGGCGCCACCGTGGTGACCGAATCGAAGCCCGGATACGGCAGCGCCGTCCACGCCGGCGTCGATGCCGCCCACACCGAACTGGTCGCCGTCCTCGACGGCGACGGCTCCCTCGACCCCGGCGAACTACCCCGGCTGGTGGCCGAATTCGTTCCCGGCGTCGACATGGTGGTCGGCCGCCGCCGCGCCGTCCCCGGCGCGCTGCCGGTGCACGCTCGAATCGGCAACTGGGCCTTCGCTTTCCGGCTGCGCCGCCGGTACGGCCTGCCGGTGCACGATATCGCCGCCATGCGCGTCACCCGCCGCGACCGATTGCAGGCGCTCGGCCACCTGCATTCCCGGTCCGGATATCCGCTGGCGTTGCTCACCGGCGCGGCCCGTGCGGGCTGGCTGGTGCTGGAGCGCGACATCACCTATCGGCCGCGGACTCACGGCGAGTCCAAGGTCTCCGGTTCCTGGCGCGGCACCTTGCGGGCCGCCCGCGACTTCTGGAGTGTGCGATGACCACCGAGATAGACCATGCCCCGCTCGACGACACCGTCCCCGCCGCCCTGCTCATCATGGCCAAATCACCCATTCCGGGCTTCGCCAAAACCCGCCTCACCCCGCAGTTCTCGCCGGTCGACGCCGCTTACCTGGCGGCCTGCGCCCTGCTCGACACCCTGGACGCGGTGCGCGAGAGCGGCATCCGCCACCCCGTCGTCGCCTGGACCGGTGACCTGGACCGGGCCGAGCGCTCGGTCGAACTGAACGCCGCCCTGCGCGAGGTGACCGTGATCCCGCAGCGCGGCGACAGCTTCGGCGAGCGCCTCGCCCACGCCCACGTCGACGCCGCCGAGTTCGGCGTGCCGGTGCTGCAGATCGGCATGGACACCCCGCAGGCCGACCCGGTCCTGCTCGCCCGCTCGGCCGCCCGCCTGGTCGCCACCGGCGACACCGTGCTCGGACCGGCCACCGACGGCGGCTGGTGGGCGCTGGGCCTGTCCAGTCCGCGAGCCGCGCACCTGCTGGCCGACATCCCCATGTCGACCGACCGCACCGGCGAACTCACCGCGACGGCCCTGCGGCACAGCGGATTACGGGTGCACGCGCTGCCCACGCTCACCGACGTCGACACCTACGCCGACGCCGTCTCGGTGGCGGCGGTGTCCCGAGGCCGCTTCGCTCGCGCCGTCACCGAGCTGGTCACCGCGAAAATGCCCGTCCCCCTCTGATATTCATTTCTCGAAAGGAGCCCGCGGTGTCGCCGAGTCAGCCCACCGAAACCGCGGACGCCGGTCCCGACCCGATCGAGCGGCCCGAACTGCTACTCCCCGAGAGGCTTTCCCGCCGGTGGAGTCCGGGCCGCTCGACGGCCGTGGCCGCGCGCACCGGCCTGGCACTCGGGGCCGGAATCACCATCCTGTTCGTGACGGGGCTGATCAGCCACCTGATCCAGCATCCGCCCGACTGGTTCCGGTGGCCCGCCCACCCGGTGTGGCTGTATCGGCTCACCCAGGGCACGCACGTCACGGTCGGGGTCATGATGATCCCGTTGCTGCTGGTGAAACTCTGGTCGGTGTATCCGCGGTTCTTCATCAAACCGTCGCTGCGGCGCGGACTCCCGGAGGCGCTGGAGCGGTTGTCGGTGGCGGTGCTCATCGGCGCGGTGCTGTTCCAGATCGTGACGGGCCTGTTCAATACCGCTCAGTACTACCCGTGGAAGTTCTTCTTCACCACCACGCATCACGCCATGGCCTACGTGGCCTTCGGGGCCGTCGCCGTGCACCTGGCGGTCAAGCTTCCCATCGTGCGTCAGGCGCTGTCGAAACCTGTCGACGAGCCCATTGATGAGGAAGTACCCCGAGGTATTTCGCGCCGAACCGTCTTGGCGGCTGCCGGGCTGGGCGCGGTGGTGACCGGTATCGCGGTGGTCGGGCAATCGGTTCCGTTCCTGCGCTGGGCGTCGCTGCTGGCCCCGCGCAGTGGCGAAGGACCGCAGGGAATTCCGATCAACAGGACGGCAGCGGCGGCGGCCGTCACCGAGACGGCTCGCTCGCCGCGGTACGCACTGACCGTCAAAGTCGGTGGCCGGGAAAGCGTCTTCTCCCGCGCCGAGCTCGAAGCCCTGCCGCAGTACGACAGTGCGCTACCGATCGCCTGCGTCGAGGGCTGGAGCGCCCAGGGCCGCTGGTCCGGCGTACGCCTGCGCGACCTGCTGGCCCGGGCCGGTGAGTACGGCGGCGGCGATGTGCGTTTCGTGTCGCTGGAGACCACCGGCATCTACGGCTCCTCCGTGCTGCCGCACACCCACGTCGTGGATGCCGCCACCCTGATCGCGCTGCGTCTCAACGGCGAGGATCTGGCCCTGGACCACGGCTACCCCTGCCGTCTCATCGCCCCGAACCGGCCGGGCGTACTGCAGACCAAATGGCTGAGGACCATCGAGGAAATCGCATGACAGCCATTCGGATCCTGCTGGGCGCGTTCGGAATCGGCTGTGCCGCCTACGGTGTGGACCTGCTGCTGACAATGAGCACCACCGACCTGCGATCGATCGCGCTGTGGTTCGTCGGCGCGATCCTGGCCGAGAACCTGATCTTCGGCCCGGTCGCCGCCCTCGCGGGCACCCTCGGCCACTCCGTGCTCCCCGCCCGCTGGTGGCCCGTCTTCACCGTCGGCGCGTTCGTCAGCCTCGCCCTGATCCTGCTCGCGATCCCGGTCCTCGGCCGCGAGGGCGCGGTTCCCGGCAACGACACCATCCTGGACCGGAATTACACCGTCGGCCTGCTGATCTCGCTGACCGTGGTCTGGGCGGTGGCCGCCGCCTGCCTGCTCACCGCCGCCCGGCGGACTCCAGCAACGGCAACCGGATCTCGAATCGCGCCCCCTCCGGACGGTTCCGCGCCGTGATGTCCCCGTGGTGCGCGGCCACCAGCCCGGCCGCGATGGCCAGCCCCATCCCACTGCTGCTGCCCAATTCGGCGGCGCCGGGGGAGCGGGCGGAACTGCCGCGATAGGCGACCTCGAAGATGCGCGGCAGATCGGTTTCGGAAATGCCCGGCCCGGTGTCGTCGACCCGCGCCCACGCCTGCCCGTCCGCGGCGCCCGCGGACATGTCGATGCGCCCGCCGGGCGGGGTGTGCGCGATGGCATTGGCCACCAGATTGGTCAGCACCCGGCCCAGCGCCCGTTCACTGCCCGCCACCAGCAGCTTGTCGGCGGGCTGGGTGGCGGACAAGGTGATTCCGGCGCGGGCGGCGGTGGGCTGATTGGTCGCCAGCACCTCGTCGATCACCTCGCGCAGATCCACCGGCTCCAAGTGCAATTGCAGCGCCCCGGCGTTGATCTTCGACATCTCGAACAGGTCGTCCACCATGGAAGAGAGCCGATTCGTCTCGCGCACGATCTGATCCGCGTACCGGCGCACCTCCTCCGGCCGTGTCACCACTCCGTCCTCGAGCGCCTCACCCATGGCGCGGATCCCCGCCAGCGGCGTCCGCAGATCATGGCTGACCCAGGCCACCAGCTCGCGCCGCGACCGTTCGGCGGCGCGCTCCTGCTCCAGCATCTCGCGCTCCCACACCGTGGCGCGGGCCTGCTCGCGGCCCAGCAGGATCGCCGCCGGCACGGTCACCGCGGTGACCACCGCAAGCACCACGGCGGTGCGCTCGAATTCGGCGCCGAACATCAGACCGCTCACCGCGACGACCCCGCACAGGGTGGCCAGCGTCGGAATCAGCACCAGCACGGCCATACTCGTGGTCATGGCACGACCGCGGGTGTAGCGCAGCAGCAGCGCGCCGATCACCACCACCGGCAGCGTGCCCGCCAGCGCGTACCCGATCAGGCCGGGCGTATCAGTCGGCATCGCCGGCCTCCGCGCCGAGATCGGCTCGGCCCCAGGCGTATCCGCGGCCCCACACCGTCTCGATGCGATGCGCGGTGCCCAGCTTGGCCCGCAAGCGTTTGACGTGCACGGTGACCGTCGACAGATCCCCGAAGTTCCAGCCCCACACCTCCGCGAGGAGCTCCTGACGGCTGAACACCCGCCGCTGATGCGCGAGCAGGAAGGCCAGCAGATCGAATTCGCGCGCGGTCAGCTCGACGGATGTCCCGCCCACCGTCACCGTCCGCGCCGCCCGATCCAGCTCCACCCCGTCACCACGCAACACCTCCTCGGCCACCGGCTGCGGATGCGACCGCCGCAGCACCGACGCCACCCGCAACGCCAGCTCCCGTGGACTGAACGGCTTGGTTACGTAATCATCGGCGCCCGCCTGCAATCCGATCACCCGGTCGTCCTCCTCCCCGAGCGCCGTCAACAAGATGATCGGCAGCTCCGGACGCGCGCCCGCCCGCACCGCGCGCGTCAACTCGATCCCGTCGGGCCCCGGCATCATCACATCCAGCACCGCCAGATCGACATCGTCGCGCGCCAACGCCGCCGCGGTGGCCGCCCCGTCCGCGGTCTCCACCACCTCGAGCCCATCCCGCTCCAGATACCGCCGCACCACCTCCCGCACCACGGGATCGTCGTCCGCCACCAGAATCCGCATCGCCTCACAACTCCCGATCGACCTGCCACCCCCCACTCCACCCTAGGCGGCCGCCACACCGAAACCACCTGGTCGCGGCCATCTCACCGCACGCGTCATGGTTTCGTCATCCCGACGGGTTCACGCCGGGCGGCCGTGGGCGCGGCAAATGCGGCGGGGGAGGCGGGACGGCTCTACGATCTGCACGTGACCAGCGAAATGTCCGGTTCGGCGCGCGAGCTCGAGGCCGAAGGGGGACAGGTCCGGGCCTCGACCCTGGAACTGTTCTTCGACCTCGTGTTCGTCTTCACCATCACCCAGCTCACCCACGCCTTCACCCATCACCCGGGCTGGGCCGAACTCGGGCACGTGGCGCTGATGTTCGCCCTGATCTGGTGGATGTACAGCGGGTACGTGTTCCTCACCAACGAGGTCGCGCCGAACAGCTCCTCCCGGCGCACCTTCCTGCTGCTGGGCATGTTCGGGTTCTTCGTCATCGCCATCGCCATCCCGAGCGCGTTCGGCGGCTCCGGGCTGGCGTTCGGACTCGGATACCTGCTGGTGAACACGGTGCACAGCTTCATGTTCGCGACCTCCGGCGGCCAGGGGGCCAGCTCGGCGATGTGGCGGCTGGCGCCGCTCAACGGCCTTTCCGCGCTGCTGGTGCTGGCGGGCGGCATCACCCACGGCGGCCTGCGGACCGTGCTCTGGATGGTCGCCGTCGTGATCCAGGTGGTGTCGCCGTATCTGACTCCGCGCCGAGGGATTCGCGGTGCGCCCCAGCCACTTCTGCGAACGGCACGGCCTGGTCGTGATCATCGCGCTGGGCGAATCCGTCATCGCCATCGGCGCGAACCTGACCGGCATGGACCTCACCGTCGGCCTGGTCGCGACCGCCGGCCTCGGCCTCACCCTCGGCTATGTGCTGTGGTGGGCCTACTTCGGCTTCGACGACGAACGCGGCGAACACGCCCTGCACGCGCTGCCCGGTCCGGCCCGCATCCGCCCGGCCGTCTACGCCTACGGCTATTCGTTGTTCGTGCTGATCCTCGGCATCATCCTGACCGCCGCGGGCATCTCGATGACCATCGCGCACGGCAACGAACCCGCGAGTACCGCCGCGGCCCTGGCCCTTTCGGGCGGCGTCGCCGTGTTCTTCGTGGGTCAGGCCCTGTTCCGGCTGGCGCTGAGCATTCCCCGGGCCTGGCTGCGGCTGGTCGGGGCGGTCGCGGTACTGGCCACCACGCCGCTGGGCATCGCCTGGGTGGCGTGGGGGCAGTTGGTGCTGCTGGTATTCGTCGCCTACGGCTTCGTCATCGCCGACGACGTCCTGCGCCTCCGCTCCGGCGAGCGCAGCGCCTACATTCCGACGGTGGACGCGGTCGGCTTCCGGATGCACCGCGGCAACGGGCGCTGACGCTCGCCGCCGCGGCGATCGGCTCAATCCCGCTGCGGCACAGCGCAACCGTCGGGTCCGCAGGCGTCCCCGTCCGCGACCATGGCCAGCGCGGGCGCGTGATCGCTCCAGGCCTGCTCCAGGGCCTGCGCGAACACCTCCGGCGGCTGCGCGCCCGACACCCCGTACTTGCGATCCAGCACGAAGAACGGCACGCCGCGCGCCCCGAGCCGCGCCGCCTCGGCCTCGTCGGCGCGCACCGCGTCCGCGTAGGCGTCGGGATCGGCGAGCACCGCCCGCACCGCCGACTCGTCGAATCCGGCCGACACGGCCACCTCGACCAGCCGCTCGGTATCGCCGAACAGCGCCCGCTCCTCGGCGAAGTTGGCCACGTACAGAGCGTCCAGCATCTGTTCCTGACGGCCCTGCTCCAGCGCGAAGTGCAGCAGCCGGTGCATGTCGAAGCTGTTGCCGAAATCGCGGCCCGAGGTGACATAGTTCAGCCCGGCCGCCTCGGCCTGCGCCCCGAGACCGCGCTCGTTGGCGGCGGCCTGCGCCTCGCTGATGCCGTACTTCTCGGCGATGTGCGGGACCACCGCGTCGCTGTGACCTTTGGGCAGCGTCGGGTCCAGTTCGAAGGACCGGTGCACCACCGTCACGGCGTCCTTGTGCGGGAAGGCGTCGAGCGCCTCCTCGAATCGCCGCTTGCCCAGGTAGCAGAACGGGCAGTTGATATCGGTCCAGATCTCGACCTGTACGGCCATCACACCTCACTCCGACGCTGTTGTCGCAGGCCGGGGGCCCGGCCATCCCCTCTCCCAACCGGTCACCGGACCCGAATGTTCCATGGTGACCCACGTCACACCGCCTGATTGTCACGTTCGCGGGGGCTGTCCTGTCCCATAGCCGACCCAGCAGGAACGAACCCACGGAGCCGATCATGAACGCCACCACCACAACCCACGAGATCGTCATCCTCGGCGCGGGCTACACCGGCATGATGGCCGCGGCCCGCCTCGCCCGCCGCACCCGCAAGCTCGAGGTCCGCATCACCCTGGTGAACCCCTCGGACCGATTCACCGAGCGCCTGCGCATGCACCAGGTCGCCGCCGGACAGGAACTGGCCGACCACCGCATCCCCGACGTGCTGGCCGGATCGGGTGTGGCCTTCCGCCGCGGCGCCGCCGTCGCGATCGACCCCGCCGCCCGTGTCGTCACCCTCGACGACGGCGAAGAACTGCGCTACGACACCCTGATCTACGCGCTGGGCAGCAACACCGACACCTCGACCGTCCCCGGCGCCGACGACCACGCCTGGACCCTCAACGACCCGCGCCGGGCCCGCCGCTTCGCGCAGCGCCTCACCGAGATCGCCGCGACCGCCGGCACCGTCACCGTGGTCGGCGGCGGCCTGACCGGCATCGAGGCCGCCACCGAGATCGCCGAGGCCCACCCGGGCCTGACCGTCACCCTGGTCAGCGCCGCCGAGCCCGGAAACATGATGGGCGACAAGGCCCGCGCCCACCTGAACCGCGCCCTCGACCGCCTCGGCATCGTCCGCCATACCGGCGTCCAGGTCGCCAAGGTGCTGCCCGACGCCGTCCGCCTGACCACCGGCGAACTCCTCGCCTCGGACCTGACCCTGTGGACCGCGGGCGTGCGGGTGTCGCCGCTGGCCGAGCGGGCCGGCATCGCCGTCGACGACCGCGGCCTGATCCTCACCGACACCACCCTGCGCTCGGTCTCGCACCCCGACATCCTGCCCATCGGCGACGCCGCCGCGATCCGCATGCCCTTCGGCGTCCTGCACGGCACCTGCCAGAGCGGCATCCCCACCGGCGCGTACACCGCCGACGCCGTCGCCCGCCGCCTGCGCGGAAAGACCGTGAAGCCCTTCCGTTTCGGCTACGTGCACCAGCCGGTCAGCCTGGGCCGCCGCGACGCCGTCATCCAGTTCACCAATGCCGACGACACCCCGCGCCGCTGGTACCTGAAGGGCCGCGCCGCCGTCGCCTACAAGGAGATGGTCAGCGCCAGCCCGGTGCCCAGCTACAAGATGAGCAAGCACATGACCGTCGGCGCGCAGCTCAGCAATGGCGGCCGCGCGACCCGCGGCCTGGCGTGAGGTAGGTATGTGTCCATGCAGGACGATCCGATCGACCCCTTCGTCGCCCACCGGCGGCTGCTGTTCGGCACCGCGTACCAGATGCTGGGCACCGTGACCGACGCCGAGGACGTCCTGCAGGACGCATGGATCAAATGGCATGAGGTGGACCGGGATTCGGTCACCCACCCCAAGGCCTACCTGGTCCGCACCGTCACCAACCTGGCCCTCAACCGCCTCACCTCCGCCCGCGCCACCCGCGAGACCTACGTCGGCCCGTGGCTCCCCGAACCCCTGCTCACGACCACCGCCGACGCCGCCGAGGAGACCGATATGGCCGATACGGTCTCCACCGCCATGCTCGTCGTCCTCGAAACCCTCAGCCCCGTCGAACGCGCGGTCTTCGTGCTGCGCGAGGTGTTCGGCTACTCGCACGCCGAGATCGCGGGCTTCCTGGACCGCCCCGAGGCCACCGTCCGGCAGATCTCCCATCGCGCCCGCTCCCACGTCCATTCGCGCCGGCCGCGTTTCGACACCGACCTCGCCACCCGCACCGACATCACCGACAAGTTCCTGGCCGCCGCGCACGGCGGCGACGTCAACGCCCTCATGGAACTCCTCGCCCCCGACGTCACCCTCTGGAACGACGGCGGCGGCAAGGTCACCGCCGCCCGCCGCCCCCTGCACGGCCCCGACCACGTGGCCCGCTGGATCCTGGGCGTCCTGGCCAAACCGGTCCTCACCGGTGTCCGTCTCGAATCCGCCTGCCTCAATGGTGAACTCGGCGTCATGGTCCTGCTCGGTGACTTCCGCGTCGGCGCCCTCAGCTACGACATCCGCGACGGCCACATCGAGAACATTCGCTTTCAGGTCAACCCCGACAAACTGGCCGGTATCCAGCGGCCGGTGGGCACCGGCGAATCGGCCGCCGGATCGGTAGGCGAATAAAGAACCCGGCCGTACCGCCGCGCGGGTCCGTACTATTCGGCGCTCGTCGGGGGCAACCGCCCCCGTGTCGACAACGCTCTTGTGCAAGGGATTTCGTAGTGAACGGTTGGACAACGCGCCGCGTGGCGCGCCACATTCTGCCCTGGGCCGCCGCGGCCTTCCTCGGCGCGGGCACCGTGCTCGCCGGACCGGCGGTCGCCGCGCCGGTCCTCCACGCCGCCTGCACCGCAAGCGAATACGAGAACTCCGACGGCGCCTGCGTGCACCGTCCGGAACAGTCGGCCACCGTCCCCGACGGGGCCACCGCCCGCTGCAAGGACGGCAGCTACAGCTTCAGCCAGCACCGCCGCGGCACCTGCTCGGGTCACCACGGCGTCGCCGAATGGCTCTAGCGCGCGGCCCTCGCGGGTAGCTCGCCCGGTCGTCCCGGCACTGCGCCCGGGACGACCGTGCGGAAGAATGATCCGCCGTGAGTGCCGAAGAGCTTGCCGTCGAACCGCTGCGTGCGGCGCGGCGACTGCTCGGCGGGGTCCTGCGATCCGGCCCGGTGGCCCTGCGCATCGTGGAGGTCGAGGCCTACGGCGGCGATCCCGCCGGGCCTTGGCACGATCCGGCGGCGCACTCGGGGCGTGGCCGGACTCCGCGCAACGCGGTCATGTTCGGGCCGCCCGGGGTGCTGTACGTCTACTTCAGTTACGGCATGCACACCTGCGTGAATGTGGTCAGCGGGCCCGACGGCACCGCGAGCGCCGTGCTCGTCCGGGCGGGGGAGATCATCGAAGGGCACGATGTCGCCCGCGGTCGCCGCCCCGCCGCCAGGACCGACGCCGATCTGGCCCGCGGGCCCGGCAACGTCGGCAGCGCCCTGGGAATCGGGCTGGACGACTACGGAACCCGCCTGTTCGATCCGGACGCGCCGATCCGGCTGGAACTCGGACCCGAAATCACCGATCCCGCCGCCGTTTCGGTGGGACCCCGGGTGGGGGTCAGCCTGGCCGCCGACCGCCCGTGGCGACTGTGGCTGCCGGACTCCCCGGCGGTGTCGGTCTACCGGCGCAGTCCGCGCGCCCCCAAACTGGACCGATCCGCCTAGACCGCGCTCTCGGGCCGAGCCCGTATCGGTAGGGCGGCCCGGAGGACTACGGTGGATTGATCGACAGCTCACCCCTAGGTGGAAGCCCCATGTTCGAACGGTTCACCGATGCGTCCCGCCGCGCCATCGTGCTCGCCCAGGAGGAAGCCCGGGCGCTCGGGCACGACTGGATCGGCACCGAGCACCTGCTGCTCGGCGTCCTCGCCGGCGACGACCCGGTCGCGGCCCGCGTCCTCGGCGACCTCGGCCTCGACGTCTCCAGCGTGCGCGAACGCATCCGGCAGGCGGTCGGCGAACACGAGCAGAAGCCGCCCAGCGGGCACGTGCCCTTCACCCCGCGCTCCAAGAAGGTCCTCGAGGGATCACTGCGCGAGGCGATGCGGCTGCGGCACAACTACATCGGGCCCGAGCACATCCTGCTCGCCCTGATCGAGGAGGGCGACGGCATCGCCCCGCAGATCCTGATCAGCCTGGGCGCCGAGCCCGCCGACATCCGCACCCGCATCTCCCGCGTCGCAGAGGGCCCGCTCGCCGGCTCCGCCCAGGCCCCCGAATCCGATCTGCGCCGGCGCATCGCGGAGCTGGAGGCCCGGGTCACCGAACTGGAGCGATTACTGGGCGCCCAGGCTGGATGAGCACCGCTGCCTAGATGAGTACCGTGCTGCGCGACCCGGCCGCCGCCACCAGGGCCGCGATCGTCGCACGCGCCGCCGTCTCACCGGAACCGAAAGCCCAGGCCGGGCCCTCGGCGGTGCGGTACTCCAGGTAGGTGACGGCCGGAGCCGACCCCGCCCGGTCCACGGTCTGGTGGGTCATGGACAGCACCTCGACCGAATGGCCGTGGCGGCCCAGCAGTTCCACCGCCTCCTCGACCGTCGCGTCGGCGCGGATACCGGGCGTGGTCGCCACGATCGCGCCCGCGTAGGCGGTCTCGAACAGCTCCCACAGCGTCCGCGCGGACACCTCCGTCCCGGTCCGATCGGTGTGGCGCTGGACGTGACGCGCGAAATCGATCTGCAGGCGGCGCGGCAACTCCAGCCCGTACTCCGACTCCAGCAGATACGCGATCCCGCCCTTGCCGGACTGCGAATTCACCCGGATCACCGCATCGTAGGAACGGCCCACATCCGCCGGATCGATCGGCAGATACGGTACCTCCCAAGCGATTTCGCGTTCCGGCGCACCCAGCCGCGCCGCCCGCTCCCGATGTTCGGCGAAGCCCTTCCGGATGGCGTCCTGGTGGGTGCCCGAATACGCGGTGTACACCAGATCCCCGGCGTACGGTTGCCGGTCGTGGACCGGCAGCCCGGTGCAGTACTCGACGGTGCGGCGCACCTCGTCGATATCGGAGAAGTCGATCATCGGATTCACGCCCTGCGCGTGCAGATTCAATGCCAGCGTCGCCAGATCCACATTGCCGGTGCGCTCGCCATTGCCGAATACGCACCCCTCCACCCGCTGCGCCCCGGCCAGCACCGCCAACTCAGCGCACGCGATGCCGGTGCCGCGGTCATTGTGCGGATGCACCGACAGGATCACCGCCTCGCGCCGCGCCAGATTCCGGTGCATGTACTCGATCTGGTCGGCGTACACGTTCGGCGTCGCCACCTCGACCGTCGCGGGCAGGTTCAGCGTCACCGGCCGCCCGGGGGTGGCGTCCCACAGCGTGGTCATGCGGTTGCAGACGTCGAGCACGAAGTCCGGCTCGGTCAGCATGAATACCTCGGGGGAGAACTGGAACCGGACATTCGGCATATCGCCGGCCAGCTCCAGGACGTCGCGCCCACCGGTGGCGATCAGCTCGGCCAGTTCGTCGCGGGTCTTGCCCAGCACCACGTTCCGCCAGGTCGGCGCGGTGGCGGTGTACAGGTGGATCACCACGTCATTGGGGATGCCGCGCACCGATTCGACGGTCCGCTCGATCAGATCGCGGCGCGCGGGAGTGAAGACGACGATGGTGACGTCGTCGGGAGCCAGCCGCTCGCTGCCGATCAGCCGCACGAAATCGAAGTCGGTCTGCGAGGCGCTGGGATATCCGACCTCGATCTCCTTGTAGCCCATGGCCACCAGCAGTTCGAAGAACCGGCGCTTGCGGACGGGATCCATCGGCTCGGCCAGCGCCTGATTGCCGTCGCGCAGATCCACCGGCACCCACAGCGGGGCTTCGGTGATCCGGATGGACGGCCAGTCGCGTTCGGTCAACGGCACCGGAACACGCTGGTACACATCGCGATACCGATGCGACGGCATGGCGGAGGGCTGCTGACGATTCCAGATCGGGGGAGTGCTCACGGGCATTCGCTTTCGCGTCGGAGGAGGTGACCGGCGCAGCACCGCGAGCCCGCTGACGGGGTGCCGGTCGATCAGACCCCGTCGCGGCAGCGAAGGAGAAGCAGGGCACCGGTCAGCATGTGGACTAGACTAGAGGGAAACAACTCCTCAGACAAGTAGAGAGGACGGCGACAAGTGGCGCAGGTCCAGAGGCATCCGCTCGCCGCGCAAGCCGCCGAGGTGCTGCTCACCCGGATCCGTGCGGGGGAGTGGCAGCTGGGCCACAAACTGCCCGGCGAGACCACCCTCGCCGCACAGCTCGGTGTCGGCCGCTCCACCCTGCGCGAGGCCATCCGCGAACTCGCCGGTCGCGGGGTGCTCGAAAGCCGCCAGGGCGCGGGGGTATTCGTCACCGCCCTGGACACCGCCGAGGACTGGGACACCGTGCTGCGCCGCAGCGACATCGTCACCGTCATCGAAGCCCGCATCGCCATCGAGGCCGAGGGCGCCGCCCTCGCCGCCCGCCGCCGCACCCCCGCCGACCTGCGCGCCATGCTGCGCGCCCTGGCCGCCCGCGCCGAAAGCGGCGACACCGTCGAGGGATTGGTCGACGCCGACACCGCCTTCCACCGCACCGTGGTCGCCGCCGCCCACAACGACATCCTGCTCGAGCTGTTCAACGCCTTCGTCCCACGCTCGCGCCACGCCATGATCGACATGCTGCGCATCCGCCCCATGCGCGCGCCCCAGAGCGACCACGATGCGCACGAACACCTCTACGACGCCATCCGCGCCCGCGACCCCGAATCCGCCGCCACCGCCAGCCGAGTGCACCTCAGCGCCCTCAAAGCAGCCTTCGACACCTAGTCTGACCTGCGCGGGAAAAAAACTTTCGCGACCGCGATGAGTTTTCGCGACGGCCCCCGTCCTATCCAGCAAGCGGTTCGAAACCGAACCGACAAGCCCCGGAAGGACATTCGACATGACCACCATCGCCGCCACCCCGACCATCACCGTCGCCGCCCCGAGCAAGCTCCGCAACCGCGTGCTGTGGACCCTGCAGATCGTCCTCGGCCTGTTCTTCGTCATCGCCTCCGGCCTGCCGAAGTTCGTGGGCCAGGCCGACGCCGTGCGCATCTACAACGAGATCGGCTGGGGCGACTGGTTCCGCTACCTCACCGGCCTGGTCGAGGTCTCCGGCGGCCTGGGCCTGATGATCCCCCGCCTGTCCGGCCCGGCCGCCGCGGGCCTGTCCATCACCATGGTGTGCGCCGCCGCCACCCAGGCCTTCCTGCTCGGCGCGCCGAGCCTGGCCATCTTCCCGCTGGTCCTGGTCGGTGTCTTCGCCTGGATCGCCTACGAGCGCCGCGCCTCCTTCGCCACCTTCACCGACCTGGTGAAGTGATCGAACTACCGCAGGCCCCCGGCCCGTCGCCCCGGCGACGGGCTTACGGGCGTCACCGGTAGTTCCACCCGCCGACGCGGCGGATCGGTCCGGGCTTGTACCGATCCGCCGCGACGGCTCAACCCTCTGTAACCGCCATATTCACGTGCGGAAAGATGGGTGCCGTGAGCGGCGACATCATTGATGAACTGACCTGGCGCGGACTGATCGCGCAGTCCACCGATCTGGACGCCCTGCGCGCGGCCACGGCCAAGGGCCCGATCACCCTCTACGCCGGGTTCGACCCGACCGCGGCCAGCCTGCACGCCGGCCACCTGGTCCCGCTGCTGGCGCTCAAGCGCTTCCAGCGCGCGGGCCACCGCCCGGTGGTGCTGGCCGGCGGCGCGACCGGCCTGATCGGCGATCCCCGCGATGTCGGCGAGCGCACCATGAACTCCACCGACACCGTGGCCGAGTGGGCGGGCCGCATCCGCGCCCAGCTGGAACGCTTCGTCGATCTGGACGGCGGCGACAACGCGGCGATCATCGCCAACAACATGGACTGGACCGGACCGCTCAGCACGGTCTCGTTCCTGCGCGACATCGGCAAGCACTTCTCGGTGAACGTCATGCTGGCCCGTGACACGGTCAAGCGCCGCCTGGAGTCGGACGGCATGTCCTACACCGAGTTCAGCTACATGCTCCTGCAGGCCAACGACTTCCTGCAGCTGCGCCGCGAGTACGGCTGCACGCTGCAGGTCGGCGGCTCCGATCAGTGGGGCAACATCATCGCCGGCGTCGAGCTCAACCGCCGCGTCGACGGCGAGCACGTGCACGCGCTCACCGTCCCGCTGGTCACCTCGGCCGACGGCAAGAAGTTCGGCAAGTCCACCGGTGGCGGCAGTCTGTGGCTGGACCCGGAGATGACCAGCCCGTACGCCTGGTACCAGTACTTCGTGAACACCGCCGACGCCGACGTGGTCCGCTACCTGCGCTGGTTCACCTTCCTGTCCCGCGAGGAACTCGACGAACTGGAGAAGGCCACCGCCGAGCGGCCCTTCGCCCGCGAGGCGCAGAAGCGCCTGGCCGCGGAGATGACCACGCTGGTGCACGGTGAGGAGAACACCCGCGCGGTGCAGCTCGCCAGCCAGGCCCTGTTCGGTCGCGGCGACCTGCGCGAACTCGACGAGTCCACGCTGTCGTCGGCACTGGCCGAATCCGCGGTGGACGGCAAGCTCGCCGAGGCCACTCCCACCTCGACCATCGTCGATCTGCTGGTCGACTCCGGTCTGTGCGAGGGCCGCAGCGCGGCCCGTCGCGCGGTCAACGAGGGTGGCGCGGCGGTCAACAACGAGAAGATCGCCGACCCCGAGTGGATCCCCGCCGAGGCCGACTACCTGCACGGACGCTGGCTGGTGCTGCGTCGCGGCAAGAAGAACTTCGCCGGCGTGCGCCGCGCGGACGCCTGACGCGATCCTCGATAGGCGAACAAGATCGAAATGACCTGAGTCACAAGCCGGTGGCTCAGGCCCCCGATTCGCCCGATCCGCAACCCGTTCACCTGCGCAAACGTCCCGGTGACCAGCGGATTTGACCTGGCGTTATCCGCCGCGTAACTTAGTCCAGGTCAGAGCGACACGGACACCGACCGGGACCGAAACGCCCAGCTCAGAGGCTGGAAATCGGAAACGGAAAACGAGGTTGGACGAGGAGCGCCGGACATGAACACCTTCCAGTCAGAAAAAAGTTCTTGACATCAGTCGGGTTCTATGACTAGGCTGGAAAAGTTGCCTCGCAGGGGAATCTGATCAACTTCAGGTTCGATGGCGTGTGCGTGTGTTCTTTGAGAACTCAATAGTGTGTCGATGAATGTCAGTGCCAAATATTATATTTGGTTCCAATCATTCTCACCCCCGTGAGGG
>NZ_JBSGDW010000009.1:0-275419 GCF_053602575.1 Nocardia sp. NPDC004340
CAGCGAAATCGACAGATTACCTACCGCGTTCAAGATGCCAAGTTCACAACCTGGCCATCTCTGGCACCATGAACCGCTCACTGCACTGAATTCGGCATTATGGTGCGTACCGGTGTTCCGCGACGGCGCGAATCCCATTGAAGGACAACGAGCGATGTCTGACAGTAACGAACCCGCAGTGCGCTACTACGCATTGATCGATGACGAGAGAGGCTACCCCGATGGCTGGCGCGCGCGTCGGATTACCGGGCTTGTGCGCCGGACCGCCACCCGACCTGTGCCGACCGACGAAGCGCTTGGCAGGGACTTCGAATGGTCTCCTACCGAGTACCTCCAGCGCTACAACCCCGGAACGGACGAGCCTCACGAGGAGATCTCCGCCGAGTCAGCCGAGCGATTGATAGAGAGTTGGCGCGCCTCGTGGACGAGCCGCGAGGCCGAACGCGCCGAACGCGCACGCCCCGAGTCAAACCCACCCATCGACGATGCACAAACCTGATCGGCTTGGGGCGCGGACAAACCGGCCGGGCATGGGAGCCGTTCCCGACTCAGCTGTCCCAAGTCCCATCGACCGATCGGTCGGCACCCACCTCGCAACGGAGCTCCACGCCGTACCTGGTCCACGTCTCAATTCCCGCAGTGGCAAGAGCCGCCCGGTCAGCGGCATGAGCGGATATCTTGCAGGACCTAGGATTCGATCACTCGGTCAGCGTGGCCAGTACCGCGGAGGTGTCGTGGTAGTACGGGCGAAACTCGGTGATCAAGCCGTCTCGAAAGCTGATCCATTGCAGTAGTGACGTTTTCAGTGTTCGGCCGGTGCGTCGTGCGCGCAGTCGGCCGCGGCTGTAGACCACGACCCGATTCTGATCGCTGAGGAACTGCTGTTCGTCGAACCACAGACCGTCCCAGTTCTCGCCCATGGCGGCTATGAACTTCCGGAAGCCCTCGTGCCCACGCCATTCGCCACCGTAGGGCAGACTGGATGCCTGGTACATAACGACGTCCGAGGCCAAGTGCGCAGCCATCTGCTCGAACTCGGCGCCCTCGGTGAGGTACGCGGCCTCGGCCGCATAGAAGGCCTGCAGAGTGGTCATCACATCAACTGACATTCTCCCGATCCTCACAGCGACTGATCCTCCACGCTGGCGGGATTCCGACTTCGCGATTCGACACCGGTGTCAGTGCCCAGATTCACGCTCATCGGCATGAGCGAACGTTCGACGGTCGTGCCCGAGGCTATGACCTGCTCGCGCGCGGCCGCATGACGAACGTCTGTGTAGTAGACCGTGCCGAACGCGATGTCGGAGTATCGATCCCAGTGAGCGCGCCCGTGCCGACCGCAGAGCAGGCTGTCCCGTTCGTCGCCCCGGTACTCGATGACGACGACTGGTTTGCTGGAGGTGAAGTCATCGATCGCCTTCCACTGCTCGTACGGATCGGTGTAGCGATCGAACTTGATCCACCTGGCAGGCATATTCGTGGCACCTCTGTTTGCATGGGGCCGCTGGCTTCCAGCGCCTGGCGGCGGGTCCGTGGCGGTGGGCTGGCCTGCTGCTCCATTCTCGAGTGGTTTCAAGCAGTTTCCTGACTCGGAGGCACCGAAAATGGAGCAAAAGGCCAGCTTCGACCTCCGTCACAGGGTCGCTGGTTCGATCCGGCTAGAAGACCAACCTGACCGACAGGACGAAAACCATTGCTGCGTAAGGGCGGTCAGAGTTGTGTGTGCCCGGAGCCGGTGAGGATGATCAGGGGCATCATCAGAACACCGAGAATGTCGTTTCCGGTGCACTGGGCCGAGGCGCTGGAGCTACCGGTCGGTTGGCTGCCGCAGTTCTGGACCGTCATGGACTTG
This sequence comes from Nocardia sp. NPDC004340, assembly GCF_053602575.1. Taxonomy (NCBI): domain Bacteria; kingdom Bacillati; phylum Actinomycetota; class Actinomycetes; order Mycobacteriales; family Nocardiaceae; genus Nocardia; species Nocardia sp. NPDC004340. The sequence continues at coordinate 1,853 of NZ_JBSGDW010000009.1, forward strand.
GTCGACGAACCCTGTGTGGCGGTGAGGCTGTAGACGCCTTCGGGGAGCTTCGAGCGATAGACGTACTGGATGGTCCCGGTGCCGGCCGTGGATCCGGCTTGCGGGGCGAACGTGCCGACGTTCAGCCCGCCCAAGGTGACCGTGACCGGCGCCAGGGCGTCCGCGCCGCTCGTGGACACGAAGATCGTGCAGGTATTGCCTGCCCCTTCACATCCTCCGATGCCGGTGTCGATCTGTGTCAGATTCACATTGTCGACCGTGGCCGACGCCGATGCCGCCGCGACGACCGGTATCGCCAGCATGGCCACCGTGGCGGCGGCCCAACTCAATTGCTTCATCTGTACTTTCCCGTTGGAGTGGCGTTGCCGGCACCTGAGTGCCGCTCCGACGGTAACCGCGTGGCGAGGCCCTGCGCGTACGAATTGAAATGCCGGTACTTCAACCTCGCAAGGTGGCGATGGCTTTCTCGATGCGGCGTTGGCGGGTTTCGGGCTTCTTGGCGCTGTCGATGGCGTGGACGTGTTCGCGTTTGCGGCTGTGGGAGAGGTTGTCGTAGGCGGCGCGGGCGAGGGGGTCGGCGTCGAGGGCTTGGGCGATTGCTCCGGCTCCGATGGCCGCTCCCATTTCCTACACCAAGATCATCGCGGAGCCTCGAAGCGCTGGGTCCCGCGCCGCGCCGGGCACTCTCACCTCTGGATTGTGTTTTCCTGAGAACAGGGGCGGTGTGTGCGACAGTCGGATCGATGGTCGTCCCGTACCTGGGAGGAGTCGGCAGATGACCGATGATCACACGGTGGTCGGCCGGGTGGTCGCGATTCTGGACGCGGTCGCCGACGCGCCGGCACCCTTGCCGCTGCGCGAGCTGACCCGGCGGACCGGGATACCGAAACCCACCGTCCGGCGGATCGCCAACGACCTGGTCGCGCGGGGCATGCTGGTGCGCACCGAGGACGGCTACTGGGCCGGGTCACGGCTGATGAACCAAGGGCTGCAGTCCGCCTACCAGCAGCGGATGCCAATGACCGTGCAGCCGTATCTACAAGAGCTGCACTATGTTTCGCGCGGTGAGATCGCCTGGTACGCGACGGTGCACGATGGCAGTCTGGTGACGGTCGGCGCCGCTTTCGGACCGCGGTACGCGGCCGCCATGCAGCGCGGGTGGTGGCCCAATCTCGAGATGTTCGGCAACAGCGCGGTGCTGTTCGCCTCGGGTCGGCTCCAGTTCGCGCACGCGCCGGACCGCGCGGACCGGGTGCTGTCCACCGGGTGGAGTCCGATGACGCCGCAGTCCGTGACCGATCGGCACACCATGACCGACCTACTGAAACAGGCCTACGACACCGGATACACCGAGGAACAGGAGCAGGTCGCGCTCGGATACCGGTGCGCCGCGGCCGCATTGCGCGACGACGCCGGTCGGCTCACCGGCGTGGTGGGTGTCACCGGCTGCACGAACTCGGTGACCGCCGCCGACCTGCGGACCGCGCTGTCGAAATCAGCCGACGGTCTCGAACGCGATATCCGCGAAGTCGTCGGAAGGGTGCCAGACCCCGCCACAGTGCTGCCGTCCTATCTACGACTCCGATCCGGGGTCGGATACACCTGGCCCGCCTTGCCCACGGCTACCCGAGTCACTGAATGACACGGTGTGGTGCGCTGCCGCCCGGTGCGGCCGATACTCGTGCTGCGCAGCGCAATTCACCGCCGATACACCGGCGGCGACGGCAGCCGATGCGCCACACCTGAGAATCCGGGGGGGAGGTCGCGGTGTCCATGACGACCGATAACGCTCTGGTGCAGTCCGTTTGGCCACTGATCGGGCGGACCGAGGAACTGCGCCGCGCCCAAGCGGCGGTACGCGGCCCGCGCGCCGGGGTCGTGCTCGCGGGCGCGTCCGGGGTCGGCAAGAGCCGGCTCTCCAGGGAACTACTCGAAACGCTCTCCGGCCGCTACGAGGTGCGCTGGGCCGCCGCCACCGCCTCGGCCCGGTCACTGCCGCTGGGCGTCTTCGCCGAATGGGTGCCCGCCACCGCGGGCACCGATCCGATCCGACAGGTCCACGCCGTGGTGAACGCACTGTCGGCGAGCCCGGAGAATCGGCCGGTGATCGTCGGCGTCGACGACGCCCACCTGGTCGACGATCTGTCGGCGCTGGTCCTGCAACAGCTCGTCGATCGCCGAGCCGCCCGCCTGGTCCTCACCGTGCGATCCGGGCAACCCGCCCCCGACGCCGTCGTCGGCCTGTGGAAGAACGAACGGGTCGAGCGGCTCGAGGTGCTGCCACTGGCCCGCGAGGAATCCGACCGCCTGGTCGCCCGGGTGCTCGGCCAGCCGCCGGATCCGCCCACCGCACACCGGCTGTGGCAGCTGACGCGCGGCAATGTGCTGTTCCTGCGTCATCTGGTCGAGCAGGAGCGGGAGGCCGGACGGCTGCTGACCCGGCCCGGATCAGCGATGTGGACCGGCAATCCGGTGATCTCCGGCACCCTCGGCGAACTGATCGACGCGCAGATGGGCTCGCTGTCACCGGAATTGGCGCTGGTCGTCGACAGCGTCGCGGTCAGCGAACCGGTCGACGCCACCGTCCTCGTCGACGTCGTCGACGAACTGGCGTTGGATCTCGCGCTCGCCCGCGGACTGGTTCGCATCGACCACACCGGCCGCCGCGAACTGGTGCTCCTGGGCCATCCCCTCTACGGGGAGATTCGCCGGGACCGCACCAGCCCGGCACGGCTGCGACGCCTGCGCGGCCGGATCGCCTCGGCCGGCGGCACGGTCGCGGCCGACGGGCCCACCGCACTGGTCCGGCAGGCGCTCATGGCGCTGGACTCCGATCTGCCACCGGATTCCGGATTGTTCACCGCCGGCGCCGGCGCCGCGATGCAGCTGCTGGACGGTGCCGGCGCGGCCCGGCTCGCCGGAGCCGCGCGGGTGGCGGGCGGCGGCTACGACGCGATCCTGCTCGAATTGTCGGCCACCCAGTTGATCGGCTCCCCGGAGAACGTGGAGAGCCTGGTCGCCGACCTGGATCCGGACGAGATCGGCATCGGGCCCTGGGAAACCGCCGACCTGGTCGTGCGCCGGGCCGCCAACCTGACCTACGGCGCCGGCGAACCCGCCCGAGCCGCCGAGATTCTCGCCGCCGCCCGAGCCGAGCTCCCCGCCGCCTGCGCACCCGTGCTCGACGCGTTCGCGGCCGGAGTCGACGCCATGGCGGGCCGGCTCCCCACGGACGCGGTGGCCGGTCTGCCGGACCACCCGGAGCTCCCGGACTTCGCGCGCCTCACCGGGCTGTGCGCGTTGTTGACGATCCACGCGTCGACCGGCGATGTCGCGGCGGCGGACGCCGTCGCCCAACGCGGCGCGCAACTGCTGAACCGGTCCGCCGCCGCGGCCCCGCTGGTGTTCTTCCTGACCTGGCATCACCTGCGCGCGCTGCTGCTCGCCGGGCGGCTCGCGGCCGCCGACCGGATCGCCGAGCGGATCGAGATCCGCACCGTGGGGCTCCCCGCGCTGTTCGGCCGATTCGCCGTGCAGCTCCGCGGCCACGCCGATCTGGCCGCGGGCCGCCTCGGCACCGCCGTCCCCGCGCTGCGCCGGGCTGTGGACGTGTACGCGCGCGACGGTTCGAACGCGTTCGGGCTCATCGACTCTCGGATCGATCTCGCCACGGGGCTGGCCATGTCGGGGCACGCCGACGAGGCCGACGCCGTACTCGCCGAGCTGACCGCCGAACCGAACCCGTTCCCTATCCTCGACCCGCCCCTGCTGCTGGCGCGGGCGTGGACCGCCGCCGCGCAGGGGGCCAGGACCGTAGCCGTCGACACCGCCCGGGTCGCCGCCGGGCGCGCGGCCGAATTACACACTCCCGCACAGGAAGTGGTCTGCCTACAGGTCGCCACCCGATTCGGAGACCGTGGCGCGGCCGCACGCCTGACCGAACTCGCGACCCTCGTCGGCGGCCCCCGGGCCGGGACCGCCGCCGCGCACGCCCGGGCCTGGGCCGCCGGGGACGGCGAGGGCCTGCTGGCCAGCGCGGCCGACGCGGAGGCGGGCGGCGACCGGGCCACCGCGATCGACGTGGCAGCCCAGGCCGCGGCGGTCTTCCGCCGCCGCGGCCTGCGCGGATCGGCGATGTCGGCCTTGGAACGCGCACACCGGCTCGCCGACGAATGCGCCTTCGCCACACCGGCTCTCAACGCGGCGGACGACCGGTCCACCCGTACGGACCGGCAGCGGGAGATCATCGCGCTGGTCGGTGAAGGCCTCACCAACCGCGAGATCGCGGCCCAGCTGAACGTCTCGGTCCGCACGGTGGAGGGACACCGCTACCGCGCCGCCCGCCGCCAGACCGGAAGTGTCGGCGCCACGCCGGGATTGGCGTAGTGGACTACCCCAGGCGGGCCGCCCGACCGGGCGGACCATCGAACGGTGAACGATTCGGTCGACCCACGTGAGGCCGCGCTCCGGCGGTTGCCCACCGCGTACTCGCTGGCGCTCCGGCTCCGCGAGGCCGGGGTGGAACCGGACCTGATCTGTGAATACCTCGGCATCGAACCCGAGGCGCTCGCCCCGCTGCTGGACATCGCGGAGGCGAAACTCACGTGTGCGCTCCAACCGGACGGATCGAGGGAGACGGCCTGGGAATTGGAGTAGCGCACTACGCCAGCCCGCGACGGCGCGGGCACGCACGATGAGGTCGGTCCCGTCCGAGGGCCACAGGACGAGGCGAAAGCGAGGCGGCGTGCTAGGACCGCTGCTGCCCGGCGATCCGGGCCGGATCGGGCCGTTCGTACTGCACGGACGGCTCGGCGCCGGCGGGATGGGCGTGGTGTACCAGGGTTTCGGGCCCGACGGCACCGTGGTCGCGATCAAAGTGCCCAAGCCCGAGCTCGCGCACGATCGCGAATTCCGGGCCCGCTTCCGGCACGAGGTGGCCGCCGCCCGCCGAGTGCACGGCGACTTCGTGGCCGAGGTCGTGAACGCCGACGTCGACGCGCCCCGGCCGTGGATGGCGAGCGCGTTCGTCGGCGGGGAACCCCTCCAGGACGTGGTGGCCCGGCGCGGGCCGCTCACCGGCAGCGCACTCGACGAGTTCACCTCCGGACTGGCACAGGCGATCGCGTCCGTGCATCGGGCCGACGTGGTGCACCGGGATCTCAAGCCCGGCAACATCCTGCTCACCCTCGACGGGCCGAAGATCATCGACTTCGGGCTGGCCTTCACGCCGGACAGCACCCGGATCACCGCGCCCGGCGTGGTGATCGGCACGATCGCGTGGATGGCCCCGGAGCAGTTCGGGACCGGGGACGCGGGGCCACCGGTCGACATCTTCGCGTGGGGCACGTGCGTCGCCTTCGCCGCGACCGGCCGGATTCCGTTCAATGGCGAGAACGTCTCGTCGGTGATGGTCCGGATCGTGCGCGGCACACCGGATCTGGACGGGCTGTCCGGCAAGTACCAGAGAATGCTGGCGGTCAGCCTGAGCAAGGATCCGGAATTGCGGCCGACCGCCGAGGACCTGGTGACGGCCTTCGCGCGGCCGAGTCCGCCACGCCGCCCGATGCCCGCCACGCCGCCGGATCATGTCGTGATCGATTCCAGACCACGGGATTCCGAACCTACCGAGCCGGCCGACCCGTGGCTCACCTACCTCGCTCCCGCCGATCTGCCGGACACGGTCCCGGTTCCGCTCCCCCACACCACCCTCCTGAATCCGGCTCGCCGCACCGATCCCACCGTCGTGCACACCGATCCCACCGTGGTGCACAGCGCCCCGCGACCACCCGCACCCGATCCCGCGGCGACCGTGCCGACCACCGTCGTCACCGATGACGATCCTTCCCAGCCGATTTCGTCCCAGCGGCTGCGGCCATCGCACGCGACCGACCGGTCGGGCTCGGCATCGCGGCAGCGGGCACGCCGCAGCCGGGTGCCGACCTACCTTCCCCTGGCGTGGATTTCGCTGATCCCGCCGCTCGGCCTGCTGTTCGGACCGGCGGCGCTCGTCCAGGCGACCCGAGCCCGGGTGTACGCCCGCCGGGCGTATGCCGAACCGCCGCAGCGAACCCGGCTCGCGACCCTGGTGGGCGTGGCCGGGCTGCTCATCGGGGCACTGAGCGTCCTGGTGGCGCTCCGGCTGCTCACCGGCCACTGAATCGGCCGTTCCGACGTCACGGCGGGTCCGTCAGCCGTGCATCGCGATCCCGAGCACCACCAGGATGATCAGGGCGGCCAGCGCCGCCGCCAGCAGAACCGGCACCAGCTTCGACGCCCGGTCGGAAGCCTCGACCGGCAGATCCTGGACTGCGGCAACAGGTTCCGCCACCATGGTCATCTCGGCGAGGTGCGCGACGCGCATGGCGGGCGACCAGCGTTCGAGCAGCACCGTGTCGGTGCGCCGGAACGTCCCCCCGTCCGGACGCACCACCGACTGCCAGGCCCGCGCCAGCGACCGCAGGTCGGCCGAGGTCAGCGCCGGCGCCGGTGAGGTCAGCAGGGCATCGATGGCTTCGAAATCCGACATCGGCAGCAGCTGGCCGAAGCGCCCGTAGTCGATCCGGTCGGCCGCCAGATCCTCCGCGAGGCAGCGGATCGCGAGCAGCGCGAACTTGAACAGGTCGGTGGTCGGCGTGAAACCGTCCCCGTTCGCGTACTGCGGCCGCCAGGGCAGCGGATCCAGATTCGGCATGGCGGAATGGCCATCGATCAGGAACGAGTCGCAGTCCAGGAAGTAGTTCTCGGTCACGACCGGCTGCCCGGCGGGCGCGGCGCCGGTGACGAGAATATTGTTCGGCTGCAGATCACCGATCACGATCCCGTTGTCGTGCAGGAAGTCCAGATCACCGAGCAGCCGCCCGAGCCGGGCCAGCTTGTGCGGGAAGTCGTAGTACTCGAATCCGCGCCGCGTCGCCACCTGCTCCGGCACCGCCAACCGGGTGAAATGCCTCGGCTTCCAGCCGCTTCCGGGATTGTGGAAGTACATGGCCGGGGCCTCGGGCAGCACCACGCCGACGATCTCCGCGCCGTCGGTGACGACGGCGCTCGGCCATGCGCATCGGGCCAGCAGTCGTTCGCGGTCCTCGGGGGCCAGCCGCCGCGGCCAGGCCACCAGCTGCCGCAACCGGTCGCCGTCCAGGTCGGCGCGGGCCTCGTCCCGGAATCGCTTGAATACCAGGTGGTCCCGATCCGGCACCGTGCACCGCCAGATCTCCGCCGCGCCGCCCTCCCCCAGCGGCCCACCGGGATCCAGGCGCAGGCTGCGCAGTCGGTACCACGCCTGGCCATCGGTGGATTCGGCCGCAGTCATCGACACCCCGGCTATCGGCCGACCGGCCAGGCCGCGACGATCGTCCGGTCGTCGTGCAGGCCGGGCAGCTGGAAACCGACGATCTCGGCGAAGACGTGCTCGGCCGGCGCGGGGCCCGCGAGCTCCGGGAGGATCGTCGAAAACTGCTGCGGCACCAGTCGAATCGCGTCCGCCATACCGTCGCTCGCCAGCACCACCATGCGCCGGCCGGACAACACCTCGGCGCCGGTGACCAGGCGGTCGGCATTGCGCGGCAGCGACGCGGTGACATTGCTGACCCGGCCGCCGGACTTGGTGTCGTTGCGGGTGAGCCAGTTCGTCGCCCCGGTACCGAGATCGACGGTGAGCGCGTCGCAGTCACCGACCGCTGCCCACAGCATCGGATAGCCGCCGGGACCCACCGGACCCAGCGCGGCGAAGGTCAAGGTGCAGGCCGGAACCGAGGTCCGCTTGCCCTCCGCGGTGCCGTGCGGATCGCGATAGCCGATCTCGGCCGCCAAGCGGGTGAGGTCCTCGGCGCCCAGATTGCGCGCGACCTCGGCGGCGACGTCGCGCGCGAGCACGGACCACTGCGCGGCCACATCTCCGGGACGGTACCCGGGCACGCGCTTGTGCAGGGCCTCGATGGCGACGCGGCACGCCCGCTGCGCCGCGACATGCGAATTCTCCGCGGAACCGAGGCCGTCCGCGACCGCCAGGAAGACCCAATTGTGTTCCGGTGCACCGCCGATGGCGTAGGCGTCCTCACGGGTGTGCCCGTTTCGCGCGTGCTGCAATCCGACCTGGGTCGCGGCATAGACCTCGAAACTTCCGCTTCGACCGCGATCCACGGTCAATCCGCTGACACCGGAGGTGGTGACCGCCGCCAACTCGACCGGCCGGGCGGCCTTGGCGACCGGAGGCGGTTCGGCCGCGGAAGGCCGCGGGGTCTCCCCGGGTAGGGCACCGGAGGCCGGAGCCGGACTCCGATCACCGATGGCGGACAACACCACTACCGCTCCTCCCGTCACCAGGGCGGCCGCGGCGGCCACCAGCGCCGCCGGGAGCAGCCCTCGGTCCGCGGTGCGCGGCGGGTCGGCCAGCACGAGCATCACGTCGCCGTTATTGCCCGTTCGGCTCAGATACGCGGCCGGGTTCTTCTGGGTAGAGCTGATTCCGAGCGTCACGCACGGCACATCACGGCCGTTCGGCGGTCTATCCGCCCGGTTCGGATTCGGAAAGACCAGTCCCACAACGCCGCCGGGCAGCCCCGGAATCTCGCCCGCCGCTGTAGTGGTCGAAGGCTGGCCGTTCGGATTGCTCTCGGTGGACCCCGCGGGCGGCACCGAGCCGGCCGGGCAACCGCTGACCGGCGGGCGACTCGCCGCCGCGGATACGGCGCTCTGGTCCACCGGTTTCGGCGAGGAATCACCGAGCCACTGGACGATCAGCGCCACCAGGAAGAAGCCGATCGTCGCGACCAGCACCACCAGCGACGTCGTGTGCACCCGCACGAACCGCCGCCGCAGACCGGGTCGCCTCGGTCGAGTCATCGAATTCCTCACTCCAGCCGCCGCATTCCCGCGGGTGTGCGGAACAGGAAGGCTCCCTGTCCCACGCTGCTGCTGATCGAGAACTTGATGCTGTTGATGATGGCGCGCAACAGATCTCCCGGCGCCACGCCGCCCGTCGCCACACAGGCCGCACCGACCGGGTCGATCGACCGCAGCTGCCGCACCGTGCCCTCGGTGACCTCACCGATGCCCAGGGCCACCACCACCGGCCGGAACGGATGTCCCGGCGCCTCCAGCGCGTGCCGGACCGGCAGCCACACCTCGTCCCGCTGCAACTGGCCGTTGACCTGTGGATTCCCATCGGTCAGGAAGAACACGACCGGCGTGTAGGACTGCAGTCCCGCACGGGCGAAACGCTGCTGATCATCGCGGAGCATCCGGTTCAGGAACGAGAACACCTGGGCGTAATCGGTCGAGCCCTGCCTGGGCAGGCGCGGTAGCGCCGGATCGGACCGCAGCGGGGTCAACGGGAGCACCGGGACCGGGGAATCGCCGAACGCGATCACACTCAGATGCGCGGTGTCGTAGGTGGTCGGGTCGTCCGCGAGCACACCCAGCATGTCGGGCAACGACTGCTCGATGGTGTCCAAGGGCGTGATCGGCTGTCCCGGATTGAAATCCGGATCCCACATCGACCGCGAGACGTCGCACACGATGTAGAACGGGAACACCCGGCGGGCGCTGACACCGGCCTGGGTCACCCCGAAACGAGATTCGCTACGCATCACACCACCGCCGCCACGGCCTCATGCCCGAGTCGCCTTCCCGCGCCACTCGGCGCGCCTCTTCGTCGACCATGCCCCCGATCGCCGACGGCGGCGGAGGTAGCGGACTACTCGATTTCGGGACGGCGACTACTCCAGCCCGAACCGATCCGTGCCGACCGGCAGGCACCGGAAATGAGGTAGCGCACTACCTCCGTATCCGGACAGGGACCGGCCCACCATGGGTCATGGCCGTGAACCGGCCAGGGAGGAACCCGCGATGCCACAGGCGAACTCGCACCGCCGCCATCGATGCCTCGACAGTGCCCGGCTGCTGCTCGCCGTCGTCGCGGTCCTGCTGTGCGTGGGCACCGGCTCGGTCGCGATCGCCGCTCCGACAACGACTCCCAGCTCCCCGTCGGTGCCGCCCCAGGGCGGCGGTACCCACGACGGACCGGGCCCGTCACTCATCGTCCCGGCGACCGCGCGGCGTGGAACCACGATTTCCGTCTCCGGCGACAACTGGGTCTGCACCAGCGATCTCACCCTGACCACGAGTTGGTCGAGCAGCGCAACCACGAAGGTGACGAACTACTCCTTCACAACCCGCCTCGCGATTTCCGATCACGTGCCGCTCGGGCCGCAGACTGTGACCGCCACCTGCACCTACGTGAATGTGCGAACGACGGCGCCCGGGTATGCGGCACCCTGCTGCTCGGACACCATCACCCGTAGCGCGCCCATCACCATCCAAGCGGCGCACGTGGATCCACCGGTGCCGAACGGACCCACAGGCGGCAACCACGGCGGAACGCCACCGCAGGTCGAAATAGCGCCGCCGCCCAGCTCGACCGACGCGGGCGGGCCGGAATCCACCCCACCGGTCGTGCCGGCGGCCGTGATCGGCGTCGTCGCCGTGGCCGGAATCGCCCTGACCTCCGTGATTGTCCGGCGCCGCCGATCCGCCGCCCCGCAACAGCTCTACCGGCAGCCACCGCATCGCGCACCGGCCCGTCAGCCGACGGTCCGAGTGTCGGTCTCACCGGATATGAACCCGCAGACGGGCATTCGCGAGATCGGCCGTCCGACACGTCCGCTCACCGTCCACGTCCGCATGCACCTCGGCACACCCGAGGTATTCGTCAGGGAGCTGTCACGATGACCACCCCGTTGATCTCGGCGCGGACGGTGGCGCTCGGCTACTCGGCGCCCGCCGCCGACGACCTCGCGAACTACCTGCGTTCCAGCGGAATCGACCGCATCGCGCTGCGCGGAGCGCTCGCGATCACCGAGCCGCTGCGCACGGCGGCCCTCGCCGAGATCGCCCAGGCGATCGACGGGTTGCTCAATATCAGCCTGGCACAGGTCGCTGTCGAGGGCTGGTGCCGCTACGACAAGTTGCTCCGCGCCGCGGATCGCACCCGCCGCGGCGGCAGTTCCGAGAAGGTCCCGCTGCTCGAACACGAAATCTCGCACACCTACCACCCGGCCCTCGAGGTCTATGTGGATGACCAGCAGGTCAGCAGATTCGAGATCACGGTCGACATCTCGCTGCGCGTGTTGCCGCTCGAGGCGACCGTCCGCGGTGGCAGACTCGTCGAGCTCGGCCCCGGTGACTGCACCGCGACCGTATCGATCGGCACACCGGACCTCGGGCCGATCCTGGTGCGGGACCACACATTCCAGACCTCGAGGGCCTTCGACCTCCGTCGCCCGATAACCCTCTCGGGTCCGAGCCCTCGAACCGGCACTCCCCGCCCGCGGTAGCGATCCGAAAATCTAGCAACGCTAGACAGGTCCTGCGATCGATGTTACCGTTGCTCCAGAATCTAGCGCTGCTAGATTCAAGGTAACCGACGAGGAGTAATCGCCATGAGCTTCACCACCAATGAACAGAAGTTCCTCGCTGAGGCCGGGCTCGGTCGACTGGCCACGGTGTCGCCCGACGGGGTCGTGCAGAACAACCCGACCAGCTACCGGGTCAACGCCGACGGCACCATCGACATCGGCGGCATGCGAATGGTCGCCACTCGAAAGTACCGCAATATCCAGGCCGGCAGCCGCGTGTCATTCGTTGTCGACGAACAGGTTTCGCTGGACCCGTACGAGATTCGCGGCATCGAGGTCCGCGGCACCGCCGAGACGATCGAAGACATCGATCCCCCGTTCCCGGTCCAGGAACGCGCCATCATCCGCATCCACCCCGAACGCATCATCTCCTGGGGCATCGACGGCGCCTCCTTCGACTTCACCAGCCGCCGCGCCGAGTAATCAGGCGGCGGAGGCGATCCCCTCGCCGCCCGGCGGGACGGGGGTTGGGTCGGTACGATCCTCTCGCGGTTCATCGGGGGTGGATCGCCCCGGTGGGTCCGGGAGTTCGAGAGTGAGTCGACGTGACCAGCGAGCAGTTTCAGTCCTATCCGAATCCGGAGGCTTACGATCCGTTCGGGGGTGGGCGGTCGCAATCGGCCAGACCGACACCGCCTCGGTCTGTGGTCTACGCGTTCTACCTCATGCAGGCAATCCAGCGCCTACTTCCGCCCTGCCCCGCACAGCACGCCGCAATCCCCCGGCCCGGGTCAGCCCGGCCCCTGGATCTACTGACGCAACCTTCGTCATGCCCCGGCAATCACTTGCCGGGGCATGACGCGTTTCAGTGGGTCATCGGGGCGCCGAACCAGGTCGACAGGGCCCGGTGGAGGGCGGAGGTGGCGGATTCGGCGGGTTGGGCGAAATCCGCTGCCCAGGCGATGTAGGCGTCGGGGCGGATATCGACTCCAGGACAGGGTCCTCATCGACGACCGGTTCCGAGGTTTCGGGTTCCTGGTACAAACAGGATTTGGAACGCCAGATCATGAGCTCTCTTCCACGGCCGCGCGCACGGCGCGGATCAATTCGGTTACCAGGGGTTCCGACGCCCGCGCGGTCCAGACCACCGCCGCGTCGATGGGCGGCGCGTCGGTGATCGGGACCACGCTGGTGGCGGGGTCGGCGTAATGGCGGCCCAGGGACTCCGGCGCGAGCCAGATGCCCTGCCGCCGGGCGGCGATGATCGGCCCGTCCGCGGTGTCGAGGACCGTCGGCTCCGGACGTCCGGCGGCGGGACGCAGGGCGGCGGCCCAATACCGTTCGACCGGATCGGACAAGAAGATGGCCGGGAGCACCAGGGTCTCCGCGGCCAGGTCGGCCAGCGGCAGCCGCTCCCGCCCGGCGAGCCGGTGATCTCGTGCGAGCACCGCCACCCACGAGTCCTGCCCGATCACGCTGTAGCGCAGGACGTTTCCTTCGAGCGGCAGCCACATCAGGCCCGCGTCCGCCCGGCCCGACTCGAGTTCGCGCAGGCTCTCCGGCATCGACCGGACACTCACCAGCACCACCCGCAGCCCGGGATCGGCCTCCTCCAGCCGGTCGGCGATCCGGATCAGGAACGACGAGGTCGAACGGGGGCTGCACACCACCCGCAGCTGGTTGATCGACTGCCCCGCAACGGTATTCATCCGTGCGGACAGTTCCATCAACCCGGCCACCATGGTTTTCGCGCCGTCCGCGAAGATCTCGCCGGCAGCGGTGAGACTCACCCCTCGAGAGTCTCGCACCAGAAGCATCACTCCCAGCGCCCGCTCCAGCTGTTTGATCTGCGCGGACAGCGTCTGCTGGGTGGTGTGCAGCCGGACCGCCGCCCGCGTGATGCTGCCCTCCTCCGCGACCGCCCGGAACGACTCGAGCTGACGCATGTTCAACTCCGGCAGCACCGAGCGGGGACGGCCGTCCGGTGGCCGATCCGCCGGGTCAGACATCCCGCGGCCACCGGTGCAGCGGAACCCGTTCCGCCACCGAATCTGATGTCGGAGAACCGACAACGGACGTCATTCGACAACTCCTCGAAAAGGGATCGCGACCGAACCGGTCACCGAGACGGAACCCCTGCTCACACCGGACGTCAGGGGCTCACGTACTAGAGTGGTCGCCCGGCCACCGCCGAACAACGACAGAACCAGCAATGCCGCATTAACCGCGGAGTTAACGAGACAGGGATTCCGTGGAGCTGCGCGAGATCGAGATCTTCTTGACGCTGGCCGAAGAACTGCACTTCGGCCGGACCGCCGAGCGACTCAATGTCACCCCGGCGCGCATCACGCAGGCGATCAAGAAGCAGGAGCGGCAGATCGGCGCGCTGCTGTTCGAACGCACCAATCGCACGGTGCGGCTCACCTCGGTCGGCGAGCAACTACGCGACGACCTGCGACCTTTGTTCGAGGGATTGGAACGCAGTGTGCGGCGCGCCAAGCAGGCCGCCCGCGGGCACACCGCGGTCCTGAAACTGGCCCTGCTGCCGTTCAATATCGCCGAATTCCACACCTACTGGAACGAATTCCGCGCCCGCCACCCGCAATGGGAGCTCCAGGTCCACCGACTTCCCTACACCGACGTCTTCGGGTCCCTGCGCAACGGCGACTACGACGTGATCGCCGTGTGGGGCCCGGTCCCCGACGACATCACCATCGGCCCAGCCCTTTTCAGCGACGACCGCGTCCTGACGGTCAGCCACCACCATCCCCTCGCCGACCACGACACCGTGTCGGTCGAGGACTTCGCCGACCACCCGCACTCCATGCCGCCCGGCAACCCCCGCGAATGGGAGGAGACCTACCTCCCCTTCACCACCCCCGGCGGCCGCCCCATCAACCGCCTGCGTCCCGTCACCAATGTCGACGACCTCATCGAATGGGTCCTCAACGGCGACATCATCCACCCCTTCCCCGCACACGTCACCGAGTTCTGGAAGATGTCACACGTCCGCTTCATCCCCATCCCGGACCTGCCGCCACTCACCTACCACCTCTGCTGGCGCGCCGAGGGCGAGACCGAACCCATCCGCGCCCTCGCCCAGGTCCTCACCGACCTGCGCGGCGCATAGGCCTACTCCCAGGCGAAACGGGGCTGGTCGAAGTGGTCGACGCGGGTCGCGCGGCCGTGCAGAGCCACCTCGCGGAACTGGTGCAGGATCGCGGCGGTGGGGGCGTGCAGGTGGCCGCCGAGCAGGGGGAGCTGGATGGTGGGGCGGTCGGAACCGGGGACGGTGGCGAAGCGTGGGTCCACGTCGAGTTCGGCGAGTGGGATCCAGTGCACGGAAGCCACTTCGGCGGGGTTCGGGGCGAGAGCCGGCGGATCGGCGACCCAGGCCACGACGGGGGTCATGATGTAGCCGGAACGGGTCGGGTAGTCGTCGAGGAGACCGAGGACGGCCGATCGGGGCAGGGCGATGCCCAGTTCCTCGTGGAGCTCGCGCAAGGCGGCGGCCTGCGGATCCTCGCCCGGGTCGAGTCTGCCGCCGGGGAGGGCCAGCTGGCCGGCGTGGGCGCGCAGGCTAGGCGCCCGCTCGGTCAGCCAAATACCCTGCTCCGCACCGCGATCGACGATCGCGATCAGGACCGCGGCGGGCTTGCGGCCCTCCGGGTCGACGGTCCGGCGGGGAAACGCGTCCATCGCCTCGGCGACCACTGCCCGCAACCGATTCGCGGGCACGTCGTTCCAGCGGTATCCGCTGCGATCTTGATCGACGGCCATGCGCCGAACCTAGATCGCGGCGGCGGGCAGCGTCAAGCAGCCAGTATCGTTCCGGCATGCGCGATTTCGGGATGGGATTTGCCCAGTTCTTGGCGGGGCAGCGGTGGGCGGCTCGGCATCGCCGGGAGTACGGGCTGGGACTGGTGCCCGCGCTGATCACGCTGGTGATCTACGGGGCGGCGCTGGTCGGGGTGATCGCCTGGGGCGGGGACGTGACGGAGACGCTGACGCCGTTCGCGAACGGATGGCCGAGTCCCTGGCTGGGGTTGTTCCGCGGGGCGCTGATGGTGGCGTTGATCGCACTGGCGGTGCTGGTGGCGGCATTGACCTTCACCGCGGTGACCCTGTTGATCGGATCGCCCTTCTACGACGTGATCTCCGAGCGGGTCGACCGGTCGGTCTCGCCGGACGGGAGCGCCCCGGAATCAGGGCTGGCCTGGTGGGTCGAGTTGTGGATATCCGTGCGGGACAGCGCCCGAATCCTGGTGCGAGCCATGCTGTGGGCGGTACTGCTGTTCGTCCTGGGGTTCGTACCCGTCATCGGGCAGACGGTGATCCCCGTGCTCGCGGTGTTCGTCACCGGATTCTTCCTGACCCAGGAACTGACTTCGGTTGCGCTGCAACGACGCGGGGTGCACCTGAACCAGCAGATGGCCATGCTGCGGTCCCGCAAGGCCGTGGCCTGGGGCTTCGGCGCACCGCTCGCCGCGGCGTTCCTCATCCCGGTGGTGGCCGTGTTCCTCATGCCCGGAGCGGTCGCCGGGGCCACACTGCTGAGCCGCCAGCTGCTGGGGGAACCGACCCGGGCCTGACCCCGCCGCTCACAGGGTCGAGAGTGCGAAGGCGGTGAGGAATCCGGCGACGGTGACCAAACCCGTGACCAGGTGGGCGTTTTCGAAGGCCTCCGGAATCATCGTGTCGGCGATCATGGTCAGGATCGCGCCCGCCGCCAGCGCGATGATCGCGGCCAGGACAGACGCGGACAGCACGTCCGACAAGGTGAAACCCAGCATGGCCGCCGCCGCGCTGAGCACGGCGATGCCGCCCCACAGGCCGAATATGTAGGCGGGAGTGCGGCCCGCGCGGCGCATGCCGGTCGCGCTGGACAGGCCCTCGGGGATATTGCTGATGAACACCGCTGCGACGGTCGCGACGCTGACCGCGCCGCCGGAGGCGATGCCCACACCGATGATCATCGATTCGGGGATGCCGTCGAGCAGTGCGCCCAATGCGATCGCGGTGCCCGAACCTTCCTGATCGGCCTCCGAAGGCTGTTGATCACCGGACCGTTTGCGATGCCGAGCGCCACGGCGAGCCAGCGCGCTGTTCGCGCCGGTGTACACCACGGCCCCGGCCAGCGCGCCGACAGTCGTGGGCGCCAGACCGCCGCGCGCGTGCGCCTCGTCGATCAATTCGAACGAGACCGCCGACAGCAGTACGCCACTGCCGAACGCCATGACGGTCGCCACCAGCTTGGCGGGAACCTGGACCAGGTAGCCCAGACCCGCGCCCATCACCAATGCCGCGCCAGCGAGCAGCCCCCAGCCACCCGCCTCGACCACAGTGCCCATGTCCAGTGACTACCACCGGATCCGGCCCGACGGTGCGCGACCGGCCGATGGACGACTCAGCTCGTGACGACGGGCAGGGACTGGGCTTCGGCGAATGCCGCCATGTCGACCATGCGGCGGGCATTGGACAGCGCGGTGATGGTGCACACGCCCAGCGCGCCCGTGCGGTCGTAGAGGGTGGCGGTGGAGACCGCGATGCCGTTCGCGGACACGTGATCCCGGGCGTGCACGCCGATCTCCGGGCCCTCCGGCAGGCGCGACAGGGTCATGGTGACATCGGTGTTGATGTAGCCGACGCCCGCGGTGCCCCAGTTGCACACCAGGTTGGTGGTGTCGGCGGCGAAGGCCGCGCGCTCGAACGGGGTGATGGGCTCGCCCGCGATCAGGGGCGGGACATTGTTCCAGGCGGTCTTGCGGTGCGGGTTCACACCGGAGGCGAAATCGTGGGTCCAGTCGGCGGATCCGGATTTGAACAGCGGTGGCGCGCCCTCGGGACGGTCGAGCCGCTGGTCGGGGACCGGCAGGTCCTGGGTGGGCTGCCAGATCTCGCCGGGCGGCTCGGCCGCGGCGATCAGGAATTGGACGGTCGCGCGGGCCCGGACCTGGTCCTGCTGGACGATCGAGGCGTCGACCACGCGAATGCGGTTGCCGTCACGCACGATCGAGCTGTGCAGTTCGATCGGCTCGTTCAGGACGGGGCTGAACATGTCGACGGTGAAACGGGCGGGCACGAACTCCGGGCCGGGGCTGTGGGTTTCGAGCTCGTGGGCCAGCAGCCCGCAGACGGCGGTGCCCGCGAGCTGGCTGGAAGACCAGGCGCTGACCGCCATGCGGGTCGCCGTGTAGCGACCGTCCTCCCGAGTGAAGAACGCGGTCATGATGCCTCCCCTGCCTGGTGGTGATCTTCCAAATTAGAACACGTGTCAGAAACGCGGGGGAAGGCGCGCGTCCCGATCAGCGGGCAGCGGGCGGGGTCAGTTCACCCAGGGCGGGTTCACCACGGTGCCGTCGAGCAGCTCGCCGGTGAAGCCGACCGGGGCCGTGACCAGCACCTCGGCGGGCCGGTCGGACGGGTTGTCCAGGCGGATGACCGAATCCGCGGGGGCCACGCCCGCGTCACCGGCGGCGAGGCGCGCCGACTCCCCCTGAATGGTCAGCGTGATCGAGCCCGCCAGCACCACGAAGCCCTCCTCGCGGTGGATGCGGTGCGCGACACCCTGGGTGCCGGGCGCGATCTCGAGGCGCCACACGCACAGCTCGCTGCTGCCGGCGCTGGGGCGGATCAAAGGGGTGAAGCGGGAACCGTGCATCTCGTGGGACTGGATATCGGCGGCGTGGACGACGGGCATGGGCACTCTCCTTTAGTCAAGTAGCTTGACCATATAGTCAAGCTTGTTGACTTCTTTGTCAAGTGCCAAGATCTCAGACATGCCCGGACCCGCACAGGACCTGCCGCTGCTGCTGCTCGCGGCCGCCGCCGAGGTGACCGACGCCATCAACGACGGCTGCGTGGCGGCCGGGTTCACCGACATCCGGCCCACCCACGGCTTCGCCTTCGTGCGCATGGCGCCGTCCGGGGCGACGGTCGGCGAGATCGCCGAACACCTGGGCGTCACCAAGCAGGCGGCCAGCCAGCTGGTCGACGAACTCGTCAAAAAGGGCTACGCGCAGCGCAATCCACATCCCACGGATGCCCGCGCCAAGCTCGTCACGCTCACCGACCGCGGCTGGGCCTGCACCCGCGCCGCCGACGCGGCCGCGGCCCGATTCACCGAGCAGTGGGCGGCGACACTCGGGCTCGAAGCGACGGTGGGGCTGCGCAACGCCCTCGCGCGCGTGGTCACGCCGGGCCGCGTGCGCCCCTCGGCCTGGTGACCGATCCGCGTGGCACTCAGCCCAGTTCGAGGGTGGTCGCGCCGAACACCCGATCCAGCCGGAAGTCCCGCACCGGCCCGGTGTACATGCGCGCGGTCTCGAAGCTCGGCGTCAGACCGGCCTCCTCCATCAGGCGCACCGCGGGCTCGTTGACCAGCGGAACATCCACCGCCAGCGGCATTCCCGCCGCATGCGCGGCCAGCGCGGCCAGCAGCTGACGCGCGTCAGCGGGCGTATCCGCGAACAGGGGTCCGACCCGCAGGGTGTCCCGGGCCGGGCGCAGGACGGCGTACCCGGTGAGCGTGCCGTCGACAATGCGCGCGAACGTCCGATGCCCCGGCTCGTCGAGCCAGGCGGTGAGAAATGCCGGGCGATCCGCCGGATAGCACGCGGAGTCGTACGGCAGCAGTTCCGCCGTATCCGCCGGGGCGAGCGCCGTGACGGCGTTGTCAGGCAAGGGCAGTCGCAGCACCCCGATGAATCGCGCACTGCTGTAGGCGAGTTCGAATCCGCTGCGCCGATAGTTGTCCTGCTGTGCGGGCACCCCGTCCAGGCCGACCACCCGGTTTCCCGCGTGCTTCAACCCGGCCTCCCAGGTTGCCAGCCCGAATCCACGCCCGCGCAGCTCCGGCCGCACCAGATAGAAACCCAGGAAGGCGTAGTCCGCGCCGTAGTTGACGACCGAGACCGCGGACGCGGGCTCCCCGTTCACCCGTCCGAGGAAGAACCCGTCGGGATCCTGCGCGAAATACGAAGTGGTATCCCGCCGCCCCGGATTCCAGCCCTCGGCGGCGGCCCACTCCACCACGGTGGCCCACTCCCCCGGCGTCGCCCGGGAAACGACCAGATCATCGATGCGCACGGTCTCCGGCATGCGATCAACGGTAGTCGCAAAACCGCTGCTACTCGGCAGGATTCGCGGAGCCCGGCACAGAGCGACAGCAGCGCGGGCCGGTCGCGCCGGCGGGGGCCCGAGCGGGCGGCCGATCGGGGTCGGAACTCCGGTAGGGTCGGTGTGTCATGGCCCGCGACCTGCGAGGTTGCGCGGAGTTCGAGGAAGAGATGGCCGACTACGCACATTCCGATCACGCCAGCCGGAGCCGCGAGGAGAAGGCTCGGCGGCTGGCCGCGTATGTCTGGGCACGCGGGATCAGCGGGGACGAACTGCTCGAACTCCCGGTGGCGCAGCGGCGGAAACTGGCCCGGGCGGCGGACACCAATCCGCCCAGCACCGAGGAGACCTGGCAGGTGGTGGCCCGGCTGCTCGGCGAGAAGGACGCCTGGGCGGCCCGGAATCCGGGGCATCCGGCGGCCGTGCGCGATCACGCGGACGAGAAGATCCTGTGGGTGAAACCGCCGGTCAAGCCCTGGGAGTAGCGGCAAACCCGTCGCCCGTGAACTCTTGACATCAAGAAATGAACCAGGGTTCACTGCTTGAGTGTCCCCCGACTATGAGAACCACGCCGGCACCCGCCCGGCCGCCTGGCGCGACGACCTGACCGCTGGCGACGACTCGCTGTTCGCGGGCCGCCCGGAACCGGTGAACGAGTACACCGGGCGCACCCTGACCTACGAGGTGACCGGCCGGATCGCGCGCATCACCTTCAACCGGCCCGAACGCGGCAATGCCATCACCGTCGACACCCCGATCGAACTGGCCGCGGCCGTCGAACGCGCCGACCTGGATCCGCGGGTGCACGTCATCGTGGTGAGCGGGCGCGGCAAGGGCTTCTGCGGCGGCTACGACCTGTCGATCTTCGCCGAGAACGGCCTCGAACCGGCCGAGGGCGCCCAGCCCGCCGAGGGCAGCGTGCTCGATCCGGTCGTGCAGGCGCGCAATCACAATCCCTGGGCCACCTGGGATCCCATGGTCGACTACGCCATGATGTCGCGCTTCAACCGCGGCTTCTCCAGCCTGCTGCACGCCAACAAGCCGACCGTGGCCAAGGTGCACGGCTTCGCCATCGCGGGCGGCACCGATATCGCGCTGTTCGCCGACCAGATCATCTGCGCCGACGACGCCCGCTTCGGCTACCCGCCCACCCGCACCTGGGGCATCCCCGCCGCGGGCATGTGGGCGCACCGCGTCGGCGATCAGCGGGCCAAGCGCCTGCTGTTCACCGGCGACAGCCTCAGCGGCACACAGGCCCTCGAATGGGGCCTCGCCATCGAGGCCCCGCCCGCCGACGAACTGGACGCGCGCACCGAGGAACTGCTGGAACGCATTTCGATGGTGCCGATCAACCAACTGGTCATGGCGAAGCTGGCCCTCAACAGCGCGCTGCTCAGCCAGGGCGTGGCCAACTCCGGCATGGTCAGCACCGTGTTCGACGGGATCTCACGGCACACCCGCGAGGGCTACGCCTTCCAATTGCGCTCGGCCACCGCCGGTTTCCGCGAGGCCGTGCGGGAGCGCGACGAACCGTTCGGCGATTGGAAGCGCGCGCAATTCGAGAAGCCCGCCGGCGAGTCGAAACCGGCCGAGCCCGAGGCGTAGCCGGGCCGAGTCTGGGCCCCCGCCGGTCGCGGCTCAGTCGACCCCGTCCGGATCCGTGCGCTCGACCTCGGCGACCACCCGGTCGGCCAGCGAGCGCACGGCCTTCGCCTCCTCGGCGGTCATCTCGTCGATGAGCAGCCGACGCACCAGCTCGACGTGATTCGGCGCGGCGGCCGCGAGGGCGGCGCGGCCCGCGTCGGTGAGCCGGATCTCGCGGCCGCGGGCGTCGTCGGCGGCCTGGCAGCGGTCCACCAGGCCGCGGGTCGCCATCCGGGACAGATGCTTGGACAGGCGGCTCTTGTCCCAGCAGATCTCCGCGCCAAGTTCCTTGGCGCGCAGCTGGCCATCGGCCGCGGACAGCGCGACCAGCACTTCGTAGTCGGAGAACGACAGCCCGTCCCGGGTCAGCCCGGCGGCGATCGCCGAGTCCAGGCGTTGCCGCATGCGGATGAAGGACTGCCAGGTCGTCTGTTCCTCATCGGTCAGCCAGCGCGTCATGACATCCATGGTATCGGGAAATAGTTGACATGGACACCATGACAATCCTCAGGAAGTTCACGGAGAATCCGTGCCACCCCCGGCATGCAACCTTCGGTACAGTACTGACCGTTCGATTTGCGTAGTTCTGGCGGAAATCGTCAATGCCCGAGCGCATTTCGGTCAGGACGAATGAGACACATAGTGGCAGAAGAGGTTCCGGCATTCGGGGTAAATCCCCTAATTCACCTCTATGCATAGCTCATCCGGTTGACAATGCAACGTTGCGCCAGAACACTCGGGCCAGCTAACCCTAACCGCGCCGACATTGAGGAATACATGAACGTTCGCCGGCTACTCGTCACCGCCAGCGTCGCGGGCCTGACGACCATCGCAGCCCAGACCGCCGTCGCCACCGCCGATGTCATCACCGGATCCGCCGGTACCGGATCCTCCGCCATCGACACCGGTTCGGCCGCCACCGGCTCCGCGGGTCTCAGCCAGACCGGCTCCGCCGGCGGCCCCGTGTACCAGAACTGCGACCAGGCCCGCGCCGCCGGCGCCGCTCCGCTGTTCCGCGGCCAGCCCGGCTACAGCCCGCACCTGGACCCCGACGGCACCGGCATGGCTTGCCCGACGGTCTGAGCGAGACCCAAAAATGTGGCCCGGTCCAATTGGACCGGGCCACATTCATGTTCGGGTCGGAGGGCTGTCCCCCGGGTACCGCTGCCGCTCAGCGGCGGAAGATCTTCACCACGACCAGGGTCGCGATCAGGGCGCCCGCGCCGATCAGGCTGTACTTGATCTTCGGCTCGTTGATCTTGGCCACCAGGGACTGTTTCGCGTTCTCCGCCAGCCGCTGAGGGTCGGCGCGTACCGCCAGCTCGTCGAGGGTGCTCGCGAGCCGGTTGCGTGCGGCCTCGATCTCCCGCTCGATCGCCTCGGTATCTCTCGCCACGTCACACTCCTGTCTGAAAGCCGCGCGGAATCCGCGGCGCCGTCGAATCGGGGCCGCTCTCGCGCGACGCACGCGCAGGCGAGCCGACCTGCCGAGAGTGTATCGCCAACACCGGCTCGAGCCCGTCGACTAGCGTGGCGGCATGACCGAGAATCACCGACTCAGTCCCGGGGACACCGCGCCCGCCTTCACCCTGCCCGACGCCGACGGCAAGGACGTCTCGCTGTCGGACTACCGCGGCCGCAAGGTGATCGTGTACTTCTACCCGGCCGCCAGCACTCCCGGCTGCACCAAGCAGGCCTGCGATTTCCGCGACAACCTGGCCGATCTCGACGGCGCGGGCATCGACGTCATCGGCGTCTCCCCCGACAAGCCGGCCAAGCTGGCCAAGTTCCGCGACACCGAACAGCTCACCTTCCCCCTGCTGTCGGATCCGGAGAAGGAGACGCTGGCCGCCTACGGCGCCTTCGGCGAAAAGATGATGTACGGCAAGAAAGTGACCGGCGTCATCCGGTCCACCTTCCTGATCGACGAGAACGGCAAGGTCGAGGTCGCCCAGTACAACGTGCGGGCCACCGGCCACGTAGCCAAGCTGCGCCGAGACCTGTCGGTCTAGGCGAGACCCGGCGGACACCGCCGCCGAACACAGCGAGCCCCGGTCCGCGTCGCGGATCGGGGCTCGTCAGGTCAGGACTTCGGGTGTCGACCCGCTAGGCCTTGGGCATCATCTGGGCGGCCCACTGCAGCATCATGCGCCAGTGGTTGTCCCACCAGGAGGCGAACTCCGCGGTGCCCGGGGCCGGTGGCGCGAGTTCGCCCGGGAACAAGCCGGATGCGCCCGGGGAGCCCGCCGTGCGGGTCGGAGCGGGGATGATCGACTCCGGGCTCGAGGCCATCGTGGACTCCGGCTCGGCCTTGATCAGCGGCCGCGGCTTGCCACCGGAACGCGCGGGACCCCAGTTCAGGGTGGCCGGGTCGACGCTCCACACATCGCCGGGCTGCAATTCGGTCGCGGGCTGCGGGTCCGCGTTCGGGGCCACACCGTCCTCCCCTGCCACCGGGCCGATCGGCAGGCCGTCGGCCCCGAGGACGGAACCCGAGTCTTGGCCGGGGACGGCGGCGTCACCCATCCGGTGCTCGCCGTTGTTCCCGTCGGCGGTGACCCGGGAATCGGTGAGGACGGGTTCGGGCACCTTCTTGGACTCGCTGCCCGAGGCGAGGACGCCGCCCACCACCAGGCCGCCCGCCAGCACGCCGGCCGCCGCGAACAGCGCCGCGGAACCACGGGCCCGGCGAATGCGCTCGGCCACCTCCCCGACGAACTCCGCCTCGGGCAGTGCGGTCAGCGCCGCGCCGAGGGCCGGGGCGGCCGCCGCCACCTGGCAGGGGATCACGGGCGCGCCGAAGCCGGACTCCAGCGCCGCCACCACGGCGGATTCGGTTGCGGCGGAGCCGATCAGCACCACCGCGTCCGGCTTCACCCCGGCCGCGTCGAACTGGTCCCAGGCGGCGGTGACCGCGGAACGCATGGCGTCGTCGGTGGCCGCGCCGCCGGTCAGCGTCACCGCGGCGAGCACCCGGGCGCGGTCCGGGGAGATGAGGGAGAACGCCTGGAAGCCGGGCACCACCTCGCAGATAGCGAGATCCTCGAATTCGTCCACCCAGGTCATGGCGCGGGCCACCGCCAGGTGCGAGGCCTTGGCGGACACCAGCGAGGCGTCGTGCCAGGGACCAGCGGCCAGCTTGGTGACGATGGCGCGGCGCTCGGCGGCGTCACGGTAGGTGACGGCCGCGCCGATGATCTCCCGATCCGCGCCGATCTTGTCGGCGATGTCCTCGAGCGCCGTCTCCACCGCGACCGCCAAGTCGGCCTTCGCATCTCCGCCGATCGGCAGGACGCGCTCGAGCACCACGCGATCGGTCAGCTTGTCGCCCGTGTCGGCGAGGGCCACGGCGCGCACCGTGCCGCGCTCGGTGGCGACGCCGAGCGTCACCGCGGTACGAACAGGGGTAGAAGCAACCACAATCAGCCTTCCAACGTCGACGTACAGGCGAGGATCACGCGGTCGAGAGAGGAGAACCGAGGACGAAACGGGTTCGAAAGAGGCCGGGCCCCTTTCAACGGAGAACCGCAGCTGAGAGGCAGCTGCGATGATTCTTCGGAGCCGACGACGGCTCGGATGGGTCGGATTCGGTGACACACGAACTACCGCAGCGTGTCATGCGCGTGTCGTAACCCGTAGGCTGTTGAGCGTGGAAGCACGCACGGGAACCAGGTCGGCGCGACGACCGGACCCTGCGTTGGAGCTGCAGGACGACCCACAGGAGCTGATGCCCCGTCGCCGCCCGACGCAGGAACGATCGAAGCGCAAGTTCGACGCCCTGTTGCAGGCCTCCCGCGAATTACTGGTCGAGGTCGGCTTCGAATCGTTCACCTGCGAAGAGGTCGCGGCCCGCGCGGAGGTGCCGATCGGCACGCTCTACCAGTTCTTCGCCAACAAGTACGTCATCGTCTGCGAGCTGAATCGCCAAGACCTGGTGGCGGTTTCACAGGAGCTGGCCGACTTCCACGGCGAGATCCCGTCCATGGACTGGCTGCGGCACATGACCCAGCTCGTCGACCACTTGGCCGACCTGTGGATGACCGACCCCTCCCGGCGCGAGGTGTGGCTGGCCATGCAGTCCACCCCGTCCACCCGGGCCACCGGCGCGATCCACGAAAAGGAGTTCGCCGAAGCGGTTTCGCAGATGCTGCGCCCGCTGATGCCGCGCACCCCCCGCGGCCGCCGCTCCATGATGGCGCAGGTGCTGGTGCACGTCGTGTACTCGATGCTGAACTTCTCGGTCCAGGACGGCCTGGCCCACGAGGACGCCGTCGCCGAGCTCAAGCGCCTCATGGTGGCGTATCTGCTGATCGCGGAGAAGGAATCGCGATCCGGCGGGCAGCGCACCACCTTCGATCCGGAGTAGCGCGCACCCGCGAAACCGCGTCAGTCGCGGATCAGATCGGCGAGCTCGCCCGGATCCTCGAGCACCACCATGGCGGCGGCGGTGTCGCCATCGTGGGTGAGCGACAGGTGAACTCGCACCCGCGGCAGGAATTCCGCTGCCAGCCCGTGCAATTTGATGCTGGGCCGTCCCCAGGCGTCGTTGACGACCTCGATCAGCGGATACGGATTGTCGCCGATCTGCGGGCTGCGGGCGAAGCGGGATGACGCCCACGCCTTGATGACCGCCTCCTTCGCGGCCCAGCGGGTGGCATAGCTGCGTGCCGGGTCGGTGCCCTTGCTTTGGCAATAGCGCCGCTCCCCAGCGGTGAAACTCTCCCGGAGCATGGTGGTTCCGGTGCGTTCCATTTGCTCGGCGAACTCGGAGATGGTGACCAAGTCCAGGCCGATACCCAGGATCGTCACAGTGCGGGACTCCTAGATTCCTCGTAGTGCAGTCGAATTGGCTGCGAACATACCAGCGGACCTACGGCACCGTAGGCTCCGCGCTTCTACCGTCGGATCACCGACATGGAACGGCGGGCCCGCGTCCGGTGCTCGCGCGGAGCACAGGACACGAACCCGCCGTGTCGAACCTGCCGTGAGCTACTTACCGGCAGGCCGGTCCTTGCGGCGCCGTCACGTAGACGGCGTCGGAGCCCAGCCGCGCCTGCTGCGAGAGCAGCATGTCGGCCTCGAGCTGCCGCGACTGCTTGGCCGGGGTGCCGTCGCCGCCCAGGCGGCGGTCGGCGGGCCGCTCGTACATCGGAGCGCCACCGCACATCGCCTCGGCGAAGCGCTGACGGCCCGCGAGCTGACGCTCTTCGGCCTTGCGCTGGTACGCCTCTCGCGCCTCGGCGTCGGCAATGGCCTCCACGAAGGCCTGCGGGTGCACGATGGCGACCAGGCCGGAGACGTGGCCGAAGCCGAGCGAGGTGACCAGACCGGCCTTGAGCGGGAAGCGATCTCCCACGGTCAGCGCCTCGCGCAGCCACACCAGGTGCGGGTACTGGGCCATCTTCTCGTCCACGCAGTCGAGGCTGCGGTTGGGCGGGATGACGCCCTGCTCGAGCACCTGGCACAGGCCGATCATCTGGAACGCCGCCGCGCCGCCCTTCGCGTGACCGGTGAGGGTCTTCTGCGAGATGACGAACAGCGGAGCGCCTTCCGAGCGCCCGATCGCCGAGGCCAGCCGCTCGTGCAGCTCGGACTCGTTGGGATCGTTTGCGGCGGTGGAGGTGTCGTGCTTGGAGATGACCGCGATCTCGTCGGCGCCGACGCCCAGCTTGCCGAGTTCCTTGGCCAGCTTGGACTCCGGGCCACCGCGGCCCGCGCCCAGGGCGCCCAGGCCCGGAGCCGGGATCGAGGTGTGCACGCCGTCGGCGAAGGACTGCGCGAACGCGACCACACCCAGCACCGGCAGACCCATCTCCAGGGCCACCGAACCGCGGGCCAGCAGCACCGTGCCGCCACCCTGCGATTCCACGAAGCCGCCGCGGCGACGGTCGTTGGCGCGGGAGAAGTAGCGGTCGCTGATGCCCTTGGCGGACATGACGGCCGAGTCGGCGGTGGCGGACATGTCGCCGAAGCCGACGATGCCCTCGATGCCGAGATCGTCGTAGCCGCCGGCCACGACCAGGTCGGCCTTGCCGAGCTTGATCTTGTCCACACCCTCCTCGACGGAGACCGCCGCGGTCGCGCAGGCCGCGACCGGGTGGATCATGCCGCCGTAGGAGCCGACGTAGCTCTGCACCACGTGCGCCAGGGCGACGTTGGGCAGGGCCTCCTGCAAGATGTCGTTGGCGTGCGGCTCACCGAGCAGGTTGTCGATGTAGAGCGAGCGCATCGACGACATGCCGCCCATACCGGTGCCCTGGGTGTTGGCCACCATGGCCGGGTGCACCCAGCTCATCAGTTCGGCGGGGCTGAAGCCGGAGCTCAGGAACGCGTCCACGGTGCAGACGATGTTCCACAGCGCCACCCGGTCGACCGAGCTCACCATGTCGGCGGAGATGCCCCACTTGGTGGGGTCCCAGCCGGTGGGGATCTGGCCGCCGACGGTGCGGGTCAGCTTGGCCTTGCGGGGCACGCGAATCTCGGTGCCCGCCTTGCGCGTCACCTGCCAGTCGCCGGTTCCGGCGACCGGGGTGACGACCGTCTGCTCCGGGTTGGCGGCGAAGAAGGCGCGGGCCTCGGCCTCGGTGTTGACCACGAAGGACAGGTCCTTGTCCAGGAACACCGAGGTGAGCAGCGGGGCCGCGTTCTCGATCATGGCGCCGTCGTCGCCGTAGCGACGGACGCCGCAGCGCTCCACCACGGTGTCGTGGTAGCGGTCGGCCAGCTCGGATTCCTCGACGTACTCACCGGATTCGGTGTCGTACCAGCCCGGCTTGGGGTCGTTCTCCCAGGTGACCAGGCCGGTGGTCCAGGCCAGCTCCAGCACGCCCGCGGCGGAGAGCTGGTCGGAGACCTCCATCTCGAAGCGGGTGCGCGCCGAACCGTAGGGGCCGAGCTCGCCCGCGCCGACGATGACGACCATGTCGTCGAGATCGGCGGTGACCGAACCCCATTCGGGGGTGACCAGCTTGGAGCTCAGGGTCGGCGGAGCGGGCAGGGCGGAAATGGTCGCGCCGTCAACGCCTTCGGAGTCGGCAGCCGCGGCCTCGGCCTGCTCGCGCGCCTCCTTGGCGAGGGCGGGCAGATCCAGCTTGGCCCCGGCCAGACCGCCGGTGAGGTCGATCTGCTGCGGTCCGGACGCGGTCACCACGCGGGCCCGCGAGGTGCACCACTTGAGCAGCTCGTCGGCCATCTGGATGGTGGACCAGGTCTGCACGCCGGCCTTCTCGACGGCCTCGACCAGCGGGTCGTTGCCGCCCATCAGGCCGGTGCCGCGCACCCAGCCGATCAGCGCGTGCACCAGGGTGACCCGCTCGGACCAGGAGGTCTCCGCGCGCCACTTGGCGACGATGGCGTCCAGGGCGGCCTTGGACTCGCCGTAGGCGCCGTCCCCGCCGAACATGCCGCGGTTGGGCGAACCCGGCAGCACCACATGCAGTTTCGCGTCCACGTCGTGGTCGGCGCCGATGGCGGACAGGCCGCCGATCAGGCGTTCCACCGACCACAGCAGCACCCGCATCTCCATCTCGGCGCGAGCGCCGGCGTCGGAGAGGTCGCCGGCCACGCGGGGCGCGGCGAACGGCAGCAGCAGGGTGGGGGTCATCGCCTCCTTGACCAGGATCTTGGCGCCACCGGCATTGTCGACCTGCTCGGTGCCGACCCAGTCGATGAGCGCGTCGATGTCGGTGTAGGAGGCCATGTTCGCCGGAACCACCCACAGCGCGGCGCCCTTGCGGGCGTTGTCGCGGTAGAGCTGCTTGTAGAAGCTCATGCGGTCGTCGTTCAGCGAGGAGGTGGTGACCACGACGGTCGCGCCACCCGCGAGCAGCCGGCCGGTGGCCGCCGCCGCGATGGAACCCTTGCTGGCGCCGGTGATCACGGCGATGTCGGAGGACCAGATGCCCGGCTCGGCCGAGCTGAGCGCGGCCTCGGCGATGGCGCCGTAGACGCCGGCCAGCACCGAGCGGGCCTCCTTCATGGCGCGGTTGCGCCACCAGGTGGCCTGCGCCGCAACGGCTTCACCGGCGCCGAGGTAGCCCTCGACGGCGGGTTCGGCGGGCAGCGAGCCGTCGTTGCCGAACCACAGGCGGGCCAGATCCTCACGGGCCGAGGCCCACCGGTCGTCGATCAGGACGGCCTTCTTGGCGTCGAAGGCGGGCGCGACCAGACGCGGCCAGTCCGAACCCAGTTCGGCCGACACCAGATCCACCAGGGTGTCCTCGGTGGCCTCCGGCGCGGACGCCTGCTCGGCGTGGCCGAGGGACTCCAGGATCACCCGGGCGGCCTGCGCCAGCACGCCGTCGCGGCCGGTGATCTGCTCGGTGAACTCGCCCAGCGCGGCGGCGTCGACGGTCGCGCCGCCCGCACCGCCACCGGCGGAGGGCATGGAGACCGCGACTCCGCGGCGCGCGGCCACGGACTGCACAGCGGCGTCGATCGCGGCGTCCACGGACGCGGCGTCCGACAGTCCGCCCGCCACCAGGCCGCCCAGGTCGCCACCGCGGACCGACTGGCCCTCACGGGTGCCGAGGGAGACCTCGGCGGTGACGTGGCTGGCCCAGCCGTCGCCCAGACCCCAGGTCTTCTTGACCCGGTCGGCGATGGCCGCCGGACGCTTGCCGGACGGGCCGAACACCTTGCGCAGGTGGTCGCCGATGGAGTCGGACAGCACCGAACCGAACGGCTTGTAGGTGCGGGCCAGGCGGTCGACGGTGTTGGACAGCGCGCCCATGTCGGCGTCCGCGGCACCGTCGATGGCGCCGAGCGAGAGCTCCGCGCCGAGGTCGACGAGCAGCTGGTTGCGGCGCGAGGACACGCCGTCGCACAGGCCCTCGATGGTGTCCACCGGGCCGATCTGGTCCATCCGCAGCTTGGTCCACAGCGCGATCAGCACGCGGGTGGCGTCGGCGGCGGAGAACGCGATGTCGTCCGGCGTCGGGCCGCCGGTCGGCACGGCCACGGGGGCCGGGGCGGCAGCGGCGGCGGGCGCCGGTGCGGCGGAAGCGGTCTCGGCCGGGGTCTCCTCCGGCTCCTCCACGGGGGCCGGGTCGGTGTCGGTCGAGTAGACGATGCCGCGCTCGCGCTCGATATTGAGCACCTCGACGACAGCGCTGCCGAACTGCGGCAGCTTCAGCGTGTTCGAGGCCAGGTTCGCCACGGTCGGCGTCGCGGCCAGACCGATCTCGACGAACCGCTCGACGCCCACGCCGCCGTGCTCCACATCGGTGAACAGCAGGTCCTGGGTCTCGATCCAGCGGACCGGGCTGGCGAACTGCCAGGCCAGCAGCTCGACCAGGACCACACGGCACAGCTCGACGCGCTTGGCCTCGGAAGACCAGTCGGCCCAGTTCGCCAGCACCTCGGCCAGCGGCTCCGACGGCACCAGATCCGCGATCTCCTGGACGAATTCACGCTCCAGGTTGAACGGCTTGGGCACCAGGTTCGGAATGTAGCGGCCGATCAGCAGCTCCGGCTGCAGGTCCGCGGGCAGCAGGTCGAGCAGCTTGGTGCGGAACTCCGGCACGCCGGCGCGCAGCACGGTCGAGTGGAACGGCACGTCGATGCCCGGGATGAGCACGAACGCGCGCTTGCCGCCGGTCTCGGCGCGCAGACGCTCGATCTCGTCCTCGAGCGCCTCCATGCCCTTCACCGTGCCCGCGATGGCGTACTGCGCGCCCCGCAGGTTCAGGTTCACGACCTCGAGGAACTCGCCGGCCTGCTCGCCCAGGCCCTTGACCCAGCCGATGACCTCGTCGTCGGCGATGCCGATCTGCGAGGGGCGGATGGCGGCCATGCGGTAGTCGCTGCGGCCCTGGGCATCCCGGGGCACCAGCTCGTGCATGGCCGAACCGCGCTGGAACACGACCTCCAGCACCGCGTTCAGCGGCAGCACGCCCGCCGCGGCGGCGAGGGCGTTGTACTCACCGACGGAGTGGCCCGCCAGCATCGCGCCCTCGATGAAGGCGCCCGCCTCGCGCAGCTCGGCGACCTGGGCGACACCGAGGGTGGCCATGGCCACCTGGGTGAACTGGGTCAGGTGCAGCACGCCCTGCGGGTGGCGGTATTCCACGCCCCGCGCCTTGAGGTAGGTCGGGTTGTCGCGCACCACGGCCAGGATCGAGAAGCCCAGGGCCTCACGGGTGTGCTTGTCGGCGCGGTCCCAGATCTCCTTGGCGGCCTTGGACCGGGTGCGTGCGTCCAGGCCCATCCCCTTGGCCTGAATGCCCTGCCCCGGGAAGGCGTAGACCGTCTTCGGCGGCGCGATGCGGCCGGTGGCGGTCATCACGAGGTTGCCGTCGATGCGGCAGGAGACCTCGACGATCTCCGAACCGTGGTCCACCGCAACGCGTTCCACGCGCACGTCGATCTGCGCGCCGAGGCGGACCATGCCCAGGAAGCGGGTGGTCCAGGCGGTGATGGTGCGCGGCGGCACCTTGTCGCCCAGGTCGATCGCCGAGACGGCGTGCTGGGCGGCGGCCGAGAGCCACATGCCGTGCACGATCGGGGTGCCCAGACCGGCCAGGCGAGCGGCGTTCTCGGAGGTGTGGATCGGGTTGAAGTCACCCGACACGTGCGCGAAGGCGCCCATGGCGCGCGGGGCCACCAGGGCCACGTCGCGGCGGCGGCGACGCGGGGTGTCGGTGGCGTCGTCGGACAGCGAACCGGCGGCACGCGGCGGGTCGGTCAGCTCGGCTTGGCCGGTGCGGCCGCGAATGGCGAAGCGCTCCACCAGAGTCGCGACGGCCGGGGTCTCCAGGCCGTGATCCCGCATGACGCCGACGGTGACCTTGACCTCGACGACGCGGCCCAGGTCGGTGTCGAGCACCTCGGCCGACTCGGCGCGGACCGCGAGCACGGCGTGCTCGGCGGGCAGCGCGCCCAGCAGCTCGATCTGGTGGTCGAGGTGGACCAGGTCCAGCATGCCCTCGATGACGGAGTGCGAGTCCGCGGTGCGGGTCGCGCCCAGAACCGCGAAAACGGCGGGCCAGCAAGCGCCCACGAGCACGTCGGGGGCGGTGCGGCCGAGGGTGGACAGGCTGTCCGGCAGGCCGGCGCCGGTGACACCGGCGTGGTCGGCGATCAGGTCCGGGCTCCAGGCCAGGTTGACGTGCGCGACCTGCGCGCCGTCGACCGACTTGACCTCGGGCAGCGACTTGCCCGCGGCGACCGCGAGCAGCGCCGACATGGCGGCCTCGGCGTCGTCCTCGGTGATGACCGGCGCGCCACCGTTGTACACGGAGACCGGGACGGTCATACGGATGCGGACGGCGTCCTGGCCCAGCAGCGGGACCGCCAATTCCAGGTAGGCGCAATCACTCTCGGGGCCATCGGTGGCCGAGAGGGTGGAGCCGGTCGGCGGGTGCTTGGCGCCCTTGCCGTTCATGACCCACTCGCCCAGATCGCCGAGGCGGTGGATGGGGTTGACGGTGGTGCGGCCGGCCCACTGCACATCCGGTGCGGCCAGCACGATGTCGAGCAGTCCGCCCGCGACCTCGGTGCGGCGGCGGCCGTCCACGGCGGCCGGGACCACGCCCGCGCGCACCAGGGTGAAGGCGGTGTCCTGCTCGAAGCGGTCGAGGAGTTCACCGACCGGCTCGTCCACGCGGGTGATGCCCGCGACGGCGACGGTGCCGGGGATGACGCAGACCTGGTCGGCGGTGTAGCGGGCATCGTGGGCCTGCCACAGCGAATCCGAACGCCACCAGCGGCGCACGTCCTGGTCCACGACCGGGACGAAGTTGACCGGCTTGCCCGGGATCTTGCACAGCGACACGAAGAACGGCACGTCGGCCGGGTGCAGCACGGTGTCGGCGGCGGCCGGGTATTCGGCCTTCAGGGTGCAGATGGCCTGCACCGGGGTCTCGAAGGCGGAGTCGTCGGCGAACAGGGTCGCGATCTCGCCGCGGTCGGCCGGGTTGAGGCGGGATTCGGTGCGGCGCACCATCTCCGCGAACCGGTCGCGCCAGGTGATGTCGAGCCAGACCGAGCGGGTGGCGTCGGCGATGGCGTCGGCGAAGTCGGCGCCGCAGTCGAAGTCCTTGCGGCGGTCCAGGCCCACGGCCAGCTCGACGTAGCGCTCCAGCCACTCCAGGTAGGTCATGGTGGCGACATCGCCGAAGTACGGCTTGGCGGTGCCGTCGAGCGCCTCGATGATCTCGGCGCGGCGCGCGGCCACGGCGTCGGCGTCACCGGCGACCTCGTCCAGCAGGCGGCCGGTGCGGGAGGCGGCGTTGTCGATCTCGTGGATGTCCGCGCCCAATTGGCTACGGCCGGAAGCCATGCCACCGACCGCGGTGCCCGCGCCGACCCAGTCGGGGGTGCCGGGGGTGTCGACCAGCAGCTGCTTGACCTCGGGGGCGGTGGTGGCCTCGAGCGTCGCCATGGCGGCGGTGCCGACCAGGACGCCGTCCAGCGGCATGGCCGGGTAGCCGTGCTGCTGCGACCAAACGCCGGTGAGGTATTCGGTGGCGCGCTCGGGCGTGCCGATGCCGCCGCCGACGCAGACCACGACATTGTCGCGGCCGCGCAGCTCGGCGTAGGTGTCGAGGAGCAGGTCGTCGAGGTCTTCCCAGGAGTGGTGACCGCCGGCCTTGCCGCCCTCGATGTGCATGATCACCGGGTAGCCGGGGACCGCGTCGGCGATGCGCAGCACGGCGCGGATCTGCGCCACGGTGCCGGGCTTGAACGCCACGTGGGTGATGCCGACCTCGGACAGTTCCTCGATCAGGCCCACGGCCTCTTCGAGTTCCGGGATGCCGGCGGTGACGATGACGCCGTCCAGCGGCGCACCGGCGGTGCGGGCGCGCTGCACGATGCGCTTGCCGCCCAGCTGCAGCTTCCACAGGTACGGGTCCAGGAACAGCGAGTTGAACTGCACCGCGCGACCGGGCTGCAGCAGGCTCTTCAGCTCCTCGACGCGGTCGGCGAAGATCTGCTCGGTGACCTGACCGCCACCGGCCAGCTCGGCCCAGTGGCCGGCGTTGGCCGCGGCCGCAACGATTTTCGCGTCGACCGTGGTGGGGGTCATGCCCGCCAGCAGGATCGGGGAACGACCGGTGAGGCGGGTGAAGGAGGTCTCCACGACGACGCGGCCGTTGGGCAGGCGGATCGGCTTGGGCGCGAATTCGCTCCAGGCCGAGGCGACCTCGGGGGCCGCGCCGGGGGTGAACAGGCTGCGCTGGCCCGGGCGGGTGGAGGCGGCGAGCACGCCGACGCCGGTGCCCTTGAGCGAACCGGCGGTGAGGCGGGTCAGCAGGTCGCCGGGACCGAGGTCCAGGATCCACTGCGCGCCCGCGGTGACGGTCTCGTCGACGATGCCGACCCAGTCGATCGGGTCGACCAGCACTTCCTGGGTGAGGGTGGCGGCCAGGTCGGCGTCCAGGCCGCACTGCTGGGCCCAGCCGCGGACCAGGTCCACGGTCTCGGCGAGCGCCGGGTGGTGGAAGGCCACCTCGACCGGGATGTCCTCGAAGACGGGGGCGAAGACCGCGCCGCCACGCTTCTTGGCGTCGCGCTCGGCGGCCTGCTCGGCATTGATCTCGGCGGCGCGCTGACGGACGCGGTCGAGCTGGGCGACCGGGCCGCTGAGCACGACGCGACGGCGGCCGTTGCGGATGGACAGCACGGCGGCCTTCTCCGGCGCGACACCGGTCATGACCTCGGCGACAACGGCTTTCAGGGCCTCGGGGTCGACATTGGAGACGGCGACCATCGGGGACTTCTCACCGATCGGCAGCAGGCCGCGGCGGCGGGCGACGAGGCTGGCGGAGGCGCCGACCAGCTGGGCGATGGCCAGCAGTTCGGCGTCACGCCGGCCGTGGGCCTCGGCGGCGGTGGCGGCCAGGCGGCCCTGCGAGTGGCCGATGATGGCGGTGGGCGCGTGCGCGACGATGTCGAGGCCCTGCAGGCGCAGCGCGCGCAGCGCGGCGATCTGGGTCAGGAGCACACCCGGCATGGAGACGGCGGCGGAGCGCAACACCTGCGCTGACGGCGCTCCCGAGACCTCCCCCTGCTCCGGGTCGGCAATCTCTTCTTCCAGCATCCACGCGATGGGGTCGAACCCGACCGGCCGGACCACGAGCAGCTGCGCCGCAATCGGTTCCAGCGCGGCGGCGGCCTCGTTGACCAGCGCGGTCAGTTCGGGCTCGAGCGCGGAGTCGCGCCCGATCTCCTCCAGCTCGGTGAGCCACTGCGCGCCCTGGCCGCCGAAGGCGAGCGCGTACGGCGCGCCGTCCAGCAACCGGTCCAGCAGCGACGACCTGATCCCGCTCTCCCGTGACTTCCCCGCCGCCCTGGACTTCGATCCGGTCCCGGTGCTCTCGTTGATCGTCAAGACGTTCGACTTCCTTCTCCTGGCGGCCCGTCTCCACAGGACTGGACCGCGCTCACGGTGCGCAGGTATCCCTCCGGCCCGCAGGCCCTGGTAGATGCCGAGGATCGCACAAAATCATGAGGATCTCCTCATGTTTGGCCCGCCGACCAGGGGTTTACCGCCGAGTATTTATGTACGTCCGTACCAGAATAATCAGAAACATGACCCTCCCTCATGTTTGAAGCCGCTGGTGAGCTCGGTTACGCCGGTGTAGGAAACGTGAGCCTCCCTCACATTGGCATTTATCAAATCGTTATAATCGCAGGTGAGGTTACCGACCAGTACGCCACACGTCCCCGATGCTTCGCGATCCCCGTTGGACCCGGTAAAGTTTGGACGGTCGTACCGTTAGCGCGAGTGGCGAAATTGGCATACGCGCCAGATTTAGGTTCTGGTGTCCTAGGACGTGCGGGTTCAAGTCCCGCCTCGCGCACACATTCCGCAGTCCCGGCCACCCCCGGCCGGGACGTCCACTTTGCCCGAATCACCGGGTTAGCCAACGATCTCCGCGCACGGCACCGCAACCAATCAGCAAACCCTTTGCGGCTCTCGTCCGCTCCTGTCCGGTCCCGCCCCCTCCCCGACCGGAAAAGGCCTTCCGTCACGAACTTTCCCGGGCTGGAATATCGGGGACCGAATAGCCTTACCCGCACCCAGATTCGCAACCGAAGGGCGTTCCATGCGAGTTCCATCCCGCACCTCACGACGCGGCCGCATGCGGCGCAAGGCGGCCGGCCTGGCCGCGGCGGTCGTCGCGGCATCAGTCGGCGCGGGGATCGCGCCCGCGAGCGCGGATCCTGGATTGCGGGAGGTGATGTTGGTCGGTAGCAATTGGCAAGGGACGGCCGACATCATCAGGGCCCGTGGGGATTTCGGGAAGATCGGGTCGATCGATCTGATTCCCGACAAGGATGAGCGGCTGCGGGAGATCTATCTGAATCCGGTGAAGCTGGCTTACTTTCTCGGGATTCGGCTGACCGTTGGCGAGGGGCACGACCAGTACGTCGATGACATGTATACGACGCCGGACGGGTCGGCGGTGGTGGCGTCGCGGCCCAGTTTCGCCGATGTGGTGTCCGTCGACAGCGCGACCGGAAAGGTGAAGTGGCGGTTCGCGGTGTCGGGGAATCGCGCTGATCACATGGCGGTGTCGCCGGATGGGCGGCGGGTCGCGGTGTCGGCTTCGACCGGCAATGTCGTGCACGTGCTGGACATCGAGACCGGGGTCGAGCTCGGGCGGTTCCCGACCGGCGACAAGCCGCACGAGAACGTCTTCGCCAAGGACGGGACCATCTGGAACATGGCGATCGGGGATGTGAACACGCCGTTCGACGATCCGCTGCTGGACTGGACGAAGGGGGATCGCAAGATCACCGTCGCCGATGCCACCACCTATCGGGTGGTGAGGACCATCGATATGCGGGAGCGGCTGGACGCGTTCGGTCGCAAGGATCTGTCCGATGCGATCCGCCCGGTCGCGTTCCTGCCCGACGAGTCGAAGCTCTACTTCCAGGTGTCGTTCTTCAACGGCTTCCTCGAATACGACGTGGCCGCCGACAAGATCCTGCGGGTCGCCGAGCTGCCGAAGAACCCGGCCACCAGCCCGGACCGCACGACCTGGGTCAACGACTCACGCCACCACGGGCTTTCGATGGACCCGGACGGCAAGAAGCTGTGCGTCGCGGGAACCATGGACGACTACGCCACCGTCGTCACCCTCGCCGATCTGTCGGCGGGTCCGCTGATCCCCGCCGCCAAGCCGTACTGGGCCACCGTGAGCGGCGACGGGAAGGCGTGCCTCATCTCCGAGAGCGCCGCCGACCAGGTCACCGCGATCGACTTCGCCACCGGCGCGAAGATCACCTCGGTGCCGGTCGGCGACCACCCGCAGCGCGTCCGCCTGGGACACCTTCCGGCGGACTGGAAGTCGCCGACCGCTACCCGGTGAGGCGGGACAGCGGGCCTTCGAGAATCGCCAGGCGGACCGCGGACAGCACCACGGCGCGGTGGGGCAGGCGGAGTCCGCCCGGTTCCGGCTCGTCGGCCCAATGCCAGCCGCCGGGCTGGTCGCTGGTGGGCAACATGATTCGGGTGCCGGGCGCGGGGAGCGTCACCGAGTAGCCCTGGAGGAAGGTGCGAAGCCGCTGGGGCACACGGTGATTCGGGAGTGGCGGGGCGACCAGGAAGGTCCAGTGGCGGTCGCGCGGGTCGGCGATCACGGGCGTGGACGGGAGCTCGGACAGGCGGTCGAGGACCTGGCGGCCGAGTGGTTCGGGGAGGGTCAGGGCTTCGACGGCCGCGCCGAGGGTAAGCAGGGGCCGGTCGGCGTAGAGCTCGACGGGTAGGCCGTAGCGGGCGCGGAGCACGTGAGCCGATTCACGAGGGGAACAACACGATTCGAACATCGGGACCTCCGGACGCACGGTAGGGGTTGCACCCGGTGCCGAAGGTGTCCGCGGTCCGTGGCCGACGCGAGGGCATGAACGGAGGTGTCGCGTCGAGAGCGGACACCGGGCGAAGTGGAGGCTCGACGACCGGCACCGGGTGCGAGGAATAGTCTCGGGATCGCGGGTGCCGGGGCGGTGACGCGGCGATGGCGTTTCGATGACCGACTGTAAAGCTGTGTCCCCCGAAGTCGGAGCAAACCCTGTGAGGTGGCTCACCGCCCGGGCAGCGGGTCGGGAGCTTCGGCCGCGACGCGCACCGGCGGAAATGCGTGTTCCGCTTGCCGATAGAGGGATTCGAGCGGCAGCGGGACGCGACTGGCCGCCAGGACCTGGTTGCCGGTGTATCCGGCGAAGACGTCGCCGTCGAGCATGGCCCGGTACGGGAAGGCCGCGCGGATGTCGTCCAAATGGTGGCGGGTGCCGACCAGGTTCAGGAGATAGAGGCCGTCCGGGCGCAGGACTCGCGCCACCTCGGCGGTGAAGGCGGGGCCGGTGATGCCCTGGGCGATCCGCAGGCCTTCGAAGGCGTCGGCCACCATCACATCCGCGGAAGCCGTTGGCAGGGTGGCGATTTCGGTGAGTCCGTCGCCGAGCCGCAGGTCGAGGCCGGGCACCGAGCGCAGGCCGAGGCATTCGTCGACGAATTCGGCCAGCGCCTCGTCGGCCTCGATCACCAGGTGGCGGGAGCCGGGCCGCACGGCCGCGAGGTAGCGCGGGAAGGTGCAGCCGCCTCCGCCGATGTGCACCACGTCCAGGGGCGCGTCGGCGGGTTCCAGGGAGTCGACGACGTATCCGAAGTAGCGGACGTATTCGAGTTCGAGATAGGTCGGGTCGTCCAGGTCGATGTAGGACTGGGCGATGCCGTTGACGGTCAGCAGCCACCCGCCCGGCCGTTCCGCGTCGGCGCGTAGCTCGGCGTGCCCGAACCGCACGTCCCGTGACCGGTTACTCATCGGTACATGATCGCAGGACCGAAGCGGGTCCCCCGCAGCGCTGCCTCGGGGGAACCGCCGGAGCCGGAGCCCTACTTCTGGATCAGCTTGTGCTTGAGCTGCTCGATGGTCTGCCCCTTCAGGCCGAGCCCGTCCTTCAGGTACTTGTCGACCGAGCCGTAATCGGCGGTGAGCTGGTCGATTCCGGCCTGCAGGAAGCTCGCCTCGACACCCAGCAGCGGCTGGTAGACGGCGGCTGCGCCGGCGCCCTTGGCGGCGGTGATCTGCGCGAGGGTGGCCGCGATGGACTTCGCGGAGTACTCGTTGGTGAGCAGGTAGTCGTTCATGATGGTCTGCTGGTCGACGCCCGCGAGGCTGAGCAGCAGGTAGGACGTCCAGCCGGTGCGGTCCTTGCCGGCGGTGCAGTGGAAGACGGCCGGGCCCTGCTGGTCGGCGAGCTGGGTCAGCAGGTCGGCGAAGCGGGCGCGCTCGTAGGCGCCGGTGACGAACTGGCGGTTGAGGGCGCGCATGGCCTCGCGGGCGGCCTCGGGGCTGGTGAGGTTGCCCATGGAGCCGGACAGGTCGCCGCTCAGGATCGAGATGTTGACGTAGGAGGTGCCGGTCGGCAGGCGGTCCGGCTTGGCCGCGATCTCACCGCTGGTGCGCAGGTCGAAGGCGGTGCCGAGGTGCAGGCCGGTGAGGGTCGCCAGGTCGGCGTCGTTGGGGGTCAGCGCGTTGGAGCGGTAGAAGACGCCCTTGTTGACGTGATGGCTGCCCTGCGCGTCGTAGCCCGCGCCGGTGCCGGCGACGTCGCGGAAGTTGTCGACGCTGGCGAGGCGGGGGGCGTCGGCGCCCTGATCCTGGCTGGGCTTGGCGACGGCGGCCGGCAGCGCCGACAGCTCACCGCCGGCCAGGTTTCCGAGCAGCGGGCTGACCAGCAGCCCACCGCTGAGCGCGACAACGACGGCGGTACGACGCCACGAAACTGACAACTGACTCACTCCTAATCGCGTGTTGATCGCCGACAGATCTACGCGGGCGGAGTGAACCAGCGGAAACCAGACAGAGAACAGTCCGGCCGGTCTCGTTCAGTGGGACATCCCCTGGTTCGAGGTCGCGGTGACGCCTATGAGCGCTTGCAGTACTGCCGCAAATTTGCCGATGTCTCTCCGAAGCTTTGGTAAAACAACCCATTTCAGTCGCCTGACCTGCCTAGACTGCCCGCATGGAGGTCCACACCCGGCAGTTGCAGTATTTCGTCGCGGTCGCGGAGGAGCTGAGCTTCACCCGCGCCGCACAGCGACTGCACGTCTCCCAGCAAGGCCTGAGCACCCAGATCAAACAGCTCGAACACGACATGGACGTCACCCTGTTCTCCCGAACAACCCGGCAGGTGGAGTTGACCGCCGCCGGGGCCGCGTTCCTGAAGCATGTCCGAAATGCGTTCGCCGCCTTGAGTTCCGGACTCGAGGAAGCCCGCGCGGTGCACCGCGGCGAACACGACCGACTGGTCCTGGGCTGCCTCGAGGGCGCGGCGCTCACCCTCACCGAGCCGATCCTGGCCGCCTTCCGGGCACGGCACCCCGAGGTCACCATCGAGCTGAGTCACTTCACCTACGAGACCCCGTCGGCCGGACTGGCGAACGGCGAGGTGGACGTCGCGTTCGTGCGCCGCCCCTTCGTGGATGACGGCCTGCGCTTCGAGCCGCTGTTCCGCCAGCCCCTGATGGCCATGCTGCCGACCCGCCACCGCCTCGCCGCCCGCACCGAGGTCAGCGCCGCGGAACTGCTCGACGAACCGATCCTGACCTCCGGCCCCGCCGACCCGGTGTGGAATGCCTTCTGGCGCTTGGAGTCCCACCGCGACGGCCGTCCCGCCCCGGTCGTCCACCCGGTCAAGACGCTGCTCGAGGAACTACACCAGGTCGCGACGGGCATGGGCATCGCCATGACGGTCCCGTGCGCCGCCTGGATCAAATGGCCTGGCGTGCGCGTGATTCCGGTGACCGACGCCGCCCCGAACGAGGTCGCGGTGTGCTGGCGTGCGGGCAGCCAGAGCCCGCTGGTGCGCTCGTTCGTCGAGGTGGCCCGCCGGGTCCGCGACGAGAACCCGGACCTGGTCGCGCGCTTGCAGGAGCTTCATCATGCCGTGCCCGCGATGTCGTCCTGAATCAACAACTTCCGCTTGTCGATAATCCAGAACAATTGATTTCAGTTCTTTTCCGCTGTCGCATAACGTTTCTCGGCGTGAGCGAAAGCTCATTCTGGAAACATCTGAAGGAGAAGAACACATGGGTTCCGTCGCCAACTTCCTCTTGGACGCTCTCATCTCGGAGCTGACCAAGAAGCTCTTCAGCGGTTCCGCTGGAAAGTAGATCATCGCGCTTCACGCGCGATATCGAAGGGGCAGTGCCGAGTCGAACATCAGGCGACTCGGCACCGCCCCTTTTTGGCGGAAAACATTGACAATCGACAATTGTCGATCCGCCGACACAAGTGATTCATCGAGATCCGGCCCGCGCCCTGCCTGCCTTGCGCGAAGCTGTGGGATCAGCCCCGGTGAACGGCGCTAGTCCACCCCGAGCGCGGCGGCGAGCAGCGGCCACGAATTGTGGAGGTCGCGCTCCCAGTAGGCCCAGGTGTGGGTGCCGACGGGCCGGAAGTCGACCTGGGCCGGAATATTCAGTGCCGCAAGGCGATCGGCGAGCTGATGGGTGCAGGAGTTGGTGGCGGCCTCGATCAGTCCGCCGAGCACCATCTGGTTCGCCTTGGTGATGACCTGGTCCGGTGTGGGCTGCGCGCCCAGGGACTCGGCCGGGCCGGGCAGACCGGTGCCGCTGGCGAGGTAGATGGCCTTGCCGCGCAAGCTGTCCGCGTTGAGAACGGTGTCGTGGGCGCGCCAGGCCGGATCGTCGTCGGGGCCCCACATGTTCTCGGGATCGGCGTCGCCGCGCGCGAGCACGAGCCGGATGTAGGCGCGGCCGGCCGGATCGGAGGTGGAGGCGCACCCGCTGTACGCGGCGACCCCGGCGTACACGTCCGGTGCGGCGGAGATCAGATCCAGCGCCGAGGTGGCCGACATGGACACGCCCGCAATGGCGTTCACGCCCGAGGCGTGCAGCGTCGCGTCGATGATGGGCGGCAGTTCCCGGGTCAGGAAGGTCTCCCACCGATTGCGCCCGATCTTCGGATCGTCACGCTGCCAGTCGGTGTAATAGGAGAATTCACCGCCGACGGGCGTCACCACATTCACGTTCTTCTCCCAGAAGAACGCCGCGATGTCGGTCCGGCTGTACCAATTGGTGATATCGGTTCCGCCGCTGGCGCCATTGAGGAGATACAGCGTCGGCGCGTTGGGCTTCGCGGCGGCCATCACCTGCAGCGGTATAACTCGTTGCATGGCAGCCGAATACACGTAGAACATCTGCTGCCGCTGTCCCGCGCGATCGATGTGGTCCAGATGGGACGCGACATCGGCCCGCGAGACCTGGAAGACGCCCGGGGCGACGGTGAGCAGAGCCGCGGCGGCGGCACACGAGAGAACGAGCGACGATACGGTCCGCCAGGGCGACACCACTGACTCCTCGGGGAAGCGATGAAAGGTCCTGGGCCGCGGCGGCCGCGCGCACACCGCGGCCCAGGGGTTTTCGAGCCGGTGACTCAGCTGCCCATCAGGCGCCGGATCACATTGGCGATGGTGTCGCTGACCGACCCGGTGGAGCTGAGCCCGTTCTGCGAGGAACCGAAGCCGCCCTGGTCGAGGCTGCCCAGCAGGGCCTCACCGGGATTCGCGCCGCGACCGGTGAAGCACACGCCCATGCTCGGCTGCTCGGAACCCGAGCCGACGGTGCCGTGGACCTGCATGCCGCCGCTGAGGACCGTCTGTCCATCGGTGATGGAGGCGGGCACCCGGTAGGTGAAGGCGGCGGTGACCGGGTTGCCGGAGTTGACGAACCACCCGGTGCTGTTGACCCGCCAGCCACCGTTGTCCGGCTCGGGCGACACCTCCGCCGGCTGCTCGCCCTGCCCGAAGTGATACGCCGTGACCACGACCTTGACCGGCTTCTCGAAGCCTGGCGGCGGGAAGTCCACGATGCCGTTGATGTACGGGTTGCCGATGCTGGTGGTACCGACCCGCAGCGAGTAGGTGACCAGTGTGCCCGCCGCGGCGGTCTTGATGTCGACCGACTTGTCGTAGGTGTGGGTGATCCAGACGCTGGAGATGCCCGGGTTGTAGTCCACATGCTTCGACTGCTCACAGGACGGGGTGTCCGCGGTGGCGGGCGCGGTGCCGAGCGCGATACCCGCCCCCGACATCACCAATGCGGCCGCCGCGACTCCGGCAGCCAATTTCGGGGTCTTACTCATGATTCCTTCCAGCAGTTCCGGCCGAGCGCGGAACCGATAGCTAGTGAGCCGGTGGGGAATTCGAGCTTTCGCTCACGCCGAGAAACGCTAGAGCACAACGGAAGAGAACTTAAATCCGAATTTCGGGACCACTGACAACCCTGGCTTGTGAATCGCCACCGTGCCGGCCCGCAGCCTGCCACGAACTACAACGACAGGTTGTAGACGAACCGTGAATTGTGATTTCTCACGCGACCTGCACCGTCCTAGCATTTTCCGGCGTGAGCGAAAAGGCTCACGGTCGAATGAAGTTCTAGAGACACAAGGGAATTCGCCATGGGACGAGCCGTGAAAAACACCGCCGCGGGCACCCCCCTGACCACCGGGATCGCCTACTCCCAGGCGACCTGGGGCGTCGTCGACAGCGACACCACCAAGGGTCCCTCGATCACGGTCGGCGGAACGCCCGGCGGCGGCACCGGCGGCGGCAATTCCGGCAGCAGCAGCCTGCCCGCCCCGCTCAACGCCCTGACCTCGCTGCTCGGCGGTACCGGCTCCAGCAAGTAACACAGCGCACGACGAAAAGGCCCGGAACCGTTGGTTCCGGGCCTTTTCGGTGCGGCTCGGGCTAGGAGCCGGCGGAACCGGTCAGGGTCCGCAGCCACGGAAGCTGCGCGGAACCCGAGCCGAGGCTGCCGGAGCCGGAGTCACCGCCCGGGGTGCCGCCGGGATTGCCGCCCGGGGTGCCCGCGGACACGGTGGTCGTGGTCAGGGTCGGCGCGGGGCTCGGGTAGCACTTCACCGGCACGTCCACCGCGCCGAGAATCGTTCCGGAGTCCACCGAGGCGGTGAAGGTGAGGCCCGGATCGTCGTAGCTCGTGCCCGCGATGGTGCTGGTCAGGGTGCCGACGGCGGACGCGGTGAGGTTGACGGTCACCGCGGGCAGGGTGAAGGTCGCACCCGCCGCGGTCGAGCCGGGGG
The DNA here is from genome assembly GCF_053602575.1 of Nocardia sp. NPDC004340. Classification (NCBI taxonomy): domain Bacteria; kingdom Bacillati; phylum Actinomycetota; class Actinomycetes; order Mycobacteriales; family Nocardiaceae; genus Nocardia; species Nocardia sp. NPDC004340. The sequence goes on from NZ_JBSGDW010000009.1 coordinate 46,047, forward strand.
CGTTGAGGGTGATCTTGCCCGCCGACTGGGCGACGGTCGCCGTGACCGTGCCGCCGGATACCGAGGACGACACGTAGGTCGAATCGGCCGGCACCGGCATGATCAGCTTGATGCCGCGAATGCTGCGCAGGGGGTGCCCGGAGACGGTCGCCGGGACCTGCATGGCCGCGGGGGTGAGCGTGATCGCCACGGCGTCACCGGTCTTCGCGGTGCTCGGCGCGGCGCCGGTCACCCCGAGAGCCATGGTGAAGGTCTGCGCGCCGCTGATCGGCGGCGTGGCCTGGCACTGGAAATTGATGGTGGTCGGGAGCGGATCCGCCTGAGCGGGGCCCGCCGCGAGGCCGAGCGGCAGCAGCGCCAGGGGCGCGAGAGCGGCTGCGGTGACAAGAGTGGATTTCATGGGTGTACTCCTCGGACTCGCGAATGCGAAAAGCCTTTTCGGCCTCGGCATTCCGTACCAGAACGCACCGAAAACGCTAGAACACATTGGGAGACAAGAGAAATCACAATTTCGAAGCCACTAACAATGTCTGGGTGTCAATCGGTTCGGTGAATTACCGGATACCGGTACGAATCAGGAGCCCGAGCCGGAGGACGAGCCCGAGCCGCCGGAGCCGCTGGCCGAACCCGACGCGGAGCCGGAGGCCGAGCCGGTGCCCACCGGGCCGTCGGGCACGCTCGCGCCCTTCGAACCGGGGCGGTTGATGTAGACCGACACCGGAGTGGAGGCGTTCGCCTCGACGGTCACCACGCGCGCACCGGGCGCGGAGGTCACCGTGCCGCCGTCGACTCGCACCTGATATCCGTTGGGGTAGTGCAGATCCGAGACGTAGATCTCGGTCGGCTTGCCCGTGGCCCGCGGCGTGTACCGGTAGGCGAAGTCACCGGTGGCCGGGTCGAAGATCATGCGGCCGGGGGTGCCGGAGGTGGCCTGCGGATAGGTGCGGACCAGCTGGTTGCCGATCTCGCCGAGGAACGGGTCGGCGCCGCGGCCCGCGCCGTACTGCCAGTACTGCCATCCGATGAACCGATCGTCGGCATTGATCAGGGTGTTGCTCAGCACCGTCGCGTCGCCGTCGCCGAATTCGGTGACCAGCGAGGGGATTCCGGTGCGGTGGGTGAAGGCGTCGATATTGCCCCAGGTCTTGCCCTGCTGCAGCGGGCACAGGCCGCGCAGGAAGGTGGGCAGCCCGCTGTAGATGGCCATCTGGCTGGGGATGCAGTAGTCGTGCGGGGCGAACACGATGTTCGGGGCGCTGATCGGCGGATTCTTGCCCAGATTGCTGGGCATGGTCTCGTTCCAGGTGACATTGGGTTCCCACAGCACCATCAGGCCGGCGTTGCGGGCGCGCACCGCGTCGGTCAGCTTCTGCATGGCGGCCTGGTACTTGGCGTCGAATCCGGTGCAGCCGTTGGGGAAACAGGACAGGAACGCGGTGCCGGGCCACGGCTCGTTGAGCAGTTCGAGCCCGAGCGCGCCCGGATGGCCGTTCATCTTGTCCGCGAGCGCGGCGAGGGCCTGGCCGAGATAGTCGAGGGCGCCGTAGGTGTTGTTCCAGACCTCGTCCCAGCCCGCGTTCATGGTGGGCATCAGGTAGTTGAGGGGGAAGCCGGGGTTGGGTTCACCGGCGGCCGGCCGGGCGTGGATGGCCCATTCGGGGAAGCCGTTGCCGCCCCAGATCTTCGACAACCCGTCCTGGTGGTTGTCGAGGACGGTGTGTATTCCATACTGCGCCAACATGTCCACGGCGGCCGCGACCCGGTCCAGGTAGGCCGTGTCGACGACGCCCTCGGTCGGCATGAGCCCGTCGAAGTTGACGCCGAGACGCACGGTATTGAACCCGTGCCGGGACAGCAGCTCCGCGTCCTGGGCGGTGATCGTGGTTTCCGGCGCGAAATAGGGCGGTTCCTTGTTGACGCTGTTCACGCCGTGCAACAGAACGACTCGACCGTTCTCGTCGACGAATCGGGAGCCGTCGATATGCAATGCCGGGAGGCTGTCGGTCGCGGCCGCGGCGGCCGGAAGCGACGACCCCGGCACACCCGGCGTCACAGCGAACAGAATCGCGGCGGCGACGAGCGAAATGATGGATGTCGAATAGCGTCTGCGCACGCCGGGAGACGCTAGGGCACCGAAGAAGAGAAGTTAAACCCAATTCTCCCATTCATTCACAAGCTGACCTTGTCAATCGGCGGGGAACTACTGTTTCCACTCGCTGCCGCAGTCCCGCTAGGTTTTTCGTGCGGCCGACCGGCAGCCCCGCGGACGAGACGCCGCACTGTTCATTCACGAAGAGGTTCATATGCTGATGAGAGGCCGAGTACTGGCCCCGGTCGCCGCGGCGGCTCTCGCATTCACCGGCATCGCGGCGCACCAGGCGCCCGATGCCGCCGCGGAACCCGGCGGGTGGACCCTGCCTCAACTCACCGTCTCGAACGGCGTGATCACCGATGTCACCGGTCGCACGGTGTTGTTGCGCGGCACGAATGTCAATCAGCTCAACGACTACGCGCAGAACGATCAGCCGCTGCCGACCGCCGCGCCGCTGGATCACACCGACTTCGAGCAGATGGCGGCCCTCGGCTTCAATGTGGTCCGGCTGAACCTGGCCTGGTCCGCGCTGGAACCGACGCCGGGCGCGTTCGACCAGGCGTACCTGGCCCGGATCCACACGGCCGTGAACGACGCCAAGGCGAACGGCATCTACACCGTGCTGGACATGCATCAGGACGCGTGGGGCAAGGCCGTGGGCACGCCGAAGGGCCAGGGCTGCCCGATCTTCATGAAGCCCGGCATCGGCTGGGACGGCGCGCCCGCGTGGGCGACCCTCACCGACGGCTGGACCACCTGCAATTTCGGCGGGGTCCGTGAGACCGCGCCGGCGGTGGCGCGCTCCTTCCAGAACTTCTACGACGACACCCAGGGCATCCAGGGACACCTGGTGAACACCTGGGCCAAGCTGGCGGCGGAGTTCAAGGACGAGCCCGCGATCGCCGGGTACGACCTGCTCAACGAGCCCAATCCCGGTTTGCGCGACCCGTTTTCGGCGGCGGACCAGCTCGGCAAGTTCTATCAGCGGGTGATCGCGGCCATCCGGCAGGCCGAGCACGGCAGCGCGCCGCACCTGGCGATCTTCGAGCCGTCCGCGATCTGGTCGGCCCTCGGGATCGACGCCACCCCGCCCGCGAAGTACATCACCGATCCGCTGGCGGTGTTCTCCCCGCACCTGTACAGCGAGTCCATCAATATCGTCAACGCCTTCCCGAGCATCGAACTGGGCTTCAAGATCGGCCTGGACGCCGCCGCCAAATACAAAGCGCCCCTGTGGACGGGCGAATGGGGCTGGTTCGGCGACCCGAGTTCCGATGCGCCCAAGGTGGATCGGTTCATCGACCAGCTCAACGCGAACCGCGTGGGCGGCACCTGGTGGTCGTGGAAGCAGGCGTGCGGTGATCCGCACAGCGTGCGTGACGGCAATACGAACAAGGTGCAGGGCAACCTGAACCGCATCGACTGCCCCTCCGGCGTTCCGCTGGGCCTGGCTCCCGGCTACGCCCGCCCGGTGTCGCGCGCGTATCCGCGCGCGGTGCCCGGCGCTCTCGCCACCGTGACGGCGACCGGCTTCACCGGCACCGGGACCGGTCGCGTGGAAGCCTGGTACCCCGGCACCGCGCGCCCGAATGTCCAGTCCACCAACGTTTCCGACCTCACCCTCACCCAGGTGGAGGGCGGCTGGCAGCTGATCGGCACCACGGTCGGCGCGTACTCGATCAAACAGTCCTGACGGAGCCCGGTCCCGGCGCTCCCCACAGTTAGTAGGTCCTCTGTGTCTTCACACAAGCAGCTCCGCGCCGATACCGCGGCTGTCGCCATGGCCGGTCTGATTGCGCTGGGCGCGGCCCTGGGCGCCGCGCCGGCGACCGCGCAGCCGAGCGATATCGCCTCGGGATCCGGATCCGGTTCCGGCTCAGGGAGTTTCGGCTCCTCGGGCTCTGCCGATTCGGGTTCGGCCAAGGTCGACGACCCGGTATCCACGCTGCCCGCCCCCGCCGTCACCGCCATCCGGCTGGACGGAGCGCGCAACTTCCGCGATATCGGCGGCTACCGCACGACGGACGGCCACACGGTGCGCTCCGGCGTGGTGTTCCGCACCAACCGCATCGACAAGCTCACCGACGCCGATCTGGCCAAGCTGGTCACGGCCGGGGTGACCCTGGACGTGGACCTGCGCAATGGTTCCGAGCGCAGCAGCGCGCCCGACCGGGTGCCGACCGGCGCGACCTACAAGGTCGCCGACGTGGTCAGCTTCGACAGCGGCATCGGCTTCCACGAGCTCCCGCCGATTACGCTGGGGCGCGCGGTGATCGACGGCCTGATCAACGGCTCCTCGAACATGGGCCTGTCGATCCAGTACCCGTTCATGGTGAACTTCCACGGTTCCGACGTCGCCTTCGGCACGCTGCTGCGCTCGATCGCGGGCAACACTGGCGCGACGATGTACCACTGCATGGACGGCAAGGACCGCACCGGCTGGGCGACCGCCGTGCTGCTCACCCTGCTCGGGGTGCCGCGCGATGTGGTGAACGCCGACTTCCTGGCCAGCAATACCGAGCTCGGCAACCCGGACGCCGTCGAATTGTCCTGGCTGCACGCCGCTTTCGCCGAAGTGGACCGGCTCTACGGCAGTGTCGACAAGTACGTGCGCGAGGGGCTGGGCCTGGATCAGGCCACCATCGACGCGCTGCGCGCGAAGCTGCTGGTCTGATCCGGCCGGGTCAGCGCAGGCAACGCTCGTCCGCGATCTCCTCGCACAGCGCGTTGGAGATCGCGGCGGCTTCCTCTCGCGCCCACACGCCGAAGCCGGGGTAGCACAGGTCCGCGCCGGACAAGCAGTCCCAGCAGGCATTCGCGCCGCGCGGCGGCCGAACCGGGAACAGCATCACGATGAAGCGCTGCGGCACAGCGGTTTTCCCGACCACGACGCGCCGGTAGCCCTGCGGCACGACCAGCGAGCCCGAAGCCGTGGTGGCGAAGTAGACCTCGGCGAACGCCGAAGCCCGGCGCCACTTCTCGGAGGTGGCCAGTTCGCCGGCGCCGAAGAGGTGGATGTTCCCGAACCGCGACCAGCCGTCACAACACCGCAGGAAGTCGCGGTAGGCGGCGTCGAAGGAGACGCCCAGCCGCTGCTCGGCCGCGTCGATCTCGGCGTCGGTGGCGGGCGGATTGGGGGCAGCCGACAGGTCCGGTTCGCCGAGGCGCTCCGCGACGTCGCACTGCAGGGTGAACAGCTTGCCCACCAGGGCATTCCAATTCGTCACAGGCTTCCTCCGCTACCGGATCGCTCAGGAACAAATGTGCAAGGGAACCGGAGCGCGAATGGGATACTGAATACTTCCTATTCCGGCCGCGGTGAACGCCCGGTAAACGGTAGTGCATGGTGGTGCGGAAGAGAAATCATTCCGAGGCGGCGATTCACAACCCCGATTTGTCAATGACCGTGGAGGCTTCCGGAAAAGCTTCCACCTGGATGGAAAGTCAATCTAGACTGCGCGCCATGGAAGTTCACACCCGCCAGCTGCAATACTTCATCGCTGTCGCGGAGGAGCTGAGTTTCACCCGCGCGGCGCAGCGATTACACGTTTCGCAGCAGGGTTTGAGCACCCAGATCAAACAGCTGGAACACGCGATGGACGTGGTGTTGTTCTCCCGCACCACCCGCAATGTCGAACTGACCGCCGCCGGCGCGGTCTTCCTGCGCGATGTGCGGGGCGCGCTGACCGGACTGGACGTGGCGGTCGAGCGGGCCCGCTCGGTGCACCGCGGCGAACAGGACCGCCTGGTGCTGGGCGCGCTCGAGGGGGCGGCGCTGACCCTCACCGAGCCGATCCTGTCGGCCTTCCGGCAACGCCATCCGGGGATCACTGTGGAGTTGCGACACTTCACCTACGAGGATCCCTCGGCGGGGCTGGCCAGCGGGTCGGTGGATGTCGCATTCGCCCGCAGGCCGTTCATCGATGACGGCGTGCAGTTCGAGACCCTGTTCTCCGAACCGCTCATGGTGATGGTGCCGACCACACATCGACTCGCCGACCGTCAGCAGGTGTTCGCCCATGAGTTGCTAGAGGAGCCGATCCTCGGGGCCGCCACCACCGATCCGGTGTGGAACGCGTTCTGGGAGTTGGACTCCTACCGCAGCGGAACCCCGGCGCCGGTGGTGTCCCGGTCGAACTCCCTGCTGGAGGAACTACACAAGGTCGCGACCGGTGTCGGCGTCGTGCTGACCGTGGCCTGCGCGCGCTGGATCCCCTTCCCGGGCGTACGCCTGCTGCCGATCGCCGATGTCCAGCCCAATGACGTCGCGGTCGGCTGGCGCACCGCCCACGAATCCGCGCTGGTCCGGTCGTTCGTCGAGGTCGCCCGATGCGTTCGCGACACCCATCCCGATCTGGTCACTCAACTGGAAAAACCGGATTTCACGGATTGCACGGTGCCGCCGCACCTCTGATTGACAATCGAATCTTGTCAAAGTCCGAGAAACACTGATTTCTCCTCGATTTCCTTGCGAACTAACGTTTCTCAGCAATCGTTGAGCAAGAGAATTCGAGGGCCGATGAGGGTTTTCACTGTTCTACTCCTGGCCGCCGGGCTGCTGATGGCCCCGGCCGTTCATCTCGAACCGGTCGCGCAGGCCGCGCCCGCCGGTCTCAAAGGCCCGCTGAACACCCGAGGCCGCTACATCGTCGACGAGTCCGGCAATCGGGTGAAGCTGAAGTCCGGCAACTGGCACGGCTCCAGCGGCACCTGGACCGGCAGCGGCGACGACGAGGATCCGGCGAACAATTTCTCCCAGGAGACCGGGCATCGCGCCCCGCTGGGCCTGGATCGAGTGCCGCTGGACAAGATCGTCGGGGACTTCAAGGAGCTGGGCCTCAACAGCATTCGGCTGCCCTTCTCCAACGAGATGATCACCGACAGCCGTCCGGTCAAGGGCCTGACCGCCAATCCGGCGTTGAACGGGCTCAAACCGCTGGAGGTCTACGACCGGGCGGTCGCGGCGCTGACCGGGGCCGGGCTCGGCGTCATCCTCAACAACCACACCACCTCCACGCGGTGGTGCTGTGCGGTGGACGGCAACGAACGCTGGAATTCCGGGCAGGACACCGCCAAGTGGGTGAGCGACTGGGCGTTCATGGCCGCCCGCTACAAGGGCGATCCGGGCGTCATCGGGGCGGACCTGCGCAACGAGGTACGTCGCGACACCTGGGACAACCCCAACTGGGGCATGGGCGACGGCCACGACTGGGAGGCCGCCGCGCACGAGGCCGGTGACCGGATCCTGAAGGACGCCAACCCGAATCTGCTCATCATGGTCGAGGGCCTCAACTGGATGGGCATCCCCACCGACCTGACCTGGCACGAGCGCCCGATGCTGAAGCCGGTCAAGACGCTCTCGGAAACGCTGATCCGGTCGCACAAGGTCGTCTACGCGGCGCACTTCTACGGCTACATCGGCCCGAACCACACCGGCGGTAGCGGCATCAGCGGCGGCGAGACCCACGATCCGCGCTTCCGCGACATGTCCCGCAGTGACCTGTTCAAGTCCATGGACGAGCTGGCCGGGTCCATCGCGACCACACCGGACAAGCACTTCACCGCGCCGGTCTGGGTGAGCGAGTTCGGCATCGGCAAGGGTGCGACCGGTGCGGACCAGGCGTGGTTCCCGAATATGGTCGACTATCTGATCGACCGCGACCTGGACTTCGCGTACTGGCCGATCGTCGGGTTCCAGCATCAGGACAAGGGCAACGACTGGGGTCTGCTCCGCTATGACACCGACGGCAGCAAGCGCAGCGTGATGGACAGCGACGACTGGCGGGGCGCGCACGTGCGGCGGCTGCTGGACGCGGCGGGACAGACCGGCCAGATCGCGCCGGTGCGCAGCTGGTCGATGCTCAACGCCATCCACGACGACCACAACGCGTCGCTGCGCGCGGCCGCCGACTGGGATTCGGGTGCGCACAAGCTGGTCTGCCCGGACGACCAGCGGCTGATCGGCATCAGCTCGCGCGGGCAGGGCGGCCTGTGCACCGACGCCACCGAGGGTGACCTCTGGCAACCGGGCACCTCGGCGACCAAGGTCGCCAGCGAGAAGGTGACGACGGACTGGGCCGGCGGATTCACCAAATACCAGTGTGCCGAGGGGCAATTCATGATCGGTTACAGCCTGCGCGGCGACGGCATGTCCGCCATCTTGTGCGCCCCCGCCCGGCGCGCGCTGGCCGGTGCGGGCCGGACCGTGTGGGACGACCGCGGCGACAATCGCCCGGCCTCGGGTGAGGGCGGTGATTACGCCAGCGGCTGGTACAAGGGCCAGTGCACCGCCGACGAGTACGCGGCGGGCATCGCGTTCTCCTGGGCCAACGCCCGCGGCGGCCATCCGGACGCCCTGTACTGCCGCAAGCTGAGGTAGCGGCCGCCGGTTGACATACCCCGGGAGTTCCAAATACCGTCAGTATTTGAATTCCTGGGGTATCCAACAAGGAGGTTGGGATGGGCACGCGGCGGCAGCCTCGGATCGTGATCATCGGGGCCGGCGTGTCCGGAATCGCGACCGCGATCACCTTGCAGCGCAAGGGGTTCGATGACTTCGTGATGCTGGAGAAGGGGTCCGACGTCGGCGGCGTCTGGCACTGGAACCGCTATCCCGGCCTGACCTGCGACGTGCCCTCGCAGCTGTACCAGTTCGGGTTCGCGCCGAAGCCGGACTGGTCGCACATCTTCGCGCCGGGACCGGAGATCCAGGGATACCTCGCCGACGTGGTAGACCAGTACGAGCTGCGACCGCACCTGCGGGTGAATTCCGAAGTGGTCGCCGCGACCTTCTCCGGCTCCGAATGGCAGGTCGAGACGATCGACGGCAGCACCTACACCGCCGACTTCGTCATCGCCGCCACCGGCGTCCTGCATCATCCGGCCGTGCCGAACATCCCCGGCCTGGGCGAGTTCACCGGCCCCATCGTGCACACCGCGCGCTGGGACGACACCGTCGCGACCGACGGCAAGCGGATCGCGGTGCTCGGCACCGGATCGACCGGCGTCCAGGTGGTTTCGGCGCTCCAGCCGAAGGCCGAGCGCATCACGCATTTCGTGCGCAGCCCGCAGTGGGTGATCTGGGCCCCGATGTGGCTGCCGCAGCCCGCGGTGGTGGGCGCGGCCCTCAAGCGCCTGCCGCAGGTGAATCGCGCGCTCTACCAAGCGGGAATGACCGGCGCGCGGCTGTTCACCGACGTGGTCACCCGGCCCAGCTGGCGGCGGCGCGCGGTGCAGGGGTACGCGCGCATGAGCCTGCGCACGCAGGTCACGGAACCGGGTCTGCGCGAACAGCTCACCCCCGATTACGAGCCGCTGTGCAAGCGCCAGGTGCTGTCGGGCACCTACTACCGGGCCCTGCGTGCCCGCAATGCCGAGCTGGTCACCACGGGCATCGACGCCGTGACCCCGACCGGCATCCGCACCGCCGACGGCCGTCACCACGAGGTCGACGTGATCGTGCTGGCCACCGGCTTCCGCGCCCACGACTACATGCGGCCGATGAATCTGACCGGCCGCGACGGCGTCTCGATCGACGACGCCTGGGCCAAGGGACCGCGCGCCTACCGGATGACCGCGATCCCGGGCTTCCCCAACCTGTTCACCGTGCTGGGCCCGCACTCCCCCACCGGCTCGATCCCGCTGCACCACGCCGCCGAGGTGACCGCGCGCTACATCACCCGCTGGATCCAGCGGTGGAGCGCGGGCGAATTCGACACCGTGGAGGTCACCGAGGCGGCGACCGAGCGCTTCGAGTCCGAGGTGGCCGCGGCCATGGGCCCGACGGTGTGGAACACCGGCTGCAACTCCTGGTATTTCACCGAGGGCGGCAGTATCGACCTGCTGCCGTTCGACCGCGCCACCATGGAGTCGATGCTGGCCGAACCGGATCCCGCGGACTTCAATTTCCAATAATGAGCGAATCTTCAGTTACCATCGTCTGATTGTTGCCCGCGCGTTCGTCTACCAGGGCGGAGATACGCCATGATCGGACAGCACGAGTTTCGAAGACCCGTTCGCACCCTCGCTCTCACACTGGGTTTCACAGCATTGACCTGCGCATTATCCGCCACAGCGGAGGCCCGGCCCCGGCACGACTGGGACGCCGTGGTCGAGTGCGAGGCGGACGGAGACTGGACCGCCGACACCGGAAACGGATACTACGGCGGCTTGCAATTCAGCCCCAGCACATGGCGGGCATACGGCGGCAGGGGGAATCCGGCCGATGCCACCCGGGCGGAACAGATCCGCGTCGCCGAACGCGTCCTCGCCCGGCAGGGTCCGGGCGCCTGGCCCACCTGCGGCGCCTTCCTCTGAACCGCTACCCGGCGGCCTTGGTCCGGAAGACGATCCAGCGCATGGACGCGTACATGAACAATCCCTCGCCGAGACTGCCCACGATGCGGGCGATCCGGTAGTCGACGCCCAGCGCCGCGACGCCGCTCGTCACGCCGAGGATGAACGCCAGGTAGTTCACGACCACCACCACGATGTAGCGGGCCAGCTGGGGGCCCACCGCCGCGTGCGATTCGAAGTTCAGGACCCGGTTCAGCAGGTAGCTCAGGCCGAAGGCGGTGCAGTAGGCGACCGTCACCGCGACCGGGAGCGGCGCGACCGAGTGCAGCGCGGTGAGCAGCAGCAGGTCCACGCCGAAGGTGAAGGCGCTCACCAGTAGATAGCCGACGAAGGTGGGGGCCACGAAGCGGCGCAGCCGGGCCGGCAGTAGCGCGACTGCCCCGTCGCACAGCGCGTGGAACCAGCGCACCAGGCGCGCCGGTCGCGGCTGTGTCTGCATACCCACCCGGCCACCCTGACACCCCCGCATGTCCCGAAGATGATCAGTGGACCAACTTCCGCTGGCCGATTCGCCATCGACAACCTGTGCTTGTCAATCGCTCGGAAATCAGTGTTTCCGCGCGATCTCGCTGTGCCATAGCATCCTTCGGCGCGTCCCCGAGACCTCGACGGGACGTGAGTCGGAAGTGTCGACCGGCATGCTGAATGGAGATTCCTGATGGGGCGTGGATTCGGAACCGCGAATCGGCGGAAGGTGCTGGGCGGCATGCTCGCCGCCGGCGCGGCGGGTGCGGCGGGCGTGGCCGGGCTGCCCGAGGGCATGGCGGAGGCGCTGGCGGAACCGGGCCGCTCGGGCAGCCTCGATCAGGTGCAGCACGTGGTGATCCTGATGCAGGAGAACCGGTCCTTCGACCACTACTTCGGAACCATGAGCGGTGTCCGGGGTTTCGGCGACAAGCGCGCCGTGCGGCTGCCCGCGGGCGGCTACAACCCGGTGCTGCAGGCCGCCATGGACGCGGCGCTGGCCGGCGGGCTCGGCACCGACCTGGGCAGTGGGTCGGCGGGCACCGGCAGTGCGAGCGGTTCGGCCAGCGGGAGCGGCAGCGGATCCGGCACCGGGAGCAGCAGCGGGTCGGGCGGCGCCGCGGAACGGAACGCCTTCCAGCAGCCGGACGCGTTCAGCAGCACCGGGTTCCTGCTGCCCTGGCATGTGGACACCACCCGCGTGGACGGCCAGGACATGGGCGATCTCGCGCACGACTGGAACACCACCCATGTGGCGTGGGCCGACGGCGCGTACCACTCGTGGATCGCGGCCAAGTCCAAGATGACGATGGGCTACTTCACCGAGGCCGACATCCCGTTCCATCGCGCGCTGGCGTCCGCGTTCACCATCTGCGACCACTACTTCTGTTCGATCCAGGGCCCGACCACCCCGAACCGGCTCTACCACTGGACCGGCACCATCGACCCGGCCGGGCGCGCGGGCGGGCCCGCGGTGTCCAATCCGCCGGACTACCGGCCCGCCTTCCACTGGACCACCTACCCGGAACGCCTTCAGCAGGCGGGGATCTCGTGGCAGGTGTACGCCGACTCGCACAGCGGCGGCCCGTTCCTCGCGGACTACGGCGACAACCCGCTGTGGCTGTTCCAGAACTACCACAATGCCGCGAAATCCTCCGATCCCGCCGTCCGGCAGCTGGCCGACCGCGCCATGGTGACCGCGGGCGGCATGACGCCCCCGCCGTCCGGGGTCGACGGCAGCGATATCGATTACGTTCTGCAGCGGTTCATCTCGGACTGCGCCGCCGGAAATCTGCCCCAGGTGTCCTGGGTCGTCGCGCCCGCCGGCTACTCCGAGCACCCCGCGTACCGTCCCGCGGACGGCGCGGCCTACATCCAGCGCGTCCTGAAAGCGTTGTGGGACAACCCGAAACTGTGGGAGTCCACCGTCCTGCTCGTCAACTACGACGAGAACGATGGCTTCTTCGACCACATGGTGCCCCCGACCGCGCCGCCCGGCACCCCCGACGAGATCCTGCCCGCGGCGGGCGATATCGGCGGCGACCTGAGTTCCGGGTCGGCGACGCTGGGGTCGAGCTCGGGTTCGGCGAACATCGGCAATCTGATCACCAAGGCGGCCTCGGGGCTGAGCGGCAACGCCCCCATCGGCCTCGGCCCGCGCGTCCCCATGCTGGTCATCTCCCCGTGGAGCCGCGGCGGATACGTGAATTCCCAAGTGTTCGACCACACGTCGGTACTGCGCTTCCTCGAGGCCTGGACCGGTGTCGCCGAACCCAATATCTCGGCCTGGCGGCGCGCCGTCTGCGGCGACCTCACCAGCTGCTTCGATTTCAGCCGCCGCGACACCAGCATCCCCACGCTGCCCGACGCCAATGCCGAGCGCGCCCGGGCCGCCGGGCAGAAGAACCTGCCCAAGCCGGTCCCGCCGTCGCCGGGCGGTCAGCAGATGCCCGCCCAGGAGCCCGGCCGCGCCAAGGCCCGGCCCCTCCCCTATCAGCCGCTGGCCTCGATCGAGGTTTCCGGCTCCTCCGCGACCGTCCGCTTCGGCAATCAGGGCTCAGTTCCCATGCCCTTCCAAACCTATGCCTACCAAAGCAATTCGATCCGGCAGACGGTCGTCGCCCCCGGCGCGACCGCCGAGGAGCGTTTCCCGGTGAGCGGCGCCTACGACTTCGCCGTGCACGCGCCCAACGGCTTCCTCGCCGAGGCCTCGGGCGACGGTGACGCCGCGCTGACCGCCACCGCGGCCATCGGCGGCACGGCCTCGAGTCCCACTTTCGTTGTCACCGTGCGCAATTCCGGTTCCACCGCGGCGACGATCGACGCCGGCGGCTCCCGCACCACGGTCGACGCGGGAGCCACCCGTGACATCACCGCCCCGCTCGATCAGGGCTGGTACGACCTGACCCTGACCGCGTCCGGAAACGGCAACTGGCGCAGGCACTTCGCCGGTCACCTGGAGAACGGCAGCGCCGGCACCACCGCGTGATCGATAGGGGGCGGCTAGCCGAAATCCGGTTGATCCGGGCTCGACCGCTATGGCGTCATAGAACCGATGAAGCAACAGCGCACGGGTACCGCCCGATCCGTCACCGACGGCCTCAAACTGCACCGCCACGTGGTGCGGTCGCCCGGTCGTGCCCACACGGTGATCACCTTGCGACCCGGGACGCATGCGCGGTTCAGCACCAACCGGTTCCACGAGACCTGGCACGTGCTCTCGGACGATCACGGTTCCCGGCTGCTGGGGCGGTTGCTGTGGGGGCTGTCGTATCAGGCGCGTCCGGGGACCGTCGTGCTCATCGATCAGGCCTTCCTCACGCCGAATCCGTTCGATGCCGAACCGCCCGATCCGATCCTGCTGGTGCCGGGCTGGTGCACGCCGTTCGACGACCGGATCGCGGGACAGCTGAAGCGGCGGTTGCCGTTCGCGAAGCCGGAGGGCACCGTGCGCTGGCAGACCTTCGGGCTGGACCGGACCCTGGAACCGGCCGCCCTGGAGGACTGGTGGAACCGGTATCGCCACCGGGAGCATCGCGGCCGGGTCACCCGCAGTCACGGGCTGGTCGTGCTCACCCCGTCCACTCCCGACGAAGCCCGCGCGTGGGCGCTGAGCGCCACGGGTCTGGACGCGTCCGGCCCGTACGGCACCGACTACACCTACCTCGGCCCCTACGACCGGGGCTACGACGGTGAGATCCAGATCTTCCGCCGCTTCCGCCCGATGGTGAGCGTCGCCGGTCGGGCTCGCGCGCAAGTGCTTTCGCGTGCCGATGCGCCGGCGGACCCGGACACCCTGCGCCCGGCCATCTGGCGGGAGGCCGAAATCGTGCGGGGCTCAACCCATCTCAGGGAGCTGGGGGCGGTCACAGCGGCGGCACGTACGAGCCGACCACGTCGCGGACCCACCAGGCCCGGGTTTCGAGCAGTTCCCGTGGGCCGGTGAAGCGGTACTCGTAGAGCAGCGCCCGGACGTGCCGTGGCGGGTCGTCCGGGAACGGGTTGCGGCGCACCAGGCGCAGGGTGTCGCGGTCATTGCGCAGCAGGCGGCGCAGGAAGCCCTCGAACCAGGGTCGCGCGTACGCGGAGGAGTGGGCGGCGAACCACAGCAGCCAGTCCAGGCGCAGGTGGTATGGGGCGAACTGGCGCGGCATGCGGCGCGGATCGCCGGGCTGGCCCTTGAATTCGTATTCGCGCCACCGGGTGTGGCGGGTGAGGACCGCCTCGTCGGTGCCCTCGATGACCACCTCGTAGCGGATGCGGTCGATGACGCCGAACGCGCCGAAGGTATTGATCAGGTGGAAGGGGTTGTAGGACTCGTTCATTCGCTGCCGATGCGACAGCATATTGCGGACCGGCAGGTAGCTGAGCGTCAGCGTGACGCCGGTGAACGCGAACACCAGCACCGTGAACCAGAGCGGAGACTCCGGGAGATCACTCGGCGTCGACACCGGGAACACCCGTGCGGCGGCGGAATTCGAGATCGCCGCCCACGCCAGGATGATGGTCAGCCAGTTGAGCCACGCGAAGTTCCCGGACAGCACCAGCCAGGTCTGGGTGACGATGATGATCGTCGCCGCGATGCTCGCCACCGGCTGCGGAGCGAAGAGTCCGAACGGCACCACCAATTGGGCCACGTGATTGGCCGCCACCTCGACCCGGTGCAACGGCCGGGGCAGATTGTGGAAGAACCAGCTCAGCGGACCGGGCATCGGCTGGGTCTCGTGGTGGTAGTACAGGCAGGTCAGGTCACGCCAGCACCGATCGCCGCGCATCTTGATCAGCCCGGCCCCGAATTCCACCCGGAACACCAGCCAGCGCGCCAGCCACAGCACCAGCACCGGGGGCGCGACCCGGTCGTTGCCGAGGAACACGGCCAGGAATCCGGCCTCCAGCAGCAGTGACTCCCAGCCGAACGAGTACCAGACCTGCCCCACGTTCACGATCGACAGGTAGAGGACCCACAGCAGCAGCCACACCAGCATGGCCGCCCACAGCGGCAGCAGATCCGCGGCCCCGCACACCAGCGCCGCCGCCACCGCCGCGCCACCCCAGGCCACGGCCGCGAAGAACCGGTCGGAGTAATAGAGGTGGAAGATGCTCGGCGTCGCCCGGAACGACCGCCGCGCGACCCAGCGCGGGATCGGCAGCATGCCGTGTTCCCCGAGCAACGCCCGGAACTGCCGGGCCGCCGACACGAAGGCGATCACATAGACGAAGGCCACCCCGCGCGTCACCACCTGTCGCGCGAGCCAGTATTCCGGTGCGCTGAACCACTCCATCCCGCGCCTCCTGCGCCGGTGTGTCGCCTCAGCCGGGCTAGTCCGCTCCTACTCAGAAGCGTAGTCATCCCTCGCGCGCACCGGCCCGGGTGACCCGGCGGCCGTTGACTCCCCGCCCGCCAACGGCCGCGGCCACGGCAGCGGTACGGACCCTCGCACCCCTTGCCGCGCCCTCCACGATTCCGTAGTCGGACGGGTCTGTCTGTCGGGTGTTCGACGGACACCCGTGCCCCCGGAAGGGATGGGATGCTGGGCCGAATCCGGTTCGGTACCGTGACCGGGTGCTGCGCGAAGCCGACCCGACCCACGCCGCGGTCGCGCAGGAGGCGACGTGGCTGGCCGTCCGGTTCCGGCACGCCGCCTGCCTGCTGCTGACGGTGGTGCATCTGGCGAGTGGGGCGGTCGAGCCGGGGCTGGGGCAGGCGGTCACGCTGGGGCTGGCGGTGTGGTCCGCGAGCCGGCTGTGGGGTCGCCGGCTCGGGCCCGGGTGGACCGCGGCCGATGTCGCGGTGGTGGCCATCTACCTTCTGGGGACGACCAGTGTGGCCGCGTCCGGAATCGGGACCGGAGACCTCATCGACGTGAAGGTCGTGGCGGCAACGGTGATCTCGGTCGGAATCGCGGAGCGGGTGCGGGTGTCGGCGGCGGTGACCGGTCTGGTCCTGCTGCTGCTCTACTACGCCAATCGCGCCACGCCGGGGCTCACCCCGTGGAACTTCCTCTCCGATCTGACCGTCGGCTACCTGCTGGTGGAGTGGCTGCTGGCCGTGGGGGTGCGCCGGGTGGTGCTGGGCGCGGCCACCGTGCACGACCAGACCGTGACCGCCGCCGCCGACGCCCGGATCGCGAGCGAGGTGGCGGACGCGCGCCGCCGCTACGAACGCGAGCAGTGGGCCGTCATGCACGACACCGCCGCGGCCACCCTGCTGATGGTCGGGCAGGGCGCGGCCGGGGATCGGGACCGCATCGCCCGGCAGGCCGCCCGCGATCTCGCCGTGCTGGATTCGGGGATTCCGCTGCCCGGCGACGACACCCGGGCCGACCTGTCGGTCCTGCTGCGGGAGGTGAGCAACGGCTGCGCGACGCCGCTCACCCTGCGCACCCCGGGCCCGCTGCCCGTGCGCGGCACCCTCGCGTGGACGGTGACGGCCGCCGTCCGTGAGGCGCTCACCAATGTCGATCGCCACGCCCGCGCCGCGACCGTCGACATCGGCGCCGGGCCGGGCGCGCTGGTGATCACCGATGACGGCGTCGGCTTCGACGGCGTCCCCGGCGAGGACCGATACGGCATCCGCCATTCGATCATCGAGCGCATGCGGGCCGTCGGCGGCGACGCCGAGGTCACCAGCCGCCCCGGCCACGGGACGCGGGTGCGGCTGAGCTGGCCGACCACCGAACCCGGTGCCGCCGAGGAGCACTCGTTCGACGCCCCGGCCGCGGGCATCGAACGGCTGGGCCGCAGTTTCGGGTACGGCATCGTCGGCGTCGCGGTCGCCGACACCCTGTTGCAGTCCACCCTCACCGATGCGGCGGCGACACCCCCGGCGGCGGTCAACGCGGCGTTGGTGGTGGTGAACGTGGGATGCGCGCTGGCCGCGCTGATCCCGCGCCGCCGGGAATCGGTGACGCTCACGCTCATGGCGCTGGCGATCGCGGCCTCGCTGACCCTGATCGCCCTGCTGCCCGCGAATGCCGTACTGGCGGGCGCGAACTGGTCGATCGGCGCGTCCGGCTGGACGGTGGTGGCGCTCGGCTTCCGGCTGTCGCCGCGACTGTCGCTGACCGCGCTGACCGCCTGGTGGGTGCTGGTGTGCGCGCTGGTCCTGGTCCGGGCGCCGGGCCTGGACAGCCTGCGGGTGCTGGGCTATCACACCGCGGCCATCTTCTTCCTGCAGTTCCTCACCGCCCGCTTCGCCGCGACCCTCGACCGCGTGGCCCGCGACGCCGCCGCCCTGCACCGGGAACGCCTGCGCCACCGCACCGCCGACGCGGTCGGCCACATGACCGAGCAGGAATGCCTGCGCCGCTACCGCGAACTGCTGAGCGAATTCACGCCGCTGCTGCGGGGTTTGGCCGACGGCACCCTCGATCCCGCCGAGCCCGCGGTGCAGGTCGCCGCGCGCACCGAGTACGCGCGCCTGCGCCGCCTGTTCACCCAGCAGGACGGCCTGGGCCATCCGCTGCTGGCCGACCTGCGCGGCGGCATCGACGCGGCGGAGCGGCGCGGGGTCGCGGTCACCGTCGAAGCCGAGGCCGACGCCCGTCCCGAACCCGGCCGCGAACTCCCGGACCCGGTGCGCGGGCACCTGGTGGCCGCGACCCGGATCATGCTGGACGCCAGTCGTTCCCGGGCCCGGGTGGTGGTGACCACCGACGCGACCGGCTGCACGGTCAGCGCGCTCGGCGACTGCCCCGCCGACACCGTCGACCGCCTGTCCGCCCTGTCCACCGCGGCCGCCGACCCCACCGGCGCCGTGCACACCGAGGTCGTCACCGCCGGCGAATTGCTGTGGGCGCGACTGCATCACCGCTTCGAGCTGGAGAACGCCCGATGATCCGCATCGCCATCGTCGACGACCACCCGCTGATCCGCGACGGCGTGCGCGGCTGGTGCGCCGCCGCCGAACCCCGGCTCGAGGTGACCGCCGACCACGCCGACCCGGCGGCCTTCCTGGCCGCCACCGGCCCCGATCGCGGCGACTTGGACGCCATCGTCCTGGATCTCCAATTCGACCAGCGCGCACCGGATCTGAACGCGCTGGCCACCATCTGCGCGCGCGGCCACCGCGTGGTCGTCTACTCCCAGCACACCGAACCCCATCTGGTCCGCGACTGCCTGGACCTGGGGGCGGTCACCTATCTGTCGAAAACCGAAGGCCGCGAACACCTGATCGCCGCCCTGCACGCCGCCGCCGAGGTTCGGCCCTACCTCAGCCCGACCATGGCCCGGGCCATGAGCACCGACGGCGACGACCGCCCGAAACTGTCCCAGCGCGAACGCGAGGTCCTGCTCGCCTGGTTCCAGACCGAGTCCAAAGCCCTGGTGGCGCAACAGCTCTACATCACGCCGGGCACGGTCAACACCCACCTCGAACGCATCCGCGCCAAGTACGCCGCGGTGGGCCGCTCCGCCCCGACCAAGGCCGCCCTGGTCGCCCGGGCCATCCGCGACGGGCTGATCAGCACCGACGAGCTCTAGTCGCCGGTGTCCGCGTCGAGGTCGACGTCGATCTTGTCGCGGTCGGCCCGCTCCAGCAGGGGCGCGAGGTCGAAGACCGCCTCGTCGATGCCGGCGTGCAGGTCGCCGAGGTCGGCGTAGCGGGCGGGGACGGTCTTCATGGTGAAGTCGCCGGGGTGGATGTCGGGAATCTCGTTCCAGCGCACCGGAGTCGAGACCGTCGCCTCGGGGACGCCGCGCACCGAGTAGGCGGCGGCGATGGTGTGGTCGCGGGCGTTCTGGTTGTAGTCGACGAACAGGTGCGCGGGATCGCGGTCCTTGCGCCACCACGCGGTGGTGACGTCGGCGGGCGCGCGGCGCTCCACCTCGCGGGCGAAGGCCAGCGCGGCGCGGCGCACGTCCTGGAAGCCGTACTCCGGCGCGATCCGGACGTAGACGTGTAATCCCTTGCCGCCGGAGGTCTTCGGCCAGCCGACCGCGCCGAGCTCGTCGAGCACCTCGTGCACCACCCCGGCCACCCGCCGTACCCGCGACCACGGGCAGTCGGGCATAGGGTCCAGGTCGATGCGCCATTCGTCGGGGAGTTCGGTGTCGAAGCGCCGGGAGTTCCAGGGATGGAATTCGACGGTCGACATCTGCACCGCCCAGATCACGTCGGCGAGCTTCTCCACGCAGAGTTCGTCGGCCGTGCGCCCATAGCGGGGGAAGTAGAGCTGAACGGTGGGGATCCAGTCGGGCGCGCCGCCGGGCAGCCGCTTCTGGTGAACCTTGCCGCCGGGCAGGCCCTTGGGAAAGCGGTGCAGCATGCAGGGCCGGTCGCGCAGCGCGTTGACGATGCCGTCGCCGACGCTGAGGTAGTACCGGACCAGATCCAGTTTGGTGGCTCCGGTCTCGGGGAAGTAGACCCGATCCGGATTGGACACGCGCACCGTGTGTTCGCCGACCGGCAGCTCGATCGCCGGGGCGGCTGACTTGCCGGCCATCTGTCCGACGGTAACCGGCATTTCGGTCAGCCGCGACCGGCTCGCCGCGAACCACCCGCCGAACTAGAACAAGTTATAGTTCTCGGCGCTGGGTATTTCTTCGCTCGGGAAGGTGGTCGCAACGGTGCGGACCTGGGACTCTTCGGCCGATGTGGTGGTCGTCGGATACGGCGGCGCGGGTGTCGCGGCGGCACTGGCCGCGCGGGAGTCCGGAGCGGAGGTGCTCGCGCTGGACCGCTACCTGGGCGGCGGCGCGACCGCGCTCTCCGGCGGCATCGTGTACGCGGGCGGCGGGACCTGGGTGCAGCAGGCCGCGGGCGTCGAGGACGATGTCGAGAACATGCTCGCCTACCTGCGGGCCGAGGTCGGCGACACGGTGAGCGAGCAGACGCTGCGGCGGTTCTGCGAGGAATCGCCCGCGCTCATCGATTGGCTGACCGGACACGGGGTTCCGTTCGAGGCGTCGCTGTGCCCGTTCAAGACCTCCTACCCCACCGACGACTACTACCTGTACTACTCGGGCAGCGAGAACTCCGGCGGCTTCCGGGAATTGGCGAAGCCGCGGCAGCGCGGGCATCGCGCGCACGGGCGCGGGGTGTCGGGCAAGAAGCTGTTCGGACCGCTCGCCACATCGGCCGCGAAGCACGGGGTCCGGGTCCAGACCGGCACCAGGGCAACGAGTCTCGTGATCGAGGACGGCCGGGTGGTCGGCATCGAGGCCACCACGATCGCCGGCGCCCCGCCGGCCGTGCGACGCCGGTTCGCGGCGCTGGCCAAGATCTCGGCGAAACCCGGTGTGTACCACCAGGGTCTGCGCAAGGCGGTGCAGGCGCTGCTGGCCCGGATCGAGCGGCGTTACGGTGTGCCCGTGCGCATTCAGGCGCGCTCGGGTGTCATCCTCACCACCGGCGGCTTCATCGCCAATGGCGAGATGGTCGGGAAGCACGCCCCCGACTACCCCTGGGCCGAGGGCCTGCCGCTGGGCACAGCCGGAGACGACGGCAGCGGTATCGCCATGGCCCAGGCCGCGGGCGCGGCCACCGATCGCATGGACGTGCTGTCGACCTGGCGCTTCATCGCCCCGCCGAGCGCCTTCTTCGGTGCGATCGCCGTGGATGCCAACGGACAGCGCATGATCGACGAATCCCGCTACGGCGCGGCCCTGGGCGCGGCCATCGCGACCAGCCCCGGCAATCGGGCCTGGCTGCTGGCCGATGCCCGGCTGCTCACCGAGGCGCGCCGCCAGCTGCCCGAGCAGTCGGTGTGGTTCCAGCGCATGCAGGCCGAGCGGCTGCTGCGGGTCGGCAGCGTGAGCGGCCGGACCGTGGAGGAGGTCGCCGCCCGCGCCGGGATCGAACCGGCGGCGCTGCGCAAGACCGTGGACGCGCACAATCGCGCCATCGAGCAGTCGCTGCCCGATCCGATGGGCAAGCCCGACGATCTGCGCCGCCCGCTGCACTCGGGACCCTTCACGCTGCTGGACATCTCGTTCAAGGCGCGGCTCACCTACCCGATGCCGATGCTGACCCTCGGCGGCCTGGTGGTGGACGAGGAGACCGGCGCGGTCCGCACCGAATCCGGCGCGGCGATCCCGGGCCTGTTCGCGGCGGGACGGGCGGCGGTGGGCGTGTGCTCGAACTCGTACGTGAGCGGTCTGTCGCTGGCCGACTGTGTCTTCTCCGGCCGTCGCGCGGGCACCCACAGCGTGGAGCTCGCCGCCACGCACTGACGGGTGCGGGCAGGTCCCGGATTTTCGACGAGGCCGCCCGCCGGTGACCGTCTCCGGGCTCAGTCGGTCGTGTCGGATTCGAAGGCGCGCAACAGATCCGCCGCGACGCTGACGGCGATGACCGCGGGCTCCTTGCCGGTGATGTCGGCCAGCCCGATCGGCGTCTTGATGCGCGCCAACGCTTCCGGCGGGTGCCCGCCCTCGGCGGTGAGCCGCTTGGTGAAGCGCGCCCATTTGGCCGGGGACCCGATCAACCCGATGGTGCCCAGCCCGTCGGTGCGCAGGGCGGCGTCGCAGAGCGCGGCGTCCTCGGCGTGATCGTGGGTCATGATCAGGACGTGGGTGCCGGGCGGCAGGTGGCCCAGCACCTCCTCGGGCAGCAGCGCGACGCGGTGGGTGTGGATCACGGCGATGGCGTCGTCCAGGGCCGCGAGCCGATCGGCGGCGAGCATGTCCGGCCGGGTGTCGATCAGGTGCAGGTCCAGTTCGTGGCGGGCCAGGATGCGGGCCAGTTCCAGGCCCACGTGGCCGACCCCGAAGATCGCGACGGCCGGAGGTACCGGCAGCGGTTCCAGCAGGACGGTCACCGTGCCGCCGCAGCACTGCACGCCGTGCCGGTTGACGACCTTGTCGTTGAGGGCGAAATCCATCAGCTCGGGTTCGGCGGGCAGGTGGGCGATCAGTTCACGGGCGCGTTCGACGGCGACGGCCTCGACATTGCCGCCGCCGATCGAACCCCAGGTATCGCTCTGTCCCACCACCATTTTCGCGCCCGCGCGGCGGGGCGCGTGGCCGCGCACCGTCGCCACGGTGACCAGCACACCGGGTTCCCGGCGTTCGCGCAGTCGCGCGACGGCCGTCACCCAGGTCAGGTCAGGCACCGGCGGGCACGCTTTCCCCGGCGGCGAATTCGCCTGTCTCCATCGCGGATTCGCCGGTGCGTCGCGCCGCGTCGAGCGCCCAGTACACGGCCTCCGGGGTGGCGGGCGCGGCGAGTTCCACGCTCACGCCCTCCGGTCCGAAGGCGGCGGCCGCCTGCCGCAGCGCCTCCCGCACCGAGAACGCCAGCATGAGCGGCGGCTCCCCCACCGCCTTGGACCCGTACACCACGCCCTCCTCGTGCGCGTGCGCCAGCAGGCTGACATTGAACTCCTCGGGCATCTCCGAGAAGCTCGGCAGCTTGTAGGTGCTGGCGGCCTGGGTGAGCAGCCGGCCGCGCCCAGGTCCGTCGCCGGTGTCCCAGCGAATGTCCTCGAGGGTCAGCCAGCCCGCGCCCTGCACGAAACCGCCCTCGATCTGGCCGATGTCGACGAGCGGGGACAGGCTGTCGCCGACATCGTGGACGATGTCGACCCGGCGGATCCGGTACGCGCCGGTGAACCCGTCCACCTCCACCTCGGTGGCCGCGGCCCCGTAGGCGAAGTACTTGAACGGCGACCCGTGCATGGTCTCGGCGTCCCAGTGCAGGCCCTCGGTGCGATAGAAACCGGCCGCCGACAACTGGACCCGCTGCAGGTAGGCGGTGCGCACCAGGTCCTCCCACGCGACCCCGTCGGTACCGGCCCCGAGGGCGCGGGCGACGCCGTCGGCGATCCGGATATCGGAGGCGTTGACGCCCAGCCGCGTCGCCGCCACCCGGGTCAGCCGTTCCAGCAGCTGCTCGCAGGCGTTCTTCACCGCCGCGCCGTTGAGGTCGGCCCCGGAACTCGCGGCCGTCGCGGAGGTGTTGGGCACCTTGTCCGTTCGCGTCGGCGCCAGCCGCACCTTGTGCAGCGGGATGCCCAGCGTGGTGGCGGCCACCTGCAGCATCTTGGTGTGCAGGCCCTGCCCCATCTCGGTGCCGCCGTGGTTGATCAGCACCGACCCGTCCTTGTAGATCAGCACCAGCGCCCCGGCCTGGTTGAAGGCCGTCATATTGAATGAGATCCCGAATTTGACGCCGGTGATCGCGAGCCCGCGCTTGACGTGCCGGTGCGACGCGTTGAAGGCGGCGATCTCCCTTGTGCGGGAATCGATCTCACCGTTGGCCAGCACCTGATCCCAGGTCTCGGCGATGCGCTCGGCGTGGCGCACTTCCTGCCCGTAGGGCGTGCGCTCCCCGGGGCGGTAGAAGTTGCGGCGGCGCAGTTCTCGCGGATCCAGGCCGAGCAGCGGCGCGCACCGCCCGAGCAGATCCTCCATCACGAGCATGCCCTGCGGTCCGCCGAATCCGCGGAAGGCCGTGTTGGACGGCTTGTTGGTCTTGGCGATGCGACCGCGGAAGCGCGCGTTCGGAATCGAGTACAGATTGTCGACGTGGCACAGCGCGCGGGCCAGGACCGGCTGCGACAGGTCCAGACTCCAGCCGCCGTCCGAGGTCAGCGTGGCGTCGAGGGCCAGCACGTGCCCGTCGGCGTCGAACCCCGCCCGCCAGCGCGCGTGGAAGCCGTGCCGCTTGCCGGACATGGTCAGATCCTGGGTCCGGTTGAGCCGCAGCCGGACCGGGCGTCCGGTGAGGGTCGCGCCGAGCGCGGCGATCGCCGCGAAGCCGTGCGGCTGCATCTCCTTGCCGCCGAATCCGCCGCCCATGCGCAGGCATTGGACGGTGACCTCGTGATTGTGCAGCCCGAGCACGTGGGCCACGATCTCCTGGGTCTCGGAGGGATGCTGGGTGCTCGACTGCACGAACACCTGCCCGGCCTCGTCGACCTGTGCCAGGGCGGCGTGGGTTTCGAGATAGAAGTGTTCCTGGTCGGCGAACAGGAGTTCCCCGGAGAAGATGTGCGCCGAGGCGGCGAACCCGGCTTCCAGGTCGCCACAGCGGACTTCGGGTTGTACGCCTTGGAAGCTCCCGGCGGCCTCCGCCTCCTCGATGGTGATGATCGACGGCAGTGGTTCGACCTCCACCTCCACCGCGGCGGCCCCCAGCCGCGCGGCTTCCAGGGACTCGCCCAGCACCCAGCACACGGCGTGGCCGTGGAAGCAGACCTCGTCGGGGAACAGCGGTTCGTCGTGTTTGACGCCCGCGTCGTTGAGGCCGGGCACGTCGGCGGCGGTGAGCACCCGCACCACGCCGGGCACCCGCAGCGCGGGCTCGGTGCGCAGGGCGGTGATCCGCGCGTGCGCGTGCGGGACCTGCACCGGGTAGGCGTGCAGCACATCCTTGGTGCGGTACACCAGGTCGTCGGTGTAGAGCGCGGTCCCGGTGACGTGCAGGGCGGCGCTCTCGTGCGGGAGCGCGATCCCCACGACCGGATCGTCGGGTCGTTGCGACAGGTGACTCATGACAGCACCCCCTCGGTCTCGGTGGTGTCGGAGAACAGTTTTCGCAGGCTCTCGCCCAGCATCGCGCTGCGATATCGCGCGCTGGCGCGGTGATCGTCGAGCGGTGTGCCTTCGCCGTGCAGGATGTCCGAGGCCGCGGCGACGGCGGCTTCGGTCCAGGGCCGCCCTTCGAGGGCCGCCTCGGTCGCGTAGGCGCGCACGGGCGTCACGGCCACGCCGCCCAGCCCGATGCGGGCCCGGCGCACCACACCGTCGTCGATATCGAGCGCGAAAGCCACCGCCACACTGGAGATATCGTCGAACCGGCGCTTGGCGATCTTGTGGAAGGCGGCCACGGGCGCGAGCGGCAGCGGGATGCGCACCGAACGGATGAGCTCCCCGGGCCGCCGCACCGAACTCCGGTACCCGGTGAAGTAGTCGGCGAGTGCGACCTCCCGCTCCCCCTCGGCAGCCGCGAGCACCACCGAGGCTTCCAGGGCGAGCAGTACCGGCGGCGCGTCGCCGATGGGCGATCCGGTGCCGAGGTTGCCGCCCAGCGTGGCGGCATTGCGGATGAGCCGAGAAGCGAACTGCGGGAACAACTCCGACAGCAGCGGCACCCGTCCGGCGAGCCCGCGCTCGAGCTCGGTGAGGGTCAGCGCCGCGCCGAGCTCGATCCGGTCCGCGCCGATCACGAGCTCGCGCAATTCGGGGAGCCGGTCGACGGCCAGCGTGTACTCCGCCCGCAGCCCACGGATATTCGCCTCGACGCCCAGGTCGGTATTGCCCGCGAGCACGGTGGCGTCCGGATGGTCGCGCAGCAGCCGCAGCGCCTCGGCCAGCGACGCGGGCCGGACGAATCGCCGTCCCTCGGAACTGAAGTCGGTCGCCGCCGGTTCCGGCGCGCCGGCCTCGCGCCGCCGGGCCAGGGCGTCGTCCTCGGCCGGTGCGCCGACCGCGTAGGCGGCGTCGCGGATCGGCCGGTAGCCGGTGCAGCGGCACAGGTTCCCGCTCAGCGCGTGCAGATCGAAGCCATTGGGCCCGGTCTCGCCGTGCGCGCACACGTCGTCCGTGACCGTCCGATCCGGCCGGTAGTACTCGGCGGCCATGCTGCACACGAATCCCGGTGTGCAGTAACCGCATTGCGAGCCCCCGCGCACCGCCAGCTCCCGCTGCACCGGATGCGGCGCGGCCACGGTGCCGAGCCCCTCCGCGGTGACGACCTCCTGCCCTTCCAGCGCGAGGGCCGGGGTCAGGCAGGCGTTGACCGCCACCCATTCGGTCGGCTCGATCCGGCCCGGCCGGGCCACCAGGACCGAACACGCGCCGCATTCACCCTCCGCACAGCCTTCCTTGCATCCGGTGAGCCCGTGCTCCCGGAGAAAGTCCAGCAGGGTGGTGTGCGTCGCCGCGGGAGAAATCGGTGTCGATTTTCCGTTCACCGTCATGAAAATTGCCATTGCCGGCCGCTTTCGTCGTCGAGTGCACTATCCAGTGTCGGCGGATCAATTCCGCTCGTCGAGAAAGCCGGCTCAGCAGCCGTGGGCGACGCGCCCGGGCACCCACGCGGTGCGGTGAGCCAGGCGACGCAGATCGGAGTTGGTGGACATCCGCTCGCCTCCTGTCTGTGACCACGGGTTATGTGGCCTGAACCTACGTCCGGCGGGATATTCGGTCAACACGGGACGCCGCTGACCGTGTGATTCTGTAGGAAAATACGAAGGCGGCCGGGAGCCACGCCGAACCGGCTGGACAATCGAACAATCCGCTGCGGACCCGGTATTTCCTGCGCCATCATTCGGTTCGTGGTCACGGCCTCCCCCGGCCGGTGATCCACGTGTTCCAGGAGGCTTGTCATGCAAATGCGCTTTCTCGCAAAAGTGCGCCCCTCCCGTAAATCCGAAATCGATGCCGCCACCGGACTCGTCAAGGCCCGTCACCCCGTCGACGAGATACCACCGCCACCCAAGCTCTTCCTGCTGGGCCTGCAACATCTGGCGATCATGTACGCGGGCGCGGTCGCGGTGCCGCTGCTCGTCGGCGGGGCACTGAAGCTTCCCGCCCACACCATCGCCCTGCTGGTCAATGCCGATCTGCTCGTCTCGGGCATCGTCACCATCATCCAGGCGGTCGGTATCGGCCGCATCATGGGTGTGCGGCTGCCGGTGGTCGCCGGCGCGACCTTCACCGTGGTCTCGCCCATGATCCTGATCGCGCAGGAGTTCGGCGGCGGCGAGGCCGGGCTGCCGACCGTGTACGGCGCGATCCTGGTGTCGGGCGTGTTCGGTTTGATCATCGCCCGCTTCTTCGCCATGGTGGTGCGCTTCTTCCCGCCGCTGGTGTCGGGCTGCGTGATCTGCGTGATCGGTTTGTCGCTGATCGGCGCGGACGCCGGGCTGATCGCCGGAGACGACCCGAAAGCCGCCGACTACGGCCAGATCTCGCATATCGCGCTGGCCGGTCTGGTGATCGCGCTGATCGTGGTGATCCACCGGTTCGGCCGCGGTCTGGTCAGCCAGCTGGCCGTGCTGCTCAGCGTCGCGATCGGCACGCTGGTCGCGGTGCCCATGCATCTGGTGGACATGTCCGGGGTGGGGTCGGCGGGCTGGTTCGCCGTGTCCCGGCCGTTCATCTTCGGCGCGCCCGAGTTCCATCTGGGCGCGATCATCTCCATGTGCGTGGTCATGCTGGTGACCTTCACCGAGTCCACCGCCGATATGGTCGCCGTCGCCGAAATGGTGGACAAGCAGCTCGAACCGCCCGATCTGGCGCGCGGTCTGGCCGCCGACGGCTTCTCCGCGGTGCTGGCCGGCTTCATGAACTCCTTTCCCGACACCGCCTTCGCCGAGAATGTCGGCCTGGTCGGCCTGACCGGGGTGCGCAGCCGCTGGGTGGTCGCGGCCTGCGGCGGCATGCTGGTCGCGCTGGGCCTGGTGCCGAAGGTGGGCAGCGTGGTGGCGGCGCTGCCGGGTCCGGTGGTGGGCGGCGCGGCCACCGTCATGTTCGCCATGGTCACCGCGGTCGGCCTGCGCATTCTGCACAAGGTCCAGTTCGAGGGCACCAGCAATATGCTCATCATCGCGGTCACCCTGTCGGTGGCGCTGCTGCCCGCGGTCGCCCCGAACATCTACAAGCAGTTCCCGACCGACTTCCAGATGATCGCGGGCAGCCCGATCACCTCGGCGGTGATCGTGGTCTTCGTGCTGAACCTGGTCTTCAACCACTGGGGCGCGGGGAAACGACCGGTTCCGCCGGGCGGGACCGCAGTGTGACGAAACCATCAAACCCTGCCGGTAGGGTTCAGAACATCCGGGAGGGGGTATCGCACATCTGAGGTGGGTTGGGTGTTGATCGGTGCTAAAACAAAAGACGGTGCGGTCAGATCGAAAGACCAAGCGGTGGCGAGCGATTCCGGTGCGCCACCGCGACCGTGGAATCGGACGACGGCGTGGGTGCTCGCCTGCGGCGCGGCGCTGTCCCTGGCACTGATCTTCACCACCGTCGACCCCTGGCTGGACCAGGTGGGTTTCCTGGCGGGCGGTTTCGATGTGCACGTCTACCGCGACGGCGCCTGGAAGATCTACAACGGGCATCCCCTCTACACCGAGACCACCCATCGCGGGCTGTCGTTCACCTATACCCCGTTCTCCACCCTGAGTTTCCTGCCGATGCTGGCCATCCCGTGGGCGTCCGTCACGAATACCTGGCTGGCACTGAATATTTGCGTGCTCTACGGGTGCGTCCTGTTGTGCTGGCGGGTGCTCGGCTACCGCCTGACCTGGCGGCTGGCCGGGCTGAGCGCGCTGCTCACGGCCACCTGCATGTTCCTGGAGCCGGTGCGCACCACCCTCTACTACGGCCAGATCAACCTGGTGCTGATGGCCTTGATCCTGTGGGACTTCTCGCGCCCGCCGAACAGCCGGATCCGCGGGGTCGGGGTCGGGCTGGCCGCCGGGATCAAGCTGGTGCCGCTGTATTTCGTGGCGCAGTTCGTGGTGTTGCGGCAGTGGGCGGCGGCGGTGATGGCCGCGGCCACCTTCGTGTTCACCATCGGGCTCGCCGGGGCGGTGCTGCCCTCGGATTCCCGGCAGTACTGGACCCGCACGTTCTTCCAGTCGAACCGGATCGCCCCGGATACCCAGCCCGCCAACCAGTCCCTGCGCGGCACGATCGCGCACTTCACGGGCGGCCAAGTGCCGCAATGGCTGTGGCTGCTGCTGGCCGCGCCGGTGGCGATCGGCGGGCTGCTGCTCGCGGCGGAGCTCTATCGGCGCGGCGAGAAGCTGCTGACCGTCACACTCGCGGGCCTGACCTCGTGCGTGGTGTCGCCGTTCTCCTGGAATCACCACTGGGTGTGGTTCCTGCCGCTGTTCGTCTACCTGGTGCATCGCGCGGTGTCGGACCCGCGCTGGTGGGCGGCGGCCGGCGGCGTCTACGTGGCGACCGGCGCGTGGGCCTACCACTGGACCGACACCTGGGTGGTGGTCGGCTGGTTCCTGTTCCCGCCGTCGTGGCCGATCTCCCCGATCCTGTTGAACTGTTACGTCATCGTGTACGTGGTGATCGCGGGATGTCTGATCGCGTCCGTGCGGCGCGCCCGTGACACCGATAAAGCAACCGACCGGTCGGCAAACCGGCCGCATCCGTTACGCAAGAGTGCCCGGACCTATATCCGAAACAGGCCGTGAGTGGGAATCCCTCTCCCGCATACCCTTCGCGGAAGCGATGACAGAGGAGGACGCCATGACCGAGCCGATGTGCATCGATTGCTGGCGGCGTGACAACCTCAGCTTCACCCAGCGGCTGGACCCCGCCTACATCAAGCCGGGCCCGAAATACCGCTGCGCGCTGCACCGCGCCCAGTACGAGGCCGACCTGCCGCGCCCGGACCACACCGAGCGCACGGACCGCGCGGCCTGACGACGCACCGGACGCCACGCGGAGTCCGGGTATCCCCGGATGGCCCTGGCGGCCGAGTTTCGACACACTGGATGCCGTGAATCGTCTATCGCCCGAACGGGTCCGCGCCCACCGCGGAGGACACCGGTGACCGCCCTCGCGCGCGGCGAGAACCGGCCCGCGCCCGCCGACCGGATGACGGTCACCGTCACCTGCTCCGTCGCGGTCGACGTGTCCGCGCTGCTCCTGGGCGCGGACGGGCGGGTCAGGTCCGACGGTGACTTCATCTTCTTCAACCAGCCGGTGGGCCCCGGCGTGGTGTACCGGCACGGCCGCGGCGCGGGCGACATGGTCGACGTGATGACCGCCGCGCTGCCCGCCGACGTGGACAAGATCGCCATCACCGCCAGCCTCGACGGCAGCGGGCCCGCCACCTTCGCCGGGGCGGCGGGCTCGCTGACCGCCACCATCGGATCCGACGCCGGGACACTGACATTCCCGATGAACGGTCTGACCAGCGAGGCCGCCGTGGTGTGCGTCGAGATCTACCGGCGCGGGGACGGCTGGAAGGTGCGCGCCGTCGGCCAGGGGTACGACGACGGGCTCGCGGGTCTGGCCGCGGCGTTCGGGGTGAACATCGACGACGAACCGGAACCCGCGCCGGCGCCCCCGGCGGCCGGCTTCGCGGCGCCGCCCCAGCCCGCGGGTTACCTGCCGACGCAGCCCAACCCGGCGCCGCAGCAGATGCCGCCGCCCACCATGCCCGCTCAGCCCTACCAGCAGCCCGTGCCCGCGCCGTCCTATCAGCAGCCGGTGCCGCCGCAGCCGTACCAGCAGCCGATGCCGCCTCCGCAGCCGATGCCCGCCGCCCCGCAGTCCTTCTCGCCGCCCGCGTATCCGCCCGCGGCCCCCGTTCCGAATCCCCCCGCATCACAAGGAGTTCCGCCCGTGCAGAGCGAGCTGTTCAATCCGCAACACGCCGAGGTCAGCGGTCTCGGCATCCAGAAGCAGGGCGGCAAGATGATTCGCGTCGCGGTGGACGGGGAGACGCTGGCGCGGGCCGGGTCGATGGTGGCCTATCAGGGTGATCTGCGGTTCAAGGCGCTCGGGTCCGGCGGGATCGGGCGGGCCATCCAGCAGCGGCTGACCGGTGAGGGCGTGCCGCTCATGCAGGTGCAGGGGCGCGGGGATCTGTTCCTGGCCAATGCCGCCGCCGATGTGCACGTCGTGGATCTGGACGGCACCGACGGACTGACCATCAACGGCGCGAACGTGCTGGCCTTCGACTCCTCGCTGTCGTACAACATCCAGCGGGTGCAGGGCGCGGCCGGTTATGCCAGCAATGCCGGGTTCTTCAACTGCGTGTTCACCGGTCGCGGCCGGATCGCCATCACCACGCACGGCCAGCCGGTGGTGCTGAACGTCGATCAGCCGACCTACGCCGACCCGCAGGCGGCGGTGGCCTGGTCGTCGAGTCTGCAGACCGGGATCAAGCGCAACGACTCCATGGGTTTCGCCCGCCTGATCGGCCGCAGCACCGGTGAGGGCCTGACGCTCTCGTTCTCGGGTCGCGGTTTCGTGATCGTGCAGCCGTCGGAGCTGCCGCCGGGCGGATTCATCGGCGGGACCGGCGGCGGGCAGGAAGCCGGACAGCAGGGCGGGTTGCTGGGCGGGCTGCTGGGGTAGCGTCGGGGGCAGTCTCGTTCCGAGGGAGGGCTCGTGCGCACACTGACCCGGCTACTGCTGATGCTGGTCACGCTGGTTTCGGCCTTGGCGGTGCCGCAGGCGCTGGCCGCGCCGGCCGAACCAGGGCTGGACGAGTCCACCTCCCGGCAGTTGGACGAGCTGCTCGCGCTGCGCAACTCGATCCCGGGCGCCCGGACCGATGCGATCGCGCAACTGTCCGCCCGCTTCCTCGGCACCCCGTACGGGGCGAACATGCTGATCGGTTCGGCCACCCGGGCCGAGCAGCTGGTGGTCGACTTCCGCCGGGTCGACTGTTTCACCTATCTCGATTACGTGGACGCGCTGAGCCGTTCGGCCGACCGCGCCCAGTTCGTGCGGAACCTGGTGGCCACCCGCTACGCGGATTCCCGGGTGGAATTCACCAGCCGCAAGCACTTCTTCACCGATTGGGCGACGGTGAACCGCACGGCCGCCACCGATATCACGCGCGGCCTCACCCCCGCAGCGGTCACCGTCACCAAGCATCTGAACGCGAAAGCCGATGGCGGCAACTATCTCCCGGGCCTGCCGGTGGTGGACCGCGACATCGCTTTCGTGCCGGCCGCGGCGGTCGACAATACGATGATCGGAAAACTTCGCACCGGCGATTTCCTGGGCGCGTACACCGATGAGGCGGGCCTGGACGTCACCCACGTGGGCATTTTCATCGACACCCCGAACGGGCCGATGTTCCGCAACGCGTCCTCGCTGGCCGCGAACGAGCAGGTCGTCGACACCCCGCTGACCCAGTATCTGACCACGGTCCCGGGCCTGGTGGTGCTGCGACCCATCTGAATCGGGTGGCGCCCGATTCAGCGGGTGCGAGAGCAGGCGACGCCCCTCAATTCGCCGTCTGCTGAATCGAAAGTGTTGCCGAGAGCGGAATTTCGGGCCGAATGATTGGTATCTCTCGAATCTAACGCGGCGACCGCCCGAATGTGATTCGTTTGAACAGGAAATCGACAGGACCGAACACCCGCGCACCGTCCCGCGATCGGTCATTCTGAGCTGATGGGTGTGGCGTGATGGCTGACGCGGCAACGGGTCTGGCGAGCGGTCGGCGGGGCCTGGAATTGCGCGGCCGCGTGGTGACCCGCGCCGGTGTGCTCGAGGACGGTGTGATCACCGTGCGGGGTGAGCGGGTGGCCGCGGTCCGGCCCGCCACCGAATGGGCCACCACACACAGGGAATTGCCGCCGGTGTACGCGGGCACGGTGGTGCCGGGTCTGGTGGACATCCACACGCACGGCGGTTTCGGATATCGCTTCGACACCGAGGACGCGACCGAGGCGAAGGAGGCCGCCGCTTTCCATCATCGGCGCGGCTCGACCAGCGTGCTCGCCAGCATCGTGACCGCGGCCCCCGACACGATGGTGGCGCAGGCGGCCGTGCTGCGCCGGCTCGCCGCGGACGGCGTGATCGCGGGTGTCCACATCGAGGGCCCGTTCCTGTCGCAGACCCGCTGCGGCGCACACGATCTCGGCTATCTGACCGATCCCGACCCGGAGCTCATCGACCGCCTCCTGCATGCCACCGACGGTCAGCTGCGGGTCATGACCCTGGCCCCCGAGCGCCCCGGATTCGATACCGCCGCCAAACAATTGGCCGACAGCGGCGTGGTGGTGGCGGTCGGGCACAGTGATTCGAGTTTCGCCCGCTTCCGGGCGGCGCTGAGCCCGCAGGGCTGCGGCACCCTGGTCACCCATCTCGCCAACGGCATGCCGCCGCTGCATCACCGCGCGCCCGGCCCGGTGGCGGCGGGCCTGGTGGCGGCGGCCCAGCGACAGGCGTTCGTGGAGGTGATCGGCGACGGCGTGCACGTCGACTCCGGTTTCGGCGCACTCGTTTTCGCCACCGCCCCCGACCGGGTGGTGCTGGTCACCGACGCCACCCAGGCGGCGGGCATGCCGGACGGCCAGTACCGGCTGGGGCCGCGCCCGGTCACCGTGACCGACGGGGTGGCGCGGGTGCCGGGCGGCTCGCTGGCGGGCGGCACCGCGACGCTGCTGCACTGCCTGCGCTGGGCGGTGCGCGACTGCGGCATCCCGCTCTACGACGCGGTCGCCGCCGTCACCTCGACCCCCGCGGACGCGGCGGGCCTCGGCGACGTCGGCGACCTGCGTCCCGGCATGTACGCCGACGCCGTGGTGCTCGACGACCAGCTGGGCCTGCGCCGGGTGCTGCGGCGCGGACGCTGGCTGGCCTGACCGGCCTCAGGCCCCGGCGGTGAACTCCCGCAGGGTGATCGGCGGCCGCCCGGTGAAGCGCTCGATGGATTCGGTGACCCGGAACAGCTCGTGCCCGGAACCGATGGCCGCGAACATGGTCCACAGGTGGGTCAGGTGTTCCACGGCGACTTCGTCGCGGTACACCGTCATGGCCCACGCGGACCATTCGGCCGGATCCACGTTCCGGTAAGGGACGCCGAGTATTTCGGCGGCCTCGCCGACGGTCATGGTCTCCCCGGCCAGCCACAGCACCGGATCCACCGGGCCCGCGGTGCGCAGCACCCCGGCCCCGACGCCCGCCACGTCCGCGCCCGCGATGAGCGGCAGCACGGTGTCGGGCGAGCCGAGCGGCAGCGCCAGCTCACCCCGGTCCCCGATGGCCACCCGCAGGTTCTCGAAGAACACCGCGGCCCGCAGGTGCACCGCGCCGATCCCGGCATTGTCGAGGACCTGTTCGGCCACCCAGTGCCGCCGCATGTGCGGGGTGCCCGCCTGCGGATCGGAGCCGAGCTGGGAGGTGGCGACCACCCGCTCCAGCCCGGCCTGCTTGCCGACGGCCGCGAGCACCGCGGTGGCGTCCAGCATTCCGGCGGTCACCGGGTAGGTGAAGTAGGCCCGGCGCACGCCCTGGAGAGCGGGTGTCACGGCGCTGATCTCGCGCAGATCGCCCGTGACCACCTCCGCGCCCAGGTCCTTCAGCTCGGCCGCGCGGCCGTCGTCGCGGTGCACGAAGGCGCGCACCGGCAGGCCCTCCCGCACCAGGATCTCGGCGACGCGACGGCCGGTGCCGCCCTGACTGCCCCCGGCCGCGCCGGTGACGAGAATCGGTTCCATGGTCGTGCTCCTCACGCGTGTTCCGGCAACCGGAGTTCGAAGGCCCCGCGCGCGGCGAGATCCCGCAGGAAGCCGACGGCCTCGAAAGCCTCGGCGGGACTGGCGACTCCGCTCTTGGCGGCGCCCTCGGTGAGCCGCACCGCCGCCTCCACCGAGGCCAGCGCGGCGGCCGACCACAGGTCTCGCCCGGTCAGCGTCCCGGACACCGAGCCGCCGGACGCGAGCACCTGGGCGGCGATCATGAAGCGGCTGTCGGCGCGGGCGGCCGGGTCGACCTGCTCACTGGTGAAGGCCTGGTCCTCGGCGAAGGTATGCGCGGTCAGTTGCGCCTCCACCGCTTTCGTGCGGGTGTGCCGGGGCACGGTGACGGCTTCGGGGAACGGCACCGGCGCGATCATGGGCCGCGGTCCGACCGGCGGCGGGAACGCGAAGATCGCCTGCCGCGGTTCCACGAATCCGTATCGGGGCTGCCCGTCCTCGTAGCCGATGCGGTCGGTGTCGGCGAACAGCAGTCGCGCGGTCTCCACCGCGCCGTGGGTCATCATCCAGTTGGTGACGTGGTAGGCCACGGTGATCCGGTCGATGCCCGATGCTGCGCGCGCGACGGCCCCGGCGAGCAGATCACCCAGTCCCCCATAGAAACTCACGCTCGGCATCATGGTGATCCCGGCCCGCTGGGCGGGTTCGGTGAAGTCGTCGAACAGCCGCTTCACGTGGTGCACCTCCACGGCGTGATCGACATAGTGGCAGCCTCCCTCGACGGCGGCGGTGGCCACGGGCAATCCGGTGGTGGCGAAGGGCCCCGCGCAGTGGATGATCACGTCGGCGGCCTCGGCCAGCGCCCGCAAGGCCGCCGGATCATCGAGCGCGGCGGGCACGACCCGCGCGGGGCCCAGGGCGGCGAGGGCATCCGGATCGCGCCCGGACACAACGACTTCCTTCCCTCGTGCGATGAGGTCGGCGGCGACGAGGCGGCCGGTGTGACCGGTGGCCCCGTAGATGGCGAATACGGTCATGAAAGATCAACTCTTTTGACTCGACGGTGAACTCGAACGTCTGTTCACAGGTATAGACCTCACCGCCGCCCGAAATTCATCGCTCGCGGGCCGGAAATTCCTGCCCCGGATCTACTTCCGCAGCCGCACCGGCAGTCGCTTCAGGCCGCGGATCACCGGATTCGGGTGCCAGCGCAGCTCGGCATCGTCCACGGCCAGCTCGATGTCCGGGAACCGGTCCAGCAGCTGGGTGAACGCGACCCGGGCCTCGAGCCGGGCCAGCGGCGCGCCGACGCAGTAGTGGACGCCGTGGCCGAAGCCCAGGTGCGCGACGTGCTCGGCCAGCGGGTCCAGGCGGTGCGGGTCGGTGAAGTGGCGCGGGTCCCGGTTGCCCGCGGCGAGCGCCACCAGGACCAGTTCGCCCGCGGGAATGACGGTGTCGCCGACCGTGATCGGCTCGGCGGTGAACCGCAGGGTGGCCAGGTCGACGGGCCCGTCGAAGCGCAGGAATTCCTCGACGGCGGGGGGGATCAGTTCCGGGGCCGCGCACAGCCGGTCCAGCCAGGGCCGGTCGCGCAGCAGCGCCAGCATGCCGTTGCCGATCAGGTTCACCGTGGTCTCGTGCCCGGCGACCAGGAGCAGCAGCGCCATCCCGATCAGTTCGCCCTCGTCGAGGCGGGCGTCGGCGTCGGTGACCAGCACCGAGAGCAGGTCCTCGCCCGGCTCTGCCCGTTTGCGCCGCAACAGGTCCCGCAGGAAGGCCACCATCTCGCCGTGCGCCCGGGCCGGGTCCACCCCGGGCTCCAGGGTGCCGACCAGCGCCTTGGTCCATTCCCGGAAGGTGCCCTGGTCCTCGATGTCCACATCCAGCAGGTGGCAGATGACCGCCACGGGCAGCGGTACCGCGAAGGCCCGCAGCAGATCCACCTCGTCGCGATCGGCCATGGCGTCCAGCAGTTCTCGCGCCGTCTGCTCGATGACCGGTTGCAGCGCCGCCACCCGCCGCGCGGTGAACGCCTGCGAGACCGCCCGCCGCAACCGGGTGTGGTCGGGCGGGTCGGCATTGAGCATGTGCCGCAGCCCGTCGTGGGTGCGCGGCCCCTCCCAGGGCCCCGTGTGCTTGCGGGCGATCACCGATTCGAGGAGGTCGATGTCCTTGCGCAGCCGTGGATCCGCGAGCACGGCGCGGGCCTCCTCGTAGCCGATGACGAGCCAGCGCTCCACGCCGTCCCCGAACCGCACCCGCAGCACCGGCCCGTCCTCGCGCCAAAGCCGGTAGTACGCATGCGGATTGGCGAAGAAGTGATCGCCGAGCAGCTCGGTCACCCTTCCGACGGTACGGGAATTCAGCGTTTGGCGGCGGCCCGATCCCGCATGCGGTTGAGGGTCAGCCGCCACACGGCGGTCGCCACCTCCAGCGGCACCCGCGGCTTGGCCGATCGTTTGGTGGCGAGCAGGCGCGTCTTGCGCAGCAGGTCGGGGCTCGCCTTGTCGGGGTGGCCGGTGTCGTAGGGCGGGTGCGGGTCGTACTCGATGTAGAGCTGGGTCATCTGCGCCCGCTCCTCCCCCGCGATCCGGCCGACCAGCCACAGTCCGAGGTCGATGCCCGCGGAAACGCCTGCGGCGGTGACGATCTTGCCGCTGTGCACGATGCGGTCGTGCGGCCGCGACTCGGCGCCGAAGGGCGCGAGCGCGGGCTGCCCGAGCCAGTGGGTGGTGGCGGGCTGACCACGCAGGATGTCGGCGGCGGCCAGGATCAGCGATCCGGTGCAGACCGAGGTGGTCCACTGCGTCGTGGGGTGCACCGCCCGCAGCCAGTCGATGAGCTCGCGGTCGGCCATCGCGCCGGTGGTGCCCTGTTCCCCACCGCCGACGAGCACCAGATCGGGTGCGGGCGTCTCGGCGAAGGTGTGGGTCGCGCCCAGCGCCAGCACGCCGCTGTCGGCCACCACCGGGCCGACTTCCCCGGCGACGAACCGGATCTCGCTGTCGGGGATGCCGCGCAGCACCACGTAGGGTCCGACCACGTCCAGCACGGTCATGCCGGGATAGAGCACGATGGCGATCTGGAATGTCATGAGACACGCTCTCCTTCGGAGTTCTTGAATCGGGCGCGGTACTCGCCCGGGGGGATGCCCAGGTGGCGGTGGAAGATTCGGTACAGGGTCTCGGGGCTGCCCAGTCCGACCGCGGCGGCGACCCGGTCCATGGGCTGGTCGGTGGTCTCGAGCAGGCGCCGGGCGGCGGCGATCCGCACCCGCTCCACATAGCGGGCGGGCGTGGTCCCGGTCTCGCCGGCGAAGACGCGGGAGAAGTGCCGCGTGCTCATGCCGACCCGCAGGGCCAGCGCGGGCAGCGACAGGTCCGCGGCCGGATGCTCCTCCATCCACACCTGGAGTTCGCGCAGCGGATCGCGCCGGGGCGAATTGCCGGTGAGCGGTGCGCTGAACTGACTCTGCCCGCCGGGCCGGTGCAGGTACACCACCATCCAGCGCGCGACCTCGCGGGCCAGCTCGGGTCCGTGGTCGGCGGCCACGATGGCCAGGGCCAGGTCGATGCCCGCGGTCACCCCGGCCGAGGTCCAGATCGGGCCGTCGCGCACGTAGATGCGGTCGGGTTCGGTGGTGATGGCCGGGAACTGCTGGGCCAGCAGCTCGCCGCCCGCCCAGTGGGTGGTGGCGCGACGGCCGTCCAGGAGTCCGGCGCGGGCCAGCAGGAAGGTGCCCGAGCAGACCGAGCCCACCCGGTCGGCCGCCGCGGCCACCCGGCGGATCCCGGCCACCAGTTCGGCGTCGCCGGACGCCGCCCAGAAGGCCAGCCCGCCCACCACCAGCAGCAGGTCCAGCGGTCCGGTCCAGGTGTCGAGCCCGTGCCGCGCGGTCACCTCGATGCCGCACGAGGACCGCACCGGACCGGCCTGCGCCGCGGCCAGTTCGACCCGGTAGCCGCCGCCGTCGCCGAGCAGGGCGGCCGCCCCGGAGAAGACGTCCGCGGGCCCGGCCAGATCGGTCAGCTGGAACCCGTCGAACACCACGATCAGCACCACCCGCATGCCCTCAGCCTGCGGCTCGCGGGCGACGGCGTCAACGACACGACTCTTGCAGATTCGGCCATCGCGGCGATGGCCGCGAGGTTGCGGCCGCCGCCCGCTTGATATGAATGCGGGGTGGCCCGACACCTTTTCCAGTGCCCGCTGCGGTGGTCCGATATGGACGCCGACGGGCACGTGCACAATGCCGCGCATTTGCGCTACCTCGAGGAATCCCGGATCGATCTGTTCTGGAAGAAGGGGTTCG
The DNA here is from genome assembly GCF_053602575.1 of Nocardia sp. NPDC004340. Lineage (NCBI taxonomy): Bacteria > Bacillati > Actinomycetota > Actinomycetes > Mycobacteriales > Nocardiaceae > Nocardia > Nocardia sp. NPDC004340. The sequence goes on from NZ_JBSGDW010000009.1 coordinate 84,850, forward strand.
GCGGGGCGAACGTGGTCGCGCAGATGGATATCGACTATCTGACGCCGCTGCGGTACCGGCCCGATCCGGTGCGGATCGAGACCTGGGTGAGCCGGGTCGGCACCTCCTCGTTCGTGTTGGAGCAGGAGATCCGCGACGACGACGTGGTGTATTCGACGGCGGTGTGCACGATGGTCGCCTTCGACCAGGAGACCCAGCGGTCCCGCGCGCTGCCCGAGGACCAGCGCGTGCTCCTGAAGGACCTGGAGGCCTGATGCACACCTACGACATCCAGTTGCGCCGTACCGATATGGACGCGCAGCAGCATCTCAACAATGTGGTCTTCGCCCAGTACCTCGACGAGGCGCGCGCGGATCTGCTGGACCGCTACGACTCCGACGGCGGTCCGTGGCGCGTGGTGGTGGCGGGTCAGCGGCTGAGCTACCGTATGCCGCTGGTCTTCCGGGCCGCGCCGGTGACCGTCACCTCCCAGGTGGAGAAGCTCGGCACCACCTCGTTCACCCTGCGGCACGAGGTGCGCGACGGCGAATTCCTTTATCTTTTCGCGACTTCCACCTTGGTCGCCATCGCCGACGGCGCGCCACGCCCGCTGACACGCGGGGAGCGCGAATATCTGATGACCTTGGCGGTCCCCGGCGCTTAGACTTACTTGTATCGCCTGGTCAGCGTTGCAAGGGGTTACATCATGGCCAAGATGACCGTCGTCGAATTGCTCGACGTGTTCAAAGGTATGACGCTGCTGGAACTTTCGGAGTTCCTCAAGGCGTTCGAGGAGGAGTTCGGCGTCAGCGCCGCGCCCCCGGTGGCCGTCCAGGTCGCCGCGGATTCGGCGCCGGCCGAGGCGGCCGACGAACAGGATGAGTTCGATCTCGTCCTGGAATCCTTCGGAGACAGGAAGATTCAGGTCATCAAGGCCATGCGGGAGATCATCCCGGGGCTGGGTCTCAAGGAGGCCAAGGACCTGGTCGAGGCCGCGCCGAAGGCGGTGCTGGAGAAGGTCGACAAGGACGCCGCCGAGGCCGCGCGGATCAAGCTCGAGGCGGCCGGCGCCCGCGCCGCCCTGCGCTGATCACTCCTGCGCGTGGCGGCGGGCGGCCGCTTCCAGGTACTCGCCGAGTTCGGCCTGCAGCACCTTGTCGAGGGCTTGATCGAGGCTGTCGTGCACCGAGCGGGTCCCGAGTTCCCGGAAATGCTTGAGCATCCCGGCGGTTTCGGCGATCTCGGCATCGGTCTCGGGCAGCCATCCGGGTCCGTGCGCGGCCACGATATGGTCCTTGGCCGCCACCACCATGAGCCGGGCGATCGATTCGAGTCGCTCGGCGATGGCCGCGTGCAGGTCGATGAGCGCGGGCAGCCCGAATCCGTAGGAGCTGAGATCGGCGAAGATGCCGAGCAGTTCGGGCCGGGTGAGCTCGACGGTATCGTCACGCAGCCGCACCATGCCGAGCTGTTCGAGCCGGGCCAGCTGGTCGGAGTCGACCTGATGCTCGTCGGTGTCACCGAAGAAGGTGTCCACCAGTTCGCGCGGAATCGCCACCGGCTCTTCGGCTTTGCCCCAGGTGTCGGTGACCGCGCTCTGCAGCCCGAGGATCTCGGTGAGATCCTTGCCGGTCTCCCAGCTGGTGATGAAGTCGGCGATGTGGGCGATGGTGAACCCACGCTGCAGCAGCGCGTCGATGATGCGCAACCGGGCCAGGTGGGTGTCGTCGTAGATGAGCGCGCGCCCGCTGCGGCGGGTGGGCGTGGGCAGCAGCCCCTTCTCCTGATAGGCGCGCACATTGCGCGTGGTGGTGCCGGCGGCCTGGGCGAGATCGTCGATGCGGTACTCCGCCATTCGTCCTGTTCCCGTCCCTTCCGCCGGCGACCCCCGTCTCCGCCAGAACACTAGCGCAGCTGTTCGGAACACTAGCGCAGGTGGAAATCCGTCAGCTCCACCCTGGCCAGCTGCCGGGCGTATTGGCTGCCGAAGCCCGGGTACATGGTGGCGTTGAACCCGTCCTCGGTGAGATACCAGCTGCTGCACCCGGAGTTCCAGGTGGTGGCGGTCAACCGGCGCTGCAGGCCGCGGTTGTAGCGGTCCTGCCGATCCTGCCGGGCCTCGAGCGTACGCAGCCCGCGATCGAGCACGATCTTGATGGCGTCGGTGAGGTATTCGATCTGCGCCTCCATGTAGACCAGCGCCGAATTGTGCCCCGGCCCCGAGTTCGGTCCGAAGGTGAGGAACAGATTGGGGTATCCGGCGACCGTGACGCTCTTGAACGCGTATGCGCCGCCGCGCCATTCGTCGGCCAGCACCCGGCCGCCGCGCCCGGTCACCGGAATCGGCGCGCCCTGTTTGGACACCTCGAATCCGGTGGCGAACACGATGCAGTCGAAGCGATGCTCGATGCCCTCGGCGGTGCGGATGCCGTGCGGCGATAGTTCCGCGATCGGCCAGGTGATGAGCTTGCAGTTGTCGGCCTGCAGGGCCGGGTAGTACTCGCTGCTCATCAACAGCCGCTTGCAGCCCGCCCGGAAATCGGGGGTGAGCTGCCGCCGCAGCCACGGATCACGCACCTGGGAACGCAGGTGCATCAAGGCGACCGATTCGACGACCCGGGTCAGCGGCGTATTCCACACCACGCCCAGCGCCACCGACTCGTGGCCCCAGAACCAGGCCTCGCGGGCCAGCGACTGGGTGACCGGCAGCTGCCGGTACACCTGTTTGGTGAGACCGTTGGTGCGGCGGTTCACCCGCGGCAGCACCCAGCCGGGCGTGCGCTGGAAGACCTTCACCGAGGCGGCCTGTTTCACCAGCTCCGGGATGATCTGCACGGCGCTCGCGCCGGTGCCGACCACGGCCACCTTCTTGCCGGTGAAGTCGTAGTCGTGATCCCAGCGGGCGCTGTGGATCTTGTGGCCCTCGTAGTCGTCGATGCCCGCGATATCCGGGAACCCGGCGTTGGACAGCGGGCCGGAGGCGAGGATCACGGTGCGCGCCCGCACTTTTCGCCGCCCCGCGCCGAAGGACAGCGTCCACAGCCCGGTCTCGTCGTCGAACACGATGCCGGTCACGGTGTGCCCGAAGCGGATGTGCGGGGCGATGCCCGAATCCGCGACCATGGTGTCGATGTAGCCGAGGATCTCCGCGCTGCCGGAGTAGGTCCGCGACCAGTCCGGGTTCGGGGCGAAGCTGTAGGAGTACAGCCGCGACGGAATGTCGCAGGCCGCGCCCGGATAGGTGTTGTCACGCCAGGTGCCGCCCACCCGGTCGCCGCGCTCGAAGACCGCGAAGTCGCCGATCCCCTTCTGCCGCAGGCGGATGGCCGCGCCGATGCCCGCGAATCCGGCTCCGATGATCGCCACGTCCAGTGGCTTGCTCACGGCGCTCATGCGACGGGCTCGTAGGTGAGTTCCTTGGACCAGGTCGGCTGCGTGGGCAGCAGGCGGTCGGGGATGGCCCCGGTGACCTTGACCATGGCGTCCGCGAACAGGTGATACGGGTTGTCGCGGTTGACGACCCAGTCGGAGTGCATCTTCACGATCCGGTACATGGGCAGCCGGTTGACGATCGGCGCGCGCTCGCCGACCTGCTTGAAGCGGGCCATGGCGGCGTAGAGCTTCTCCTCGCTCACGCCCATCTCGACGATATTGTCGCGCATCTTGTTCAGCAGGGGGATGTAGCTGAGCAGCCCGATGAACAGCGACGGCTTGATCCAGCCGCCCACCAGGTCGATGGCCAGCTTGCGGGCACTGGCGTGGCCGAGCAGCTCCATGACCGCGTAATCGGTGGCCAGGTGCCGGGATTCGTCGTTGTTGATCTTCTTGAAGACCTCCTGGGCGACCGGGTCGGCGATCTCGTCGGTGACGAACTTGATCAGCGCGCCGTCGAGGGCCACCTCGAGCATGGGGATGACGGTGCCCAGGAAGGACAGCGACATGCCGTCGGAGTACTTGTCCAGGAAGTCGATGACCAGCTTGACATTGATATTGGGCTCGGGGATCTCGTCGCCCTCGAGCATGCCCCAGCGACGCATGAGCGCCAGTTCGGCATTGGCGTGCCGCTGTTCCTCGGCGTGGAAGTAGCGGTAGATCTCGGCCAGCGCGGGCGTCGGGGCCTTCTTGGCCATGGCCGCGAAGCCGCGCGCGCCGACGTTCTCGATCCACATGAGATCGGCCATGAACGGCTTCAGCTTGGCGTGCAGGGCCGGGTCGATGAGCTCGGCGCCGGGTGCGTCCCAGTCGATGTCGGCCAGCGCCCACTGCTTGGACTTGATTTTGGCCAGCATGTTGTCGAAGTCGAAGGAGATGGTTTTCGCGGACATGTCAGACACCTGTCTTCTGGAGATTCGTGCCGGTCGCCGCCGCGTCCTGCTGCGGCAGCACGCGATTCAGGACGCCGAGGGCCTGGGTGTAGAGGGCCGGGAAGTGCCGCTTGAGGTGCCAGACCACGCGGGCGTCCAGCTGCGGCAGCACGTACAGCGCGCCCCGGTCGTGGGCGTCGAGGGTGGTGCGGGCCACCGACTCGGGCGAGAACCCGGTCCAGCGCATGAGCCCGTCCGCCAATCGGGAAGAGCCCGAGGTGATCCGGCCGTCGGTCACCACATTGGTGCGCACGAAGGTGGGGCACAGCGCGGTGACCGCGACCCCGCTGCCCGCCAGCTCGGCGGCCATGGTCTCCGACAGCGACACCACCGCCGCCTTGGACACGTTGTAGGCGGCCATGCCGGGCGCGGCGGCGAAGCCCGCGGCCGAGGCCACATTGATGATGCCGCCGCGTCCGGCCGCGCGCAGCTGGGGTGCGAAGATCTCGCACCCGTGCACGACGCCCCACAGGTTGATGCCGAGCGCCCATTCCCAGTCGCCGAATCCGATGTCGCCCACCGGTTTTCCGCCGATGCCGACACCCGCGTTATTGATCACCAAGCTCGGCGCGCCGCCGAACAGCAGTTCCGCGTGCAGGGCCAGGCTCTCCACGTCCTCGCGCCGGGACACATCGCAGAAGACCGCGTGCGCGGGCCGCCCGTGGGTGCTCTCGATGAGTCGCACGGTCTCGTCCGCGCGGTCCTTGTCGATGTCCGCGCACACGACCTCACCGCCGCGCGCGGCGATCTCGAGCGCGAACGCGCGCCCGATCCCGCTGCCCGCGCCGGTCACCACGGCCTCGGCGCGCTGGGAGCGGCGCTTGCCGCCCAGTGCGAACATCACCTCGTCGATCGGCCACATGTCAGCCCACCCGCTTTCCGATAGTCGAATCCGATTGCGCCAGTGCCGAGGTCACGAATCCTGCGGCGCGCCGCAGGGCGGGCCCGGCCTCGGGCACCAGCAGCGGCAGGGCCTGGAAGACGTGGATGCGCCCGGGCCACAGTTCCAGTTCGCACGGCACGCCCGCCGCGGCTGCCATGTCGCGCAGGTGGCGGGCGTCGTCGGCGAGCATCTCCCCCGCGCTGGCCTGCACGAACAGCGGCGGCAACACGGTCCCGGCCGGAATGGTCAGCCGCAGTCGCGGCGAATCGGCGGGCTCGGCGGCGGTGTACAGCTCGATGAGCCGCCGCCCGGTGCGCGCCGGGGCCATGGGATCGGGCAGCACCCGGTCGCGGCGTTCGGCGAGGGTGAGGGTGGGATCCATGAGCGGCGAGAACATGAACGCGCCCGCGGGCTGCGCGGTGCCGTCGATCGCGTTCTGCAACAGCAGGTCCAGGGTCAGATGGCAGCCCGCCGAGTCGCCGCCGATCACCAGATCGCCGGCGCGATACCCGTGTTCGAGCAGCCATCGGTAGCCCGCCGCGGCGTCGTCGGCGGCCGCGGGGAACGGGTGCTCGGGCGCGAGCCGGTAGTCGACCACGAACACCGGCAGCCCGGTGGCCTTGGACAGCCGGGCCGCGAGTCCGCGATGGGTCTTGGCCGAGCACACCACGTAGCCGCTGCCATGCAGGTAGTAGACCGCCCGATCACCGTGCCGCACACCGGCGGCGCGGACCCATTCGCCGCGCACGCCGCCGGAGCGCACCGGCGTGACCGAGGTCCCCGCCGGGGTGGGTCCGCCCACCGCCATGATCGCGGCGATGAGCGCGCGCCCGGCCTCGATCCCGATTCGATTGTTCGGCAACCACCGATTGACCTGGCGTACCCCCACCACCGACGCCGCGGCCGCGAGTCGCGTCCGCGTCGCCGCCCGGGTGGGGACCGCCGCCGGCGGGAAGGTCGCCGTTGACCTCGTCCTCATGGGCACAGCATCGCGATTCAATATGCCAGTTGTCAATGGCACATTAGTAACGGCCTAGTCATCTGTATAGTGAGCCCTGTCACATCAAGGCCCTGCGACCTGGCACTTTTCGGCTACGGCGTTCGAACGGTTGTCGAGCTGCACCCGCTCGCCGACTAGGGCGGGGGCAGGAAACCGGTCTTCACGTAGTAGTCGAGGTAGCGGGCCAGGATGGGGCGATCGACTCCCGGACAGGACGATCGGGGATCGCGCGCGGCCATTCCGGTGACCTCGGCCGAATAATTGACACTGAGGGCGGCCGCGCGCACCAGACGGGCGTCGGCGTCCGGCCGTTCGGCCGCCGTGAGCAGGGCGGCGGCGAACTCCGCCGGAGCCACCGGGGCGAGACGGTAACCGTGATAGAGGATTTCGTCTCGCACGGTGGTGAGGGACACCGTCCGGGCGGGCAGCAGGGTGACGGTTTCGGCGCCACCGGGTTCGGCCGGTTTCCGGGCGGCGGAGACGATCGCGGCGGCGACCTGATCGACGGGCACCATGGCGACCTCGGCATCGGGCAGCTCTGGGGCGAGGCCGAGGACCAGCATGGCGCGCAGCATCGTCCACCAGGCGTCGTCGGCCCCGGCCGCGCCGCACCGGGAATCGCCGGTGATGAGGCCGGGACGGTAGACGCGGGCCGGCACACCGCGCTCGGCGGCGGCTCGAACCAACTGTTCTCCAACCCATTTCGTGGCGATATAACCGGGCACGCCGTCCGGGAGCGGGCCGTTCGAGATCGAGGCCGTGGAGATGTAGTGGACCGGTGTGACGTGGTGTGTGGCGGCCAGCCGGAGTATCTCGGCGGTGCCGGTGACATTGGCGGCGCGCATGCGGGCATACGGTTCGAGGTGGTTGACGAGCGCGCCGTTGTGGTAGATCGCGTCGATCCGCTCGGCCAGGTCGGTGAACTGGTTCGCGCTCAGGCCGAGACCGGGCTGCGCGAGATCGCCTGGGACCGGAACTATTCGATCGATGTGCGGGACGAGGTCGATGCCGAAGCGGTCGGCATTGGCGACGACGCGCCGGCGAGCCTCGGATACGCCGGGTGCACGGGTGAGGCAGTGGATGGTGGCGGAGGTTCGTTCGAGCAGCTCCCGGAGCAGGAAGCTGCCGAGGAAACCCGTTGCGCCGGTGAGCAGTACCGCCGACCGCGAGCCCGGACGGCGTGGCGGAAGACCGGCCGCGGTGATCTCCGGATCCAGCACGGCGTCCGCCACCGGGTCCGGTCCGGCACCGACCATGGGTGTTTCCGCCCGCAAGGCGGCCGCCAGATCCCGGACGCGCGGGTGGGCGAACAGGTACGCGAGTGGCACGTGAAGGCCGAGCCGGCCGGCCAGTGCGGCACGGACCCGGATGGCGGACAAGGAGTTTCCGCCCAGCGTGAAGAAGTCGTCGTCGCGTCCGACCTTCTCGACACACAGTTCGGCGCCGAAGATGTCCGCGACCGCGTGTTCGTCGGCTGTTTCCGGCGCGGTGTACGCCCGCGACGACGGTTCCGGGTCGGGGAGGGCGGCGCGGTCCAGCTTGCCCGTCGAGCCGAGCGGGAAGGCATCCAGGACGAGGAGGTCCGAGGGAATCATGTAGCCGGGCAGCCGCTTTCGGGCCGCAGTCAGAACCTCGTCCGGGCACGGGGTGGCACCGGTGACGGCGCGCAGGTATCCGACGAGCCGCTCCCGGCGGATCGCGACCACGGCTTCGGCCACGTCCGGGTGGGCGCGCAACGCGGCCTCCACCTCCCCCGGCTCCAGCCGTTGACCCCGCAGTTTGAGCTGGAAGTCGGTGCGGCCCAAATATTCCAGTCCACCATCGCGGGTGCGGCGGACCAGGTCGCCGGTGCGGTACATGCGTTCCCCCACCCCGCCGAAGGGGTCGGCGACGAAGCGGTCGGCGGTGCCCGCGGGGCGGCCGAGGTAGCCGCGGGCGAGCTGCGTGCCCGCGACGTACAGTTCCCCGGGTGTACCCGGCGGCACCGCGTGCAGGCGGGCGTCGAGCACGTAGGCGCGGGAATTCCAGTGCGGCGCACCGATGGAGATCGGGCCGCCGTCGTGGTCGGTCACATCGGCTCCGGTGATGGAGATGGTCGCCTCGGTGGGCCCGTAGAGGTTGTGCAACCGGGCCGGGCTCGTGGCCCGGAACCGCGCGATCAGCTCGGCGGGCAGGGGCTCGCCGCCGACGCACACCACCCGCAGGCCGGACAGCGCGCCGTCGGGCGCGAACTCCAGCAGCGCTCGCAGCAGGGACGGGACCGTGAGGAAAGACGTCACTCGATGCCGGATCAGGAGGTCCGCGAGGTGGTCCGGATCGGTGCGACGAGCGGTCGACGGGACCACCAGGTGACCGCCCACGGCGAGCGGGGCGGTGTAGCCGATGAGGGAGGCGTCGAACGTGCTCGGCACCAGCTGGATGTAGGTATCGCTCTGGGACAGACCGTATTCGGCGGTGAGGAAGGCGATGTGGTTGGCCATGGCGGCGTGCGAGATGCCGACGCCTTTCGGGCGGCCCGTGGACCCGGAGGTGAAGAGCAGGTACGCGAGGTCCTGTTCGCGCAGTGGCCGCGACCGGTCGGCGTCCGTGATCGGTGCGGGTGAGAAGCTCTCCAGCTCCGGGGCATTCACGAGATCGGCGGTCACGACGCAGACGGGCTCCGCGGTGGCGAGCATGTCGGCGGTGCGTTCGGCGGGCTGGTCGGGGTCGATCGGCAGATACGTGCCGCCCGCCTGAACGATGGCGTAGAGGCAGATCACGAGATCGGATCCGGGATGCACGGCCGCGCCGACCACCGTGCCGGGTCCGACGCCCGACGCGATCAGCTTGCGCGCCAACCTGTTCGACCGCTCGAAGAGTTCGCCGTACGTCAGCGCGGTGCCGTCATCGGTCACGGCCACCAGTTCGGGAGTGCGCACCGCCCGATCGGTGAAGCCACTGAACAGGAACCTCTGCGGCACCTCGCGCCGCGAACCCGTCGTCGGCAGGGCCGCGAGTTCGGCGGGATCGGTGAAGGGCAGGTCGCCGACGGGTGCGTGCGGATCGGCGGCGATGGCGGCGAGCACGGCGACCACCCGCGCGCCGAGCCGGACGATCGTGCTCTCGTCGAACAGGTCGGTGGCGTACCGCCACGAACAGTGCAGTCCCGCAGGACCTTCGGCATCCTGCTGCGGCACCACGGTCAGCTGGAGATCCATCGGTGACACCGTCTCGCCGAGATCGATTCCGGTGACGGTGAGCCCCGGCAGTCGCAGCACCTGGTCGCCGAAGTTCTGGAACGACAGCGCCACCTGGAACAGCGGGTGATGGGCCTGGGTGCGGGGTGGATCCAGTGCGGCCACCAGCCGTTCGAAGGGCAGCTCGGCATGCGCGAAGGCGGCCAGGTCGGTGTCACGCACCCGGTCCAGCAGGTCGGTGAAGTGCTCGGCCGGGTCGATGCGGGTGCGCAGGACCAGGGTGTTGACGAACATGCCCACGACATCGTCGAGTTCGGGTTCCCCGCGGCCCGCCACCGGCGCGCCCACGGCCACATCGTCCACTCCGGCCAGCCGCGCCAGGACGACAGCGAGCGCGGCGTGCACCACCATGAACAGCGAGACGCCCCGCGAGCGGGCCAGCTCCTCCACCGCCCGATGCAGGATAGCGTCCACCCGGAAGTGCTGTGCCGCACCGCGATGCGAGGCGACCGCCGGGCGCGGTCGGTCGACGGGCAGGTCCAGCAGGGGCGGCAATCCCGCGAGCGCGGTCCGCCAATGACCGAGCTGTTCGGCGTGCAGCGAGCCGGGATCGTCTGCCGCGCCGAGTAATTCGCGCTGCCACACCGCGTAGTCGGCGTAGTGCACCGGCAGCGGTGTCCAGTCCGGGGCGACGCCCCGGGTGCGGGCGGCGTAGGCGGTCATGAGGTCGCGGGTCAAGGGGACCATGGAGAAGCCGTCGGCGGCCAGATGGTGGATGACCACCCCGAGCACGTGATCCCGCTCCGCGATCCGGAACAGCCGCAGCCGCAGCGGAACCTCCGCGGTGACATCGAATCCGGTGCCCGCCAAGGCCATCAGTTCGCTCCGCACTCCGGACTCGGTCACGTCGGCCGCGACCGGGTCGACCGGCACGGCGTCCGCCGGGCGGATGTCCTGATACCCGTCGCCACCGTCCTCGGGATAGACGGTCCGCAGGGCCTCGTGCCGTTCGACCAGGTCCCGCAGGGCCCACGCGAGCGCGGCCACGTCGAGTTCCCCGGTCAATCGCAGCGCGAACGGAATGTTGTAGGCCGCCGACTCCGGATCCAGGCGTGCCAGGAACCACATGCGCTGCTGCGCGAGCGACAGCGGGACCCGCGTCCCCGGCCGTCGGGCCGAGGTCAGCACGGGCCGATCACCGGTGCCGAGCCCGTCGATGGCCGCCGCCAGCGCCGCGACCGTCGGATGCTCGAACACCAGCAGCACGGGCACCCGGACGGCCCGGCCCGCTCCCAGCCGTCCCGCCAATCTCGCAGCGAGCAAGGAGTTTCCGCCGAGGTCGAAGAAGTCGTCGACCGCTCCCACTCGCGGGACACCGAGCAGCTCCGTGAAGGCCGCCGCCACCTCCCACTCGGTCGCGGTCAGGGCCCGCCGGTTCGGCCGGGCGGCGAAGACCGGCTCGGGCAGCGCGTCGCGATCCAGCTTCCCGGACGGGGTCAGCGGAAGGCTGTCGATCACCGTGATGGCGGCCGGCACCGCGTGGCGCGGAAGCTGTTGCCGCGCATAGTCGGTCAGCGCGGCGGCATCGATATCGGTGCCGGGGAGGGGCACCACGTACGACACCGGCCCATCGACTCCACTGGGCAGCCGTCGCACCAGCGTGGTCGCGAAAGCGACGGATTCGTGGGCGAACAGCACCGCGTCGACTTCGTCGAGCTCCACCCGGATGCCACGGATCTGTACCTGGGAGTCGTTGCGCCCCAGATATTGCAGTCCCGGCACCCCGTCCCGACCGAGCACCCACCGCACCATGTCTCCGGTGCGATAGATGCGCTCCCCCTTGCCGTTCGGGTGCGGCACGAAGCGCGCGGCGGTCAGCCCGGCCCGCCGGTGATAGCCGCGCGCGAGCCCCGGCCCGGCCAGGTAGAGCTCGCCGGCCACGGCGGTCGGCACCGGCCGCAGCCGCGCGTCGAGCACAAGGGCGGTCACGCCGGGAATGGGTCCGCCGATGGTGACGGTGTCGGTGCTGGTCAGCGGGTCGCTGATGGTCGCGGCGACGGTGGTCTCGGTGGGTCCGTACAGATTGAAGAACCCGCGCCCCGGTGACCAGCGGGCCACCAGATCGGGCGGGCATTCCTCACCACCCGCGACCACGACCGCGAGGTCCGGCAAATTCGAGGCATCGATCCCGGCCAGCGCGGCCGGGGTGATGAAAGCGTGGGTCACCCGCTCGGCCCGCAGCAGCTCCGCGAGCTCGCCGCCGCCGAAGCAGTCGGCGGGCGCGACGACCATGGTGGCCGCCGAGCCGACGGCCAGCAGGAGTTCCAGGACGGCCGCGTCGAAGCTGGGCGACGCGAAGTGCAGGGTGCGGGAATCCGGGGCGACCCGGAAGCGGCGGGTGAGTTCGCCGCAGAGCCCGGCCAATCCGGTGTGGGTGACCGCGACGCCCTTGGGGAGGCCCGTCGAACCGGAGGTGTAGACGACGTAGGCGATGTCGTCGCCGTGCACGCGGCGGGTGCGGTCGGTGTAGTGCAGTGGTTCGGCCGAGATGTCGGCCAATTCCGCGCGGCAGTCCGGGGCGTCGAGTTCGAGCCAGTCGAGCCCCTCACCGAGCCGCTCGCGGGTGGCGGTGAGGGTGAGTCCGCAGGCCGCGCCCGCGTCGGCGAGCATGTGCGCGACCCGGTCCGGCGGGTAGGCGGGATCGACGGGCACGAAGGCCGCCCCGGATTTGGCGACCGCCCAGACCGCGACGACGGCCTCGGCCGAACGCGGCAGCGCCAGCACCACGCGGTCGCCGGGACCGAGTCCGCGGGCGATGAGCAGCCGGGCCACCCGAGTGGAGTAGGCGTCGAGCCGGGCATAGGTGAGCGAGCGTCCGCCCGCGCGCAGGGCGATGCCGTCCGGTCTGCTCTCGACCGCGGCGGCCAGCAGACGCGGCAGCGTCTGGACCCGTCTTCGGCCGCCGGGACCCGGCGCCCGGCGTGCCGCGGGAAGATCGACGGTCACCGGTTCCTACCTTCAAAGCCTCGACTCGCGTACCCACCCGAGCGAACTGATTACCGGTCCGGAGCTGATCGGGCAATACATCGGTCGAGCGCCCCCGCGCCGAGGCTACCAGCGCAAATGCCGGGCAAACGGGCGAGTGCGGTGGCTCACGCCCCGGCCGCGGCGTGCAGCAGTGGCGCGGGCCCGCGCCGGACCGGCAGGCCCGCGAGCGGCTCGCCGAGGTAGTCGGTGAACAGCTCCGCCAGCGGCCGCGCCTCGACGGTGTCGAAGCCGCAGGACCGCAACAGCGCCTCGATGTCCTCGTGCTCGAAGTAGCTGAGCCAGGGCTCGCTGATGGCGGCGATCCGGGCGGCGCGCTCGCGGACCGACGCGCGTTCCTCGTCGGTGCTGCCGCTGCTCAGGTAGTCCAGCACCAGGTGCACCGGCCGTCCCTGTCCGGCGATGAAACGCAGGGTGTCCTCGATGGCGGGCCGGGTCAGGTACATGACCACGCCGAGCCACACGAACACCGCGGACCGCTCGCGGTCGAAGCCGGCGGCGGCCAAACCCGCTGCCAGCGTGTCGGTTTCGAAATTCACGGGCACGAAGGTGAGCAACTCGGGGATGTCGATCCCGGCCTGCGCGAGCATGTCGCGCTTCCAGTTCTGGGTGTCCGGGTGATCGACCTCGAACACGCGCAGTCCCGGATACGGATGGCGGTATCCGAAGGTGTCGAGCCCCGCGCCGAGGATCACCACCTGCTCGGTTCCCGCCGCGACCGCGTTCGCCACCACGTCCTCGGCGAATCGAGCCCGGGCGGCGAGGAAATAGCGCCGGATCCGCTGCCGGGTGTCCGCACCGCCGGGCCGGTCCAGGGTCGCGGTGTCGAGATCGGCGATCCGCTCGGCGGTGACGCCCACGATCTTCGCCGCCAGCGGATCGGTGAAGACCCGTGGTTCGCCCGAGAGCTGGTGGTAGGCGCGCGCGTACGCGGTCGCCAAGGCGGTTCTGCTGGCCCGACCGATCTCCATGCCCGCCAGCCTAGAACCGATCTCGTAGGCTTTCGCCGTGAACGCGATGAGGCCTAGAGCACTGCTGTTCGATGTCCAGGGAACCGCCACCGACTTCCACTCGACCATCGTGCGGGCCGCCGTCGCGGCCGCCGGGGAGCTGAGCCCGGACCAGGACTGGGGGAAGTTCGTGAACGACTGGCGCGCGGCCTATTTCGCGGAGACCTCCCGGCAGCCCGCGGACAGCGGGTGGGTGAGCGTGGCGTCGATCTACCGGAAGACCCTCGACCCGCTGCTCGAGTCCGAGGGCATCGATCTGAAGCTCGCCGCCCGCGACGACCTGGCCCGCGCCTGGGCGCGGCTGGATCCCTGGCCCGACACCGTCCCCGGCCTGCGCCGCCTGCGCGCGAACTTCACCCTCGCGACCCTGTCCAATGCCGATGTCAGTGCGGTGGTGGAGATTACGCGCCACGGCGACCTCCCCTGGCACGCGGTCTTCGCCGCCGAGATGGTGGGCGCGTTCAAGCCGGATCCGCGCACCTACGGCCTGGCCGCCCGCTACCTGGGCCTGGAGCCGTCGGAGATCATGATGGTGGCCAGCCACAAGTACGACATCCGGGCCGCGCGCGAGCTCGGTTTCCGGACCGCGTTCGTGGCCCGGCCGCTCGAATACGGCGACCCCGCGCTCGCCGATGCCGAGTTCTCCGCCGAGTTCGATATCAATGCCGTGGATTTCCTGGATCTGGCCGACCAGCTCGCCTGCTGAGCGCCGATCGGTCTCCTAGAGTGGCAGGTGGGCGTTTTCGATACGGGAGGATCGGCCTTGTCCACAACACTGGTGAAGGGTCAGAACGGCGCACTGGCCGCGGCGGAGGTGGTGGTCTCCGTCCGGGTGGCGGCCACCGCCGAATTGTCGGCGCTGCTGGTGACCGAGCAGGGGAAAGTGCGCTCGGACAATGACTTCGTGTTCTACAACCAACCGACCGGTCCGGGAGTGCGGCTACGCAATGGCGTGGCCGGGCAGCCCGCCGACCTGGCGGTCTCACTGGCGCAGGTGCCCGCCGAGATCACCCAGATCCGGGCGGTCATCACCCTCGACGGGACCGGGGCCACCTTCGGGCGGATCGCCCCGCCGATCGCGGTGGTGTCCGACCCGGGCGGAAACGCGCTCTACGAGTACAAGATCGAGGACCTGCAGAGCGAGTCCATCGTCATCGCGATCGAGCTGTACCGGCGCTACGGCGCCTGGAAGGTGCGGGCGGTCGGACAGGGGTACGCGGGCGGATTCGCGGCCCTGGTCAGCGATCACGGCGTAACGGTCGAGGACGCGCCGCGGCCCGCGCCGACGCCAGTCGCTCCCCCACCGCCGCCGTCGGCCTACCCGCCGCCGATCGCTCCGCCACCGGTCCCGCCGACACCGGCCGACCGCACCCAGCCGCCGCCTCCGCCGCCTTATCCGCCGCAGCCCACGGAGGGCGGGCTCTCGGGCGCCAAGCCGGTGAATCTGTCCAAGGGCCAACGCGTCACGCTGCGCAAGGAGGGCGGGGTCGCGCTCACCCGTATCCGCATGGGCCTGGGCTGGGACCCCGCCAAACAGGGCGGACTGTTCGGCCGCCGCGCCGCGAACATCGACCTGGACGCCTGGGTGGCCATGTTCGCCGACCGGCACCTGGTGGACGTCGCCTACTACGGCCAGCTGATCTCGAAGGACGGGTCCATCCGGCACTCCGGGGACAATCTCACCGGCGAGGGCGCGGCCGGGGACGACGAGGTGATCCTGGTCGACCTGAGTCGCATTCCGCGCCATGTGAATACGCTGCTCTTCATCGTCACCTCCTACCAGGGCCACACCTTCGAGCAGGTGAGCAATGCCTACTGCCGGCTGGTGGACGACACCACGCAGGCCGAGCTGGCCCGCTACGCGCTGGCGGGCGGCATGCCGTTCACGGCCATCGCCATGGCGAAGGTTTTCCGCTCGGGCGGCGAATGGAAGCTGCAGGCCATCGGCGAGGGCTTCCAGGCCAAGCACCCCGGCGAGGCGGTGCCGCAGCTGGGCCGGTTCATCACCGTGGACTGAACCGGCTCACAGCAATCCGACCACCTGGGAGGCCGCTTCGACCGGGTGCCCGGCCTCGATCGGGTGGCCCAGCGCCGACACCTTCCAGATGCCGTCCTCGCGATGCACCTTGGCCACCACCATGCCGGTGTGCGCGCCGCCCGAGCTCAGGTTGGAGCGGGTGAGCTCGGTGCTGGTGGTGCCGTCGGTCAAGCGCCAGAACGCGTTCCGGACCCGTTCGAAGGTGTGGCCCGCGTAGGAGGTGATCACGAAGACGATGGCGGTGACCTGCGGGCCGATCCGGGTCAGGTCCACGGTGATGGTCTCGTCGTCGCCCTTGCCCTCACCGGTGAGGTTGTCACCGGAGTGCCGGATGGCGCCGTCCTTGGTGACGAGCTGGCCGTAGTAGGCGGCGTCGATCAGATCGTGCCCCGCATAGACCAGGGCCGAGGCGTCCAGGTCGATCTCGACCGGCCGCGAACCCCATTTGTGCTGGACGTGCACCGGATCCCAGCCCAGGCCCATCTTGACGAAGCTCAGGTCCTGCCCCTGCCGGCGCAGGGCCACGGTGTCGCCGGACTTCATGACCGGCGCGATCACCGCGGCGGGCCGGGCCGCGTTCGGCGAATTGCTGATGGACACACCGTGATCGGCGACCAGCGCCGCGAAGCCGCGGGGGTGGCCGAAGCCGACCGCACGGGCGTACCAGCCGTCCTCGCCGCGGTCCAGGTCCACCGCCGCCACCGTGGTCTCGTTGCCGAGGCCGTCGATCACGTACTCGTACAGCGGGTTTCCGCGATCGTCGGCAATGCCGATGTGCGGGGCGGGATGGTCGCCGAAGCGGCTGTCGCGGTCGTCGAGGCTGGCCACGATGCGAATATGGGCCACGCCCGGCGGCACGGCGCTCAGATTCACCGCGACGGCGTGCTGCCCGGGCACCAACTGGATGCCGGGGCCGGTGGGCTGGTTGTAGAAGATCAGGTCGGTATCGTCGCGTACCGCACCGCGATCGGTCAGGAGCAGCGCGGCGAGATCGACTCCCGCGCTGAAGTGCACCGTCACGGTGATGTCCGAGACGCCCAGTTCACCGGTCTGCCCTTGGGTGAGAAGTGCGGCCACGCTCACCACTCTATGGGTTCGGCCGGTCACCCGGATGAAACGAACCCATATCTGTTTCGCGCGTGGCACTCTGTGCGCGCGAACCCTGGGGCATATATGGACATTTGGCCATCTTCCGGCGAATCGTTGTATGCCACAGGGTGAATCGGTCGCATGGTCAGTGGGCGAGCCGCGGACGGAGCGCGAACACCGCCCACAGCACCAGGCCGACCACGGTCGCGGCCACACCGATCTCGCACACCCGCGTCCAGCCGCCCGCCTCGAACGCGGCCCCGGCCGTCACCGATCCGGTCACGCCGCCGAGGAAGTAGGTGACCATGTAGGCCGTGGTCAGGCGGCTGCGCGCGGCCGGATCCAGGGTGTATATGGCCGACTGGTTGGTCAGATGCGCGCCCTGGATACCGAAGTCGAAGACCACCAGCGCCGCGATCAACGCCACCACGTTGTGCCCGCCCCAGATCACCAGCGCCCAACTGGCCAGCAACACCAGCCAGGTCAGTGTGGTGACGCGGCGCAGGTGCCCGCGGTCGGCCAGCCGGCCCACCACCGGCGCGCCCAACGCCCCGACCACGCCCGCCAGGCCGAACAGGCCGATCACGAATTCGCCGTAGTGGTACGAACTTCCGCCCGAGCCGGACAGCTGGAACGCCAGCGCGGTCCACACCAGCGAGAAGCTCCCCATCAGGATGAAGCCGAGCAGCATGCGCTGCCGCAACACCGCGTGGCGGCGGATCAGACCCAGGATCGACACCAGCACCCGCGGATAGCTCTCCCCGGTCGCCGCGCGCGGGGTGGCGGGCGCGAGCAGGTACACGCTGATCGCCATCACCACCTGCAATCCGGCCGCCACCAGCAGCACCGCGCGCCAGCCGCCCAGCTGCGCCACCGCTCCGGCCAGCACGCGCGACAACAGGATGCCCAGCAGCAGGCCGCTCATGACGGTGCCGACCACCTGCCCGCGGCGCGCCGGATCGGCCAGCGCCGAGGCCCACGGCACGACCACCTGCGCCGCCGAGGCCGCGACCCCGGTGGCCACCACACCGGCGACCAGCACCGCGTAGTTCGGCGCGAACGCCGACACCAGCAGGGCCGCCACCGAGGCGAGCAGCAGCACCGGCACCATACGGTGGCGGCGCAGGAAGTCGCCGAGCGGGACCAGGAACGCCAGGCCGCACAGGTAGCCGATCTGGGCCGCACTCACCAGCAGGGCCGCGCTCGCGGTGGACACCTTCAGGTCACCGGCGACCTGGTGCAGCAGGGGTTGCAGGTAGTAGTTGCCCGCGGCCGAGGAGCCCGCGGTCACCGCGAACACCAGCACCGTCGTCCGGGTCAGCGTCGCGGACGTCTCGGGCGCGATCGGTGCGGGCATCTGGGCGCGGAGCGTGGAAACCATCACCGATTCATCGTGAGGCGGGATTCCGATCTATAAAAGCGATGGTTTTCGATACTGCCATCTATCGAATAGATGACAGGGCTAGGCTCGACCCATGGAACTGCGTCAGATCGAGTGCTTCCTGGCCTGCTGCGACCACCGGTCCTTCACCGCCGCGGCCCGCCACCTCAACCTGGTGCAGTCGGCGGTCTCCACCAGCGTCGCCAAACTCGAGCACGAACTCGGGGTGCGCCTGTTCGACCGCACCCCGCGCACCCTCGAGCTGACCGTCGCGGGCCGGGCCATGGTCGCGCCCGCCCGCACCCTGCTGCGCGCCCGCGGCGACATCGTGGATGCCATCGACGCCGCGCGCGGGGAGATCCGCGGCGAGGTGGTCGTCGGCAATCTGATGAACATCCACAACATCGACCTGGCGGGCATCATCGCCGAACTGCACCGGCGGTATCCGGAGGTGACCCTGCGGATGCGCCAGAGCATCTCCGGCATGGCCGGCAATGTGGCCGGGCTGCTGGACAATTCGCTCGAACTGGCGCTACTCGCGGGCATGAGCGACGAATTCCCCGGCCTCACCACCCATCTCATCGCCGAGGAGACGCTGGTGCTGTGCACCGCGCCCGGGCATCCGCTGGCGGGCCGTCCCTTCCACGCCGCCGACCTGCACGGGGTGCGGTTCATCGACTTCCCGCCGGGCTGGGGCATCCGCACCATCGCCGACGAGCTGTTCCCGGGCCGCTACCCGGTCATCGAGGTGGCCGATCAGGCGTTCGCACTGGAGTTGGCGGCCAAGGATTTCGGGGTCGCGCTGATCCCGCTGTCGGTCGCGCGGCTCTCCCCCGGCGTCCCGTTCGCCGATTACCGGCCGTATCCGCTGCCCTGGCGACTGTGCGTCGGGCACGCGGCCGCGCGCACGCCGTCCAACGCGGCGCGCACCGTCATCGGCGCGCTGACCGGCACCGGCGACGCGCTCAGGGCCGGGCGATCGAGGGCGGGCCGGTGACCGTCAACGGCGGGAGCGGCTGCGTGTAGCGCTCGATCTCCACCAGCGACAACTGGCCGGTGCACCCCTGGCTCAGGCGCGAGGCGCCGCGATCCCGGGTGACGGCGTTGGGGTTTCCGTGGCGGCAGAAGGTGGCGTCGTCCGGGTCGGGGTCGTACCAGGCGCCGGTGGACAACTGCGCGACGCCGGGGCGCACCGAATCGCTGATCTCCAGCCCGGCCAGGCAGCTGCCGCGATCGTTGAAGATCCGGACGATGTCGCCCGCGGCGAGACCGCGCGCGGCCGCGTCGTCCGGGTGCAGCCGGACCGGCTCGCGACCCTGGATCTTCGAGGACTGGCTGTGCGCGCCGATATCGAGCTGACTGTGCAGTTTGGTCCGAGGCTGGTTGGCCACCAACTGGATCGGGAACCGGGCCGCCAGCGGGCCGCCCAGCCATTCGTCCGGTTCGAGCCACACCGGGTGGCCGGGGCAGTCGTCGTAGCCGAAGCCCGCGATGGTCTCGGAGAAGATCTCGATCCGCCCGCTCGGGGTGTGCAGCGGGTGGGCGTCCGGGTCGGCGCGGAAGTCGGCGAAGGCCACGTGCTCCTCGGCTTCGATCGGCAGGTCCAGGGCTTCCCCGGCCCAGAAGGTGTCGTAGTCGGGCATCTGGTGACCGCGGGCGCTCAATCGGTCGCGCCACTCGTCGTAGAGGTGGCGCAGCCATTCCCCGGCCGTCCGGCCCTCGGTGAATTCCTTACCGACGCCGAGCCTTTCGGCCAGTTCGCCGAACATCCAGTAGTCATCGCGGGCCTGCGCGTGCGGCCGGGTCAGGGCGGGCATCGGGAACAGGTAGCGGTCACCCTCGCCCGAGCCGTAGTCGTCGCGTTCGATGGTCATGGTCGAGGGCAGCACGATGTCGGCGTGCCGGGCCGTGGCCGACCAGAACGGATCGTGCACCACCACGGTGTCCGGGCGGCCGAACGCGGTGCGCAGCCGGGCCAGGTCCTGATGGTGATGGAAGGGGTTGCCGCCGGCCCAATAGACCAGGCGGATGGCGGGATACGTGCGATGCTCGCCGTTGTACTCGTACGGCTCACCCGGGTTCAGCAGCATGTCCGCGATGCGCGCGACGGGGATGAAGTCGTGGATC
Organism: Nocardia sp. NPDC004340; assembly: GCF_053602575.1. NCBI lineage: Bacteria > Bacillati > Actinomycetota > Actinomycetes > Mycobacteriales > Nocardiaceae > Nocardia > Nocardia sp. NPDC004340. Next base: position 104,942 of record NZ_JBSGDW010000009.1, read on the forward strand.
GCGTTGCGCCCCTGCGGCAGTTTCGGCGGCGAGGTGACCCGCACGGCCAGGCCGACATTCCCGGCCGACCCGTAGCCGTGGCCGAATCCGCCTCCGGGCATACCGATCTGACCGAGCATGGCGGCCAGCACCACGCCCAGCCACAGGGGCTGCTCCCCGTAGCGGGCCCGCTGTAGCGACCAGCTCACCGTGACGAGGGTTCGGGCGGCGGCCATCTCGCGGGCCAGGGTGCGAATCCGGTCCGCGGGAACACCGGTGATGGGCTCGGCCCACTCCGGGTCCTTCACGATGCCGTCCTCCGCGCCGCGCACATAGTCGCGGAAGCGGTCGTAACCGACGGTGTAACGGTCCAGGAAAGCGTTGTCCGCCAACCCTTCCGCGTCCAGCACTTGCGCCAGCGCGAGCATCAGCGCGGCATCGCTGCCGGGCCGGGACGCGATCCATTCGGCGTGCGCCTCGGCCGGGCTGTCGTCGCGCAGCGGGCCGATGGTGACGAAGCGGCAGCCGTTGGTGTGCGCGGTCTCGATCCAGCCGCGGCCATTGTGCTTGGATACCCCGCCGGGCGAGACCACCACGTTCTTCGGCGACAGTCCGCCGAAGGAGACGATCAGCTCGGCCTCCCTGGCCAGCACCGACTTGGTGGTGGCCCGGGACATGATGGTGCCCATATCGGCGAGGATGTGCGGCAGCAACACCGTCGACGCGCCCAGGCTGTAGCTGTTGCGGTGCGAGACGTAGCCGCCGAGGCAGTTCAGGAATCGGTGAACCTGGCTCTGCGCGTGATGGAATCGGCCCGCACTGGCCCAGCCGTAGGAGCCGCCGTAGACCGCGCCCGCACCGAATTCCCGGTACACCCTGGACAATTCACCGGCCAGCAGATCCAGCGCGGTCTCCCACGAGACCGGCACGAACTCCTCCGCACCGCGCGGCCCGGGCCCGGGGCCGTGTTCCAGCCAGCCGCGCCGCACATAGGGCTGGTCGATGCGAGCCGGATGATGCTGGGCCGAGGCGACATTCTCGATGAGCGGAGTGGGTTCGGGGTCCGCGCGCCACGGGCGGACCGCGGTCAGCCGTTCGCCGTCACTGTCCGCTTCGAGAACGCCCCAGTGGGTGAGGTGCGTGGCCATGCCCCTCAACATACGCCCGGCCGGTCAGGGCGGGGTTGCGCAATCGGTAGCTCGGAGTACGCTCATTTTTGAGTCCACTCAGTTACGCAGGTAGGGTTGGAGGTGTCGGATGGCCACGACGGCCACATCGGCGCATGTCGGACGACGGCAACGCGAGATGCACGACAAACAGTCCAGGATCTTCGAGGCGGCCGCGACCCTTTTTGCCGAACAGGGCTTCGACCGGGTCACCACCCAGCAGATCTCCGATCGCGCCGATATCGCGGCGGGCACGCTGTTCCGCTACGCGGCCACCAAAGGCGAACTGCTGCTGATGGTTTACAACGAGGAGCTGCGCACCGCGCTGGAGGTCGGCGCGGATCAGGCTCGCGCGCAGGCCGATACCGTCGCGGCGGTGTGCGAGATGCTGGGCCCGCTGCTGCGGACCGCCGCGCAACGGCCCGAGAACACCATCGTCTACCAGCGTGAACTGCTTTTCGGCTCACCCACCGACAAGTACCGCTCCGAGGGCCTGGCCCTGGTGGCCCGGCTGGAGTCCATGATCGCCGAACGGCTCGTCGCCGACTCCGGCGCGACGGGGTCGCAGCAGGTCGAGGAGCAGGCGCGAGTAGCCGGTCGCAGCGTCTTCGCGGTGCTGCATCTGGCCCTGGCCCGGCCGTCCACCGGCGCGCACCCCGGGCACGACGCCATGGCGGATCTGCGGGCGCAGATCACACAGATAATCACCGGATTCTTCACATCCACAGGGAGGCAATGACAATGGGCATCGAGATCCGCAAGGTCACCGTGCTCGGCACCGGAGTGCTGGGTTCCCAGATCGCGTTCCAGACCGCGTTCCGCGGCTTCGACGTCACCGGCTACGACATCGACGACGCGGCGCTGACCGCGGCCCGCGGACGCTTCGACAAACTGGCCGCCACCTACCGCGAGCAGGTGCCGGGCGCGGGCGACGGCAAGGCCGAGGCGACCGCGGCGGGCATCGCGCTCAGTTCCGATCTGGGCGCGGCGGTTTCGGAGGCCGACCTGGTGATCGAGGCGGTGCCGGAGGTGCTCTCGCTCAAGCAGGAGATCTACGAGAAGCTGGGCAAGCTCGCCCCCGAGCGCACCATCTTCGCCACCAACTCCTCCACCCTGCTGCCCAGCGCCATCAAGGATTTCACCGGCCGGCCCGACCGGTTCCTGGCACTGCACTTCGCGAATCAGGTGTGGCACTTCAACACCGCCGAGATCATGGGCACCGACGACACCGATCCGGCCGTCTATCAGGCGGTGGTGGGCTTCGCCTCCGCCATCGGCATGGTGCCCATCGAACTGCACAAGGAGAAGGCGGGCTACGTCCTCAACTCGCTGCTGGTGCCGCTGCTCAACGCGGCCATGAACCTCGCCGAGGGCGGCTACGCCGAGCCCGAGGCGGTGGACAAGACCTGGCGCATCGGCACCGGAGCTCCGGCCGGGCCGTTCCAGATCCTCGACATCATCGGGCTCACCACGCCCTACAACATCCTGATGAGCGGCGACGCCACCGGGCAGCGAATCGCGCAGTGGCTCAAGGACAACTACATCGACAAGGGCAAACTCGGCATCGCCACCGGAGAGGGTTTCTACAAGTACACGGCCTAGGCGCACACCGTTTTTCCGGACCGATCCCCAAGGGACAGGAGTTCTGATGGAGTACACCAGCGGCAACTACGAAGCCTTCGCGCGACCCCGCAAGCCCGCGGGCGTGGACGGCAAGACGGCCTGGTTCGTCGGGTCGGGTCTGGCCTCGTTGTCCGGCGCGGCCTTCCTCATCCGCGACGGCCGGATGCCCGGTGACAAGATCACCATTCTGGAAGAGCTGAAGATCCCCGGCGGCGCGCTCGACGGCATCAAGGAACCGAAGAAGGGCTTCGTCATTCGCGGTGGCCGCGAGATGGAGAACCACTTCGAATGCCTGTGGGACCTGTTCCGGTCCATCCCGTCCCTGGAGGTCGAGGACGCCAGCGTGCTCGACGAGTTCTACTGGCTCAACAAGGACGACCCGAACTTCTCGCTGGAGCGCGCCACCGTCGATCGCGGGCAGAGTGCGCAGACCAAGAACCTCTTCACGCTGAACGACAAGGCGCAGAAGGACGTCACCAAGATCTTCCTCGCCACCCGGGAGGAGATGGAGGGCAAGCGCATCAACGAGGTGTTCTCGAAGGACTTCTTCGAGAGCAACTTCTGGATGTACTGGCGCACCATGTTCGCCTTCGAGGACTGGCACAGCGCGCTGGAGATGAAGCTGTACCTGCACCGGTTCGTGCACCACATCGGTGGGCTGCCGGACTTCTCGGCGCTGAAGTTCACCAAGTACAACCAGTACGAGTCGCTGGTGCTGCCGCTGTACCGGTGGCTGCTGGACCAGGGCGTGACGTTCAAGTTCGACACCACCGTCACCGACGTCGACTTCGAGATCAGCGGGGATCGCAAGCAGGCCACCCGGATTCACTGGACCTCCGAAGGCGTCGACGGCGGGGTGGATCTGGGTCCGGACGATCTGCTGCTGATGACCATCGGGTCGCTGACCGAGAACTCCGACGAGGGCGACCAGCACACGCCGGCCAAGCTGAACGAGGGCCCGGCCCCGGCGTGGGATCTGTGGCGGCGCATCGCGGCCAAGGACGAGGCTTTCGGGCGGCCGGATGTGTTCGGGTCGCATATCCCCGAGACCAAGTGGGAGTCGGCCACCGTCACCACGCTGGATCAGCGCATCCCCGAATACATTCAGAAGATCTGTAAGCGAGATCCCTTCAGCGGCAAGGTCGTCACCGGCGGCATCGTCACCGTGAAGGACTCCAGCTGGCTGATGAGCTGGACGGTGAACCGGCAGCCGCACTTCAAGCAGCAGCCCAAGGATCAGATCGTGGTCTGGGTGTACGCGCTGTTCGCCGACAAGCCCGGCGACTACGTGAAGAAGACCATGCAGGAGTGCACCGGCGAGGAGATCACCCAGGAATGGCTGTACCACCTGGGCGTGCCCGAGTCCGACATCCCCGAACTGGCGGCGGAGGCGGCGCGCTGCGTGCCGGTGATGATGCCGTACGTGACCGCCTTCTTCATGCCGCGCAAGGCCGGTGACCGGCCCGACGTGGTGCCCGCGGGTTCGGTGAACTTCGCGTTCATCGGCCAGTTCGCGGAGACCAGCCGGGACTGCATCTTCACCACCGAATACTCGGTGCGCACCGGGATGGAGGCGGCGTATCAGCTGCTCGACATCGAGCGGGGTGTGCCGGAGGTGTTCAACTCCACCTACGACATCCGCACGCTGCTGACCGCCATGACCCGGCTGCGCGACGGCGATCCGATCGACCTGCCCGGGCCGGAGCTGCTGTGGCGCGGGGTGGCGAAGCGGCTCGGCAACAACGAGATCGGCGAACTGCTGACCCGGTACGGGGTCATCGGCACATAGCGCCCGCCGCGACGGCCCGGTTCCGCAGGGGATCGGGCCGTCGTCGTCTCCACACCCGGCCGCGAGCTGGATAGTGAACTAATTGTCTATATGAACCCTGGACAGTTCATGCGGCCACGAGCTACCGTTCGAATCAATAGACAATGATTTGACTACCAGGATGTGAGGGATCATGCACGCGTTCCGTCAGGCCGTCGAGGCCCGCGATGCCGCGGCCATCGAAGCGATGCTCGCCGACAATGTCGTGTTCACCAGCCCGGTCGCCTTCAAGCCGTACCCGGGTAAGGCCATCACCGCGGCCATCCTGCGCGGGGTGCTGCGGGTGTTCGAGGACTTCCGGTACGTGAAGGAGATCGGCGCGCCCGACGCCGCCGATCACGCGCTGGTGTTCGAGACCACGGTCTCGGGCAAGCGCATCACCGGGTGCGACTTCCTGCACCTCGACGCCGACGGGAAGATCGACGAGTTCACCGTCATGGTTCGCCCGCTCTCCGGTGCGCAGGCGCTGGCCGAGGCCATGGCCGCCCAGTTCGCGCAGATCCAGGCCGAGGCCGTCGCGCAAATCGAACGGGAGGCGGCGGCGGCCGAACGCCAGGCGGCGGGTGCGTGAACGTGTTCGCGGCGGCCGCCGTAGCCGCCGGTTTCCTGGGATGATCCACGGACAGTCACCGAAAGGCCGATCCGCCATGACCGATGGCACCTACACCCGTTACGTCGCGCTCGGCGACAGCCAGACCGAGGGCGTCGGCGACGGCGACGACCGGACCGGCCTGCGGGGCTGGGCGGACCGGCTGGCCGAGCGAGTGGCCGCCTCCAATCCGGGCCTGTCGTACGCCAATCTGGCGGTGCGCGGGAAGCTGGCCGGGCAGATCCGGGCCGACCAGTTGGACGCGGCGCTGTCGCTGCGGCCCGATCTGGCGACCGTGCTCGCGGGCATGAACGACCTGCTGCGCCCCAACTTCGATCCGGACGCCATCGTCGCGGACGTCGAGGCGATGTTCGCCGCGCTCACCGCGACCGGCGCGGTGGTGGCCACCCTGACCTTTCCCGATGTCGCCGAGACGATTCCGCTGGCCCGGCCGCTGCGCGGGCGGGTGTCGATCCTCAACGAGCGGTTGCGGGCGGCGGCACGGCGGCACGGGGTCCTGATCGCGGAGACCGGGCATCACGCCGTCGTCACCGATCCGCGGCTGTGGAGTCCCGACCGGTTGCACGCCAGTCCGCTCGGGCATCAGCGCATCGCCGAGGCCATGGCCGAGGCGTTGCGGCTGCCCGGCTCCGACGACACCTGGACCCGTCCGCTCATTCCCGCACTGCCCCAGCAGGGGCTGCTGCGGTCGATGGCGGCCGAACTCGAGTGGGCGGCAACCGCGCTGGGGCCGTGGGCCATGCGCCGGCTGCGCGGAATCTCCTCCGGTGACCAGCGGGTCGCCAAGCGGCCGCAGCCGCTGCCGGTGATCGGCGCGCCGCTCGCGCACTGAACCTCCAGCGCACGCCGAATCCTCGTCGCGGGCCGAACCTGCGCCGATCCGGCCCGCGGGCCTGCCCCGCTGCCGGACAATCGAACCTGAGCCCAGTCGGGGCCCGGGAAGGGTCGGCGCGGATCATGTTCATCGGCGACAACGTCTTGGCGGCGATCGGCAATACTCCGCTGGTGCGATTGCACCGGGTGACGCCCGAGGGGTGCGCGGAGATCCTGGTGAAACTCGAGGGACAGAATCCGTCCGGCAGCATGAAGGATCGGGCCGCCCAGGCCATGATCGCGGTGGCCGAGCGGGACGGGCGGCTGCGACCCGGTGACACGGTGGTCGAATACGCGCGCGGCAGTAGTGGTTCCGCGCTCGGGCTGGTGTGCGCGGCCAAGGGGTATCGGCTGCGACTGGTCGACTCCACCGCCGCGGCCGAGCGAGTGAGCCGGGAGCCCGGCACCTTCTGGCCCGATCACCTGAACAACACCGACGCCATCACCGGCTATCACGGTCTGGGGCAGGAGATCTGGGCGCAGACCGAGTGCCGGGTGGACGCCTTCGTTCAGGCGGTCGGCAGTGCCGCCGCGCTCCGCGGCAGCGCCGCGCTGCTCCGCTATCACAAGCAGCGGCGGATCCACGTCGTGGCGGTGGAGCCCGCCGAGTCGCCCGTGCTGTCCGGCGGCCCGCCCGGTGAGCACCGGATCGAGGGCATCGGCCTGGGTTATCCACCGCCCCTGTGGGATCCGACCCTGGTCGACGAGGTGGTGCCGGTCTCCAGTCCCGAGGCCGAGGCCATGGCGCATCGGCTGGCCCGCGAGGAGGGCCTGCGCGCCGGAAACTCCTCCGGCGCGAATGTGGTCGCGGCCATCCGCGTGGGGCTTCGCCTGGGTCCGCGAGCCCGCGTGGTCACGCTGCTACCGGACTCCGGCCTGAAGCAGGGTCAGACATTGACGCCGTAATCCCGTGCGATTCCGCCCAATCCGGACGCGTACCCCTGCCCGATCGCCCGGAACTTCCATTCCGCGCCGTGCCGGTACAACTCCCCGAACACCATGGCCGTCTCGGTGGAGGCATCCTCGGTCAGATCGAACCGGGCCAGTTCCGTCCCCGTGACCGCGTCCACCACCCGGATGTACGCGTTCCGGACCTGCCCGAACGCCTGCCGCCGCGCCTCGGCCTCGTAAATCGATACGGGGAAGAAGATATTCGTGATCGAGGGCGGCATGGCCGCCAAGTCCACATTGATCACCTCGTCGTCGCCCTCCCCCGCGCCGGTCAGGTTGTCGCCCGTGTGCTCGATCGTCCCCTCCGGCGAGCGCAGGTTGTTGTAGAACACGAAGTGCTTGTCCGACACCACCCGCTGATTCGGCCCGCACGCCATGGCGCTGGCGTCCAAGTCGAAATCGGCCCCGGTGGTGCTGCGCACATCCCACCCCAGCCCCACCGAAACCTTCGTCAGATTCGGCGCCTGCTTCGACAGCGAGACATTCCCACCCTTGGCCAGACTGACACTCATCGAACTACCTTCCCTCCGAAGTCGATCCCATCCCCAATCGTCCTCGCGTCGCACCCGCAGAGCCACCGATTCGGCGTCCAACTGCTCGGCGATCACGGCCACCCGCCGCTGCAACGCCAGTAACTCGATCAGATCCCGGGGCACCGCGGGCTCCCCCGGCTCCGCCGCCGCCACCGCCCGCATCGCCTCGGCATGCGCTTCCCGGATCGCGGCCCGCAATCGCGCGCCCGCCAACGGCTCCCCCATACCGAGCGTCACTCCTCGAATGTACTCGTCCGGCAGTCCTTCGAAACGCTCGCGAACAGCAACCCGGTTCGAATTGAAACCTGTTACAGTTCGAGCGCCGAAGGGGAGGTGGCCGATGTCGTCGAGCCGTAAATATCATTACCGGACAACATTTTTCACGCGATTCGCGCGAGTGGCGATACCGATCGCAGCCTTGATGGGGGCCACGAGCGTCATGGCGGCACCGGCGTCGGCGGTACCCAATACCGCAGACTCCTTCTACACGCCGCCCGAAGATTATGCGACGCAACAGCCCGGGACGATCCTCCGCGTGCGACCGATCCAAGCCAGCTATTCACAGTTGGTCCCGTGGCCGGTCCAGGCGTGGCAGTTGCTGTATCGGACCACCGCGGCGAACGGTCAGCCCTATGCCGCGGTGACGACGGTCCTGAAGACCGCGAACACGACTCGGCCGACGGCACTGCTGTCGTTCCAGAACATGACCGACGCGATCGCGCCGCAGTGCCAGCCGTCCCAGGCGTTGTTCCAGGGCCATGTCCCCTGGATCGATCCGTCGAAATCCGGTCCGCTGCAATTGACCACGATGTCCGGTGAGACCGCGTTTATCGCCGCCGGGCTGGCTCGCGGCTGGGCGGTCTCGGTGCCGGACTTCGGTGGCGTCGACAACCACTACTCGACGCCGAAGGAGCCCGGTTACACCGTGCTGGACGGTATTCGGGCTGTCGAGGCGTTCGAACCGGCCGCCCTGTCGGGACCCGGCACCCCCGCGCTCCTGTGGGGCTACTCCGGTGGCGGCATCGCGAGCACCTGGGCCGCACAGGAACAGCCGCGGTACGCGCCCGAACTGAATCTGGTCGGGACGGCAGCCGGCGCACCGGTCGCCGACCCTCGTGTCGCGATGCTCGCCATGAACGGCACGCCCGTCGGCGGCGGCCTCCGCGATCTTCTGTTTCCTGTCGCGCTGATGGGCGTCATGCAGGATTCCCCCGCGTTCACCGCCGCCATGAACCGCTACCTCACTCCCGCTGGGAAACAGAAGATCGCGGAGGCCGCCGACAACTGCACACCCCAGAACATGGTGTCCAGCCTCGGTCTCGACGCCGACCAGTTCCTCACCGAACCCATCGAGCAGATCCTCACCGACCCCGCCATCAACGCCGCCCTCGAGGAACGCGCCCTGGGCGCCACCGCCCCCACCACCCCCCTCTACATCTACAACGCCATAGACGACGAGGGCAGCCTCATCACCAGCATGGACACCCTGGTCGCCACCTACTGCGCCGCCGGCACCCCCGTCACCTACCGCCGAGAACAACTCGCCATGCCCGCCTCCGCCCACACCGGCGAATGGTTCCTGGGCGCCCCCGCCGCCCTCGCCTGGCTCCAACAACAAGCCGAAACCCCCACCGCCCACCCCACCTGCGACACCCGAACCGTCCCCACCACCGCCACCGACCCCGCCGCCCTGGACGCCCTCACCACCGGCATCCTCACCGGCCCCGTCCGCACCTTCCTGGGCATCTGACCCCTCGACGGCGGAGTCACGCCGCCCTCATTCCGCGGCGGACTCCACCTCGATATCAATCTGGAAGGTCGAACTCGTCCCGTCTTCCGCGGTAAGAGTGACCGGACCGAACGTGATGAACGGTATTGCGGCACTTCCCGTCCCCCGATAGAAGCCGGGAGCCGCGGTCACCCGCACGGCAATGGCGGCCAACATGGCAGCCATCTGATCGTCGGCATCGATCATCGGCTCCGCCAGCCCCGAATACCCCTGCGCCAGCAGGCGGTCGAGCCAGGCGTCCAGGCGGGCTGGTCAACCGGGGCCGGACCAGCCGTCGCTTGTCCAGTTGTGGAGGTCTTCGACGTACCAGTCGTGTTGCTGACTTTCCCAGGCGCGCGTGTTCGGGTAGCGGTCGCCACAGTAGCGGCGCTCCATGTAGGCGGCCAGGGCCTCCCGCTCGGCGTCGTCGGCCAGGACTATCGATGTTCGACCTGCGCGGATCTCATAACCACCGTCGGGGAGTCGTCGGCTCGAGGACTCGACGCCTTGGGACTCGAAGCCGCTCGAGGCCTTCAGATAGGCGGAATAGATTACGCGGTACGAGAATTCGTCGCTGTCATCACGGATTTCGTCGAGCCATGCGTCGAACTTCTCCATGAGGCGATCAGATCATCCCGTGCCGGGCGGCGGCGAGGATCGCCGGTGGAGGTATGGGCGTTATGTCCGATATGCATTGGGCGAATTCGGGGCGATCGGACATGATTCGTCAAGTTTGTGTTGGTGCTTGTTCGAAGAGGGAAGAGTTAGATGAAGTTCATGGGTAAGGCCGTTGTCGCGGTCGCGGCGGTTGGTCTTGCGGCGGGGTCGGCGATCGGTGCGGGTACCGCTGATGCGGCCGGACTGTATGGGTCGATCGCGTTCAGCGGTGACAACTGGATCTATGGCAGCAGCGTGAATGCGCCGAGCGCGGACGCGGCGATGGCCGAGGCGTTGGATCAGTGCGGGTGGGAAGGGGCCACCGACTGCCAGGTGATGATCACCTGGGCGAACGGGTGTGGCGCGCTGGTGTATCGCAATGACGACACCGACAATCTCGCGGTGGGCACCGGCACGGGGCGCGATCGCGCGACCGCATTGCGCAGCGCTTACGAGAGCCTCTCCCAGTACTACCCGCCCGCGATGCTGGCGAATGTCGGGTCGGCGGATCTGTCGGCGACGGGGATCAGCAAGGTGGTTTGCACCGCTAACGCCGGTTAGGGGTTCGAGTCCTCGGGACAGTTCGGTGTCGCAGGCGGCGCGATCGCCTGCGACACCGGATGTCAGCCGGTCGAGGTCAGTGGAGGATCACCTGGCCGAGGCGGGGCAGCAGGAGTCGTTTCCAGCTGCGTTCGACGGCGTTGCGGGCCATCTTCTGGCGGCGGTCCTCGATGTCGAAACCTGTCTGCGTCAGCAGGAGTCGGGTGCCATGGCCCTGCGGGTGTAGCGCCCAGTCGACAATCCATCGGGTGGGGTAGTCGGCCCGTGGATATGTCCAGGTGTAGGACAGTCGCTCGCAGGGACGAGCGGTCAGTACCTCGCAGAGGATCTCGTCTATCGACGAATCCGGGGTGGTGAATCGGAAATGGGTTCCGGCGGATGCCGCGAAGCCGGTCGGCCGGAGCAGCCACTTCTCGAGTAGATCCGGGTCGGTCAGGGCCCGCCATACCGCGTCCGGCGGCTGCCGGAAGAAGCTGCCGAGCTCGACGGCGGCGGGATTCAACCGCGTATCGGCGATCACCGTATCGCTCAATTCGCCTGACCTTCCTTGTATTTCGCCTCCATTTCCGCAGCGAGCTGCGGCTTCTCGGCCTCCATCTTCTGGACGTACGCGACCGCGTCACCGACGGTCCGCAGGCCGGCGAGGTCTTCGTCGGGGACCTTCACGTCGTACCTGTCCTCCAACTGGACCGCGATCTCCACCTGCGACAGCGAATCGATTTCCAGGTCTTCGACAAAGGACTTCTCGATCGTCACCTCGGACGCATCGATTCCCGTCACCTCTTCGACGATCTCCGCGATCCCGCTGACAATTTCTTCCTGCGTGCTGGCCACGAAACACTCTCCTCGCTGTGACGACACATACCTGAACGGCAGTGCCAGTACGCTAAAAGCTCCAGTGGGGTGGAGGTTCAAGAACTTGTGACGGACGACACAAAGCCCGCTGCGCTCATGAGCATCGGGGAATTGGCGCGCAACTCGGGGCTGTCGGTGCGCACAATCCGGTTCTACTGCGACGAAGGCATTCTCGAATCCCAGCGCAGCGGCGGCGGACATCGAATGTTCGACGCCGACAGCGCGACCGAACGACTGCTGCTGGTGCGGCGGTTACGGGCACTCGGACTCGGGTTGGACTCGATCACCGGCGTGCTGCGCGGAGAACAGTCGATGGAAGAGGCCATCGCCGCCGAAAGCGCCAAGCTCGATATCGAATTCAGCTCACTGACCTGGCGTCGCGCATCGGTACGGGCCATGGAGGCGGCCGCCCCGGCACAACGCGCCGAACGGCTCGCATTATTGGCCGCAGCCCAGGACGGTAATGCGTTGCACGAGAGCCTCATTCGCTTCTGGCATCGAATTCTCACACCGATTCCGCGGTCCGACAGCGACGGCTGGGTGTGCTGGAACGTCCCCGAACCGCCCACCGACCCATCAGTCGACGAGGTCGTCACCTACGCCGAACTGGCCGCCCTCGCCTCCAGCCCCGACCTGAACAACGCAGTCCGACACCAATATTGGCGAGATCGACCCGACCTGATCCGCGACCCGCGAGCCCTCTACCACGAGATGGGCGAGATAATGATCGACGTCGTGCCCCTCGTAGCCGACGGCATCCCCCCGCACTCCGGCAACGAACTCGACCGATTCGTCACCGCCCACGCCACCGCCCGCGGCGAACGCGACACCCGACAATTCCGCGAACACCTCTTACGCGACGCAACCGACTCCGACCCCCGAATCCACCGCTATTGGTCCCTGACAGACCAACTCCTCGGCCCCCGAGTCACGATCGGCCGCGCCCACGACTGGCTGTACACCGCACTGGCCGAGACGTCAGCGGCAAGGGCCGAATAGGACTGAAAGAGCCCGTACGCATGGCCTATTGGAACAGGGTGTTCCAGAAGGGGCAGCGGTGGTCGGTGGTGAAGGTGGTGGAGAACTGGTTTCCGGTGGGGCGGAAGGAAAGGAAGGTGGGGGTGGTGGGGGTGTATTGGGGGATGGCGGGGAGGGTGGCGGGGTCGGGGGTGCCGGTGTTGATGAAGCGGGTCCAGTAGCGGCGGATGTCGGATTGGAGGCGGCGTTGGGGTGGGGTCATGACGCCGTCGAGGGCGAAGCCGGCTTGGACCAGGTCGAAGAGGGAGGGGAGTTCGGCGGCGTGGTAGGCGCCCATGGGGAAGGTGCTGGGTGGGGCCAAGGCGCCGCGGTCGTCGAATTCGTAGACGTAGGTGGGGTTGTGGCGGGAGAGGTCGGAGACCTGGGAGATGAGTTTGCAGACGAGTTGGTCTGTCCAGGCTCGGGTGAGAGCCAGGGCCGGTTGGGGGTAGTCGGTGAGGGGGTATTCGCCGATGACCTGGTCGGTTTGGGCTGGGGTCAGGTCGGGGATCTTGGCGGCGAGGAGGCGGGGGTAGTCGGCGGCGGTCATGACGGGGCCGAGGGGGATGCCGTATTTGATCCAGACCCAGAGGGCCACCTCGTCGTGATTGGAGCCGACGAAGGTGGGAATGCGGGACATGCCACCGGATTTCAGCAGGGTCAGCGGGCTTTCGGGGAGGTAGGCGTTGCCGTGGACGATATTGGTGTCGTCGGGGCCGCGGTCCACCAGGATGTCGGGTGAGAGGGTGCGGAGGCAGGTCGCGTCGTCGGTGGCGGGGCAACCCGCGGCGGCGGCCCAGGCGTCGCCTTCGGCCTCCGCGTCCGGGAGGGATTGGCTCGCACACGGACCGCTCTGGAGGATGGCGGCCTGGAAGAGGGGCTTGGAGGACGGGGTGGCCATGTGGGCGCAGATCGAGACGCCGCCGGCCGATTCGCCGTCCAGGGTGACGCGATCGGGGTCGCCGCCGAACGCGGCGATATTGCGGTGAACCCAGCGCAGGGCGGCCTGCTGGTCCATGAGGCCGTAGTCGCCGGAGCCGGAACCGTCGTCCAGGGCAGAGGCGGCCAGGAAGCCGAACAGCCCGAGGCGATAGTTGATGGTGACGACGATGACGTCACCGTCGGGTTGGGACACCAAAGGGGCTGCGCCGTACATGCTTCCGGTGCCGGTCTGCAGGCTGCCACCGTGGATCCACACCATGACGGGCAGGGCGCGGCCGTCGGCGGGGAGCGTCGGCGGCGTCCAGACATTGAGGTACAGGCAGTCTTCGACGGTGGTGCGCAGGCCGCCCAACCCGGTCGGCTGGGCGCAGTTCGGGCCCGCATCGCGAGCCTCGCGAACTCCGGGCCACGGCGCGACCGGCTCGGGCGGCCGCCAGCGCAGCGCACCGACCGGCGGTGCGGCGTAAGGGATTCCATTGAACAGGCGATACGACGGGGTCGAGACACCGTGCAACGCACCACTATCGATGGTGACAGTATCGGGAGCGGGCCCCGAATACGCCCGCGCCACCGGGCCGTTCACCGCGAAGATCACCACCAAGAGCGCCACCGCCGCGAACACCGCGCCGGATCCCCGCCTCATCCACCCCTGTGCACGCACGATCACCCGAGCCTCCTGGGCCAGCAAGCGCTATCGCGTAGTCGTTCGATACTAGTCGGCCGGTCCGGACGGGGGTCCGAAGTCTCACGAAACCGGGAAAACTCCTGCGTACGGACGGGTCCGAACCGCGGATCCGTCTCACGGCGAGACGCTTGTTGACACTCGATTCAGGTCGGGACGACGGTGGCCCCATGACCCGCACCTCCCCCGATGCGCTCGACGTGTTCGATCCCGCGCACATCGACGACCCCTACCCGCTGTACCGGCGGCTGCGCGAGCAATCCCCTGTCTACCGCATCCCGAGCACCGACTTCTACCTGGTGACGTCGTGGGATCTGGTGACCGAAGCCGTGAATCGCGGTGACGAGTTCTCCTCGAACCTCACCGGCGCACTCCTGCGACAGGAGGGGCAGCCGCCCGTCACCTTCGACATGGACGGCGGCGGCCAGGCCGTCCATGTGCTCGCCACCGCCGACGACCCGAGCCACCAGGCACAGCGCAAACTGGTGCAACCCTTGCTGGCCAAGCGGATTCGCGGCCTCGGACCGACCGCCGAAGAACTGGTGGACCGCCTGTGGACCGAGGAACTGCACGGCGATCGCACCGACTGGGCGACCGGCATGGCCGACCGCCTCCCCCTGGCACTCGTCGCCGACATCATCGGACTCCCCGACGCCGCTGTGCCGCAACTGCTCACCTGGGCCTACGACAGCACCGAGATGCTGGGCGGCGTGGTCGACTCGGACCGTTTCGTGCACCTGGTCACCGCCGCCACCGAACTCACCGGCTACCTGCACACCGAATTCGCGGCCGCCCAGCGCGACCCGGGCGACGACCTGCTCGGCGTGCTGGCCCGCGCCTGCGCGGCCGGGGAGATCACCGACGTTGTGGCCGTGCTGATCCTGGTCCAACTCGTCGGCGCGGGCGGCGAATCCACGGCGGGCCTCATCGCCAATGCCGCCCGCCTGCTGGCCACCCGTCCCGACCTCCAGGACGAGCTGCGCGCCGAACCCGCCCTGCTGCCCGCCTTCCTGGACGAGGCGCTGCGCCTGGAATCGCCGTTCCGAGGCCATCATCGGCACGTCACCACCGATACCGTGCTGGGCGGCATCGAGATTCCCGCGGGCAGCCACCTGCTGTTGCAGTGGGGCGCCGCCAATCGCGACCCGGCCCGCTTCGACGATCCGGACACCCTCGACCTGGACCGCCGCAGCGGCGCCAACAATCTCGCCTTCGGGCGCGGCATACACTTCTGCGTCGGCTCGGCGCTGGCCAAGCTGGAGGCCACCGCCGCGCTCACCGCCCTGCTGGAACGCACCACCGCGTTCGCCCTCGTCGAAGACGCCCCGCCGCAGTGGTTTCCGAGCATCTTCGTGCGCCGCCATCGCACCCTGCCGCTGCGCCTCCACATCCGAAACACGTGAGCCCGCGGACTCGCCCGGATTCTTCCGCGCGTCCGCCGCGTGCCGGGGGCGCGGTCACGGCATGATCGTCGTCGATCGATCAGGGGGGATCCACAGCTGTGACCACAGGAAAGGGGTTTTGTTCGTGAAGACCGTCTACGTCCGCCGCATCACCCTGGCGGCAACCGCGTGTGCCCTGTCCGGTGCGCTGGCCGCACCGGCCGCCGCCGACGTCGCGCCGCAGAAGATCACGCTCGACTACGCCAAGGGCCTGTGCGGCCAGACCACGCTGCTGGCGCACTCGTTCACGCCCACCACGCTGGAGATCACCACCTCCAGCAACTTCACCGACGACGCCAAGATCGATATGGCCGGGAAGCGCACCCCGCTGCCCGACACCTACGGCGCGGTCACCACGACCGTCGACCTGGGCACCCCGATGCCGGGCGCCATCCCGTTCGAGGTGTCGGGCTCGGACTGGCCGGGCAGCATGGGTACCGGCTGCAAGGGCTGGATCATCGTCGCCTGATCGGCGGCCGACAACGATCGAGCCCCGGGAGCGATTCCCGGGGCTCGATCGTTTTTCGCGGCCTACTTGCCGTGGGCGCGCAGCTGGTACAGCCCCTCGGTCTCGGCGACGACCACGCCATTGGCGTCGGTCACCTTCGCCGTCAGGGTGAAGTCGGCCTTGCCCTTGGCGTCGGCCTCCTCGGTGATCCGCGCGATCTCCTCCTCCGACAGCGACGCCTCGGCGCGCACATCGGTGGCGGCGGGCTTGCGGAAGAACACGTGCAGGTCCTTCACCAACGGGAAGTACTTGGCGGTGTCGAAGCTGGAGATGGCGATCGCGCCGCCCAGGATCTCCGCGACCGTGAACAGCACACCGGCGTACATGACGCCGAAGTGATTGCCGTTGCCCTCGATGGGGACCGTGGTGGCCGCGAACCCGGGGCGCACCTCCTCGGCCCGCACCCCCATCTTGTGCGCGATCGGAATCGTGAACTCCAGACCGCCGTTCACGACCTCGTTCAGCGCGGGGGCATCGTTCGCCATGCGGACCTCCTCGTCCCAGAAGTTAATGGCAACTTACTGACGTGCTGCCAACAAGGTGAATCATTCCGCGTGAGAGGGTTGCCGCGCAACTCTTTCATCACAGTCCGTGAAACCCGCCACATCCAGGCAAATCATCCCACGACACCTCTAGTATGCAAGTCGTGTCCAAGACTTTCTCCGCCGCCGAGCGGGCCTACCGCGAAATCAAGGAACGCATCCTCAGTGGCGACCTCCCCGGCGGGGAGCTGGTCAGCGAGAACGAGATGGCCGGCGAGCTGGGCACCTCCCGCACCCCCGTCCGCGAGGCCTTCCTGCGGCTCGAGACCGAGGGCTGGATGCGGCTCTACCCCAAGCGCGGCGCCCTCGTGGTGCCCGTCCCCTCGCACGAAGCCGACCACGTGATCCACGCCCGCTACATCGTGGAAACCGGTGCGGTGGACGCGCTCACCCGCATCGCCCGCGCGGGCCTCATCCCCCGGCTGCGCGAATCCCTGGACCGCCAGCGCGAACTCGCCGACGCCGGCGACCTCGAGGAATTCGCCATCGCCGACGCCGACTTCCACCGCGAATACGTGGTGTCCGCGGACAACCCGCTGCTCATCGGCTTCTACGACTCGCTGCGCGAACGGCAGCGCCGGATGAACAGCGTCGCGCTGCAACGCGGCGAGACCAACCCGCACCGCATCATCGAGCAGCACACCCGCCTCACGGATCTGATCGACGCCGCCGACGGCGCCGGATTCGCCGAGGCCCTCGCCGAACACCTCACCGACGTGCACGGCGTCACCCCCAGGGGCCTGTGATGGCGACCCTGACCACCCTCGAAACCCGCCCCACCCGACTTGGGACGCACCCCAAGGCGTGGCTCGCCGTCGCGACGGCCATCTTCGCGATCGCGTGGGGCGGCAACGAATTCACGCCGCTGCTGGTCATGTACAAGCGCGACGGGCTGCCCGTCACCACCGTCGACCTGCTGCTGTTCGAATACGTGCTGGGCATCGTGCCCGCCCTGCTCATCGGCGGCCCGCTGTCGGACCGCTACGGCCGCCGTCCGCTCATGCGGCCCGCGCCGTTCATCGCGGCCACCGGCTCGACGCTGCTGGCCTTCGGATCCCATTCGGTCCCCATGCTTTCCGCGGGCCGGGTGCTGTGCGGCATCGCGCTGGGCCTGGCCATGGCGGTGGGCAGCAGCTGGCTCAAGGAGCTGTCGCAGCCGCCGTTCACCGCCGGCACCGCCTCCGGCACCGGGGCGCGCCGCTCGGCCATGAGCCTCACCGGCGGCTTCGGCGTCGGCGCGGGCGTGGCGGGCGTGCTGGCGCAGTGGGGTCCGTGGCCGGACTCGCTCGCCTATCTGATCAATGTGACGCTGTGCGCGGCGGCCGCGGTGTTGCTGTTCCGCGCGCCGGAAACCATAGTGCCGCAGGTGAATCCGGGACGACTCCTCGACGATCTGAAGGTCCCCGTCGGTGCGCATCACCGCTTCCGGACCATCGCGCTGCCGGTGTGCCTGTGGCTGTTCACCTCGTCGGCGGCGGCGTACGCCATCATGCCGACGCTCATGATGCCCAAGGTGCACGACGCCCCGATCGCGTTCTCCGCCTTGATCACCGTGATCACCCTCGGCTGCGGTTTCGGCATCCAGTCGGTGGCACGCAAGATCGATCGTCCGGGCTCGGTGCGGCTGCCGCTGCTGGCGCTGAGCCTGGTCATCCTCGGAATGCTGCTCGCCGCAGCCGCTTCCGCCACCCTCACCCTGTGGCTGACCGTGCTGACCGCGATCGCCCTGGGCATGGGATTCGGCAGCGGCCTGGTCGCGGGCCTGCTGGAGATCGAGCGCATGGCCCGCCCCGACGACCTGGCCGGGCTGACCGCGGTGTTCTACGCGGTCAGCTACCTCGGCTTCGGCGTCCCGGCCCTGATGGCGGTGTGCCACAACGGCCTCGGTGTCGGCTACCCCGCCATGTTCGGCGTCCTCGCCGCCGCCTGCGCGGTGTGCCTGGCCATTGTGAGCCGGTCCCGGCCGGCCTGAACTCGGATGTCCCGGCGGCGGCCCCCAACCGCCCGCCGCCGGGCCCCGCCTCACAGCGAGCGGGAGATGATCTCCTTCATGATCTCGCTGGTGCCGCCGTAGATGCGGTTCACGCGAGAACCCGTGTACATGTTCGCGATCGGGTACTCCATCATGTAGCCGTAGCCGCCGAACAGCTGCAGGCAGCGATCGACCACCTTGTCGCAGGTCTCCGCGGCGAACAGCTTGGCCATGGACGCGGTCGACGGGTCGTTCTTGCCGTCGATGTACTGCTGGATCGCGTAGTCCACCAGCGTCTTGATGGCCAGCGCCTCGGTCTTGACCTCGGCCAGGGTGAAGGCGTTGTGCTGGAACTTGCCGATCGGGCGGCCGAACGCCTCGCGCTCCTTGGAGTAGCGCAGCGCTTCGAGCACCGCGGCCTCGGCCAGCGCCGAGCACAGGCTGGCGATGATCAGCCGCTCCCGGGCCAGCTGCTCCATGAGCTGGTAGAAGCCCAGACCCTCCTGCGCGCCCAGCAGATTCGCCACCGGGACGCGCATGTCGGAGAAGAACAGCTCGCGGGTGTCCTGCGCGTGCTGGCCCATCTTCTCCAGCACCCGGCCGCGCTCGAAGCCCGGCAGATCCTTGGTCTCGGCCACGATGAGCGAGACGCCCGCCGCGCCCTTGGACGGGTCGGTCTTGGCGACGATCACCAGCAGGTCGCAGTGGGTGGCGTTGGAGATGAACGTCTTCGAGCCGTTGATGACGTAGTGGTCGCCCTCGCGGATCGCGGTGGTGCGCACCGACTGCAGATCCGATCCGGTGCCCGGCTCGGTCATGGCGATGGCCAGCACCAGGTCGCCGCTGATGATGCCCGGCAGCCACTTCGCGCGCTGCTCGTCATTGCCGTAGTTGTAGACGTAGTGCGACACGATCGGCGAGTGTACGGAGAAGCCGAAGCCGTTGTCGTGGGCGTAGACCAGCTCTTCCTGGACGATGGCCTGCATGCCGTAATCGCCGCCCGCGCCGCCGAATTCCTCCGGCAGGTCCAGGCCGAGCAGGCCCGCGGCGCCGGCCTTGTTCCAGAACTCGCGGTCGACCATGTGCTGGGCGGTCCAGCGCTCGCGATTGGGCACGGCCTCCTTGCGGAAGAACTCCGCGGCGTGCTTGCGCAGCTCGCGATGCTGATCGGTCTCCCAGGTGGGCCGATAGTCGGGGAACAGTTCGGACATCGGTGTCACTCTCCGTTGTTGCGTCGGATGCCGTTGAGCGGCAGGTCTTCCCGAGCGGCGATGGCTTCGAGCTCGGCGATGGTCTTGTCGGCGAAGGCTTTCCGGAAGGCCTCGTGGGTCCCGTCGGCGCCGAAGGTGGCCAGCGCGCCCAGGAAGAAGTGCGGCTCCACCGCGCCCAGCGCGACGTGGCCGTCGGCGCATTCGTAGATGCCGTAGCCGGGGAACGCGCCGCCCAGTACCGCGTCGTCGCCCATGAGGCGGTAGCGCACGGCGTCGCCCGCGCGGGCCGCGGCTTCCTCCAGGGCGACCCGATACGGCTGCCCCGCACCGGTCGTCGCGCGGCGTACCAGGGCGGCCAGGGCGGTGGACACCGCGCGCTCCGCGCCGAGCATGTCGGCGATCGGGACCTTCGGCATGTGCGGCGGGGTCAGGGTGCCGTGCACGGCTTGGTAATTCAGGTCGTGGCCCGGGACCTCGGGTTCGTCGGCGTGGCCGATGATCTCGATGAGCGAGAGCTCGGGGAAGCGCTGCTGCGGCTGCGCCAGGCCGAGGCGGGCCAGGGCGGAGGGCCGCATGGAGGTGATGAGCAGGTCGGCGGTGGCCAGCAGCTCGTCGAGCTTGGCGCGGTCGGCGTCCTGCTTCACGTCGAGGGTGACGACCTGCTGGCTCGCGACCAGGTGCTCGTACCACTGCGGCGCGGCGGCGGCCAGCGGGTCACCGGTCGGCGGCTCCACCTTGACCACCTGCGCGCCCAGCTCGGCCAGCCGCGCGGCGGCCAGGGGGCCGGGCAGATTGACGGCCAGGGACACGACTTCGACTCCGGCGAGAGGCCGCAGCGTTGGTTCCTCCATATCGCGAACGATACAGTTGTATTGTGAACCGGTCAATCGCATCAATTGCCGGGTACACGGCCCGGAACCGCTAAATTGAGGGGCGATGCTGAACCCACGAGCCACCAATGAGGACCTGACCGCCAAGGCCCGAATCCGCAATGCCGCCATGGACCTGTTCGCCCAGTACGGCGACTCCCGGGTGTCGTTGCGCGCGGTCGCGGCCGAGGCCGGCGTCACCCTCGGACTGGTTCAGCACCACTTCAAGACCAAGGACGGCCTGCGCGACGCGGTCGACAAACTGGTCGTCGAATACTTCGCACAGGCCGTCGCCTCGATCCCGCCGACCGGCACCCACGCCGAGGTCGCCTCCGCCCGCGACGAGGCGGTGCGGAACATGCTGCACGCCAACCCCGCCGTGGTGAATTACATCCGCCGGTCGCTGCTCGAACCCTCCGAGACCCGCATCCACCTGCTGGACGCGGTGGTCGAACTGACCCGCAGCGAGGTCGCCGGACTCCGCGCCGCGGGTCTGGCCTCGACCGACAAGCCGGAGTCGGACCAGATCGTCGCCGTGCTGCTGCGCCAGTTCGGCGAACTGCTGCTGGCCCCGATGCTGGACGCCGTCTGGGAGCGGGTCTCCCCCGACAACCCCACCCGGCCCCGGCTGTCGATCACCGTCAAGGACTGAGCTCCCGGCGGATTCCCCGAGGGCCGATCAGCTTTCGACGGGCAGGCCCGCGTCGGTCCAGTCCTGGATGCCGTCACGGTACTTGCGGATATTGGTGTAGCCGAGCCGTTCCAGCTTGGTCGCCACGTTCTGACTGTTGGGGCAGGCCGCGTTCGAGCAGTAGGTGACGATGGCGGCGGCGCGGTCCGGAAGCAGGCGCGGCGCTTCGGTTTCCACGTCGGCCTCGATCAGCGCGAGCGCGCCGGGCAGATGCGCCTTCTCGTAGTACACGCCGCCGAGGGCGTCGAGCACGGTGACGGTTCCGGCGGCGATCTCCTGAGCGAGTTCCTCGCGGGTGATGAGTGCGGTCATGGGAGTTCCTTTCACGGAATTTTATGTGCGTGTGCACGCTACTACTTAGGTGTGCGCGCACGCAACCGGTTAAGATGGGGCGGTGTCCTCCCGATCCCATCCGGCCGTGCACGCCTGGGCCGCCCTGCTCCAGGTCCACGCCCTGCTCGTGCCCGAGCTCGACGCCGAACTGCGCCACGCCACCGGTCTACCGCTGAGCTGGTACGACGTCCTGCTGGAACTCGATGCGCCGCACCGGCTCCGGATGAGCGATCTCGGTGAGCGGGTGGTGCTCAGCCGCACCCGGGTGAGCCGGCTGGTGACCGAGATGGAGATGCAAGGGCTGGTCCGGCGCGAAGCCAATCCCGACGACGGACGGTCGGCGTTCGTGGCCATCACCGACGAGGGCCGGCGGAGATTCCGGGCGTCCGCGCCGCACTATCTCGCGGGCATCGAACGGCGCTTCGGGGAGAAGCTGGACGCGAAGGAGCTCGAGACCGTCGCGTCCGCGCTACGGAAAGTGCTGGCCCCGGCCGATATCGCCGGACCAGAGGGCGGCACGCGGTAGTTCGGCGCGGGCTGTACAGAACGGTTGCCGCCGGGCGGGGTGACGGGAACAGTGGATGCCGGAATCGATTCGATCGGACCGGATTCGAACAGAGGAGACATCTCGTGCGCTTCGGCATCTTCATCCCGCAGGGTTGGCGGCTCGACCTGGTCGGCATCGACCCGGCCGCGCAGTGGGGAGTGATGCGGGACCTGGCCACGCGCGCGGATTCCGCGGACGCCTGGGAATCGCTGTGGGTCTACGACCACTTCCACACCGTCCCGGTGCCCACCGAGGAGGCCACGCACGAGGCGTGGACGCTGATGTCGGCGCTGGCCGCGAGCACCTCGCGAATCCGGCTGGGGCAGATGTGCACCGCCATCAGCTACCGCGACCCGGCCTACCTGGCCAAGGTCGCCGCCACCGTGGACCTCATCTCCGGCGGACGCGTGGAGATGGGCATCGGCGGCGGCTGGTACGAGCACGAATGGCGCGCCTACGGGTACGGATTCCCCTCCGCCGGTGAGCGATTGGGCCGGCTCGACGAAGGCGTGCAGATCTTCAAGCAGGCCTGGACGACGGGTACGGCGACCCTCGAGGGCAAGCACTACCAGGTGGACGGCGCGATCGTGCGGCCGCTGCCCCTGCAGGAGGGCGGGATTCCGATCTGGGTCGCGGGCGGCGGCGAGAAGGTGACGCTGCGGATCGCCGCGAAGTACGCGCAGTACACCAACTTCGCGGGCGACCCGGAGACCTTCGCGCAGAAATCGGAGCTGCTGCGCGGCCACTGTGCCGCGGTCGGAACGGATTTCGACGCCATCACCCGCAGCTCCAACTTCAATACGCTGGTCGGCGCGACCGAGGCCGAGGTCGAGGAGCGGCTGACGCAGCTGGAGTCCCGGCTCACCCCGTTCGTCGGCGCGGAGGGCGCGGCCCAGCACGTCAAGGATCTGTTCCGCAACTCCCCCGCCGTCGGCACGCCCGAGCAGATCGTCGAACGGCTCTCGCAGGTCAAGGATCTGGGGTTGGGGTATTCCATCCACTACTTCCCCGAGACCGCCTATGACACCTCGGGTGCGGAGTTGTTCGAGCGCGAGGTGATTCCCGCGCTGCGCTGACGCACGGCGAGCGGGTCAGCGCGGCAACACGACCGGGTCGGTGCAGCTCGACGGCGCGTCCAGCAGCGAGCAGGTCTCGGGTTCGCGGGTCGGGCGGTAGTCGGCGGGAACGCCGCCCGCGCCGGTGATCGCGGTGTACGCCGGAACCGCGTCGGTGGGACGGCGGGTGAGCGTCGGATCGGTCTCGACATCGACCGTGTAGAGGCCGAATCGCGGCGTGTAGGAACCCCACTCGTAGTTGTCGGCGAGGCTCCAGTAGTTGTAGCCGATCACGTTCATGCCGTCGGCCTTGGCGCGCTGGACCCAGTAGATGGTGTCGCGCAGGTCGTCGGCGCGGGCGTAGCCGTCGGCGCGGGGCGCGCCGTTCTCGGTGGGCATGCCGTTCTCGACGATGTAGAGCGGCTTGCCGGGGAAGGCGCGCGCGTAGTGGTCCAGCGCGTAGTAGATGCCCTCGGGCTGGAGCGGGTTCTTCCACATCGAGGCGATGTCGGGTGAGTACAGGGCGTCCGGGGACATGCCGTAGTAATAGTCGATCCCGATGTAGTCGAGCTTGGCCGCGATCCGGCTCATCAGCGGCCCGTCCACCGCGTCTTCGACGCTCGGCAGGTAGGCGACATTGCTGGTGACCATCGCGCCCGGCTGTACCTGGTGGATGTAGTCGTAGACGGCGTTGTGCGCCTGCGCGATTCGATCCTGCATGACCGGCATGGCGGCCGCGGACACATTGCCCATCCGGAGTTCGTTGAGCATGTACATGGCCGGTTCGTTGAACGTCACCCACAGCGGGTCGGCGGTGGCGTAGCGATCCACCACGGTGCGGGCGTTGGCGAGCCAGTCCGACACGATGTCCGGGTTGTTCCAGCCGCCGCGATCGGCCTCCCAGCCGGGGTACACCCAGTGGTCGAGGGTGAGCATGGGCCGCATTCCGGCGGCCCGGATGGCGCCGATCACCTTGTCGTAGAAGCGAAGTCCGTTCTCGTCCCACACCCCCGGCTGGGGCTGCACCCGCGCCCATTCGACGCTGATCCGGTACACCTTCACGCCGAGCTGCCGCGCCAGCTCGATATCGGACTCGTAGTGGTCGTAGAAGTCGATCGAGTCGCGGTAGGCGTCCTCGGTCCGCCCGGAGGCGGCGTAGCGCGACCAGTTGCTGTCCGGCGCGTGCCCTTCGGACTGGAACCCGGAATTGGCGACGCCCCACAGGAAATCCGGGCCCAGCGGCGCGATCCGCGCGGGCGGCTCGGGCCGGGCGAACGCGGGCGCGGCGGTCACGGTCATTCCAGCGGAGGCGGCCATGACCAGCAGGGCGAGGGTGGGGCGGCGGAATCGCATGTCGAAAACCGTACACTGCTCGGTTTTGACGAACAAGGATCTCTCACAATCCCCTTAGACTCGAGCGATGGCGAAACGCGGACCCTACGGAAAGGGCATCGAACGGCGGGAGCAGATCCTCGAAGCCGCCCTGAAGACCATCGCGGAACGCGGCTTCCTCGCGACCTCGGTGGCCGAACTGGCCGAGGCCGTCGGGCTGAGCCAGAGCGGGCTGCTGCACTACTTCGGTTCCAAGGAGGAACTGTTCGTCGCGGTGCTCCTCAAACGGGATCAGGTCGACGCCGCCGCCCATCTGAACGAGGCCACGCCCGAGGCCCTGATCCGGCTCATCCGCCACAACACCCAGGTCCCCGGACTCATCGAACTCTTCACCCACATGCAGGCCGCGGCCGCCGACCCCAATCATCCCGCCCACGAATACATGCGGGTGCACTACGAACTCGGCACCGCCGCCTTCGCCGAACTGATCCGCGGGCTGCAGCGCGCCGGGGAGGTCCCGTCCACCGTCGACCCCGACGTGATGGCGACGTCGTTCATGGCCCTCACCGACGGTCTGCAGGCGCGATGGCTCATCGACCCGACCATCGACATGGAGTTCTACCTGCGGCAGTGCTGGACCCAGTTCACCGGCGTCGAGCCCGACGTCGGCTAGCCGAGCCAGGCCGCGATCGCCAGGAACACGCAGATCAGCACGAACAGGATGCCCATCAGCGGAACGATGAACTTCGCATATCGGTCGTACCGCACCTTGGCCAGCGCGATACCGCCGGTGACCACCGCGGTCGTGGGCGTCACCAGATTCGCCCAGCCCGACGCCGACTGCCAGGCCGTCACCACCAGCGACCGCGGCACGTGCGCGAAGTCGGCCAGCGGGGCCATGATCGGCATGGCCAGCGTGGCGTGCCCGGAGGTGGACGGGATCAGGAACGCCAGCGGCACGTTCACCAGGAACACCGCCACCGCGAACGCCGCGGACGAGGTGCCCGACACCACGCCCTCCAGCGCGTGCAGCACCGTGCTGGTGATCTGGGTGTTGTTCATGATCACCGTGACGCCGCGGGCCAGCACGATGACGAAGCCCGCGCCCACGAAATCGCTGAAGCCCTTGCCGATGTTCTCCGACATCTTGGCCTCGCCCAGGCCGCCCACCAGGCCCACCACAATCGCGCCGAGCAGGAACAGGGCGGTCAGTTCCGGGAAGTACCAACCCAGTTCCCAGCTGTAGGGTTTCGCGTCCGGGCCCTTGATGACGGTGCCCCACGGGATGATCGAGAAGATCATGAACGCGAAGGTGACGCCTACCAGCCACAGCACCGCCACCTGACGTCGGGTCATCGGATCCGGTTCGTGCTCATCGGCTTTCACCTCGCTGTCGCCGGGCTGCCAGCCGGACCACGACTTGCTCGGATCCGCCTTGACGCGGCGCGCGTACCAGATCACGTAGGCGACGGTGACCGTCGTCAGCACCACCAGCATGGCCAGGCGCAGCACGATGCCGTCACCGATGGCGATGCCCGCCGCCGAGGACGCGGTGCCGGTGGCGAACGGGTTCACCGTCGAACACAGCACGCCGATGCCCGCGCCCGAGATGATCGCGCCGACCGCGGTCATGCGGTCATAGCCCAGGGCCAGGGTCAACGGAACCAGCAGGGCGTAGAAGCCCAGGGTCTCCTCGGCGAATCCCTCGACCGTGCCGGCGATCGCGAACACCACCATGATGCCGACGATCAGCAGGATCGACCGGTTGCGCAGCTTGAACGCCAAGCGTCCGATCCCGCTGTCCAGTGCGCCGGTGGCGAAGGCGACGGTGATGAACGCGCCCACCGCCAGCACGAACAGGAACACCGCGGCCGCACCGTAGAGCGAGCCGCTCAGATCCGGGGCGACCTGCGAGGTCTTCGGGTCCTGAATGCCGTAGAGGCCGTTCACCGGAGCCAGGAACAGGTCCCGGATGCGCGCCGAGAACTCCTTGGCCTCCGCGATGCGGTGATAGGAGCCCGCGATCGGGCGGCCCTGCGCGTCCAGGTCGTAGGCGCCCGGCGGAATCACGAAGGCCGCGAGCCACACCGCGAGGGTGACCCCGGCCAGGATCGTGTACGTGGAGGGGAACCCGCGCTTCTTCTTGTGCCGCACGGGCTTCGGAGTGTCCTCGATCGTCGCGGTCTCGCTCATTCGCGCATCCGGTCCGCGAAGAGCTGGAAGAACTCGGCCTCGGCCAGCGCCACATTCCGCAACTCGCTCAGCAGCACCCGCTCGTTGAAGCCGTGCATATTGCATTCGGAATCCTCGACACCGAGCATGAGCACCTCGGAACCGGGATTGGCGGCGGCCATGGAATTGGTCAGCGGAATGGAACCGCCCATGGCCGAATCGATGGCATCGACACCCCACGCCTTGGTCATGGCCTCCCCCATGGCCGCGTACGCGGGACCGTCGGTGCGCGCGGCGAATCCGGTGCCGATATCGCCGCCGGTCACCTCCAGTTCGACTCCGAACGGCTTGGCCTTCCTCAGATGCTCGATGACGGCCCGCTGCCCCTCGGCCGGGTCCTGTTCGGGGTGCACGCGCACGTTCAGGTACGCCTTGGCGTACGGAACCACCGCGGACGCAGCGGTTTTCGTCGGCGGGGCGTCCAACCCGATGACGGTGATCGCGGGGCCGTACCAGATCCGCTCGCCGATCGGACCGGTCCCGAGCAACGGCATCCCCGGCTGCATCCCCGTCACCCGAGCGAATTCGGCGTCGGTGTAGTTCACGCCCGACCAGTGATCGCGACGCAGCCCCGGCACCGCGACATTCCCATCCGCGTCGTGCAGGGTGGCCAACGCGGCGATCAACGAGAGCAGCGCATCCGGCGCCGCACCGCCGAACTGCCCCGAGTGCACCGGCGCGGCCAGCGTGCGCACCTCCACGAACACATCCGCGACCCCACGCAGAGCGGTCACCAATGTCGGCTGCCCCGCGCGAATATTGCCCGCATCGCAGATCAACAACGCGTCGGCTGCGAACAACTCCGGATGCTCGGCCGGATAGTCGTCGAAGACCGACCCGTACTCCTCCTGCCCCTCGATCACCACCGTCACCCCCACCGGCGGCCTACCTCCGAACGCCCGCAACGCCCCGATATGCGCCACCACATTGGCCTTGCAGTCCGCCGCGCCCCGCCCGTAGATCGCCCCGTCCTTTTCGGTAGGCGTGAACGGCGGTGTGTGCCACAGACTTTCATCCCCCGAGGGCTGCACGTCGTAATGCCCGTACAACAGCACGGTCGGCGCCCCCTCCGGAGCCGGAATCCGCCCGTAGACCACCGGCGAGGTGTCGGGCAGATCCAACACCCGAATCTCCCCCACCCCGGACTTCCGCAACTCCTCGGCGACCAGATCGTGCGCCCGCTGGACATTCTCCTTCGGATAGTCCGGGAACGCGATGGACGGGATCTCGACCAGCTGCCCGAGCAGTATTTTCAACTCCGGCATGAGTCCGTCGACAGTACCGCTCAGATCCTGGCGCAGGTCCATTCCGTCATCGAACCACCACCCGGCGTCAGTTCACCGCGAATCTTCAGCGACACGCAGGATCGGCAGCGGCGGGACCACGGCGGGGTCGGCCAGGACCGCGCGGCGGGCGTAGCCGAGGGCGCCGACGAGGATGGCATCGTCGCCGAGCACCGCCGGTGCGATCCGAAGTCCGAGCGTGGGAGCCAGAGCCCGGCGGCCACGGAGATGATTCTCGATGGTCGGCGCGATCCAAGGGAACCAGTCCGCCAGCAGGCCGCCGAGGACGACTTCGTCGGTGTCGAGGAGGGCGGTGATCGAGAGAATCGCCGTGCTGATGGCAGCGGCGGCGGCGTCCATTGCCGAGAGTGCTTGGGGTTCGGACTGTCTCAGCATCGACAGGAGTTCGGATTGGGCGGCTTGCAGACCCTGGCCGTGGAGTAGAGCGGCGAGGCCGGCGGACTCGAGGACGGCCTCGGGGCCCGCGAACGTGACCAGGCAGCCGCGGGCACCGCAGACACAGTCGGGGCCGTTCATGGCTACCGGGACGTGGCCTGGCTCGCCGGCGATGCCGTGGCTGCCGGTGTGGATGCGGCCGTCGAGGACAACGCCGCCGCCGATGCCGGTGCCGGCCTCGATGAGGACCAGGCCGCGGGAATCGCGAGGGCGGGCGTGGAATTCGGCGAGGGCGGCGGCATTGGCGTCGTTGATCACGTCGACCGCCACGGCGGGGGGCGGGAGGTGGGCGGCGATCAAGTCGCGCAGGGGGACCGATTCGAGCCAGCCGAAATTCGGTGCCACCACCACGGTTTGGCCGGGGTCGTCGAGGACCGGGCCGGCCATGGCGATCACCGCGCGGGCGAGGACGGGGACAGGGGCCGATTCGGGGAGCGTGGCGGCGGCGCGGGCGATGATGGACGCGATGGCGGCGGCCATGGCGTCGGGTGCGCCGGGGGCCAGGTCGTGCGCGACGGTGTCGCGCCGGATGATGCTTCCGGCGAGGTCGCAGACGGCCACGCGGAGCTGCTCGGAGGTGACCTGGACGGCGGCCACGGCGGCGCGACCGGCTTCCAGTCGCAGCGGGCGGCCGGGGCGGCCGCGGGTGCCGGAACGCTGGGCGTCGTCCTCGGCGACGAGGCCGCGGTCGGCGAGATCGGCGACGAGGGCGGTGACCGATCCGTGCGCCAGTCCGGTGGCGGCGGCCACCTCGGTGCGCGGGCAGGGGCCGTGGTCGGCGAGGTGACGCAACACCAGCCCCAGATTGCGACGGCGAATGGCGGCCGCGTCGGTCGGGGACGACACGGTCGGGCCGCCGGGGGTAGCGGGCCGTCGGGTGGGCGGTGTGGGATCCACGGGATCGAGATTATGGTGTCAGATAATTATTTCAAGTGTTGACGTTAATTCGGGATCAGAGGTTGGCATGGGCGTGGAACGGATCGGACGACGAACTCTGCTGCTCGGAGCGGGGGCGCTGGCCTTCACGGCGGCGTGCGCGCGCGGGACGTCGGAGTCCGAGAAGTCGACGGAGACGGTGGTCGTGACCACCGCGGCGGGAGCGGTGCGCGGGGTGCGGCGGGAGACCGGCGCCGCCTTCCTCGGCATCCCGTTCGCGCAGCCGCCGGTGGGCGCGCTGCGGTTCGCCGCGCCGGTGCCCGCCGCCGCGTGGGCCGAGACCCGGGACTGCACCAGGTACGGTCCGACCGCTCAGGTCAAGCAGTTGTCCGAGGTGACCGCGATTCCGGAGCCGTCGATTCCCGGAGATGACATCCTCACGGTGAACGTGTTCACCCCGAAGCCGGATCCGGACGCGAAACTGCCTGTGCTGGTGTGGATTCACGGCGGCGGGTTCGTGGCGGGCAGCCCGGCCAGCCCCTGGTACGACGGCGCGGCGTTCAATCGCGACGGCGTGGTGCTGGTGTCGGTCGGGTACCGCCTGGGTATCGAAGGCTTCCTGCATCTCGACGATGCCCCCGACAATCGCGGCGTGCTGGATTGGATCGCCGCGCTGGCCTGGGTGCGCGACAATATCGCCGCGTTCGGCGGGGATCCGGCGAAGGTGACGATCGCGGGCCAGTCGGCCGGCGGCGGCGCGGTGTGGGCGCTCATGAACACCCCGTCCGCGAAAGGCCTTTTCCGCGCGGGTATTTCGGAGTCCGGCGCGGTCACCCAGCCCAA
Organism: Nocardia sp. NPDC004340; assembly: GCF_053602575.1. Classification (NCBI taxonomy): domain Bacteria; kingdom Bacillati; phylum Actinomycetota; class Actinomycetes; order Mycobacteriales; family Nocardiaceae; genus Nocardia; species Nocardia sp. NPDC004340. The sequence continues at coordinate 135,179 of NZ_JBSGDW010000009.1, forward strand.
TGATCGCGCCACCGCGCTGGCCATGTCGGCCCTGTTCACCAAGCGCACCGGCCTGCCCGCCACCGCCGCGGCGCTGCGGGACCTGAGCAAGTCCGGGTTGCAGGACCTCGAGGACAAGCTGCGCATGCCCGGACCCGACAGCAGCGCCGCCACCCTGCTCGGCCTGGCCCCGTGGGCCGACGGCACGCTCATCCCAGCCACCAGCGCCGAGGTGCTGAAATCCGGTGCGGACCAAGATGTTCCACTCATGCTGGGCTTCACCGCCCACGAGTTCAATGCCGCGCCGCTGACCGGCGAACGACCGCCGGTCACCGAGACCACGCTGCCCGCCGCGCTGGGCGCGCTCGGTTTCGACGCCTCCCATGCCGCCGACTGGCACCTCGCCTACCCGGGACTGTCGGCGAATCAGCTTGCGGGACAGGCTCAGAGCGATGCCGTGATCCGGATGCCGTCCTACCGGGTGGCCGAGATGCGGGCCGGCCACGGGCAGCCGACCTGGCTCTACGAATTCACCTGGACCTCGAACGCCTCCCAGTTCCAGGGCATGTCCTTCCACTGCCTCGACGTCCCGTTCGCCTTCGACCTGCTGCAGGCCCAGGGCGTGACCACGGTGACCGGCGAGCATCCGCCACAGGCGCTGGCCGACGCGATCCACCGGGCGTGGGTCGCGTTCATCAGCAACGCCGACCCGGGCGCCGGCTGGCCCCGCTACACTCTCGACCGGCGCGAAACCATGATCTGGTCGAATTCGCCGCACGTCCAGTCCGATCCCTTCGCCGCACAGCGCCCGATCTGGCTGCGCTGAACCCGCGGGCTACCGTGGAGCAATACGCGTCTAGTCGAATCGTTGATAGGTGGGTCGGTCAATGCAGGTGAAGCGCTGGATCGCACCGGCCGCGGTGGCCGTGGCCTGCGGGCTGCCGACCGTCCCTGCCGCACAGGCCGCGCCGGGTGACACGCAGGCCGCGCTGGGCGGCGGTTCGGGTCTGGTGCTGGGCAAGGGCGGCCACACCGCCAAGTGCAGTCTGACCACCATCGGCTACGACGCCGCCGGGCGACTGGTCGGCTTCACCGCCGGGCACTGTGCCGAGGCCGGCACGCCGGTGCAGGGCGAGCAGTTCCCCGACGCCGGGGTGGTCGGGGTGGTCCGCGCCGCGGACGCGCAACTCGACTACGCGGTCATCGAATTCGATCCGGCCGCGGTCACCCCGCTGCGCTCGTTCGACGGCACCACCATCGCCGGGTTCGCGCCGACGCCGCCCGCCTGGAGCGTGGTGTGCCAGAACGGCCGGACCAGCGGGCACGCCTGCGGCGTGGTGTGGACGTCGAGCCCGGTGGGGCTGCTGGAGCAGGCCTGCTCCAGCTACGGCGATTCGGGCGCGCCGGTCACCAGCGGCGACAGGCTGGTCGGCATGATCTCCGCGCCGCTGATCAGCGACACCCGCAATCTCCGATTCAGCTGCACCGACGCCAACAATCCGCTGCACTCCCCCGTCATCGCCGTCGCGTTCGACACCGTGCGCGCCGCGGTCGACGCCGGCAAGGGCGTGGGCAGCGGCTTCCAGCCGGTCTAGGGCCACCCACCCGGTCCCGGAAAATGACGAACCCGGCCGCACCCTGCACGGCCGGGTTCGAGATCCGGAATCCGATCAGGCCGAACGGGTTTCGGCCGCGACCGGAGCCGCCTTGCGGGCGCCGCGGCGGAACCGCAGCACACCGTCCTCCAGCGGAGCCTTGCGCAGCATGGCGCGGTCGCGGAAGTAGTTGTTGATCACCAGCCACGGCCCCCGGGTGCCCTGACGCGGCATGACGCCGTCACCGCGCTGGATGTAGCCGGAGGTCAGCGCGCCGCCCATGAGCGACGCCTCGGACCGGTCGCCCTCCTCGGGCACCGCGACCACTTCGCTGAAACCGTTGTCGCGCATGTGATTCAGCAGGCGGCAGAAGTACTCCGCGGCCAGGTCGGCCTTGAGGGTCCAGGAGGCGTTGGTGTAGCCGAGGATCACCATCATGTTCGGGACGGTGCCGAGCAGCGCGCCCTTGTAGGCCACCAGATCCCGGGTGGCCAGGGTCTGCCCGTCCACCTCGAGCGCCGCGCCGCCGAGCATCTGCACGGTGAGACCCGTCGCGCTGACCACGATGTCGGCCTCGAGCTCCTCGCCCGAGGACAGGCGGATGCCCTTCTCGGTGAAGGTCTCGATGGTGCCGGTGGCGATCGACGCCTCGCCCCGCTTCAGCACCTTGAACAGGTCGCCGTTGGGCACCACGCACAGGCGCTGGTCCCACGGGTTGTAGCTGGGGGTGAAGTGCTTCATGTCGATCTTGGGACCGACCTGCGCGCGCACCGCGGCCAGCATCAGCTTGGCCGACAGCTTCGGGTTGGTGCGCGAGAGCTGGTAGCTGGCCCGCTGCAGTCCGATATTGCGCGCCCGGCCCGCCTTGTAGGCGATGGCCGCGGGGATCTTGGCCAGCTTGAAGCCGACCGCGACCGGGTCGTCGGCGGGCAGCGCGGCGATGTAGGTGGGCGAACGCTGCAGCATGGTGACGTGCGCGGCGTCCTTGCTCATGGCCGGGATCAGGGTGATGGCGGTGGCGCCACTGCCGATCACGACCACCTTCTTGCCCTTGTAGTCGAGATCCTCGGGCCAGTGCTGCGGGTGCACGATCCGGCCGCCGAAGCTCTCCTCGCCGGGGAACGTGGGCCGGTAGCCGGTGTCGTAGTCGTAGTAGCCGGTGCAGCCGATGAAGAAGTCGCTGGTGTAGGTCTCGGTCTCGCCGGTGCGCTCGTCGAGCACCTCGACGGTCCAGATGCTGTCGTCGCTGGACCAGGACGCCTTGGTGACCTTGCGACCGAAGCGAATGTGGTCGGTGACGCCGTATTCGGCGGCGGTGTCCTCGATGTACTGGCGGATGTGCGGTCCGTCGGCGAGCACCTTGGTGCCGTGCCAGGGCCGGAAGCCGTAGCCGAAGGTGTACATGTCCGAGTCGGATCGGATACCGGGGTACTTGAACAGGTCCCAGGTGCCGCCGATAGCGGTCCGGCGCTCCAGGATCAAGTAGCTGCGCCCGGTCTTCTCCCTGGTCAGGTGGCAGGCCATGCCGATACCGGACAGGCCCGCGCCGATGATCAGTACGTCGACATGCCGCGTCATGGGGAACTCGCTTCTGGTCGCGCCCGGACACCGGCGTCCGGGCGTACCGAGTATTACATGTTATTTCCGGTAACGTCTACAACCGGTCGGGCTAGGCTGCGCGGACCTGGCCCGGCCGATCCGGCTCCGACCGGTAGCGAGTGCTCGGGCCGCCGATGCCGAGGGCGTTCCAGACCCGCTTGGACACCGGGTTCATCAGCCCGATCTTCTTGGCCAGCGACCGCACGTCACCGAAGAAGCCCGCGAACGCCTCCTTCGAGTCGGCGGAGCCGAAGAACACCTCCTTGCGGACCTCGCGCGGGATGCCGAACTCCTCGAAGAACGCGCGCGGCGGCACCAGGATCGCCCGCCCGCCGATCCACATGACGATCGGGAAGGCCAGCGACAGCACGAACTTGTCGAACGGGTTCGCCTGCGGCACATGGTGTTCCAGGAACTCGTGCGCGAAGGAGATGTGGCGGGCCTCCTCGGCGATGTGAATCGCCATGACGCCGCGCATGATCGGGTGGATGTCCTCGCCGGCGCGCAGGATCGCCTTCTGGATGTGGTCGATCGGCTCCTCGCCCGACAGCACCGCCATGAAGAACAGGTTCGGGAAGACCGAGGCCAGCGGCGGCACCAGGTAGGTGAGCTGCTTGAGGATCGTGCTCATGCCGGGCACGTCGATCCCGATGCGGTTCACCATCTCCTGGAACATCAGGGTGTGGTTGCACTCCTCGATGACCTCGTGGGTGCAGTACCGGAACTCCGGCGAGCCATTGGGCAGCTTGAAGGTGTGCTGCACCATGCCGCCGATGAGCAGGGTCTCGAACTGCAGGCCGACCTTGGCGATATTGGCCTGCCGCCACAGGCCGATGGCGATCTTGCGCGCCTCGGACTGGGCCTGATACCAGGGATGCCGGGCGAACATGTCACCGGAGACGGGCAGGATCCAGCGCTTGTCGTCGGCCTTGACCTCGAAATCGGGGTGGTCCCAATCGATATCGGTGAAGGGATCGAAATTCTTGTCGACGGACCCCTGCGAGAGCAGCATGAGCTTGTCGGCGTACTGCCGGGCAAGCGCGACCGTGGGGTCGTCCGTCGCGTGTGCTGACGTCATTGTCAGAGCCTCTTTCGGAAATGGACCTAAGTATCTGTAATCCATGGTTACGCGTACATTGGCGCCGCGTCAACAGGTACCGACCAGTAGGGTTCAGTTCCAGCAGCGAGGACGCAGTCCCCAGACCTCGAATTCGTCTCCGACCAGGTCGCGAAGGGCTTCCCGGGTCGGGAAGCGATCCGGATCCGCACCCGTGATCGCGAGGGTGACGGTGTCGCCGTCGCTCGACCAGGACAGGTTCAGGCCGACCTCCACGCGACGGAACAGATCGGTGTCGGCGGTGCAGACCACCGGGCGCATGAGCACCGAGCGGGCGCGCACCCCCGCGATGGTCGCCACGCCCTGACCGGTCTCGCCGAGATTCGTGCACAGGCATTCCGGGGCCTTGGCCGTGCGGGAGAAGAAGCCCAGGACGAACTTCGGCAGCATCATCTGGACCGGCTGGAGGTGTTGCAGCGCGGGGGTGGTGGCCGGATCGGAGTAGGCGCGGGCCGCCTGTTTGACGGCGGTCCGGACCTGACGCAGGTCGGTGCGCTCGCCCTTGCGGTAGGAGACGGCGATGGGCAGGCCGGTGGTGGCATTGCCGCGGGGATCGTCGAGGCCGCGCAGGGACTGCGGAATGTCGACCCGGACCGCGGCGCCGTCCTCGATGCGGCCGCTGCGGCCGAGCAGGCCGACGGCGACGCCGACCATGAGGCCGTTGTCGGTGCCGTCGTGGGCGGCGGCGACGGCATTCCATTCGGCCGCATCGACTTCCACGACGAGGTCGGCGGCGGAGTGGCGTTCCGGGAGCGGCAGCCGCGGTTCGGCGGGGCGCGGGTTGCGGTCGGGCTCGCGGACGTCGCGGGCTTTGATCGCCGCGCGGATACCGCGGGCGGCGGCGCGCACCTGGCCGACGGCGTCGGCGAGGTGCGCGCGGAACAGGCCACCGGTGGGGATCGAACCCACCAGACGACCCGAACTCGTGGCGATATCCGGTGTGTCCCCGGCGTCCAGGCGGCGCAGCGCGTCACCCAGCGCGTAGAGCACCGCGCCGCCGTCCGCGCCCACGTGCGAGGTGACCAGGGACAGCAGGGTGCCCCCGGAGGTGGTGGGCGCGGCCGACAGTCGCCACACCCGGCCCGTCACCGGGTCGAACTCCACCTGGCTCTGTTCGAAAAGCCAATCCAGGACGCCTGTTTCGGGTACCGGCTGTTGTCGCACGGCGAGCGGTTCCGCCGTCGCGGCCGAAACCCACCACGGCCGGGCGAAGGGCACCGACGTGGTCATCACCCGCCGCGCCAGGAAGCCGTGGGCGAGGTGCGCGTGCAGGCCTTCCAGCGCACCGGGATCCAGCGGTTCGTCGAAGCGCCAGGCCAGCTGGTTGACCAACGCGTTGCCGTACAGGTCGTGCAGTTTCAGGAACAGGTCGTCGTCGGCGGTGAGCCGGTTCAGGACTGCGGGCATGACGGTCTCCGGATCACTGGGCACGCAGGGTGCGAACGGTCAAGGGCGCGAACACGATCGCGACGACGAGCGCGGAACCCACCGACCAGGCGAAGTCGGAGCCGACCGAACCGGACTCGGCCAGGGTGCGCACCGCCGCCACCAGATGCGAGACGGGGTTGTAGTCGGAGACATGGCGCAGCCAGGTGGGCATGGCCGCCTCCGGGACCAGGGCATTGGAGGCGAAGCTGGCGAAGGTGAGCACCAGCATCGACATGCCCTGCACGGCGGCGGGTTTGGCCACGGTCACGCCGATGAAGGCGAACAGCCAGCTCATGGCGGTGGTCGCGAACACCACCAGGGCCGCGCCAGCCACCAGGCCCAGCGGGTGGTCCGGCCGGTAGCCCATGCCGAAGCCGACCAGCAGCACTATGAGCGCGGCGATCACGTAGCGGGTCGCCCCCGCCAGCAGGCCGCCGGCCACCGGCGCGAAGCGGGCGATCGGCATGGAGACGAAGCGGTCGAAGACGCCCGAGCGGATGTCCTCGGAGAGCTGGACGCCCATGGCGACCGAGGAGGTGAGCACGATCTGCACCAGCACACCGGGAATCAGCGTGGGCAGGTACGCGTCCAGGCTGCCCGCGATGGCCTTGCCGAAGACGCTGCCGAACAGCAGCGGGCCCACGATCGGCAGCAGCACGGCGTCGTAGAGCAGCTGCGGGCTGTGCCGGAAGGTCAGCAGGCCGCGCTGGGCCATGAACAGCGACTGCGCCAGACCCGCGCGCAGGCCGACCCGGGTGAGGCGCGGCTGCCGGGCGATGCGGGCGGTGGGGTGCAGTAGCACCGGGGTGTCGGACAGGACGGTCATGCGGTCCGCCTTTCGGCCGGAGGCGTGGTGCGGGCCGGGCGCCGGGTGAGCGCCAGGAACACCGAATTCAGGTCGGGGCGTTCGACCCCGAAGCCGCGCAGGCGGATCCCGGTGTCGCGGCAGGCGGCGACGATGTCGGCGGCGGCGCCGATATCGGTGAGCGGCACCGTCACGGTGGCGGGGTTGTCGCCGCGCAGAGGCGTTGTGCCGGTGAGTCTTTCGACGACCGAGTCGGCGAGTGGGCGCTGGGCGGGATCGGCCAGGTCGAGGCGCAGCATCTCCTCGCCGATGGAGGACTTCAACTCCCCCGCCGTGCCCTCGGCGACCACGGTGCCGTGGTCGATGACGGCGATCCGGTCCGCGAGGGCGTCCGCCTCCTCGAGGTATTGCGTGGTGAGCAGGATGGTCGCGCCGCGGCCGACCAGGCCGCGAACCACCGACCACATGCGCTCGCGAGTGTGCGGGTCCAGGCCGGTGGTGGGCTCGTCCAGGAAGATCAAGGGCGGCACCGTGATCAGCGTCGCCGCCAGATCCAGTCGGCGCCGCATGCCGCCCGAGAACGATCCCACCCGGCGGTTGGCGGCGGCGGTCAGCTCGAACTCGTCGAGGAGTTCCGCGGCCCGGTCCTGCGCTCCGCGCCGGCCGAGGCCGAGCAGCCGCCCGAACAGGCGCAGGTTCTCCCACGCGGTCAGGTTCTCGTCCACGGCCGCGTACTGGCCGGTGAGGCCGATCATCGACCGCACCGCGGTGGCCTGCGACACGACATCGTACCCGAAAACCGTTGCGGTGCCGCGTGACGGCCGCAGCAGGGTGGCCAGCATCCGCACGGTGGTCGTCTTCCCCGCGCCATTGGGCCCGAGCAGCGCGAACACCGTGCCCGCCCGGACCTTCAGGTCGACGGCGTCCACCGCGGTCATGGATCCGAAGCTCTTTCCGAGTCCCCGTGTCTCGATGGCGATCTCACCGCTCATCGCGCACCTCCGATCATGGTCGAAGCCGATAGTTCCCCTGTATCGAGCACTGGCCGTGGCCTCTCCGGCGACAGCGATTCGACGACATCCGCCGCCCGCTGCACGCCGTCGTCCCGGAACCGCGCACCGTAGGCGGCGGCCCGCAAGCGAACCTCCGGCGTGGTCGCGCGAATCAGCAACCGCTCCAGTCGATTCGCGGTCAGTCCCGCGAACGGCGCGGTCGCGCCCAGCCCGAGCGCCTCCAGCTGCCTGCCCCAGTACGGCTGATCCGCCTGCACCGAACAGATCACCGACGGCACCCCGGCCCGCAGCACGGCTGCCGTGGTCCCCGCTCCCCCGTGGTGGACAGCGGCGTCGCACAGCGGCAACACCGCCCGGTGGTCGACCTGATCCACCACTGCCAGCTGGTCACCGATCCGGCCCCGGAACATGGGTCCCACCAGCAATATCCGCCGTCCGAGCCGCCGTCCGACCTCTCGGACCAGCGACTCCAACGCCACCGGTTCGGCCACCGGCATGGACCCGAAACCCGCGTATACCGGGGCGGGACCCGCGATCAGCCACTCGAACAGCTCGGCTCCCAGGCCGGTGCTTCGTTCCTCGACCGCGCTCGTTCCCGGCGCGGGCCACTGCGGACCATGCTGCGCAGCACCGTTGTCGGCAGGCACCGGGAACCCGGTGAACGGCACGCCACACAGTTCGTCCGCGAGCCCTGGGAACAGCGCGGCGTCGTAGGCCTGAATCGCCGTATACGCCGGTGCGCCGAGCCCGGGCCGCCGCGCCACGAGCGCCGACTCGCGGAACGCTCCGGCACAGGGAGCCAGCGCGCGAGCACGAGCCGCGGTCAGGGCCCGCCAGCCCGCACGGTTGGCGGTGGGCGGCATCCGCTTACCCCACCCCGACGGCACCACCGGGACGCTGCCGTTGGGAATGATCGGAAAGAAATGCACGGCCGCGAGCGGAACACCCTGGTGGCGGGCGACTTCGGCGGCAGCCTCCTCACCCGCCATGCCGGTCACCAGCAAGTCGTGCCCACCCGCGACGGCGAGCAGATCCGCCGCGGCCTCGACGAATCCGCGACGTTGCAGATCCAGCACGGCGCGCACGCGCTGGACCGGGTTCGGGTGCCGGAAGCGCCGATCATCCCGCTGGGTGCGCAGCAGTACGTCGCTGTCGAGACCGAACGGCACGGCCGGAACACCGTGGCGCTCGGCGAATTCGACCAGGTTCGGCGATACCGCCATGGTCACGTCATGACCGCGGCCCAGCAGTTCCCGGCCGAGCAGCACGCCGGGCTGGGCATCGCCCCTGCTACCGGCGAAGGCGAGCAGAATCCTCATGACGCCCTCCTCGTCCGGTTGCTCGAAATGTCACCAGGCGCACGCATGCGTCACACCTGCGCCGGAGCCGGGACCAGCAAGGATGCGGGGGCGGGCGCGCGGTCGTGCACGGCCGGCGGGAACGCGAAAGGCGCTCGTGCGGTGGCCGTTCGGTCACCGGTACCGGCGAATTCGCGCATGGCGCGGGTGAATTCGGCGAGGAAGCGGTCCATCTCGACCTCCGGGAAGGTGGCCGGGAAGCGGGTGGAGAGGCGGAGGCCGTCGGTGGCTCGGACGATCCAGAAGAAGACCTCGTCGGGCGAGTAGGACTCGGCGCGGAGGGTGTGGCCGCGCAGGGATTCGACGAGCTCGTGGTCGGGGAGGGCCCGGATGTCGAGGAACGAGATGCCGAAGCGGGGTTGGTCGGCGCAGTTCAGGAGTTCCAGGACGCGGGTCCAGGTGGCGTCGTTGGCGGTGCGGGAGCGGCGCAGGACCGTGCGGGTGGACTCCAGGGCGCTGTCGAGGTCCAGGTCGGGGGCGAGGGTGAGGTCGAGGGGGACGACGTTCACGAACCAGCCCATGGATTCGAGCCAGCGCAGGTCGGGCCGGGTGGCGATCGGCATGACGGCGCGCAGCGAGATGTAGCCGAACGCGCGGCGGTAGGCGATGGCGAGCGCGGTGAAGACCGCCACCGACAGGCGGTGGCCGCGCTCGGTCACCGCGCGCTCGACGTGTTCGAGTTCACTGAGCGACAACAGCTTTCGCGACACGGATGTCTGAGGGAGCGCCGCGAGCCCGCCGACGACCGTCCCCGTCCCCCCGACGGCGATCGCACTCGCCCGGCCCTGGGCGGTAATCGCCGGTTCGAAGCGAGGCAGCATGCCGCCGGAGCCGTCGAGGAAGCGCTGCCAGTAGCGGACCGCTTCGCAATCGGGGGTGAGGGCGGCGGCGGTGTCGCGTTCCCATTGGGCGAAGTCCGCGGCGCTGCCGAAGGTCGGCGATTCGCGGGGCGGCTCACCGCGGGTGACCTCGGCGTACAGGGCGCGGAGTTCGAGGATGACGATGGCCTGCGAGTAGGCGTCCAGGACGGAGTGGTCGGCGGCCACCAGGACGGTGAAGTCGCCGGTGTCGGCGTGCTCCACGGTGGCGAGCAGGCAGTGCGGCCACTGGAGCGGCGAGAGTCTCGATTCCAGTGTGGCGGTGAGGTATTCGTTGATCGCGCCCGAGCCGGTGATGCCGGGGATCGGCTCGGCGGTGACGTCGACGTCGGCGGCCGCGCAGACCAGCCGCTCGGGTTCGGGGACGTCGTGACGGGCCAGGGTGGTGCGCAGGCCCTCGTGGCGGGCGTGCCAGCGGCGCGCGGTCTCGCGCCAGTGCGCGGTGTGGAACGGGGCGTCCATTTCGAAGATGGTTCCGATCCAGCGACCCCGGCCCGGCCGCGGGTCCGCGGCGTCCGTCGCCCGGCAGTGGTGGACGTGCACGCTGGTCAGGGGCCGGACGTCGGCGGTCCACGCCGCGCCGGGGGCCAGTTCGGCCCGCCACAGGGTGAGCGCGCCCGGGCGCACCGCGAATTCGGATAGGTGGGTGTAATCCATGACCGTCTCCCTCATCGAGACTTCGCCGGTGCCGGTGCGGCCGTTCGATTTCCGTAGAGAATTCACGGTGCGCCAAAACGGCGCTATCGAACCCGTTTATGAGCTATCCGGCGAATTGGAAGCTATTGAATGGTGATATGCCGCTCGACGGTGATGCGGCACATCGGAATCCCCCCGCCCACTGTGCTGTCGAGCACTATTCCCGCCAGCAGGACTGCGGCCGCACGAGCGGATCGGAATGCAGACATGGCCCGATTTCCTTTCACCTTCATCAGGACAAGCGCGCCGAGAGCGGCGACTTGGGCAGGCAGGTCCGAATTGTGATTGGCGACGCTGCCGAGGATTTTCACCCGATGGGTAGATGACCTGCGAACCCAAGAAAATCATCAACCGACCAACTTCGCAACCAGCCTGATCGCAAACAATTGGTTAACGGACTGTTCTCACACCCTTCCCCTGTGCTTCAGGCCACTGCACCGGTGAAATTCGCCTCCACTTCACATTCGGCCGCCGACCGCTGCCACGGACCGGGCGGAAAACGAGTTGCTCGCGGGTACCCGATTTCTGGGATCCTGGGCTGGTGAACGCAGGGGAAATCACCGTCGAGTTCGCGCCGGAGCTGCGCGTGTTCGTCGGTCAGCGGGACCGCACGCCGGTCCGAGTGGACGGCACCTCGACGCTGGGGCACGTGGTGGAGTCGCTGGGCGTGCCGCTCACCGAGGTGGGGACGGTCCTGGTGGACGGCGAATCCGTTGCCACCGGCCACATTCCGCGCGGCGGCGAGAAGATCACCGTATCGGCCGTAGCCCGCCCGCAAGTGTGCGCCGAGCCGCTGCGCTTCCTGCTCGACATCCACCTGGGCACCCTGGCGCGCCGCCTGCGCCTGCTGGGAATCGATGCGGCCTACGAGAATCCGGATATCGGCGACGCCGCGCTGGCCTCCCGGTCCGCCGCCGAGCAGCGGGTCCTGCTCTCCCGTGACCGCGGCCTGCTGCGCCGCCGCGAAATCTATTCCGGCGCCTACGTTTACAGCCATCACCCCGCCGAGCAGCTGGACGACATCCTGTCCCGCTTCGCCCCGCGGCTGGCCCCATGGACCCGGTGCACCTCCTGCAACGGCGCGCTCCGCCCCGCCGACCCGGCCACGGTCCGCGACCGCCTGCCCGACAACACCGGCCAGAGCTACGACACCTTCGCCGAGTGCGTCGACTGCGGCCAGACCTACTGGAAGGGCGCGCACCACGCGCGCCTGGACGCCATCGTGGCGGACGCATTGGCCAAATTCGCCTGATCGATCCAGGACTGTTGTGTCCTGCGCCACACTCGCTTACGCTCCTCTGACACTGACCGGTCTCACACAGCTCGGATGGTGCAGGGAACGGAGGGACCTCGATGCGGAGGATTCGGGTGGGTCGGCGCGCGCTCGCAGCAGCACTCACGGCGGTCGTGCTGGCGGCCGGATCATGGACGGCCGCAACGGCTTCGGCCGAGGAGCCGCCCGGTCCGGAACCGACGGCCCAGGCCCGCTACGGCGGCACCGGACCGCATCCCGTCGCGACGAACGCGCAGGTCGGTCCGTGCCAGGCGTCGATCGTCGGCTTCGTCCAGAACGTGGCCGTCCACATCTTCGGCAATACCGACGACCTGACCTGCACCTCGGCCTTCCCCAACGGCCTCGACTCCCCCGCCGGCGTGAACACCTACTTCCCCGCCGATATCGCCGAGCTGCCGAGTGCCCCGCTGATCGTGCTGACCGGCGGCATCGACGCCAATCCCGGCATGTACGACCGGCTCGCGCGGCAATGGGCGAGCCAGGGTTTCGTCGTCACCATCCCCTACGAGTGGTTCAACTCGCTGGCCTATGTCCCCGCCGCCGGTTTGGCCCTGGGGATCTGCTGGAACGCCCCGGCCTGGATCGCGAATGCCCGTGGCGTGAGCCACTTCTCGCCGGTCGACGGGACGGACGCCTATCGCTCGTCCGGCACCGCCGTGGCATGGCTGCGCTACCTGGGCTTCGGCGATCCGGACGCCGCCCGCTACTTCGTCGGCCCGGACTGGCTGCTGCGCCAGGACAAGACCTACTTCAGCGTGGAACGCAATCCGCTCGCCGACTCCGTGCGGTGACGGGAGTCAGCGGGCGCGGGCGGCGGCCGCGGCGGCGTCCAGGCGCGCGCCGAGGGCCTTGACCTGGTCGCGCAGGACTTCGATGTCCTCCACCGGAACTCCCACCAGATCCAGCACGGTGCGGATCATCTGCTGCGCGCCCTGCTGGAGTTCGCGGCTGGACTCGGTGGCGTGCAGGACCACGGCCCGGCCGTCGGTGGCGCTGCGCACGCTCTCCACCAGGCCGCGCGCCTGCAGTCGCTGGACCAGCGGGGAGAGCGTGCCGTAGTCGAGGTGTACCTGTTCGCCCAGGTCCTTCATGGCGATACCGGGACGCTCCCAGAGCGCCAGCAGCACCAGGTATTGCGGGTAGGTCAGGTTCATATCGTCCAGGAACGGCCGGTAGGCGGCGGTCATGGATCGCGACGTGGAGTACAGCGCGAAGCACAGCTGGGCATTGAGCGAGAGCAGCGCGTAATCGATCTCCTCGTCCGCTCCGGCCCCAGCGGGTGCGGAAGGCGGATGTTCTTGCATTACTGCACTGTACTGCGCACAGTCGCGAGCACGGCGTCCGTGGCCGCCCGATCGCCGACGGTGATGCGGATACCGGTGGGATAGGACTTGACGTGGATGTCCGCGCCCGCCAGCGCGGTCGCGACCCGATCGGCCTCGGGACCGGGCAGGGTCAGATAGGAGAAATTGGCGTAGCTGTCGGGCACCGAGAGGCCGAGCGCGCGAAGTCCGGTGGTGAGCCAGTCGCGGTGCGCGGCCAGGGTCGCGACCCGCGCCTCGATCTCGGATTCGGCCTCGTAGCAGGCTCGCACCGCCACCTCGGCCAGCGCGGTCATGCCGAAAGGCAACTGCCAGCGGGCGATTCGCGCGATCAGCCGCGGGGCCCCGAGCGCGTAGCCGACCCGTAGCGCGGCCAGACCGTACGCCTTCGAGAAGGTGCGCAGGACGAGCAGGTTCGGATGTCGATCCAACAGATCGAACACATCGATGCGATCGGCGCCCGACACGAAGTCCACGTACGCCTCGTCGAGTACCACGGTGACGGTGTCAGGAACTTCCCTCAGGAGATCCTCGAATTCCCTTGCCGGAACCAGGGTTCCGGTGGGGTTGTGCGGACTGCAGACCACCAGCAGCCGGGTTCTCTCCGTCACCGCGGCGGCCAGCGCCGGGAGATCCTGGCACCCGGAATCGGTGAGCGGCACCGCGATCGGCCGCCCGCCCGCCATGCTGGTCAGAATGGGGAATCCGTCGAAGGTGGGCGTCGCCATCACCACCTCGGCGCCCCCCGCCCCGAATTCCTGGACGATGTGCATGATCACGCCGGTCGCGCCCGCGCCCACCACGATCCGATCCGGCGGGCAGCCGAGCCGTTCGGCGATCAGCCCGGGCAGACGGCGCGGCAGGAATTCCGGATACCGGTTGGCCGAGGCCAGCGCCGCGCTGAGCGCCTCCTGCACCGAGGGCGGCGGGCCGTAGGGAATCTCGTTGAGCTGCAGCCGATGTCCGGCCGTCACCAGGGGGCTCACGGCGCCGCCCCCTCAGCGTCCGCCCCAGCGGAGGGCGACGGCCCCCGCGAAATCGCCCGCGTGCGCGAAGCCCGCGAACATGACCAGCGATCCGGCCGGCACCCGGCCCTCGTCGACCGCGCGGTCGAAGGTGACGGGAATGCCCGCGCCGAACAGGTTTCCGCAGTCGTCGAAGGTGTCGGGATGCCGTTCCTGCGGCAGTTGCAGGGCGTCTCGCCAATTGCGCAGGAAGGCTCTGTTGGGTTGATTGGTGACCAATAAGTCCAGGTCCTGGGTGGGCACGCCGATCCGGCCGCACACGGCCGACGCGACCTCGGGGACCAGCCGGTTGCCGCGCTGCAGCACCTTGGCGATCTTGGATTCGGTGAAGCCGACGTGCATCTCGCCGCTGCCGGCCTCCCAGTAGCGGCGCGGCGGGTCGGCGATCACGGTCATCTGCCCGGCGAATTCGGGCAGGTGGCGGGTCTCGATATCGAGGATCGGCGAATCACCGGATTTCACCAGCAGTCCCGCGCCCGCGCCGTCGCCCGGAATGGCGGCCTGCGCCTTGCCGCGCACCTGCTCCTGGGTGAAGACCTGACCGGCCACGTTCTGGATGGTGACCACCAGCGCCGAGCGGGCGTCCGAGGACAGCAGGATCTGTCGGGCCAGCTTCATGCCGTATACGAACGACGCGCAGCCGCCGTTGTGCAGATCGATCAGCCACTCCGGCGCGATGCCGAGCCGCGCCGCAACCTCCCCGCCGCTGCCGACGATGCCGATATCGGGCAGCTGGGTGTGCACGATCAGAATGTCGATGCCGCGCAACACGTCCCGGCCGTGCCGTTCCAGGATCGGGGCGACCGCGCGCTCGGCCATATCGGCGGGGGTCTCGCCCGCCGCGACGTGGCGGCGGAACTTGGGGGCCTTGAACATGAGGTTCGAGGTGACCTCGTCCGGGTCGGCGTACTGGGCGAAATAGTCGGCGGAGACGATGGTCTCGGGCAGATACCCGGCGACGTCGAGCAGGCTCACGGTGTCGGCGCTCATGATCAGTCCATCCATTCCGGCTTGATCGGCTGCCCGGCGGCATGCCGGTGTTCGCAGATCGCTTTGAGATTGCGCAGTTCCAGCAGGTGCCCGGCGGCGAAGAGGTGCCAGAAGTCGCCGACCCACACCGGGCGGCCCTCGGGCGCGGACTCGGGGTAGGCGTTGTCCTCGTAGAAGGGGTGGTGGCAATTGGTCCAGGTGACGACCGAACCCGGCTTGTTCAGCACCACCCGCGCGTCCACCACGCGCATCAGATAGACCATCCACAGGTGGTCGGCCTGGTCCCAGGCGCAGTGGTAGTCGACGGTGCGGGCCTCGGGGTTGGCGACGGTGCGGGTGAAGATGCGGGTGTGCGAGCCGATGCGGTCGTCGGACACCCACACCTCGGGATCGGCGGTGCGCTCGAAACCGCGCATGCTGTACGTCCATTCGCACAGGCTGCGGGTGTCGGCCAGGTAGGCGTACACCTCGTCCGGCGGCGCGGCCACGTATTCGGTGACGGTGCAGTACTGGCCGTAGATCTCGTCGTGCGGATACACGGCGCGGGTCATGTCCAGGACCAGCGGCATGCCCTCCTTGAGGGCCGTGGTCTCGATGCGGTACACGCCCGGCACGTCCAGCTCCGGGACTTCGATCGGCTCGTCGGCGACGGTCTCGGTCATGCGAAAGACTCCTTCAGGAACGGTGCGAAAGGTGGGATCTCGTCCGGGTCACACTGCAGTTCGATGAACGCGGGTCCCGGTATTGCCCGCGACTTGTCCAGGGCCTGCTCGAATTCGGGGAGGGTGCGCGCGGTCCAGGCCGGGAGCTCCGGGAACAGGGCGGCGACGCCCGCGCCGATCTCCGACGTGCGGAATCTGTTGAAGCTGTACTCGCCGGAGTAGAAGACCTGCTCGCGGGTCACGCACATGGCGTGGGCATTGTTGTTGAACACGATGAAAGTGACCGGCGCCTGGTACTCGACCGCGGTGTGCACCTCGTGGCCGTGCATGAAATACGCTCCGTCCCCGGCGATCACCACAGTGCGGCGGCCCCGGCCCAGCGCGCAGCCGATCCCGGCGCCGAACGCATAGCCCATGCCGCCCATGCCCAGCGCGATGAGAAACCGTCCGCCCTCCGGGATTCCGAGGTGGTGCACGACGGCCGCGCCGGTGTTCCCGGCGTCGGCGACCACATCGGTGCCGGGATCCAGTGCCGCTTCGATGGCCGCCACGGCGGGGCGGTACCGGACGCCGGGTCCGGACGCGGGCGGCACGGGTAACTCGGGTAGAGGCAGGCGATCGGGTTGTGCGCCAGCGGATCCCGGCACGAGGTGCGCGCCCTCGGGCCCGTGGATCGAGTTCGCGACACCGCGCAGCGCGGCGACCAGCGGACCACGCGCCTCGGCGTGCACCGGGACGAAAGGCTGCTCGATGCCCAGGTATACGACCCGTGGACAGACGGCGAGGGCGGCGTCCAGTCCGGCGCGGGCGGTGAGCGAGAGCGGGGCTCCCACCAGCAGACAGAGTTCCGCCTCGGACACCAGGCGGGCGGCGTTCGGATGACCCATCACGCCGACCACACCGGCGAAGCGGGGATCCGCGTTCGAGTACGCGTCCTTCGCGTCCGGGGTGACCAGGACCGTCGCTTCGAGGGCCCGCACCACGGTCGCCAGTTCGGCACGCGCGTCGGCCGCGGCGACCTCGGGTCCGGCGATGACTACCGCGGAACTCCCCTGCGGCAGTGATGCCAGCAGGTCCACGACGTCATCGGGCAGCGGCGCTCGATCATCGGATTGCGCTGCGGCAGTGTCGCTTCCCCGATCCTGCGGTTCGGCAGTCACCTCGTCGCCCTCGACGAGCGGAGTCGCCTGAACGTCCTTGGGCAGCAGCAGGACAGCCGGGCCACCGGCCAGCGCCGCGGCGATCGCCCGGTCGAGCTCCAGCAAGATGTCCTGCGGTCGCCGAACTTTCACGCAGTAGCGGGCGACCTGGGCGAAGAGCTGCTCGGCGTCGATGCGGCCGGGAACCCCACTGGTGTCCTGGAAGGCGCCCCGGCCCTCCAGCCCCAGCGGTGGCTGACCCACCAGAGCCAGGACCGGGACCCGCGAGTCGAACGATTCCGCCAGGGCCGCAAGCAGGTTCATGGCCCCGCCGCCGGAGGTCGCCACCACGACACCGAGCCGGTTGGTGGCGCGGGCGTACCCGTCGGCCATGGTGGCCGCGCCGAACTCGTGTTTGGCGATGACGCCGGTGAGTTCCGGATGCCGGTGCAGGGCGTCGTAGACGTCCTCGATATTGGCCCCGCCGACGCCGAAGACGTGGTCGGCGTGGATCGCGAGCCGTTCGACGATGAGGTCGGCGACGGTTCGGGCCGCGTGTTCGCTCTGGGTCACGATCCCCCGTTCGTATTGCCTTGTCCGCGATACATCGCACACAAGGTATCCGGCCGGAACGAACTCGATCAATGTGTCTCAGGTCACACACTTGCCCGAAAGATGCTGCTGTACAGGCGTTTTGGCCATGCGAAGGCCCCACCAGGGATGTCCCGGCGGGGCCCCGGTCCGGGCACAGGGGGAAATCCGGACCGCATCTGGACGGCTACCGGCTCGGAGGCCGGTTCATCCGGATCAACGATCGGCGGTCCGCCGCGGTTCAGTGCGCGTGCCCGTTCGGCGTGTCGAGGAGTCGAACACCGCGCGGGCCAGGCGTAGGCAGCGCCGGTCGCCATTGAGGGTCAGGCCCAGCCGATTGGGGACGTAGGCGAAGGAGAGTCCGGTCGCCGGATCGGCGAAACCGAGCGAACCACCCAGACCGGGCGTGCCGTAAGCGCGGTGGTCGGGAGAGCCGAAGGGGAAGGCGGGACACGACTTCCGGAAGCCGAGGTGGAATCGGGTCGGGGTGCGCAGCACCGCGTCCGACGCGGGCACCGGACCCGGGTCCGCGATGCGGGCCCGCACCTCCGGCGCGATCGGAAGTTCGCCGGTCAGGCCCGCGGCGTAGATGCGGGCCAGGCCGCGCGCCGAGCCGACGCCATTGCTGCCGGGCAGCTCGACCGACATGACCTCGGGGCGCACGAAATCCTCGGGCATCCCCAGTTCCGGCACCGACAGGGCGCGGAAGAGCTGACCGCGGCGCAGTAGTGCCGGAATCGCCTGATTCCAGGGCAGGTTCCGCTCGTGCCGCAGATCCAGGCCGGTGGTGCGGGTCAGGTGGGCGATCCGGTCGCCGCCCAGGTCCGCGTCCAGGCCGAGGGTGAAATCGACGTCCAGCGGACCGGAGATCTCCTCGGCGAGGAACGTCCGGATGCTGCGCCCGGCCGGGTCCGCGCGACGCACCAGTTCATTGAGATACAGCCCGATGCTGACCGGGTGATAGCCCTGCCGCGTGCCCGGCGTCCACCCGGGACGCTGGGCCGCCAGCACCGCGGCCACGCCGTCCAGATCGTGCAGGTCGTCGAGGGTCATCCGGGTGTCGCGCAGGATGTGCAGGCCCACCTGATGATCGATGAGCTGGCGGACGGTCACCTCGTCCTTGCCGTGGGCCGCGAATTCCGGCCAGTACCGCGCCACGGGCTCGTCGTAGTCCAGCTGTCCCCGCGAGGCGAGCATGGCCAGGATCAGCGCCGCGACGCCTTTCGTGCACGAGAAGACGGGCGCGATGGTGTCGCGCTCCCACGGGAGTCCGCGCACCGGGTCGCGCGAGCCGCCCCACAGGTCCACCACGGGAGTGTCGCCGTCGAAGACCGCGACCGCCGCGCCGATCTCGCCGTGCCGGAAATTGCGCCGGAAGGCGTCGGCGACCCGGCCGTAGCCCTCGGCCACGTACCCGTGCGTCATCGTCTCGCTCATCGTCGGCGAGCCTACGGGGACCGGCTTCGGGGCCGGTAGCGGCATCGGCGGGTCAGCCGCCGGGCCGGTCGCGGGGCCCGGTTCTTATGGCAATATCGGGCAAATCGCCCCTATTCTCGGATTCGGGGGCCACTGTGGCATGCAGCCACTCCCGTTGTGAAGGGGCCTGATGCCGCGCACCACACGGATAACCGTCATGCTGCTGTTCGCGGCCTGGGTTGTCGACTACATCGATCGGACCGTGATCAATTTCGCGTTGCCGGCGATCGGTGCGGACCTGGGGCTGGACCACACGCAGCAGGGGTTGTTGGTGTCGGTGTTCTTCGTCGCGTACGCGATCATCCAGGTGCCCGGGGGTCTGCTCGCGGATCGGTACGGGGCCTTGCGGGTGGGGATCATCGGATTGACCGCTTGGTCGATCTTCACCGGGTTGACCGCGCTCGCCTGGTCGTTCAGCGTGCTGCTCGCCATTCGCTTCCTGTTCGGTCTGGTGCAGGGCGTGTTCCCGGCGGCGGCCATCAAGGCGCTCGCCGAACGCAGCCATCCCGATCAGCGCACCACGGCCGCCGGCTGGACCAACTCCTCCAACGCGGCGGGCCTGCTGCTGGCGGCGGTGATCGCGGGCGTACTGCTGCCCACGGTGGGCTGGCGGGTGATGTTCGCGGTCATCTCGGTGCTCGGGGTGGCGGTCATCCTGGCCTGGCGGCGGTGGATGCCGGAACCGCTGACCCAGGACGAGATTCCGGTCGCGCCCGCCGTCACCGCGACCGAACGCCGCTCGGTGCTGTTCTCCCCCGCGCTGCTCGGCTTCGCGGTCATGTTCTTCGGCTACGACGTGCTGGTGTGGGGTGTGACCGCGTGGACGCCGACCTTCCTGGAAGAGCAGCGCGGAATCTCCATGGCGGGCATCGCTTTCGCGGCGGTGCCGACCACGCTGGCCGCGGCGGCCGGGGTGGTGCTGGGGGCGCGGCTCTCGGATCGGCTCGGCGGACGGCCGCGGGTGATCGTGGTGCCCGCCATGGCGTTCACCGCCGCCATGCTGTTCGCGCTGCCGCGGGCGGAATCGTTCCCGCTGTTCGTGGTGCTCGGCGTGCTGATGAGCCTGGTCGCGGGGCTGGCGTACATGCCGGCGTTCTCGGTGCCGCTGCGGGCGCTGCCCAGCGTCTACATCGGCGCGGCCACCGGCGTGATCATCTTCGGCGGGCAGCTGGCGGGCGTGGCGAGCCCGCTCGCCTTCGGGGTCATCACCGATCATGTTTCGTACACAACGGCTTTCGAATCCATGGCCATCGGGCCGCTGCTGGCACTGCTGGCGGCGCTGGTGGTTCCGCAAACCGCCGACGCGTTCCGGACGATGGTGTCCCGGCGCGCCGCGGCGGCCGTCCCGTCGAAGGAGCGTCTCCCATGATCGAGCACTGGCAGCAGGTCTACCGGCATCTGCACGCCCACCCCGAGCTGTCGGGTGAGGAGCGGGCCACGGCGCGACTGGTGGCCGACGAGCTGCGCGCGCTGCCCGGCTGGGAGGTGACCGAGAACGTCGGCGGCACCGGCGTCGTCGGGGTGCTGCACAGCGGGCCCGGACCGGTGGTGTGGCTGCGCGCGGACATGGACGGTCTGCCGGTGCAGGAGGAGACCGGCCTCGACTACGCCTCCACCGTGCCCGGGGTGATGCATGCCTGCGGCCACGACGTGCATGTGACCGCTCTGCTGGGCGCGTGCGCGGAACTGTCCGCGAATCCGTTGCCCGGCACCGTGGTCGCGCTGTTCCAGCCCGCCGAGGAGACCGGCGCGGGTGCGCAGGGCATGCTCAACGACGGTCTGCTGGACCGGTTTCCGAAGCCGCGCATCGTGCTCGGCCAGCATGTCGGCCCGCTCCCCGCGGGCCTGATCCTGAGCCGCCCGGGCACCCTGATGGCCGCCTCGGATTCGGTGCGCATCACCTTCCTCGGCAAGGGCGGTCACGCCTCCCAGCCGCACACCGCCATCGACCCGCTGCTCATGGCGGCCACCTTCGTGGTGCGCATGCAGGCGCTGACCGCACGCCAGACCGCCACCGCCGCAACCCCGGTCCTCACCGCCGGGGCGCTGCACGCGGGCACCCGCCCCAATATCATCGCCGACAGCTCCGAGGTCCTGCTCAGCCTGCGTACCTTCACCGACGGTTCCCGCGCCCGCCTGATCGAGGGCATCCAGCGCCTCGCCGAGGCCGAGGCCGCCGCCGCGGGCGCGCCCCAGGAACCGAAAGTCGAGTTCTACGACCACTTCCCGGTCACCGAGAACACCCCCGGCGACACCGAACGCGTGCTGGCCGCCCTCACCGCCGCCGACCTCCCCGTCATGCCCATGCAGAACCCCATCACCGGCAGCGAGGATTTCGGCGCCTTCGGCACCGCCGCCCAGGTCCCCTCCGTCTTCTGGCACATCGGCGGCATGGACCCCGCCCGCTTCACCCAGGACGACCTCCACTACATGCTCACCGAATCCGCCCTCCCACCCCACTACCCCTCCAACCACTCTCCCCACTTCGCCCCCGACCCCGCCCAAGCCCTCCCCGCCGCCATCACCACCATGCTGACGGCGGCCCGCGCCGAACTCACCCGCCCGTAACGGGTACCGCGGCCGGTCTACTCGTCGAAGGAGATGTGGAGGTCGTCGGATTCGGGGAGGGTTTGGCAGGCGAGGGTTTGGCCCTGGGCCAGTTCCTCCTCGATGAGGGATTCGTTCTGGAGCATGCGGGTGCGGCCTTGTCTGACGGTGCAGACGCAGGTGGCGCAGGCGGATTCGCGGCAGACGTAGGGGGCGTCTATGCCGTGGGCGAGGAGGACGTCGAGGAGTTTCTCGGTGCGAGGCCAAGGGAGGGTGTGGGATTCGCCGTCGATGTCGACTCGGACGGTGGCGGCCGTCGGGTCGGCGGATTGTGGGGTGGTCGTGAGTGGCGTGTGGTGTTCGAAGGGGTTGTCGGTCAGGGAGCGGTAGTCCTCGCGGTGGATGACTCGGTCGGGGATGCGGAGTTGCCCCAGGCCCTGACGGACCGTCGCGGCGAATCCGGCTGGGCCGCAGAGGTATACGTCGTGGCGACGGTAGGGGCGGGCCCAGTTCGCGAGGGCGCGGGGGGTCGGGAGGCCGCGGTCGGATTCGAGCCAGTGGGTGACCGTGAGGCGGCGCGGGTGGCGGCGGGTCAGGTCCTGTAACCGGGAGCCGAAGATGACGGAGCCGCGGTCGCGGTTGGCGTACAGGAGCACGACGTCGCCGCGGCCCAGGGCGAGGGCGGATTTCAGGATGGAGATGATCGGGGTGATGCCGCTGCCGGCGGCGCAGAGCAGGAGGTCGTGGGTCCAGGCGCGGGGGACGAAGGCGCCGGCGGGTTCGAGGACGGTGAGGATGTCCCCGGGAGAGACGTTGTCGCACAGCCAGTTCGAGGCGTAGCCGCTCGGCGTGCGTTTGACGGTGACGGTGGGCCGCTCGTCGCAGTGGGGGCTGCTGGACAGGGAGTAGCAGCGGGCCACGGACCCGGTGCGGTCACTGGGGACGCGCAGGGTCAAGTACTGGCCGGGGGAATAGGCGAAGCGGGGGGTGAGGTCGGTGGGGATATCGAAGATCAGCGAGACCGCGTCGGCGGTCTCGCTGATGACTTCACGCACCTTCAGCTGGTGGGCGCGAGCGGTCACGGCGCTCTCCTGCCGAAGACCAGCTCACCGGCCGCCTGGATGCGGTCCATCGACAGCGCCTGGGTCATGCGACGATTCACGCCCGGCGCCAACCGCAGCATGAAGTAGCCCAGCCACGCCTCGGTGCGGACCGGGACCACCGCCAGGTCGTAGCGGATCGAACGGACCACGGCGCGCGCCACCAGATCGGGACTCATCGGCGAGAACGGCAGGCGTTCGGCCAGCTCCTGGATCTGTGCGGTGAGCTGCTGTCCGCGTTCCACCAGCCGTGGATCCACCCCCACCGCGGTGGCATGCCGGGCGATATCGGTGTTGATCACGCCCGGGCAGATCGCGCTCACCCCCACGCCTTTCGGCGCGAACTCCAGCCGCAGGCATTCGGTGAGCATCTTGACCCCGGCCTTGGACACCGAGTACGCCGACATGACCGGCGTCGGCGTGAACGCGGCCGCGGAGGCGATGTTCACGATGTGCCCGCGCTTGCCCTCGTCGATCATGAGCCGCCCGAACGACCGGCAGCCGTGCACCACCCCGAGCAGGTTCACGTCCAGCTGCAGTTCCCAGTCGTCGGGTTCCAGATCCAGGAACGCCCCGCTGACCAGGATTCCGGCATTGTTGACCAGCACGTCCGGCACCCCGTGATCGGCGTGCACGTCCCGGGCGAAGGCCGCCCACGCGTGCGGATCGGTCACATCGAGCTGGGCGGCGATCGCCCGCCGACCCTCGGCCTGGATCAGCGCCACCGTCGAGAGCGCCGCGTCCTTGTCGATATCGGAGACGATCACCTGGGATCCCATGCGCGCGAACCGCAGTGCCGTCGCCCGCCCGATCCCGCTGCCCGCGCCGGTGACCACCACCAGCTTCGGATCGATGGCATTGAGTTTCACGAGACCTCCTCCGAGAGCGCGACCGTCTCGGCCGCGACCGGCGCACCCACCGTGTAGCGGTAGACGTCCAGATCGAAATGCCGGTTCTGCCAGTACATCTCGCCGTGCGTGGACGGCCGGAACGGCGAATCGCCGTGATTGTCGAGGTAGTAGGTGTTGGAGCCCTCGCACACCGGCGTGAACAGGAAGTTCTTCCGCTGCCTCCGCAGGCACTGCCGGAAGTACTCGTCGTGCACCTCCTGCCGGATCTCGACCTCGGTGGTGCCGCGCGCCTTGGACTCGGCGATGACCCGCGCCAGATGCGCCGAGGTGGCCTCGATCATCCAGATGTAGGAACCCAGCACGAACCCGTACGGCCCGGTGATGGTGAACGAGTTCGGGTATCCGGGCACCGAAACACCCTGGTAGGACTGGTACCGGTGCTCGTCCCAGAACTTCTCGAGATCCTGCCCGCCACGCCCGCGCACCGGGAACGGCGGAATCGAGCCCTTCTCCCACAGCTTGAAGCCGGTGGCGCAGACGAGCACGTCGACCTCGTGCTCGGTGCCGTCCACGGTGACCACCCCACGCTCGGTGATCCGTGCGATGGAGTCGGTGACCAGGCTGACGTCGGGCCGGTTGAAGGTCCGCAGGTAGTCATTGGACATGGACGGCCGCTTGCAGCCCAATCCGTAACGCGGCGTGAGCTTTTCCCGCAGGTCCGCATCGTGGACCTGGGACCGCATCCAGCGCCGGATCGGCGCCTCGGCGGCCCGGCGCACGGTCGAGGTCAGCCAGGCCGGTCCGGCCACCATGCCGCTCATGGCGACCTCGGTGCCGAGATTTCCGGCCAGCCGCAAGGCGGTGCGAATCCGGGTATTGCCCAACACCATCCGCCCGAACGGTCCGACCTCGGCGTCGTTCTTCGGGAACACCCAGATGGGCGTCCGCTGGAACACGGTCAGATGCTCGGTCTCGTCCACGATCGCCGGAATCAGTTGCAGCGCGGTGGCTCCGGTGCCGATGACCGCCACCCGCTTCCCTGCCAGGGAGACATCGTGATCCCACAGCGCCGTGTGCACCAGCGTCCCGCCGAAGTCGTCGAGTCCGGGAATGTCGGGCATCTTGGGCCGTTCCAGCCCGCCGATGGCCAGCACGATGTAGCGCGCGGTGAGCTGCTCACCGCCATCGGTGTGCAAGCGCCACAAGCTGTTCCGGTCGTCGAAGTCGGCCGCCATGATGGTGGTGTTCAGCCGCAGCTTCTCCCGCAGCCCGTACTTGTCGACCACGCCTTCGGCGTAGTCCCGCAGCTCGGTGCCGGGCGCGAAGATCCGCGACCAGTCCCCGCGCTGCTCGTAGGAGAAGCTGTAGATGAACGACGGAATATCCACCGCCACACCGGGATAGGTATTGGCGTGCCAGGTGCCGCCGACCCGATCCCATTTATCCACGATCACGAAATCGTGGATTCCCCTCCGTTGCAGTGCGATCCCGCTGCCGATGCCCCCGAATCCGGCGCCGACCACGATGACCTCGTGGTCGGGCCGGACGGCGGACGGCGCACCCGTGCCACCGCGCTGTGTTGCCATGTCGGTCTCCTCCGGCTCAGCCGATGCGGTCGGACAGTTCGCCGTCCGCGCCGAAAAGCTCTCGCTGCCACTGCGCGAGCAGCGCGTCGGTGTCGATGTCGTCGGGATGGAAGCCCGGCCGCATATAGGGCCGCATCTCCTTCAGCAGGCCCTTCACGATGGGCCCGCGCGCCAGCCGCACCGTCTGCCGCGCCACCTGCCACGGCCGCCAGCTGCGCGGATCGCTGAGGATCGAGGCGAGCACACCGAGCGACACCACCGGGATGGTGAACACGTACATCCCCGCCATCACCCCGATCCGCACGACCTCGGTCCCGCCGGTGGCCCGGAAGACGTCGAACGCCACGGACTTGTGCTCGAGTTCCTCGAAGGCGTGCCAGTTCAGCAGATGCCACACCTCCGGATCCCCCGGAATGTCTTGGATCTCCTGGCTGCTCAGAATCCGTTTGGCCAGTGTGGCCGTGTAATGCTCGGCCGCGGCCGTGAACGCCAGATGCACCTCCGGCGGCACCGCGTTCTCGATCGCCATCACCCCGCGTTCGCGCAGCGCGCCCGGCGTGAAGGTGAACAGCCGCACGATCGGGAAGCCGTTCTCGACCAGCTGCTCGTTCAACCGCCGATGCTGCTGTCCGTGCACCGCTTCCTGTCCGATGAACCCGGCCACCCGCTTCTTGAGCACCGGATCGGTGACCTGCCCGGAGAATTTGCGCACCGAGCGGATGAACGATTCCTCGCCCGGCGGGAACGCGCCGGAGAGCACCGCGATCAGATGCGTCAAGGGGATGTCGCCCCGGACGAATTGGTGCGCCATCGGCTCGGGGTCGCCGAACCGGAAACGCATGCGCCGCACCTTCGGGTAGGGCATGAGGGACGTGGAGTCCTGCCGACCGATCGTCATTGGCCGGTCCTTTCTGGCAATGGAGTTGTGACTACTTCAGGTGGTCGACGAGCTGGCCGCCGTCGCCGAAAAGCTCTGACTGCCACCGGGACAGCAGGGCGGAGGTGTCGATGTCGTCTGGGTTGAAGCCGGGGCGCAGATACTTGCCCAGCTCCGGCATGAGCCGATGGAAGACCGGACCGGTGAACAGCCGATACGCCTCGCGCGCCACGCGGATCGGCTGCTGCCGCGCGACCGGATCGCGCCCGACGGCCAGCGCCAGCGTCACATAGGTCAGCGGCAGCGTGAGCGAGTACATGGCGAGCATGACCGCGATGCGGGTGCGCTCGCTGCCGCCGACCGCACGGAAGACGTCGAAGGCCACCGACTTGTGCTCGAGTTCTTCCAGCGCATGCCAATTCAGCAGATTCCAGACTTCCGGATCGCCGGGAATCGCCTGGATCTCATCGCTGGACAGGATGCGCTGCGCCAGCACCGCCGTGTAGTGCTCGGCCGCCGCCGTCATGGCCAGGTGCACCTCGGGCGACACCCGCTCCTCGATCCACCGCATGCGCTCGACCGCCCGTGGCGAGTCCAGCCAGGCGATGGGATAGCCCAGCTCGACCAGCTTTTCGTTGAGTTTGCGGTGCTCGAGGCCGTGCATGGCCTCCTGTCCGACGAAGCCGGTCACCCGCTTCTTCAGCACCGGATCGGTGACCCGGTCGGCCACCCGGCGAACCGAGCGGATGAAGGACTCCTCCCCCGCCGGGAAGCCGCCGGACATGCCGGCCACGAAATGGCTGTAGACCATGTCGTTCTCGATGAAGTACTTGTCGCTGGAAGCGCGATCGAATCGGAATCTGATGCGGCGGGCCCGGGGATAGGTCTGCGCCGGAAGGGTATTCGCCATCTGGACCATCCTTGGTGCGACACGAAGTACCTAGTACCGCGTGTTCGATATACCAAGTGTAGAACTGTCCCAGACAGTAGACAAGGGCCCGTCCGGGCCCGGTTTCAGCGAATGAAGCGCTCCACCATCCGCCGCTCGCTCGCGGCATCGGCCAGCGGCCAGGTCAGCAGCGAGAGCACGATGCGCACAATCCATTGCACCGCTTCGTCATCCGGCGCCACGCCGGTGAGCAGGGTCGCGATCCGCCCGAGTTCCGGCGAGCTGGCGAACGCGCCGTCACTGCCGCCCGCCCGGGTGCCGGCGAATCCCTTGGCCAGCACCGGATCCGAGCGCACCGCCGCCACCGAGGCCAGGATCGCCTCGACGATCCGGCGCGAACCCTCGTAGCGCCGCACGGTCGCGGCCACCCGCTCGGCGACCCCCACCGCCGACTTGGCCATGACCGCGTCGAACAGTGCCGCCTTGCCGGGGAAGTGCCGATAGAGCGTTGCCCGCGAACAGCCGACGGCCCCCGCGACATCATCCATGCCCACCCGGTCGAAGCCCCGCGTCTGGAACAGTTCCGAGGCGACCACGACGATCCGATCCGAGGCGACCGATCGCCGCACCCCACCCGTCAGCCAGTCCACGCGCTGCTCGGCCACCATGCCCACTCCTCACCGGTGAAGATCAGGTCTCATCCTGAGATGTACGTCCGGATTCGTCCAGGGGTCAATCTGAGCAACAGACCGGTATCAATTTGCCGGAAGTTCGCCCGGTCTATGTAAGGCTGTTTCCGAACGCGGTGCGCCGCGTTCTACTTGATCTGGGTTCAAGCTTGTCGACGGCTGATCGGGCAGCAAGGAGACACACGCGTGGGCGCAAGCGTGACACGTATTCGGCAACGCATTGGCAAACCAACAACCAAAGATGTCACCGCCGGTATGGCAACCGGTCTGTTCAGCATCCCCGAGGGGATGGCCTACGCCTCCATCGCCGGATTCAATCCGGTGGCCGGACTCTACGCGGGCGTGGTGCCACCCATCCTGGGCTCGCTGACCGCCTCCACCGTCCTCATGGTCACCACCCTGACCAGCGCCATCGCCCTCACCGGCCAATCCGCCATCGCCACCGCCGGACTCGATCCGCACGACGCGGGCAATCTGGCCGCGCTGACCCTGCTGGTCGGCGTGGTCATGGTGCTCATGGGCGTGCTGCGCCTGGGCGTGGTCATGAGCTTCGTGTCCAACGCCGTCATGGTCGGCTTCTCCACCGGCATCGCCCTGCAGATCATGACCGGCGTGTTCAAGGACGCGACCGGCTACAAGCCGCCCGGGCACAACAAGCTTGTGCAGGTATGGAATTGGCTCACCGGCATCGGGCACTGGCAGTCCTCGGCCACCTGGGTCGCCGTCGGCACCATCCTGGTCTGGGCGGTCGCCCGGCTGATACCCAGGATCGAGGCCCTCGCGCTGCTGGTCGCCATGGTGGTGGTCAGCGTGGTCGTCGCGATCCTGGGCACCGACGTCGAACTCGTCTCCGACATCGCGAGCATCCCCGGCGCGCTGCCCGGGCTGTCGCTACCGAACTGGGACGCCGTGCCGCACTTGGCCGCCGGCGCGCTGTCGGTGGCGCTGGTCGCGCTGGCCCAGGCCGCCAGTGTCGCGCCGTCCATGCCCAACCCGGACGGCAGCCGCTCGAGCGTCAACGCCGACTTCACCGCCCAGGGCATCGCCAATCTGGGCGGCGGCCTGTTCTCCTCGCTGCCGTCGGGCGGCTCGCTGTCCCGGACCGGCGTCGCGGCCGGGGTCGGAGCCCGAACCCGCTGGGCCGGCATCATTTCCGGCGTCTTCCTGGCGCTGGTGGTGGTCGTCTGCGGCAGCCTGGCCGAGCGCATCCCGATGCCGGTCATCGGCGGGCTCATCCTGGTCGTCGGCGGCGAGCTGATCTGGGGCAAGGTCAAGGACATCAAGCTGGTGGCCCGCACCTCGAAGCTGTCCACCGCCGCCATGATCGCCACCTTCGCCGCCACCACCCAGCTGCCATTGCAGCAGGCCATCGTGATCGGCGCGATGCTGTCGCTGCTGCTGTACTGCGTGCAGGCGGCGGGCCAGATCCAACTGGTCGGACTGACCCGCGACGAGGCGGGCAAATGGTTCACCGCGCCGGTGCCGCAAGCCCTTCCGCCCGGCGAGGTCACCGTCCTCGACTACCGCGGCAGCAGCTTCTTCGCCGAACTCCCCCGCCTCGAAGCCGCCCTGCCGGACGTCTCCGGGGCGCGCAACGCGGTCCTGGTGCTGGTCCTGCGCGCCATGCCCGACATCCCCTCCTCCGCCATCCTGCGCTTGCTCGAACGCTACAACCGCGAATTGCACAGCGCCGGAGGGCGACTCGTGCTCGCGGGCGTACAACCCGAGCTCGCGCAGGTCCTGAAACACACCGGGCTCACCGACGAGCTCGGCGTCGACGGCATCGTCGAATCCGAGCCCGAGGTCTTCGGGCCGGTCGCGAAAGCCGTCGACCTCGGAAACACCTGGATCGAAAGCCGGAAGTCCCAACAGTGAGGTGGCAGCACGATGACAGCAGCACCCGTTGACCGCACCGATTTCGAGAACGCCGAGCGGGGCTTCATCGCCCGGCTCGAACCCGGCCTGATCCCCGGCAGGAACGGCGGCGTCGCCTACGACGCGGACTCTTTCGACTTCCTGAAGGCGCAGGGCGCGGACACCGTCCTGCCGAGCCTGTGGCGGCAGTCCCAGCTCACCGCCATCCACGGCCTGTACGAGGTGTGCGAGGGCGTCTATCAGGTTCGAGGACTGGATATCTCGAACATGACCCTGATCGAATCCGACAACGGCGTCATCGTGGTCGACCCGCTGGTCAGCGCGGAGACCGCGGCCGCCTCCCTGAAGCTGTACCGCGACAACCGCGGCGAGCGCACGGTGACCGCGGTGATCTACACCCACCCGCACGCCGACCACTTCGGCGGCGTGCTCGGCGTGGTCGACCAGGACACCACCGTGCCGATCATCGCGCCCGAGCACTTCATGGAACACGCCATCTCCGAGAACGTGTACGCGGGCACCGCCATGCTGCGCCGCGGCATGTACTACGCCGGCGCGAATCTCCCCCGCGGCCCGAAGGGTCTGGTCGGCATGGGGCTCGGACCGGTTGCTTCGGCGGGTGAATTCGGCCTGCTGGCACCGACTCTCGACATCACCGCGACGGGGCAGGAAGAGGTGGTCGACGGGGTCCGGTTCATCTTCCAGATGACGCCGGGCACCGAGGCCCCCGCCGAGATGAACTTCCTGCTCCCGGACCGCAACGCGCTGTGCATGGCCGAGAACGCCTGCCACACCCTGCACAACATCCTCACCCTGCGCGGCGCGCAGGTGCGTGACGCCCGCATGTGGTCGCGCTACATCGCCGAGGCGATGGAGATGTTCGTCGACCGCGCCGATGTCGTGTTCGCCTCGCATCACTGGCCGACCTGGGGACGCGAGAACATCGAGAAGTTCCTGACCGAGCAGCGCGACACCTACGCCTACCTGCACGACCAGACGCTGCGGCGGATGAACCAGGGCGAGATCGGCACCGAGATCGCCGAGGACTTCCCGCTCGCACCGGAACTGGCCGCGCAGTGGAACAACCGGGGCTACTACGGGTCCATCAGTCATGACGTCAAAGCCGTCTACCAGCGGTATGTCGGCTGGTACGACGCCAACCCGGCGCACCTGTGGCAGCACCCGCCGCAGGAGCAGGCGACCCGCTACGTGCGACTGCTGGGCGGCGTCGACGCGACCGTGGCCAAGGTGAACGAGTTCGCGGACCAGGGCGATCTGCGCTTCGCGGCCGAACTCGGCAGCCACGCGGTCTTCGCCGATCCCTCCCACGCCGGAGCCAAGGAAGCGCTGGCGGCGGTGTACGACCGAATGGGGTACGGCTCCGAGAACGCCACCTGGCGCAACTGTTTCCTCACCGGCGCACAGGAACTCCGCCAGGGTGTCGATGCCACCAAGATGGAGGCGAGCCAGGCCGTGGCCCTGGCGATGAGCGTCACCCAACTCTTCGACACCCTGTCCCTGAACATCGTCGGGTCCAAGGCGTGGGACGAAAAGTTCAGCATCGCCTGGCATTTCACCGACCGCCGTGAGGACTACCGGATGGAGCTCAGCCACGGCGCGCTCATCCACCACCCGGCCACCCGCAAACGCGACGCCGATCTCGACATCACGCTCACCAAAATGGGCCTGCTGCAACTGATGGCCACCGGCAAGTTCGACGGCCTCGAGACCAAGGGCGACACCGGGGTCTGGCAGCGGCTCACCGGCCTGCTCGACAAGTCGGACCCGAACTTCGCGATCGTCACGCCGTGATGAGCGCCGATCCGACAGCACAGGCGGAGCGGCCGCCGAGCCGCTTGGCCTCGATCGAGACCATGGGCCTGACCGGCATCGTGTTCGCGGTGCTCGCCGCGATCGCGATCGAGTTGCTGCGTGAGATGCCCGGCTGGGGCGCCGATCACGCGGTCGTGCAGCAGTGGTTCTCGCAGTCCGGCAATCGCACCCGGATGACGGTGGTCGTGCTGATCATGCTGGTGGCCTCGGTGGCGCTGCTGTGGTTCATCGGCACCATCCGCCGTCGCCTCGGCGCCGGTGAGGATCAGCTGTTCGCCACCGTGTTCCTCGGGAGCGGGCTGCTGCTGATCGCCACCCTGCTCATCTCGATCAGCGCCTTCGCGGTACCGGCCACCCTGGCCGACCAGGTGAGCCCGGACGCGGCGGCGGACGCGTACCCGGTCAGCCACGGACTGGGCATGATCCTGGTGACCGTCATCGCGCCCCGGCTCGGGGCGGTCCTGATGCTCTCGCTGGCCAATCTCGCCCGCATCACCGGCGCGTTCCCGCGCTGGCTGACGCTGTTGTCCACGGCGGCAGCGGTTTTCATGCTGATCGCGGTCACCACCTCGATCCACATCGCGTGGATCCTGCCCGCCTGGGCGCTGGTGGTCGGCGTGTTCATCATGTCGCGCCGAAAGCAATTGGCCGCGGTCTGATCAGCGGGACGACACATTCGGACAGCCGGTCCTCGGAGTCGAGGACCGGCTGTCCGGGTCAGGTCGCTCTCACACCCAGCTCGACGGGCATGGAGCGGTAGGCGTGCAGATTGCGCAGGGGATGCGGGATCGGTGGGCCGTCCAGGCGCAGACGCGGGTAGCGATCGAAGAGGGCGGGCAGCGCTATGCTGCCTTCCAGCCGGGCGAGCCGGGATCCCAGACACCCGTGGATCCCGCTGCCGAACGCAAGATGTTCCGCGGCATTGTCCCTGGTCACATCGAATCGATGCGGGTCGGGGAAGACCACTGGGTCATGGTTGGCCCCGGCCAGCGACAGCAGGACGAGGGAACCCCCCGGTATCCGCTGATGATCGACGTCCACGTCATGGTTCGCGACCCGGCCGGTCATCCGGACCGGACCGTCGTAGCGCAGGATCTCCTCGACCGCGTTGCGCCACCGCCACGGCTCGGCGATCAGCAGCTCCAGCTGCTCGGGATGGCTTGCGAGCAGGGCGATTCCATTGCCGAGCATGTTCACGGTGGTCAGGAAGCCGGCGTCCAGCAGCAGGGCCGCATTGGACACCTGCTCGCGGCGGGTGAGGGCGTCATCGGCCGCCAGCATGCCGAGCACGTCGTCGCGCGGTTCGTCGTCGAGTCCGTCGAACTGCCGGTCGAAGTACTCTTTGACCTCCGCCAGGTCCTCGACGGCGTCGCGGTAGGTGGACCAGGCGACCCCGCGCTCGAGCAGCGGCGCGCCGGAGTCGCCCCACTTCAGCAGGGTCGAATGCATCTCGGCGGGCAGCCCGAGCATTTCGGCGATGATGGTGACGGGCATCCGCGCGGAGAAATCGCCGATCAGATCGGGCCGCGGCTTGGATTCCAGGTGATCGATCAGATCGTCGGCCACTTCGGCGATGCGCTGCTCCAGGGTCGCGATCGCCTTCGGTCCGAAGGCCTGCCCGACGACGCGTCGATATCGCGTGTGATCCGGCGGATCGGTCACCAGCATCGAGGGCGGTTCGCCGAGGTTCGGAAGCCCCAGATCCGTTTTCGCCAGCAGCCAGCGGACCGGCTTGGGCAGGCTCGGATGATTGGGCGAGACCACACCGAAGCTCCGGTCTCGGAGAATCGTCCGGCACACCTCGTAATCGGTGGTGATGTACACACCCGACATCTTGGGAATCGAGCCCAGCCGCCGGATCTCCTCGATGTACGGCGATGAGCCGAGCAGGCCGTCCGGTCCGCGGGCCAGCTTGCCGAGTGGTTCACCTCGACGCGCCGACCACCGGCCGAAGGCCCGCAGGAAGCCGTGCATGAGCAGCCATCGAGTCCATGTGCGAGTCAACATCAATCACCTCACCGCCCCGTGACCTGTGCCTTTATGATAGTGATTCGCTATGAGATTGCCAGGGGCGTTGGGATGACGGACGGATCGGGCGAGCGGACCACCATGGACAGGCGCCGTTTCCTCGCGGGCGTAGGGTCGGCCGCGATGTTGCTGGGCCTCGCGGGACCGGGCGCGGCCAGGTCCGTCGCGCGGGCGGACATCGCCGGCCAGAGCCCGAATACGCCGATCTACCGCGCGCTGGTCCCGGAGATCTTCGCCCCCCTGCCGGACCCGCCCGATCACGTCCCCGCGATCGTCGTCGGATCAGGATTCGGGGCCGCGGTCACCGCACTTCGCCTGGCCCAGGCCGGGATCGACGTCGCGCTGCTCGAGCGCGGATCACGGTGGCTTAACGATCCGTGGCGCCCCATCTTCGCCGTGGACACGATCCCGGACGGACGCGGCTTCTGGCATCGGACCACCTTCACCGGGGCGAACCGGATCCCGCTGGCGGTCGATTCGTTCGGCGGAGTCCTCGACGTCGGCAACTACCCGGGCATCGACGTGTGGCGGGCGGCATGCGTCGGCGGCGGCTCGGTGGTGTTCACCGGGGTGATGATCGAGCCGGAAGAGCGGTTCTTCGAGCAGGTTTTCCGCGGCGTGGTCGACTACCGCGAGATGCACGACGTCTACTACCCCAGGGTTCGAGAGATGTTGCGGCCCAGCACGATACCGGACGACATCTACCGCTCCCCCGCGTTCGCGCACTCCCGCGCCTGGGACGCGCAGGTCCGCGCGGCCGGATACGCCCCGCAGCCCATCGACGGCACCTGGCGGTGGGACGTGATTCGCGACGAGCTGGCCGGGCGCTCGCTGCCGTCGGCGACGGTGGGCTGTTCCGACCTCGGCAACTCCAACGGCGCGAAATTCGATCTGAACCAGAACTACCTGCGCTGGGCCGAGGACACCGGCCGCGCCCGGATCTACCCGGGTCATCGCGTGGACGCCATCGCCGCGGAACCCGGCCGCCATGCCGTCACCGTAACCAAGCTGGCCCCGACCGGTGAAGTCCTCCGCACCCGCACGTTGACCTGCGACATGCTGTTCCTGGCCGCCGGCTCGGTCGGCACCTCCGAACTCCTGGTGCGGGCGCGGGACACCGGCGCGCTGCCCGACCTGAACGAGCACATCGGGGAGGGCTGGGGTAGCAATGGCGATGTCGCCCTGGCTCGGCCGCTCACCACGTTCGAAGTGGGCACCCAGGGCACGCCTTCCGCGAGCCGGATCCTGGACGAGGCGGGCGCGCCCGTCTCGCTGGAGAGCTGGTTCATTCCCGGCACCACGCCCTTCGACACCGGCGTGGTCGGATCACTGGGGATGGTGCTCGACGACACCCGCGGCCGGTTCGTCCACGCGGACGACGGGCGCGTGGACCTGCTGTGGCCACCCGACGGCGCCGCCGGGTATCTCGCCCGGGCCCGCGAGGTCAACGACACCATCAGCTGCCACTGCGAGCTCATCCAACGACCCGACCTGGACGCGAACGCCTCGATCACCGCGCACCCACTGGGCGGCGCGGTGATCGGACGCGCGACAGACGAATACGGCCGGGTGCGTGGATACCGGAACCTGTATGTGATGGATGGGGCGGCTGTGCCCGGCAGCACCGGAACGGTCAATCCCTCACTGACGATCGCCGCGCTGGCGGAGCGCAATATCGAGCGGATCATCGGTTCCGGGGGATAGCGCCGAGGGATACAGTCGATTGGTGGACGAGACTCCGGTCCCACACCGCCGGCGCTCACGCACCGAGCGCGTGGCGATCCGGCTGCTGTACCCGACATTCCGGCCCGCCCAGGAGTCGCTGCGGACAGCTGTCACCGGCACGGTCGTGCTGGTGACAGGGGCCTCGCACGGCATCGGCAAGGCCAGTGCGCGAAAGCTGGCCGCGGCGGGCGCGGAAGTGCTGCTCGTGGCGCGTTCACAGCCCGAACTGGAACAGCTGGCCACCGAGATCACGGCCGCGGGCGGCATTGCCCACGCCTACCCGACCGACCTGACCGACATGGAGGCCGTGGGCCGGCTCGGTGAGAAGCTCCTGGCCGAGCACGGGCACATCGATGTGGTGATCAGCAACGCGGGCAAGTCGATTCGGCGCCCGATCGCCGAGTCCTACGACCGCTTCCACGATTTCACCCGCACCATCGACATCAACTACCTCGGCCCGGTGCGGCTGCTGCTGACCCTGCTGCCCGCCATGCGCGCCCGCGGGCAGGGACACATCGTGAACGTCTCCACCTGGGGTGTGCTCATGCCGCCGAGTCCGCGCTGGTCGGCCTACGGCGCCTCGAAAACGGCCTTCGACGTCTGGCTGCGCAGCGTCGCCGCGGAGATCGCGGCCGACGGCGTCACCATCACCTCGGTCTACATGCCGCTGGTCCACACCAGGATGAGCGCCCCCACCGACTTCCACCGGATCCCCGCTCTGACCGTCGACGAGGCCTCCGATCTCATCGCGCACGCCGTCACCGCCAGACCCGGCGAGGTGGCGCCCTGGTGGGCGGTCCGAGTCCAGGCTTGGTCCGCCGTCCACCGCTACCAGGTCCGGCGCTTCATGGAGCATCGGCTCCAACGATGAATGAAGAGAAATGGATTCGGTGGTCCGATCGAAGACCAAATGTCGCCGAATCGTTGCCATCGACCGAATCTACGCCTTTCGCGCCAGAACCGATCGCACGGTTGGTTCGTATACAGCTATGACCGCTGGGCATATACTGGCGGCGGTCGGGGTTTTGCAGTAGATAATGCGCGAATAATGCGCGGTCAGAGCCAAAGGGAAACCATGACTGCACCGCGACCGCAGCCGATACCGCTGTCCGCTGGTCAGCAGGGATTATGGCTGGCCCAGAAATTGAGTCCCGATGTGCCGATATCCGAGGCACAATATATCGAGTTCGACGGCGACCTCGACATCGAAACGCTGTGCGTGGCAGCGATACAAGCGGGTCACGAGTTCCAATCGGGGTATCTGAGACTGGTCGAGACCGACGGCGTGCCCTATCAGGTGTACGACCCGGCACTCGGCCAGGCAGCAAGGCTGATCGATGTCCGGGACGCACCGGATCCGATCGCGGCGGGCGTGGAGTGGATGCGCCGGGAGTACACGGCGCCCTTGGATATGACCCGGGACCTGTTGGTCATGACGGCGATCGTGCAGGTGGGAGATCGGCGCTATCTGCTGTACAGCCGGTGTCATCACATCGCGCTCGACGGCTACGGCGCGATGATGAACGTGAACCGGATCGCGGCGCTGTACACGGCGGCGATGCAAGGCGTCCCGGCCGAGCCCAATCAGCCCGCGGACATCCGCGCCCTGTACGAGGCCGATCGCAGCTACCGGGAGTCGAAGCGATTCGCCGACGACCAGGCCTATTGGGTGACCCGGCTCGCGGGCGTCGGCGAGGAGACCGGTCTGGCCGCCGGGCAGGCGGCCGCCTGCGCGGACAGCGCCGTCTCGATCACCGACTTGCCGGCGGCGACCATGGAGCGGATCGACCGTTCGGCGAATGCGGTGGGAGCGAGCTCGGCCGCGCTGGTGATCGCCGCGTTCGGCTGTTACCTGGCCCGGAAGACCGGCCGCGACGAGGTCCTGGTCAATATTCCGGTGTCGGGTCGCACGACCGCCGTGCTGCGGCGATCCGCAGGGGTTTTCGTCAATGTGGCACCGCTGCCGATCACCCTCGATCCGGCCGAGACCGTCGCGACGCTGGCGCTGCGGGTGCAGTCCGATCTGGTGGGCGTGTTGCGGCACCAGCGGTGCGGCCTCACCGACATTCGCGCCGCGATGGGGATCCCAGGCGCGCAGCGGCGGTTCGCGGGCCCGGTCGTGAACGTCATGCTCTTCGACCACAAGCTCCAATTCGGTTCGGTGACAGGAGTGTTCCATATCCTCAGCTCCGGCCCGGTCGACGATCTGCTGGTCGATGTGTATCGGACCGGGAATCCGCCGCGGACGATCCTCCAGTTCCTGGCCAATCCCAACCTCTACACCGACCGCGAACTGTCGGCGCACGGCACCGAATTCGCGGAGTTCCTCGACGCGTTCGCCGCCACCCCGGACGCCGAGCTCGGACAGGTCCACC
The DNA here is from genome assembly GCF_053602575.1 of Nocardia sp. NPDC004340. Taxonomy (NCBI): domain Bacteria; kingdom Bacillati; phylum Actinomycetota; class Actinomycetes; order Mycobacteriales; family Nocardiaceae; genus Nocardia; species Nocardia sp. NPDC004340. The sequence goes on from NZ_JBSGDW010000009.1 coordinate 172,521, forward strand.
CCCGCAGCGCCGCCGAGGGCGCCGGGATCCGCCGCCGCCGTGAGAATCTGGCGTTCTGGCGTGAGACGCTCGCGGACCTTCCCGAAGAGCTTCCGTTGCCATTCGACCGGCCGCGGCCGGCGGTGATGTCGAATCGGCATGCTATCGCGGAATTTTCCGTGGACACGGAATTGATTCGGGGGTTGGAGAATTGTGCACGGCAGCATGATTCTTCGTTCTTCATGGTGGTGTACGGTGCATTGGCGGTGTTGCTGGCGCGAATGAGCGGTGGCACCGATATTTCGGTCGGAACACCGGTCGACGATGCGATCGGGGCATTCGCCGATACCGTCGTGTTGCGGACCGAAGTCGATCCACGGGAGTCGTTCGCCGAATTACTCGGCCGGGTGCGGCAGGTGAATGCGAGCGCGTTCGACCATGCCGATATTCCGTTCGAAGAAGTGGCGGAGCAGCTATCGCGACCGCCCGTGTGCCAAGTGTTGCTGGCGGTCGGCCCGGTCAGCGAAATGTCCTGCTTCGACCTGCAATTCACCCTGTCGTCGCTCGACGGTGACGGGGACACGACCGGCACGGTCACCTTCGCCACGGATGTGTTCGATGCCGCGACGATCGATTCCCTTGTCCGTCGGTGGATCCGGATCCTGGAGTCGGTGGTCGCCGATCCGACCGTTCCGGTCGGATCGATCGACGTGCTAGAACCCGCCGAGCGCGACGATCTGCTGACGCGCCGCGGCGCGCCCGCGGCCGCGCCGGTCACCCTGCCCGAACTGCTGGCCACCGCGGTCGCGGTGGATCCCGACGCGGCGGCGATCGTCGCCGGGGGGCGGGTGGCGAGCTACCGGGAAATGGACGAACGCTCGAATCGGTGGGCTCGGAAGCTGATCGAGCGGGGCATCGGTCCGGAGGACATCGTCGCGATCGCCATGCCGCGGTCCGCCGATTCGGTGGCGGCAGTGTGGGCGGTGGCCAAGTCGGGGGCCGCCTTCCTGCCGATCGATCCGGCCCATCCGGCCGAACGCATCGCCCACCTGCTGACCGATTCGAAGGCGGCGGTCGGACTGACCACGGCGGTCACCCGCGCCCGGTCGCCGAACGACATCGACTGGCTGACAACGGATTACCTCGACGGTGGCGACGATCGGCCGATCACCGACGGTGATCGGGTGCGGCCGCTGCGGGTCGACGATGTCGCGTACGTCCTCTACACCTCCGGATCGACCGGCCTGCCCAAGGGCGTGGCCGTAACCCATCGCGGACTGCACACCTGCGCCGTCGAACACCGGGAGGCCCTGAGCATCGGATCGTCCTCCCGCACACTGCATCTGGCTTCGCCGAGCTTCGACGTCTCGGTCCTGGAACTGCTGCTGGCGTTGTGCGCGGGCGCGACCATGGTCGTCGCACCAGGTGACAGCTTCGGCGGCGACGAACTCGCCGAACTCCTCGACCGCGAACACGTCAGCCACGCGTGTATGACACCCTCGACGCTCTCGACCATCGACCACACCCGTTGGGCCCTACCGGATCTGGGACATCTGGTCGTCGGTGGCGAGGACTACGGTGCCGAGCTGGTCGAGCGGTGGGGTGGAACCCGTCGACTGTTCAACGAATACGGGCCCACCGAGACCACGATCGCGGCCACGCTGACCGCATTGACGGCGGGTGAGCTCGTCACGATCGGCCGCCCGATCCGCGGCGCCTCGGCCTGGATCCTCGACCAGCGCTTGCAGCCCGTGCCGGTCGGTGTGGCGGGTGAGTTGTATGTCGCCGGTGGCCTCTTGGCTCGTGGATACCACCACCGGGCGGGGTTGACCGCGGAGCGGTTCGTGGCGTGCCCGTGGTCGCCGGGTGAGCGCATGTACCGGACCGGTGATGTGGTCCGCTGGTCGGCCGACGGTTCGGTCGAGCATCTGGGCCGGTCCGACTTCCAGGTCAAGATCCGCGGTCTGCGGATCGAGCTCGGGGAGATCGACGCCCTGCTCACCGGTCATCCGAGTGTCGGCTATGCCGCCACGATCGGCTATCGCGCCGACTCGGGAGCCCAGCAGCTCGTCTCGTATGTCGTTGCCGCGCCGGGCCGGACGATCGATACCGCACTGGTGGCGGCTCATCTCGCCGACCGCCTGCCGCCCTACATGGTTCCGGCCGCGATCGTCGTGCTGGACCGGATACCGCTGACGCCGACCGGCAAACTCGATCGAAAAGCCTTGCCCGCACCGGTGTTCGCCGACGACAAGCCGTACCGGGCGCCCCGGACCCCGACCGAGCGTCTCATCGCCGAGACCTTCGCCGACGTCCTGCACATCGACGCCATCGGGATCGACGACTCCTTCTTCGCCCTCGGCGCGGACAGCCTGGTCGCCACCCGGGTCGCGGCGCGCCTGGGCGCCGCGCTGGACACCGAGATTCCGGTGCGGCTGCTGTTCGACGCGGCCACGACCGCCGAACTGGCCACCAGGGTCGAGGAGGAAACCGGACCGGGGCGCCGATCCCGGCCACCGTTGATCGCCGGACCGCGCCCGGATCTGGTGCCGCTGGCCCCCGCGCAACAACGCATGTGGTTCTTCAACCAGTACGACACCGGCTCCGGCGCGTACAACATGCCGATCGCCCTGCGGCTGCGGGGCGAACTGGACGTCGAGGCCCTGCGACTGGCCCTGATCGACGTGCTGGCCAGACACGAATCGCTGCGCACCCGGTACCCGGACCATGACGGCGTGCTGATCCAGGTGGTCGAATCCGTCGACCACCTGGACTCGGATCCCGTGCTGGCGACGGTGCCGTCCGGCGAACTGGTCCCGGCGGTCACCGAATTCGTCACCGAGGGCTTCGACGTGAGTGCCCGGGTGCCGGTGCGCGCCCGGCTGTTCCGGGTGGCCGACACCGAGGAACCGGAACACCTGCTGGCCGTCGTCGTGCATCACATCGCCGCGGACGGCTTCTCCATGGCTCCGCTGGCGCACGATCTGACCATGGCCTTCGCCGCCCGGATGCGCGGTGAAACCCCCTCGTGGGCACCGCTTCCCATCCAGTACGCGGACTACGCGCTGTGGCAGCGGGACGTCCTCGGCTCGCCCGACGAACCGGAGTCGCTGAGCGCCCGGCAGCTTCGCTACTGGACCGAGACCTTGGACGGCATGATCGGCGAGCTGCCACTGCCGTTCGACCGGCCGCGGCCCGTCGCCATGTCGAATCGTGGTGCGACCACCAATTTCTCGTTGAGCGCGGGCCTGGTCCGCGGGCTGGAGGAATCCGCGCGACGGCACGACTCCTCGTTGTTCATGGTGGTGCACGGTGCGTTGGCGGTATTGCTGGCCCGGATGAGCGGCGGCACCGATATCCCGGTCGGCACACCGATCGCGGGGCGTGGCGTGGCGGCGCTCGACGAGATGGTCGGGATGTTCGTCAACACCTTGGTCTTGCGGACCGCCGTCGATCCCGGCCAGTCGTTCGCCGATCTGCTCGGCCTGGTCCGGCAGGTGGATCTGGACGCGTTCGACCATGCCGATGTCCCGTTCGAGCAGGTGGTGGACCAGCTGGTCACGCAGCGGTCCCAGGCTCGCCACCCGTTGTTCCAGGTGCTGCTGGCCTTTCAGAACCTGGAACCGGTGACGCTCCTACTGCCCGGACTCGAACTGTCGGTGCTCGACCTGCCCGGCACCGCGTCCCGCTTCGACCTGCAGTTCATCCTCTCGCCGGACCACGCGAGCGGCGGCATGACGGTGGTGGTCACCTACGCCACGGACCTGTTCGATGCCGCGACGGTCGATTCCCTTGTGCATCGGTGGATCCGGATCATGGAGTCGGTGGTCGCCGATCCGACCGTTCCGGTCGGGGCGATCGAGGTCCTCGAGCCCGCCGAGCGCGCCGATCTGCTGAGCCACCGCGGCGCACTCGCCGCGGCCCCGATGACGCTGCCGGATCTGCTGGCCGCGGCCGCACGGGATCCCGACGCCGCGGCGATCGTGTTCGCGGGGCAGCGACTGAGCTATCGAGAGTTGGATGAGCGTTCGAATCGCCTGGCGCGAGCGCTCATTCGGCGCGGCATCGGCCCCGAGGACATCGTCGCGGTCGGGATGCCGCGGTCCCTGGACTCGGTGCTGACCGAATTGGCGGTCGCGAAAGCGGGGGCGGCGTTCCTGCCGATCGATCCGGGTCATCCGAGGGAACGGATCACGCACCTGATGACCGAGTCGGGGGCGGTCATCGGTGTGACCGTGCCGTCCGTGCGCGCCCGGCTGCCCGACGGGATCGATTGGCTGACACCGGACGACCTCGACCACACCGACGACGTGGCCGACGGCCGGCCCGTCACCGACGACGAACGGACCCGGCCGCTGCGGGTCGACGATCTCGCCTACCTCATCTACACCTCGGGATCGACCGGACTGCCCAAGGGCGTCGCGGTCACGCATCGAGGCCTGTACGACTGCGCCGTCGAGCACCGCGACGCCATGGGCATCGAATCCGATTCCCGGACCCTGCACATGGCCTCGCCGAGCTTCGACGTATCGGTCCTGGAACTGCTGGTGTCGCTGGGTTCCGGCGCCACCATGGTCATCGCGCCCGGCGACGTCCACGGCGGTGACGAACTGGCCGACCTGATCGCCCGCGAACACGTCAGCCATGTCCTCCTGACACCGTCCACGCTCTCGACGATCGACCCCGCCCGCTGGCCGCTACCGGATCTGACCCACCTCGTTGTGGGCGGCGAGGACTACGGCATCGACGTGGTCCAGCACTGGGGCGTCGACCACGCCCTGCTCAATTCCTACGGGCCCACCGAAACGACCATCGTCGCGACCCTGAGCGCACCGCTGACGGCGGGTGACGCGGTGACGATCGGTGGCCCGATTCGCGGTGTGACAGGGTGGATTCTGGACCAACGGCTGGAGCCTGTTCCGGTCGGCGTGGCGGGCGAGCTGTATGTCGCGGGTGGCGGTCTGGCGCGCGGGTATCACGGTCGGCCGGGCGCGACGGCCGAGCGTTTCATCGCGTGCCCCTGGGCGCCGGGCGAGCGGATGTACCGGACCGGGGACATGGCCCGGTGGACGTCCGCGGGGACGGTCGAGCACGTGGGTCGGTCCGATTTCCAGGTGAAGATCCGGGGTCTGCGCATCGAACTGGGCGAGATCGACGCGGCGCTGGCGGCGCACGCGGCGGTGAGTTACGCGGTGACCGTCGGCAGCCAGGCCGAGTCGGGGGCGCAGTCGCTGGTGTCGTACGTCGTTGCCGCACCGGGATGTTCGATCGATCCGTCGGTGCTGGCCGAGTATCTGGGCGACCGGTTGCCGTCCTACATGGTTCCGGCGTCGATCATGGTGCTGGATCGGGTGCCGTTGACGCCGATGGGGAAGCTGGATCGGCAGGCGTTGCCGAAGCCGGTGTTCGCTCCGGACAAGCCTTTCCGAGCGCCCGCGACACCGACCGAGCAGATCATCGCCCGCTGCTTCGCGGACGTCCTGGGCTCGGACGGGGTCGGCGCGGACGATTCCTTCTTCGCCCTCGGCGGCGACAGCATCATGTCGATCCAGCTGGTGACCCGGGCCAGGACCGCGGGCGTGGTGTTCTCGCCACGCGATGTGTTCGAGCGCAAGACCGTCGCCGGACTCGCCCTGGTCGCCACCCGTGACAGTGACACCGTGACACAGCTCTTGGCCGAACTACCCGACGCGGGCCCGCTACCGCTGACACCGATCATGCGAGAGCTACTCGAACGGACGGGGTCCGCGTGCGCCCGCTTCGCCCAGGCGATGATATTGCCCCTGCCGGAGGGGATCGACCGGCGGCGGCTGGCCGACGCCGTGCAGACGGTCCTCGATCGGCACGGCATGCTGCGTACGCGACTGAACCAGGGTAGCGACGGGCAGTGGTCCTGGAAGGTGTTGCCCACCGGAATGATTCGCGCAGACGACCTCATCGCGCGAGTACCGACGGAAGCGGGGCTGGGGCGAGGCGAACTCCGTGCGCTGGCGGCGACAGAGCTGGAGGCCGCCGCGGACCGGCTCGATCCGGGAGCCGGGATCGTCACGCAGGCGGTCTGGTTCGACCCGGCAAGCTCCGCCGAACCGGGCACCGTGCTGCTGGTGGTTCATCGTTCGGCGATCGATCCCGTCTCCTGGCAGGTGCTGGCGGCGGATCTCACCGCCGCGTGGACGCCGAGCGACTCCGGCGAACCACCCGATCCGGCCCCGACCGGAACGTCCATGCGCGGCTGGGCACACGGGCTGGTCGAGGCGGCCCGGCGACCGGAACGCGCCACCGAGCTCGAACTCTGGCGAGCGATGACCGCCGGGGAAGATCCACCGCTCGGAACACGGCCCCTCGACCCGGCGATCGACGTGGCCGCGACCACCCGCTCCGTCCGGATCGACATGGACCCCGACGTGACCGAGACCCTGCTGACCACCGTGCCCGCGGCCTTCCACGGCAGTGTGAACGACGGGCTGCTGACCGCGCTGGCGGTCACGATCGCGAAATGGCGGCGCGAGCACGGGACGACAGCCGCCGCGGACGTCACGATCCGTCTCGAAGGCGACGGCCGCGCGAAAGACGTTGCGCCGGGCTCGGATCCGGCTCATACGGTCGGCTGGTTCGCCACGAGCTATCCGATGCGCCTGGACCTGTCGGGCATCGATCTCGACGAGGCCCACACGGGCGGGCCCGCATTGGCGGCCGCGGTCAAGTCCGTCAAGGAACAACTGCTCGCCATCCCCGACCAGGGGATCGGCTACGGCCTGCTGCGGTATCTCGACGAGGACGCCGGACCAACCCTCGCGACCGTGCCGCCGCAGATCGCGTTCACCTACCGCGGCCGCGTCGCCACCGGGACAGCCGAGGCGGAGTTCCCCGGTACCCGGCCGCCGGACATGCCGGCGACCGCGGCCCTCGACATCGAAGTCACGGTCCTCGACGACGCGAAAGAGCCCCGGCTGCAGGCGATCTGGTCGTACCCCGCAGGGGCGCTCACCGCCGACACGGTGCGTGAGATCGCGGAGGACTGGCGTTCGGCACTGACCGCGCTGGCGACGCATGTCCGCCGCGCCGGGAGCGGTGGACGGACGCCGTCGGATCTGACGGCCGAGCTCGGGCAATCCGACATCGAGGGACTCGAGCACCGGTATCCGGCATTGAGCGACGTCTGGCCCCTGGCGCCGCTCCAACAGGGTCTGCTGTTCCACGCGCTGGTGTCCGAGCAGTCGGTGGACGCCTACATCACACAACTGGTGCTCGAGCTGCACGGCCGGGTCGACGCGGAGCGGCTGCGGCGGGCCACGCGACTGCTGCTCGACCGGCACGCGAACCTGCGCGCCGCGTTCGTCACCGACCCGGAACCGGTGCAGGTGGTCGACGACGCCGCCACCGAGGCGCCCTGGTCGGAACCGGACCTGTCCGGGCTGGACGCCGACGCCCGCGAGCGCGAGTGGACGCGGCTCCTGACCGCCGACCGCACCACCCGGTTCGACCCGGCCCGTCCCCCGCTGCTGCGCTGGATGCTGGCCACCATCGGACCCGAGCGGTACCGGCTGGTGCTGACCAACCATCACCTGCTGCTCGACGGCTGGTCGACGCCGCTGCTCCTGAAGGAGCTGCTGGTCCTCTACGCCACCGAAGGCGACACCACCGTGCTGCCGGAGGTGCGTCCGTACCGGGACTTCCTGACCTGGGTCGCCCGGCAGGACCCGGCCGCCGCGCTCGACGCCTGGGCGCGCGCGTTCGAGGGCGCCGACGAGCCGACCCTGGTGGCCGCACCCGATCCCGGCCGCCGCTACACCGAATCACGGGAGCTGTCAGGCGAACTCGGCGAGGCGGAGACCGCCGCGTTGATCGGCCGCGCGCGGTCCCGCGGCATCACCCTCAACACCATGATCCAGGTGGCGTGGGCGATCGTGCTGGGCGCGTTGACATCTCGGAAGGACGTGACGTTCGGCGCCGTGGTCTCCGGGCGGCCGCCGCAGCTCGCGGGCGTCGAATCGATGATCGGGCTGCTGGTCAACACGGTGCCGGTGCGTGTTCGCCTCGACGCCGGTGAGACGGTCGGGCAATTGCTCGACCGTGTCCAGGCCGAGCAGGCGGCGCTGCTCGATCACCAATTCGTCGGGCTGGCCGAGATCGAGCGAGTGGTCGGGCCGGGTGCGGTCTTCGACACGATGACGGTGTTCGAGTCCTTCCCGGTCGACCGCTACGGGCTGACCGCGGACACCGATATCGCCGGCATGCGGCTGGTCGACATGACCGGTTCCGACGCGGCCCACTATCCGATGGGCGTGGTCGGGCGCGTCGACGAGCGGCTGCACCTGGTGATCAAGTACCTGCCCGAGTTCTTCGACCGGGACACGATCGCGGCGACCCTGCATCGGATCCTGGACGTCCTGGGCGATCTGGCCGCCGACCCGGACGTGCCGCTCGCCCGGCTGAATCTGCTCGCGCCACGGGAGTACCGCGAGCTGGCGCCGGTCTCGGGTGATCCCGCGGTACCGGAGCGGGTGTTGCCGGAACTGCTCGCGGCCACGCACGCCCGGGATCCGGGTGCGGTGGCGGTGGAGTGCGGGGACCGGCAGTGGACCTACGACGAACTCGATACGGAGTCGAATCGTTTGGCGCGCACACTGATCGGTCTCGGCGCCGGACCGGAGACGAATGTCGCGATCGGACTGCCGCGCTGCTACGAGTCGGTGCTCGCGGTATGGGCGGTGGCGAAGTCGGGGGCGGCATTCGTCCCGGTGGATCCGCGCACGCCCGGGGAACGGGTCGAGCACATGCTCGCCGACTCCGGTGTGGCGGTCGGAATCACGCTGTCCGAGTGGAAGGATCGGCTGCCCGGCTCGGTGCGGTGGCTGGTCCTCGACGACCCGGACTTCGCGGCGGAGGTGGCGCGGTCACCCGCGCTGCCGGTGACCGATACCGAGCGTATCCGCCCGGTTCGACTCGACCATCCGATGTACGTGATCTACACGTCCGGCTCGACGGGAGTGCCCAAGGGCGTGGTGGTCTCGCACCGGGGGTTGGCGAACCTGGCGGCCGAGCAGTGCTCGCGGTTCGACATCGGGCCGGGCGCGCGGGTGCTGCACGCCGCGTCGCCCATTTTCGACGCGGCCATCCTGGAACTCCTCTGGGCCTTCGCGTCCGGCGGACGCCTCGTCATCGCGCCGCCGGCGGTCCTCGGCGGAATCGAACTGGCGCAGCTCATCTCGCAGCACGCGGTGACCCACGCCGCGCTGACTCCCACCGCTCTCGGCACGGTCGACCCGGCCGGGCTGCGGCACCTCGGGACGGTCGTGATCGGCGGCGAAGCGCCCCCGCCCGGCCTGGTGTCGCGGTGGGCGCCGGGCCGGAAGCTGTTCAACACCTACGGTCCGGCGGAGGCCACCATCCAGACCGACGCGGGCGCGCCGATGGTGCCGGGTGAGACCGCGACCATCGGCGGACCGATCCGCGGCGTTGGCGAGATCGTCCTCGACGCGTGGCTGCGTCCGGTGCCGGTCGGAGTCGTCGGCGAGTTGTACCTCACCGGACCGGGATTGGCGCGCGGATACCGCAACCGGACCAGTCTGACCGCGTCCCGGTTCGTCGCCGATCCGTTCGCGGGCCCCGGGCAGCGCATGTACCGGACCGGGGACCTGGTGCGGTGGCTGCGGCTGCCGGAGGGAGGTCTGACGCTGGACTACGTCGGGCGCACGGACTTCCAGGTCAAGATTCGCGGCTTCCGGATCGAACTCGGCGAGGTCGAATCGGGACTGCTGGCCTGTCCGGGAGTGGCCCGCGCGGCGGCGGCGGTGCACCACGGGTCCGCCGGTGATCGGTTGATCGGGTACGTCGTGCCCGAACCCGGCGCCGAACTGGACCCGGTCGCGATCCTCACGGTCGCCGGGCAGCGCCTGGCCCCGCACCTGGTGCCCGCCACCGTGATGGTGCTCGACGCGCTGCCGACGACGGAGACGGGCAAGATCGACCGCCGCGCGCTGCCCGAACCAGACTTCAGCACGGGCCGAGTCGAATTCCGGGCGCCGGTCACCAAGACGGAGAAGACGCTCGCGGGGCTGTTCGCGGAAGTCCTGGGGATCGACACGATCGGGCTCGACGATTCGTTCTTCGCGCTCGGCGGCGACAGCATCATGTCGATCCAATTGGTCACCCGGGCCAAGGCGGCCGGTCTGACGCTCTCCGTACGAGAGGTGTTCGAGCGCAAGACGGTTGCCGGACTGGCCCGGATCGCCGTCCGCGACAGCGTCGCCCTTCCGAAGGAACTGCCCGGCGGAGGCGTGGGGCCGATGCCGTTGACGCCCATCATGTGCTGGATGTTCGAGCGCGGCGGATTCGAGTCCTTCTGCCAGTGGGTGATGCTCACCCTGCCGACCGGCGTCGACCGGACCGTCATCGAGGCGACCGTGCAGGCCGTGCTCGACCATCACGACATGCTGCGGGCCCGGCTGGCGCCCGATCCCGCGCATCCGTCGGGCTGGGCGGTGGAGGTGCGGCCGACCGGGGTGTCCGCCGCCGACCTGATCCGGCACGTGTCGGTGGAGGCGGAGCCGGACAGCGCCGCGTTCGCCGTGATCGCCGATGTGGAGGCACGAGCCGCCGCCGAGCGTCTCGACCCCGCCGAAGGCATTGTGCTGCAAGTGGTCTGGTTCGACCGCGCCGCCGGTCCCGGCCGGCTGCTGGTCGTCGTCCACCACCTGGTGGTGGACGGCGTGTCCTGGCGGATCCTCGTGCCCGACTTCGCGGTCGCCGGGGGCCAGGTGACCGCCGGGCAGCCGCCGCAGCTCCCGCCCGTCGGTACGTCCATGCGCCGCTGGGCGCACGCCCTCGACACCGCCGCCGCGAATCTCGACGAACTCGACCGGTGGCGTGCCACGCTCGCCGCCGCCGATCCACCGATCGGGACGCGCCCGCTCGACCCGGCGGTGGACAAGCAGGCCACCGTGGCCACCGTCCAGGTCACGCTGCCCGCCACGGTGACCCGGGCCGTGCTCACCGCCCTGCCCCACGCGTTCAACGGCAAGGTGGACGACGCCCTGATCGCCGCGCTCGCCCTGGCGCTGACCCGGTGGCGTCGAAGCCGCGGCGAAACCATCACCGAAACGCTGCTCACCCTCGAGAGCCACGGCCGCGACGACACCACGCTGCCCGGCGCCGACCTCACTCGCACGGTCGGGTGGTTCACCACCACGTACCCGGTGCGAATCGACCTGTCCGACATCGACATCGATGACGCGTTCGACGCGGGAGCAACCGCGGGGGCGGTCATGAAGTCGGTGAAGGAACAACTCCGGCGGGTCCCCGGCGACGGGACCGGCTACGGGCTGCTGCGCTATCTGAACGCCGAGACCGCCCGCGTCCTGGGCGCGCTGCCGGACCCGCAGGTGAGTTTCAACTATCTCGGCCGGTTCGACACGATTCCCGAGGCGGCGCTCGAGTTCGGGTGGATGCCCGCCGGCGCCGATGCCGCGGGCGGTGCGCAGCCCCCCGACGCGTCGGCCGCGGCCGTGCTGGGCATCAACGCGGCCGTCATGGACACTCCGGACGGACCCGCCCTGACCGCCGCCTGGGACTACCCGGCCGGGCTGATCACCGCCGACGACGTCACCGACCTCGCGGAACTGTGGAGCGACGCGGTGACCGCCCTCGCGACGCACGCGTCCCGGCCCGGCGCGGGCGGGCTGACGCCCTCCGACCTCGACCTCGTCGACCTCGACCAGCCCGCGATCGACCGGATCGAGGCCGAATACCCTGAGCTGGAAGATATTTGGTCGCTCACGCCGCTGCAGGCGGGTCTGTTGTTCCACGCCCAGCTCGCCGACGGCGCCCGCGACGACTACATCGTGCAACTGCGGATGGAACTCGGCGGACAGGTCGACGCGGACCGGCTGCGCCGCGCCTCGCAGACCCTCATCGGACGACACCCGAACCTGCGCACCTCGTTCGCGCGCGACGGCACGGGCGAACCGGTGCAGCTGGTCCACCGCCGAGTCGACGTACCGTTCACCAGGATCGACCTCACCGAGCGCGCCGACGCCGCGGCCGCGCTCGAGCAGCTCATGGAAGCCGACCGGCACTTCGACATGACCGCCGCGCCGCTGCTGCGACTCACCCTGGTCGACACCTCGCCGCAGCGGTACACGCTGCTGCTGAGCATGCATCACATCCTGATCGACGGCTGGTCCACCCCACTGCTGATCCGGGAACTGCTGATCCTCTACGCCGCCGACAGCGACCCCGCCGCGCTGCCCCCGGCCCGCCCCTACCGCGACTACCTGGCGTGGCTGGAAACCCGGGATCAGGAAGCGGCGGAAGCGGCTTGGACCCGGGCGCTCGAGGGCGTCACCGAGCCGACGCTGCTGGCCCGCGCGGACAGCGACCGGGGCACCGACGCCGCACGCGAAGTCCGGGTGCGGCTGAGCGAAGACCGCACCGCGGCCCTGGTCGCCGTGGCCCACCGGCAGGAGACCACCCTCAACACCATCGTTCGCGCGGCCTGGGCGATCGTGCTCGCCAGCGCGACCGCGCGCGAGGACGTCGTCTTCGGCGCCACCGTCTCCGGACGCCCCCCGCAGCTCCCCGGCATCGAATCGATGGTCGGCCTGTTCGTCAACACCGTGCCGGTCCGCGTCCGGCTCGACTACGGCGAAACCCTCGCCCAGCTGCTCCGGCGGATCCAGACCGAACAATCCGGGCTGCTCGACCACGACCACCTCGGCCTCGCCCGGATCCAGCAGGCGGCCGGGGCCGGCGCGATGTTCGACACCGTGACCGTCTTCGAGTCCTACCCGGTCGACACGGCAGGTCTGTCCGAGGACACCGACATCGCCGGGATGCACGTCCTCGACGTGCACGGACGCGACGCCGCGCACTACCCGCTCGGCCTGATCGCCCATCTCGGCGCCCGACTGCAGCTGACCTTCGAATATCTGCCCGATTCGTTCAGCAGGCAGCAGATCGACGCCCTCGCCGACCGGGTGGGGCGGGTGCTCGACGCCATCACCGACGACATCGATCTCCCGCTCCTGCGCGTCCCGCTGCTGTCACCGGAGGAGCTGGCCGACTTGGCCCCCGTGCGCGGCGGGCCCAGCGCGCCGACCTCGACGCTGCCGCAGCTGCTGGCGGCCGCGGCGGACTCCCGCTCGGACGCGGTGATCTGCGACGGCGAGGTGTTGTCCTACCGCGAACTCGACGAGACCTCGAACCGGTGGGCGCGCATCCTGATCGACGCCGGAGCCGGACCGGAAACGCTGGTGGCCGTGGGCTTCCCGCGCTCCCCCGACGCCATGATCGCCATCTGGGCGGTCGCCAAGACCGGTGCGGCCTTCGTCCAGATCGACCCCGACCAGCCTCTGGACCGGATCGGCGACATCCTCGCCGACGCCGGCCCGATCGTCGGGCTGACGGCCGAGTCCTATCGGGACCAACTGCCGGACACCACCCCGTGGCTCAGCTTCGACAGTCCCGGATTCGCCACGAAGGCGGCCTTCGCGCGCGCCACCGCGATCGACGACGGCGAGCGCACCGCCACGCTCCGGCCCGAGCATCCCGCCTATCTGATCTACACCTCGGGTTCCACCGGAATCCCCAAGGGCGTCATGGTCACCCATGCCGGGCTCTCGAACCTGGCCACCGAAGCACGGGAGCGGTTCGGCCTCACCTCCTCGTCTCGCATGCTGGCCGCGGCCTCGCCGAGCTTCGACGTCTCGATCCTCGAATGGGTCTGCGCCATCGCCGCCGGAGCCACCCTGGTGGTCGCGCCGGAGCGAGCGGTCGCGGGCGCCGAACTGGCCGAACGGATCACGGCCGCGCGGGCCACGCATGCGGCCTTCACACCGACCGTGCTCGAATCCCTGCCCGCCGGCGAACTCGACTCCCTGCGCACCCTGATCCTCGGCGGCGAGAACTGCCCGGCGGATCTGGTGAACCGATGGGTCCCGGGCCGCACGCTGATCAACACGTACGGCGCCACCGAGACCACCATCTTCAGTTGCGGCGACACCGCCGTGACCACGATCACGGACAGGGCGCCGCTGATCGGCGGCCCGGGCCTGGGGTTCTCGGCCGTGGTCCTGGACCGCGGGCTGCGCCCGGTTCCGCCCGGAGTGGCGGGCGAACTGTATCTGTCCGGACCGGGCATCGCCCGCGGCTACCACGGGCAACCCGCCCTCACGGCAGCCCGATTCGTGCCCGACCCGTGGGGGCCGCCGGGGACGCGCATGTATCGGACCGGTGATCTGGTCATGTGGAATGGCGACGGGCGGCTGCGGTACCTGGGCCGCAGCGATCTCCAGATCAAGCTCAACGGTCATCGCATCGAACCGGGCGACATCGAAACCGCGTTGCGCGGTCACCCCGACGTCTCCCGGGCGGCGATCGCGGTCCACGCCCGGCCGGGCGGCGGCGACGTGCTCACCGGCTATGTGGTGCCCGCCCCGCATTCCACGCCGGATGCCGCGGTGCTGACCAGGCACCTCGCCACCCGACTGCCGACCCACATGATCCCGACCACCATCGTCACGCTCGACCGGTTACCGCTCACGGCCACAGGCAAACTCGACTACAACGCCCTGCCGGTCCCCGACCTGCGCCGGGCCCCGTACCGCCCGCCCTCCAGCCCGATCGAGGTCGCCGTCTGCACGGCCTTCGCCGAAACCCTCGACACCGAACGCGTCGGCGTCGACGACGGCTTCTTCGCGCTCGGCGGCAACTCGCTGGCCGCGACCCGACTGGTCGCGCTGCTCGCCGAGTCGACCGGTGTCACCGCGCCACTGCAGTGGCTGTTCACCGATCCGACACCGCGAGCGCTGGCCCGCCGCATCGAGAACCGCCGCGACGGCCGCGAGGGACCGGAGGCCGGCGAAGGGGATCTCGCCGAGGCGCTCGCGGTCGTGCTGCCCCTGCGCGCGGACGGCATCGAACCGCCACTGTTCTGCGTCCACCCGGCGATCGGATTGGCGTGGGGTTTCAGCGGATTGGTGCAGTACCTCGATCCCGACCGTCCCGTCCTGGGGCTGCAATCCCCGGCGCTGTCCGATCCCACCGTGCGGTTCGAGACCCTCGACGAGCTGGCGGACCGCTACGTGCGGGAGATCCGGGCCGTCCAACCGCACGGTCCCTATCATCTGCTCGGCTATTCGCTCGGCGGCACCATCGCGCACGCGATGGCCGTCCAGCTCCGCCGCGCCGGCGAGTCCGTGGCCACCCTGGCCATGATGGAC
Organism: Nocardia sp. NPDC004340; assembly: GCF_053602575.1. NCBI lineage: Bacteria > Bacillati > Actinomycetota > Actinomycetes > Mycobacteriales > Nocardiaceae > Nocardia > Nocardia sp. NPDC004340. Next base: position 187,721 of record NZ_JBSGDW010000009.1, read on the forward strand.
ACCCGCGTCGTCTCGGCCGACAGCGTGCGGGCTCCGACACCGTCGGTGGCGACGATGCTCACCGAGTTCGGCGGCATCGCGGTTCCGGACGGCTCCACCGAGCTGACCGTCGACGCCGCGACCGAGCTGCTGCACCAGCAGGGCGGACTCTTCACCGCGGTGACCGCCGAGCACGTCGTGCGCCTGCAACACGACTACACCCGGCTGATCGACCTCACCTGGGAGCATCGGCCGGGATCGTTCGACGGCGAGCTGATCTACTTCGGCGCCGACGACGACCCCGGCGACGGATCCTCGCCCACACACGCCTGGGCCGACCACGTCACCGGGCGAATCATCGAGCATCGGATTCCCGTCCGGCACGAACGGATGACCGAACGAGAGGCGCTGCGCGCCATCGGCTTCGTGCTCACCGAGCACTTCCGGTCCACCCGCACTGTCCCCACAGAGTCACAAACACCAGCAAGGACAAGCCGATCATGAACACCGACCGATTCGTCGGAACACGTTCCGGCGTCGAACCAGTCAACCTGTTCGACCCCGATATCGCAGCGGGGAACGGTGTGTATCCACGTGCGGGCGAACTGCGCCGGTGGATGGTCGACTACCTGTGTCACTCCCACCCCGACCTCGGCCGTCCGGGCGCGGTCTGCCCCTACACCAGCCACGCCATCACCATCAATTCCCTGTGGGCGGCGTTCATCACCGGCCGTGAGATCGACCGCTCGCGGATCAGCGAGATCATCGCCGACCTGTACGACCTCTTCCCCTCCCTGCCGCCCCTGAAGGAACCCGATTCCAGACTCAAGGCCGTCCTCGCGGTGTTCCCCGACCTCACCGAGTACACCGACATCGAATCCGTTCAGCACGACCAGAAGACGAAGTTCGTCCAGCAGGGTCTGATGCTCGGGCAGTTCTATCCGGGCTGCACCGTTCCGGGGCTGCACAATCCGTCGTTCCCGGCCCTCGACGCGCCGCTGCCCATGCTCGCCATCCGCTACATGGCGCCCACCGATTTCCCGTTCCTCAACTCGCGCCACGACTGGATGGATTTCTACCTGCAGATCTTCGCCCCTGGCATCCCCAAGTTCATCGCCAGCGCCATGTCCGACAAGCTCGTCCAGACACCCGACGATCAGCAGAGCGCCAACTGATCGCTCCGAACATCGTCAGCCGGCGGCCATTTCGCGTTGCACGGTGGTGGTGATCTCGGCGGCGGTGAGGATCATGGCCACCAGGAAGTCGACGAGCTGGGCGCGGTCGATGGCCAGTTCGCCGCGCAGCCATTCGGTGAGGATCTCCAGGCCGCCGTGGGCGACCGTGCGGGCGGACAGCTCGGCGTGCAGGCCCGCGACCGCCTCCTCGCCGAGCAGTTCCCGGCCCTGGTCGAGCATGACGTTCGCGACGACATTGACGAGTTCGGTTCTGCGGTGCCGCAATTCGTCGGTGAGCTGCATGTCGATGGTGAGCCGGCGCCGGGCCGGATGGTCGGCGATGGCGGTGATCCCGGCCTCCACCACCGCGCGCAGGCGGACGCGGGTGTCGGCGGGCGCGGTGGTGATGGCGGTCATGACCGCGCCGACGACCTCGGCGAGCTGCTCGTCGGCCAGCTCGAACAGCAGCCGGTCGGTGTGGCCGTAGGTCTCGTAGAAGTAGCGGTCGTTGAGACCGGCGCGGGCGCACAGGGCGCGCACCTTCAGACCGGCGATGCCCTCCTCGGCGATGGCTTCGAGGGCGGCCTCGCGCAGGCGTTCGCGGCGCTGGTTCCGGCGTTCGTCCGCGCTGAGCCCGGCGTAGCGCCCACGAGGTGTTTCCACGGTTTCGCCCTGTCTCTTGCCATGCCCCCACAGTTTGGTGAAGACTATCACCAAAGTTCTGGTGACATCCTTCACCAGAAACTCAGTGCACCCAGGAGGCACGCAATGACGCGTTCCGAGTTGCCCGATCCGGTGATCTTCCGGGAGTTCCCCTTCAACTTCGGGGTCAAGGTTCTCGGCCCCGGCGATATCCGGCCCACCCCCGAACAGCAGGCGGCGTACCGGAAATTCACCGCCCTGGGCGATCCGCTGGCCGACGACGTGGTCGCCATGTTCAAGCGACTGCCCACCGGACAGGGCCGGGCCATGTTCGAGACGGCCCTGGAACGCGGCATCGACCAGGTGCCCGACGCACCCACGGAACTGAAAGCCCTTTTCGCACAACTCGATTCGCTGCCGTTCTGGCTCGACCGGGACAAGCTGGACCTCGCCGCCCGGGTCAGCGGACGAGCCGGTCCGTGGGCGACCAATCTGGCGCTGTCCATGTTCGCGCTCAATGGCGGCTACCTGGCTTCCCGCGCCGGAAAGGTGCTGATCGGCACCGGCGGCCTGTCCGCGCGGAACATGGCCCCGCGCCGGGTGGCCGAGACCGTGGGCTGGTGGATGGACGCCACCGCGCGCGGCGGGCTCGAGCGGTTCGCGCCGGGGTTCAAGAACACGGTGCGGGTGCGGATCATGCACGCGCAGGTCCGCGCCGGAATGAAGCAGCGGCCCGACTGGGACTACGAGCAGTGGGACGAGCCGGTGAACCAGTCGCTGACCGCGGGCACCCTCATGCTCTTCTCGCTGGCCACCATCGCGGGCTGCAATACCGTCGGACTCACGTTCTCCCGCAAGGAGAAAGCGGCCGTCTACCACCTGTGGCGCTACGTCGGGCATCTGATCGGACTCGACCCGGAGGTCGTGCCGGCCGACGAGACCGACACCTGGCGGCTGCTGTGGCTGCAAGCCGACTACGAATTCCTGCCCGACGAGGATTCGCGCGCACTGTCCAAGGCGCTCATCTCGGCGCTCGGCAGCATCTACGGGTTCGACGGCCGCGACCTGCGTTCCCGCCTGATCAGCCGGGCCTACACCCTCTACGCCGCGTCCTACGGCCGAATCATGGTGGGCCGCACCAATGCCGACTTCCTGGAGATGCCGCGCAGCCGGTTCTTCATGGCGGCCATCTTCGCCACCGCGGGGATCAATGGGGCGCTGGAGGTTCCGCGCCGGATCATCCCGGGCGCGACCCGGCTCAGCGAGACCGTGGGACGCCGGATCACCGAGCGCATGCACGCCCGGATCGTGCGCGCGAACCGGCCCGATCACAGCTACGCCCGCCACGACCGGCTGGCCGAAACCCGCGCGGCGTGAGTTATTACCGACGAGTAAGGTTCGTCGGGTAACCCCTTGATGAAGGAATCTGGTTCATGAGCCTGCCGCCCATCCTGTCCTCGCGCCTGCGCCTGCCCGCGGTCGCCTCCCCGATGTTCATCGTGTCCGGGCCCGAACTGGTGATCGCCCAGTCCAAAGCCGGCATCGTGGGTTCGTTCCCGTCGCTGAACGCGCGCCCGCAGTCGCTCTTCAAGGAGTGGCTGGTGCGGATCAACGAGGAACTCGCCAAGCACGACGCCGACAATCCGGACCGGCCGTCCGCGCCCTACGCGGTGAACCTGATCGTGCACAAGAGCAATGACCGGCTGGACGAGGACCTGGCCACGGTGGTCGAGCACAAGGTGCCGATCGTCATCACCTCACTGGGCGCGCGCCCGGACGTGAACGAGGCCGTGCACTCCTACGGCGGCATCGTGCTGCACGACATCATCAACAATGTGTTCGCGCACAAGGCCGTCGAGCGCGGCGCGGACGGCCTGATCGCGGTGGCGGCGGGCGCGGGCGGGCACGCCGGGCCGCAGTCGCCGTTCGCGCTGGTCCAGGAGATCCGGGACTGGTTCGACGGGCCGCTGCTGCTGTCGGGGTCCATCGCGCACGGCCGGTCCATCCTGGCCGCGCAGGCGGCGGGCGCGGACCTGGCCTACATCGGCTCCGCCTTCATCGCCACCGACGAGGCCAATGCCGTCCCCGGCTACAAGCAGATGATCGTCGACTCCGCCGCGGGCGACATCGTCTACTCCAACCTGTTCACCGGCGTCCACGGCAACTACCTGCGCGGCAGCATCACCGCCGCGGGCATGGACCCCGACAATCTGGGCCAGTCCGACCCGTCGGCCATGGACTTCGGCACCGGCGAATCGGATTCGACCACGCCCGGCGCCAAGCCGTGGAAGGACATCTGGGGCTCGGGCCAGGGCATCGGCTCGGTCGACGCGGTCCTCCCGGCCGCCGACCTGGTCGAGCGGCTGATCCGCGAGTACGACGAGGCCAAGGCGCGTCTGCTGGCGCTCTGATCGAATGCGAAGGGCGGGCGCATGTTTCGCGCCCGCCCTTCGTGTTTCCGGAACTCTCGCTTCCCGGAAGCTATATCCCCGGCACGTCGACCCGGGGCATCGTGATCTCCACGATCGGCAGGCGCAGCGCGGCCGGGGCCGTGGGCGGGACCACTGGACTGCGCGGTGCGGTCGGGTCGATCCGCCGATAGGCCGCACCCGGCTCCGGGCGGGGATCGGGCTCACCCTTGTTGGGCCACAAGGAGATCGCGCGTTCGGCCTGGGCGGTGATGGTGAGCGACGGGTTGACGCCTAGGTTCGCCGAGATGGTGGAGCCGTCGACGATGTGCAGGCCAGGGTGGCCGTAGAGGCGGTGGTAGGCGTCCACGACGCCGGTGGCGGGCGAGTCCCCGATGGCGCAGCCGCCCAGGAAATGACCGGTCATCGGAATCTCGAGGATGCTCGAGCTCGCGCCGATCGGAATGCCGTCGACGGCGTCGGCGACCCGGCGGGCGACCTCGTGTCCGGCCGGCACCCAGGTCGGGTTGGGTTGGCCGTCACCCTGTTTGGTGGTCATGCGGCGGCCGAAGGGCCCGCGCTTGGTGTAGGTGGTGATGGAGTTGTCCACCGACTGCATGACCAGCAGGCCGATGGTGCGCTCGGACCAGTGGCGGGCATTGTGCACCCGCACCGCGTCGCGGGGGTGGCGGCGGGCCGCCCGTAGCCACAGCCGCCAGCGCGGGGTATCGCCCTCGTCGTCGACCATCAGGGTGCTCATGACGCCGAAGGCATTGCTGCCCTTGCCATATCGAACCGGTTCCACGTGGGTGTCGTGGTCGGGGTGGATCGAGGAGGTGATCGCCACGCCCTTGGTGTAGTCCGCCTGCGGGTCGCGGCTGCGCACGCCGAGCAGCTCCTCGGAGTTGGTGCGGGACAGATAACCGAGCCGATCGGAGATCCCGGTGAGCGAGCCCTTGTCCCGCAGCCGGTGCAGCAGGCGCTGCGTGCCCAGCGAGGCGGCCGCGAAAATCACCTGTTCGGCGGTGAATTCGCTCCGCTGCTTACGGAACAGCCGCCCGGTGCGCGCCGTCTCCACGGCGTACCCGCCGCCGTTCAACGGCCGCACATCGGTGACCGTGGTCAGCGGATGCACCACGGCCCCTGCCTTTTCGGCCAGATACAGATAGTTCTTGACCAGGGTGTTCTTGGCATTGTGCCGGCACCCCGTCATGCACTCGCCGCAATGGGTGCAGGTGCGCCGGCTCGGCCCGGCCCCGCCGAAGAACGGGTCCGGCACATCCTCACCCGGACGCCGACCGGCCCCGCCGAAGAAGACGCCGACAGGCGTGGCCTGATAACTGTCGCCGATCCCCATACTGTCCGCCACGTCCCGCAGCACCCGGTCCGCGGGCGTGGTCGCCGGATTCGCCGTCACCCCCAGCATCCGCTTGGCCTGGTCGTAGTGCGGCGCGAGCTCGCTCTTCCAGTCGGTGATGTGCCCCCACTGCCGGTCCGCGTAGAACTTGTCCGGCGGCTCGTACAGCGTGTTGGCGTACACCAGCGAGCCACCGCCCACCCCCGCCCCGGCCATCACGAACGTGTCGTTCAACAGCGCCAGCCGCTGAATCCCGAAGCACCCCAACGCCGGAGCCCACAAATACTGCCGCAGCCGCCAGGACGTCTTCGCGAACTCATGGTCCTCGAACCGCCGCCCGGCCTCCATCACGCCGACGCGATACCCCTTCTCGGTCAGCCGCAGCGCACTCACACTGCCCCCGAACCCGGAGCCGATCACGATGACGTCGTAGTCGAATCGCATACCCCGACGCTACGACCAGCGGATATGACCACATGACAGACCGACGGCCACAAAATCCACACTTTCGGCCACAAGGGCTGGAATCAGGGCGAGTGCAAGGGTGTCCGAAAACCTCCGGTGGGCTCATAGTTCACGACGCTGTATCGCGTTATGACCTGGAGGTTCCTGGTGAACAGTCCCACTCCCCCGTCGTCGAGGCTGGATGCCCTCGGGCGGCTCGGGGCCGACTGGTGGTCCGTGATCGTGTCGGGCGTGGTGGTCGCGCTCGCTGTGCTCGGCGTGCTGCCGAAGATTCCGTGGTGACGGGATGAGTGACATCGCTGTCAACACGGGTGAGAAGGTCGGATCCGGTTCCGGTGCGGAGGAATTCGATCAGCCTTCGGGGCCGCTGACGCTCGCGCGGCTGCTCGGTTACGTTCCGGGTGTAGTGCTGCTGATCGCGGTCGGCGTGCTCGGGAAGTATGCGCAGATCTGGTGGAACAGTGCCGCCAAGCATCAGCATTGGACGGTTCCCGATATCGAGTACGTGCTGTGGGCCATTCTGATCGGGCTGGTGATCACCAATACCGTTGGGCTGCATCCGATCTTCCGGCCGGGGGTGGGGACGTACGAGTTCTGGCTGAAGATCGGGATCGTGGCGCTGGGGTCGCGGTTCGTGCTCGGGGATGTGGCGAAGCTGGGTGGGACCAGTTTTCTGCAGATCCTGATCGATATGACGGTGTCGGGGGCGATCATTCTCGCGGTGGCACGGTGGCTGGGGCTGCCGGGGAAGCTCGGGTCGCTCTTGGCCATCGGCACCTCGATTTGCGGGGTGTCGGCGATCATCGCGGGGAAGGGCGCGATTCGGGCGCGGAACTCCGAGGTCGGTTATGCCATCGCGGCGATTCTGGCGCTCGGCGCGGTCGCGCTGTTCGCGCTGCCGCCGCTCGGGCACGCGATCGGGCTCAGTGATCACGAGTTCGGGTTGTGGGCCGGTCTGGCGGTCGACAATACGGCCGAGACCACGGCCACCGGGTACTTGTTCTCCGATGAGGCGGGCAAGGTCGCGGTGCTGGTGAAGTCGACGCGGAACGCGCTGATCGGGTTCGTGGTGCTGGGGTTCGCGGCCTACTGGGCCGCGCGGGGCGAGGCCGATGCGATCGCGCCGGGCGTGCGGGCCAAGGCGGCGTTCGTGTGGTCCAAGTTCCCGAAGTTCGTGCTCGGCTTCCTGGCGGTGTCGGCGGTGGCCACCTTCCACTGGCTGTCCAAGCAGCAGACGACCAACCTGGCCAATGTGTCTCGGTGGGCGTTCCTGCTGACCTTCGCGGGCGTCGGGTTGAACACCAATATTCGTGAGCTGGCCCGGACCGGGTGGCGGCCGCTCGTGGTCGCGGTGGTCGGGCTGGTGACGGTCGCGGTGGTGTCGCTGGGGCTGGTGCTGTTCACCTCGCGCGTCCTGCACTGGGGTGTCGCGGGCTGAGACCGGATATGACGAAGGGCCGGGATCCGATGCGGATCCCGGCCCTTCGCGTGTCGCGGATTACGCGCCGCGTTGCAGCGCGGGCGCGGCGGCGTCTTCGGCGAGCCGCTCGGACAGGAAGCGCATGGCCGGTCCGGCGAAGGCCATCGCGCCGCCGATGTGCTCGCGGCCCTTCAGGGTTCGCATGGTGACGTCCGCGCCGAGCGCCGTCCAGTCCTCCGCCAGCCGCACGGCCTGCGGATACGGGATGACCTGCTCGGCGGTGCCGCCCGCGACCAGCACCGGTGCGGTGGGCGCGATTCCGCCGAGCCGGTTCTCCAGCAGCCGGGCCTTCACCTCGGGCACCTCGAAGGGCAGGCGGTGGCAGTAGGTGGAGACGCGGGTCGGGACCAGCAGGCCCGCGCCGACGCCGAGCAGGCCGGCGGCGGCGATGTGGGTGCGGCGGAACAGCGCGGCCAGGGCGCGGCCCTGGGTGTTGAGGTGCCGCAGGACGTTCAGTTCCGGGTAGGCGGCCTCGATGCCGAGGACGCCGTAGAAGAGGAGGAACGCCGCGGGCGTGCCGTCCAGGAACTTCACCATGTCGAGCATGTCGGCGGGGGCCGAGCCGACCGCGCCGCCCGCGATCCGCAGCTCGGGGGCGTAGGTGGGCGCCAGCTGCAAGGCCCAGCCCGCGGCATTGCCGCCCTCGGAGTAGCCGTAGATGCCGACCGGACCGTCCGGATCCAGGTCCGCTCCGGTCACATGCCGCGCGGCGCGAACGCTGTCCAGGACAGCGGGGCCGAGGGCGCGGCCCATGACGTACGGGTGCAGGCCGGGATTGCCGAGTCCGGGATAGTCGGTGACGGCCAGGGCCCAGCCGCGATTCAGGGCGACACGCAGGAAGACCGACTCGTATTCGACGCCGAAGCGCAGCTGCCAGGAGGCGGCGGCGACCGTGCTCGCCAAGCCCTGGGTGCCGACCGCGTAGCCGACGAGCGGGCGGGGGCCGGGACCGCGCCACGGCGTGTTCGGAACCAGGACGGTGCCGCTGACCTGCGTCGGAGCTCCGGTGGCGGTGGTCGAGGTGTAGCTGATGCGCCAGGCGCGCGCGGGCAGTTTCAGTCCGGGCAGCATTCTCGCCGTCATCGGTTCGGCGGCCAGCAGTCTGCCGGGTCCGAACGCACCGACCGCCGCCTCATCGAAGCGGTTGGCGTTCGCAGTCATCGTTGCCTGCCCTTCTCGCACTAACTCGCGTTATGCAGTTGTCGCACAACCGGATCCAGGGGGCATCAGCTGTCCCGGACAGTCCGGCTGATCGAAACCATACCCACTATGCGAGATAACGACACCTGTTGTCACAACAACTCCCAGTCGGTGGGACGGCGCATACGAGACAACCGTCCAGATCACCCGAAATACTCCGGCCCCGCCGCGGGTTGCCGAAGCCGTGACCATTCCACGCATCCTGCTGGTCTCCGGCAGCACCCGTGAGGCCTCGACCAATACCGCCGCGCTGCGCACCATAGCGGCCGACGCCGGATCCGATTTCGTGGCCGTCCGGTACGGGGGCCTGCTCGACCTGCCCGCCTTCGTGCCCGGCGCCGATCCCGAACCGCCCGTGGTCGAGGACCTGCACCGGCAGTTCGCCGAGGTCGACGCGGTGCTGTTCTGCACCCCCGAATACGCGGGCATGATCCCCGGCAGCCTGAAGAACCTGCTGGAGTGGACGGTCGGCAATGCCGATCTCAGCGACAAGCCGGTCGCCTATGTGAACGTCGCCTACGAGGGCCGCGGCGAGGCGGCGGTGGCGACGCTGCGCACGGTGCTCGGCTATGTCGGTGCCGAACTGGTCGAGGCGGCCTGCGGCCGAATCACGGTTCTGCAGAGCGCCGTCGGACCGGACGGATCGGTTACCGACACCGAGGCCCGCGCCCGCCTGAACGCCGCCGCCCGCGCGCTGGCCGAACACGCCGCCCGCCCCGCCGATTCCGCGACCACGGTCCGGCTCGACACCTGAACACCCCCGGACACGCCGAGGGGCACACCACCACCGGTGTGCCCCTCGGCAACGCGCGCCGGAATCAGTCGACGTGGTCGGGGAAGGCCTGCTGGCGATGGCCGCCCCGGAGGGTGCCCTCCAGATAGGCCGCCTTGCACGCGCGGCGCGCGATCTTGCCGCTGGAGGTGCGGGGAATGGACCCCGCGGGCACCAGCAGCAGGTCTCGGACGGTCACACCGTGCCGCTTGGCGATGGCCGCCCGCACGGTCTCGGTGATCGGCTCCGGATCGAGTTTGGCCGCGCCGGTTCCGCGTTCGGCCACGATGACCAGTTGCTCGGCGCCGGTGGCCGGATCCGAGCCGTTGACCGTGACCACCTCGCCGGGCAGCTGGTCGCCCGCGACCGAGAAGGCGGCCACGAATCCGGGCCGCAGCGCGGTGCTGGACTCCTGGGCGGAGTACTCCAGATCCTGCGGGTAGTGATTGCGCCCGTCCACGATGACCAGGTCCTTGACCCGGCCGGTGATGAACAGCTCGCCGTCGTAGTACGCGCCGAAGTCACCGGTGCGCATCCAGTTCGCCTCCGGCTCGGCGCCTTCGGCGTGGCTCCGGGGCTGGCGGGCGACGATCCGGTTGTGGAAGGTGGCCTCGCTCTCCTGGGGACGGCCCCAGTAGCCGCGGCCGATGTTCGCGCCGTGCAGCCAGATCTCGCCGACCTCGCCGTCGGGCTTCTCCGCGCCGGTCTCCGGATCCACGATGGCCGCCCACTGCGATAGCGCCACGTACCCGCAGGACACCTGGGACACAGCGTTGTCCGCGTGCTCGTCGACCTCCACCATGCGCCCGGCATTGAGCTTGGTGCGGTCCACCCAGACCGTGCGGGCCTCGTCCTCGCGCTTGGTGGCGGAGACGAACAGGGTGGCCTCGGCCATGCCGTAGCAGGGCTTGATGGCGGTCTTGGGCAGGCCGTAGGGGGCGAAGGCGTCGTTGAACTTCCGCATGGAGGTCACCGACACCGGCTCGCTGCCATTGATCAGGCCGATGACATTGGACAGGTCCAATTCCTCACCGGGCTTGGGCAATCCGCGCGCCGCCGCGTGTTCGAAGGCGAAATTGGGTGCGGCGGCGAAGATCTCGGCGCCGTCCTCCTGGGCGGCCAGTTCCTTGATCCAGCGGTGCGGCCGGCGCACGAAGGCGCTGGGCGACATGATGGTGATGTACTTGCCGCCCAGGGTGGGCAGGATGACGGTCAGCAGCCCCATGTCGTGGAACAGCGGCAGCCAGGTGACGCCGCGCGCCTTCTCGGTGATGCCGATGGCGTCGATCATCTGCAGCAGGTTGGTGCCGACCGCCCGGTGGGTGATCTCGACACCGGCTGGGGTGCGGGTCGATCCGGAGGTGTACTGCAGGTAGGCGACGTCGTCCATCTGCAGGTGCGGGCGCACCCAGCTCTCCCCCACCCCGTCCGGGATGGCCTCGACCGCGATGATGCGCGGACGTTGCGGCGCGGGCAGGTGTTTGAAGATCTCGCGCACCCCGGCCGCGGCCGAGCCGACGGTCAGGATGGCCGCGGGGTTGCAGTCCTCGAGCACCGCGTGGAGCCGGTCGGTGTGGCCCTGCTCGTCCGGATCGAACAGCGGCACCGCGATATTGCCCGCGTACACCGAGGCGTACATCGACACGATGTAGTCCAGGCCCTGCGGCGCCAGGATGGCGACGCGGTCCCCCGGCTGCGTGACCTGCTGCAGCCGGGCGGCTACCGCGCGCAGCCGGACGCCGAAGCGGTTCCACGTGATGTCGTGGTACTCCCCGTCGCGTTCGCGTGAATAGTCGATATAGCGGTAGGCGAGCTCGTCCCCGTTGGCCGCGGCATGCTTGTCGACCAGGTCGACCATGGTCTGGTTGTCAGGGATCTTGATGTGGCCGTGCTCGTCCAGATAGTCATCGAAGGTCTCGCCGATCATTCCCTATCCTTTTTCAGCTCGCGGTCCGTCAGAACCGCGCAGTGACACCGAACAAAGATCGACACGAAAGCCCGAATGTAGCTGGGGGCTTCGGGACTCTAGCAGAGGGTCAGTACCTGCCGAAAGCGATGGCGACGTTGTGCCCGCCGAAGCCGAACGAGTTGTTGAGCGCGTACTCGTAGCGTCCCGGCCGAGCCTGGCCCTTCACCACGTCGAGGTCGATCTCCGGGTCCTGGTTCTCCAGATTCAGTGTGGGAGGGATGATTCCGTCCCGCACGCTGAGCACGGTGATGACCGACTCCAGCGCACCGACTGCGCCGATCGAATGTCCGAGCGCGGACTTGGGCGCGTACACCGCGGCATGATTGCCGACCGCTTGCCGAATCGCGTTGGCCTCCGCGGTATCCCCGATCGGGGTGGCGGTGGCGTGCGCATTGATATGCGTGACATCGGATTTGGCCAGGCCCGCGAACTCCATGGCGCGGCTCATGGCGCGGGCCGCTCCGGTGCCCTCGGGATCGGGGGCGACCAGGTGGAACCCGTCGGAGGTGATGCCCGCGCCCATGATGCGGGCGTGGATGGTGGCCCCGCGCGCCTTGGCGTGCTCCTCGGTCTCGATCACCATGAGCGCCCCGGCCTCGCCGAAGACGAACCCGTCGCGTTCCATGTCGAAGGGGCGGGAGGCGCCCTTGGGGTCGTGGTTGCGGGTGCTCATGGCGCGCATCATGGAGAAGCCCGCGATGGGCAGCGCCTGGATGGAACCCTCCACGCCGCCTGTGACCACCATGTCGGCATCGCCCATGACGACCGTGCGCCAGGCGTTCGCGATCGCCTCGGAACCGGACGAACACGCCGAAACAGGCGTCGACACGCCAGCCCTCGCGCCCAATTCGACACCCACGCAGGCGGCCGCGCCGTTCGGCATGACGGCTTGCACGGTGTGCGGCAACACCTTCCGGTAGCCGCCGTTGATCAGCTTGTCGCGGGTGGTGATGAGCATCTCCGCACCGCCGAGACCGGTGCCGATGGAGACGGCGAGGCGATCCTTGTCCACCTCCGGGGATCCGGCGTTGGCCCAGACCTCGCGGCACAGCACCACGGCCATCTGCTCGACGTAGGACAGGCGGCGAGCCTCCGCCTTGGACAACTGGTCGGTGGGCGACACCTTGAGGTGCCCGCCGATCCGGACGGGGAGGCCGAAGTCGTCGAGGAAGCTGTCCTCGAGGACGTCGATCCCGCTCTCGCCGTTGAGTAGCCCCTTCCACGTCGAGTCGACGTCTCCCGCGATCGAGGTGGTCGCAGCCAGGGAGGTGACGACGACACTGGGGTATTTCCGGCGGTTGGGCGTCTGCATGTTCACACTCTCCGTAGCAATGCTTCAGCGAATCGGTTCTCGATCCGCGTGGGCTGTCAAGGGCAGGTGGAAACTGACGAGCGGGCCCGGCTGTAGAGACTCCGGCGGGTGATGAAGACAATATTCGGCGAACTGGGCTAGATTATCCGAGGCGAAGCCGACCAGTCCCATTAAGCGACACGCGGGCATCCCTTTTCAATCCCAGAGTCCTACTCGACACGGCGGCCGATCGCCGGATCTCCCGAGCATCATTCCCGCAGTGCCGAGCCATTTCAAGGGAGGGCATACGATCGTGGCCAGGAGTCTCACGCAGTTGGAGCTGCTCCTCGAGCTGGAACCGATTGCCGAGCAGAACGTGAACCGCCATCTATCGATGGCCAAGGACTGGCACCCCCACGACTACGTCCCGTGGGACCAGGGTCGCAACTTCGCAGCTATGGACGGCACGGACTGGCAGCCGGAACAGTCGGCTCTCAGCGAAGTCGCCAAGGCGGCAATGATCACCAATCTTCTCACCGAGGACAATCTGCCCAGCTATCACCGGGAAATCGCCGAGAACTTCTCTCAGGACGGCCCCTGGGGCACCTGGGTGGGCCGCTGGACCGCCGAGGAGAACCGGCACGGCATCGTGATCCGGGACTACCTGGTGGTCACCCGGGGCGTGGATCCGGTGGCGCTGGAGCAGGCGCGGATGACGCACATGACGAGCGGCTACAACGCCGCCCAGCTGATCAAGAAACACTCTGGGACCGACTACGTGCCCGCCGATGCCGGTTTCATGCATTCCGTCGCCTATGTGACGTTTCAGGAATTGGCGACGCGCGTGTCGCACCGCAATACCGGCAAAGCCTGCGACGACCCCATCGCGGACCGCATGCTGCAGCGCATCGCCGCCGACGAGAACCTGCACATGATCTTCTACCGCAATATGTGCGGCGCGGCCCTGGACCTCTCGCCGGACCAGGCCATGGAGGCCATCGCCAATGTCGTGCTCCGCTTCCAGATGCCCGGCCTGGGGATGCCCAACTTCCGCCGTAACGGCGTGCTGATGGCCAAGCACGGCATCTACGATCTGCGCCAGCACCTGGAGGAGGTGCTGCTGCCCAACCTCAAGAAGTGGAGCATCTTCGAGCGCAACGACTTCGGGCCCGAGGGCGACCGCCGCCGCAACGAGGTCGGGGTGTACCTGGACAAGCTCCAGAAGGACGTCGTCCGATTCGAGGAACAGCGGGACAAGTCGCTGGCCCGCGAGGCCCGGCGCACCGGCAACCCGCCGCTGCTGATCGGCTGAATCACCCGGCGGCACACGGTGGCCGGACGACGTCCGCCGGGTGCCGCCGGCCCGTCAGAACAGCGTCATCGGATCGGTGGGTTCGGGGGTGGGCAGGGGCGCCAGGTCGGGCACGCGCGCGGCCACCTCGGCGTGGAAGCGGCGGGCCAGGGTCCGGGAGGCCGCGTTGTCCGGCGTGTGGATGAACACCGTGGGGGAACGGCCTTCCCGCAGCCAGTCGACCGTGGTGTCGATCCACGGCTGCCAGCCCGCCACGGTGGCGGCGGCGTCGTCGCGGCCGTGATAGCGGACGATCGGGAACTCGGTGAGCGCGCGGGTGCGGCGCGGGTTGTTGGGCTTCTTCGACGACGCCTCGTACTCGGCGGCGCTGGTGGGCGGGGCGGCGAACAGGACGGTGGTGTCGAAAGGGATCCACTCGGCCCCGGCCGCGTTCAGCACCGCTTCGAGTTGCGCTGTAGCGCGCTGGTTCTCGAAGAAGGCAGGGTGGCGCACCTCCACGGCGCAGCGGTAGTGGGACGGGATGGCCTGGAGCAGGTCGGCCAGCGCGGTCAGGTTGGTGAACGAGCCCGGCAGCTGGATCCACAACGCGTGCAGGCGGCGGCCCAGCGGTTCGATGGCGTCGAGGAAGCCCGACATCTCGTCGTCCACGCCGGTGAGGCGGCGGTCGTGCGTGATGGTGCGGGGCAGCTTCATGACGAACCGGAAATCGGGATCGGTTTGCCGGGCCCAGGATTGGACGGTGCGGCGCTGCGGGACCGCGTAGAAGGTGGTGTTGCCCTCCACCGCGTTGCACCAGGAGGAGTAGGTGCGCAGGCGTTCGGCCGGGGGTATCGGCTTCTCCTGCCAGTCCGGGTGTGTCCACATTGCGCAACCGACGTAGAGCCGCATACCTGCCACGTTAGGTCAAGGGCTTCTTGGGGCGCAGCCAACCGAAGGTAAGCTCCACCGCCCGCCGCCAGTTGTCGTACTCCTCGGCGCGCAGCGCGGGGTCCATGCGCGGCAGCCATTGGGCCGCGACGCGCCAATTGTGGCGCAGGCCCTCGAGATCCGGCCAGAAACCGACCGCCAGGCCCGCCGCGTAGGCCGCGCCCAGCGACACCGTCTCCGCCACGATCGGCCGCAGCACCGGGATGTCGAGGACGTCCGCGACGATCTGCATGAGCAGGTTGTCCGAGGTCATGCCGCCCGCCACCCGCAGCGACGCGGCCCGGAGCCCGGAGTCGGCGTTCATGGCCTCGAGCACGTCACGGGTCTGCCACGCCGTCGCCTCCAGCACGGCCCGCGCTATGTGCCCCTTGGTGATGTACGAGGTGAGCCCGATGAGCAGCCCGCGCGCGTCGCTGCGCCAGTGCGGCGCGTACAGGCCGGAGAAGGCGGGCACCAGGTAGCAGCCGCCATTGTCCTGCACTGTGCCCGCGAGGGTTTCGATCTCGGGAGCGCTCGCGATCAGGCCGATATTGTCGCGCAGCCACTGCACCAGCGAGCCGGTCACCGCGATCGGTCCCTCCAGGGCGTACACCGGTTCCGGACCCACCTGGTAGCCGATGGTGGTGAGCAGCCCGTGTTCGGACCGCACCAGCTCCTTGCCGGTGTTCATCAAGAGGAATCCACCAGTGCCGTAGGTACATTCGGTCTCGCCGGGCGCGAAACAGGTCTGGCCGAACAGCGCCGCGTGCTGGTCACCGAGCGCCGCCGCGATGCGCACGCCGGGCAGCACCTGCGCCGCGGTCCCGAAGTCACCGGTGGACGGCTGGATGTCCGGCAGCATGGCCCGCGGAATGTCGAAGAACCGCAACAGCTCCGAATCCCATTGCAGCGTGGCCAGATTCATCAGCAGCGTGCGCCCGGCATTGGTGACGTCGGTGACGTGCACTCCCCCGTCCGGCCCCCCGGTGAGGTTCCAGATCAGCCAGGTCTCCATGGTCCCGAAAAGCACCTCGCCGCGTTCGGCACGATCCCGCAGACCCGGTGTGCGGTCCAGCAGCCAGCGCAGCCGGGGCGCGGCGAAGTAGGTGGCCAGCGGCAGGCCGCAGAGTTCCCGGATGCGTTCCGCCCCAGGGGTTTCCCGCATGCGCTCGACCAGGTCCTCGGTGCGCACATCCTGCCACACGATGGCGCGGGCGACCGGCACGCCGGTGGCGCGGTCCCACACCACGGTGGTCTCGCGCTGGTTCGCGATGCCCACCGCCGCCACCTGATCGGCGGTGATGCCCGAATCCCGCAGGGCCGCGGGCACGATGCGCTCCACATTGCGCCAGATCTGCACCGCATCCTGCTCCATCCAGCCGGGCCGCGGGTAGTACTGGCGGTGTTCGCGCTGCGCCACGCCGCTCAGGCGGGCGCGCTGATCGAAGAGGATGGCCCGGGTCGAGGTGGTGCCCTGGTCGATGGCGAGCACGAACCGCTGCGTCATGCGTGACTGCTCCTGTCGGGGAAAGTCATTGCGCGCCACCGAGATCCCGGGAGACCGCGGCCGCCGCGTCGCGGACCTGGGTGACCGGTGCGGACCGGATGCGCAGCTGTCCGTCGCAGAGCCGGTCGATCGGCCCGGTGATGCCGATGGCTCCGACCACCAAACCACCCCGGGAGCGAATCGGCGCGGCGACACTCGCCTCGCCGGAACGGTATTCGCCGATATCGCCCGCCCATCCGGCGCGCCGGACCTCGGTGATCGCCCGCCGCAGCGCCGCCGGATCGGTGATGGTGCGATGCGTCAGGGCGGGCAACTCACCGTCGCGCATCCCGTCGGCGAGGTCGCCGTCGTAGGCCAGCAGCACCTTGCCCAGCGCGGTCGCGTGCGGCGGCAACTCCTCGCCGACCGCGAGTTCCTGCTCGGTGTTGTCGGGCCGAAAGACGTGGTGGACCACCACCACGCCGCCCTCCACGGGCGCGGCGATGCGCACCGATTCACCGCTGCGCGCGGCCAGGGCGTCGGCCCGGTTGATCGCGCGGGAGCGGAGTTCATTGGCGTCCAGATGCCCGGCCCCGAGGTCCTGCAGCGCCGGACTCAGCAGGTATTTGCCGCTGACCGGGTCCTGATCGACGAATCCGACGCCCTGCAGGGTCCGGAGAATGCCGTGCGCGGTGGGCTTGGCCAGACCGAGCGCCGCGGCGATCTCGCCGACCGCCATCCGCCCGGAACCGCGGGCCAGCAGCCGCAGAATGGCCGCGGCGCGCTCGATCGACTGAATCGGTCCCGGCACGCTTGAAACCTATCAGCCGTAACCCGCCGGCTAACCGTTCGGCATTGTCGAACGCGTCCTCTGTGCGGACGACGTTCCACTTCGTAGCGTTGACATCGGCCCGGATACGCACCGGTTCCACCCTCTCCACCAGGGATATCGGACTCAATGGCGAGCTTCCCGAAAGGACCGCGATGACGCAGTATGTCGGAGCCATCGATCAAGGCACGACCTCCACGCGCTTCATGGTGTTCGACCACGGCGGCAATGTGGTTGCCCGCCATCAGCTCGAACACGAGCAGATCCTCCCGCAGGCCGGTTGGGTGGAACACAATCCCGACGAGATCTGGGAGCGCGCCCGCACCGTCATCAAGAGCGCCCTGGCCGGCGCCGGTCTCACCGCGAGCGACCTGGCCGCCGTCGGCGTCACCAATCAGCGCGAGACCACCATCGTGTGGAACCGCCGCACCGGACGCCCCTACTACAACGCCATCGTCTGGCAGGACACCCGCACCGACCGCATCGTGGCCGAGGTCGAGAAGGCGGGCAAGGGCGATCTGATCCGCGAACGCGCCGGACTGCCGCCCGCGCCGTACTTCTCCGGCGGCAAGCTGAAGTGGATCCTCGACAATGTGCCCGGCGTACGCGAGGACGCGGAGGCCGGTGACGCCCTCTTCGGGACGCCCGACACCTGGATCATCTGGAACCTCACCGGCGGCGTCCAGGGCGGTGTCCACATCACCGACCCCACCAATGCCTCGCGCACCATGCTCATGGATCTCGAAACCCTGGACTGGGACGAGGAATTGCTCGCGGTGTTCGACGTGCCGCGGAGCGTGCTGCCGCGCATCGCGCCCTCGGCCGATCCTGAGAGCTTCGGCACCACCAACCCCAATGGCCCGTTCAAGGGCGAGGTGCGGATCGCGGGCGTGCTCGGCGATCAGCAGGCCGCCACCGTCGGCCAGGTCTGCTTCCGGCCCGGCGAGGCCAAGAACACCTACGGCACCGGCAATTTCCTCATGCTGAACACCGGTCCCGAGATCGTGCGCTCCAAGCACGGGCTGCTCACCACCGTCGCCTACCAGTTCGGTGACGACAAACCGGTGTACGCGCTGGAGGGCTCGATCGCCGTCACCGGCTCGGCCGTGCAGTGGCTGCGCGATCAGCTCGGCATCATCTCCGGCGCGGAGCGGGTCGAGGCGCTGGCCCGGCAGGTCTCCGACAGCGGCGGCGTGTACTTCGTGCCCGCCTTCTCCGGCCTGTTCGCGCCCTACTGGCGCGCGGACGCCCGCGGCGTCATCGTGGGCCTGTCGCGCTACAGCAACAATGCCCATATCGCCAGGGCCACACTGGAATCCATCTGCTACCAGACCCGCGACGTGGTCGAGGCCATGCAGCAGGACTCCGGCGTCACCCTCGACACGCTGCGCGTGGACGGCGGCGTCACCGCCAACGAACTCGCCATGCAGATCCAGGCCGACTTCCTCGGCGTCCCGGTCTCGCGACCGGTGGTCTCGGAGACCACCGCGCTCGGCGCGGCCTATGCCGCCGGGCTCGCGGTCGGATTCTGGAGCAGCACGGACGAACTCGTCGCCAACTGGCACGAGGACAAGAACTGGCAACCCACCATGACCGAGGAGCAGCGGCGCCGGGGTTACGCGCGCTGGCTCAAAGCCGTGTCCCGCACCCTCGACTGGGTCGACCTCGACGACGACGAGGACTGAGCGGTGACCGGCCCCCATCACAAGCCTGAAATTACCGATAGCAAGGAGCGTTTCGTGTCCGCACAACTGGATCCCGCCTACCGCGCCCGGGCGATTGATTCGCTCGGCGACACCGAAATCGACGTGCTCGTGATCGGTGGTGGAGTGACCGGAGCGGGCGCCGCCCTCGACGCCGCCTCGCGCGGGCTGTCCGTCACCCTGGTCGAAGCGCGCGACTTCGCCGCCGGCACCTCGAGCCGGTCCTCGAAGCTCATCCACGGCGGCCTGCGCTACCTCGAGCAGTACGACTTCGCCCTGGTCCGTGAGGCTTTGAAGGAACGCGGCCTGCTGCTCAACAAGCTGGCCCCGCACCTGGTGCACCCGGTGTCGTTCCTGTTCCCGCTGCAGAAGCACTACGAGCGCTTCTACATCGGCGCGGGCATCGCCCTCTACGACACCATGGGCGGCGCGCGCTCGGTGCCGATGCACAAGCACCTGAGCCGTTCCCGCGCACTGGAATTGGCGCCCGCGCTCAAGGAAGACGCCATGACCGGCGCCATCCGCTACTACGACGCGCAGGTCGACGACGCCCGCCACACCATGATGATCGCGCGCACCGCGGCCCAGCACGGCGCGACCGTGCTGACCCGCACCAAGGTCACCGGCCTGCTGCGCGACGGTGAGCGGATCGCCGGCGCGAAGGTCGTGGATCTGGAAACCGGTCTGGAGCACAGCATCCGGGCCCGCACCGTGATCTCGGCGACCGGCGTGTGGACCGACGACATGATCAAGATGACCGGCGTGGAGTTCCCGTTCCACGTGCGCATGTCCAAGGGCGTGCACATCATGGTGCCGCGCGAGAAGCTGGACCTGGGCACCGGCATCGCCATGAAGACCGAGAAGTCGGTGCTGTTCGTCATCCCGTGGGCCGAGCACTGGATCATCGGCACCACCGACACCGACTGGTCGCTGGACAAGAACCACCCGACCGCCACCGCCGGGGACGTCCAGTACATCCTCGACCACGTCAATTCGCTGCTGCGCGAACCACTCACCCGTGCCGACATCGTCGGCACCTACGCGGGCCTGCGGCCGCTCATGACCGGCGCGTCCAAGGAGACCTCGAAGCTCTCGCGCGAACACGCGGTGGCCGAGCCCGCCCCGGGACTGTTCGTCATCGCGGGCGGCAAGTACACCACCTACCGGGTGATGGCCGCCGACGTGGTCGACGCCGCCGCCGAACGCCTGGGCAGCGACGTCGCGCCCTCGGTGACCGCGAATCTGCCCATCCTGGGCGCGGTCGGCTACCACGAACTGCTCGACCGGGTTCCCGAGGTGGCCGCGGCCGCCGGGCTGCCGGAGCAGACCGTCACCCACCTGCTGGGCCGCTACGGCTCGCTGACCGACGAGATCTTCGACCTCATCGCGGCGGTTCCCGCACTGGCCGAACCGATTCCGGGCGCGGAGGACTACCTGGGGGCGGAAGCCGTCTACGCCGCCACCCACGAGGGCGCGCTGCACCTGGACGACCTGCTCACCCGGCGCACCCGCATCTCCATCGAGGTGCTCGATCGCGGACTGAAGGCGGCGCGCGAGATCGCCCGGCTCATCGCCCCGTACCTGGAGTGGGACGACGAGCGCACCAATGCCGAGATCAACCGGTACTTCGACCGCGTGCACGCCGAGCTGGCCGCCAACGAGGAGAAGGACGACGAGGCGGCCAACGCGGCCCGCATGATCGCCGTCGGCTGACGACGGATCCGATGGTTCCGACACCGCGCGGGGAGTCTTCCCGCGCGGTGAAAGACCGCATTCTCGTTCACGAAAAGCGCCGTGCCGAAACAGTTTTCGGCACGGCGTTGTGTATTTCGATTCACCGATCCACAGGACGTTCGCCCTTGCCCGTGCCGGGCCCACCCCTCTAGCGTGTTTCCAGAGGTTTGCTGAACTGGAGACCGTAGAGTCGGGTCCAGAGTTGCACCGGACGCCGATCGAGAGGCGAATCAATGGACTTCAGCTCTATTTTTGTCAGCGAGGCCCTGGGCACCGGGATCCTGATCCTGTTCGGCGCGGGCGTGGTAGCCAATGTTGTGCTGGGTAAATCGAAGGGCTTCGACGGCGGCTGGCTGCTGATCAGCTTCGGGTGGGGCATCGCCGTCTTCGCGGGCGTGTACGCCGCCTACATCGCCTACAAGCGGCATTTCGACGAGGAGCCCGACGAGGGTCGCAAGCGCGACCTCGGGCCCCGCATCGCCTACGCGCTGCTGCCCACCCGCCACTCGGCGCACGCTGTCCCGGAACGGATTCCGGCCGGGGTCAGCGCGAGCGGCGCGGCCCGGCGCGTCGTCGAGGACAGCCCCGGCGACCCGGTGACCTCGAACGTCAAGAGCGCCGACTGGAGCTACGCGTGGGTGCCGGTCCTCGGCCCCCTCGTGGGCGGCGCGCTCGCGGGCCTCGTCGCCCAGCTGTACCTGTGGCCCCGAACGCCGCACGGGCCCATCGACCTCGGCGAACGCCGAATGTCGGTGGGCCTTGTTAGTTTTCGCCGCACATCGAGTTGAACGTGAATCTTGGAGCAAGACATGAGCGGCGGGGAGACCACGTACCTGGAACTGTCCCAGGACAGCGGTACAGCACACAAGTTCTACGAGGTCATCGTGACCGGGACGCAGGTGACGATCCGGTACGGGCGCATCGGCGACGCCGGGCAACGACAGGTGAGTTCGTTCCCGACGGCGGACAAGGCCCGCGCGGCGGCGGCCAAGAAGGTCGGCGAGAAGATGCGCAAGGGCTACGCGCCCGCGGTGATGGGCGCCCGCGCGGCGCGCCCGGTCACCCGGCGCGCCATCGTCAGTCAGCGCTCCACCGCCAAGAAGGCCCCGGTGCTGTGGAGCTTCGACTCCGGCGCGGCGGCGTTCGGCATCTTCGTCGACGACGAGCGCTGCTGGGTCGGCAATGAGCACGGCGACGTCTTCACCCTCACCCCCGACGGCACGGTGACCGGCCGGTTCCGGCTGCCCGACGCGGTGAAATGCATTGTCGCCGATGACTTCTGGATCTACGCGGGCTGCGACGACGGCCGCGTCTACGACCTGACCGGCAAGGTGCCGCGCGCGGCCTACGACATCGCCGCCAATGTCGACATCTACTGGCTCGACATCCACGACGGCATCCTCGGCGTCTCCGACCGGCAGGGCGGGCTCACCGTCATCGACCACGAGGAGGAATCGCTGTGGACGCGGCGCAGCACCGGCGACTCCGGCTGGATGGTGCGCATCGACGAATCCGGTGTGTACCACGGACATTCGAACGGCGTCACCACCTACGACCTGGCCACCGGTGACACCCGCTGGCAGGTCGGCACCGGCGGCGCGGTGCTGTTCGGCTGGCAGGAGAACGACGCCGTGTACGCCGGCACCGGCACCCGGCAGGTGCGCATGGTGGCCAAGGACGGGCAGGCCGAACGCACCTACCAGTGCGACGCGGCCGTCTTCTCCTGCGCCACGTCACCGGACGGGCGCTTCGTGTTCGCCGGCGACAACCACTCGTCGGTGTACTGCTTCGACGCCGCGGGCAACCGGCTGTGGAAGCTCGCCACCGGCTGCGGCTCGGCGTACTCCATGCAGTACCACGACGAGAAGCTCTACCTGGTCACCACCAACGGCACCCTGGCCTGCCTGGATGTCAGCGAAGCGGCCATCCGCGACGCCGAGCAGGGCGTGCTGCCGCAGACGCTGTCGATCAAGGCACCGGAGATCTCCGCGGTGGTGCCCAGCTCCACGGTGGAGGTGATCGCGGACGCCGGGGACGGCATCGTGGTCGAATGCGTCCAGGAGAACGGCAACCTCCGCGTGCACGTGCTCTCGGCCGGGTACCAGCGCGGCTGGAATGTGCAGTTCCCCAGGGAGGTTCGCGAAGCGGGGGCGCGCTACGTGGTCGACGCGGTCACCGAGTCGGCGCGCGGCGGGTTCTACCGGGTGCGGGGCGACATCCGCCGGCTGCGCTGAGCCGAAATCCCGAATCAGGCTCCGACGCTGGACAATTCGCCCGGCGTCGCACCGAAACGGTGGAAGTGGGCGGCGTTCACCTCGACGAAGATCGCGCGGCCGATGGCGACCACGGTGTCGCCATCGGTCAGCTCGGTGTGGATGAACAGCTTGCGACCCTCACGGCCGACCAGCTTCCCGGTGACCGTCAATTCTCGGTGCAGCTGGACGGGCACCTTGAAGTCGACCTCGAGTTTCACGGTCACGGCGGGCAGCCGCAGCGGCATCAGCACCGAACCGGAGGCCTCGTCCAGGGCGGCGGAGACGATGCCGCCGTGCGCCACGCCGGGCGCGCCCTGATGCCGCTCGTCCAGTACGAAAGTGCTGCGGACCAGGTCACCGTGGCGTTCGAAGGCCATGGTCGGGGAGGCCGGATTGGCCGGGCCGCAGCCGAAGCAGCCGGGGTGATGGGGCGGGAAGGGCCCCTCGGCGAACAGGTCGCCGAGGGGCAACGGCGCGGCGTCGCGATCGTTCTCCATACCTGAAAGTTAACGCAGGTTCACGTCGGACGCGCAAGCCCGGGGGTCAGTTCTTGCCCGACGCCGACTTCCCGCGCGACGGCTTCACCCCGTTCTTGCTGTGCCCGTCGGCGCTCTTCTTGCCGCTCTTGCCGACGCTCAGGATGGATTCCTCGGTGATCTTGGCGTCGGTCTTCTTGCCGCCGCTGTGGTGCAACGCCTGGATGTTCAACCCGTTGTCGTCGGCGTCGATGCGCACGGTGTCGCCGGGAGCCAGGGCGCCTTCCAGGAGCTTCTTGGCCAGGGCGTTGTCCAGCTCCTTCTGCACCGTGCGACGCAGCGGGCGGGCGCCGAACTCGGGCTGATACCCGGTGTCCGCCAGCCAATCCATGGCCTTGTCGGACACGTCCAGGGCGATGTCCTGGGCGTGCAGCCGGCGGCGGGTGCCGTCGAGCACCAGGCCGACGATGGTGCGCAGCTGGTCCTTGTCGAGGCGGTGGAAGATGATCTGCTCGTCGAGCCGGTTGAGGAACTCCGGGCGGAACTGCTTGCGTAGTCGCTCCTCCAGCTGCGGCTTGATCGAATCCAGGTCACCGTCCTTGGCGGACAGGATGAGATCGGACCCGATATTGCTGGTCAGGATGACGATGGTGTTCTTGAAATCGACGGTGCGGCCCTTGGAATCGGTGACCCGGCCGTCGTCGAGCAGCTGCAGCAGCACATTGAACACATCCGGGTGCGCCTTCTCGACCTCGTCGAACAGGATCACCGAATAGGGCTGGCGGCGCACCTTGTCGGTGAGCTGGGCGGCGTCGTCGTAGCCGATGTATCCGGGCGGGGCGCCGACCAGCCGGGCCACCGTGTGCTTCTCCTGGAACTCGCTCATGTCGAAGCGGATGAGGCGGTCCTCGTCGCCGAACACCGCGGCCGCCAGGGCTTTCGCGAGTTCGGTCTTGCCGACGCCGGTGGGGCCCAGGAACAGGAACGAGCCGATCGGCCGGTTGGGATCCTTGAGCCCGGCGCGAGCGCGGCGCACCGCCTCGGCCACCGCGACGATGGCCTCCTCCTGGCCGATCACCCGCTGGTGCAGATCCTGTTCCAGCTTCAGCAGTTTCGCGCGTTCCTCGGTGGTGAGGTCGGCGACCGGGATGCCGGTGCGGCGCGAGATCACCTCGGCGATATCGGTGATGGTGACCGTCGGGATCTCGGTGCGGTCCACCTCGTCGGCGGTCTTCCGCTCCAGCTTCGCGATCTCGGCCTTGATCTTGTTGGCCTTCTCGTAGTCCTCGCCCTTGACCGCGGCGTCCTTCTCCCGATTCAGGTGCGCCAGTTGCTCTTCCAGCTCACGCACCTTGGGATCCGGTGTGCGCGTGCGCAATCGGACGCGGGCACCGGCCTGGTCGATCAGGTCGATGGCCTTGTCCGGCATGAACCGGTCGGTCAGGTAGCGGTCGGACAGTTCGGCGGCCGCGATCAGCGCCTCGTCCAGATAGCGGACCTGGTGGTGCTCCTCGTACACGTCGGCGAGGCCGCGCAGGATCTCGATGGTGTCGGCCACCGACGGCTCGGACACCATGACCGGCTGGAAGCGGCGTTCCAGCGCCGCGTCCTTCTCGATGTATTTGCGGTACTCGTCGATGGTGGTCGCGCCGATGGCGTGCAATTCGCCGCGGGCCAGGGCGGGCTTGAGCATATTGCCCGCGTCCATGGAACCCTCGCCACCGCCGCCCGCGCCCACGATGGTGTGCAGCTCGTCGATGAACACCACCAATTCGTCGGAGTGCGCGCGCACCTCGTCGAGCACCTTGGTGAGCCGTTCCTCGAATTCACCGCGATATTTGCTGCCCGCCACCATGGAACTCACGTCGAGGGCGACCACGCGGCGGTCGGCCAGCGTGGCGGGCACGTCACCGTTGACGATGCGCTGGGCCAGGCCCTCCACGATGGCGGTCTTGCCGACGCCCGGATCGCCGATCAGCACCGGATTGTTCTTGCGCCGCCGCGACAGGATCTCGACGGTCTGCTCGATCTCCTCGGCGCGGCCGACCACCGGGTCGACCTGGCCCGCGCGGGCCTCCGCGGTGAGGTCGCGGCCGTACTCGTCCAGCGTCGGGGTGTCGGAGGGCTCCTTGGCCGTCGGGCCCCCGGTGGCCGCGGGCATCTTCGCGCCCGCCAGCGCCTGGGCGGCCGCGCTGTCGTGCAGGCCCGCGATGCCCAGCAGGATGTGCTCGGGTCCGATGTAGCTGCTGCCCGCCTCGGCGGCGCTGCGCTGCGAATTGCGCAGGGCCAGCTTGGCGGCCGGGCTCAGGGCCAGGGCATGGTCGTCGCCGTGCGCGCCGGCGCCGCTGCCCGCCGCGGTGCGCATGTGCTCGCGCAGCTGTTCGGGGTCGCGGCCGATCTCGGCGATGATGCTGCGCGCCGGCTCGACGGCCGCGGCCGCGTAGAGCAGGTGCTCGGGGGTGATCTCGGTGCTGCCCCAGTCGTGCGCGGCCTGGCGCGCGGTGTCGACGACCTGTTTGGCGCTCTCGCTCAGCAATCGGGTCAGGTCGATGCGCTGCACCGGTGGCCGGCGTGACATTCCGGATCCGAAGAAGCGGTCGAAGATATCGTCGAAGGAATCCATCGAACTGGGCCAGCCCTGCGTCATGCGGTCACCTCGCGGCTTCGGGTGACGCCCCGGCAGACCCGGTAGGACTCGGAATGACAACGAGCCTGCCGACGCGTCAGCTAACGGATGGCGAACTCGGTGACCACAGTAGTAGCCTCGGCCCCGATGAGCGACCTCTACGGAGATCTCGATACGCGCGCGGCCGCGGTGGCCGCTCAGGTGGTGCGCTGGCGGCAACACCTCCACGAGCACCCCGACCATGGCGTTCGGCTTCCACGTCACGCCATATCCCAAGGGCTACATCGGGTATCCGCACTTCTACGCCGACGACGACACGTTCGTCATCGGAGTGCGATTGCACGCGCAGGTGGCCTACGACCATCTCAGCGGCGCGTTGGCGCCGGGCTAGCGTGCGAGGAAGGCCCTCAACGGGCAGCGAGTACCTGGAGGAACGGGGCGTAGTCGCGGACGTGGCCCTCGGTCCAGTCCCAGAACGAGGCCGGGTCCACCGCCACCCCGCGCTGCAGCATCAGATGCCAGCCGTCATCCCGCTTTTCCCACATGTCACCGTCCCGATCGACGTACATGCCGGTGCTTTCGGGCTCGATACCGGTCTCGCCCACAACGATCACCCCTAGAACTCAGGTTGCTTCTGTTCGGAAGCATTCTCCCTGACACCTGTTGTTCACTTTCGACCGGGGTGGTGGCCGTGCGGTCGCCGCGCATAGCGACGGCGCCGATTGTCGCGAGAAATCCAGGAGAGCTAATGGCCTGATTTGTCAGTTTTGGCCCGATATGTCAGAAGCCGCTGCCAACCGGCCCATCAGCCCGCCGAATTTCCCGCGCTCGGATTTGCGCTGGCTAATTCTTGGCGCGCTGGTAAGCCTCGACGATCTCGGCCGGGATACGACCACGCGAGGAAACCTGATGACCCTGCGCCCGCGCCCATTCCCGGATCGCGGTGCTCTCCTCGCGGTCCACCGCAGGACGGGTACGGCCGCCGGCGGCCACCTTGCGCTTGGAACGACCCACCTTGCGGGCCTTCTCCGACCACGGCTCCAGGGCTTCCCGCAGCTTACCGGCGTTCTTGTTCGACAGATCGATCTCGAAGTCGTTGCCGTCGATCGAGAAAAAGACGGTCTCGTCGGCCTTCGATTCGCCGTCGTAGTCGTCAACCAGAGTTACGGTGACTTTCTTCGCCATGGACTGCCCTTCCACGTGTAGGTGCCGCTATTCGCCGAAATGCTAATCCCGCGGGATGCAGGATTCAAACCAGGCGCGAATCGAATTCGGTGCCACCAGACAATTCAGCTATTACCGCTGAGACCCTCCGGTCTTCAGCACACCCGGAATGCGGCCAAGCGCCACCCGGAACGACCGCGGACAATGCGTGCCGCGAGCGCGAAATGCCGCCCGCCCCGATCGTAGGCCGCGCAAACCTCGCCGCCGGCGGTCCCGGTCATGATCACATCGACCCTGGTGAGGGTGGCGGTCCCGAGCTCACGCCCGGGTAGTCCGCGCCCGCCCGCGAGGGTGCGCACCGCGGCCACGACCGCGGGTTCCGCGAGCGGGGCCAACTGCCCCGGCGGCCGCCGACCATCCAACACCTCGAGCGCCGATCGTAGGGCGGTTCGGGCGAATTGCCCTGCGCCGGTGTTGCGTTCGTCACTCCGCCCGGAATTCGCAGGGTGCGAAGACCGCAAAACCCGTTGCAGACCGGCCGGGCGCGAAGCCCGCACCGCCGATTCGGAGCCCACCCGCGCCCGGCACCCCGGCGCCCCACCGCCCGGCCGCCGCGACGACGGCAACGGCGGCTCGAATCCCGGTGCGGGCAGCAGAAATCCGCTCTCCGTACCCATCGCTGCTCCCCCTCGAGTTCCCCTACCCCGCGTTCGGATGCCACACAGAATCGCACGGGTAGGGGAAGCCCACCGGCCGGACGCGAACTTCGCACCCGGTGATGCCGGTGAGACCAGCGTCACACCCGCTGCAACTCCTTGGCGGCCACCGGACGCAGGGTTTTGCTCAGATCCGTGCGCATGACGGTCGCGGTGTCGAGCAGATAGTTCTGACGGACCGTCCACGGATTGCGGTCGCCCTGGCGCGGGAAATCGCCGATCGATCGCTGGACGTAACCGGACGCGAGATCCAGCAGCGGCCGTTCGCGCAGCGCGCGGTCCGGCTCCGGGACCACCGCGGTGTAGCCGTTGCGTTCCATGTAGCCGAGCACCTTGCACACCAGGCGCGAGGTGAGGTCGGCGCGCAGCGTCCAGGAGGCGTTGGTGTAGCCGATGCAGACCGCGAAGTTGGGCACCCCGGTGAGCATGGTGCCCTGCCAGACGAACTGCTCCGACAGCGCGACCGGGGTCCCGTCGACCACCAGGTCGATGCCGCCGAAGGCGAGCAGCTGCAGGCCGGTGGCCGTGACCACCACATCGGCCTCGATCACCTTGCCGGACTTCAGCCGGATACCTTCGGGCACAAAGGTTTCGATGTGATCGGTGACCACCTCGGCCTGACCCTTGCGCATGGCCTTGAAGAAGTCGGCGTTGGGCACCGCGCACAGGCGCTGGTCCCACGGGTTGTAGTCGGGGGTGAAGTGCTCGGCGACCAGGGCCTCGTCCTTCAGGATCCGGGTGGTGAGCCCGGTGAGCAGCTTCTTCGCGGCCTCGGGCCGGCGGCGGCAGTACTGGTAGAAGCCGATGTTGAACAGGATGTTCTTGGTGCGGATGAGCCGGTGGGCCAGATCGGCGGGCAGCAGTTCGCGGATCCGGTCGGCCACCTTGTCGCGGCCGGGGACCGCGGAGATCCAGGTGGGGCTGCGCTGCAGCATGGTCACCAGTTCGGCCTGCTCGGCCATGGCCGGGACCAGGGTGACCGCGGTCGCGCCACTGCCGATGACCACTACCCGCTTGCCCGCGTAATCCAGGTCCTCGGGCCAGAACTGGGGGTGCACCACGGTGCCGGCGAAGTCGTCGATGCCGGGGAACACCGGGTTGTGGCCCTGGTCGTAGTTGTAGTAGCCGGAGCAGGAGTACAGGAAGCCGCAGGTGAGGGTGCGGTGCTCCACCTGGTCGCCGGTGCGCTGCTCCAGCGTCAGGGTCCAGCGGGACTCGCCGCTGTTCCATTCGGCGGCAACGACTTTGGTGCCGAACCGGATGTGCCGGTCGATGCCGTTCTCGGCCGCGGTCTCGGTGATGTAGCGCAGGATCGACGGCCCGTCGGCGATGGACTGGGCGTCGCGCCAGGGCTTGAACGGGTAGCCGAGGGTGAACATGTCGCTGTCGGAGCGGATGCCCGGGTAGCGGAACAGGTCCCAGGTGCCGCCGAGCGCGTCGCGCGCCTCGAGGACGGCGTAGCTGCGGCCGGGCTGCTCGGTCTGGAGCCGGTACGCCGCGCCGATGCCGGAAAGCCCGGCTCCGACGATGACGACGTCGAGGTGTTCAGCGGGGGTCTGCGCGGCGTTCATGACTTCCAGTCTGTTGGGCTCGGGATTCGGTTTCTTGACACTACGCGACAACTATTTGATCCTGGACGACATGTCGGTGATCAGATCCGCGGGCCTGCGCGGATTCCGCGCCACCGTGGCCGAGCTGGGCGGGAACGCCGAGGAGCTGGCGCTCGCCTGCGGCCTGCCGGTCGCCGCCCTCGACACCGACGATCTGCTGGTCCCCGACCAGGCCGTGGCCGCGCTGCTCGAGCTCGCCGCCCATCAGCTGGACTGCCCGGATCTGGGCCTGCGCATGGCCCGGCGGCAGGACCTGGACATGCTGGGCCCGCTGGCCCTGGCCATCCGCAATGCCACCACCCTGGCCGCGGTGCTGGAGTGCACCTCGCGCTACCTGTTCGTGCACGCCCGCTCGCTGAGCCTGACCATGGAACCCGACCCGTACGGCGACCGCGGCGTCATCGCCCTGCGCTACGGCGTCAGCGCGCCCGGCCTGCCGGTGCCGGTGCAGGGCTGCGATCTCGGATTGACGTTCGTGCACAGGACGATTCAACGGCTCGTCGAGGACCGCTACGGGCTGCGGTCGGTGGAACTGCCCTATCGGCCCGCCGCCCCGATCCAGGCGTACGAGGACTTCTTCGGCGCGCCGGTGCGTATCGAGCGCCCGGCCGCGCTGTTGCGGGTCCCGGTCAGCCTGGCCGACCGCGTGCTCACCGGCGGCGACGAGAACCTGCACCGGCTGGCCCTGGCCTTCCTGGCCCAGCAGTCCGGCGACGAGGCGGCCGCCATCGCGCCGCGGGTGCGCACCGCGCTGCAGAAGCTGCTGGGCACGGCCGCGCCCGAGATCGACACCGTGGCACGGCTGCTCACCGTCCACCCGCGCACGCTGCAGCGGCGGCTCACCGCCGAGGGCACCAGCTTCGCGACGATCCTGGACGAGGTGCGGCGCGCCGAGGCCCGGCGCTACCTGACCACCACCGACATGCCGATGAGCCAGGTGGCCTCGCTGTTGGGGCTGGCCGAGCAGTCGGTGTTCACCCGCTGCTGTCAGCGCTGGTGGGGGGCAACGCCGACCGCCGTGCGCAAGGGCAAAATGGTCTGACCACAGGGCTTGTCAGACAGCCCGGCTCGAGTTGCGATGCGCCCATTGGCAAATCATGCACGGCGAGTCGTGCAAGAAACGCCATCAATTTGCCGGATTGGCGCGTGTCGATCATGGTCATGTGCCGCTCGCACGCGCAGGATGTGCAGATGATCGCCGAATGCCCGTCCTGCGCTTGGCCCTCGCCCGCCGCCGTCTCCTCCCACCGCGGTGTGCAGTACCACCGCTGTGTGTGCGGACAGTGGTTGATCAGCGTCCACGGGAAGGTGGTCGGCGCGGCCGGCGGCACTACGTTCAGTGGGAAGAACCCCCTGGCCGAGATCGCCGGACTCCGGGACTGACCCGTCCCGGAGGGGCCGGAATCAGGCCGCCGACACGAAGATTCGCGCGGACTCGATGCGCAGGCCGCGCTCGGTGAAGTCGAATTCGGCGATGCCACGGCCCTCGCGGGTGTCCACCGACACCGTCACCGAATGACCGGCGGCGAGGGCCTTGTCCCAGCGCACGCCCTTGACCCGGGTGGCGAAGTCCTCCAGCGACATCGCGCCGTCGACACCCCACTCCAGGCGCGGCACCGGGGCCAGAACCGCACGGGCACTGGCCGAATCGCCACGCGAGACCGCGTCCAGCAGCCGCTCGGCCGCCTGCTTGCCGGGCGCGCCCACGCCGCGCAGCCCGGACATGAAGCCCATCGCGCCGCCCAGGCCCTGGTTCCCCAGCAGCTGCGGGCCCAGTTTGGCCCCGGCCAGCAGTCCCTTGGTGCCCGATCCCATGAGCTGGCCGATCATGCCCGCCAGTTCCCAATGTGCGCGCAGGCGACGGATTTTCAGCGCGCCGTCCACCTCGGCCAGGTCGTAGCGCAGGTGCATGGGCACGTGCAGGGTGACCCCGGTCGACATGGTGGTGGCGATGCTCAGATCGCGGAAGACCGTCATGCCGCACACCACGTCATTGGTGACGTCGAAGGCGATGCCGTTGGGTCCGATGAAGGTGTCGTAGAAGCGCTCGATGGCGGCGCGGCCCACGTGCGGGCGCGAGCCGACCGGGTCCTCGACGCTGCCGTCGTCGGCGAAAAGGCCCACCCAGGCGGCCTTGTCGTGCGCGCCGACCGCCTGCGGTGAGGCTTCGACGGTCGCCAGCAGTTCGGCGGCGGTGGGATTCGCGGGCACGGTGTCCTCCAAGTGGTAAAGCCAAGCGCGCGCGATGATACCGAACCCCCGGCGGGTAATCCGGAATCAGATGGCGGACAGCCGCGGCAGCAGCCGCTCGGCGAACTCGGTGGCGTAGGCGACGGGCTCGCGATCGGGCATGAAATCCAGCTGGGTGATGCCCAGCCCGGCCAGCTGTTCGGCGGCGCGCAGCACCTGGTCGGGATCGGTGAGCGCGATCGGGGCGACATAGAGCGCGGTCTTGCGGATCGCGTCGTAATCGCGGCCCTCGGCGGCGCAGTGCCCACGCAGCACCTCCAGCTTGTGCGCGACGTCCTCGACCGAACTCGCGAACAGGTTGCAGGCGTCGGCGTAGCGGGCGACCAGCAGCAGCGTCTTCTTCTCGCCACCGCCGCCGATGAGGATCGGCGGATGCGGCCGCGACAGCGGCGCGGGCACGCAGACGGTCTCGGCCAGCTCGTAGTGCTCGCCCTTGAACGGCCCGTTGTCGGGACCCCACATCTGCAGGCAGATGCGCAGCGTCTCCTCGAGCCGTTCGAACCGCTCGCCGACCGGGACCACCGGCACGCCGAGGGCGCGCTGCTCGCGCTCGTACCAGGACGCGCCGATGCCGAGTTCGGCTCGGCCGCCGGAGAGCACGTCCAGGGTGGTGACGATCTTGGCCAGCAGGCCGGGATACCGGTACATCACGCCGGTCACCAGGACGCCGAGCCGCATCCGCTCGGTCACCGCGGCCACGTAGCCGAGGGTGGTGTAGCCCTCCAGCATCGGTTCGTCGTGGGCGGCGGTGTGCTCCATCTGGAAGTAGTGGTCCATGACCGAGAACTGCGCGAACCCGGCTTCGTCGGCGATGCGGGCGGTGCGCGCCAGGGTGGGCGCGATCAGCGCGGGCTCGGCGGGGGTCGAAAAGTTCCAGTAGTGCAGGCCCAGATCCATGCCGGACTCCTCTCGTTCCCGGATGACACACGTTGTGTGCCTGGGTGATCCGTTCACGTGACTGCCCCCAGTCTGCACGATCGGGGCGTTCCGGGCGGGGAGGCCGGCGATCGGTACCGTCGAGGGCGTGACTGGTCTCCGGAGGGTCGCCCTCTCCGTCGCCCTGGTGGCGGCGCTGATCACCGGTCTCGCGTTCGCGGGACTGCCGGTGTTCGTGCACCCGCAGGTCGATCCGCTGCGTCCGGCCGACGCCATCGTGGTGCTGGGCGGGACCGCGTACGCGCGCTACGACCTGGGGCTGGAACTCGCGCGGCAGGGGTACGCGCCGGAACTGCTGATCTCGCGGTCCACCGGACAGAACGACACGGTGATGGACCGCTACTGCGACGGCGGATTCACCTTCCGGGTGTCGTGCTTCGTGCCGGACCCGTGGACCACCCAGGGCGAGGCTCGCGAGATCCGGCGGCGCGCCCAGGCGGGGCACTGGCAGCACATCATCGTGGTGACCTACACCCCGCACGTGTCGCGAGCGCGCTACATCGTCGAAAAGTGCTTTTCCGGACAGATCACCATGGTTGCCAGCCCCAGTGATTCGGGTCTGTTGTTCTGGTCGTGGATGTATGTACGGCAGTCCGCCGGTTATGTGCGGGCATTTCTGCAGCGCGGATGCTGACCCCGAAAGATGCGCCCCGGCCACGCAATTGAGCGGTTACGATGAGGTCCGGGCAAAGGGAAGCGCGTCCTCTCGGGGGTGGATGCGGGTGCGGGAGGATTTCCGGTGCATATCGACGACCTCAGTGCCGTACGGGACAGCGAGCTGGCGGCCGACGTGTGCATCATCGGTTCCGGACCGGCCGGTCTGACTCTGGCCGCGGAACTCGCGGGAAGTTCGCTGCGGGTCCTGGTACTCGAAAGCGGCGGCCTCGAACTCACCCCCGAACGCGATGCGCTCAATGACATAGAGAATGTGGGAGCGGCGCGGGCCCAGCCGTATCGGAATGCGCGCAATCGCATTCTCGGCGGCAGTTCACACACCTGGAGCGGACGCTGCGCTCCACTCGACGAACTCGATTTCACGGCCCGCCCCTGGGTCCCGTTTTCCGGCTGGCCGATCGGATTGTCCGAGGTGGAACCGTATCTGGACCGGGCGGCCGCGCACCTGGGCCTGGGCTACGGGGCCGGCTTCACCGGCGACCGGTTCTGGGAACTCGCCGATCGGCATCCGCCGCACCAGGAGGTGGACCGGCGCTGGCTGCGTCCCTACTTCTGGCAGATCAGCAAGGACCCAGCGGATCCCTTCGACTCCAAGCGATTCGGGCCGCACGCCGCGGAGATCACCGCGAGCAATAGTCGAATTCTGTTGAATGCGACGGTGACCCATATCGACACCGATCCCGAGGGCACACGAGTACTGGGATTGCGCGTCGCGGATTCGGCCGGGCACGAACGCAGTGTGCACGCCACCCGCATTGTGCTCGCCACCGGCGGAATCGAGAACGCGCGACTGCTCCTCGCCTCGAATCGCGTCGTACCCAACGGAATCGGCAATCGACACGATGTGGTCGGGCGGTATCTGCTGGACCATCGCTGCGGCGTGGTCGGCATGCTCGACCCGCGCACCTCGGCGGCCGCGCGGGATCGATTCGGCAAATACGTCGTGAAAACTCGCGGCGGCAAAAACACGTTCCTGCACGGGCTGGCGCTCTCCCCCGCGATCCAGGCCGACGAGGGACTCCTCAACTGCGCCTTGTGGATTCAGGAGGTGCCCGCCGAGGACGACCCCTGGGAGTCGGTGAAGAACCTGCTGCGCGGCCACATGAACCTGCACGACGCGCGCACCGTCGCCAGCAATCCCGGCCTGCTGCTGTCGGGGGCCAAACGCCGGCTGATCGACCACACCGGCCTGCCGCACAAGCTCGAACAGGTGGAACTGCGCTGCATGGTCGAGCAGCGGCCCGACCCGGACAGCCGGATCAGCCTGAGCGACACCGTCGATGAGCTCGGGCTGCCGCATCCGCGCATCGACTGGAAGACCAGCGCCCAGGAGGACACCACCGTGCGCCGCGCCGCCGCCCTGGTGGCCGGGGAGTTCGCCCGGCTCGGCTACACCCCGCCCGCGCTGGACGAATGGGTGCGCGAGGCCAGTCCGCTCCCCGCCCGGCTCACCGACTGGGCGCACCCCACCGGCGCCACCCGCATGTCCGCCGACCCGCGCACCGGCGTGGTGGACGGCGACTGCCGGGTGCACGGCATGGAGAACCTGTACATCGCGGGCAGTTCGGTGTTCCCGACCAACGGCCACGCCAATCCGACGCTGACCATCGTGGCGCTGGCGGTCCGGCTGGCGGACGAGCTACGCCGGACCGCGTGACCGCTCGCGCGACCGACGACTACTGCTTGGGCAGCGGCAGGTCGATGCCGCCGACCTCGGTGACCTTCCAGTCGCTCGGGTCGACATTGACCGTGTAGTACACGGTGGTCAGCACGCCGTCGGGGTTCTGGGCGTTGGTGGAGTTCACGTTCAGATAGACGTTGACCTTGTACAGGCCGTTGTCGCGGTTGATCACCTGCGAGCTCAGCAGGGTCGGGCTCGAGGTCCACTTCAGCGGGACCAGGATCTCCTGCAGCTTGGAGGAAGTGGCGTCGAACTTGCCCGCCAGCGCCGGGGTGGTGTTGGCCTTGAGCCGCGCGGTCCAGGCATTGAAGTCGGCGTAGTTGAGGTTGGCCGCGCCCATGGCGTACTCGGAGGCGATTTCCGCGGCGTGCTGGTCGTCGGCCGCGCGGGTGTCGTGCGCGCGCACGTCGCCGCGGGCGGACTGCCACAGCACCGTGACGGTCACCAGCGCGGCGATCAGCACCGCCGCCGCGACCGCGGTCACCAGCGTCGAGACCTTCAGCGACACCGTCTTACCGGCGGCCGGCGCCACGGGCGTGGTGTCCGGCTCGACCGGAGTCTTCGTATCGGCGTCCTGGGACATGGGGGTCTTCTCCTTGCTGGAACTGCTACTTCACCTCGACCTGCACACGCACGGCACCGTCACCGGTGGACGCGAGCGCCTGCGAGATCAAGCTGCTGATATCGATGTGCGGCCCCGCCGTGCGCGCCGCGTCGGCGAGCGGCTGCAATTGGGGTGCGAGGGTCTTCAATTCGGGCCCGGCCTGCCGCAACCATTCGGTCAGCCCGGCCAGGAAGGGTGCCAGTCCGTTGCCATCCACATATGCCTGGGGACCGGGGACACGCTCGACGAGTCTACCGACCGCATTGATGAGCTGCTCGAGCGACTGCTCGAACTGCACGAATGCCGGTGCGGCAGCCGCGGTCGCCGCACCCATGCCTTCCATATTCGAGGCCGCGGCCTGGAAGCTGTTGAGTAGCTGGGCAATCTTGGGCTCGCGGCTCAGAATGGCCGCGGCCAGCAGGTCGCCTGCGCGGGTCAGATTCGGCATGGCCGAATCGGTGTCGTGGAAGGCGGCGCTCAGCGTGCTCGCGAGCGAGGCGGCCACCGTGGGATCGAGCTGGTTCATGATCTTGTTGACCAGTCGCGACACCTCGGGAATCGACAACGGCGACTTCACCGCCGCGGCGTCGAGCCGCTGGCCGTCCTCGATATACGGACCGCCCGCGGTGCGGGGCCGGAACTCCACGAACGGCTCGCCCAGCGCGGAGAGCTGCTCGATGGTGATGTCGGAGTCGGTCGGCAGTCTCCGGTCGCCGTCGATGCGGAAGCCCACCTCCACGCCGCGCGCGGTGGAGTCCACCGAGGTGATCTTCCCGACCCGCATGCCGGTGAGCAGGATCGGCGAACCCACGCTCAGGCCACCGGAATTCGCCATCACCAGTGACGCGTCGGTGTGGTGCGCGAACGGATCCGCCCGCACCACCCCGAAGGTCAGATAGCTCGCACCCACCACGGTGACCACCGCGATGCCGCCCAGCGACGCCACCGAACCCCACTTCATCGCACCGCTCCGATCATGCGCAGCCCGGACAGCATGGTGGTGACCTGATCGTCGCGGGACACCGAATCCGCGTGGATGCCGGTCACATTCACCTTCGGGCCGTTCTCGACGAAGGGAATCAGCTTGTCGCGCAACAGCGAGACCAGCAGCGACAGGTTCGAGGGCACCGACAGATCCAGCGGCTTGCCCGACAGCGCCAGCGGCGCGAAGGACTGCGTCACCGGATCCAGCGCGGTGGCCAGCGGGGCCAGCCACACCAGCGACTGCCCGAGTTGCCCGAGCACCGCGAAGATCTGGGTGACGCCCTTGATGGAATTGGTGACACCGGTCATGGCGTCCACCGACTCCTGGCTCAGCTGGTGGTCCAGGAAGTCCGCGCGATCGTGCAGCACCTGGGCGTTCACGCCCAGACCGTTGAGCAGCTTGTCGACCTGATCCAGGTTCGCGGCCAGATCCACCGCGTTCCCGGCGGCGTTCTGCGCGATCCGCTTGGTCTCGTTCGGATCCTGCGGCAACACGGCATTGAAGTGATTGATGATGTCCTGCAACTGGTTCACCGCCCCGCCCTGGGTGAACGCGGCCAGCGCGGCCATGGTGTCCTCGAGCTGCACCGGCGGCCGGGTGTGGTCCTGGGTGATGGTGCCGCCGTCCTTCAGCAGCGTGCCGAAGCCGTCCGGCGGCGTGCTCAGGGCCAGGTGGATGTCGCCGAGCACGGTGTTCTGCCGCAACTCGGCCACCGTATTCGTCGGCAACTGGACCTTCGAGGAGACCTCGGCGTCGACCACGACGTACCCGCCGCGCCCGCCCGCGTGCGCCGAATCCACCACGCGCACACCGTCGACCGTGCCGACCTGCGCGCCATTGGCGATGACCTTCGCCTTGGCGGGCAGGTTCAGCACATTGCCGAACTCGATGTGGATGCGATAGGTCGAACCCGAGACGCCGGTCCCCGGCACCGGCACCGCCGCCGGATCGAAGGCGCAACCGCCCACTCCGGCCAGCAGCCCCGCCGCCAGGACGGCCGCGCCGACGCGCTCCAACCGACGGCGTGACGGGGCCGTCCCCACCACGGTCCCGAGGCGACCGGCGGCCTCGGTGTCGAGCTGGAAGTTCCAGCGTCCGATTCTCATCGCGCACCTGCCATTCCGAGCACCAGGGGCACCAGCGGGACGTTGACCATGCCGTTGGCGGCGTCGGTGCAGCTGCCGGGGGTGACCGCGTTGAGGGCGGCGCAGACCTGCTCGGACTGCGGGGCCGGGAGCGCCGCCCGCGGCGAACCGTAGGTGACGCCGTTGCCCATCACGTTCTGGGCGGCATTGGTCAGCACCGGCATCTTGCGCACCACCTCCGAGAGCGAGCCGACATTGGCGCGCAGCAGGCGCACCAGCGGCAGCGTGTCGTCGAGGGCGCGCATGATCGGGTCACCGGCGATGGTGGCCAGATCGTTCAGCATGGGCAGCAACTCACCCAGTCGATCGATGAGTTGCGCACCGGGAACGAGCAATTCGGCGCTGGCATTGTTCAACGCCGGGCCCAGGCGCAGCAGCATGGAGCGCAGATCGCCCCAGTGCTGCTCGACCTTCTCGCCCACCGAGGCGAAGGCGTCGAAGATGCCCGCCAGATGGCCGATGTCGGCATCCGGTTGCGCCAGCGCCGAACCCAGCTTCTTGACGATCTCGTTGATCTGCGGGCCCGTGCCCTGAGTGGCCGCGTCCAGCCCGGACAGCCCGTGCGCCAGCGCGTCCGGGGCCTGCGCCTGCTGCAACTGCGAGGACAGGTCGGCCAGCGCGGTCAGGGTCTCCGTAATGCTCTTGGGTGTCAGGGATTTGGTGATGCACTTCGACGAATCCCAGTGCGCCAGGTTCTTGCCGCCGTTGAGCACCGCCAGATTGCGATCGGCCACAATGGAATCCGAGACGGTGGTGGCCGCGGCGTCGGCGTACACCGGGTACTTCGCGTCGACGGAGAACTTCACCTTCACCTTGGTGCCGTCGGAGTCGACGGAATCGACGGTGCCGACCGGGATTCCGCGCATGGTCACCTTGTT
Source organism: Nocardia sp. NPDC004340 (assembly GCF_053602575.1). Lineage (NCBI taxonomy): Bacteria > Bacillati > Actinomycetota > Actinomycetes > Mycobacteriales > Nocardiaceae > Nocardia > Nocardia sp. NPDC004340. Next base: position 226,430 of record NZ_JBSGDW010000009.1, read on the forward strand.
GCCCGCGTACAGGCCGACCGCGTCGGGCATGACTGCGCAGTAGGCCACCGTCTTCTTCATCGGGTCGAACCAGACGAAGTAGCCGACCACGGCCAGCAGCACCACGACCATCGCGCCCGCGACCGACATGAGCGCCTGCGAGCCGAGCATCCGCTTGAACATCAGCAGTCCTTCCCGGGCACCGGAACGCACACCTGCGGCTGCGCGGGGAGAGTCACCGTCTGCTGCGAGTGGTCGACGGTGACGCCGCCGTCCGGAATCACCAAGTCCGACAGCTTCTTCTGCAAGTCCTGCGCGGCGTTCAGCGTCGGCTCGAACTTCTGGCCGAGCTGCTCGAGCCGGGTGATGGCATCGGTCAGCTGCGGCTTCAGATCCGACCAGGTCGGCTGCAAGCCGCCCAGGCGGCCGAGCACGTCACTGAGCAGGCGGATCGCCTCCGCCATCTCCGAATGCTTGTCGTCGAGCACGGTGACCAGCAGGTTGGCATTGTCCATCAGCCGGCCCAGGTCCTGCTTCGCGCCGTCGTACATGCGCACGTACTCGTCGGCCACCGACACCGCGTTCGACACCTGGCCGCGCTGCTTCTCCAGCGCGTCCACGTAGGTGCCGACCGTGCGCAGCGTGGTGCGCAGGGTGTCGGGCGCACCGTCGATCGAATTGCCCAGCGCCGCCAGGTTCTGGTTCAGCGTGGAGCCGTCGATCTTGGCCAGCGGGGTGGCCGCGTCCTGGAAGGTCTCGATCAGGCTGTACGGCAGGCGCACCCGGTCCGCGGGAATGGCCGCCGAACCGAGTGGCTTGCTGCCCGCCGGGAACACCGCCACGTAGTGGCCGCCGACGATGGTGAGCATGCGGATGTCGAGGGAGGTCTGATCCCCCAGGAACACATCGGATTTCACCGTGAAGCGCATGACGACCTTGTCCGGCTTCAGTTCCAGGGACTTGACCTCGCCGACGGAGATACCGGCCACGCGCACGTCGTCGCCCGCCTTCACCGACTGCGCCTCGGACAGTTCCGCGGTGTAGGTGTGCTTGCCGAACGGGATCACGTACAGCGCGCCGGCGGCGGCCAAGCCGAGCACGACCACGATCGCGCCGATGACGCCCTGCCGCAGATGCCGCTTCTGCTTGGTCGCCTCGTCGACGACGCGGTCGTCACGCTTCAAGCTGATTCCCTGAAGAGCGCGCGGCAATCTCATCCGTTGCATATCGCCACCTGCTGTCCCGACACGAGCACCTTGACCACCGCCGGCAGTTCCGCGGTTCCCTTGCTGCACACCGGCTTCCATCCGCTCGGACTGGCCGGCAGGGCCGCGTCGGCGGCGCTCAGCACGGCGGGCAGGCGGCCGAGGACCGCCACCGCCTCCTTGGCGTCGGGGAAGATCTGCCGGATCAGCGCGTCCACGTCGGAGCCGCTGTTGATCCCCAGCGTGCGCAGCAGGTTGTCGATCGGCCGCAGCACCGACGGCGCGGTCACCGCGAATTGCGCCAGCCCGCCGATGTTCTGCTGCAATGCCTCGAAGATGTCGGAGAGCTGCTTCAGCAGCGGCACCAGGTAGTGCACGCGCCCGCCGAGCCGGTCCGACAGATCCGACATATTGCGGATCAGCGTCGAGATCACCTGCTGCCGGTTGTCCACGTACGACGCCAATTTCCCGATCGCGTCCATGGCCGGGCCCAGCCCGCTGCCGTCGCCCTCGATCAACGCCACCATGCTCGCGCTGAACTGGTTGATCGCCTCCGGAGAGATGGTCTGCAACACCGGCTTCAGGCCGTTGAACAGCTGCGTCACATCGAACGACGGCACCGTGTGGTCTTCGCCGATGCGCGCGCCCGCGGCGATGCGATTGCCCGGCTGCGGCTGCTGCTGCAGGTCGATGTACCGCTGCCCGGTCAGATTCTGGTAGCGGATGGCCAGTTTCGAGTTGTCGTACACCGGCGAATCGGTCTTGACCGACACCTGCACCCGCGCCTTCGAACCCTCCAGTCCGATCTGCTTCACCTTGCCGACCTGCACACCGAACATGCGCACGTCATCGCCGACCTTGAGGCCGTTGGCATCGGTGAAGATGGCGTCGTGGGTCTCGGTGCGCCCGGACACCGGACGCTGAATCGCGGTGAGCACCAACAGGAGCACCACCCCGATCACGCTCGCGAACAGGGCCAGCCGCCAGCCCGCCTGCTTCACATTCATCGCGCACCTCCCAGCAGCGGCACCGCGATACCGGGCATGCCCTTCAATTCGACCTGCACGTTGAGCACCGGCCCCTGCCCGTTGTCGGGCATGGCGGCGCGCAGCCGCTCCAGCAGCAGGCGCAGTTCGGCCGAGGACTGCTGCGGCTGCGGCACCATCTGCGCGAGCGCGGTCAGCACCGGCACCAACATGTCGGTGCTGCCGGAGAGCTGAGTTCCGGCCTGCGAGAACGTGGCCGCCAGCGCGGGCAGCAGCTGACCGGTGACGGTCGCGACGCCCTTGTCATAGGTGGCGCGGTCGGTCTGCAGACGCTGCATGCTGCGAATCAGGTCCACCACCTGCACCGTCGCGCCCGCGAACTGGCCGCCGCCGTCGAAGGCCGGACCGAGCTCGCCGAACAGCTGCGACATCGGCATCTTCTGGTTGTCGGTGATGGTGCGCTGCGCGGTGATCAGCGCCTGCGCCAGCGGCGTGAACGCCTGGGTGTCGGCCGCGGCCTGCGCGATGACCGAGGCCATCTGCGGCGTCAGCACCGACCCGCCCACCTGCGCGGCGCTGCGCAGGATCGAGCCCATGGTGGCGTCGTAGACCTCGCTCGCGCGGCGGCCGGTGAAGTCCAGCACCGTGCCCGGCCGCAGCGGGGAACCGCCCGCGCCCCGGCGCAATTCGATCTCGCTGATGCCGAACAGGTTGGCGGGCGCGTAATCCACCCGCAGGCTGTCGTCGAGGCCGAACAGCTTCGAATCGTCCAGACGCAGCGAGATCTGCTGGGTACCGTGCTTGTCCGGAGCGATCTCGGTGACCTTGCCGACCACCACGCCATCGGCGCGCACATCCGTGCCGACCAGCACGCCGTCACCGATCTGCTCGGTGCGCAACGAGATCGGGATCCCCGGCTCGTCCTGCTGCGACCGGCACAGCGCCCATCCGGCGACCACCGTCACCACCAGCGCCAGCGCCACCGTGCCGACCGTCATCGCGCGCTTGCGATCGACGGCCACACCCGGCATTCCGTAATTCGGCATCCCCTACCCCGTGAACGTAATCGCCGAGTTGAAGCCCCACAGGGCCAGCGACATCACCATGTCCATGGCCACGATGGCCACCGACGACGCGCGGACCGCCTTGCCCGAGGCGATGCCCACGCCCTCCGGACCACCGGTCGCGAAGAAGCCGAAGTAGCAGTGGATCAGGATCACCACCACCGCGAACACGGCCACCTTCACCACCGCCGCGATCACGTCGAAGCCGGAGACGAACTGGAAGAAATAGTGGTCGTACACACCGGCCGAGGCCCCGTGCACCAGCGTGATCAGCCCGCGGCAGGCCGCGTAGGACAGGATCAGCGCGATCAGGAAGGTCGGCACGATGGCCACCGCGCCCGCCAGCACGCGGGTGGTCACCACGAAGGGAACCGAACGCAGACCGAGGGATTCGATGGCGTCGATCTCCTCGGAGATGCGCATGGAACCGATCTCCGCGGTCATGCGGCAGCCCGCCTGCGCCGCGAAACCGATGGCCGCCACGATCGGGGCCAGTTCACGCGTGGTGGCGTACGCCGACACCAGACCCGACACCGGGCCCATGCCCAGCATGTCGAGCGTGGTGAAGGACTCCACCGCCACCGACGCGCCCATGACCAGACCGAGCACGATCATCATCGGAACTGTGCCGCCGCCCACGATGACCGAGCCGCGGCCCCAGGTCATATCGCTGATGGCGCGCATGGTCTCCGCGCGATACCGCTCGAGCGTCAACGGAATCGACGACAGCACCTGCCAGACGAAGGCCAGCGTGAAACCCAGGCTCTCCACCCGGCGCAGGATCAGGCCCCGCTTGCGATAGGCGCGCGCGAACGGGCCCAGCCCCTTGGGCACGTAGGTAGCCGACATCAGGCCAGCCTGGTGGGCAGGAACAGATCGGTGATCTGCGTGGCGACCAGATTGACCGTCACGATCGACACCACCGACAGCACCACCGCGGCGTTCACCGCGTCGGCGACACCCCGCGGGCCGCCCTTCGCCTCGAGCCCGCGCTGGCAGGCGATGATCACCACGAGGAATCCGAAGATGACGGCCTTCAACAGCGACACCCACACATCGGCGGTGGTGGTGAAGGACCCGAAGGTGGACCAGTACGAGCCGGGCGTCACGCCCTGCCCGCCGATGGCGACGCCGTACCCGGCGAGCACGCCGACGAAGATGATGAGCACGTTCAGCAGCGGCGCCACGAAGACCATCGCCACCAGCCGCGGGATCACCAGGCGGTGAATCGGGCTGATGCCCATGGTGTTCAGCGCGTCGATCTCCTCGCGAATGGTGCGCGCGCCCAGATCCGCGGCCAGCGCCGCCGCGCCCGCGCCACCCAGCAGGAAGCCGGTGGCCAACGGTGCGCCCTGCTTGATGACGCCCAGGCCGCCGGTCGCGCCGAGCAGCGAATCCGCGCCCAGGGTGTGGATCAGATTGCCCACCTGGACCGAGACGATGACGCCGAACGGAATCGCGATGAGGATGGCCGGGATCGCGGTGACCGTGATCAGCCGCCACGCCTGCAGGATCGCCTCTTTCCACTGGAACTGGCGACGCGCGATATCGGTGAAGGTCCCGACCACGGCTTCCTCGGCGATGCCGACCGCGCGGCCGAAGGTGCGCAGCGACGCCACCGAGGTGCTGGAGAAGTTGTCCCGGACGATGCGCACAGCGGACCGGCTCTGGACGGCCCGGGTCATCGGGGGACCACTTCTTCGAGACGCCGGAACCGACGCGGGGTGACGAGCTTCAAATTTCTTCTCCGTGATCGGCAACACTGCCTGCCATCAAAGCTAATGGTTACCCGGAGTTACAACAAATCGGACTCGAGTGTGACCGGAGCCTCCAAGTTACCGATGGATACCAGGCTCGTCGGTCCCGGTCAGCGGGACGGCGACCCATGTGACCTGGGATTCTAGAACGTGTTATCAGAGCGGAACGGCTATAACCATGATCCGCGGCACCCTCCGAGCAGACCCCCCGAAAGGGGGATTCGCGGCCCTCGGCCATACCCGAAGCCGCATCGAGTGATCTCTCAGCAACCCTCGACTTCCCGGCGAACCCGCGCGTAACCCGGACACTGCGTGTTCACTGTCGCGTGTGGACAACACGGTGTCGGCGGTCCTGCGCACAATCGAGGCCGGCGACTGGGCGGAATTCGCGAAACTGGTGCACCCCTACGTGCACTGGACCGAGGACGGCGTCACCACGCGCGGGCGCACCCGGGTGATGGCGCTGCTGTCCCGGCACCACGCCACCGCACCGGCGACGTCCGTCGAACTACGCGACGGCCAGATCTACCGCTGGACCTCGTGACCCGTCTCCGGATCTCGTGACCCCGCTTACGGGCTGACCGCGAGAAAGACGAAGGCGGAGAACAACACCAGGTGCACACAACCCTGGAGCAGGGTCGCGCGACCGGGCACCACGGTCAGCGCGCCGACCACCACGGTCAGGGCCAACAGCACCATCTGGGTCGCGCCCAGGCCGAGCATGAGCGGGCCCGAGATCCAGATCGAAGCCAGCGCGATGGCGGGGATGGTCAGGCCGATACTGGCCATGGCCGAACCCAGCGCCAGATTCAGCGAGATCTGCACCCGGTCCCGGCGCGCGGTCCGCACGGCCGCGATGGTCTCGGGCAGCAGGACCAGCATCGCGATCACCACACCGACCGCGGACGGCGGCAGCCCGAGGGCCGCGATCCCGTGTTCGATATTGGGCGATTCCACCTTCGCCAAACCGACCACTCCGATCAGGGCAACCAGCAGCAAACCCAAGCTGCGCAGCGTCTCCCGACGGGTCGGCGGTTCCTCGTGTTCGTCCTCGCCCGCCGCGGCCGAACCCTCGACGGGCAGGAAGTCGTCCGGGTGCCGGACCGTCTGCACCATCACGAACACTCCGTAGAGCACCAGCGAGGCCACCGCGGCGAAGATCAGCTGCGAGGCCGAGAAGACCGGACCCGGCTCACTGGTGGTGAAGGTCGGCAGCACCAGACTCAGCGTGGCCAGCGTCGCGACCGTGGCCAGCGCCCCGCCCGTACCCTCGGCATTGAAGACGGCCACCCGCCGGCGCAACGCTCCCACCAGCAGGGACAGCCCGAAAATGCCATTGCACGTGATCATTACGGCGGCGAAGACGGTGTCGCGGGCCAGCGAGGCGGACTTCTCACCGCTGGACACCATGAGGGTGACGATGAGGCCGACCTCGATGATGGTCACCGCGACCGCCAGGATCAGTGACCCGAACGGCTCCCCCACCCGGTGCGCCACCGTCTCCGCGTGATGGACCGAGGACAGCACCGCGCCGATCAGCCAGACCCCGACCAGAACCGCCACCGTGGAGTTCAGCTCCCGGCCCCAGGTCACCGTCAATATCAGTGCCGCCGCCAGCGGAAGGATGACCGACCAATACCGCTTGCAGAAACCCACCATGGCCCCCATCGTTCCAGCAAACCATCCGCTTCCCCCGGAAGTGGGAGCCATGCCTCGCCCGATCACGCTCCCGCATGAGTCGTGAACCGTGAATTACGCTGATCAGGTGGACGACATCGGAGCCGGGACCGCCGACACCACGGCGCCGCACCCGCACGAGCCGCACGACACCGGTCTCTCGGCCAAACTGAACTGGCTGCGCGCGGGCGTGCTCGGCGCCAATGACGGCATCGTCTCGACCGCCGGTCTGGTGGTCGGCGTCGCGGCCGCCTCCACCGACTCCGACGCCATTCTCACCGCGGGCATCGCCGGACTCGCCGCGGGCGCGATCTCCATGGCGGTCGGCGAATACGTCTCGGTCAGCACCCAGCGCGACACCGAACGCGCCCTGCTGTCCAAGGAGAAGCGCGAACTGGCTGAGGAACCCGAATACGAACTGACCGAACTCACCGGCATCTACCGGGCCAAGGGCCTGAGCGAGGAAACCGCGCGCCAGGTGGCCGCGGAGCTCACCGCGCACGACGCCTTCGCCGCCCACGCCGAGGCCGAATTGGGTTTGAACCCACACGATCTCACCAACCCGTGGCACGCCGCGCTGTCCTCGGCCATCTCCTTCACCATCGGCGCGCTGCTGCCGCTGATCGCCATCCTGGTGCCGCCGGTCCAGTGGCGCATCCCCGTCTGTTTCGCCGCGGTGCTGGTGGCGCTGGCCATCACCGGATCGGTCAGCGCCCGGATGGGCGGCGCCAACCCGCGCCGCGCGGTGCTGCGCGTGGTGCTCGGCGGCGCGATCGCCATGGCCGTCACCTACGGAATCGGCCAGCTCGCGGGCGTCGCCGGAATCTAGTGGGCCGACCGGGGATCCGGGTCACTCGGTGGGTGGCCCCGGTTCGACCGGCGGCGCCGCAGGCAGCTGCACCGGACCGGCCTCGCCGGCGATGACCACCGGCACGTCCACCGGACGCGGCGGCCCGGGCGGCAGCGGGGCCGGACGCACGGCCGCGGGGGCCGGAAGCGGGACGGGCGGAACCGGATTCGACGCCGCCGGATTCACGCCCGGCGCGTACGGAACCTGAACCGCCGGAGCGATAGTCGGCGGATGCTGGGCCGGAGCGTGCGGATCGTGGCGCAGCCGAGGCACATTCACCACCGAGGTGTCGGCGACCGGACTCTCCGCCGAGAACGTGATCAGCACGCCCACCCCGACACCCGCCGCCATCAGCACGGCCGCGAGCAGGACCTGCCCCAGGCGACGCGGATCGAGATCACCGGTGTCGCGCCGGATTTCGTCAGCGGTTCCGAGCATGGCTGTCCTCCTTCGGATTCCGCGGCGCGCGGCTAGGGCGCGGGTGGCGGGGGCGGGGGCACCAGGAACGGCAGGATCGGGGCGAGAATGTCGGGCAGTGCGGGCGGCGGAGGCGGCGGAGCCGGGGCGGGCGCGGGTTCCGGAGCGGGCGCCGGAGCCGGGGCGGGCGCCGGCGCGGGCGCGACCTCGACCGGGGGCGGCGGCGGGACGTAATGCTCGGTTTGCGGTGCGGGAGCGGGATTCTGCGCCACCGGGGCGGGCGGTGGAGGCGGCGGCGCGGCGGGACCGGGGGTCGGGGCCGGGGCCGGGCCGTGCGGCGGAGCCGAGGCGGGGGCCGGGACCGGTGAGGTGGTGGCGTCGACCGGCCGCTGCGAGGTACTGGGCGCCGGGCCGGCCGGAGCGTCGGGCCCCCCGGGGCTGTTCAAGCCCTCCCACAGAGCGCCGCCGATCAGGGCGACCACCATGCTCAGCGACAGCGCCACGAGTCCGGCCAGCATCTTCGGCGACATCGACCCCGGTGCGCTCAGACCCGGGGTGCCTTCGGCGGACGCTTCGTCCGCCGCCTCGGGTCTCTCGTGCACCGCGCCCACCGTCACCCGGGAACTCCTTCGGTCGAAGCGAAAGCCGTAGATCCGAAAAGCCACTCCTTCAAGCACGCTACACAGATTTGCCGAATTGCAGAACCTTCCACTTGATAAGGAAATCGTTCCAGGTGGATATCTTTTCCAACTGATTGCCAACAGATAGCGGTCACTTCATGGCGATCACCACCTTGCCGAACGGGTCACCCTCCATGAAGTAGCGGTAGGCCTCGACCGACTCCTCGAACGGGTACACCCGGTCGATCACCGGCCGGACCTCGTGCTCGGCCAGCGCGGCGTTCATCGCCTCGAAATCCGCCCGGCTGCCCACCGCGATGCGGCGGATCGACACGAACTTGCCCCCGAACAGGCTGGGCGGCTGCGGCTGTCCCGGCGCCGGCTGGAACGCCCCGATCAAGGTCACCTGCGCGTTGTACGCCGCGGAGGCAACGGATTTCGGCAGCGTGGGCATGCCGACGGCCTCCACCGCGTGCTGGACGCCTTCGCCGCCGGTGAGCTCGAGCACCGCCCGCTCCCACTCCGGCACCCGGACCCGGTCGATCACCTCGTCGGCGCCCAGTTTCCGCAACCGCTCCGCCTTCTCGGCCGAGGACGTGATCGAAATGACCCGCGCCCCCAGCATTTTGGCGTGCTGCACCGCCGCCAGCGCCACCGTGCCGGTGCCGGTGGTCAGCACGGTCTCCCCCGGCACCGCCGGGATCGGCTTGGTCAGCGCGGCCCAGGCGACCAGTCCCGCGCAGGTCAGCGACGCCGCCTCGGCATCGGTGAGATGCGCGGGCACGTGGACCACCGAATCCTCCTCCAGCAGTATGTAGGTGGCGAGCCAGCCGTCGTGGTTCGCGCCGTACTGCTGGGCGGACGCCGCCTGCAACTGCGGTCCGTCGTTCCAGGAGACGAAGTAGGTGCCGGCCACCCGGTCGCCGATAGCGGCTCGGGTCACCTGGTCGCCCTTCGCGATCACCTCGCCGACGCCGTCGACCAGCGGCACGACGCCGGGACGGGCGGGCAGCACATAGCTGCCCTCCAGCAGCATGATGTCGCGGCGGTTGAGCGCGGTGGCGCGCACCCGCACCACGACCTGGCGCGGGCCCGGCACCGGGATCTCCTGCACTCGGGTGGTCAGCCCGGCGAGGCCGCGCTGCGATTCCAGTTGGTAGGCAATGCCGTTCATGTTCTTCTCCGTGGGTTCGAGTCCGGTTGTCGAGAAGCGAGTCTGTGCGGTCCGGCGAATCCACGCGATTCCCCGCAGGGAATGATCGGATGGCCGTCCACGTCATTCCCTGGAGGGAATCGCGCGACCGCATCCCCGTCCGCACAGTGGAGGTATGACGACCATGGCCGTGGCGACGACGACACCCTTCGCCCAGGAACTGCGCGGCTGGCGCACCCGGCGACGGCTCAGCCAGCTCGATCTCGCCATCGCGGCCGAGACCAGCCAGCGGTATCTGAGCTTCCTGGAACAGGGCCGCTCGCATCCCGGGCGGACCATGGTGGTGCGGCTGGCCGAGGTGCTCGGGCTGTCCCTGCGCGAACGCAACGCGATGCTGCTGGCGGCCGGGTACGCCCCGGTGTTTCCCGAATCCTCCTTGGACGCACCGGAACTCGGTGCGGTCCGGTACGCGCTCGACACCATCCTGCAGGGACACCTGCCGTATCCGGCGGTGGTGACGCGCCCGTTCGGGGTGCTGGTGGCGGCGAATCCGGCCTTCGAGCTGCTGACCGAGGGCTGCGCGCCGGAGCTGCTGGAGTCGCCGGTCAATGTGCTGCGCCTGGCCCTGCATCCGGACGGGCTGGCCCGGCGAGTGGTGAACCTGCCGGAGTGGGGCCGCCACATCACCGACAGCCTGCGCAATCGGGCGGGCCGCAGCCCCGATCCGGCGCTGGACGCGCTCATCGCGGAGCTCGAGGGCTATCTGCCGCCGGTGGATCCCGGGCCCGGGCATCTGGGTTTCGCGGTGCCGCTGCGACTCCGCTCCGACGCCGGGGAGCTGCGGCTCATCACCACCCTCACCTCGTTCGCGACGGCCACCGACATCACCCTGTCGGAGCTGCACCTGGAGGCATTCCTGCCCGCCGACCAGGCCACCTCCGATCTGCTGCGGGCGCGCTTCGCCGCGGAGTAAGTGCTTGCGACCTCATTACTCGTAGACGTATATTCGTAGACGAGTAAGGAGGTGCCCCATGGCCCGCAAGCGCAAGGTAGCCAATCTGATGGGTCTGGCGGTGCTGTCCGCCGTCGTGCTCCAGCCCATGCACCGGTACGAGATCGCCGCGAGGTTGCGGGCCTGGGGCAAGGACAACGACATGGGCATCAAATGGGGCTCGCTCTATACCGTCGTGGACAACCTCACCAAGCACGGCTTCCTGGAGATCACCGGCAGCGAACGCGACGGCGCGCGCCCCGAACGCACCATCTACCGCATCACCGACGCGGGCCGCGCCGAACTGCTGGACTGGACCCGCGAGCTCATCGCCGAACCGGAACCCGAGAAGCGCCGCTTCATGGCCGGGCTCTCCGTGCTCTCGGTGCTGCCCCCGGACGAGGTCGTCGACCTGCTCACCCGGCGAATCGCCAAGCTGGACACCATCATCGCCGACACCCGCGCCCAACTGGCCGCCGTGGAAGGCTCACTGCCGCGCCTGTTCCTGGTCGAAGAAGACTACGAGCTGACCATGCTGGCGGCCGAGGCAGACTGGGCCCGCGGCCTGCGCGACGCGCTCGCCGACGGCAGCTTCCCCGACACCGAGGGCTGGCGGGCCTGGCATCGCGACGGCGTCATACCCCCCGACCTGGCAGAGCTGGCTGTGGAAGGGGGCGCGAACACACCGCACACTCAGCACGACTCATGAACGGAACCGGGCCCCGGCGAGGGTGCTGCAACACCGCCACCGAAGCCCGGAACACACCGTCTCGAACCGCGTCCGTGCAGGCGAACCCGGCACCGAGTTTGGCAACTACAGGATAACTGGGTTCTCCACGCGCGGGACGGTTCGGGGTTTTCGGCAAGCCTTCGAACACTTCTCGGGAGAGACCCATGTCAAAAACCACTCGTTCCGCGATCATCATCGGCGGCGGCATCTCCGGCCCCGTCACCGCCACCGCCCTGCGCCGGGCCGGTATCGACGCCACCGTCTTCGAGGCCTACCCCGGCCCCGCCTACGGGATCGGCGCCAACCTCGCCCTCGCGCCCAATGGCGTCGCCGCCCTCGATCTGGTCGGGGCCGGAGATCCGGTGCGCGCCAAGGCCGTACCTGTCAGCCGCTCCACGATGTCGGTCAACAACAAACAGTTCCCGCTGCCCGGACTGGTCGACATCGAGCCGCTGCGCGTGGTCGACCGCTCCGATCTGCACGAGATCCTGCACGACACCGCCGTCGCGGCCGGAGTGCGCTTCGAATACGACAAGCGGCTGGTCGAAGTGGACGAGCACGCGGGCGGCGTCACCGCCCTCTTCGCCGACGGCAGCAGCGCCACCGCGGATGTGCTGATCGGCGCGGACGGCATCCGCTCCACCGTGCGCACCCTGGTCGACCCGAACGCGCCCGGACCCACCTACCTGCGCATGCTCGGCTTCGGCGCGTACACCGACGTACCCCTCGACCTGGAGCCGGAGACCATGACCTTCGCCTTCGGGAAGCGGGCCTACTACCTGTACTGGGCCATGCCCGACGGCCGGGTCGCGTGGGGCGCGAATCTCCCTGCCGAGCAGCACTACTCGCTCACCGAGGCCCGCGCCGTCTCCGCCGAACAGTGGCTGCGCACCCTGCGTGAGACCTATGCCGATGACCTGCCCGGCCGGCAGCTGGCCGAGGCCACCACCGCCGCCCAGCTGCAGGTGATCGGCGCGCTGCAGATCATGCCGTCGGTGCCGCACTGGCACCGGGGGCGCATGGTGCTCACCGGCGACGCCATCCACGCGCCCAGCAACACCTCCGGTCAAGGGGCGTCACTGGCCATCGAGAGCGGCATCGAGCTGGCCCGCTGCCTGCGCGACATCGACGACCCGGCAATGGCTTTCGCCACCTACGAGGCGCTGCGGCGGCCGCGGGTGGAGGGGGTCGCGGCCCGGGTGGCGCGGATGAACCAGACCAAGGCGGCCGGGCCGGTCGCCCGGATGGCCATGCAGTTGATGATGCCGATCATGTTCAAGCGGATGAATCCGGAGAAGATGCTCGGCGGCGAGCAGCGGTTCCGGATCGACTGGGACGCCACCGTGCGGCCCGCCACCGTCAACGCCTGATCGGACTAGTGGCCGACCGGGAGCACGTCGGGCCGGTCGGCCTCGTCCAGCAGTTTGGTGGCGATATTGTCGATCGCCTGATCCAGCAGCACCCGATCCGCCGGATCGGCGGAATCCCAATCGGTGAGCTGACTTTCGAGCCAGCGCTTCCACGCGCCCCGCACCCGGTCGACCTCCTGCTCGCCCTTGGCGGTGAGGACGAGTTCGCCGCGGTCGCGGCGCAACAACCCCTCCCGCTCCGCCTTCACGTACACCGGATCGATCAATTCCGCGGGGATCCAATGGGTTCGGGCGATGTCCTCGAGGGTGGCGGCGCCGCGCAACCGGTTGTACATGCGCACCTGACCCAACGCCCACGCCTCGTCCCGTCCGAGCGAACTGCCCGCCGCCGCAAGGATTCCCGGATCCGGCACCGTATTCTCCCGCAGCTTGCGCAGCACTCCCGCCACACACCGCTCCAGCTGCACCAGCCGGTCGCCCGAGTCCGGCATGGAGAACTGCTCCCCCACATCGGTGGCCTCCGCGCGAGCGCTGTCCCGCAGCGTGACCTGCTGCAGGAACCACGCCACGACGAAGCCGAGCACCGCCACCGGCACCACCCAGCGGAACACGAAGTCGATGGAGTCGGCGTAGGCGTGGATGATCGGCGCGGCCTGCTGCGGCGGCAGCTCCCGCAGCAGCGCCGGACTCTGTGCGACCTGCGGCGGCACCCGCGATTCGATCAGCGCCGCTTCCAGATTCGGCCGCAGCTGGTTCGAGTACAGCGTGCCGAACACGGTGGTCCCGAACGCGCTGCCGATGGTCCGGAAGAAGGTCACCCCGGAGGTGGCGGTCCCCAGATCCGAGTACGGGACGCTGTTCTGCACGGCGATGGTCAGCACCTGCATGGCCAGACCGACGCCCAGGCCCAGGATCAGCATGTACAGCGACATCAACCAGGTGCTGGTGCCCGGCCCCATGGTCGACATGAGGTAGAGACCCACCGCCATCACCGCGCACCCGATGATCGGAAACGCCTTGTAGTGCCCCGTCTTCCCGACGATATTGCCGGACAGGATGGAGGTGAAGAACAACCCGACCACCAGCGGCAGGGTGCGCAGCCCGGACGCGGTGGCCGACACGCCTTCCACGTACTGCAGATACGCGGGCAGGTAGGTCATGGCCCCCAGCAGCGCGAAGCCGACGATGAAGCTCAGGATCGAGCAGACGGTGAACACATTGCTGCGGAACAGGTGCATGGGCAGCATGGGTTCGCGGGCCCGGAACTCCGCGGCCACGAAGGTGGCCAGCAGCGCCGCGGCCGCCGCGAACAGGCCGATGATGGTGGGCGAGGTCCACGCGTATTCCTGTCCGCCCCATTCCAATCCGAGGATCAGGCAGGTGACGCCGACCGCGACCAGCGCGATGCCCAGGTAGTCCACGATCGGTTTCACCACGGCCCGGGTCATGGGGATGGTGCGGGCCGCGGCCGCGATCATGACGACGGCGAGCGGGACGTTCACGTAGAAGCACCACCGCCAGCTCAGGTGGTCGGTGAACAGTCCGCCCAGGGTGGGTCCGAGGACGGTGGTGATGCCGAAGACCGCGCCCAGCGCGCCCTGGTACTTGCCGCGTTCGCGCAGCGGGATGACGTCGGCGATGAGCGCCATGGAGGTGACCATGAGCCCGCCCGCGCCCAGGCCCTGGATGGCGCGGGCCGCGATGAGCAGCGTCATGCCGTGCGCGAGCCCGGCGATCATCGAGCCGACGATGAACACGGCCCCGCTGATCTGGAAGACGAGTTTGCGGCCGAACAGGTCACCGAACTTGCCGGACAGGGCGGTGGCGATGGCCTCGGCCACCAGGTAGGAGGTGACCACCCAGGCCATGTGCCCGGCCCCGCCCAGGTCCGCCACGATGGTGGGCAGCGCGGTCGAGACGATGGTGGAGTCCAGTGCGGCCATGAGCATGCCGAGCGCGACCGTTCCGAAGACGACGTTCCTTCGGCCGCGACTCAGCGGCTGCGGTGGGACGGGCTTGGCGGCGGTGACGCTGGCACCGGTCATCGGCCCAGTATGTGGCGCTCACCAGCGAAGATGCGGCAACGACACGGCAAACCGGGCATTGCGGGAGACATTCGGCGAGTTCGGCCTACCGTTGGAACTTACTCTGGAGTAAGGTCGGGACATCCGAGTGCGGAGCCGCACTGCGAACCCCGAACCTGCGAGGTCAACAGCCATGGCATGGAAGCCCAGCGATATCCCCGACCAGACCGGGCGCACGGTCGTCATCACCGGAGCCAATGGCGGCCTCGGCGAGCAGACCACCAAGGTACTCGCGGGCAAGGGCGCGACCGTGATCATGGCCTGCCGCAACGCCGCCAAGGCCCAGCAGGTCGCCGACCGCATCGACGGCGACGTGCGGGTGGCGAGCCTGGACCTGGCCAGCCTGGACTCGGTCCGGCAGTTCGCCGAGAGCACCGGCGAATTCGACGTCCTGATCAATAACGCGGGCCTGATGAACATTCCGTTCTCGCGGACCCAGGACGGCTTCGAGACCCAGTGGGGCGTGAACCATCTCGGCCACTTCGCGCTGACCGGGCTGCTGCTCGACAAGATCGGCGACCGGGTGGTCACGCTGGCCTCGATCGCCCACAAGCAGACCCCCAAGCTGTGGATCGACGACCTCAACTACGAGCACCGCCGCTACCAGCGCAACCTCGCCTACGCGCAGGCCAAGCTGTCCAACCTGATGTTCGCGCGGGAACTGCAGAACCGGCTCGCCGCGGCGGGCTCGGCCAAGCGCTCCTACGCCGTGCACCCGGGCGTCTCGGCCACCGACCTGTTCGCCCGGACCGAAACCCCGATGGACAAGATCTCCAAGCCGTTCATCCGGATCATCGGCCAGTCGCCCTTCCACGCGGCGTACTCCTCGATGTTCGCGGCCACCGAGACCGACGCCGACCCGAACACCTACTGGGGTCCGACCCGCTTCTTCGGCAGCCAGGGCCCGGTCGAGGCCTCGCCGTCCAGCAAGATCTCCCGGGATCCGGAACTGCTGCGCCGGCTCTGGGAGGAATCCGAGCGTTTGACCGGGGTCACATTCAAGTTCTGATCGGCAACCTGCCTACTACGGGACCCGTAGTAGGCAGGTACCGTGGAGTGCGTGTCCGCTCCCCAACGCCGCCCGGCCCTGATCGTGTTCGTGGTCGTGGCGTTCACGGCGTGCCTGGGTCTGGGCTACTGGCAGTGGACCCGGTTCGAATCGGGCGGCGGCACCTATCAGAATCTCGGCTACGCGCTGCAGTGGCCGCTCTTCGCCGGATTCGTGATCTGGGCCTATGTCCGCTTCGTGCGGCTCGAGAAGGAAGCCGGGGAGGACGAAGCCCCGCCCGCCGAGCCCGGCACCGAGGCCACCGCCCGCCCCCGTCGCCCGAAACCGGCCGCACCGCGTGAGATTCCCGCGGGCCTGCTGCCGGAGCGCCCCAAGGCCGCCCGGGACGAGGATCCAGAGCTCGCCGAATACAACAGGTATCTGGCCGACCTGCACGCCCGCGACATGGACGACCAGGTCCGTGACGCCGGACTGCAGCACACCGAGAGGAGCGCCGGTTGAACGCCAGCGACAATTCCGCGCCGTCCCCCGTCGCCACCGAGACCACCGCGCCGGCCCGCCCGCTCGGTTCGGCCGCGCCCGAGAAGATCCGCGGCGCGCTGACCCGTTACCGCGTGCTCGCCTACATCACCGGCGTCTGGCTGCTGGTGCTGTGCGGCGAGATGGTCTACAAGTACCTGCTCCTCGACGACAGCGGCACCGCCCCGCACTGGCTGTTCTACATCGGCCAGGTGCACGGGCTGTTCTACATGCTGTACCTGGTCTTCACCATCGACCTGGGCATCAAGGCGCGGTGGCAGCCCATGACCACGTTCCTGACCTGCCTGGCGGGCACGATCCCGTTCCTGTCCTTCGTGTTCGAGCACAACCGCACCCGAGAGGTGAAGGCAGCCTTCGACCTCTGATCTCCCCCGCCTCCCCGCGCCTTCAGCGGGCGGCTCGGGAGCCGTCAACTGCCATGCACCCGTGCCGGCGGTCAAGTACCGAAACCATTCTGGACGTACCCGACGAGTTACCCCAATCGGCGCGAGATCAGCTGCCACGCTCCGATCGAGCGACACCAGAACAGCGAGAAGGGGTTCGGAGACATGTCTCCGAACCCCTTCTCGTCTGCGGATTCTCAGCCTTCGGCGAGGGCGGCCAGTGCCGGGAGCAGCTGGCGCAGGGCGCGGCCGCGGTGCGAGGCGGCGTCCTTCTCGGCCGGGGTGAGCTGGGCCGAGGAGAGCTCGCCGCCGTCCGGGAAGAAGAGCGGGTCGTAGCCGAAACCGCCGTCGCCCACCGGCTTCCGGCCGATGACGCCCGGCCATTCGCCGCGCACGACTTCCTCGACACCGGCGCCGACCAGGGCGCAGGCCGAGACGAAGCGGGCCCCGCGACGCTCGTCGGGGACGTCGCCGAGCTGGGCCAGCAGCAGGGTGTTGTTGGCCTCGTCCTTGCCGTGGGCGCCCGACCAGCGGGCCGAGAGCACCCCGGGCATGCCGTTGAGGGCATCCACCTCGAGACCGGAATCGTCGGCGACACAGGGCATTCCGGTGGCGGCGAAACCGTCGCGGGCCTTGAGCAGGGCATTGCCCTCGAAGGTCGGTTCGGTTTCGGGGGCCTCGTCGTAGGGCTCGACGTCGTTCAGGCCGACGAGCTCGATGCCCGCGATGCCGGCCTCGTCCAGGATGCGGCGCAGCTCGGTGAGCTTCTTGGCATTGCGGCTGGCGACCAGGACGCGGGTCATCGCTTCTTGGACTCCTCGGGCTCGGGCAGCACGCCCGGGTACGGCAGCGCGAGGGCTTCCTTCTGCACCACGAACAGCTGCTCACAGCCCGCCAGCGCGGAATCGAGCAGCTTGTCCAGGGTGGAGCGCGGGAAGGTGGCGCCCTCGCCGGTGCCCTGGATCTCGACCAGGGTGCCGGTGTCGGTGGCGACCACGTTCATGTCGACCTCGGCGCGCGAGTCCTCCTCGTAGGGCAGGTCCAGGCGCACCCGGCCGTCCACCACACCGACGCTCACCGCGGCGATGGCGCAGGAGATCGGTTGCGGGTCGGCCAGTTTCCCGGCCGCGCCCAGGTAGGTGATGGCGTCCGAGAGCGCCACGTACGCGCCGGTGATGGCGGCGGTGCGGGTGCCGCCGTCGGCCTGCAGCACGTCGCAGTCCAGGGCGATGGTGTTCTCGCCGATCGCGGCCAGGTCGATGCAGGCGCGCAGCGAACGGCCGATCAGCCGGGAGATCTCCTGGGTGCGGCCACCGACCTTGCCCTTCACCGACTCTCGGCCCGAGCGGGTGTGGGTGGCGGCAGGCAGCATGGCGTATTCGGCGGTCAGCCAGCCCAATCCGGAATCACGCCGCCACGGCGGGACGCCGTCGTTCACGCTGGCGGTGCACATCACCCGCGTCTGCCCGAACTCCACCAGCACCGACCCGGCCGGGTGCGAAGTGAAACCCCGAGTGATCTTTACGTCGCGGAGTTGGTCATCCGCCCTGCCATCGGCTCGTTTCGACACGACGCTCAGCGTAACGGGACGATCAGATGTCGAAGACCTCGCCCGGGGACACGGCGTGTACGGGACCGCTGAACACGGCCTTCGCCTCGGCGATGACGTCCTCGCGGGAGGTCCACGGCGGGATGTGGGTGAGCAGCAGCTCGCCGACGCCCGCGCGGGCCGCGATCAGGCCCGCCTCGTGGCCGGAGAGGTGGATGCCCGGCGGGCGGTTGGCCGGGTCGTGGGTCCACGACGCCTCCGACAGCAGAACGTCTGCGCCGCTGGCCAACTCGAAGACCTCGTCGCACAGGGCGGTGTCGCCGGTGTAGACCAGGATGCGGCCGGCCGCGGTGGTGATGCGCAGGCCGTAGGACTCCGGCGGGTGGAACATGCGCCGCGCCTCGACGGTGTGGCCGGTGCCGAACGGGACCGGGACGTCCGCCTGCCAGGGCCGCATGTCGATGACGTCGGACCAGTCGTCGGTCTCGCCGCCGATCTCCGCGGAGGCGTTGCCGATCCGCAGCGAGGTGTCGGCCGGGCCGTAGACGACGGCCTTACCGGTCGGCGGGTTCGGGTGGTAGCGACGCCACACCAGCAGGCCCGGCAAATCCAGGCAGTGATCGGCGTGCAGGTGGGTGAGGAAGATGTCGACCTCGCCCGGATCCAGGTGACGCTGCAACGCGCCGAGCACGCCGGGTCCGAAATCGATGACGGTCGGTGTCATATCCGGGCCGGTCAGCAGGTAACCCGACGCCGGGGAATCCGGGCCGGACACGCTGCCCGAGCACCCGAGGACGGTGAGGCGCATTCCCCCATGCTGCCACGCTGCATTCTCACTCAACGGAGGGATCCCCCAAATCGCCGACCGCGACCAGCGTCACCCCTACGACGCGAGACGGCCGGCGTCAGCCCCGCGACGATGACGACGTTCATGAGCAGAGAGTACCCATCCGGCAACCACTCCACCCACCGCCCCGAAAAGATGTCCTTGCCAAGAGATTTCCGGGTTGCTCGGCAGTACGCCCCACAGGATCGACCCGTAGACGGCCAGCACCCCCAAT
Source organism: Nocardia sp. NPDC004340 (assembly GCF_053602575.1). Classification (NCBI taxonomy): domain Bacteria; kingdom Bacillati; phylum Actinomycetota; class Actinomycetes; order Mycobacteriales; family Nocardiaceae; genus Nocardia; species Nocardia sp. NPDC004340. Next base: position 245,855 of record NZ_JBSGDW010000009.1, read on the forward strand.
CCGACCGCGATCTGCACCACATTCCGCGAGAACCAGCCCCAGCAGATCAGATATGTGAGCCAGCCGAACACCAGTCCCGAGGCTCCCACCGACACGGTGTGCGGCATGGCCGTCAGCCACACCCCGGCACCGGCGATCACCCAGATGATGGCGGTCGCCGCCAGCCCGCGCCCGATCCCGGTCAGCAGCGTGAGCAGGCCGAGCACCAGCACCGGCAGCGTGTTCGCCAGCAGGTGCCCCCAATTGGCATGCAGGACAGGCGCGAACAGGATGCCGGTCAGACCCTCGCCGGACCGCGGCCGCACCCCGTTCTGTTCGAGACGGCCGCCGGACACGCTGTCGACGGCTTCCACGCCGTACAGCAGCGCGGTGAAGCCCAGCGTCAGCGCAATGGCGCGCTGCCACAGCGATTTCAGGGCCCCCGGGCCGGACGAACCGGTGTCGCCGGTCGGGACGGGTGCGCGCCCCGCCCCCGGGTCGGCCAATTCCCTGCGCAGCCGCGCGATCCGCTCCGGATCGAACGACGCGCCCATGCCGCTGCCACCGCTCATGGCAAGACCTCCTAGCCCTGCCCCGAGCGTACCGCCGGATCAGGCCCAGAGCTGGCCGTCGAGCCTCTCCTCCGCCTCCTCCAGCGTGCCGTCGTAGGCGCCGGTGGACAGGTACTTCCAGCCGCCGTCGGCGACCACGAACGCGATATCGGCACGCCGCCCGGCCTTCTCGGCCTTCTTGGCGACCCCGAGCGCGGCGTGCAGGATCGCACCCGTCGAGATGCCCGCGAAAATCCCCTCTTCCAGCACCAATTCACGGGTGCGGCGGACCGCGTCGTAGGGGCCGACCGAGAAGCGGGAGGTCAGCACCGACTCGTCGTAGAGCTCCGGGACGAAGCCCTCGTCGAGATTGCGCAGGCCGTAGACCAGCTCGCCGTAGCGGGGCTCGGCCGCGACGATGTCGATGCCCGGCACCTTCTCGCGCAGGAAGCGACCGGTGCCCATGAGCGTGCCGGTGGTGCCGAGACCGGCCACGAAATGCGTGATCTCGGGCAGGTCGGCCAGGATCTCGGGGCCGGTGGTCTCGTAGTGCGCGAGCGCGTTGGCCGGATTGCCGTACTGGTAGAGCATCACCCAGTCCGGATTCTCGGCCGCGATCTGCTTGGCCAGCGCCACGGCCTGATTGGAGCCGCCCGCGGCCGGGGAGTCGATGATCTCCGCGCCGAACATGGTGAGCAGTTGCCGCCGCTCCACCGAGGTGTTCTCCGGCATCACGCACACCAGCCGGTACCCCTTGAGCTTGGCCGCCATGGCCAGCGAGATGCCGGTATTGCCGCTGGTCGGCTCCAGGATCGTGCAGCCGGGCGTGAGCCGCCCGTCGGCCTCGGCCGCCTCGATCATGCGCAACGCCGGACGGTCCTTGATGGAACCGGTCGGATTGCGGTCCTCGAGCTTGGCCCACAGGCGCACGTGCTCGTCACCGTCCCAGCGCGGGGACAGGTTCTTGAGACCCACCAGCGGAGTGTTGCCGAGGGTCGCGATCAGCGACTCGTAGCGGGCCACGGTCAGCGCGCCCCGCCGGCGACCGCGGGCAGGATGGTCACCGAGCCGCCCTCGGGCACCTCGGCGTCCAGGCCGCCGGTGAAACGGACGTCCTCGTCGTCGACGTAGACATTGACGTAGCGCTTGAGCTTGCCGTCCTCGAGCAGCTTCGCCGCCAGGCCCGGGTAGTTGGCCTCCAGGTCGGCGATGACGGCGGCCAGGGTCGCGCCCTGCGCCTGAACTCGCTTCTCGCCCTTGGTGATCGGGCGCATGATGGTCGGGATGGACACGGTGACCGACATTGGGGGGACTCCTCTGTTTCCGGGTGGACGCTAGGCGGGGTAGGCGGCGACGATCTCGACCGGTTCCTCGGTGACGACACCGTCGAGGATTCGGTAGCTGCGCAGCTCGTGCTCGTGCGGATCCCGGGTGGAGACCAGCACGTAGTGGGCATGGGGTTCGGAGGCGAAGGACACATCGGTGCGGCTCGGGTAGGCCTCGGTCGCGGTGTGCGAGTGGTAGATCACCACCGGCTCCTCGTCGGCCGCGTCCAGCTCCCGCCACAGGCGCAGGTGCTCGTCGGAATCGAACTCGTAGAAGGTGGGCGAGCGGGCGGCATTGATCATCGGCACGAACCGCTCGGGGCGATCGGAGCCCTCGGGACCGGCCAGGATGCCGCAGGCCTCGTCGGGGTGGTCGGCGCGCGCATGCGCGACCATCGCCTCCACCAGGTCCGCCCTGATCACCAGCACCGTCGCATCCTTCCGTTCACGCCCGAAGCACCCGGCCGAACGGCCGAAACGCTCCCGTCAACAGGTGAGAATATGCCGGTATTCCCGGGGCGGCCGGTCACCCTCGCGCCCGGGTCGTCTCAATCGCCGAACAGGTCGCGGTAGGTCGGGATGCCCGCCACCGCCGTCGCGGACAGGATCGCGTCCACGATCGCCCGCTCCACGCACACCGCGGCCGCCGTGCACAGCTGGTCCACGATCAGCAGATCCGCGGGAAAGGCCGGGGGCAGTGGGAAATTCGGCTGCTGCTCGGCGGTCCCGGTGGCCAGCGCGAACAGGGTGTCGCCGTCCAGCGGGGAATGCGCGGGCCGGATGGCCCGGGCCAGGCCGTCGTGCGCGGTGGTGGCCAGCCGGCGGCAGGCCGCCGGATCCAGCGCCGCGTCGGTGGCGACCACGCCGATCGTGGTGTTGAGCACGGTGCCCTTCACCGCCAGCGCGTTGGCGGCGGTCAGCTGCGCGGCGGTGGGCGCGTGCAAGCCGAAGAACTCGGGACCGTCGGTGCCCGCACCCCACGGGAGCCCGGTGCGCGGATCGAACACCGAGCCGACCGGATTGGCCACGATCACCGCGCCCACCGTGATGCCCGCGGCCGGGCCTTCCGCGAAACGTACACTGGCCGTGCCGATTCCGCCCTTGATCGACCCCGCCCGCGCGCCCACGCCCGCACCGGCCGTACCGCGCGCGAACTCTTCCCCCGCGGCGTCGGCGGCGAGGAATCCGGCGTCGGCGTCGGGCCGGATGTTCCACGCGCCCACCGGCAGATCGAAGATGACCGCCCCGGGCACGATGGGCACCACACGCGAGGGATCGGTGGGATCCATCGGAATGCCCTCCCGATGCTCCTCCAGCCAGCGCATGACCCCGTCGGCCGCGGCCAGGCCGTAGGCGCTGCCCCCGGTGAGCAGGATCGCATTCGCCTGCCGCACAGTGTTTCCCGGATCCAGCAGGTCGGTCTCGCGGGTGCCGGGGCCGCCGCCGCGCACGTCCACCGCGGCGACCGCGCCGCCCGGCACACGCACCACCGTGCAGCCGGTGGCCGCGCCCTCGCCGAGAGTGGCGTTCGGATCCAGGAGGCTGTGGTGCCCGACCAGCACCCCGCCGACGTCGGTGATCGAATTACGTGGTCCCGCAATACTGTTCACGGCACTCCTCCTCGGTGACCGGGTCCGGCTCGGTGCCCACGCTAGCGTCGGCGGGCGCGCTACGGGGCCAGCGCCTGGATCAGCGAGTCCTGCATCCAGGTGAGCCAGTGGTAGACCTCGAGGCTCGGGCCGCGGGGGTCGTCATCCGGGAAATGCTCGGGCGTGTCGGCGTCGATGTCGAGGGCCGTGCCCAGGGCCAGGCGGACGTCGTTGAGGGCGGTGAGCCAGGCGTCGGCCTGCTCGGGGTTGATGACGATACGGCCGCCCTGCGGGGGCAGCGTGTCCAGGACGACCCGGCCCGCGGCCACCTTGGATTCGATGATCTCCGGCTCGTGCAGGCTGCGCAGGGCGCTGTTCAGGTCGGCGCGCTCGGCGTCGGGGGAACCGGGTTCGGGGCGGTGGAAGTCCGGCAGCAGCCGCGCCAGCCGCGGGTCGGCGGGCGGGGTCGAGTTGCCCAGCTGTAGCCCGGTCAGCGCCGCGAGATCGTCCTCGGGGGCCGATTCGGCCCGGTCGACGAGCAGTCCGGTGACCGCGCCGACCAGGGAACGCAGGACGTCCGCCTCGTGGGCGTCCATTTCCGAACGCAGCTTCAGCCCGCCCAGGGAGTTCTTTCTGCTCCACTTCCGCACGGGTTCACCGTAGTCGCCTTGTTCACTCGTCACGTTGCATGGTCGCCCACAGCCCGGCGGCGTGCAGCCGTTGGACGTCGTGCTCCATCTTGTCGCGCGAACCGGCGGACACCACGGCCTTGCCATCGTTGTGGACCTTCAGCATCAGCTCGGTTGCCTTACCTTTGCTGTAGCCGAAGAGCTTCTGGAAAATGTAGGTCACGTAGTGCATGAGATTGACCGGATCGTCCCATACGACGGTGACCCAGGGCCGATCCTCTGCTTCCAGAATCTCGGAATGTTCAATGGCCTCCGGTGTCGCCTGTGCCGACGACAGTGTCGCGCCGACGCCCACCGAACCGGCGGTCATCTCGACAACGTCTTCTTCACACAGACCCATAACAACCAGGGTACGACTCGACCGCAACGAAACAACAGCCCAGCCGACACGCCGCCCCGGCGGGGGCGTGGCATCGACGCCCGGCGCGGCGCGGAGTCCGGGAGGCGCGCCGGGGTGTGCCTACAGTGGGGATCGTGATGATCGCTGACGGACTGACCAGTACTGCCTTGCTGACCGACCAGTACGAGCTCACCATGCTGGCGGCGGCGCTGGCCGACGATTCGGCGCAGCGGCAGTGCACCTTCGAAGTGTTCGCTCGGCGATTGCCGAACGGTCGTCGTTACGGCGTGGTCGCGGGGATCGGGCGTTTGCTGGCCGCCCTGGACGAATTCCGTTTCGGGGAGCCCGAACTCGCGGTCGCCGCCAAGTTCCTCGACGATCGCACCCTGGAGTGGTTGCGCGACTACCGCTTCCGCGGCCGGATCGACGGTTATCGCGAGGGCGAGCTGTTCTTCCCCGGCTCCCCCATCGTCACCGTGCGCGGCACCTTCGCCGAATGCGTACTGCTGGAAACCCTGATCCTGTCCATCTACAACCACGACAGCGCCATCGCCGCCGCGGCCGCCCGCATGGTCAGCGCCGCCGGGGGCCGCCGCATGATCGAAATGGGTTCGCGCCGAACCCACGAACTCGCCGCCCCCGCCAGCGCCCGCGCCGCCTACCTGGCCGGCTTCGACGCCACCTCCAACCTGGAGGCGGCCCGCAGCTTCGGGGTGCCCAGCGCCGGGACCAGCGCGCACGCCTTCACCCTGTTGCACAGCGGCCGCGACGGCGCGCACGAGGCGGCGGCCTTCCGCAGCCAGGTCGAGGCCCTGGGCGTGGGCACCACGCTGCTGGTGGACACCTTCGACATCACCCGCGGCGTGGCCACCGCCATCGAGGTGGCGGGACCCGAATTGGGCGGGGTGCGTATCGATTCCGGCGATCTGGGCGTGCTCGCCCGGCAGGTGCGCGAACAGCTGGACGCCCTGGGCGCCATCCGCACCCGCATCGTGGTGTCCGGTGACCTGGACGAGTACGCCATCGCCGCGCTGCGCGCCGAACCGGTCGACGTCTACGGCGTCGGCACCTCGCTGGTCACCGGCTCGGGCGCGCCCACCGCGGGCATGGTCTACAAGCTGGTCGAGGTGGAGGGCGTCCCGGTCGCGAAACGCAGCTCCCACAAGGAGTCTCGCGGCGGCACCAAGCGCGCCGTGCGCCTGTCCCGCGACACCGGCACCGTGGTCGAGGAGATCGTCTACCCTGCCGTCTCGGACCGCCCCGAGTCCGACCGCTTCGAGGTCCGCGACCTCCAGGTCCCCCTGGTCCGCGACGGCGAGGTGCTCCCCGGCCTGCCGACCCTGGCCCAGAGCCGCGAACTGGTCGCGAAGGGCCTGATCAGTCTTCCGTGGGAGGGCCTGAAGCTGTCGGCGGGCGAACCGGCGATCCCGACGACCTTCCAGGGCTGACCGCCGAGCGGCACAATGCAGTACGAGACCCGAACCACTGTGGTTCGCCCAGGCCCCCGGAGGCAGTCCATGAGCCGAGCCCTGATCGTCGTCGACGTCCAGAACGACTTCTGCGAGGGCGGCTCGCTGGCCGTGGCGGGCGGCGCGGCCGTGGCCGAACGCATCACCGAATACCTGGGCGTCTCCGATTACACCGCGATCGTCGCCACCCGCGACTTCCACATCGACCCGGGCGCGCACTTCTCCACGCAGCCCGACTACGTCGACACCTGGCCGCCGCACTGCCGTGTCGGCACCCCCGGCGCGGACTTCCACCCCGCCTTCGACACCACCGCGATCCAGGAGATCTTCTCCAAGGGCGCCTACACCGCCGCGTACTCCGGATTCGAGGGCACGGCCACCGACGGCGACACCGCCCTCGACGCCTGGCTGCGCGACCGCGGCATCGACGCCGTCGACGTCTGCGGCATCGCGACCGACCACTGCGTCCGCGCGACGGCCCTGGACGCCCGCGCGGCGGGCTTCGACACCCGGGTCCTGCTCGGCCTCACCGCCGCCGTCTCCCCCGACACCCTGTCCACCGCGCTGAAGACACTGCGCGAGTCGGGTGTGGAACTGGCCGGGACGCTGGAGTAACCCGCCTGGTCGTCGGCGGAAATCGGTCCTGCCGGACGGCCCGCCGAGGTTTGCGCGAGGGTTGTCGGCAGCGGGCAGTAATCTCGTCGCGTGCCCGAACTGCCTGCCGTTCCCAAGCTCCTGGCCACCGCTGTACAGGCGTTGGGAGGTAAGGAACGCAAGGGGCAGCAGACCATGGCCGCGGCGGTCGCGCACGCCATCGACACCGGTGAACACCTGGCTGTCCAGGCCGGGACCGGTACCGGAAAGTCCCTCGCCTATCTGGTGCCGAGTCTGCGCCACGCGGTGCGGACGGGCCGGACCGTCGTGGTGTCGACGGCGACCATCGCCCTGCAGCGTCAGCTGGTGGATCGCGACCTCCCGCGCCTGGCCGACGCACTCGCGTCGGATCTGGGTCGCGTGCCGCAGTTCGCGATTCTCAAGGGCCGCAACAACTATCTGTGCCTGAACAAGATCAACAGTGCGATTCCGGACGAGCCGGAACAGGAACTGTTCGACGCGTTCGCCATCTCGAAGCTGGGCCGCGAGGTCCAGCGCCTCAACGAATGGGTCTCCGACACCGAGAACGGCGACCGCGACGAGCTCACCCCCGGCGTCACCGATCGCGCGTGGCGGCAGGTGAGCGTCAGCTCCCGCGAATGCGTGGGCAAGTCCCGCTGCGCGTTCGGCCAGGACTGCTTCGCGGAGAAGGCGCGCGCCGAATCCGCCCAGGCCGATGTGGTGGTGACCAACCACGCGCTGCTCGCCATCGACGCCATCAGCGGCATCCAGGTGCTGCCCGAACACGACGTGGTGGTCGTGGACGAAGCGCACGAGCTGGTGGACCGGGTGACCGGCGTGGCCACCGCCGAACTGTCCACCGGCGGCATCAGCGCCGCCGCCAAACGCTGCTCCAAGCTCATCGACGAACAGGAAGTGGACCGGCTCGAGGGCGCGGCCGAGGCCTGGCACGGCCTGCTCGACGACCTGCAGCCCGGCCGCTGGGACCGGATGCCCGATGGCGCGGCCCCGGTGCTCGCGCTGATCCGCGACGCGGCCTGGAACGCCCGCACCGCGCTGGCCCCGCAGGGCGGCCAGGCCGCCGATCCGGAGTCGGCGGCGGCCCGCAATCAGGCGCTGGCGGCAGTGGAGGAGGTGCACGACGCCGCGGTCCGGGTGCTGACCACCTTCGAGGAGGCCGATCCGGCCGCGCACCGCGATGTGGTCTGGCTGTCCTCGGAGGAGCTCCGCGGGGTGCCGCGCCGGACCCTGCAGATGGCCCCGCTGTCGGTGGGCGGTCTGCTGCGCAGCCGTCTGTTCGGCACCGCCACCGTGGTGCTGGCCTCGGCGACGCTGCAGATCGGTGGTTCCTTCGACAATCTGGCGGTGACCTGGGGGCTGCCGCCGCAGTCGTCGGCGGTGGTGGATCCGGCGCTGGCCAACGGCGCCGAGGCCCCCTCGGACGAGAAAGCGCTGCGCTGGAATGCGGTGGACGTGGGTTCGCCGTTCGATCACGCAAAGTCCGGAATCCTGTATGTGGCAAAGCATCTGCCCGCGCCGGGCCGGGACGGGCTGCCGCAGTCCTACCTGGACGAGATCGAACGTCTCATTCGCGCGGCGGGCGGGCGCACGCTCGGGCTTTTCTCGTCGATGCGAGCGGCCAAGGCGGCCACCGAGATTCTGCGTGAACGGCTCGATACGCCCGTGTTGTGTCAAGGTGACGACGCGACCGGCGCACTTGTCCGGAAATTCGCCGACGACCCGGAAACCTCACTGTTCGGAACACTTTCGCTATGGCAGGGCGTGGATGTCCCGGGGCCGTCGCTGAGTCTGGTGATCCTGGACCGCATTCCGTTCCCGCGCCCGGACGACCCGCTGCTGGTGGCCCGCCAGCGGGCGGTCGAATCCCGAGGTGGCAATGGCTTTCTGTCGATCGCGGCGAATCATGCGGCGCTGCTGCTGGCACAGGGCACGGGCCGCCTGCTGCGCAGTGTGGACGATCGCGGCGTTATCGCAATTCTCGATTCTCGACTTGCGACGGCACGCTATGGCGGTTATCTCCGAGCATCTTTACCACCTTATTGGGAAACATCCGATCCCCAAGTTGTGACAAAAGCTCTCGAACGACTGACAAATAGTGTCGCACAATTGAAATGACCTGTGAGAACCCTCACAGGAGTAGCTCCTACTTCCGGGCAGAAGTAAATTGGATTTCGATACTCCGGTGAACCCCCAATTCCCACATCGGACGTGTCCGTAGTCCCCGCGCCAAGCCCTGCACGCGGCGCGGGGACCCGAAACTTTCCGATCGGGTTTCGCTACTTCACCGCAAGGGTGATGAGCGCGGCCACGACGCCGAGCGCGATCGCGCCGGCACTCCAGGCCAGGCCCTGACGCTGCCACGGACGGCCGGCGTCGAGCGAGATCCGCCCCGGGCCCGAGAACGCGAAGGCGATCGCCACGAGGGCGTAGACCGCGGGCAGCTCCCACCTCGCGAAGCCGCCGCTCCAGGTGACGTTCAGCGCATTGATCATGGTGCCCAGCACGATGGCCGCGGCCAGGGGCGTCACCAAGCCCAGCGCCAGCAGCAGACCGCCGACCACCTCGCTCAGCCCGGCCAGGGTGGCGAAGAACTTGCCCGGGTCGTAGCCCATTTTCGCGAACGCGCCCGCGGTGGCGTCCAGGCCGTAGCCGTTGAACCAGCCGAACAGCTTCTGACTACCGTGCACGGCCAGCAGGCCACCGACGCTCACCCGCACGATAGCGAGGCCGATGTCGGTGCCGGTCGGGGCCTTGGAGGTGGTGGCGTTCACGGTTGCGGTCATGGCGGGTCCTCATCCTTCGGGTCTATACGTTACTCCGGCAATCCATCCGGACCGTGGTCCGTTTCGGAGCCTACAGCAGGTCCCCAACGAGAGCGGGCGCGAGGCTATTCCGCCTCGCGCCCGAAAACTTGGATCGAGTTGCTTCCCCTACTCGGCCAGGAACCAGAAGTAGTAGAGGAACACCGCCATCAGCACCCACATGATCGGATGCACCTCGCGCGCACGCCGTTTCGCGATCATGACGATCGGATAGAACAGCAGGCCCATGGCGATGCCGTTGGCGATGGAGTAGGTCAGCGGCATGATGATCACGGTGATGAAGGCGGGCACCGCGAATTCGAGCTTGTTCCACTCGATCTCACCCAGCGCCCGGGCCATCAGCACGCCGACCACGATGAGCGCGGGCGCGGTCACCGCCGAGACGTCGGCGAACACCGCGAAGATCGGGAAGAAGAACAGCGCGATCAGGAACCAGCCCGCGGTGGCGACCGCGGTCAGGCCCGTGCGGCCGCCCGCCGAGACGCCCGCCGTGGATTCCACGTAGGCGGTGGTGCTCGAGGTGCCGATCACCGCGCCCGCGGCGGTGCCGACCGAGTCCGCGGCCAGGGCCTGCCCGGCGCGTTCCAGCTTGCCGTCCTTGCCCAGCAGCCCGGCCTGGTTGGCGACGCCGATCAGGGTGCCGGAGGCGTCGAAGAAGTCGACGAACAGCATGGTCAGCACGACCACCACCATCTGCCCGGTGAACGCGCCCGGCAGGTGGATGATGGCCTGGCCGAAGGTCTGATCCAGTCCGTGCGGCAGCGCGGCCACCGAGTCCGGCAGCTTCACCAGGCCGGTCACCATGCCGACCACGGTGGTGGCGAGGATGCCGTAGAGCACCGCGCCGTGCCAGCCGAGCACCAGGAAGACGACCGTCGCGACGAGGCCGAACAGCGCCAGCAGGGTGGTGCCGTGGTGGAAGTTGCCCAGGTGCACGAAGGTGTTCGGATCGGAGGTGACGATCCCTGCGCTCTTGAGGCCGAGGAAGGCCACGAACATGCCGATGCCCGCGCCGACCGCGAGTTTCATCTGCATGGGGATGGCTTCGATGATCTTCTCGCGCACCTTGGTCACCGCGAGGATGAAGAAGATGACGCCGGACAGGAAGGTGCCCGACAGCGCCTCCTGCCACGGAATGCCCATGTGCAGCACGACGGTGTAGGCGAAGAAGGCGTTGAGGCCCATGCCCGGCGCGAGTGCGACCGGATACTTGGCCCACAGGCCCATGACCAGGGTGCCGAAGATAGCGGCGACCGCGGTCGCGGTGAAGACGGCCTGGACCGGCATGCCCTTGTCGTGGAGATCGCCGCCGGGGCCGTCGCCGAGGATGCGCGGGTTCACCGCGAGCACGTAGGACATGGCCAGGAAGGTGACGGTGCCGGCCATCAGCTCGCGCCTGAGGGTGGAACCGTGTTCGCTGATGCCGAAGTACCGGTCGACGCGCCCCTTGGTGCGCGTGAGGACGTCGGTGCTCATAGGTGGGGATCTCCAGTCGGCCGGAGGACAAAGGCTGCTGGTCACGCTAGTTGGTCGGACGGGTCGGTTCGCTCACCACCCCGGCGAACTGTGGGCAATCCCACCTGCCAGAGCGTTGGTTTCCGGGCATCACCAGCGCAATTGATCCGCAAATAAACTGATTACCGGCCGGTAATTAGAGATCCTTGACCGCCATTGTCTGGGACGTTACAAATACGTAATCCGCCGGGGTTGATCAGGGGAACCGGCCAGGCAGAAGTTGTACGCCAGTGGTTACCGAAGTCATCGACGCGGTCGCGGAGTTCGCGATCGACCGCCAAGCGCTCTGGGACGTCCTGATCGATCCGCAGACCTACCCCCGGCTATTTCCTGGAATCGGCGCCTGCGAGCCCGCCGACACCGTCGATACGCACCCCGCGTGGAATTTCCGGGTCGGCGGCGCGGATACCGAGATCCGCGTGGTGCGGGTCCAGCTGCACATCACCCGCGCCGGTGAGGGCTTCGAGCTGCATCACCCCGAGCACGGCAGCTTCGCGACGATCCGGCTGCGCGGCGACAGCGGGCACACCCGCGTCTACGTCACCTATTTCAAGGCCACGCACGTGCATCCACTGCTCACCCGGTTGCCGAACCACGCGGTGGTGACCTGGACGGTGGCGGGGCTCGAACGGGTCGCCGAGCTGATCCAGGGCGCGCCGACGGCCCGCATCGTCAATGCCGAGGATTCGCGAATGAAGTTGCAGGCCGGGGTGGTCCGGCAGATGGTGAGCTCCGGCGTGGTGCGCACCTATCGCCCCGATGTGGGCCTGCGACAGATCGGCGGCCTGGCCAAGTGGGGGTTCAGCCTGGGCGGCGGATACGCGGCGGCGGCCGCGCACTCCCCGCGCCGGGCGGCGGTGATCGACGACCGGTACTCGAGCACCTTCGACCAATTGCACGCGCGCAGTAGCGCACTCGCGGGCGCGTTCACCTCGCTCGGCTTCGGCCCCGGTACGTCGATCGGGCTGCTGTGCCGCAATCACACCGGCATGGTCGAGTGCATGGTGGCGGCGGGCAAGTCGGGCGCGGACGCGGTACTGCTCAATACCGGGCTGCCCGCGCGGCAGATCGAGGAGATCGTGCAGCGGCACCGGCTCTCGGCACTGTTCTCCGACACCGAGTTCGAGGATCTGGTGCGCCACGTGCCCGCCGACATCCCCCGCTTCACCGCCGACGACGCGCCGCCGGACGCGGGCCGCACCAGCATCGAGGACCTGATCGCCATGCGCCAGGATCCGCCGCGCAAGGCTCCGCGCCCGGGCCGACTGGTGGTGCTGACCTCCGGCACCAGCGGGACGCCCAAGGGCGCGCGGCGCCCGCACCCCAAGGGATTCGGGACCGTGGCCGCGCTGCTGTCGCGAATCCCGTTCGGCACCAACGAGACCATGTTCATTCCGGCCCCGCTGTTCCACACCTGGGGGCTCGGGGCGCTGCAGATGTCGACGGCCGTACGGGCGACGGTGCTGCTGGGCGACCATTTCGACGCCGAGGACACGCTGCGCCGGGTAGCCGAGCACAAGGTCACGGCCCTGGTGGTGGTACCGATCATGGTGAATCGGATCCTGGATCTGCCCGAAGCGGTGCGCGCCCGCTACGACCTGTCGAGCCTGCGCATCGTGGCCAGTTGCGGTGCGCCGCTGGACGGCGCAACGGTGCTGCGTTTCCTCGACACCTTCGGCGACATCCTCTACAACGTGTACGGCTCCACCGAGGTGTCGTGGGCGTCCATCGCCGACCCCGCGGATCTGCGGGTGTCCCCCACCACCGCGGGCCGGCCGCCGCTGGGCACGAAACTGGCGGTGCTGGGCCCGGATCGGCGCCCGGTGCCGGTGGGCGCGACGGGCCGGATCTTCGTCGGCAATCACATGCTCTTCGACGGCTACACCGACGCCACCCCGCCCGACGAGGCCGACGGCATGCTCGACACCGGCGATGTCGGCTATCTCGACGCCTCCGGCAGGCTGTTCGTGGCCGGGCGCGACGACGAGATGATCATCTCCGGCGGCGAGAACGTCTTCCCGCGCGCGGTGGAGGAGGCGCTGTCGCATCTGCCGCAGGTGAGCGAGGTGGCGGTGGTGGGCGTGCCGGACCATGAATTCGGCCAGCGCCTGGCGGCTTTCGTGGTGCCGCGGCCCGGCTCGGGGCTGGACTCGGAGATGGTGCGCAACTACATCCGGCACCGGGTGAGCCGCTTCTCGGTGCCGCGCGACGTCACCTTCCTGGAGGCATTGCCGCGCAATACGACCGGGAAGATTCTCAAACGGACGCTGATCGCGCCCGCCTGAGCGCGACTACGGGCTGGGCGAGGCGATCAGGCCCAGTTCCGCGTCCGAGGCCAGCAGCGAATGGTGCGGCAGGATGCGGATGGTGTAGCCGACCGCACCGGAGATCGGCACCGGCGTCCGGATGGTGAAAACGTCGGCGCCGGAATCGTTTCCGGCGTGCAGCATGGTGAAGCTGTGGACATCGGTGAGGTCGTCGCTGGGTGAGACCCGGCCCAGAACCGCCTGCACGCTGACGTCGGCGGGGGTCAGGCCGCCGAGGTCGATGCGGGCCCGCAGGTCCAGTTCCGCGCCGATCACCGGGATGTCGGGCAGCCCGGCACTGTCCACCTGCAGGACTTTCACGGTGGGCCAGGCGGATTCGATGCGGCGGCGGTACCCCGACAGGTCCTGCGCGCCCTTGAAGTCGTCGGCCGACACCGCGCCGAAGGCCGCGGCGGCGGGCGCGTAGTAGTCGACCGCGTAGTCGCGGACCATGCGCGAGGCCAGCACCTTCGGGCCCAGGGTCCGCAGGGTGTGGCGGACCATCTCCATCCAGCGCACCGGCAGGTCGTCGTGGTCGCGGTCGTAGAAGCGCGGCAGCACAGCGCGTTCCAGCAGTTCGTAGAGCGCGGACGCCTCGAGGTCGTCGCGGCGGTGCTCGTCGCGGACGCCGTCGGCGGTCGGGATGGACCAGCCGTTCTCGCCGTCGCACATCTCGTCCCACCAGCCGTCCTTGATGGACAGGTTGAGGCCGCCGTTGAGGGCGGACTTCATGCCGGAGGTGCCGCACGCCTCGAGCGGGCGCAGCGGATTGTTGAGCCAGACATCGCAACCCCAGTACAGGTAGCGGGCCATGGAGATGTCGTAGTCGGGCAGGAAAACGATGCGGTGCCGCACCGCCGGATCGTCGGCGAACCGGACGATCTGCTGGATCAGCGCCTTGCCGCCCTCGTCGGCCGGATGGGATTTGCCCGCCACCACCAGCTGCACCGGGCGTTCCGGATCGAGCAGCATGGCCCGCAGCCGGTCCGGGTCGCGCAGCATGAGGGTGAGCCGCTTGTAAGTGGGGACGCGGCGGGCGAAACCGACGGTCAGCACGCGCGGGTCGAAAACCTCGTCGACCCAGCCGAGTTCGGCCGGGGCGGCGCCGCGGTCGAGCCAGGACGCGCGCAACCGGCGGCGCACCTCGTCGACCAGCACGCCGCGCAGGGCATTGCGGGTGGACCACAGTTCCCGCAGGTCCACGTCACAGAGCTGTTCCCAGCCGCGGGCCTCCTCGACCAGTTCGTCGCCGATCAGCTCACGGGCCTTGTCGATCCATTCGCGCGCGGCCCAGGTGGGGGCGTGCACGCCGTTGGTGATCGAGCCGATCGGCACCTCGGCGGCGTCGAAGCCCGGCCACAGCGGCGCGAACATGGCGCGGCTGACCTCGCCGTGCAGCTTCGACACGCCGTTGGCGCGCTGGGCGAGCCGCAGGCCCAGGTGGGCCATGTTGAACACCGACGGATCGGCCTCGCGGCCCATGGCGAGGATCCGGTCCACCGAAACGCCCGGCAGCACCGGGGATTCGCGCTCACCGTGCGCACCGCCGAAGTAGCGGCGCACCAGCGCGCTCGCGAAACGGTCGATTCCCGCCGGCACCGGGGTGTGGGTGGTGAAGACGGTGCCCGCCCGGACCGCGGTCAGCGCGGTGTCGAAATCCATTCCGGCGACCATGAATTCGCGGATGCGTTCGATGCCGAGGAAACCGGCGTGGCCCTCGTTCATGTGGAAGACGTCCGGATCGGGCAGGCCGTTGGCGCGGGTGTAGGCGCGCACCGCGCGCACGCCGCCGATCCCGGCCAGGATCTCCTGTTTGATGCGGTGGTCCTGGTCGCCGCCGTAGAGGCGGTCGGTGACGGCCCGCAGTTCCGGATCGTTCTCGGCGATGTCGGAGTCGAGCAGCAGCAGCGGAATCCGGCCGACCTGGGCGATCCACACCCGGGCGCGCAGCACCCGGCCTTCCGGCATCGACACGTGGATGAGCACGGGCGCGCCGGAGTCGCCGTCGGTGAGCAGCCGCAGCGGCAGGCCCATGGGGTCCAGCGCCGGATAGTGCTCGGCCTGCCAGCCGTCGGCGGTCAGCGACTGCCGGAAATAGCCGGAGCGGTACAGCAATCCGACGCCGATCAGCGGCAGCCCCAGATCGGAGGCGGCCTTGAGGTGGTCGCCCGCCAGAATCCCGAGCCCGCCCGAGTAGTTGGGCAGGACCTCGGTGACGCCGAACTCCATCGAGAAGTAGGCGATCCCGCGCGGCCCGCTCTGCTGCTTCTGGAACCAGCGGGGCCTGGCCAGGTAGTCACGAAGGTCCTCGGCAGCGGCATCCACACGCCGCGTGTACGCCTCGTCCGCGGCCAGCTCGTCGAGCCGTTCGGCCGGCACCTCACCCAGCATCCGCACCGGATCGTTCCCGACCTCGACCCACAGCCCGGGATCCAGCTCCGCGAATACGTCCTGTGTAGGCCCATGCCAGGACCAGCGCAGATTGGTCGCCAACTCGGTAAGAGCAGCCAACCGCTCCGGCAAATGTGCACGAACGGTGAATCGACGCAATGCCTTCACAGTGCTTATTCTGCCCTCCGCTTCGCTCCGGGCTGGTTCACGGCCCCGAAGTCTCGATTCTTCCCTCCTCCGCTCCTCCGCTTCGCTCCCCCGCTCCGTCGGTCCAGAATCGAGACGGCCGTGAACCTTCGGAGCGGGTCTGATGCTGGTCAGCGGCATCCCCGCGCGGAGTATCCGGTAAGCAACCGATAACGTGTTTCACATGAGCGAGCAGCAGGTCGAGGCACTGGCCCCCGAAGAGCACCATGAGGGCGGGTTTCGGCCGATCCAAACCCTGGGCCGTGACGCCAGCCGGGGTGGGCCGCACTACGGGGAGTTCATCGAGCAGGTGCGCGGGCTGATGGACCGGGTTCGGCTGGCCTCCCCGACCGACGAGGTCGCCCTCGAGGCCATCGCCACGCTGAAGGAACTCAACGCCAAGCTCGACTCCGCGGTCGGCGACGAGTGGGACGCGCCCGCCTGGCACCGCAACGACCTGCCCGCGCGCGGCAATATCACCCTGCCGCCGTTCCTGATCGACGACGCGAGCGCCGACGGCGTGCACGCGCGCATCACCTTCCGCACCTTCCACCTGGGCGGCAATGCGGCGGCGCACGGCGGCCACATCGCGCTGGGCTTCGACGATCTGCTCGGCATGACCGTGGCGTTGAACACGCGCGCGGTCACCCGCACCGCCTTCCTGCACGTCGACTACCGGTCCATCACGCCGCTGAACACCGAGCTGAGGGTGCACGGCTGGGTGGAGCGGCAGGAGGGCCGCAAGGTCTTCGTGCGCGCCACCCTGCACGACGGCGACCGGCTGTGTGCCGAGGCGCACGGCCTGTTCCTGCTCCTCAAGCCGGGCCAGCAGTAGCCGCTCCGGTAAGTTCGAAGGCGTGACCGGCCGCATCGCCATCGATGACACCGCCCCCGCGATCCCCGGCGGCCGGCCGTCGAAGGCCGTGGTGGGCGAGGTGGTCCCGGTCCGGACCGTGGTCTGGCGCGAGGGACACGAGGTCGTGGCCGCGACCCTCGCGGTGCGGGGCCCGGGTTCGGCACGCACGCAACGCATTCGCATGAGCCCGGAATACGAGCCGGACGTGTTCAACGCGGTGTTCACCCCGAGCACGCCCGGCCGCTGGACCTTCCGCGTCGAGGGCTGGAGCGATCCCATCGCCACCTGGCGCTCCGGCGTCGAGGCCAAGCTGGCCGTCGGGCAGAGCGCCGTCGACCTGGCCAACGACCTGGAGCTCGGGGCGCGCCTGCTCGACAAGGCCGCGCTCGCGGTGCCCAAGCAGCAGTGGCAGATCCTGCGCGCCGCGGCCGCCGCCCTGCGCAGCGACGCCCAGCTGCCCGCGCGCGTGGCGCCCGCCTTCGGCGCCGAGGTCGGCGAGATCCTGCGGGCAACCCCGTTGCGGGAGTTGGTGACCCACGGGCCGCTGCACACCGTGCAGGTGGACCGGCAGCGGGCGCTGTACGGCTCCTGGTACGAGTTCTTCCCGCGCTCCACCGGCGGCTGGGACGCCACGGGCAAGCCGGTGCACGGCACCTTCGCCACCGCCGCCAAGGATCTGCCGCGCATCGCGGCCATGGGGTTCGACGTGGTGTACCTACCGCCGATCCACCCGATCGGGAAGGTGAACCGCAAGGGGCCCAACAACTCCCTGACCGCGGGCCCCGAGGATGTGGGCTCACCGTGGGCCATCGGCTCCGACGAGGGCGGCCACGACGCCATCCACCCGCGGCTGGGCACCGAGGCCGACTTCGCCGACTTCGTCACGGCCGCCCGGGAACTGGGCCTGGAGGTGGCGCTCGACCTGGCGTTGCAGTGCGCGCCCGACCACCCCTGGGTGACCGCGCACCCGGAGTGGTTCATCACCCTGCCCGACGGCACCATCGCCTACGCGGAGAACCCGCCCAAGAAGTACCAGGACATCTACCCGCTCAACTTCGACGACGACCCCGACGGGCTCTACGCCGAGGTGCTGCGCGTGGTCCGGCACTGGATCGGCCTGGGCGTCACCATCTTCCGGGTCGACAATCCGCACACCAAGCCCGCCGACTTCTGGGAGTGGCTGATCGCCGCGGTGCACAAGAAGCACCCGGAGATCATCTTCCTGTCCGAGGCGTTCACCCGCCCGGCCCGCATGTACGGGCTCGCCCGCCGCGGATTCAGCCAGTCCTACACGTATTTCACCTGGCGCACCCACAAGCACGAACTCGAGGAGTTCGGGCGGGAGCTCGCCGCCAAGGCCGACGAGGCGCGCGCCAACCTGTTCGTGAACACCCCCGACATCCTGCACGAGAGCCTGCAGCACGGCGGGCCCGGCATGTTCGCGATCCGGGCCGTGCTGGCCGCCACGCTCGGCGCGACCTGGGGCGTGTACTCCGGCTTCGAACTGTACGAGCACCAGGCGGTGCGCCCCGGCAGCGAGGAATACCTCGATTCGGAGAAATACCAGCTGCGCCCACGGCATTTCGCCGCGGCGGCCGCGCGCGGGGAATCCCTGGAACCGTGGCTGACCCGGCTCAACGAGATCCGGCGCGCGCACCCGGCGCTGCGGCAGGTGCGCTGCATCCACTTCCACCCCGTGGACAACGACGCGATCCTGGCGTTCTCGAAGATGGATCCGACCACCGGTGACGCGGTGCTCGTCGTGGTGAACCTGAACCCGTTCGGCACCGAACACGGCATGGTGTCGCTGGACCTGCCGGCCATCGGCCGTGAATGGCACGACCGGCCGGTGGTGACCGACGAGATCACCGGCGAGGAATACCACTGGGGCCAGAGCAATTACGTGCGCCTGGACCCGCATCGCGCGGCCGCCCACATCCTCACCCTGCCGCCGGTCCCCGCCGCCGCGCGCACCGAACTCGCCTATCGCAGATCGTTCCGATGAACCGGCGTGACCTCCTGCTGCTGGCGGCGGGCACGCATCCCGATCCGCACACCGTGCTGGGGGCCCACCCGCATCCGGACGGCACCGTCATCCGGGTGCTGCGCCCGCACGCGGACGCGGTCGCGGCCCGCATCGGCGAGATGGATCATCCACTGACACACCGGGATCACGGGGTGTTCGAGGTCGTCCTGCCGTTCCCGGAGCTGTGGGACTACCGGATCGTCGCCGCCTACCCGGGCGGGCGCACCGTGGTCGAGGCCGACGGCTACCGCTTCCTGCCCACCCTCGGCGATATCGACCTGCACCTGCTCGGGGAGGGCCGCCACGAGCGGCTGTGGGAGGTGCTCGGCGCGCATCCCCGGACCTACCCCTCCTTCGACGGTGAGGTGACGGGCACCGCGTTCGCGGTATGGGCGCCCAATGCGCGCGGCGTCTCCGTGATCGGGGACTTCGACGGCTGGAGCGGAAACACCGCGCCCATGCGCAGACTCGGCGATTCGGGCGTGTGGGAACTGTTCCTGCCCGGCATCGGGCCGGGGGCGCTCTACAAGTACCGGGTGCACGGGGCGGACGGGCGCGTGGTCGACCACGCCGACCCCATGGCCTTCGCCACCGAGGTGCCGCCCGCCACCGCCTCGGTGATCACCGAGAGCGAATTCACCTGGGGCGACGGGGAATGGCTGCGGGAACGCGCCCGCACCGACCCGCTGCGCGCGCCGATCAGCGTCTACGAGGTGCACCTCGGCTCCTGGCGGCCCGGTCTCGACTATCGCGAGCTCGCCGGGCAGCTCGCCGAATACGTTCTCGCCCAAGGCTTCACCCACGTGGAACTGCTGCCCGTGGCCGAGCACCCCTTCGGCGGCTCGTGGGGCTACCAGGTCACCTCCTACTTCGCGCCGACCGCCCGCTTCGGCTCCCCCGACGACTTCCGTTTCCTCGTGGATCACCTGCACCGCAAGGGCATCGGCGTGCTGCTGGACTGGGTGCCCGCGCACTTCCCGCGCGACGAATGGGCGCTGGCCCGCTTCGACGGCACCGCCCTCTACGAGCACGCCGACCCGCGCCGCGGCGAGCAACTCGACTGGGGCACCTACGTTTTCAATTTCGGCCGCCACGAGGTCCGCAACTTCCTGGTCGCCAACGCGCTGTACTGGATCGAGGAATTCCACCTCGACGGCCTGCGCGTGGACGCCGTCGCCTCCATGCTCTACCTGGACTATTCGCGCCCGGACTGGGAACCGAACATCCACGGCGGCCGCGAGAACCTGGAGGCCGTCGCCTTCCTCCAGGAAATGAACGCCACCGTACACAAGCATCATCCGGGCGTGCTGACCATCGCCGAGGAATCCACCACCTGGCCCGGCGTCACCCGCCCCACCGAGGTCGGCGGCCTCGGCTTCACCATGAAATGGAACATGGGCTGGATGCACGACACCCTCGGCTACCTGGCCCGCGATCCCGTGCACCGCAGCTGGCACCACAACGAGGTGACTTTCTCACTCACCTACGCCTGGAGCGAGAACTATCTGCTGCCGATCAGCCACGACGAGGTCGTCTACGGCAAGGGCACGCTGTGGACCCGCATGCCCGGCGACGACTACGCCAAGGCGGGCGGGGTGCGGGCGCTGCTCGCCTACCTGTGGGCGCACCCGGGCAAGCAGCTGCTGTTCATGGGCCAGGACTTCGGTCAGCTCCGGGAATGGGACCACGACCGCGGACTGGACTGGCACGAGCTGGAGAACCCGCTGCACCGCGGCATCCAGGCCTTGGTCGGCGACCTCAACCGGCTCTACGTCGGGAATCCGGCGCTGTGGAGTCAGGACACCTCGCCGGGCGGGTACGCGTGGATCGACGCCGACGACCGCGACAACAATGTGCTGTCGTTCCTGCGGTACGGCACCGACGGGTCGATCCTCGCCTGCGTGTACAACTTCTCCGGGCGGCAGCTCAGTGGCTACCGCATCGGATTGCCGGAGTGCGAACAGGATTCGTGGTACGAGGTGCTCAATACCGACGCGGTCGCCTACGGCGGCAGCGGCGCGGGCACCGGCGGCCCGATCCCGGCCGAACAGCAGCCGTGGCACGGCCGCCCGGTCTCGGCCGCCCTCACCCTGCCCCCGCACAGCGCGATCTGGCTCTCGACCACGCCACCGGCCGCACGCGACTGACAGGTCCCTATTCCGGCCAGCCCGGCGAGCGTCCCAGCACCGCCAGAATCCGATCCAGCCCGGACGCCGGGGTACCGGGCACTTCCGGCGCGAACGACGCGCCCGGCCGCTCCCGCTCCGCGCCCCGCGGGACGGCCTCGGCCACCGGCAACGCCGCGCTCAGCAGGTCGTCGTCGAAGTCCACGGTCCGGCCGAGCGCCCGCGCGACATCCCAGGCGTGCACGACGTAGTCGATGAAGTGGAAGCTCACCGCCAGCGTCCCCGGGATGATGATGCCGTCGCGGACCTCCGGCAGGGGGAACTGCCGGTCCAGGACGCCCGGCTCGGCGAAGGTGGCCAGCACGTGCTCGGCCGCCGCGCGGTATTCGCCGAGCGGGTCCGCGCTCAGCGGCTGTGGCTTCCACAGCCCGATATCACCCTCACCGCGCGCCGCCGCCGCGAACCCGTAGTGCTGAACGATCATGTGCTCCAGCAGATCTCGCAGCGTCCAGCCCTCGCACGGGGTGGGCGCGTCCAAGTCGCCCGAGGTCACCCCCGCCACCACGTCGATGCTCGTCCGCACCGCGCGGGCGTCCAGCGCGAGCAGCTCCGTTCCCGAGGCCGGCGATTCTTCGTATGCGCTTATCATACGCACTAGCTTACTAATTTCGAACGATCATGACCAGGAACAATCCGGCGAATTCCACACCAACGGGTCCGCTTCGGGCGCACCCTGGACGGACAGCCGGATCAAGCCCGGGAGGGCCTCGTGGACGAGCGCACCAAGATCACACTGGACGAATCCGAGATCCCGCGGCGTTGGTACAACGTCATCCCGGACCTGCCCGAACCCCCGCCGCCCCCGCTGCA
The DNA here is from genome assembly GCF_053602575.1 of Nocardia sp. NPDC004340. Classification (NCBI taxonomy): domain Bacteria; kingdom Bacillati; phylum Actinomycetota; class Actinomycetes; order Mycobacteriales; family Nocardiaceae; genus Nocardia; species Nocardia sp. NPDC004340. The sequence goes on from NZ_JBSGDW010000009.1 coordinate 267,531, forward strand.
CCCCGGCACCGGGCAGCCCGTCGGCCCCGAGGACCTGGCCCCGCTGTTCCCCATGGAACTGATCCGGCAGGAAGTGAGCGGCGACCGCTACCTCGACATCCCGGACGAGGTCATCGACGTGTACCGGCTCTGGCGGCCGACACCGCTGTTCCGGGCGCGCCGACTCGAGAAGGCGCTCGGCACCCCGGCGCGCATCTATTACAAGTACGAGGGCGTCTCCCCCGCGGGCTCACACAAGCCGAACACCGCTGTGCCGCAAGCCTTCTACAACGCCGCCGAAGGCACCCGCCGCCTGACCACCGAGACCGGCGCGGGCCAGTGGGGCAGCGCGCTGTCCTTCGCCTGCGCGCAGTACGGCATCGACTGCGAGGTGTGGATGGTCCGCGCCTCCTACGACCAGAAGCCGCACCGGCGCACCCTCATGCAGACCTGGGGCGCCACCGTGCACGCCAGCCCCTCCCCGATCACCGCGGCGGGCGCGAAAATCCTTGCCGACCACCCGGATTCGCCCGGCAGCCTGGGCATCGCCATCAGCGAGGCGGTCGAGGTGGCCGCGGCCGACCCGTTCACCCGCTACGCGCTGGGCAGCGTGCTCAACCACGTGCTCATGCATCAGACCGTCATCGGCGAGGAGGCGCTGAAGCAGTTCGCCGCGGCGGGCGAACGCGCCCCCGACGTGATCATCGGCTGCACCGGCGGCGGCTCCAACTTCGCCGGCCTGTTCCTGCCGTTCCTGCGCGAAAAGCTCGCGGGCCGAGGCAATCCCGTCATCCGCGCCGTCGAACCGGCCGCCTGCCCGTCGTTCACCCGCGGCATCTACGCCTACGACTTCGGCGACACCGCGGGCTTCACGCCGCTGATGAAGATGCACACCCTGGGCCACGACTTCATCCCCGATCCGGTGCACGCGGGCGGTCTGCGCTACCACGGCATGTCGCCGCTGCTCTCGCACATGTACGAGCTCGGGCTGTTCGAGGCGGTGTCCAAGCAGCAGCGCGAATGCTTCGCCGCGGCGGTCACTTTCGCCAAGACCGAGGGCATCCTGCCCGCCCCCGAACCCTCGCACGCGCTCGCGGCGGTCATCGAGGAAGCCAACCGCTGCACCGCGTCCGGAGAGGAGAAGGTCCTGCTCACCGCGCTGTGCGGGCACGGCCACTTCGACATGACCGCCTACGAACGCTATCTGGCGGGCGACATCCCCGATTTCGAGCTGCCCCAGCCTCGCATCGATGCCGCCCTCGCCTCGCTACCGAAGGTCTGAGACCCCTGCGTGCGGGGTCCGAGACCCGTCAGTACAGCGCGGCGGCCAGCTTGCGGCGGGCGGCGACGACCAGCGGCTCGGCCGGGTCGAAGAGCTCGAACAGCTCCAGCAGATGGGTGCGGACCCGGGTGCGGTCGTCGCCGGCGGTGCGCTTGACCTGGGCGATCAGCCGATCGAATGCGGCGTCGGGCTGCTGATTGAACATCTCGAGGTCGGCGGCGGCGATAGCGGCGTCCAGGTCCGCCGGGTCGGCGTCGGCCTTGGCCACCGCTGCCGGGTCGAGATCCTGCACACGGGAGATGAACTGGACCTGCCGCAGCGCGGCCTTGGCCTCGGCATTGTTCGGCTCGGCGGTCAGGATGTCCTGGTAGGCGGCGATGGCGTTGTCGAATTCGCCACGCTCCAAAGCCTCTTCGGCCGCCACGAAACGGGGATCCTCGGGGATCTCCGGCTCGGCGGCGTCACCCTCGCCGACACCGGGGAGCTTGCCGCGCACGGCGTCCACCACGGCGGCCAGCCACTGCGTCACCTGCTCCTCGGGCTGATTGCCGGTGAAGTCGGCGAGCGGCTGGCCCGCGGCCACGGCGACCACGGTCGGAATGCCCTGCACGCCGAAGGCCTGCGCGATGCGCATATTGGCCTCGGCCTCGACGGTGGCCAGATCCCAGTCGCCGCCGCTGCGGCCGACCAGCTGCTCGAGCAGCTTCACCAGCTCGATGCTGCCCGGGCTGCGCTGCGAGTACAGCGCCACCACCACCGGGACCTGGGTGGAGCGCCGCAGCACTCGATCCTCGAAATTGGCCTCGGTGACGGCGTGGTCACCCGGGACCTCCCCCGCGGGGGCGGCCGGCTGCTTGAGAGCGGACAGGTCCACAGCGCCCGACATGGCGGCGGCTGCGGCGGCGGAAGGACGGCGTGCGGGTCGAGTCACGCCATCCAGTTTGTCACGAAGCGGCGGCGGCGGGCGCCGGGGCTCCGCTCAGTTCACCCAGCTGACCCGTCTTGATCGCCCACCGCTCGAAGAGCACGGAGGTGAACGGCACCACCGAGGACGCCAGCGCGAGAAGCGTGGTCTTGCCCGGCCATTCGAACTCACGCGAGGCCAGCAGGCAGTTGATCGCGTACGCCAGGAACACGACGCCGTGCAGCATGCCGAACACCATCACCGGCCACTTGATCGGCTGATCGGCGATGCCCAGCGCGTCGGCGCGCTTCAGGGCCGAGCCGATGAACAGCAGCACCCAGGACGGCACCTCGAGCAGGCCGAAGAAACGCACACGCTTCGCGACCGTGGACAGGTCGAACAGATCACCCATGCCCCCCATTCTGCCCGACCGGCTACGACGCCCCGTAGTGGAGCTGGTCACACGAACGAGCAGGCCCCGGCTCGTTTCGGAGCCGGGGCCTGGTTCGGGCTACGGGATCGCGCTTACCGCACGCGGATGATCAGGGCGTCGCCCTGGCCGCCACCGCCGCACAGGGCGGCCGCGCCGACGCCGCCACCGCGGCGCTTCAGCTCGTTGGCCAGGTGCAGCACGATGCGGGCGCCGGACATGCCCAGCGGGTGGCCGATGGAGATGGCGCCGCCGTTGACGTTCACCTTCTCCGGGTCGATGCCCAGCGTGCGGGTGGACGCGATGCCGACCGCGGCGAAGGCCTCGTTGATCTCGACCAGGTCCAGGTCGGCGGGCGAAATGCCTTCCTTGGCACAGGCTTTCGCGATGGCGTTGGCGGGCTGGTCCTGCAGGGTGGAGTCCGGACCGGCGACGACGCCGGCCGCGCCGATCTCGGCGATCCAGCTCAGACCCAGCGCCTCGGCCTTGGCCTTCGACATGACGATCACGGCGGCCGCGCCGTCGGAGATCTGGGAGGCCGAGCCGGCGGTGATGGTGCCGTCCTTGCGGAAGGCCGGACGCAGCTTGCCCAGCGACTCCGCGGTGGTGTCGGCGCGGATGCCCTCGTCCTCGGCGAACACGATCGGGTCGCCCTTGCGCTGCGGGATGGAGACCGGCGCGACCTCGTCGGCGAACAGGCCGTTCTTCCAGGCCGCGGCCGCCTTCTGGTGCGAGGCGGCGGCGAAGGCGTCCTGCTCCTCGCGGCTGATCTTGTCGGTGTCGTTGCGCTGCTCGGTGAGGGCGCCCATGGCCTGGTCGGTGAAGATGTCGTACAGGCCGTCGTAGGCCATGCTGTCGCGCAGGTTCACGTCGCCGTACTTGAAGCCCTCACGGCTATTCTCGAGCAGGTGCGGGGCATTGGTCATGGACTCCTGGCCGCCGGCCACCACGATCTCGTACTCACCGGCGCGAATCAGCTGATCCGCCAGGGCGATTGCGTTGATGCCGGACAGACACACCTTGTTGACGGTCAGCGCCGGGACGTCCATCGGGATCCCCGCGGCGACCGCGGCCTGCCGGGCCGGGATCTGGCCCGCGCCGGCGGTGAGCACCTGGCCCATGATCACGTAGTCGACCTGCTCGGGCGCGACCCCGCCCTTCTCCAGCGCCGCCTTGATGGCGATGCCGCCCAGGTCGGAGCCACTGAAATCCTTCAGCGACCCGAGCAGGCGACCCACCGGGGTACGCGCACCGGACACGATCACGGAGGTAGTCGTCACGTGGGGCCTCACTTACTGTGTGTCGTCACGGCTCCGCCAACCATCGGAGCCGTACTCCACGGTAACTCCAGGCACTTCGGCGGGGGTATGCGGGTGCGCGCTACCGTCAGTCCTGTGAGCACTACCGAGAACACCGCATTCATCCCGTCGGAATACGTCGTGGCCGTCGATCACGTGGGAATCGCCGTGCCGGACCTGGATTCCGCGGTCGCCTGGTACCGCGACAATCTGGGCATGGTGGAGACCCACCGCGAGATCAACGAGTCGCAGGGCGTCCACGAGGCCATGCTGTCGGTCCCCGGCACGCCCGAGGGCTCGGTCGCTCTCCAGTTGCTGGCTCCGCTCAACGAGGAGTCCACCATCGCCAAGTTCATCGACCGAAACGGTCCTGGCCTGCAGCAGCTCGCCTACCGCGTGACCGATGTCGAGGCGGTTTCCGAGCAACTTCGTGAACGGGGCTTGCGTTTGCTGTACGCAGAGCCGCGTGGTGGAACCGCTGGTTCCCGCATCAATTTCATCCACCCCAAGGATGCTGGCGGTGTGCTGGTCGAACTCGTCGAACCGGCCGCGAAAACTACTCACTAGTACCGTGTTCCGCCCTCCTAAAGAGGGCGTAACAACATTCGCGGTCGGGTCACCATCCGCGACGGTCAGGCTGTAGTTTGTGGGGCATGTCGTCCACTGAGCCCGATCGCAATCGCTTCGTCGCGCTGCCCTTTACCGTTGTGCGGAAGGGTTATGACCGTGACGAGGTGCGTAACTACTTCGACCGTTTCGATGCCGAGCTAAGGGTCACCGCCACCGACCGCGATGCCGCCGCCGCCCAGGCCCGCAACCTGGCCGCCCAGCTCGAGGATGCCCGGGACGAGATCGACGAGCTCCGTAAGGAAGTCGACCGGCTGTCCGTGCCGCCGACGACCGCCGAAGGCATGTCCGATCGCATCTCCCGCATGCTGCGCCTGGCCTCCGACGAGGCCTCCGAGGTCCGCGCCCAGGCTCAGGCCGAGGCCGCCGAGATGATCTCGATCGCCGAGCAGCAGGCCACCGAGATGCGTGGGAAGTACGAATCGCTCCTCTCCGAGACCAAGGAGAAGCGCGAAGCTCTCGAAATCGAATTCGAGCAGACTCTCGCCAACGCCCGCTCCGAGTCCGCCAAGATCGTCGAGGCGGCCAACGCCGAGGCCGATCGCCTCACCAAGGAGTCCGACGCCAAGCGCAAGGCGACGCAGCAGGACTTCGAGGTCACCATGGCGGAGCGGCGCACCAAGCTGACCCGCGCCATGGAGGAGCTCGAGGCCACCTCCCGCGCCGAGGCCGCCCAGCGCATCAAGGACGCCACCGACGAGGCCAACCGCCTCATCACCTCGGCGACCAACACCGCCGATCGGAAGATCGCGCACGCCAAGGAACTCGCCGAGGAAATGCGTGTCCTCCGCGGCCGCGTCCTGGCCCAGCTGCTCGGCATCCGCGGCCAGCTCGACTCGGTCCCGGCCATGCTCGCCGCCGTCAACCGCGAAAGCGAACTCCTCGACGGCGCACCGGAACAGCGCTCCCTCGGCAAGAACAACCGCAAGGCCATCTCCGAGGCGCACGACGACGAGGACCTCGTCGACGACCGCGAGAACGCCGACATCTCCGGCTAATTCCACCACCCCGGGCGACAACCCGTTCCGTACGAAGGCCGCCTCCCTACCGGGAGGCGGCCTTCCTTATGCGCACCCAGGGTTTATCAGGAACCACTGGTCAGATTGCAGACGAGGCTGTCGATAGCGGTCGAGGACTGCACGCTCCCGGCGCCGATGTGGCAGGCCAGTTCCGTGACATCGACATCCTGCGACAGTGTGCTGAGGACCGAACCGTCCGGGTTGAACTGCGTCGCGACGATATGGTGCATGCCCAGAGTCGTCGGCCGATAAGCGATTTCGGCGAAGGAGCGGTATCCGGTGCCGAAATCGTCTCCCGGACTCCTTGTGAAAACATTGGAACGTCAGATCGGGAGCCTAGCTAGGCGGGAGAGGGTGCAGCCGGGAACGGTCTCCCCCAATTTCTGGGGCGTCAGGACTCGGGGGGTGGTCAGGACCAGCGGCGGGTGATGGTGCGGGTGTCGCGGCCCTTCCAGCAGCCGGTGTGCCAGTGGCGGCGGTCGTCCTCGCCGCCGTACTCGGCCCAGGCGACTATGTGCGGGGTGCCGGGCGGGATCACCTGATCGCAGCCGGGGCAGCGGTAGGGCTTGGTGGCACGGGTGCCGGGAACCGTTCGGACGATGAAGGATTCGTCGGTGCCGGGGCCGTGCTCGGTGCGGCCGAAGACGTCGCCGAGGGGGCGCGAATCCTGGTGGGATCGCGCCGAATCCTTGGGGCGGGGCTTGCGCCGGGGCATGGGCCTAGAAGAGCCGGAATTCGCTGGAGTCGGTGCCACGCAGGGCGTCGTAATCCAGGGTGAGGCAACGGATACCGCGGTCGGCGGCAAGGGTTTTCGCCTGCGGCTTGATCTGCTGGGCGGCGAAGACGCCGGCCACGGGAGCCAGCAGGGGGTCGCGATTGAGGAGCTCGAGGTAGCGGGTGAGCTGTTCCACGCCGTCGATCTCACCGCGGCGCTTGATCTCCACGGCCACGGTGGAGCCGTCGGCGTCCCGGCACAGGATGTCCACCGGGCCGATCGCGGTCATGTATTCGCGGCGGATCAAGGTGTACCCGGGGCCGAGGGTTTCGATGTGCTCGGCCAGCAGCTCCTGCAGGTGCGCCTCGACGCCGTCCTTCACCAGACCCGGGTCCACGCCGAGCTCATGCTTGGAATCCAGCTCGATGTCCTCGACCGTGATCCGGAGTTCCTCGCCGGCCTTGTTGGACACCACCCACAGTTGGCTTGTCTCGGAATCGGTTTCCCGCTCCTCCAGCCAGCACGGCGGGCTCATCCAATTGAGCGGCTTGTAGGAACCACCGTCGGAATGGACCAGCACCGAACCGTCGGCTTTCATCATCAGCAGACGACGAGCCATGGGCAGATGGGCGGTCAGACGGCCAACGTAATCGACCTGGCAACGAGCAATCACAAGGCGCACCGGTCGAGTCTAGTGACCGGGCTTCAGCCCAGCAGCATCAGGCAGGCGAAAATCGAGCCACCCGCCAACATCACGTACTCGGGAACATTCAAGGGCCGCACCACGCCGCCCTGCCGGCGAATCGTCAGCCGCCCGATACCCAGCCCCAGGCACAGCGCCAGGAAATGCCCCACATTGGTGAAGGTGTGCCACAGCACCACCCCGCCCAGCGCGAACGACAGCCAGGTGCCCGCCCAGACCCACCGCCGATGCGGCGGCAGCACGGCCACCAGGGCGCCCACCACGGTCATCGAGCCATAGCTGACGCCCACGTCCTGGACCATGGTGATGCTGCCGGGGATCAGCTGCGACTGCACAGCCACCCACAGGCCCAGCGCGACCAGCACGGTCGCGCCGATATGGCCGACGAAGAAAGTGTGCACAAGCTTCACAGCCCCGAACCTGCGCTCAGCCAACGCGAGCAGGCAGGCCAGCATGGGGACGATCAGGAAGGCCGTGGCCGCGCCCTCACCGACCAGGAACGCGCTGGAGAACAACGTGCCGAAACGGCCGTTGGTGAGATTGTGCAGGTTGGTGCTGGCGTGCAGCAGGATTCGCGACTCGCGAGGAGCGCTCACCATGGTCAGGGCGACAGCCACCGCCATCAGCACACCCACGTAGCTGTAGGTGGCGGGGAGCCAGAGGGCCGACCACCGGAAGCGGCGGACGGTGACGGGCCGCTGAGGCGCGGGCGCGAGGACCATACTGTCGATCATTGTCTTTCTCATCCAGCCGGGACTGGCTTTCGGCTGGGAACTCTCTGTGGGTATGTCCCCGGGATACCCGGGGAACATCAGAATACGCCAAAGGCCCCCAGCTATTGCTGGGGGCCTTCGCGAATGATGTTCCGGCGGTGTCCTACTCTCCCACACCCTGTCGAGTGCAGTACCATCGGCGCAGGTGGCCTTAGCTTC